>NZ_CP094656.1:1385299-2770598 GCF_030643805.1 Alkalihalobacillus sp. AL-G | reverse complement strand
TTCTTTAATCGGTGCCGTTTCACTGACATGGGCGACAGGCCGGACGTATTCATTTAGTGGTTTGTTCTTATCGCTTATGTAGTCATTAAAGATTTCTTTCACATTGACTACCCCGAGGATTTTATCCTTGTCATCAAAAGCAACAGGATATCGAGTATATTTTTCTTTTTTCATGATCGAGAGGTTTTCTTCAAAAGAATCCTCTAAAAATAAACACATCATTTCGGTACGCGGTATCATGATTTCCTTCGCCATTCTTTCGTCAAATTCAAACACATTATTGACGAATTCCATCTCAGCTTTGTTAATTTCGCCTTTTTTATAGCTTTCAGATAAAATCATTCGAAGCTCTTCTTCAGAGTGTGCTGCTTCATGCTCATTAGCTGGAGGTAAGCCAAACATTCTCACTAACACACGGGCTGCACCGTTTAATGTCCAAATGAATGGAAACATCACTTTACTAAAAAGGATCAGTGGTTTTGCGAGTAACAAGCTGATTGCCTCGGCCTTTTGAATCGCAAAAGATTTAGGAGCGAGTTCACCGAAAACAACATGTAGGAATGTAATGAGAGCAAAAGCAATCGCAAAGGATAACGTTGTTGTTACGGGTTCAGAAAGTCCCATGCCTACAAATAAAGGGTGCAATAAATCTTCAATAGTCGGTTCACCCAACCAGCCAAGACCGAGAGCAGTAATCGTGATTCCGAGCTGACAGGCAGATAAATAACCGTCAAGATTACTGATTACTTTTTGCACTGCAATCGCATTAGCGTTTCCTTCTGCTGCGAGTGCGTCAATTTTTGTTTTGCGAATTTTTACAATTGCAAATTCCGCTGCAACGAAAAATGCTGTCAGTATTATGAGTATTACGATCATGAACAAATTAAAAACTTCCATATGGGGGATGACGTAACAATAAGCCAGCCCCTCACACCTCCTATGTAATCAATATTAAAAGGCACGGTTTGATTATTCATGCAAGCAGATCCGATTATTAGAGTCGGATGCGTAAACAGATTGGATTCCAATTCCCTATAAGATAGTACTTCCCAATGCATATCCTCCTTATCATACACCTGTTATTATACCCTAGACATGAAGGAATCGTACAACTAACGAACCGTTAGTTGAACATGAAAGTTGTGAAATTGACCATGCTAAAAAGGAGGCTGACCCGAAAAGCAACATGCTTTAGGATCAACCACCTATACTTGGGATTCTAATTTTTTAATTGCGCTAACTCGTTTCTAGTAAAGTCCATCAATGTTTGAATCATGTCCTGCGAAAAATCAAATCGGATGCCAGCTGTCTCATAAACTTCAGGTAATGACTTTGTGCCGCCGAGTGATAATGCTTTTTTGTAGTTCTCAAGAGTTTGGATCGGGTTATCTTTATACTGCATAAGCATCTGCACAGCACCAAGCTGCGCGATAACGTATTCGATAAAATAGAAAGGGACCTCGAAAATATGAAGGACGATCAGCCATTGATCCTCAATCCATTTTTCATAACTATCCCAATTCACTTGTCCGCCATCGAATCGTTTATGAAGTTCCTTGAATTTCTCCTTTCTTTCGGCTATCGTGTGGTGTGGATTTTCGTACAACCAGTGTTGAAACTGATCGATTAACATGCCATAAGGTACAAGGCCGACGACACCTTTAAATTGGTCTCGTTTTGCGCGTAGTAAATCTTCCTCATTTTCATAAAAAACATTCCAATAGTCCATCGTTAACATTTCCATAGACATACTTGCCAACTCGGCTGACTCCATCGGGATCTCACGGTATTTCGATAGTGGAATACCCTTTTTTAAATGGTCGTGGATACAGTGACCCATTTCATGGAGCAAGGTTATGACATCATCATGGCTTTTCGCAGCATTCATAAAGATGAATGACATCTTGGAAACTGGCAAGTATTCGCAAAAGCCACCTTGGGATTTTCCTTTCCGGCTTCCTAAATCAAGTGAACCTTTTTCATCCATGTTTTTAAGAAGGCTGGCAAATTCGGGTTCCATCTGATTGAAAATAGTGGTAGTACCATCAATTAATTCCTCTGTCTTTTCAAAAGGCTTTAATCGTTCCTGGCCGGTCGGGACGGCTCGTCGATCCCACGGACAGTAGTCTTCAACATTGATTTCACGCTTATGTTCTTGTTCTAGCTCTCCTGCAAAAGGAACGACATACTTGGAGACCGATTCGGCAAGTTGTTTGCAATCTTCAGGTGTGTAATCGAAGCGTTCATATTTCGCAAACATATAATCTCTGAAATTGGCGAATCCACTGTTCTTTGCTTTTTTATCGCGAATCTGTATTAACTCGCTAAGAATCTTTTGAAGTTCAGACTCGATCGATGCAAACGCTTCATACATTAACGTCATCGCTTTTTTTCTTATATCTCGATTTGAATCTTCAAAGTACTGACGGACTTGATTAATTGTAATTTCTTCACCATCCCATTGAATAGTGAGTGAACCAGTCAATTCAAAATATTTCGTTACGAGTCGGTCTTCCTCGATTTCTAGTTCGATGTTTTCTTCGTTGTATAGTCGCATCGCATTTTCTTTGAATTTAATCAGCCTGCTGTAGTAGGCAGAATCCAGCTCGGACACGAACGGGGATTGTATGAACTTTAAATCAAGCAAATATTTATAACGCTTTAGCATTGGTTGGACTTTCTGCTGATCATGCTCAACAGCCTTTTTCACTTTTTCATCAGTGCTGAAACATTGAAACTGAATGTAATGCCCCATCAAGCTTTCGTCAATTGAATCGTAAAGTTCAGTTTGTTTTATTAGCCAGTTTTTCAACTCGACGGCCGAATTGATCGGCTCGTCCTTTAATGCATTTAGTTCTACTTCAATTTGATCAATGTCATTCAAGTTGATTTTTTCAATATGGAATGTCACGATATTTATCTCCTTTCCATGGGCGCCTTAAGAAGATCCCTAAATCCGCACTATTAAATGTATTCGGTTTTAAAAAGTAAACTCCTCTTCTCTGATTTGAAACCTTTTCCAGTTAACGGTCGTATGAAAATACAAGGGGGAATGTGATGGTGAGATTATTATTCAGTGTCGGATTTATCGTTCTTATAATCTTAATAGCTTTGACTTGGGGAAAGGGTGGGAATTGGGCTGAAGAACGCTTTTTTAAAAATGATGGGTGAACGTACAAAATTGGTAACACTAGTATTATTCACAATAATTCTTGAATTTTTGATTTCATGGGGATTATCGGTTCGTTCGGGTTGGTTGCTGATTGATACATTGTTCATGACGAGCATACTGTTTTTTGTATTAGGGTGGTTGTCTGCAATGTCCAGAAATTATGAAAATACAGCGAAAGCAGCAGGGAAATATTTAAGTGGGAAGGAGACAGGTCAGGTTACTGTTTATAAATTTTCGTTAACCCCTGCTATTGCTTGGGACGTGCCTTTTCGGGAGTATAAGCATCGTTGCAACAATCATCATTTATTTACCATACATATTATAAATCGAAGACTTATTGGAGGGGCTTGATGAATGAATATACTTTGGGACTTTGACGGAACAATCGTCGATAGCTATAAACTGTTTGTTTCATTGTTTAAAAAGGTTTTAGGGGAAAGAATTTCTGAGGATGAAATTCTCTCACATCTAAAGGTTTCCTTTTCGCACACCATAGAGCATTATGAATTGTCAGATCACCAAATAAGGAAGATACGGAACCTGGAAGCCAAGCTTGAACCAAAAGAATTCATGCCCTTTCCTGATCTAAAAAAAGTGCTGGGGCTTGCCGATCGTAACTTCATTGTCACCCATAATTCACGGGAGGTTGTCCTGGAGGTTTTAAACGAATATCAACTAGCCCACTTTTTTACCAGGATCATAGGGGTTGAGGATCAGTTTCCGAGAAAACCCGATGTTCGTGCGTATGAGCACATAATGGAAGATTATCCGATCAACCTCGTAGTAGGTGATCGTAAACTGGATTTGATTCCTGCAAAAAAGCTAGGAATCCCTACGTGCATTTTTCAAAATGAAAAGTATGCGGAAGCAGATCATTCAGTACATTCCTATCTAGAACTTTATCAACTTCTTATCAAGCGGAATTAGTCACTTTCTGTCGGGCTCTTTCCAAATGGAGTAACGTAAAGGACAGCAATGCAGAAGTACAGATCAATATTGATCCAAAAATATAAACCATACGGACTCCAAGTAAATCAGTAACAATTCCGACAAGAAGGACGGATAAACCGACTATGGTGGACATTAAGATTCCTCGGGCTGCATAAATTTTTGGCAATACATCAGTCGGCACACTCGTTTGAACAGCGGTTTGCTGGGCAATATCGCGAATTTGATATGCGGGCCCCATGAACACACACAAGGCTAATGCAATCCACGGTGTGCTATTGATACCGTAAAGAAAAGTAAGGACACTGAATAGAAACGAACCGATCGCCATACTTAAAACAAGATGCTTTTGTACTTTGTTAGCAATCACAAGAGCAAGCAGTCCCCCAAGAATCGTACCTAAGTAATAACTCGAATTGATGTAGCCCCACCAATCAGCCCCTTGTCCTAATGCTTCTTTTACGAAGACAAGTGTGATCGCTCCGATCCAGATGGCACCTGCGATTCCTTCAATTACATCCATCGTCGTAATCATGCGGATCGTCTTATTGTTCCATAAAAGCAACCAGCCTTCCTTTGAAGCCTCCCAATTGGCTTGTTTCATTTTTGAAGGCAACTCTTGAAGTGATTTTAAAGTAATGAGTAAGAAGGTGGTTCCAAGTAATTGAAGGATGGTGGTTGCTGTTAACGTGAACGTTGTGCCGAACGCAACAACAATCATCCCTGTAAATGTATAACCGGCTAACTGAATAGTATGATTTGAAAACGTCAGGTAGCTGTTCGCCTTGACGAGTCGATCGTGATCAACTAGTTTTGGGACAATTGTGTTTAAAAGCGGATTAAGCCACCCTGATACGAATGAGGTGAATAGTATAAACAGCAATAAAGCAAACATATTCGTTGAAATATAGGGAAAAACAAGTGTGAATAAAGCTAACATTACTGGCTTAAACAATGCCAATATCCCCACTAGGCGATTAAATTTAAATCGTTCCACAAGTAACGGGATCGTAAACCCCGCAAAAAGACCCGCAATGATTTGAAAAAGGGGATACATCGCTGCATAGGTTGCTGAACCGGTAGATTGAAAAATAAAAGTTACGATTGTCATTATGTACAAAACGTCTGCAAGTGCCATTGAGGTTTTTGCGAACAAAAAAGGAAAGAACGTTTTCCCGATCATATAATCACCATGCCTTTTGTGTCTTGAATCAAATGATATTAATTATAACATGAAAATCATTATAATGAATGGATCATCGCAAATAAGTTTAATGTTTGAACTTTAGTGGAAATATACATAAGAGAAGAACCGTGATGAGGTGATTAAAAGTATGGACGATATCATTTATTCGGTAATACTGATTGCAATGCTTGTCTATTTCATGTACGCATGTGCTTACGATTAAAGGACGCGGTGACTTTCACCCGTTCTTTTTTTTTGGAAGTCATGAACCATCTGATTTCGATAACCAAGTATATAATAGATTGTTACTAACCTCACTTGAGGACCTGTGCTCTTCGTACATAAAAAGGGGAACAAATAAACCGATGCTGTTCTCTTTTATCTTTTTCGAATTTTCTTTATACTTTATAATGGGGACATTACATAATTGACAGGAGGCATTTTATGAAATTGACAAAGTTACCGCAAGCGTGGAATTTGGAAAACATATTTTCCGGTGGAAGTGCTTCAGAGGAATTGAAGACCTATATCATGTCCATTGAAGAAGATGTGGAAAACGCAAAGGAAAATGTACAAAAATGCAATCCCGAGAGTCACCAGCAGCTGGCCGATGTTGTAGAAGAAATCAGTCGACTATCTGCCAAGCTGCACGAGTCGGGAGCATTCGTCGGCTGCCTCGTTGCCCAGGATGTGAAAGACAAAGATGCACTTGCGCTTAGAGGGAAGCTTGAACAAATCAGTGCTAAATATCATTCTGTTTGGACTCGCTTTGATGAAATACTTACTCACGTATCGGATAACGATTGGAAGACGATCTTGCAATATGACCAGTTGTATCCATATTCATTCATATTGAGTGAGCGCCGTTCACATGCGGTTGAAAAGCTTTCGTACGATCAAGAGTCACTCATTAATGACCTTGCAGTTGATGGCTATCATGCATGGTCCAACTTATATGATATGGTCGTCGGGAAAATGAACATTCCGTTCGAAGAAGACGGTGAAGTAAAGGAGCTTTCTGTAGGACAATTGGATAACAAACTATCCAGTAAAGATCCGGAAGTTCGTCACCGTGCTTTCGAAAGCTATGAAAAGGCATGGGAGGAGCAGGAGGATTTCTGTGCAGAGGCATTGAATCATCTCGCGGGATTCCGGCTTAGTACCTACGAACATCGAGATTGGTCCTCTGTCTTAAAAGAGCCCCTCAGTATCAACCGTATGTCTCAGGAAACACTTGATACAATGTGGGATGTTATTGTTCAGCATAAGAACAAATTTGTTAAATACCTTGAGCGTAAAGCAGATATGCTTGGTCTTGAAAAACTAGGCTGGACGGATATCGACGCACCAGTTGGAAGTACGGAAACAAAACTTTCCTACGATGAAGCGGCTAACTTTATCATTGAGCAATTTAACCAATACAATCCGAAAATGAGCGAGTTTTCAAAAGGGGCGTTTGAAAAAGCTTGGATTGAAGCGGAGGATCGTTCTGGTAAGCGACCTGGGGGCTTCTGCACAAGTTTCCCGAATTCAAAGGAAACACGGATCTTCATGACGTACTCTGGTACACCAAGTAATGTATCAACCCTTGCTCACGAACTCGGGCATGCGTATCATCAGCATGTTATGGATGATTTACCGTATTTAAACCAGAACTATGCGATGAATGTAGCAGAAACAGCTTCGACCTATGCTGAAATGGTTGTTTCGGACGCAGCGGTTGCAAACGCAAAAACAGAAGATGAACGACTTGTTTTATTAGAGGATAAAATTCAGCGCTCAATCGCATTCTTCATGAACATTCATGCTCGTTTCTTATTCGAGACTCGCTTTTATAAAGAGAGAGAACAAGGCCTTGTTTCCGTGTCACGGTTAAAGGAATTGATGGAGGAAGCACAGAAAGAAGCACATTGTGATGCATTAGGGGAATATCATCCGTACTTCTGGGCATCAAAGCTTCATTTCTATATTACAGACGTACCTTTTTATAATTTCCCATACACATTCGGCTACTTGTTTAGTGCAGGAATTTATGCTAAGGCCAAGGAACAGGGAACAGCATTTGAGGAAAAATATATCGCTTTACTGAAGGATACCGGATCAATGTCAGTTGAAGAACTGGCAGAAAAACATCTTGGTGAAGACTTGACGAAACCACACTTTTGGAAGCAAGCGATCCAATCAGCTGTTCAGGATGTTGAGGAATTCTTAGACCTGACCAAATAATGCTACAAAACAACAAAACAAAAGGAGTTGTTCTTTGTTGAACAACTCCTTTTGTAATTAACGCTTTTTCACTCGAACCGTACTTATCATTAAAAATGAAAGGATAATGACAAGAAACATAAATACAAAGTTTGGAAGGAGGTTCGTAGTTAAATAGGAAAGTGCAAGCAAACAGCCTGCAGCTGTGATGGGAACCCCTGAAAAATGGCCATTAAATTCTGTGATGTTGAACCTAGCTAACCGAATTGCTCCACAAATGATATAAATTAGAATAAAAACAATTCCAGGAATACCAAACTCGTGCAAGCTAGCTTGATAAATCAAAAATGCAGGCGCGATGCCAAACGAGATAAGGTCACACAATGAATCTAGCTGCTTACCCAGCTCAGATTCAATTTGGAGCTTTCTTGCAACCATCCCGTCGAAGCGATCGAACAAAGCGCAGAGAAAGATAAACCAAAAGCTAAGTTCAAGCTGTCCTCTCAGGATAAACACAAGTGCAATAGCCCCAAGAGTCAGATTTAATAAGGTCAGGATGTTTGCAGTTTGACTTTTAAATCGTTTTAAGGACTGGTCAAACCTCTCTAAAAAATACATGATATGATCACTCCCTATTGGATTCTCCATAAGGATGTTCAAAAGTCCGGCGCATTTTGAACACTTTTATGAAAGAAAAACCAATTTCAATGAGTTGATTAAAACTATTATATGCCACAATTAGGGAATAAGAAAGTATTTTTTACATTCATTTGACCCTGAAAAATTAAAAAGGCGGCCCGTTCTGGAGCCGCTTCCTTCGCGTTAATCCATTGAATCATTTTGGTCCATCTTTTTTTCATTATAAATATCATGAAGTTCATCCTTAATGCTACGATCAGAAAGCGGTACACCCGTCCGATAAGCTGCCCTCGATATCATATGACCACTGACTGGAGCTGTTAGAAGGACAAATAGTATACCGAGAATCAATTTTCCGCTCACCATATCCTCATCAAATAAGAAAAACAGAAACGCCGCTAGTAAAACCCCTGCTACACCGAGCGTTGCACTCTTTGTAGCAGCATGCAGCCTTGAGTATACATCAGGAAACCGCAATAGGCCAAGTGAACTTGAAAAGACAAAGAACGTGCCGATTAACAGTAATATACTAATCACGACTTCGATCAATGATAACACCCTTTTCCAAAAATTTCGCAATGGCTACAGTCGCGATAAACGTCAAAATGCCGATCAGCAATATAATATCGTTCAGCTGTGTTGTGTTGAGATGAATGGCTATGATCCCGGTCATGGAAATCAGGTTAATGCCGATCGTGTCAATAGCAACTACACGATCTGGATTAGAAGGTCCTTTTATGGCACGATAAAGCAGCATAGCGATTGAAATTGCATTGACGATTAAACATATCCAGGTCACCGTATTTAAAAAGGGGCTCATCGTGTCACATCCTTTATAGCTTTCTCAAAGGTCTCTTTAATCTGTGTAATGACTTCATCGACATCAGGTAAGTCCATCGCATGGATATAAATGAAACGGTTGTCAGAAGAAACATCGACTGATAATGTTCCGGGTGTTAATGTGATCAAGTTTGCGAGAAGCGTGATCTCCCAATTTGATCGTAACTCCGTCGGAAGAGCAATGATTCCGGGCTGCATATCCAGTTTTGGCTTATACACCATTTTCAGCACATCGATATTGGCAATGAACAGCTCTTTTATAAAGAGTAGGATCAATCTCCAAATCGCAACCACGTAGTTAAAATAGAACGTGTCGGGAATAAATCGGTTAAGCAAAAGTAACAGGAAAATTCCGATCACAAATCCGATTAAAAAGCTCACAAACGTATAGGTTTCCGATAAAAACATCCATATTAACCCGATTGCGAGATTGATCAATAGTTGAAACGCCATAATGATCTACTCCTTTAGTACTGCGTCTACATATCCCGAAGGATTCATCAGATCAACGCCGATTTGTTGGACGTATGGGAGGAACCATTCAGCTCCGACCCCAAGGACAATCGAAAAGAATAATAAGAATGATATTGGTATATACAACGGTGTGATCGAAGGTTTACCTGTTGGAAGGGTCATTCGTTCACCCCAAAATCCTTGAACAAATATTCGGATGACTGATATTAAAATCAATAAACTTGTAATTAAACCAATACCAGCTATTACATAATGGCCAGTCGCAAATGCACTTTTGAGCAGAAGTAATTTACCGATAAAACCACTAAACGGTGGTATTCCTGCAAGTGTAATGCATGCGATGAAAAACAGCCAGCCAAGCAGCGGATAATGGGCAATAAGGCCACTGATCTTCCGTAAATCAGACGTTCCGGCCACTATAGCGACCGCACCCACAATCAGGAAGAGTGCTGCCTTTATAATCATGTCATGAACAAGGTAGTATACGGTTCCGGCAATTGAGAGGTCAGTGTATACGCCAATTCCCATAATCATAAATCCGATTGCTGGTATGATGTTGTACGCAATGATCAATTTAATGTTGTTGGTTGAAAGAGCCCCTAATACACCAAATATCAACGTGAGACCGGCAAGAAAAATGAACAACGTATGTGTATAATCAATATTTCCTATAAAGATCAAAGTGAACACCCGGAGTATCGAATAAACACCTACCTTCGTCAACAGTGCACCAAATAGTGCGGATATGACTGCAGGTGGTTTTATGTAGGCATGTGGCATCCAGAAATAGAGGGGAAATAAAGCCCCTTTCGTTGCAAAAACAACGAAAAACATAATCGCTATCGTCGTTAAAATACCATCTTGGTTAATCTGACCGACACGCTCTGAAAGCTGTGCCATATTGATTGTTCCGGTTACCGAGTACAAGAAGCTTACGGTTATAACAAAGAGAATGGATGAAAACAAATTTAGTAGTACATACTTGATCGATTCCCTTAATTGCTGTTTCGTTCCCCCAAGTACGATCATTCCATACGAGGCCATAAGCAACACCTCAAAGAATACGAACAGGTTGAAAATGTCCCCTGTTAGAAAAGCTCCACTCACTCCAGCAATCAAGATCAAAAAGAAAGTGTAAAAGTAATGCTCCTCACGCCCTTTATCTAACGAGCCTGGTGCGTAGAAGGAAGCTGCAACCGCTATGATATTCGTCGTTAATACTAGCGCGATCGAAAGACCATCACCAACAAGAATAATGCCGTAAGGGGCCATCCAGCCTCCTGTTTCGAGTATGATCGGACCAGATTGGAAGATGATATAAGCAATGTAACTGCTTACCAGTAAGCTGATCATTGTTATTAGTTGTGTTATAACCCGGACTACAGATAGTCGCTTCCTCCAAAAAACCAACATGGCTCCTGCAAGAAGTGGTATTAAGATAGGTAAAATTACTAAGTTACTCATGGTCGTTTCCCCTTAAATGTTCCATGTTATCTGTCCGGTTTGTTCTATAAGCCCGATAAGCAAGTACGAGCAAAAACGAGGTAACTCCGAAACTGATAACGATGGAGGTTAAGATTAACGCTTGAGGAAGGGGATCAACATATTCATCTATACCTTCCACAAGAATTGGTGGGTCACCTCGATTTAGCTTCCCCATCGTCAGGATGAATAAATGAGCGCCGTGAGATAATAAAGCAGTTCCGAAAATAATTTTTAATAATTGGCGTTGTAGGAGGAGGTACACTCCTGTAGCGAACAGTATTCCAGCTAGTATTGACATCAAGATTTCCATATTAGTCTATCTCCTCCCCTTTACGCAGTCGGATCATCGCATAGATTCCAAGAGCAGCAAGGCCAAGCACTGTGATCTCAAACATCGTATCAAGTCCACGCATGTCAACTAGAATGACATTGACGATATTATCTCCGCCTCCAAGGTGGTGGGATTCCTTGATGAAATAGTGGGCAATCGTTTCGAACCGTTTCGAGCTGTGTGATGCGATAGCAACTAGCGTAACAACGATACCGACTGAGGCAGAGATTAAAATATTAACTGTCTTTGTGCTAACCGACTGCTTTTTAGTATCGAGCTTCGGCAAATGGTAAAAACAGAGTAAAAATAATGCGACAGTGACCGTTTCGACAATCAGCTGTGTCAATGCTAGGTCAGGTGCTCTGAAGAATACAAACAGCAATGAAAGTCCATATCCGACAATGCCAAGCACAAGAATCGCCGCAATTCGATTTTGCATGAAGATCGTTGCAAAAGCAGCAATCGCCATCACGATTCCGACCAATATCTCTGGCCAGGAAATCGGTGCGAGGTTGTCGGTTGAAAATGCGAAACCGTCTGTCGCCACAAGCGTAATTCCAGTAGATGCGACGAGAAATAATAAAATATAGAGTACATAATGCCTAAGTGAGCCTGTCATATATGCATCAGTAGTCTTCCTTGACAATCGTAGATTTCCCTCATAGATCGCATCATACGCTTTGTTGGCACTAAGGCTGCCAGGTAAAAAGCGATATATCCCATTCCACCTATTCCTTGTAAGATACAGAAGAGTTCCGATTGCGACTACAATGAATGACATGATTAGAGGTGGCTTTATTGTTCCATGCCAGAACACGATATGTTCGTGAGGCACAGAGCCAAACACTGCTGCTGTAGCCGGTGCAAGAATCGGTTCATTGATCAGGTTTGGAAGCAACCCGATTACGACGATGAACGTGACAAGGACTATTGGTGCAACGAGCATTCCAATTGGTGCTTCGTGAGGTTTGACCTCCAAGGTATTTTTGGACTTACCAGTAAAAGTATGAAAAAAGAAGTACATCGAATAAACAAAGGTAAAGATACTACCCAACACAGCTAATATTGGGATAACGGCTGATAGCTGTTCCACAAATGGTGATGCATCCTTTAATTGCAGAGATGATTCAAAGAACATTTCTTTACTAAGAAATCCGTTAAAAATCGGTAAAGGGAACCCAGCCATCGAAAACGTACCAAATAACGCAAGAGTCGCTGAAATCGGCATAAGGGTCATTAATCCGCCAAGCTTTCGAATATCCCTTGTTCCTGTTTCATGATCGACGATTCCCGCAATCATAAACAAGCTTCCTTTAAACGTCGCATGGTTGAAAATATGAAAAACCGCAGCAAAAATCGCAACTTCAGTACCATAGCCAAGCATAGCCATTATCATTCCAAGCTGACTTATCGTCGAGAACGCTAGGATCGCTTTCAGGTCTGTTTGCCGAACAGCCATATATGAACCCCAGCATAACGTTAATAACCCAAAACCTGATACGAGTAAAAAGAACTGGTCGGTCCCTCCGAATAGTAAAAACAGACGTGCACAAAGATAAATTCCTGCTTTAACCATCGTTGCTGAATGAAGGAATGCACTAACTGGAGTTGGCGCTTCCATTGCGTCAGGCAACCAGATATGGAATGGGAACTGAGCGGATTTTGTGAAAGCACCTAATAAGATCAAAAGTAATATACCGGTAAAATAGGGACTATTCAAGACAAGCTCTTTGGACTCGATCATTTCCCGAATACTTGTTGTATCTGTAATAACGGAGAGGAGAATCAAGCCACCAAGCATCGCTAACCCACCAAACACAGTAATGATCATCGATTTAAAGGCACCGTAGCGAGATCTTTCACGATGATACCAGTACCCGATCAGTAAAAAAGAAGAAAGACTTGTGAACTCCCAAAATAAATACAAGACAAAAACATTGTCTGATAAGACGACACCAAGCATTGCTCCCATAAAAATCATTAGGAAAACGTAAAAATTATGTAATTGTTCGTTTTTATTCAGATAATAAATGGAATATAGAACTACGAGTGAACCGATTCCTGAAATCAATAATGTAAATAATAAACTTAAGCCATCCAAATAAAAGCTGAGATTCATGCCTAAAGAAGGGATCCAAGAAATAAATGTATGCATGTTATTCCCCGTAGAAATATCCTTAATTTGCATGAGAAAATAAATGAATAACAGTCCAGGTACAGGTAAAACCAGCCACCCAGTATGTACAGTTCGTATATATCGAAATAAAAACGGCACAACACATGCCGCTAAAAAAGGAGCGAGTATTGCAAAAAACAACATAACTGACATCCTCCAATTACTAAAATCCGTATCAAATATGTAAACGACCACTCTCATTGTAATCAAAAAAACTTTAAAGAATCAACTTTTTAACGTCAAAAGAACCTAAAAACTTATTCATTTGCAGTTTTTGGTAATTATAACGACAATATAGGTTCTGGCATGTTTATTTTAAAAGAGATTAAGAATACTTGGCGATTGCCGAGCCTTTGGCGAAAGCAGAGCCGTAGTTGCCCTTATACTTTAGAAAGAATTTATACTTTCTAAACGTGCAAAAAAAAGAACCAACTTTTATAAGCTGGTCCTTTACAGGTGAGTTGTTATTAAGTTCATAGATAAGTGCCTTCGATCAATTTCCTGTTTTATCAATGATATGAATTCGGTGCTAAGCTTAAGTTCTCTTGCCCTATGATAGGATTCAATTAAAAGTTCATCAGATAAGTTTTCCATTTGATTTTGCCGAATTGGCATCGCACCTCCCGACTCATTTTTGTAGCATATTTATTTTCAGTTTGCATATTCTTATATGTTATGATGTAAGCCTAGCTTACCATGAATTGAAATGGAGAACAATCGTTCTGTTATCCACATAAACCAGTGGATAACCTGTGAGTAAGTTGTTTATAAAGTTTATGATTGTTTGGTTTTCATGTGTGCATAATGTGAGTAAAGTTATCCACAGAACGAGAACTAATCGAAATTTGTCGAAAACTTTTTCGATTTATTAAAAAAATTCTATTATTTCTGAACTCGGAAAAACATTGTACCGGTTTGATATACTGTTACAATAGAATGTGCAAAACGAGAATTGTATATATTGAGGTGTTACAGTTGATCAAACGTTTTTTACCAGACGAACACGTTCCTTCGGTTTATGATATAGATGCGAATGAGCTGATTAAAAAAGGTATTAAAGGCATTATTACTGACTTGGATAACACACTTGTAGAATGGGACCGGCCAGAAGCAACCCCTGAATTGATCAAATGGTTTGCAATGCTCAAGGAAAAAGGACTACAAGTAACGATTGTTTCAAATAATAATGAAGATAGAGTACGCAGTTTTTCTTATCCACTTAGCATACCGTATATCTTTCGAGCACGTAAGCCGATGACCAAGGCTTTTAAGAGAGCTGCGAAAAATATGGATCTTAAACATAAAGAGGTTGTTGTAGTGGGAGACCAAATCTTTACGGATGTTCTTGGAGGAAACCGACTTGGATTACATACGATCCTTGTCGTACCTGTTGCTAAAAGTGATGGACTAGCTACGAAGCTTAACAGGTACATGGAGCGGCATTTGTTAGAATGGATGAAACGAAAAGGTTTAATCAATTGGGAGGAATAACATGAGTGACAAACTGATTTGCGAGGGATGCGGAATCCTGATTCAAACTGAGGCCAAAAACCAATTAGGCTATGCGCCTCCCTCCGCCTTATCACGTGATCATATTATTTGTCAGCGGTGTTTTAAGTTAAAGCATTATAATGAAGTTCAGGATGTTTCATTAACTGACGATGATTATAGGAAGATATTGTCCGGAATCGGAACAGAGGATGCACTTGTCGTCATGATTGTAGATATTTTTGATTTCAGTGGAAGCTGGTTGTCAGGAATCCACCGTTTCGTCGGAAAAAACCCAATCTTACTCGTTGGTAATAAAATGGATTTGTTACCTAAATCGGTGAACCCGAATAGAATTGTACATTGGATGAAGCATGAAGCGAGTCAGCTTGGTGTTAAACCCATCGATGTCGAATTGATGAGTGCGGCAAAACATCAAAATGTTGAAGTGGTGGCCGAAACGATTGAGAAATATCGTAAAGGAAAAGATGTATACATAGTTGGAGCAACAAACGTAGGGAAATCCACATTTATTAATGAATTGATTAAAGAATATAGTGAAGAGGCAGAATCATTGATCACTACTTCACACTTTCCGGGTACGACGCTTGATTTGATTGAGATTCCGCTAGATGAAACGAGTGTCCTCTATGATACACCTGGTATCATTAATCACCACCAAATTGCACACCATATTAATAAAAAAGACTTTAAGCAGATCATGCCTAAAAAAGAAATTAAACCGAAAATTTTTCAGTTATCAGATCAACAAACCCTATTCTTTGCAGGTTTAGCCCGATTCGATTATGTCTCAGGTCCAAGACAGCCTTTTGTCTGTTATGTTTCGAACGATCTTAACATCCATCGGACAAAATTGGAAAAAGCGGATGAGCTATACAAAAATCAGGCAGGAAAGCTTTTGAGTCCTCCGAATGAGGTTGATTTAGAGCAACTCCCACCGATGCAGCTACATGAGTTTTCAGTTAAAAACGGGAAAACGGATATTGTATTTTCAGGTTTGGGATGGGTAACCATTTCTGAATCGAATGCTCGGGTAAGAGCATTTGCTCCAAAAGGGGTGGGGGTCTATATTCGACCATCACTTATATAATCAGCCAGCTTTATATGCTGTAATTGGAGATCCAGTTGTTCATTCAATGTCACCGGATATTCATAATGCATCCTTTAAGGCACTCGGTATCAAGGCGCGTTATGAATCGATCCGAATTTCAAAAGAAAATCTATTAGAAGGTGTACGAACACTCACTGATAAAGGGTTTAAAGGATTCAACGTAACAATCCCCCATAAAGTCGAGATGGTTCAAATCGTAGATGAAATAGATCCGCTAGCAAAAAAAATCGGGGCAATCAACACGGTTGGCGTCGAAAACGGCAAATTAATCGGATATAATACCGATGGGCCAGGATTTCTTAAAGGCTTACAGCAATTTTATAAACAGGACCTACTGAAAGCGAATGTGTTAATTATTGGAGCAGGTGGAGCAGCAAGAGCAATAGTCATGACGCTAGTATCGAACGGTGTATCCCGATTGACGGTCGCGAATAGAACGATTGAAAAAGCCTCAAATCTATTTGTAAACTGTGAACAAAAAGGTCAAGCACTAACTATAAACGAAGCAGAGGCCTGTCTCGAGCAATTTGATTTGATCATTAACACTACTCCGATTGGGATGGAGCCTAACAAAGATAAAATGCCGATTTTGTTGGAAAATGCAAAACAAAAGACGTATGTATGCGACATTATTTACAATCCATTACAAACAAATTTATTAACAAAGGCGTTGGAAAAAGGATGCCATGTTCAAAATGGAGTGCCGATGTTTGTTTATCAAGCAGCTATGTCATTCGAATATTGGACAGGAAGGAAGCCTGACCTTGAAAAGATGACTGAAATAGTGAATACAAGACTGCTTCAAAAGTAATCAATTGAGCTAGATCGACTTCATTCTGCTGTTTTTTATCTTGGGTGAAGTTAGTCAAGTCAACTTATAAACTTGGAGGGATGATCCATGCTAACTGGAAAGCAAAAACGTTTCTTGCGTTCAAAAGCCCACCATCTTGACCCGATTTTTCAGGTCGGGAAAGGCGGAACGAACACAAATATGTATAAACAAATTGAAGATGCACTGGAAGCTCGGGAATTGATAAAAGTTAGTGTTTTGCAAAATTGTGAAGAGGATAAGGACTCTGTAGCGGAGCAATTAACTCACAATACTAGGGCGGATCTGGTGCAGGTGATCGGAAATACGATCGTTTTGTATAAGGAGTCAAAAAATCAAAAGACAATTGAGCTTCCATCATAAGATCGATGAAGGACAATCGAATCGGAATACTTGGAGGAACATTCGATCCACCTCACGTAGGTCATTTGATGATTGCAAAACAAGTTCTCGAGCAATGCAGACTTGATCGTATATGGTTTATACCTAGTGCAGAACCACCCCATAAGAAGAATTCGACAATTACAAAAGGAAAAGATCGTATTGAAATGGTCAAGCGGGCCATCGTGGATGAGGATCGGTTTGAGCTTTGTCTTCTGGAATTCGAGCGACAGGGATTGTCCTATACAATCGATACGGTGAAGGAACTAAAACGAATGTACCCGACCTCGCATCTTTATTTTATTATTGGTGGAGATATGGTAGATTCACTTCATACGTGGGATCGAATTGATGAGCTTTTGAACGAAATAACATTCATCGCCGTGAAACGACCAGGTTCGGATTTTAAAAGCCCCTATCAAGATAGCTTGGTTCAGGTTGAGTTTCCAACGATCGATCTTTCATCAACGTGGATACGGGAACAGATAAAAAGCGGCAGAACGACAGATTATTATGTCACAGCCGAAGTAAGGAAATACATTGAGGAGAATTTGCTTTATGAATAAAGAAGAAGCGTTAGAAATAGTCAAACCGCACTTAACCCAACATAGGTACGAACACACAATTGGGGTAGTCGATACCGCAATCGACTTAGCTGAACGGTTTAACGCAGATACTCATAAGGCGATGCTTGCTGCAGTTTTTCATGACTATGCCAAATTTCGAGCAAAGGAAGAAATGCAGAAAATCATTTTAAAAGAAGATTTAGGAGAAGAATTATTGGAGTATGGAAGTGAGCTTTGGCATGCACCAGTAGGGGCTTATCTTGTTGAATCTGAAGTAGGGATCAAGGATGATGAAATTCTACAAGCGATTCGTAGTCATACGTCAGGACGTATCGGTATGCAGCTTTTAGAGAAAATCATCTTTCTTGCTGATTATATTGAACCTGGAAGACATTTTCCCGGCGTAGAGGAAGTGCGTGAAACTGCTGAAGAAAACCTGGATGAAGCGGTTAAACAAGCAATTATAAATACGATTACGTTCTTAATGAAACGAAATCTGCCCGTATACCCTGAAACATTACACACTTATAATGAAATTGCGAGTCAACAAAGGAGGAGCAAGTCATGAATACAAGTGAATTAGTAGAGCAATCCATAAAGGCGCTGGACGATAAAAGAGCTGATAACATTGTTGGTCTCGATGTACGTGGAATCTCCCTCGTTGCCGATTATTTTTTGATCTGTCACGGGAACTCTGAAAAGCAAGTTGAAGCCATTGCGCGGGGGGTAAAGGAGGTCGCCTATGAGCAAGATGTTCCGGTCAAACGGCTTGAAGGATTAGAGCATGCTAGGTGGGTACTCATCGATCTAGGTGATGTCATTGTCCATATTTTCCATAAAGATGAGAGGTCTTATTACAATCTTGAAAAGCTATGGGGAGATGCACCGAACATAGATATTACAAGGTTGTTAACCTAACGGGGTGAAACACATGAACTATCAACAGTTTGCCGTACTTTATGATCGGCTTATGGAAGATGCACCTTATGACATGTGGATGAGCTTCTTTACGAATGTGATTGGCTCGGAGAATGTGGAAACCGTTCTTGATGTCGGCTGTGGTACTGGAGAGATATCGGTGCGGCTTGCTCGAGAAGGATTTAATGTAACGGGTGTTGACTTATCGGAGGAAATGCTGACAATCGCTAGACAAAAAGCGGATACAAAAGGACTCTCTATTCCATTTTTCCAACAAGACATGCGTGAGCTTTATGGATTTCCCGAGCAAGATGCTGTAATAATTTTTTGTGATTCACTAAACTACCTTCGAGCCCATGAGGATGTGGACACTACGTTCCGTTCCATCCATCATTTGCTTAAGGATGATGGTTTGCTCTTATTTGATGTTCATTCTCTTCATAAAATGAACGAAACTTTTGGTGAAGAGGTATACACACTTAATTCAAATGATATAAGTTATATATGGGAATGCCATCCTGGAACTGAAGATGGTAGTGTACACCATGATTTGACCTTCTTCGTTAATGTTGAAGAGGATCTATACAAACGATATGAAGAAAACCATTACCAAAGAACGTACTCAATACCGACTTATGAAGCTTTATTGACAAACAATGGATTTGAAGTCTTGACAATAACATCTGATTTTTCTGACCGCGAACCGACACAGGATTCGGAACGCTTGTTTTTTGTCGCTAGAAAAGTAAAAAAAGTATTTTAACGATCGAAAGGGATGACTTCGCTGAGTCATCCCTTGCCATTTTCAAGTCAGTAAGATAAAAATGTAAAAAAGGATTTTCAATAGCAGTGACGAATTAATTTACATCAAGGTGTTTTCGTGAATCACCTTCACCCTCTAATATTGCTTCGTAATCTGGCGATCCACTGCCTCACAGTCCTCGTCATATTTTTGATGGGTACGTTCAATTACGTGATTGAAAAGAGGTCCTAGTTCAGCTTCAAATACCTTTAACGCCTCACCTGTAACCCCGCCTTTTACACATACCTTTTTCTGCAAAGTTGGTAACGTGTAGATTTCTTTTTCTAAAAGTTTCCCCATTCCAATGACCATTTCACTAACAAGTTGTGTCGCTTGTTCCTTTGTAATATTCGTTTCTTCAACTGCACTATCGATATATGCCTGTAAGAGAAAGCTGAAAAATGCAGGACCACAGCTGGACAGATCAGAGGCTACTCTCGTAATCGATTGGTCAATGACGACAGGTGTAGAAATCTTGGACATGAGTTGGTCTAACTGTTTACGTTTATGTGGTGAACACATTTTCCCATACGTTATTAATGAGGCACCGGATAGTGCTCGATTCGTAATGCTTGGTATCGCCCTTGCAACAGAACAAGAAACGAGTGCTTCCAGTTGTTCAACTGAAATAGGACTCGTTATTGAAACGACTAATTTATCCCTTGTGAGTTCTGGCGAGATTCGTTCAAGCAAAGCATAATATTCTAACGGTTTTACACATAAGAAGGTAATGTCTGCAAACGCCGCAACTTCATTGTTTGTTTTTCCGATCTTTATGTCAGGGTATTGATCCTTGACCTTTTCAGCTTTTTTAACTGTGCGATTGATGATCATCATCTCGGACGGTCGAACAGCTAATGATTCGATTAGAGCAGAAATTAGTATTGACCCCATATTCCCTGTTCCGATAATTCCAACCTTCAAATGAGCTCCCCTCCTTTTGACCGTCTTCTATCTTCAAATGTATGAAATGGTTTTGACAATTATGTATAAAACAGTAGAGTCTTTAACGAACCTGCGAAAGGGGTGATGACCATCTTTGATTCTTTAACCGAAAAAGAACGTTTGATGTTCGGAATAATCGTTGTTTTAACTATACTGACGTTATTTTTGGGATATTCGTATTTTACGGAAAAAGATCGTTCTCCCACAGCTTTGAATAAGGGAACAATTAAGAAAGAAACATCGGCATTAGAAACGAGTACCCCTGTTACAGACGATAAGACTAAAAATCCTTCCAAGGTTCTGATGGTAGATGTAAAAGGTGCTGTTCGTTCTCCTGATGTTTACCAGATTACAAACGGGAAGCGCATAAATGATGTGATTTTGATGGCTGGTGGTTTTACAGAAGATGCAAACCCGAACGGAATCAATCTTGCAAAATTGTTGGAGGATGAAATGGTTGTTTACGTACCTGAGATCGGGGAGAGTGGGGAAAATCCGGCCTTTTCACAAATACAAGAGGAGGGTGGCAGGGTTAATATCAATAAGGCAGATGCAACAGAGTTACAAGAGATTCCCGGAATTGGACCAACCAAAGCGGGCGCGATCATTCGATATCGTGAGGAACATGGACCATTTCAATCGATTGAAGACTTGACAAATGTACCGGGTATCGGTGAAAAGACACTTGAGCAAATGAAAGAGAAAATAACGATCTAGAATTTACATTGACTATATTAAGAAAGAATCGATAAACTAAAAGAAGATGGAAGGGAGCTGTTTAATAAATGGATCGGATTTCATGGAATCAATATTTTATGGCGCAAAGTACACTTCTCGCGATGCGAAGTACATGCGAACGTTTAAAAGTGGGAGCTACAATCGTGAGGGATAAGCGAATAATCGCTGGAGGCTATAATGGATCCATTTCTGGTGGAGAACATTGTCTTGATGAGGGCTGCTATGTCATAGATGGTCATTGTGTAAGAACGGTGCATGCAGAAATGAACGCCCTTTTACAGTGTGCAAAATTTGGAGTCGCCACAGAAAACGCAGAGATATACGTCACCCATTTTCCTTGTTTACAATGCTGCAAGTCAATTGTTCAGGCAGGGATCAAAAAGGTATATTATGCAAAGGACTATAAAAATCATCCTTATGCCATTCAATTGTTTAAGCAGGCGGGCGTCCAAACGGAATTAGTACGGTTGGAGGAACACTATGATCTAACCTCAAAAAGTAAGCGCGATTTATCATCCAAAATGCTTCATGAATTAAGGAAGCTTGGAGCAAGTGAAGAGAAACTCAGTGAATTCGAGCAGGATTATGAACGAATATATGAGTTGGAGAAGGAGCCCTATTGAGAAATGATTCCCTACATATGATTGTGTTAGCTGCCATCATTGCGATTGTAACCACAACCGAACGTTGGTGGCTATTTTTTTTATTGATATTCCTCATAATCCTCTCCCGAAAGCAAGCGTCGATTCCGATTCTTTTTTGTACCTGTGTATCGTTTATATTCTTTTACTTCTATACCCCCTATTATGAAGACCTCCACTCAACCTCTTTATCTCCCCAAACTTCCCGATTTGAAGGTGCGATTTCATCTCAACCTGTCGTGGATGGGGATCGATTATCGTTTCGAATGGAATTGTCTGATGGAGAACAGCTTCAAATCCATTATAAAATACGATCGGAAAATCAACAAAAGGCTTTTGCTGCTTTATCACCCGGTATACTGTGTACGTTTGATGGATCATTAGAAAAGCCTGGACAAACAAGGAATTTTTATAGCTTCGATTATCGAGCGTTTTTAAAGTCATATTACGGAATTCATTGGGTATTGAGGCCGGTGGAATTTAGTGTAGGGCAATGTCAGTTTCAAGATAATTTTATAAACCGGTTACATCAATATCGACATGAGCAAATAAACAAGATCAGCAAAGATTTTCCTGATAAATTATCCGGGATGGTCAACGCATTGCTTTTTGGAGATCGATCTGGCATTGATGAAACTCTGATCACTCATTACCAGTCCCTCGGATTAATCCACTTACTAGCTGTTTCTGGACTTCATGTAGGCTCAGCCCTTGGACTCACTTTTTTTTTGCTGCTCCGGTTCGGAATGACAAGAGAAAAAGGATTATGGGGATTACTAGGAATTATACCACTGATCATCATCATTACTGGTGCTGCACCATCTGTTCTTAGAGCGGGTTTCATGGCAGCAATCGTCTGTATCCTTTCACTTCTCCGTATGAAAATTCCTCCCATTAATCAAATAAGCATCGTATGTTTCGTACTACTTCTCATTAAACCAACGTACATTTTTCATCTTGGATTTCAGTTATCCTTTTTGATTACAGTTTCAATTCTCTTATCAAGTAAGATCATTCTTAGATGTAAAAGTACGCTCAGTCAATTGTTTGCAGCATCTATTATTGCTCAAATCGCTTCAATCCCAATCGTATTATGGAATTTTTATGAGTTTTCGCTCTGGTCGCTTCCATTGAATATGATATTAATCCCTCTAGTAACCCTTATCATTCTGCCGATGATTTTCTTAACGTTCATTTTATACAGTTGGGTTCCGATACCGGTTTGGGTTGTTTTTGCAAAAATGTTAGAGTTATCCTTTTCACTTATTCATTTTCTTATGGAAGTGAGCTCGTCTTTGCCATTTGGGTTACTGACGTTCGGAAGACCAGATGGCATGATGATGTTCATCCTGATCGTGACCCTGATATGGTTCCTGATTCGCTGGGAAAAAGCGGTTTCTTACCATAAATTGACAACCCCGTTTTTCGTAACAATCATTGTGTTTATATTTCTATGGATCCTGCCTTACGTTGATCGAAACGGTTACGTAACCATGGTTGATGTTGGTCAAGGTGATGCGATCGTAGTTGAACTACCATTTCGCAGAGGTGTTTATGTAATTGATTCGGGAGGGTTTTTTCAATTTGAGAAAGAGCGATGGATGGAACGAAGAAAGTCATTTAATACAGGTGAAGATATACTCGTCCCATACTTAAAGGCAAGGGGGATACGAAGCATAAACGCACTGATATTAACTCATGGGCATATTGATCATGTTGGCGGAGCTTTGGAGGTCATCGATTCCATTCAAGTTGAATCCGTTTTATATGGGAAATCAAGCATGTATGATAATTCTGAGGAACAGCTTTTAAATCACATACAGGAAAAAGGTATTCCAATTCACCTAGTTCGGGATGGAATGAAGTGGACAACAGGAGGTCAAACCTTTAAAGTTCTAGGTCCTAACCAAAGCGGCACCTCCAAAAACAATCGTTCGATCATCCTCTATTTCAAATTATATCAGAGCCGTTTCTTGTTTATGGGAGATATGGAGAAAGAACAGGAGGCACGATTTGTGCGATCCTACCCAAATTTAAAGATAGATGTTCTGAAGGTTGGTCATCATGGGAGTGATACATCCAGCACGCAACCTTTTCTAAATCATGTTCAACCCGAGATCGCATTAATATCGGCTGGGGTGGATAATCGGTATCAGCACCCGGCCCTCGAAGTGATCAATAGGCTTGCAAAGCAGGGGGTTTCAATCTATAGAACCGACTTGGATGGAGGAATCCGACTAAAGCTTACCCCTTATAAAACTGAAATCGAGACCGTATTAAACCGAGAAGAATAGTCAGACAAACATGAAAAAGCTGACCCTCGTGAAACATAAAAGGATAACTCACTGGTTCAAGGTGCTCCGTTGTTAGAGAAGTCCTTGTTTGCCGAGTTATCCTTGTTGATCAGTTTCCGCTGAGTCAACCTTTAGTAAACATATATGTACCCATAAAAAGAGCCGTCACGATGTTACGATCCTTAAAGCGCAACCGCCTTGATAATTACACCGATAAAGAAAATGACGGTAAAGAATAAAAATGAGTAAATAAAACCAAGGCCGGAATCAACGACGTCGTTGGTTTTTGTTTGTACATCTTTTTCAAAATCATTCATTGTCGCAACCCTCCTGTTTCAATATAAGTATACGGTAAATAAATAAAAAAATCCACATATGTATTTTTTACAATTCGGTGAAACCTATTCATCAGCGATAGAGAAAAATTTGGTTGTTTTCCCTTATTTCTAGCCTATATTACTAAGAGTTGACACCTATAGTTTCACCCTGCATAGGATATCATAACAATAAGCTTACGGGGAAGATATTATCGTTAACGGTTAGGTATCCCGGGTCTTAGCAGTTAACGTTTATATAAATGGGGATGGCTCACAAGGAGTTTTAACTCTTTGACCAGGAGTCATTCCCTTTATTTCAATGCTTGGCAATTTTGTCACAAATGTTTAGGATAAGAAAGAGGAGTGATAAAATTGTCCATTAAAGAATTAGCGCAAAACTTGAAGCACAAGTCGTTTTCTTCCCTGTATTTATTATACGGTAAAGAGAAGTACATATTAGATTATACACGCCAAATGATTGTTCAGGCTACCCTGGATGAGGATTCTGCCGATTTTAATAAATCTACGTATGATATGGAGGAAACTCCGATCGAAACTGCACTTGAAGATGCAGAGACTTTACCCTTCATGGGTGAGTATCGTGTCGTAATCATTCAAAATCCATACTTTTTAACAGGATCTAAGGCGAAGGTGAAAGTCGAACATGACCTTGCACGCTTAGAAGCGTATTTAAACAATCCGTCGTCACAATCCATCGTGATCGTTGATGCCCCGTATGAAAAACTTGACGAAAGGAAAAAAATCGTTAAGCTTCTCAAAAAACAGGCTGAACTTGTTCATACGGATAAAATGAATGAAAAAGCGTTAAAGGATTGGATCCAGCATACTGCTCAACAGGAAAATGTTACAATAACCGATGAAGCAGCGGAACGGTTAATCCAATTGCAGGGAGACGACCTCGGGCTTTTAATTAATGAAGTGAAAAAAATGGCTTTATATGTGGGTGATGCTGGTCAAATTGAACCGTCAACAGTTGATGAACTTATTTCTAGATCGCTTGAAAACAATGTTTTTACATTGGTAGAGCATGTCGTTAACCGAAGAATCGATCAGGCGTTTCGAATTGTCTATGACTTACTGAAACAAAACGAAGAACCAATCAAGCTTATGGCACTTTTAGCAAGACAGTTTCGCATCATCCTACAGGTCAAACAGTTACGGGAACAGGGATTTACGGAGAAAAAAATGGCATCCACTCTGTCGCTGCACCCTTATGCCGTTAAAATTGCATCTAGACAGGGGAATTCGTTTTCCGATAACGAACTGAAAACCATATTGATCCAAGCGGCGGATGCTGACTTTAAAATGAAGACGGGTCAAATGGATAAAACGTTAACACTTGAACTATTCATCACAGAGCTCGGTAAACAGAATGAACACGCATGATCCCTTTTAAAAATAGAGTATTAAAGAGGGCTCAGGTCCATGCAGGGATGCTTGGACCTGAGCTGATTTTCTTTTAGCGATGAAGCTTTTTTTATAACTGCAATAAAAAACGACCTGTAAGTAAGGTCGTTTGTTCATGTTTGTAATTAAAAAGTAAGTATTATGCACTTACACTGTTTAATTGCTTAGCAAGGCGAGATTTTTGTCGTGCTGCAGCATTTTTGTGAAGGATACCTTTTCCTGCTGCTTTATCAAGCTTTTTGGTTGCAACCAAGAATGCTTCCTTAGCACCTTCAGCGTCGTTGTTCGCCACCTTTGTTTCAAAAGTCTTAATGGCTGTGCGCATAGAAGATTTGATAGAAGCATTGTGAGCACGATGCTTATTGCTTGTCTTTACACGTTTAATAGCAGATTTAATGTTTGCCATTCCGTCCGTTCACCTCCTTGAATGCAACCGAAATTGCGAAAAATACAACACAAAGTATTCTACCAAACCCCTCGTATAAATGCAATCGTTTGTTGAACAATCGGAATAAAAGAATGAAACAATTGGAAAAAGGTCATCCTAATGAAAAATGCAAAAACAAACCAGGGTGGTGGCGTATTATGGATAAAGATCTAGAAATGTATAACATACGAACGGACCTTGCGATTGAAGCCCGTGAGATGATCTCAAAAGAACAGGAAGAAAAGTCAAAGCAAACAATTGATGGAGTGATTGTTAAAGAACGTGATGTAGATGGAATCAAAATAACCCGAGTCGATATCGAAGAAGCAGGTGCCAAGGTGACTGGAAAAAAGACCGGGACCTATTTGACGATGGAAATGCAGGGAATTCGACAAAAGGATTCTGCATTACAGGAGCGTGTTCAAGAAGTCTTCGCGAGAGAATTTCATAACTTCTTAGAAGAGTTGAAAATTCCGAAGGACGCAAGTTGTCTCGTCGTAGGACTTGGTAACTGGAATGTTACTCCAGATGCTCTTGGTCCAAGTACAATTGAAAGTTTATTAGTTACAAAACATCTTTTTGAGCTAGCACCTGAAAACGTACAAGATGGATTCCGTCCCGTCAGCGCACTCTCCCCAGGGGTAATGGGGGTCACTGGTATTGAGACGAGTGAAATTATCGATGGAGTAATCGAAAAGACGAAGCCTGACTTTGTAATTGCGATTGATTCGCTTGCTTCCCGCGCGATTGAACGTGTGAATGCAACCATCCAGGTTTCGGATACAGGAATCCATCCTGGTTCAGGGGTCGGGAACAAACGAAAAGAACTTAGCAAAGAAACACTTGGAATTCCTGTTATTTCAATTGGTGTACCAACCGTTGTCGATGCGGTCACGATTACAAGTGATACGATCGATTACATCCTCAAGCATTTTGGTCGTGAAATGCGTGAAGGGGACAACCCATCCAAATCATTGACTCCTGCAGGGATGACCTTTGGAGAACGGAAAGAATTGACCGATGAAGATCTACCGAGTGAAGAAAATCGTCAGGCTTATCTCGGAATGATTGGTACCCTTGAGGAGAACCAAAAGCGTCAGCTCATAAAAGAAGTTCTTGCACCATTAGGACATAATTTAATTGTTACCCCGAAAGAAGTCGATGTTTTTATTGAAGATATGGCAAATGTCATTGCAGGAGGACTTAACACCGCTTTGCACGGAGAAGTCGACCAAAAGAACAGTCATTCTTATACACATTGAGTTCTATTATATAGTAAACACACATATGCTTGTACCATTATGTCCACTTACGTCAGGCTATTAGGAGGAGTTGTGTATGATTCGATTTTTCATGAAAAGTCTCGTTCTGGTTTCTGTGCTTTTGTTTGGCATTTTACTTGGAATGCAGCAAGTATCAGAACAGATGGATAAGATGAAGGGAACCGAATCGAATGGTGCACTCGAGTGGACGATAGAGGAGAACGGAAAGGTCGAAGCTGAAGTCCTTGGTCAAGAAATAACAAGTCATGATATTAAAGAGAAACAGGAAAAGCTTGAAGATATTGAGGCATATAATGTGTTTTCAGATCTTGGAGCGAAGGTTTCCGGTTTCATCAGTGAGTTGTTGACGGTAACATTGACAATCATTACTACGATCATTAATAAACTCTTTTACTTGATGTTCGGATAAGCTGATTCATCCTAAGGCGATTTTTGAGTAACACGCCAAAACCGGGAGTTGCACGTGAAAAAATGTTTCGCACACTTATTTATTCAAGTCTTCTGACTAAAATAGCCTGAGCGAAGGAACCGCAACCTTTTCTCAGGCTTTTTATATGGCTGGGAAGCTATTGTTTTACCTTGTTTTGCATTAGATGGGAGAAACGATTGAATAAAAACAATGCTATTGCTATAATCAATGCTAGCTTAGTTGTACGACCTTAGGAGTGAAGACAATGGATAAAAGAGATAAATTAGATCGCCAATCGAGAATCCGAAATTTTTCAATCATCGCCCATATTGACCATGGTAAATCAACATTGGCCGACCGGATTCTTGAGAAAACAAGCGCGTTAACCCACCGAGAGATGAAGGAACAAATGCTAGATGCAATGGATTTAGAACGTGAACGCGGAATTACAATTAAATTGAATGCTGTTCAATTGACCTATAAAGCGAAGGATGGACAGGAATATATTTTTCACTTGATCGATACACCAGGACACGTCGATTTCACGTACGAGGTTTCCAGAAGTCTTGCTGCATGTGAGGGAGCGCTGTTGATCGTTGATGCGGCGCAAGGGATTGAAGCACAGACTTTAGCGAACGTTTATCTTGCTCTCGAAAACGACTTGGAAATACTTCCTGTCATTAATAAAATCGACCTACCGAGTGCTGAACCGGAACGAGTCCGTAAAGAGGTAGAGGATGTGATCGGGCTTGATGCATCTGATGCTGTGCTCGCTTCCGCAAAAAGTGGTATCGGTATCGAAGAAATACTCGAACAAATCGTTGAAAAGGTTCCACCGCCTTCAGGGGATCCAGAAGCTCCTTTAAAGGCATTGATCTTTGATTCGCTTTACGATCCATATCGTGGGGTGGTCGCCTATATTCGTGTTACAGAAGGCACGGTGAAAGTCGGAGAAAAAATCAAGATGATGGCGACTGGTAAAGAATTTGAGGTGAATGAATTAGGAGTCTTTACACCAAAACCGGTCATGAAGGATGAATTGACTGTCGGTGATGTTGGATTCCTGACCGCTTCAATTAAAAACGTTGGGGATACACGGGTTGGGGATACAATCACATCGGCAAAAGGCGGCGCTGTTGAACCGCTTCCAGGCTATCGTCGGATGAATCCAATGGTGTATTGCGGACTCTATCCGGTGGATTCAGCTAACTATAATGATTTACGTGAGGCTTTAGAGCGATTAGAGTTAAATGACTCATCACTACAATATGAACCAGAAACTTCACAGGCGTTAGGTTTCGGCTTCCGTTGCGGGTTCCTCGGTCTTCTTCATATGGAGATCATTCAGGAGCGTATCGAACGAGAATTCGGTATTGATTTAATCACCACAGCTCCGAGTGTGATTTATCATGTGTACCTGACGAACGGTGAGAAGCTAATTGTCGACAACCCTTCGAATATGCCTGATCAACAATTGATTGATTATGTTGAAGAGCCTTATGTGAAAGCTTCCATTATGACTCCAAATGATTACGTTGGAGCCGTTATGGAAATTTGCCAGAGAAAACGTGGTAATTTTATAACGATGGAATATTTAGATGATATCCGTGTGAATATCATTTATGAAATCCCGCTTTCTGAAATCGTCTATGATTTCTTCGATCAATTGAAGTCGAGTACGAAGGGGTATGCATCCCTTGATTATGAATTGATCGGATATAGACAATCGAAACTTGTTAAAATGGACATCCTTCTTAATTCAGAAAAAATTGATGCGCTTTCTGTCATAGTCCACCGCGATTTTGCACACGACAGAGGGAAAGCAGTCGTAGAAAAGCTGAAAGAATTGATTCCGCGACATCAATTCGAAATCCCTGTTCAAGCAGCGATTGGGACAAAATTTGTGGCCCGAACCAATATTAGAGCATTGCGTAAGAACGTCCTTGCGAAATGTTATGGTGGAGATATTTCTCGTAAACGTAAGCTTTTGGAGAAACAGAAGGAAGGGAAAAAACGCATGAAGACAGTCGGTAATGTTGAAGTTCCTCAAGAAGCCTTCATGTCTGTCTTGCGAATGGATTCCGACGACTAACGTAAAAAAATTTATCAGTTGAAAACTCTTTTGACAGAGGTTGGCTCATGAAAGAGTCAGCCTCTTCCATTTTACCAGATTAGATAATGATTCAAATGATGAACGACGAAAAGTAGAGAGTTGTGGTTAGCATGGCAAAGGCAGTTTATATTCATATCCCGTTTTGTGAACAAATCTGTCATTATTGTGACTTTAATAAATTTTTGCTTGAAGGCCAACCTGTTGATGATTATTTAGATGCAATGGAGGAAGAAATCAGACGAGTTACTGACGTACACCCGTTTGATAACCTTTCATCGATTTACATTGGTGGGGGCACACCAACAGCGTTGAATGAGGAACAATTGGTACGAATGCTGAATATTGTTCGAGCTGCCTTCCAGCCTGATCTTTCGAAGGTCGAATATACAGTAGAAGCAAACCCTGCTGTAACTGATCGTACAAAGCTAGGGCTATTGAAGAATGCTGGCGTCAATCGTTTAAGTATTGGTGTTCAGGCTTTTCAAGATGAACTGTTGAAGAAGTTAAATCGAACACACCGTAGTGCCGATGTGATCAAGATGATCGAAGCGGCACACCAATATGGTTTCGAAGATATTTCGATTGACTTGATGTTCGGCTTACCTGGTCAGACGTTGGACATGTTTAAAGAATCCGTTCAACAAGCGATTCAGTTGGATGTCCCTCATATTTCAGCTTATTCCCTTCAAGTTGAGAAGCAGACCGTGTTTTTTAACCGCCAACGGAAAGGAACACTTACGCTTCCAAGTGAGGATATTGAAGCAGATATGTTCCAACATTTGATTGACCAGATGAAAGCTCACGGTTATCGACAGTATGAAGTAAGTAACTTTGCCCGTGAAGTCTATGAAAGTAGACATAATCTGGTTTATTGGGATAATGACGAATATTACGGAATCGGGGCAGGAGCACATGGTTACTTATCTAATACCCGCTATGAAAATGTTAAACCGCTCCCTCATTATATCCGTAAAATAAAAAATGGCGAACTTCCACAAAGGGAACGAACTCAGATGAGATTGAATGAACGAATGGAAGAAGAACTATTCCTCGGACTACGGAAAATGGAAGGCGTTAGTAAGACGAAGTTTCATCAAAAATTCGGATGCCGACTTGATGAACTTTTTTCAGAACAAATCGATATGCTTGAGAAGCGAAACTTGATTATCAATACTTCAGAGACAGTAAGGTTGTCCGAACAGGGAATCTTTCTTGGTAATGAGGTTTTTCAAGAATTCATCGGGGTAATCTAAAAGGTAGTTCAAAAAGTATCCAAGAGCCCATGCACCTGCATCTAACAAGATTAGTTAATGTGTACCTGCGTCTACAAGCGTAACCTAGGATGCAGGCTTCCTCGGTACAACTCGTAGCTTATGTGCAAGTACCGCTCGTTGCTACCGATGGAGGCTTCCTCGGTGCAAGGCAGCAAAGATGTTATCCGAGTAAGTAGCCTTCCTCAAAACTGTCGTGCCTTGGGCTCACAGGACGTGAGTCAGTACGACGTTATCACAGGGCGTGATGATTTTAGTCGAATTTCATATAAATGATCCTGATTCGTCTACTTTTTGAACACAGACCTAAAATATTGACAAAGGGATTTCTGATTTGGTAATTTATTAAGTAGAATTAGCACTCATTCATATCGAGTGCTAACAAGGGAGATGAGACCAGATGTTAACGGATCGTCAGCTACTTATTCTCCAAATCCTGATCGACGAGTATATAAGGAATGCAGAGCCACTGGGTTCCAGAAGCATCTCCAAACGAGAGGATATTACGTTCAGTTCTGCCACGATACGTAATGAACTCGCTGACCTTGAAGATATGGGGTTTATTGAAAAGACCCATATTTCATCAGGACGAATTCCATCTGAAAAAGGGTACCGTTTTTATGTGGATCATTTGCTGTCTCCTGTTAGACTGACCAATTCCGATTTGCAACAGGTTCATGCCTTATTTCAAAATCGAATGTCCGAGCTTGAGTTGTTGATTGAACACTCAGCTAAGATGTTGTCTGATATTACAAAATATACTTCGATCATCCTCGGACCAGAGGTTTATGAAACGAAATTAAAGCACCTGCAGATCGTACCGATATCACTTGGGACTGCTGTATTGATTCTAATTACAGATACTGGTCACGTAGAAAAGTATACGGTCGACTTGCCAGTTGACATGGACGCATCCGATATCGAACGAACAGTGAATATTTTAAATGAGCGTCTTATAGGGGTTCCTTTCTCTCAACTAAAGAAAAGGCTGCTAGAGGAAGTGGAAGGGCTGCTCGCATCTAATTTAAACAGCTATGAAAAAATTCTTGATTTCTTGGTGCGGTTGTTTCAAACTGAAAAGTCGGATAGAGTCTATTACGGTGGAAAAACCAACATTCTGAATCAACCTGAATTTCAGGATGTTGAAAAGGTGAAGGCACTCTATAATGCAATCGAGGAGTATGAGCTCGTTCAAAGGCTTCTCCATCAAGATGAGCCAACTGGTATCAAGGTTAAAATTGGTGCTGAGAACTTGTTACAGGAAATGAAAAACTGTAGCTTAATCACAGCAAGCTATTCAATCGGCGGGCAGCATATGGGTACATTGGCCATTCTGGGTCCAACCCGGATGGAGTACACACGTGTTATTGGATTACTCGACCTTCTCTCAAAAGATTTAACGAGGGTTCTTACAGAACGGTATTTTTCGAATTGATTGTGGAAATACCTGTAGCATGTGATTTTATTGTTTTAGAGGATCACATTTTAGGAGGTGAAAACGATAATGGAAGAGAAAAACCAACAGGCTGAAGCAGTTAATGAAGAGGCTGTTGATACAACGAATGAAGACATCATTGATTCAGAAGAATCTCAAAACAATGATCAGTTAAAAGAAGATCAAAAAACAGCAGAAAAAGATCCAGTTTCTGAACTTGAACAGGAACTTGAAGAGATAAAGAATCGTATGCTTCGTACACAAGCGGATTACGATAACTTCCGTCGCCGTACACGAGAGGAAAAAGAAGCAGCAGCGAAGTACAAAGCTCTTGGAATGGTAGAAGGGTTATTACCGGTTATCGATAACTTTGAACGTGCGATGAATCTGCAAACGGATGAAGAACAAGCGAAATCCTTATTACAAGGAGTTCAAATGGTTTATAATCAGTTGATCGACGCACTTCAAAAAGAGGGTGTTGAGGAAATCAATGCTAAAGGGGAAGTTTTTGATCCACACCTTCATCAAGCAGTTATGCAAGTTCAAAGCGAAGAGTACGAAAATAACACGGTTGTCGAAGTTTTACAAAAAGGCTATATGCTGAAAGACCGTGTTATCCGACCTGCGATGGTCAAAGTGAACACCAAATAACAGCTACATATTAACTATAGGAGGTATTTTTCATGAGTAAAGTTATAGGGATTGATCTAGGTACCACAAACTCTTGTGTTGCCGTTATGGAAGGCGGAGAAGCAACTGTAATACCAAACCCGGAAGGTAATCGTACAACACCATCTGTTGTTGCATTTAAAGATGGTGAGCGTTTAGTCGGTGAGGTTGCGAAACGCCAAGCAATTACAAACCCGAACACAATCATTTCAATCAAGCGCCATATTGGTACAGATTACAAGGTTGAAGCAGAGGGTAAAGAGTTCACACCACAAGAAATTTCTGCAATTATTCTTCAAAAGCTTAAGTCCGATGCGGAAGCGTATCTTGGTGAAAAAGTAACAAAAGCAGTTATCACGGTCCCAGCATATTTCAATGATTCACAGCGTCAAGCTACAAAAGATGCTGGAAAGATTGCAGGACTTGAAGTTGAGCGTATCATTAACGAACCAACGGCTGCTGCACTTGCATATGGCCTTGAAAAATCAGAAGACCAAACGATCCTTGTTTATGACCTTGGCGGCGGTACGTTTGACGTTTCCTTGCTTGAACTTGGGGATGGATTCTTCGAAGTAAAAGCAACTTCTGGAGATAACGCACTAGGTGGAGATGACTTTGACCAGAAAATCATTGATTATCTCGTAAGCGAATTTAAAAAAGAAAACGGTGTAGACCTATCTCAAGATAAAATGGCACTTCAACGCTTAAAGGATGCTGCTGAAAAAGCGAAGAAAGACCTTTCAGGCGTTACACAAACGCAAATTTCATTGCCGTTTATTACAGCAGATGCTTCAGGACCTAAGCACCTTGAAGTTAATTTGACTCGCGCAAAATTCGATGAAATGACTACGGACCTCGTAGAACGTACGATGGGACCTACACGTCAAGCCTTAAAGGATGCAGGACTTACACCATCTGACGTCGATAAAGTTGTTCTTGTCGGTGGTTCTACTCGTATTCCAGCTGTTCAGGATGCAATCAAAAAAATAACTGGAAAAGATCCTCACAAAGGTGTAAACCCTGATGAAGTTGTTGCGCTCGGCGCTGCTGTTCAAGCAGGTGTACTGACTGGGGATGTTAAAGACGTCGTTTTACTTGACGTTACTCCGCTATCTCTTGGAATCGAAACAATGGGTGGGGTATTCACGAAGCTCATCGAGCGGAACACAACGATCCCGACAAGCAAATCCCAAGTATTCTCAACAGCTGCTGACAATCAGCCGTCTGTTGATATCCATGTGCTTCAAGGTGAACGTGAAATGGCTGCTGACAACAAAACGTTGGGACGCTTCCAGCTTTCCGATATTCCACCAGCACCTCGCGGAGTACCGCAAATCGAAGTATCGTTCGATATTGACGCAAACGGAATCGTTAACGTAAAAGCAAAAGATCTTGGAACGAACAAAGAACAATCAATTACGATTACTTCTTCTTCAGGATTGTCTGATGATGAAATCGAAAACATGGTGAAAGATGCAGAAGAGAATGCTGAGGCGGATAAAAAGCGTCGTGAAGAGGTTGACCTTCGAAACGAAGCAGATCAGCTTGTATTTACAACCGAGAAAACCTTGAAGGACCTCGAAGGAAATGTAGATGAAGCGGATGTAGCGAAAGCGAATGAAGCAAAGGATAAAGTGAAACAGGCAATTGAAGACAACGATCTCGAAGCGATTCGTTCGTCTAAGGATGAGCTACAAACAATCGTTCAAGAGCTTTCTACAAAGCTTTATGAACAAGCGGCTCAACAAGCTCAGGCAGCCCAAGAGCAAGAGGGTGGCGAAGAGAAAAAAGCTGACGACGATGTTGTAGATGCTGAGTATGAAGAGGTAGATGACGAGAACAAACAGAAGTAGTAACGTTCTATAAGACAAAAGTCAAAGTCAGTTTTCTTGGCTTTGACTTTTTTCACGTTTATTTTACTTGGAAATAGTGATATGATAATCGTTATGTATGTAAAAGGAACCGGGAGTGAGTGTATTGAGTAAGCGAGACTATTACGACGTCCTTGGAGTGGATAAAAATGCTTCAACGGATGAGATGAAAAAAGCTTATCGGAAGCTCGCGAGAAAGTATCATCCGGACGTTAATAAAGAATCGGATGCAGAGCAGAAATTTAAGGAAGTTAAAGAAGCCTATGATGTGTTAAGCGATTCACAAAAGAAAGCACATTACGATCAGTTTGGGCATACCGATCCAAATCAAGGGTTCGGTGCTGGCGGAGCTGACTTTGGCGGAGGATTCGGGGATATATTTGATATGTTCTTTGGTGGCGGCGGAAGACGAAATCCGAACGCTCCAAGACAAGGTGCTGACCTTCAGTATACGATGACTCTTAAATTTGAAGAAGCGGTGTTTGGAAAAGAAACAGATATTCAAATTCCAAAAGAAGAAGAATGTAATACTTGCTTTGGATCTGGAGCAAAACCAGGAACAAAGCCTGATACATGTTCACATTGCGGTGGGAGCGGTCAGTTGAACGTAGAACAAAACACACCATTTGGTCGTGTTGTCAATCGCCGTGTCTGCCATCACTGTGAGGGTACAGGTAAATTTATCAAAGATAAGTGTTCAACGTGTAACGGAAAAGGAAAAGTACGTAAGCAAAAGAAAATTCACGTGAAAATTCCTGCAGGTATCGATCATGGCCAGCAAATACGTGTCACCGGTAAAGGTGAACCTGGTGAAAACGGTGGACCTTCAGGTGACCTTTATGTCGTTGCTCGAATTATGCCCCATGAGTTTTACAAACGAGATGGGGACGATATCTTTGTGGATATGCCATTGACATTTATGCAGGTTGCTCTTGGTGACGAAATCGAAGTACCGACGCTGCATGGGAAGGTTAAGCTGAAAATTCCCGCAGGCACACAATCTGGAACAAACTTCCGTCTCCGTGGTAAGGGTGTTCCGAATGTGCGGGGATATGGACAGGGAGATCAGCATGTTAAAGTAAAAGTAATCACACCTAAAAACCTGAACGATCGTCAACGTACATTACTACGTGAATTTGCAGAAATAAGCGGAGAAACCGTTGATGAGCAGCAAGACAATTTATTCAGCAAGGTAAGAAGGGCTTTTAAAGGCGAATAAAAGGTTCGTTCTTAGCCCGTATTACAAAGTGGCTGCAATTGCACTTATTCATGTAATGTATGTATGTTTTTAATAAGAAAGGACGGTTGGTAGATCAATGAAATGGTCAGAAATCAGCATTCATACTACTCAAGAAGCAGTTGAACCGATTTCAAATATCCTTCATGAGGCTGGTGCGAGCGGGGTGGTCATTGAAGACCCGCAGGATCTGATAAAAGTCTGGGATACTTCTATGGGAGAGATCTACCAACTTAACCCTGATGACTACCCGACAGAGGGTGTTATCGTGAAAGCCTATCTTCCTGTTACGAGTTTTCTTGGAGAGACGGTGGATGAAATAAAAGAAGCAATTAACGGATTGTTGATCCATGATATCGATCTTGGACATAATACGATTAACATTAGTGAAGTAAATGAAGAGGAATGGGCAACAGCGTGGAAGAAATATTATAAACCAGTCAAAATTTCAGAGCGAATTACGATTACCCCGACCTGGGAACAATATGATGCGGTCAATACAGATGAAATCATCATTGAGCTTGATCCTGGAATGGCATTTGGTACAGGAACACATCCAACAACGGTCATGTGTATCCAGGCTTTGGAAAAGGCGATTCGCCCTAATGTTCACGTGGCAGATGTCGGGACAGGTTCAGGTGTGCTGAGTATTGCTGCTGCAAAGCTCGGAGCTCGGCAAGTTGATGCAATGGATCTTGATGAAGTTGCGGTAAACAGTGCAAGGCTGAATATTAAATTGAATAAAGAACAGGATCGAGTTTCGGTCCGTCAAAACAATTTATTAGATCATGTTGATGGTAAGTATGACGTTATTGTTGCTAATATCCTTGCTGAAATTATATTGAGATTTGATCAAGATGCATTCAATCTTTTAAAACCTGACGGAAAGTTCATTACATCAGGAATCATTCGTGGGAAAAAAGAAGAAGTGAAAAACTCTCTCATACAAAGTGGATTTCACATTGAAGAAACTCTCATTATGGAAGATTGGGTTGCTTTTATTGCAAGTAAACCTTCAAAGCACCCTATAGAGGAAGAGGAATAACGAATGCAACGATATTTTGTGACACCTGATCAAATGACCGATTCACATGCTACGATTACAGGAGAAGATGTCAAGCATATTTCCAAAGTGATGCGAATGACCTCTGGAGATCATCTGATCGTCTGTGATAATCAGACGCGTGTTGCTGTCTGCGCAGTTGATGAGATTACAGATTCAGCAGTTGAACTATCCATCGAGAAATGGTTGGATGAACAAACTGAATTGCCAATTTATGTAACTATCGCACAAGGGTTGCCGAAGCATGATAAACTAGAAATGATTGTCCAAAAAGGAACTGAGCTAGGCGCGAACCAATTTATCCCCTTTCATGCTTCAAGGTCGATTGTAAAATGGGACCGAAAAAAGGGAAAAAAGAAAACGGAACGGCTGCAGAAGATTATTAAAGAAGCAGCGGAACAATCGCACCGAAGTCGTATACCAAAATGCTCGGAACCAGTTCCGTTTAAAGAACTACTCACATTGAGTGATTCGTACACTATTAAAATAATTGCGTATGAAGAAGAGGCAAAAGCGAATGAAACTGCAAAGCTTGCCAATTTATTCTCAACCGCAGACATATCCAACGATCGTGTCTTTGTCATTATCGGACCAGAAGGTGGTCTGACTGAAGAGGAAGTCACGGTGTTGCAAGCTGCAGGGTTTATAACTTGCGGCTTAGGACCACGTATATTAAGAACGGAAACAGCTCCATTATACGTGCTTTCCGCCATTTCCTATCAATTTGAACTATCGAGGTGACCATACTATGCCTTCCGTAGCGTTTCATACATTAGGTTGTAAGGTTAATCACTATGAGACAGAAGCAATCTGGCAGCTGTTTCAAAGTGAGGGCTATGACCGAACGAATTTTGAAAAACGTGCAGATGTATACGTGATCAATACGTGTACCGTGACGAACACTGGAGATAAGAAAAGCCGGCAGGTAATTCGTCGTGCGATTCGGAAAAACCCTGATGCTGTTATTTGTGTTACCGGCTGTTACGCCCAAACATCTCCTGCTGAAATCATGGCAATCCCTGGGGTCGATGTCGTAGTCGGAACACAGGACCGGGTTAAGATGCTTAAGTATATCGAGCAATATAAACAGGAACGCCAGCCGATCAATGGTGTTGGGAACATCATGAAAGCACGTGTGTACGAAGAACTAGACGTACCAGCTTTCACAGATCGGACCCGTGCATCCTTAAAGATCCAAGAAGGCTGCAACAATTTCTGTACGTTCTGTATCATTCCATGGGCGAGAGGACTGCTCCGTTCAAGAAAGCCTGAACACGTTATTGAACAAGCTCAGCAGCTCGTTGATGCTGGATATCAGGAAATCGTCCTTACTGGTATTCATACAGCAGGGTACGGCGAAGATATGAAAGACTATAACTTTGCTCAACTATTATCCGATCTTGATGAAAAAGTGAAAGGTCTTAAACGTTTGAGGATTTCATCTATTGAAGCAAGTCAAGTGACCGATGATGTTATTGATGTACTCAAACGTTCAGATAAGGTTGTCCGTCATCTTCATATTCCGCTCCAATCCGGATCGAATTCTGTGCTCAAACGAATGAGACGTAAATACAGCATGGAAATGTTTGCTGACAGAATCAACCGTCTGAAGGAGGCACTTCCAGGTTTGGCGATAACCTCCGATGTCATCGTCGGCTTTCCGGGAGAAACAGAAGAAGAATTCATGGAGACCTATAATTTTATAAAGGAACACCAATTTTCAGAGCTTCATGTTTTTCCTTTTAGTAAGCGAACTGGAACCCCTGCAGCAAAAATGGAGGATCAGGTTCCAGAGGATATTAAAAATGAGCGTGTACACCGTCTAATCGAACTTTCCAATCAGCTCGCTAAGGAATATGCCACCAAGTTTGAAGGTGAGGTTCTTGAAATCATTCCAGAGGAGTTGGATAAGGAAGCACATGAAAGTGGAATGTACATCGGTTATACCGACAATTATTTAAAGGTCCGGATTCCTGCAACCGAAGATATGGTTGGCAAGCTTGTCCGTGTAAAGATTGTCAAGGCGGGATACCCTTTTAACGAAGGACAATTCGTCCGTGTTTTAGAAACCGATCACACTTCAGCTTCCGCCTGAAATAGGACAGCGAGCTTTTATTAAATCACTTTAGTTGAAAACAATGAGGAGATGTTTTTGAAATGAATATCGCACAAATGATTGACCACACCGCATTGAAACCAGCAACGACAAAAGAAGAAATTGTAAAACTGTGTGAAGAAGCGAAAGAGTATACATTTGCTTCTGTTTGCGTGAATCCAACTTGGGTAGCGACATCTTTTGAACTATTAAAGGATACACAAGTTAAAGTTTGTACCGTTATCGGTTTCCCGTTAGGAGCATCAACTCCTGAAACGAAGGCATTCGAAACGAAAAATGCAATTGACAATGGAGCGACTGAGGTTGATATGGTAATCAATATCGGTGCACTCAAAAGCAAGGATTATCATCTTGTGGAAGAGGACATCCGTGCTGTTGTTGAAGCTGCTAAAGGAAAAGCATTAACTAAAGTAATCATTGAAACGTGCCTATTAACCGAGGAGGAGAAGAAACAAGCTTGTGAGCTTTCTGTAAAAGCAGGGGCAGACTTTGTTAAGACGTCTACAGGATTTTCAACTGGTGGAGCTACTGTAGAGGACATTGCTCTGATGCGTAAAGTTGTTGGCCCTGAAATCGGAGTGAAAGCAAGCGGTGCAGTGCGTGACCGTGAAACAGCTATTGCAATGATTGAAGCAGGTGCAACAAGAATCGGTGCAAGTTCAGGTATTGCAATCGTAAATGACGAAACATCAGATTCAGATTATTGATCATAACAAATTTGAATATTAATTAATGTTTAAAGTGCCGGTTCCTTACTTTCAGGTAAAAGGGACCGGCACTTTATCGCTTTAATTTAATAACAAAAAGTGACGTTCATTTTTTCTCAAGCGACTTTCCGTCCATGGATCTTCGTAATGAACGAGGCTAATATACCCGCACACGGCAATAACAACAGTGATGATATTACATTGAATATTACGCTGGCATGTGCAATTTGGACATCTGGTAAATACGTTAATACGTTTATTAGTTCACTGAAAAGATTCAGAAATGGCAAGAAAAACGCGACACCGAACAGATTCACCCAAATGTGTGCCATTGCAACAAACTTGGCTTCTCGAATTGTACCGATTGACGCAAGAAGTGCCGTTACACACGTTCCGATATTTGCACCAAGCAAAATTGTAATTCCGGATGAAAGGGATAGGATATTTTCATTCATTAAAGCCATGATAATTGCCGTAGTAGCTGTACTTGATTGTATTATTGCTGTCATTGCCGTGCCAAGGCCTAACCCGTAAAAAATATGATTGTTCGTCATCTGAAGAAAGTGCTGGATCCAGCTTAAACTCGTAATCGGATTTGCCAGGGATTCAAATCCGTTCATTGCTAAAAACATGCAGCCCAATCCGAAGACTGCACAACCAGTACAAAAAAATGCTCTGCCTTTTATGAAAATACAAAGCGCACCAACAAGAACAAACGGAAGAATGAGCTGATCCAAATCAAATGATATAATTTCTGTTGTAATCGTCGTCCCGATATTCGTTCCTAAAATGATTCCGATGGATTGACGAAATGACATTAAATTTGCAGCGACGAGTCCTACAAGAATGACCATTACAGCAGAGCTGCTTTGAACGATGGCTGTAATCAAAATACCGAGGAGAAATCCTTTCCATGGTGTATTGGTATACTTTAGAAGCATTTTTTTAAATGTGTGTTGCGATGCTGTATTCAATCCTAGCCGCATGACAGTCATCCCAAACAGAAAGATCATGAGATAGACGCCAAATAATGAAACGATTTCTGTCATCCGATTATCACCACCTCATTTCATTTTATGGACGAGTTCGTAAGTGCATGACCAAATAATGCATGGATTATTACCAAATAAAGTTGACTAGAAAAAAGGGCATATATTATAATGTTATAAGATATGGTTTTTCGCTCCTTTTCTATTTTTTTGAAGGAGCTTGGAGGGAGGGAAATAAATGTCTATTAGAACAAGTGTTCGCAAGAACGAATCTATAGAAGATGCACTTCGTCGCTTTAAGCGTAACGTTTCTAAAGAAGGAACAATGGCTGAGGTACGTAAGCGTAAGCACTACGAAAAGCCCAGCGTCAAGCGTAAGAAGAAGTCTGAAGCAGCTCGTAAGCGTAAGTTCTAAGAGAGGGTGTTCAATTTGAGTCTTCTTGACCGTTTGAATCAAGATATGAAGCAAGCGATGAAAAACAGAGAGAAACAAAAACTGACGGTCATTCGCATGGTTAAGGCCTCTCTTCAAAACGAGTCGATCAAGTTAGGACACGAATTGAACGAGGAAGAGGAATTGACAGTTCTTTCACGTGAAGTTAAACAACGTAAAGACTCCCTCCAGGAATTCGAAAAGGCAGGTCGTGATGACCTAGTCGCAAACTTACATCAAGAGCTTGAAGTACTCAATGAGTATCTTCCAAAACAGTTATCCGATGAAGAGGTTGAAAAGCTTGTAAAAGCAACAGTTGAACAAGTTGGAGCCACCTCTAAACAGGATATGGGGAAAGTCATGGGAGCCATCATGCCCAAAGTAAAAGGGAAAGCGGATGGCGGACTCGTGAATCGATTAGTTCAAAAGCACTTATCGTAATACATTAAAGTAAGGTTGGCTCGATGCAGTCAACCTTATTTTTTATGTATAAATTACATATTATGAAACCAAAGGGGTCATAAATACGTAGATAGGGTAGGAAAGAAAGGGGGACTTGGGGGTATGGGTCGAAAAATCAACAAGGTAAAGCTGTTACTGTTCATCACATTGTTTATCTTCCCGGCATTTCTTCTGCAATTTCAATCTTCCTATGCAGAAAGCGATAAAGCGGTAGTTTATGTTGCACCGGTTCACGATGTCGTTGAGAGAGGATTAGAGGGCTTTTTGAAACGGGCTGTGAACACCGCTGAGAAAAATCATGCGGATTTCCTTGTTTTAGAGCTGGATACACCGGGAGGTAGGGTCGACGCCGCAGGCAATATTGCTGAAATTTTAAGAGAATCAGATGTTCCTGTCATTGCGTTTGTGACAAAGCAAGCTTTTTCTGCAGGTGCTTATATTGCCTTGAATGCGGATCAAATTGTCATGCAACCTTCAACCACGATGGGTTCTGCTGCAGTGATCGATTCAGCGGGAAATGCTGCTGGCAAAAAGGCACAGTCAGCATGGCTTGCCGAGATGACGGCATCGGCTAAGTTGAATGAACGTGACCCAATCTATGCAAAGGCGATGGCCGATGAGGATGTCGTCCTTGAGGATCTAGGTGTCGAAAAAGGAGAACTACTTACGTTAACCGCTGAGCAGGCATTAGAAGTTGGGTACGCTGAAAAAATCGTAGCGGACCGTGATGAACTACTGAAATATTTAGGAATACCTGATGCACAGGTTAATGACATTGAGGAAAGTTTAGCTGAGAAAATAGCGGGATTCGTTACTCATCCGGTTGTTGTACCTATATTGCTTTCAATCGGGAGTATCGGGCTTGTTCTTGAACTTTATACGCCTGGTTTTGGAATTCCTGGAGCACTGGGTCTCGGTTCGTTGCTATTATTCTTTTTCGGACATATGATTGCGGGTCTTGCGGGCTGGGAGTCCTTAATATTATTCGCGGTAGGTGTCATCTTAATCGTAGTTGAGATATTTGCTCCTGGAGGTATACTTGGTATTGTAGGAGTTGTAGCCATTATGACTGGGATCATTTTAGCTGGTGGTTCTTTAACCAATATCTTGTTATCAATCTTGATCGCATTAGTAGCAACGGTTATTGTTTCAGTATTATTTTTAAAGCATTTTGGTTATAATGGCCCATTAAGGAAAGTGATCTTATTTGATACAACGTCTAAGGACCTGGGCTACATTTCTAATGAAACAAGAATGGAGCTGATTGGAGCAACAGGTACTACCCTTACACCGTTACGTCCATCAGGGACTGCAGTGATCGACGATGAACGGTATGACGTTGTAACGGAAGGTGGATACATATCCGCAAACAAAACCATTAAAATAATTAAAACAGAAGGTTCTCGTATTGTAGTAAGAGAATTAAAAGAGTAGAAGAGGATGCTCAAAAGGACTTCAAGCTCCTTTTTGAACAACGATTAAAAAAATATAGGGGGTATTTACTTATGGATCCAGGTTTATTATCTTTAATTCTAATTATAGGTGCAGTGTTGATTGCACTTATCGTACTATTTACATTTGTGCCCGTTGCACTTTGGATTTCAGCTCTAGCAGCAGGTGTCAGAATAAGTATTTTCACATTGATCGGAATGCGTTTGAGACGTGTAATTCCATCAAGAGTGGTAAATCCATTAATCAAAGCGGTGAAAGCCGGTCTTGACCTTAGTATTAATCAGCTTGAAAGCCATTACCTTGCAGGTGGTAATGTTGATAGAGTCGTCAATGCATTAATCGCTGCACATCGAGCAAATATTGAATTAAGCTTTGAGCGTTCTGCAGCGATCGATCTTGCTGGACGTGATGTTTTAGAAGCCGTACAAATGAGTGTGAATCCGAAAGTAATTGAAACGCCGTTTATTGCGGGTGTGGCGATGGACGGGATTGAAGTTAAAGCGAAAGCTCGTATTACAGTTCGGGCAAACATTGAACGTCTTGTCGGTGGTGCCGGTGAAGATACGGTAATCGCTCGAGTTGGTGAAGGAATCGTCAGTACGATCGGTTCTTCAGGCAACCATAAAAAAGTGTTGGAAAACCCGGACTTGATTTCACAAACCGTATTAACAAAAGGACTGGATGCCGGAACTGCCTTTGAAATCCTCTCCATCGATATCGCCGATGTTGATATCGGTAAAAACATTGGAGCAGAATTACAGACCGAACAGGCTGAGGCGGATAAGAAAATCGCTCAAGCAAAGGCGGAAGAACGTCGTGCAATGGCCGTAGCACAAGAGCAAGAAATGAAGGCTCGTGTTGAAGAAATGAGAGCAAAAGTGGTTGAAGCAGAGGCTGAAGTTCCGTTGGCAATGGCAGAAGCTCTCCGGTCAGGAAATATCGGTGTCATGGATTACATGAACTACCATAATATAAAAGCGGATACTGATATGAGAGGATCGATTGGAAAAGCTAGTAACCCTGACGAAGACGATAATTCTTCTGGTGGAGGAGGCACATACTAGTGCTTGAAGCAATTTTTGATCTAGTGATGAGCAATCTCTTTTTCGCTATATTGATTCTTGGGGGCTTATTTCAGTTTTTCAAGCGGCAGCTTGATAGAGCTAAAGAGAAACAAGATCCTCAAAAGCCTAAGCCAAAAAGACAAGTCATGATGGAGGCAGAAAAGGTTGAGGTTGATAAGGAAAAGGATTCTTTCAATCGCACAGATCGAAAAATGAACATGGATCGGAACCGACAGAATTCTTTTGAGGCGAAACGTTCCGAGTTCGAATCGGAGGACACGAATAAGCGAGTACGAAAACCTAATGTGAAGAGGACACAAAAAGCGCGTGGTAAGCTGGTCCCTGATCCTGATCGGGTTGCTCAAGGGGTCATATGGTCGGAAGTACTCGGCCCCCCACGTTCAAAAAAACCACATTCCACATTGACTCGTGTGCATCAAAAAAATATAAATTAGTAAAAAGGAAGGTCCACTCGGATCTTCCTTTTTTATTATGCGGTTTATTCCAAGCATTTACTATCCAACTGGAACTTCTAGCTTCTCGTCGTCGCTTGTGCCTGAATGAGAACAGGTGGAACAAAATTGACGAAACTTCACACTTTCGTAAGATGACAATGTTTAGAGTGATAGTTTTAGCCTTTTGTTCATAAAAATGAGTTGAGAGGGGGTTCGACCATGGCGAGATTGAAACATAAATTAAAAAGATGGATGACCCGTTCCTTAGAGTTACCTGCGGACGTCGTCATGGACTTACCAAGAATAACAATGATCGGCCATTTACACATTTACATCGAAAATCATCGGGGTGTGTTGCAATTTTCCAATGAAGAACTCCGCTTACGACTTCAACAAGGAGAACTACTCATAAAGGGAAATGAATTTGTTTTAAAAACGATTCTTCCAGAAGAAATATTATTAGAGGGTAAAATCTTGGATGTTCAGTATATAGATATTTAATTAGGGTGTTTAAGCTTCTATTAGTGTTTCATTGACTATTCAAACTCGAAAATAAACAGGTTTAGGGGAGGAGCCATGAAGAAAAATTGGACAAAGTATCTCTACGGAACAGTTATTATCCTGGTTGAAGGAAAGCATGCTGAACGGTTTTTGAATTATTGTCTTCATAACGGCATCCAGCTGTGGGACATTAAGCGAAAAAAAGATAATGAACTGGAATTGAACATGTTTTTAGAGGATGCATTACGGATCAAAACAGGCCTGAGAAAGAGTGGGTGTACATTTAAAGTTTTAAAGAAGAAAGGAATCCCTTTTTTACTGAAACAAATTATTTCCAGAAGTGGATTTGTATTAGGGATCGGCTTATTTTTAGTCATCGTATTTCTATTATCCAACATGGTCTGGAACATACAAATTACTGGTGCACAACCGAAAACAGAGCATCATTTACGTAAAATCATCGATGAACTGGGTATTGAAAAAGGAAAGCTGTTGTTCATGTTACCTGATGTCCGCTCTGTTCAGCATCTTGTCACTGAAAAAATGGACGAGGTCACTTGGGTAGGCGTAACGTTAGAGGGGACAACATTTCATTTCCGTGTCGTTGAAAAAGAATTACCGGAGGAAGTTGAGACGCTCAGTCCACAAAATCTTGTCGCTAAGAAAGAAGCAGTCATTACGAAAATGTATGTAGAAAAAGGACAGCCCAAGGTAGAGGTCAATCAGACAGTAAATGAAGGAGACTTATTAGTTTCAGGGTATATTGGAAAGGATAAGAATACGAAAACCGTAGCTGCAAAAGGTAAAGTGTACGGTGAGGTTTGGTATGTAACCGATACGACGGTGTCGCTGACCTCGAAATATAACACGTACACCGGTGAGAGGACTACAAAGCACTATGTCTCCCTTTTCGGATGGAGGATTCCAATATGGGGGTTTGATTCTATTGAATATAAATTATACGAACCATTAATTGAGACAAAAACATTTCGATTTCTCAAATGGGAACTACCTGTTTATTATATTCAAAAAGACATACTAGAAGCAGAAAAAGTAACAAGAAGCTACTCAGAAGCAGATGCGGTTTCAATTGCAAAGGAAATGGCTAAAGAAGATCTCGAAAATAAATTGGATGACGATGCTGAAATCAAAAGCGGAAAAATTTTGCACCACACTTTAGACAATGGTAAAGTAAACGTATCCATGCACTTTACAGTAATTGAAAACATTGCAACAGAACAACCGATAGTTGGAGGAGATTGAGCCATATTGTCCGAGCGCTTAAACATAAAAACTTTACAAATTGAAAATCCGTCAGAAGGAATGACGTTATTTGGCCCCAATGATTCACATTTAAAAAGTATTGAACAAACACTTGGGGTAGAAATTGTCACTCGCGGTGGAGGGGTAGCTGTCTCTGGAGATGAGGAAACCGCCCAGCTTGTGGAGGAAGTTTTGAATTCTCTTTTGACTCTGGTGCGAAAAGGGGCGACACTTTCAGAACGTGATGTAATCTATGCGATTCAGCTTGCACAGCAAGGGCTCCTTGACGAGCTTGATCAATTATATGAGGAAGAAATAACGACAAACGTAAAAGGAAAGCCGATTCGAGCTAAAACACTCGGCCAACGTTACTACATAAATGCGATCAAAAAAAATGATCTTGTCTTTGGAATAGGACCTGCGGGTACAGGGAAGACGTATTTAGCGGTAGTGATGGCAGTGAAAGCAATGAAGGAAGGTTCAATCAAGAAGATCATTCTTACGCGTCCTGCAGTCGAGGCAGGGGAAAGTCTTGGTTTTTTACCAGGTGACCTTAAAGAAAAAGTCGATCCTTATTTACGTCCTCTTTATGATGCTCTCCATGACCTGCTAGGTGTTGAACATACAGAACGGCTGATCGATCGTGGAACAATCGAAATTGCTCCGCTCGCATATATGCGTGGTCGAACGCTGGATGAAGCATTTGTGTTATTAGATGAGGCTCAAAATACGACACCCGAACAAATGAAAATGTTTCTTACCCGGTTAGGCTTTGGTTCAAAAATGATCATAACAGGTGACATTACACAAGTGGACCTTCCTAAAGGAAAGGAATCCGGACTTCAGATTGCCCAGAAAATCCTGAGTGATATTAAAGGAATTCGACTTGTATTTATGGAACAATCAGATGTTGTGCGTCATCCGCTCGTCCAAAAAATCATAAATGCATATGAACAACAAAATAATAAATGAATGGAATATGAGAAGGGGTTTGACTTGGTAACTTGTCATCCCCCTTATTTTTACACGTAAGGAAAACATAACTTTTCAACTAGCGTGCAAATCGACGTCGTAGAAAAGTTTAAGTCCCTAGTACAAGTGCAACTAAGGCTCAGCCTGCGCTAAGGCTGGGCTTTGCCAAGTTTTCTTTATTTTCTTTTTTTTCCGTTACTGGATGTCCCTTTTCTTGTAAATACGTGCTAAAATAAGGAACAAAGCTTTACTCGAGAGGGTGGTCGTATGTCCCTTACCTATTGGCAAATGTTAAAAAAGAAATGGAATGCAATAGAGAACAGTAAAATCAGCAGATTTTTACTATATATCTGTCTTGCTGTCGCAATGATAGCTACAATGCTCAGTAACGTCATACCAAATCAACTTGATGTTCAGTTATATACATTTGCAGAAGAAGACATCCAATCACCAATCGAAATCGTCAATGAAAAAGAAACAAAGGAAAAAAAGGTAAAAGCTGCAGAAGCAATCGAAGATGAGTACCGGGTAAATGATAATAAAGCTTTAAATCAGATCATTACCGTTGAAGATATGTTTGCAACAATCGAGGAACTCCAAGCAGAAGAAGAAAAACACTCTCAAACAGAAACGGAAACTAATTTAGAAACAACAGAAAGTGATGACCCGACGACTGAAAACATAGAAAAAACACCTTCCAAAACGATAGATGAAAAAATTGTTTTTGTCCGTAAGTCCATTCCTGATTTCATCGATAATGAAATCAGTGACCAGACAATCCAGACTCTCATAGAGGCTACCGAATCAGAGCGCTCTTTCTCGATGGAGGTTGCGATGTCGGCAATCAAAAATGTGATGAGTCAGCATATTAAAGTCAGTCAAATCGAGGAAAAAAAGAAAGAAGTAGAACCTTTAATTACTTCATCAAGTCTGCCGGCCGATTTAAAAATCGCTCTTATCGACCTTTCGAGCAGTGCGATTACATCCAACTACATTTTTGATGCAGAAGCAACAAAAAAGCTTCAAGAAGAAGCAGCGAATAATGTTGAGCCAGTTTATATAAGAGAAGGACAAATCATCGTAAAGAAAGGGCAATTCATCAATAAAGACGTCCTCTATCAATTGGAGTTGGTAGGTCTTCTGGATGATGACTTTTCCCCCTATCCTTATTTAGGGCTCGGATCGCTCGTTCTGCTTATGACGGCGTTTTTGATTTATTTTCTTAGAGAACTGAACGGTGAAGAAGACCGAGAAAATACTGATCTGATCATTTATGTGTTATTGTTTTCACTCACTCTCGTTTTGATGAAAATTACAAGCTTATTAGGCGGCTATTATCCCGGAATTATGTTTATCGTTCCCGTAGCTCTTGGGACAATGATGATAAAAATGTTGATTAATGAACAAACAGCGATTATTTCAAGTATCGTCTTCGCTATTTGTGGAAGTTTATTATTTAATGAGAGTACAACCAGCCCGTTTAATTTCACATTTGGTACTTACATTCTTGTCAGCTCTTTAGCTGGGGTTGTCTTTCTAGGAAAAAGAAATGTAAAAGGGAAAATTTTAAAGACGGGAATTTCGGTAGCACTTGTAAACGCAATTATTGTCTTTGCCATCCTTGCTTTAAGCAATGGACAATACAATCTTTGGAATGTTAGCTCACAGGTTGCCTTCGCGATGTTATCTGGCTTTTTGGCAGCAGTCTTGACACTTGGGCTTTTGCCATTTTTTGAAGCCGGGTTTGGCATTCTAACCTCGATGAAGCTGATTGAACTATCTAATCCGAACCATCCACTGCTTCGCAAACTATTGATGGAAACACCAGGTACCTACCATCATAGCGTGGTTGTCGCCAACTTATCTGAGGCTGGCTGTGAGGCAGTTGGTGCAAATGGCTTGTTGGCTCGTGTCGGTTCTTACTATCACGATCTCGGAAAAACGAAACGCCCACACTTTTTTATTGAGAATCAAATGAATATGGAGAATCCTCATGATAAAATTTCACCGCAGCTAAGCAAAACGATCATCATCGCACATCCGTACGATGGAGCTGAAATGCTGAAGGAATATCACTTACCGAAGGAAATCATTGAGATTGCGGAGCAACATCATGGGACAACGCTTTTAAAGTATTTTTATCATCGGGCATTGCAGCAATCGGATAAAAACATCGAAGAGTCCGATTTTCGTTATCCGGGACCGAAAGCACAGACGCGGGAGTCTGCGATCGTTGGTATTGCTGATGCAGTAGAAGCAGCGGTACGATCAATGTCAAAACCAACCCCTGTCAAAATTGAATCACTCGTTCGAAAAATTATTGCAGAACGCCTTAAGGATGGACAGTTCAATGAATGTTCCATTACGTTAATGGAGCTAGAAACAGTTGCGAAAACAATTTGCGAAACTTTGCAAGGGATGTTCCATCAAAGGATAGAGTACCCGGAAGAAATCCAGAAAAAGAAAGTGAGCCAGGCATGATGCTAATAATTGATCTATTTGATGAAACTGAACAACTCGATAAGCAAATCCAAGATAACATCAAGTCCCTTCTTCAGCATGCTGCAGAAGAGGAGCAAATAGGACAAGATGCTGAATTAACCGTAACATTTGTAAACAATGAAAAAATCCAACAGGTGAATGCTGAATACCGTGGAATCGACCAACCTACAGACGTAATCTCATTTGCACTGGAAGATCAGGTTGAAGGAGAGGTGCAAGTTATTGGTGCACCTACTCAACGGATTCTAGGAGATATTATTTTATCTGTTGAGAAGGCCAAGGAACAAGCAGGCGATTATGGACATTCATTTATGAGAGAGCTTGGTTTCCTTGTCGTTCACGGGTTCCTTCACTTGCTCGGCTACGATCATACGGAAGAGGATGAAGAGAAAGAAATGTTCAAAAGGCAGGAAGCGATTTTGGGGTCCTTTGGATTGACTCGGTCATGATTAGGCAAGTCGCCGACAGCTTTAAATGTGCAATAGAAGGTGTAAAAGAGGGATGGAATAAGGAGCGTAATTTTCGGATCCATTGTGTATTTGCCGTCGCTACAATATTTTTAGCATTTATCTTGCAAATTTCTATTGTTAAATGGGTACTTCTATTGATTACAATTGGGATTGTCATGAGTTTGGAGCTGTTGAATTCAGGACTCGAGAGAGCTGTGGACCTGGTTACGAATGATTACCATCCAATTGCGAAGCAAGCGAAAGATTTCGCGGCCGCATCTGTTTTTATTTTCAGTCTTATTGCTGTTATAATAGGAATCCTTCTATTTGCTGAACCTATAATTAAATTCGTTTCATGAGGTGAAAAATTTGGATAAAGAACATTTAATAAAAGAAGCAATCGAAGCTCGGAACTTTGCCTACGTTCCGTATTCAAAGTTTCAGGTCGGTGCCGCATTGTTAACCGATGATGATAAAGTCTATCGTGGTGCAAATATTGAAAACGCTGCGTACAGCCTTTGTAACTGTGCAGAGCGGACTGCTTTATTTAAAGCCTACTCTGAAGGGGACAAAGCCTTCAAGGCATTAGCCGTCGTTGCGGATACGAAGCGGCCGGTACCTCCATGTGGGGCATGCCGTCAGGTGATTTCGGAGCTTTGTCCGTCTTCGATGCCTGTCATATTAACGAATCTTAATGGAGATATTTATGAGCTCACCGTAAATGAACTATTACCAGGAGCTTTTTCACCGGAGGATCTCAATGAGTGAGACAAAATTTAAATCTGGCTTCGTTTCAATAATTGGACGCCCTAATGTTGGGAAATCAACGCTTCTCAACCAGGTACTCGGACAAAAGATTGCAATTATGAGTGATAAGCCTCAAACAACGCGAAATAAAATTCATGGTGTATACACGACGGATGACTCCCAAATTGTTTTTATCGATACACCTGGCATACATAAACCTAAGCATAAGCTTGGAGATTTTATGACGAAGGTTGCCCAGAATACGTTGAATGAAGTCGACCTCATCTTGTTTTTAATCAATGCTGAAGAAGGCTATGGTCGTGGCGATCAGTTCATTATCGAACGACTTGAAAAAATTGATCAGCCGATCTTCCTCATCATCAATAAAATCGATAAAGTTCACCCTGAGGAATTACTTCCACTGATTGAACAATACCGTGAAAAGTTGGATTTTACCGAGGTTATTCCGATTTCAGCTTTAAATGGGAACAATGTTTCGACGATGATGGAGCAAATTACAAAATACTTAGAGGAAGGTCCCAAATATTATCCTGAGGACCAAGTGACAGATCACCCTGAACGGTTTATTGTTGCCGAGTTGATCCGCGAAAAGGTGTTGCATTTGACACGTGAGGAAGTTCCTCACTCTGTTGCGGTAGTAATTGATCAAATGGTACCACGTGAGGATGGAAACCTCGTGGACATCACAGCTACGATCGTTGTCGAGAGACCTTCACAAAAAGGGATTATCATCGGGAAGCAAGGGAAGATGTTGAAAGAGGTCGGGTCCCGAGCAAGAATGGACATGGAGCATTTGCTCGGTTCAAAGGTGTTCCTCGAATTATGGGTCAAGGTCCAGAAAGACTGGCGGAACCGTCCGTTTAATTTGAGGGACTTCGGCTTCAGTGAAGAGGATTATTAAAAGAGGAAGTTCAAAAAGTCCGGTAAAAATAGCTGTTGAATTTCTTCGTTACTCGGTCTCACCGGTCCTCACGTATTAATCACATACGTTCTGGTCCTCGAGACTGTCGTGCCTCGGGCTCACAGGATGTGAGTCAGTTCAACGTTGTTACAGGACGTAACGTACTTAGTTGAACTTCAGAAATTCGGCTCTTTTGATCCTCCTTTTTGAACAAATTATTTAAAGAGGAAGTTCAAGAGGTCAGGTAATATATGAACGTGAATTGTCAAAAATTCCATAACATGAAAATAGCAAACAAAGCCAACCTATTATAATAAGGATTGCTTATAATTTCTTCGAAAGGTGGAGATTTTCCATGAGGGACTTTACCTGGAAACTGTTTTGTGTAACAGGGAACATTGATACGTACCTAATATTAAAAGAATTAGAAGATGAAACTGAAGTATCGAACGACCTGTTGGAAGGCGAAGAAAGGAATGGCGATTTTGTAGAAACTGAGCTTTGATTTGCATCCCACATCATACTGGTGGTGATGGCGTTGTTGATTAAATCGGAAGCAATCGTAATTCGCACCTCGGATTACGGTGAATCGAACAAAGTATTGACAGTCTATACAAGAGATTTTGGAAAACTGGGTGTTATGGCAAGAGGGGCGAAAAAAACGAAAAGTCGCCTCTCTTCTGTTGCTCAGCTTTTTACGCATGCCCACTTGTTAATCCAAAAGGGAAGTGGCCTGGGTAGTTTAAATCAAGGAGAAATAATCAACACATACCGTGCGATCAAACAAGACTTGTTTAAAACAGCTTATGCGGCTTACATTGTAGAGCTTTTAGATAAATCAACAGAAGAAAACAAATCATCCCCAGCATTATTCCAGTTTTTGAATTTGTCTTTAACCTATTTGGATGAAGGGATTGACCCGGATGTGATAAGGGCGATTTTCGAAATGAAGATGCTTCGGATTAGCGGAGTAGGTCCAAGTGTTGATCGTTGTGCAAATTGTGGTCGGCAGGAAGGTGCTTTTTCTTTTTCAATTGCTGAAGGAGGTTTTTTATGTGAGCAGTGTCGTCAGGTTGACCCCAATGCTCTAAGCCTAGCCCCTCAAACAGCCCGACTCCTTTACCTTTTTTACCACATTGACCTTGCGAGGCTTGGTAATGTTTCAGTAAAGGAAGAAACGAAAAAGACAATTAAATTGATCTTATCAACGTATATGGATGAGTATACAGGAATTCGGTTGAAATCAAAACGGTTTTTAGATCAACTCCACTCGCTCGAATAGTTGCCGATACCGGGTTTAGATTTGACAATCCGTTCAAAAAGAATTATGATACTGACAATAAAAAGTGTGGTCATAAGTATATCGATCACTTTTGTTCAACCAATTAAATTAATGAAAACATGAAGATGGAAAAGAGTACTTGCATTCTCATAAAGTAGCGACCCTGGGGTGGTGGAAGCCGGGGTATGATGGGCAGGGAACGGCATTCCGAATCAATCTTCATTAATAAAGCGGGGATTAACTTACTAATGAATGTTAATTCCAAATAGGGTGGAACCGCGGGTAAACTCTCGTCCCTATGTCATTCATAGACATAGATACGGGGGTTTTTTCTATTTTAACGACCCTCTGCTCTTGTAGCTATGTCAGCAGAAATAACGGAGGTGCAAAATGAATTTACAAGAAATGATTCTTACTTTACAACGGTATTGGTCCGATCAGGGTTGCTTTGTGATGCAGGCTTACGATGTTGAAAAAGGTGCCGGAACGATGAATCCAATGACGTATCTAAGAAGTATCGGTCCTGAACCATGGAAAGTTGCTTATGTCGAACCATCTAGAAGACCTGTAGACGGAAGATATGGCGAAAATCCAAACCGACTTTACCAGCATCATCAATTCCAAGTTGTCATGAAGCCTTCACCTGATAACATTCAGGAGCTTTATTTAAACAGCCTAAAGGAAATCGGAATCGATCCATTAGAACATGATATCCGCTTTGTAGAAGATAACTGGGAGGCTCCAACGCTCGCTGCATCAGGACTTGGTTGGGAAGTTTGGCTCGATGGCATGGAGATTACTCAGTTCACTTATTTCCAACAGGTAGGTGGTCTTGAAGCCAAACCGGTCTCAGCAGAGATTACATATGGAATAGAAAGGCTCGCCTCTTACATCCAGGACAAAGAAAATGTGTTTGACCTTGAATGGCATTCAGGTTACACATATCACGATCTTTACTATCAATCTGAATTTGAACATTCCAAATATACGTTCGAAGTATCTGATTCAGAGATGCTCTTTACTTTGTTCAATACGTATGAAAAAGAGGCCGGACGAGCGCTTGATCAAAGCCTTGTTTATCCAGGGTATGATTATGTTCTGAAGTGCTCCCACACATTTAACCAACTGGATGCAAAAGGAGACATATCCGTTACCGAAAGAACGGGATATATCGGCAGGGTTCGAAATTTGGCAAGAAAGTGTGCGAAAGCCTATTACGAACAACGTGAACATTTAGGCTTTCCGATGTTGAAGGGAAAGGAGGAGAACGTTGATGAGTAAGCGAGATCTCATTTTAGAAATTGGTGTTGAAGAGATGCCGGCAAGGTTTGTAACAGAAGCGATGTTTCAGCTCTCAGACAAGGTTGCTGGCTGGCTGACAGAAAATCGTATCTCGTATGGTGAGGTGACACAATACTCTACTCCTCGAAGGCTGGCAGTAAAAGTTTTAGAGGTATCAGAAAACCAAGACGATATGGAAGAAGAATTAAGAGGTCCTGCGAAAAAGATCGCTCTTGATGATGAAGGGAATTGGTCGAAAGCAGCACAAGGATTTGCTAGAGGGCAAGGAGTCAGTATCGATGACCTTTATTTTAAGGAAGTAAAAAGCACAGAATACGTATTCGCGAATCGATATACAACAGGAAAATCGACAATCGATTTGTTGTCGGAACTTGACCGTGTCGTCCAATCCTTGCATTTTCCTAAAAATATGCGGTGGGGCAGTACAGATTTTAAATTTGTCCGACCGATCAAATGGATTTTATTCCTATTCGGCTCTGAAATACCTGAGCTTGAAATTGCTGGTGTATATGCAAGCCGAAAAACCTTTGGACATCGTTTTTTGGGAGAAGAGATTGAGATTTCTGCAACATCCGAATACCCGCAGGATTTACTAGGTCAATTCGTCATCGTCGATTCAGTTGAACGAAAAGAAGCGATCCGCAATCAATTAAAGAACATTGAGGAAGAAGAGGGTTGGGCCATTCCAATCGATGAAGGGTTACTTGAAGAAGTGAACAATCTCGTCGAATACCCAACAGCGCTTAATGGGAAATTTGATGAAGAGTTTCTTTCATTGCCGTCAGAGGTATTAATTACTTCAATGAAGGAACACCAAAGATATTTTCCAGTCCGTGATAAAGAAGGGAAGCTGCTTCCTTATTTTGTTACAGTTCGTAATGGGGATCACAACCAGCTCCAGAACGTTGCAAAAGGAAACGAAAAGGTTTTACGCGCTCGATTAAAGGATGCACAGTTTTTCTATGAAGAAGACCAGAAAAAATCAATTGAAGACTGTATGGAGCGACTGGAGTCCATTGTATTCCATGAAGAACTAGGAACAGTTGCGAATAAAGTGACGAGGATTCAAAAACATGCTGAGCGTACAAGTGAACTCCTTCTTCTTGACGAAGAGACAAAGGCTACAATCCAACGAGCTGCTTCGATTTGTAAATTTGATCTCGTTACTCAAATGGTTTACGAATTTCCTGAGCTGCAGGGAGTCATGGGGGAAAGGTATGCCAAGCTTTTCGGTGAAGAGGAGACGGTTGCCGCTGCGATCAACGAGCATTATCAACCTCGATATTCTGGAGATGAATTACCTGGAACAGTAATCGGATCCGTTTTGAGTGTTGCAGATAAACTCGATACAATTGTTGGATGTTTCGGAATTGGCATCAATCCGACTGGTTCCCAAGACCCGTATGCACTCCGGAGACAGGCTGCTGGCGTACTTCAAATCTTACGTCAAAAAGGTTGGCCAGTTGAATTAGAACACCTCTTGAATGCAGTATTGGACCAATTTGAAAAAGCGGATCTCTTGAAGTTGGAACGCCAGGCCGTTTATGAACAATTACTAGAATTTTTCAATGTTCGTTTAAAAACCGTCCTACAAGATCTTGACGTTCGGTATGATGTCATCGATGCGGTTCTGACTGGCCCAATTGGAAGAATTGATTTGTTGCTTCAGCGTGCGGAGATTCTTGTTAACGCCTTAGAAGATAGTTCATTTAAAGAAGCGAATGATTCCTTAACTCGGGTCTTGAACATTTCAAAAAATTTAAAAGAGGCATCAACAGAAGTAAAACCTGATCAATTTGAAAACAAGGAAGAAGAAAACCTATATCGTCGCTTTGTTACCTTTAAAGAAGTAACTTCTCAATTACGATCACCTGCAGATGTTCAAAACGTATTTGAGAAGCTGCTGGATCTACCGGAAGCTATTGACCTATATTTTGATAACACGATGGTGAATACCGAAAACGACGAATTGAGAGAAAACCGGCAAACACAAATGCTCCTGCTATCTAAGGAAATCAAATCGTTTGCGGACTTCAATCAGCTTGTGTTTTAAAAGTGAAAGTATGACGTTTTAATCCTGTTTTATGTTATCTTTTAAATAGAACATTCCTGTAATCGAGCGAAATAGGTTATAATGTATCCAAAAGAGTATGACATATACAGGGTAGTAAGGTGGTGTTACCAATCGAACTTAATAAACGTCAGGAAAAAATCGTGGAAATCGTAAAAGATAATGGACCAATAACCGGGGAACATATTGCAGACCAGCTTAATTTAACAAGAGCTACTTTGCGGCCAGACCTTGCGATTTTAACGATGGCGGGTTACCTGGATGCACGTCCAAGAGTGGGCTATTTTTATACGGGGAGAACGAGTGCTCAATTATTAACTGAAAAAATAAGGCAAATCCAAGTAAAGGATTATTTATCACTCCCCGTAGTCGTTCAAGAATCAGCCACTGTTTATGATGCGATTTGTACAATGTTTTTAGAAGATGTAGGAACATTGTTTGTCGTCAATAAGCAAACGAAGCTCGTAGGGGTTCTCTCAAGGAAGGATCTCCTTAGGGCAAGCATGGGCAGTCAGGAATTAAATACGGTCCCGGTTAATATCATCATGACCCGCATGCCGAACATTACCGTTTGCAAGAAAGAAGATTACTTAACCGATATTGCCTATAAACTGATCGATAAACAAATCGACGGGGTCCCTGTCGTTAAAGACACGGATGGAGACAATGCATTTGAGGTCATAGGTCGGATCACCAAAACGAATATTACTAAGGCTATGGTTGATATTTCCGGCGACGCAATTATATAGAGCTCGTGTTTTAAAAGTTATCATTGGCATAATCAATTATTTTCAGGATAAGGAGGTCGCTATGGTAGAAAGGGATAATCGCCCTATCGTATATGTTGTTTCAGATTCGGTCGGAGAGACAGCAGAACTTGTCGTGAAGGCTGCTGCAAGCCAATTCAATTCCACAACAATCGAACTTCGAAGAATACCGTATGTGGAAGATCGTAACACGGTAAAAGAGGTTGTTGCTCTTGCAAAAGATAATCATGCGATCATCGGTTTTACATTAGTAGTACCTGAGATCAAAGATTTTCTCATCCAAGAAGCAGCTAAAGAAGGAGTTCCTGCAGTTGACATTGTCGGACCAATGATCGACCAAATGACACAGGTATTTAACAAAGGACCTCGTAATGAACCAGGGCTTGTTCATAAATTAGATGAAGATTATTTTCGAAAGGTCGAAGCGATTGAGTTTGCTGTAAAATATGATGATGGCAGGGACCCAAGAGGGATTCTAAAAGCGGATATCGTATTAGTAGGGGTTTCACGTACTTCCAAAACGCCATTATCTCAATATCTTGCACTCAAACGTCTAAAGGTTGCAAACGTTCCGATCGTACCGGAAGTTGAGCCACCCGAGGAGCTTTTTAAAGTATCGACCCCGAAATGCTATGGACTAAGAATCAGTCCTGAAAAATTGAATGATATTCGTAGAGAGCGATTAAAAGCGCTGGGTCTCGATGACCATGCTAATTATGCAAACATGAACAGGATTAAAGAAGAATTAAGTTATTTTGATCAAGTTGTTGACAGGTTGGGATGTAAAGTTGTTGACGTCTCAAGCAAGGCAGTAGAAGAAACGGCAAACTTTATCTTAAACATTCATAAAAATGGACACAGATAAGAAACGGCATATTTAGGGTTGACTGAAGAACAAGGTCAACCCTTTTTTTTCGCGTGAAGGCTCGGAAATCACCGAGTTTTCTTTATGTTAAAAGCAGTGCGTATCTGTCGAAAAATGTTGATAAATGCTTTATAATAGTCAAGCAGTGATAAATACGTTATAATATTCAATTGTGTGATTTCAAAGGCTTTTGAACAACATCTTATAGGTCAAGTTATTAAACTTGACAAATTGGTTATACTAGTTAACAAAGAATTCGACAAAATTCTGAAATATAAAACATTGATTTGTTTGCAGGAATTTGTGAGAGGATGTAGAAATACTTTTAACATGAAGAATACTCGAAATGTGTTGGTTGATGCTGACGCTTGTCCAAACCAAATTAAGAAGGCAATCCTTGAAATCTCGAAATCGCATGAGTACAAGGTTTTTTTTATTGCCTCTTACAGTCATGCAACTGATCGATACGAAAATATAGAGTGGGTTCTAGTTGACGCAGAACCTGAAGCTGTTGATTTATATATCGTGAACCACACTTTTGAAGGTAATATCGTCATTACCCAGGATCATGCTTTAGCAAGCTTGCTGGTGTCTAAAGGTGTTTATGCAATCTCACCAAGAGGGAAACAGTACCGAGAGGAGGAAATGCCCTCGATGCTGCAATCCAGACATTTTGCGAAAAAGCTACGGAAAGCTGGACAAAGGACCAGGGGACCTTCACGGTTCACTGATCACGATGTGAAACGATTTTGTGAAGAGTTTGAACGTATCCTATCACAGTCCGACGTATGACCATTTCGTGGTTTTAAGGTTTTAAACCGGGGAAGAACAGTAAAGAATGGTGATAGAATGGGAGCTCGTATTCCTGAAGAAAAGATTGAACAAATCCAAAAGTCAAACGATATCATTGAGATCATCGGAGAATACGTCCAACTGAAAAAGCAAGGACGCAACTATTTTGGTCTTTGTCCTTTTCACAGTGAGAAAACAGCTTCTTTCTCTGTTTCAGCAGATAAACAGATTTTCCGGTGTTTTGGTTGTGGGAAAGGTGGAAATATAATCTCCTTTCTAATGGAGATCGAAGGGTTTACGTTTATTGAGACCGTCAAGAATTTGGCAGATCGTAGCGGAATTGAACTCCCTGAACAAGCATTGTCCTTTCAGGATGATGAGAAATCAAAAGAGAAAGAAACAATGCGGGAAGGGCATCAATTGCTAGCTAGACTTTATCATCATTGTTTGATGAACACAGACTACGGTAAAAAAGCGAAGCAATATTTATATGACCGTGGCTTTACCGATGAGATGATCAATCATTTTCAAATTGGTTATGCACCTGAATCCTGGGAGTTTGGAAATTCATTTTTACAAAAACGGGATTTTTCTCCTCAGCTAATGCATGAGGCTGGACTCCTTTCTAAAAGGGAGTTCGATGGAAAGTTTTTTGACCGGTTTCGGAATCGGATCATGTTCCCGATTTGGGATACACAAGGTAAAACGATTGCTTTTGGAGGCCGTATCTTAGGTAATGGTGAACCGAAATACTTAAACAGTCCCGAAACGAAAGTGTTTAATAAGAGCAAAACACTTTATTCCTATCACATGGCACGGCCGGTAATGCGAAAAGAAGACAAAGTTGTATTGTTTGAAGGTTATGTGGATGTGATCGCTGCCTGGAGCGCAGGAATATTGAATGGTGTAGCCACACTTGGAACCTCCTTGACAGAAGATCAGGTAAGGCTTTTGAGTCGTAACGTAAATACGGTCATCATCTGTTACGACTCGGATAATGCAGGTGTGAATGCGACATTCCGGGCGACTGAGCTGCTGGAAAAGGCGGATTGCATCGTGAAAATTGCACAGATGCCCACTGGTATGGACCCTGATGACTACATTCAGAAATATGGAGCTAAACGCTTTAATCAGGATGTAATAGGGGCAAGCCATACGGTAATGTCATTCAAGATGCAATACATGCGGAGAGGAAAAAACCTTCATGATGAAGGAGAACGCATGCACTATATCGAAGAAATACTACAAGAAATTGCAAAACTTTCAAAAGCAGTTGAGCGTGACCATTATTTACGACAGCTTGCTGATGAATTCAACCTCTCACTCGATGCATTGAAACAACAGCAGTATCAGGCATTTCGTCGTATTAGAAACAAGAAGGATAAGGATGACCGAAAAAGGGAAAATAACCGTAAGCCCTATATTGGTCAACCCAACCGCCTTTTACCGGCATTCCATAATGCTGAACGTATTTTATTAGCTCATATGCTAAAAGATGTACACATTGCAGAAAAGGTGGAAGAGCTTCTCGGGGGCGCTTTTAACATTGAAGAGTATAGTGCAGTTGCTGCTTACCTATATGCCTTTTATGCAGAGGGCCATGACCCTGATATCAGCTTGTTCCTTGAAAGAGTTGCTGATCAACGGTTGAAGAAAGTAATCACAGAGCTTGCGATGTTAACCATTAACGAGGAAATATCAGATCAAGAGCTTCATGATTATATAAATCAGATTCAAAAATACCCTAAAATGCTTGAGATACAGGAACGAGAAAAAGAAAAAAAACAAGCAGAACGGGAACAGAATGTTGTACTAGCTGCACAGATAGCGATGGATATCGTTCAATTGAAAAAAGCATTAAAAGGTTAGATACCGGAAGTAGAAGTATGGAAGGAGGGGATCGTATGGCTGAGAAACCTACACGTCAAGAAACGGAAGGCGAATTAACCATCGATCAGGTAAAAGAACAATTAGTGGAACTCGGAAAAAAGCGAGGTGTCCTAACGTATAGTGAGGTTACAACCAAGCTTGCACCGTTTGAACAGGACTCTGTACAAATGGATGAATTCTATGAGTATTTGGGTGATCAGGGAGTAGAGATCGTAGACGAAGAGGATGGAGATGACCCAAATATTCAAGTTGCCTCAAAGAGCGAGGAAGAGTTCGACTTAAATGACTTAAGCGTGCCTCCTGGAGTCAAAATCAACGACCCTGTCAGGATGTATTTGAAAGAAATAGGCCGCGTTGATCTTTTATCAGCTGAAGATGAAATCAGTCTTGCTCAACGAATCGAAGAGGGAGATGAAGCAGCTAAACGTCGATTAGCTGAAGCAAACCTCCGTCTTGTTGTCAGTATCGCAAAAAGATATGTAGGTCGAGGGATGCTATTCCTTGATTTAATTCAGGAAGGGAATATGGGCCTCATAAAAGCAGTTGAAAAATTTGATTACCGAAAAGGCTATAAGTTCAGCACATATGCAACGTGGTGGATTCGACAAGCCATTACACGTGCTATAGCTGACCAAGCAAGAACGATTCGAATTCCGGTACACATGGTGGAGACGATCAATAAGCTCATTCGTGTTCAAAGACAACTCCTTCAAGATATCGGACGGGAACCAACACCCGAGGAAATCGGAAATGAAATGGATCTATCTCCTGAAAAAGTGCGTGAGATCCTTAAAATTGCACAAGAGCCGGTTTCACTTGAAACACCGATCGGAGAAGAAGATGATTCACATCTTGGTGACTTTATCGAAGACCAGGACGCATTAGCACCTTCTGATGCAGCTGCATATGAGTTGCTTAAAGAGCAGCTTGAAGATGTCCTCGATACGCTTACCGACCGTGAAGAAAATGTTCTGCGCCTTCGATTCGGACTGGATGATGGTCGCACAAGAACTCTTGAAGAGGTTGGGAAGGTCTTCGGAGTTACCCGTGAGCGTATTCGTCAAATTGAGGCGAAAGCGTTACGAAAGCTACGGCACCCAAGTCGCAGCAAACGATTAAAGGATTTCTTAGAATAAAACATTGATTTTTCAAAGCGTGGATCACTTTGTGGTTCACGCTTTTTTTATTTCTGAAACTTGTAAGGATACCTCGTTTTTGTCTGTTAGCTTCTGCTTTTTTTTATTTGTATTTATCTTACTGATTTTTAATCCCATTTGCAAATTTTCTCCATAAAGATTTTTGAACGGAATAAAACTTTGTAATACCCAATATGTACAAATCAAACAGTTCGAGGGTACGAAACACCGTGTAACCCTTCCATTCATTTTTGATGAACACCCCATCGTTATGACTTATTTATTGTCGGAACTTTTTTAACTGTTGAAAAATTATTGTATTTATACGTATAATTGATGTAAGCGTATACACAAAATTACACAAATAGATAGGCAGGGGTGGAGAAATTTGAATTTTGATTTAACTGATGAACAGAAAATGATTTTCAAAATGATAAGGGAATTTGCTGAAGAGGAAGTCGCACCAGGTGCGGAACAAAGAGATAAAGAAAAGAGATTCCCAGTTGAAATTTTCAAAAAGTTGGGGGACCTCGGTATGATGGGACTTCCGTTTCCAGAGGAATATGGTGGTGGAGGTGCTGATACGGTAAGCTTCGCGATAGTCGTAGAAGAATTGAGTAGAGCCTGTGGATCAGCGGGAATCACCTACTCCGCTCATATTTCATTAGGTGGAGCTCCGATAAACATGTTTGGAACTGAGGAGCAAAAACAAAAATATCTGACACCGGTATGTACCGGGGAATCCCTGGGTGCTTTTGGTCTCACTGAACCGAACGCTGGCTCAGATGCAGGTGGAACCGAAACGACCGCAGTGCAAGAGAACGGTGAGTGGGTTATCAACGGAAGTAAATGCTTCATTACAAATGCAAGTTATGCAAAAAACCTAGCACTGACTGCAGTTACGGATCGCAAGGATGGAGAAAAGGAAATCACAGCATTCATTGCAAGCACTGAGTCACCTGGTTTCAAGGTCATCGATAATTACGAAAAGTTAGGATTGAACTCTTCAAACACGACTGAGTTGGTTCTTGAGGATGTCCGTGTTCCTGAAGAAAACATGCTTGGTAAGAGAGGAAATGGTTTCAGACAATTCCTGATGACGCTTGATGGCGGAAGAATCGGCATCGGTGCAATGGGTGTTGGAATCGCTCAGGCAGCATATGAAAAAGCTCTTGAATATGCGAACGAACGTAAACAGTTCGGACGCTCCCTTTCTAAGTTTCAAGCAACTCAATTCAAGCTTGCCGATATGGCAATGAAGATTGAACTTGCAAGGACGATGGTTTATAAAGCTGCATGGTTGAAAGATCAGGGCCGAAAATTCGCAAAAGAAGCGTCAATGGCAAAGCTTTATGCTTCCGAAATCTGTATGGAGGTATGTACTCAAGCAATTCAAATCCATGGTGGTTATGGATACATGAAAGACTATCACGTTGAGAGATACTACCGTGATGGAAGACTTCTCGAAATTGGTGAAGGAACATCAGAAGTACAACGAATGGTCATCGCGCGTGAAATAGGCTGTTAGTTTTACAAATAAGCCGACTCAAAAAAGAAAGTGTCACTACTCCCTTCAATTAAAACAAGAGCTGTCTCACAAATGAGCAGGTTGTAACTGAAGTGAGGCTGCACTTAGCCTTTGAGTCGGCTTGTTTTTTACTAAAGTTCGTACTTGATTCGATGAGCAGTAAAACATTGGAGGTGTGAGGATGTATTTAACCGAAACGATTGGACAACTCTTAAAAGATAAAGCAGAATGTTTACCTGGGCACGAAGCTGTAGTGTACAGCAAGGAAGGAATACGACATACATATCAAGAATTTTACGAACTGACAGGCAAGGTCGCTAAAGCTTTGATGGCACTTGGAATTCAAAAGGGTGAACATATAGCAGTATGGTCTACGAATAGGTTTGAATGGCTGTTGTTGCAATTTGGTTCAGCACGTATGGGGGCGGTACTCGTTACCGTTAATACAAGCTATCAAAAAAATGAATTGGATTATTTACTGAAGCAATCTGACTCAACGACTTTATTTTTGATGGATCAATTCCGTGATACATCCTATGTTAAAGTTGTTCGATCACTTCTAGGTAGTTCAATTGCTCCAGATGGTAAAGTGAAGGCCGCTCAATTGCCGCATCTTCGGCAGCTCGTTTTTATGGATAACGAGGCACCTGAGGATTTCCTCGGTTGGGATTTGTTTATGGAATTAGCGAAGAACGTTTCGGATGAACAGCTAATGAGCCGCGAAAGTGAACTTCATCATGATGATGTCATCAATATGCAATATACGAGTGGGACAACGGGCTTCCCAAAGGGAGTAATGCTGACTCATTACAACATTGTTAACAACGGGTATCAGGTTGCGGGTGCGATGAATTTAACGGAAAACGACCGCTTATGCATCCCCGTTCCATTCTTCCATTGTTTTGGCTGTGTACTTGGAGTGTTAGCGTGTGCTTCAGTTGGGGCAACGATGGTACCGATAGATCAGTTCGATCCAGAGCTTGTTTTACGGACAGTTGAAAAGGAACGATGTACTGGATTGCATGGTGTGCCGACGATGTTTATCGCCGAATTGAATCTCGATTCGTTTGATGATTATGACTTGTCCACATTACGAACAGGAATTATGGCAGGTTCTCCTTGTCCGATTGAAGTAATGAAAAAAGTAATCAACCTTATGGGTATGGATGAAATCACCATTGCATATGGTCAAACCGAATCATCACCTGTCATTACGCAGACAAGGACAAATGATCCAATCGAAAGAAGAGTTGAAACGGTAGGGAAAAAACATCCGATCGCAGAGGTGAAGATAGTAGACCCAGTCACTGATGAAGAGGTTCCTTCTGGCACACAAGGGGAACTGTGTACAAAAGGTTACCTTGTTATGAAGGGCTATTATAAAATGCCAGAAGACACTGCGAAAGCAATTGATGCTGATGGGTGGCTGCATACGGGTGACCTAGCCACAATTGATGAAGAAGGCTATGTGAGTATTACCGGTCGATTAAAGGACATGATCATTCGTGGCGGAGAAAATGTTTATCCCCGTGAGATTGAAGAATTCCTTTATACACATCCCGCTATCGTTGATGTACAGGTCATCGGCATCCCTGATGAAAAGTACGGTGAGAAGGTGGCAGCCTGTATTCAAGTAAGAGATGGCGAGAAGGTAACGACCGAAGACATAAAGTCCTACTGCGATGGGAAAATTTCCAGATATAAAATTCCTGAATACATTTTTATTGTTGACGAATATCCAATGACGGCCTCAGGGAAAATCCAAAAATATAAATTGAGGGAACAAGTAAAAAAGTGGGCAGAAGAATCGATCCGATCAGTAACTTGAAGAAGTAAAATTCAATTTTATATGTGCAAAAGTCCTGCGAAACGTGTCCAATTCGTGACAATCTTCAGCACGCTTCGTTTAGGACTTTCTTTCTTATCATTTTTCAAGTAAAATAGGATATGGCTTGTTTACTATTACATAGGTAGGTAACACTAACAACAGATACACCGTGCATCTTAAGGAGGATAAGAGATGAAAAGAAATCCATTGATTCCATTTGCCATCACTGCTGTTGTAGGAATTGCAATTATGCTTGTCATATCCGCAGTGGGCGTTAACAATGCTAAAGAAAAAGCGAGTGGTGGGGACCAAACTGAAATGGCTCCTGAACAAATTGTCAGTCAAACTTGTGCATCCTGCCATGGTCAAAACCTAGAAGGTGGAGTTGGACCGAAGTTGAAAGGTACTGACCTTAGTGCTGATCAAATCGCTACAATCATACAAGAAGGGCGCGGCAATATGCCTCCTCAAAACCTAAGTATTGAAGAAGCTCAAAAGGTAGCCGAATGGATAGCTGGCGGTGCTAAAAAAGGCGGCGGAGAAGGCGAAGAAGAAAAGGAAGCCCATTAATATGAAAAAGTTTTCTGTTTATCCAGACAGGAAACTTTTTTCACGTTATAGAACAAGCTATAGTAGAACTCGAATAAGAGTTTCATTAAATATAACAGGTGATCAAATGAGTATTTCTATATCCAAACGATTAATGAAAGTAGCAGACTACATACCAACAGGGGGTTCAATGGCAGATATCGGCTCTGATCATGCCTATCTTCCGTGTTACTGTGTTCAAAATTCGATTGTTACAAAAGCCATAGCAGGCGAAGTGAATGATGGCCCATACCGATCTGCTTGTACTCAGGTGAAAAACTCGGAACTGGAAGGCAATATAGAGGTTCGGTTGGGCGACGGGTTAGATGTAATCGCTTCAGGAGAAGTTTCTACGGTCGTTATTGCCGGAATGGGAGGCCAGCTCATTCAAAACATTTTAGAAAAAGGAAAGAATAAGCTAACGGGTGTCCAACGCCTCGTTTTACAGCCGAATGTCGGAGCGCGCTTTGTCCGTAGCTGGCTTCAAGAGAATAATTGGAAATTGATCAATGAGGCGATTCTCGAAGAGGACGATAAAATCTACGAAATCGTAGTTGCAGAACCATCAGATACTGTTAAACCAATGGATAAAGCTGAGTTATTACTAGGTCCGTTTCTGATAAATGAAAACAATCCCGCTTTCAAAAAAAAATGGAAACGGGAAATGGATAATTGGGAAAGGGTTTTGACACAACTCGAACGAGCACTTCCCTCCAATGAAATCGAAGATAAAAAAAAGGAACTGTTATTCAGGATTAATGCAGTAAAGTCGGTGGTTGACAAGGCGACGAATTAATTACACTTAGCGATCGCTATTTTAACCTTTAATAGAGCAAGGAGGTTTGCATAATGGGAAAAGCATTTGCACACGCTCAAGAAATCATTCAACACATGGAGCGTCTAGCACCAAAATGGATGGCAATGGAAGGTGATCCGATCGGGCTACAGGTCGGGTCTTTACAGAAACCTGTTAAGAAAATCATGGTAACTCTTGATGTCATCGAACCTGTCATTGATGAAGCGTTTGAAAAAGATGTTGATTTAATAATTGCACATCATCCCTTGATCTATAAGCCTTTAAAAAGAATCAATCTGGACACGTCACATGGAAGAACGATTCAAAAGCTGTTGAACCATCAAATTACCGTATACACAGCACATACAAATCTTGATGTAGCGCCCGGTGGTGTTAATGATCTACTTGCAAAGGAAATTGGTATAGAGAATACGAGGGTTCTTGTCGAAACGATTAAAGATAGATTGAAGAAATTAGTTGTTTTCGTACCCGACTCCCATGCGGATCTCGTTCGTAATGCACTAGGAGAGGCTGGGGCAGGGTTTATTGGGAATTATAGCCATTGTACGTTTAACACACCCGGAACAGGTACCTTCATCCCATGTGAAGGTACTGACCCCTTTATCGGCAGAACAGGAAAATTAGAGAATGTTGATGAGGTAAAAATTGAAACGATCTATCCGATTAGTATCGAAAAGAATGTTTTGAAGGCGCTGAAAAAGGCACACCCTTATGAGGAAGTAGCTTTCGATATCATTCCACTAGATAATCCTGGAGAATCCTTAGGTGTTGGCCGAATCGGAAACTTGAAAGAAGAAATGACATTGAAGGATTTCGCTGAACAATTAAAAGAAAAATTACAGGTAGATGGTTTACGGTATGTAGGAGATCCAGATCAAAAGGTGAAGAAAGTTGCTGTTTCAGGTGGTGAAGGGAATGATTTCATAAGCCAAGCTAAGTTTAAAGGTGCAGATGTTTTCATTACGGGTGACATTAAGTATCATTATGCCCATGATGCCATGATTGAAGGTCCAGCAATCATTGATCCAGGTCACAATATCGAGAAAGTGATGAAGCAAGGTGTAGCCGACTATTTATATGATTGGACGCTTAAAAAAAAGTATCAAACTGAAATTGTCATTTCTGAAGTTGAAACGGATCCATTCCGCTTCTTACACGTTAAGAAAGCATAAAAAGTACTTTCTATAGTATAAGCGCAACTACGATTATGCTCTCGCCTGAAGTTTCTACAATCACCGAGTTTTCTTTATAAAATATAGAATTGAAAACAAAAGGCTGACCCAACATATTATGTTTCGGTCAGCCCTTTTTGCCTGTTAAGAACGTATAGCTTATCCTATAGTACAATTTTAAGGTTTATTTTTTTGCAGCTTTAACCTTCGGCAGAATTTTGTTTGATTTCACTTTGCGCTCTCTATTCCATGTCGATTCATCGTTTGGATCAAACTGATCTAAGAATAGAACCACTTCTTTCGTAATCGGTGTAGGAGTTGATGCACCTGCAGTAACAGCTACTGTGTCAATTCCTTTCAACCACTCCAAATCAATTTCTGATACATCAGCGATCCGGTATGCCGGAGTTTCAGCAATTTCTTTTGAAACCTGTGCAAGGCGATTCGAGTTGTTACTTCTCGGATCACCGACAACGAGTAAAAGGTCTGCCTCCTTAGCTTGTTCAGAAACTGCTTCCTGGCGAACTTGAGTTGCCATGCATATTTCTTCATGGACCTCAGCTTGAGGGTACTTTTCCTGGATTTTTTTGATCAGGTGAAGCACGTCCCATTGGCTCATTGTGGTCTGGTTCGTGATTAAAATTTTATCGGATTGTATATTTAATTGATCAACATCCGATTCATTTTCAACGAGATGAACAATATCAGGTGCAATACCCATTGCTCCCTCTGGCTCAGGATGGCCTTTCTTACCGATGTATGCAACATGATAGCCTTCTTCCTTCTTTTCGCGAATAAGATCATGTGTGATCGTTACATCAGGACAGGTCGCATCAATTGTGGTCAGTCCTTTCTCGCGAGCAATACGTCGAACCTCTGGAGAAACACCGTGAGCAGTAAAGATGACTGTTCCATCATTGACCTTTTTCAAGATTTCTAAACGGTTCGGTCCATCTAGCGTGATAACACCCTCATCCTCAAATGCATCTGTAACATGTTTATTATGAACGATCATTCCAAGGATGTAGATCGGTCTTGGTAATTTCGGATTACTAGCAGCCTGGCGTGCAATAACCATGGCATCTACTACACCATAACAATAGCCTCTTGGCGATATTTTAATTACCTTCATTAAAAGGTCCCCCTCTTATAACATGAGCTCATGGCTTCATTATAAAGGAGGACCATACCGTTGACAAATAAACGAGCGGTTATACATAGAGCTTAGGAACAGACTTTTGCGTTCGCTCTTTTGGAATTGTTTTTGGGATTGGGTTTTCATCATTTTCTTTTTTGATCGTTTTTTTTAATACAGGCTTTGATTTCTTAGCAGGTCTTGTTTTCTTGACAGGTTTACTGGCGGTGCGTTTCGGTTTATCAACGGTTGAGTCAGCTTTTTCTGAGGTGGAATCAGACGAGAATTCTTGATATTCTTTTAGTAATTGTAGCATCGAAGGCAAATTTTTCACCATTGGTCCGTATTGTTGAATTATTGGCTTTACAGTGTCAGCCATTTTCATAACTTTTTGTACGTTTTCAACCATTCCGATTAGGTTGACACCACTACCACCAGCGGTATTCGGGGCGAAGAGCCGAGTCAAAAAGCCCAAACCCTGGGGCTTTGGTGCAAACCCGCCAAACGGCGACATTCGTCCGAACTGTGAAAACGGTCCCATCGGTCCAAGTGGACCTGGAGGCATACGGTACATACTGATGCTCCTTTCCATCAAACTCACGACATATTTATGTGGTTCAAAAAATCCGGAGGCTAACGCGATGTGAGTCAGCTCGACGTTTTCACAGGTAGTGAAATGTTTCGTCAAACTTCCTAAATTCTGTACTTTTTATACTCCTTTTTGAACACTTATTTAAAGAATAAAATGGTTATTCTGATAATCAAGATATGCGAAAATTGGGAGTTGGTGTCCTGTGATGTCAAGATTGGGTACCTCCCCAATTGAAGTGGAGGCAAAAAATAATAAACGGCGAATTTCGTCATTGTTCGGAAAGAAATGGCTATATTTATTTGTTTCCTCTATAATACTTTAATAGGAAGTTCAAAAGTTCGGAGGCTAACAAGACTAGAGATTTGGAATACTTCAATGCGGTTTTGCGCCCGAGTAACCGCAGGCGCAGGATGTCAATCAGTTCGACGTTATCACAGGACGCAACGTACTTAGTTGAACTTCAGAAATCTCGGCTCTTTTGATCCTCCTTTTTGAAGACATACTTTAAGAGGTTATTTTGAAAACGAACAGGAACATTAATATTATTAGGAAATCCAGCGAAGGTGATAAATTATGAAAAAGAGTATTTTCGAACAAAGGCTTAATCTAAAGCCATTTTTGTATGAGTCGTTAAGGGAACAACGGTTTGAACGACCGACAGAGATTCAGGAACGATTGATCCCAAGTATTTTAAAAGGACAGGATGTAATTGGACAATCCCAAACAGGGTCAGGAAAAACGTATGCTTTCCTCCTCCCGATTCTTGAACGGATCGATCCAGGAAAGAACAATGTACAAGCTGTCATAACAGCCCCGACTCGAGAGCTAGCTAGACAGGTTTATGATGAAGCTTTAAAGCTTATCGAGTTTCAAGATCGAGAACAACCGATCGTCGTTAAGACTGTCGTCGGTGGTACAGATCGGAAGAGGATGGTCAATCAGCTTAAACATGCTCCGCATCTGATCATCGGCACACCTGGCCGGATCAGAGATTTAGTTGTCGATGAAGGGATCTCCATTTTTCATGCGACGATGTTAGTTGTTGATGAAGCGGATCAAATGCTCGACATGGGATTCATCGAGGATGTCGATCAAGTAGCCTCAAGAATGGCACACGAGCTTCAAATCATGGTGTTTTCAGCTACGATACCGACGAACCTTGAACCTTTTCTTAAAAAGTATATGAACAACCCGAAGCATGTTCATGTTCAACCGGAAGAGGCGGCACCGATAGAAATTGAGCATATCGCGGTGCCAGTTCGGAATCGGGATCGGATTCAACTTACAATAGATGTTGCAACGAATTTTAATCCTTATTTGGCCATTGTTTTTACCAATACGAAAAAGGATGCTGATGAAGTTGCTGATGCAATGGAATCCGCGGGACTGAATGTAGATCGGTTACACGGGGATCTACCACCAAGAACAAGGAAGCACGTGATGAAACGTGTCAACAAAGCAGAGTGTCAGTTTCTAGTTGCGACGGATCTTGCTGCTAGAGGAATTGATGTAAAAGGAGTCAGTCACATCATCCATTATCAAATCCCGACTGATTTAGATTATTACATTCATCGATCAGGCCGTACTGGTAGAGCGGGTATGAGCGGCATAGCAACTGTATTGTTTGAGCGGGATGAGCAAGACAAAATCGAAAGAATTGAAAAAAAGGGGATCACTTTTTCGTATCGTGATCTGAAGAATGGGAAATGGACTGATGTTAAACTCCAAAGAACGAGATCAAAGCGATCATCCAAGGAAAAGGATATCATTCCAATTCCAAAACCTAAAAAAGTAAAACCGGGCTATAAGAAGAAATACCAGGAACAAAAGAAACGTTTAAATAAAAAAAGAAAATAGCAAGTGGAGGGGAAAGAATGATTAAATTAGGTTCACATGTATCGATGAGCGGAAAGAAAATGTTATTGGGGGCAAGTGAAGAGGCTGTATCTTATGGGGCAAATACGTTTATGATCTATACAGGTGCTCCCCAAAACACGAGAAGAAAAGCAATTGAAGAATTGAATATTGAAAACGGCCAAGCTCATATGAACGAAAATGGAATTGATGAAATCGTCGTTCATGCGCCATATATCATTAACATTGGGAATACGACAAAACCACAAACATTTCGACTTGGAGTTGACTTTTTACGTTCTGAGATTGAACGTACGGATGCGATTGGAGGAAAACAGATCGTTCTTCATCCGGGTGCGCATGTGGGAGCGGGGGCTGACGCAGGAATCCAAAAGATCATTGAAGGTCTGAATGAGGTTATCACAAAGGAACAAAATGTACAAATCGCTTTAGAAACGATGGCAGGTAAGGGCTCTGAGTGTGGGCGAACCTTTGAGGAGCTTGCAGCAATCATTGACGGGGTAACACATAATGAAAAGCTGTCGGTTTGTTTTGATACATGCCATACCCATGATGCTGGTTATGATATCGTCAATGACTTTGACGGAGTACTGGAAAAATTTGATAAGGCAATTGGAGTTGAAAGGCTTAAGGTTCTTCATATAAACGATAGCAAAAATGAGTGTGGCGCGGGAAAAGACCGACATGAAAACATAGGCTTTGGAAAGATTGGTTTTAAGGCACTGAACTATATTGTCCATCATTCTCAATTGACGGAGGTTCCTAAGATTTTGGAGACTCCGTACGTTGGAGAGGATAAGAAAAACAAAAAGCCGCCATATCGCTTTGAAATTGAAATGCTCTCGAATAAAACGTTCGAGGATGACCTGCTTGAGAGAATTGTACAAGCATAAAGAAAGAAGAATAGGGATAGAACATGTGGAGCTAATAATCCCCATGTTCTATCCCCTTTATATATTCCGAAATCATTAAATGCTATGAACGGAGTATGGATAGAATCATTGATTTTACAGTTTGAGCAACTTGTGGCCCAACAACGGCTTCGATTTTACGTATAATTCTTTCTCTTTGTTGAAGATCAGCCACATCGATTTTTTCTTCCTGCAATATTCGAATCACTTGTTTTGCCTCGCTTGTTGTAATTTGTATATTATATTGGGATGCTAAAGCGATAAGTTCCTCTGAAGTTAAGTGATTAAGCTTATGGTTGATCATTTGATGTAGAAAAGGATTCATAGCCGTTCCCTCCTCTTGCATAATGTATGTAGGAAGGCCTAGATCGGTGCGTGTATGGAAAAGTGGTATTTTTTGTATGGGAATCGCAGGAAATTTCTACGATATGCTGATCTGGACTTAGGGATTTTTTGGCGATTGCACTATGTATTGGAAGGTTTATTTAGTATAATAGAAGTATCTTGTATGAATCTTTAGAAGTGGAGGCATGCCATGCTAGATTGTCGGTCTGAAATTACTTTTGCAGCCTTTCAAAAAGTGACTCATGAACTGATAGACGATCTATTTTTATTGGTTAAACCGAATGGGGCTATTATTGAAGCTAACGATAAAGCCAAGGCCTGCATTTTATCTGAAAATAATACGAATTTCTATGAGCTTTTCTTAAAAGAAGACCAACAAAAAGCATATAAGTTTATTGAGATGCTGACCAAATCTGACCGGAATGGCAAGGAACGTTTAACTCACTATATTGGTAATGAAAAAATTACGATATTATATAAAGGCAGTTTGATTCAAGACGATGTCGTGTTGCTTGGGGAGCTTATTGAGCAAAAGAAGAAGAATAGCAATAGTGCCGATTCCAAAATCAACTACCAAGAACTTTATGAAATGGAGCATGATTTTCGTAACTTCATGTTTCAAGAACTTGAAATTGGGATCCTTGCGATTGACAGAAATAATTGGATTCAATGTTGTAATGAACATATGGCTAAATTAGTAGAAATAAACTCAGGGGAACAATTGGTCGGAAAGAATTTGTTTGAAATGGGATCTGAACACCCTCTGATTATACATATGGAACAGATGACAAAGGTAATACGAGATTCGGGAATTGTCAATGAGCGCTTTTATTATGATGAAGACTCATTATATCAAGTAAGGGGCATGTTTTTTGAATCGGATAACAGCATACGATTCGTGCTTTACGACCGTTCCCATCAACAAAGGTTTGAAAACTTACTAATGTACAAGAAACAAATGGAATCTGTTTCCCATTTGGCAGCAGGTGTTGCTCACGAACTACGTAATCCACTTTCTGTTATCCAAGGATTTATTCAATTGTCGACTGTTACGAAGGATTTTAGCAAATATTATGATACTGTTATTTCAGAACTATCAAGAATGAATGAAATCATCGAAGATTTTCTATCGGTTTCTCGAAAGAAAATCCAAAAACAAAAGCAACGTCCGGATTTAATTATTCGATCATTGGTTCATATCATTCAATCAGAATGCCTATTACATAACCTGGTCTTTAAATATCACTTTGACGAATCCTCTCAACAAGCTATGGTTAATGAATCGATGATCAAACAAGTAGTGTTGAATTTATTAAGGAATTCTATTGAAGCCTATGGTGATAAAAAGGAACATCGGTATATCCGTCTTTCAGGAAAAGAGGAAAGCGGGTATTATGAAGTGAATTTTATCGATCATGGACCAGGGATGTCGCCGGAGGTTCTCGAACAGTTAGGCAGACCGTTCTTTACAACTAAGGATAAAGGTACAGGAATTGGAATCCCGCTATGTAAAAAAATCATTGAAGAGCATGGTGGTAAATTTACCATTGATACTGAACCCGGAAAAGGTACGAAGATCCGCTTTTGTCTCCCATTAGTTGAAGAAGAAAAATTTAAGGGTTGACTCATTAGCGTCAGTATTGCTCCTCTTAACACAATCGTTACGATCATGTTAACTCATTTTTGAGGTGCAATGACTTGAGTCAACCCTTTTTATATTGAATTAAGAACAAAATTCAATAAAAACAGCGATGCCATCACGTACATCGTTCTCGGAACCTGCTTGAACTGTCCAACCGCCATTTTAATGATCGGATAAACAATAAAGCCGAAAGCCAAGCCATCAACAATACTGTAGGTTAACGGAATAAGTGCCATAATTAAGAAAGCAGGAAAGCTTTCAGTAAAATCGTCCAATGCAATAAATTGAATCGACTGCATCATAACTCCTCCGATAATGATCAGTATGGGTGCTATTGCAGCGTCAGGAACCCCAGCTAGTATCGGAATAGCAAACACAGAAAGCAAAAAGAGTACCCCACAAGTAATGGCGGTAATTCCAGTACGACCGCCTTCAGCAATTCCTGATGCACTTTCAGCTGTTGAAATAGAAGGACTAGTTCCAAACAGTCCTGATAACACACTAGAAAATGCGCTCGATTGGAATGAGCGATCAAATTTTCCTCGATCAGGCAACATCCCGTGCAATAATCCCATATTTTCCACAATTAAAATTAAAGCAAGAGAAAACGAGGCAATCCAAAATTCTGCCGTGATCCATCCTGAAAGATCAGCATTAAAGAAGATGAACCCTGAATCCCCAGTTACGATTTCGCTTTTTGGTGTAAGGTCAAATGCAAAAGCTGCTAACGATATGAGTAGTACCGAAAACACGAAACCTCCCTTAACTTTCTTCACGTAAAAGGTGAGGCAAATTACAAATCCTGCCAGAGTCAATAAAGTGGTCGGTTCACTCAAGTCACCAAGCTTAACGAACGTATCGGGACTCTTTTCAACGATACCGCCTTTTTGTAAACCGATAAATGCAAGGAATAACCCGATGCCAACTGTTATTCCGTGTTTCAATGATTCCGGTATAGAACGTGATAAAATCGATTTCACCGGTGTTAGTGCCGCAATACAGAACAGGATGCCTGCCATAACAACCGCACCGAGTCCTTCTTGCCATGTCAATCCCATGCCTTCTACAATCGTATACGTGAAAAAAGCATTTACACCCATACCTGGTGAAAGTATAATCGGTGAGTTTGCGTAAAATCCAATAAATAAACACGACAATACAGTCACAAAAATCGTTGCCATCAAAGCACCGTAATAGGGAATTCCAGCATCAGCAAGAATTAATGGATTTACAACAATAATGTAACTAATCGTAAAGAACGACGTAAAACCAGCTAATAACTCCCGCTGGAATGTCGTATGATGTTCCGACAGACGGAACCACGATTCGATCTTTTGTTTCATGTATTTCCTTCCTTTGAATTTTAGCCCTCGCCCACCCATGGCTAGAAATAAACTATACCACGATTGTATATTATAGCTGAATTCTCAAGAGTTTCAAGTGATTTTCTATTAACTGATCGTAAAAAACCAACTGTTACTGAAACACCATACATTCATTTGCGAATTTTGTCGAATTCATCTATGATGGTAAACATGTGTCTTAATACCTAAATAAAAGAGGTGTTTATTTTGTGGTTAAAAGCAAATAAGCAGACGTTCACAATTGGTGGACTTCTTATCGGAATGATCACAGTTATCCTATATATGTACTACGAGAACTCTGAGCTTAAAAGTCAGCTTGTGCAGGAAAAACAAGAGAAACAAATGGTGGCAGCCGAACAGGATTATAAACAGATGATCGCCTATTATAAACAAAAAGGTCAACGAAATGAGCCCATTGCCAATGGATATGAAGTATTGAAGAAATCAAAAGTCCTTTCAGACCAATTCGAAAAACAGAGTAATGGCCGATTTAAAAAAGCGTGGGGTAAATTTTTAGTTCGAGAGTCTGTACGTAAAGGAATAGACCCTTATATCGTTTACGAACTATTAAGGGTCGAAACAGGGAACACGTTCGATCCCAATATCGTCGGACCTGAAACAAAATATGGACGAGCATATGGAATGGCTCAGTTTATGAAAAATACCGCACCTTGGATTGCAGAAATGGCCGATTTGCCATACAGTGAGGAGAAATTGTTTGATCCTTACTATTCGATTCAACTTGCAATTGTGTATCTCGATTATTTACATGCTAAATACAAGGATTGGGATAAAGTTTTAACTGCATATAACCGCGGTATGTACGGGATGGAAACGTATATTCAAGAAAAGGGACATGCAAAGAGTTGGTATGCAAAAGAAATTCGAGAAAAAGCAAAAGAACAAGAAATGATCGCCGTAGCCAATTAAAAATATATGGAAAGTGGGGGATGACTTTTATGTGTCATTCCCTTTTCTTTTCAATAAAAATTACTTTGTATAGTATCGGGTCAACTAAGGCTTAGCCGGGCCAAGTTTTCTTTACTTTTTGTGCATATTCGATATAATTAAAAAAGGGTAAATCGGAATCATTCTTAATTTAGGAGAAAAGGAGATGATAGCATGAATTCGCCTATCGTGTCTGTGAAAAATGTATCGTTCCGGTATAATGAACGGAAGGTACTTGAGAATATAAACTTTGACGTTCCAGAAGGCTCCTTTTTAGCTTTACTTGGTCCAAACGGTTCTGGGAAATCTACGTTGATCAAATTGATCCTCGGGTTACTTCCACCCCAAGACGGGAGTATCCGATTATTCGGTCAAACACGCAAGCAGTTTAATAATTGGGGGAAGGTTGGCTATGTTTCACAAAAGGCCAACAGTTTTAACAGCGGATTTCCGGCAACGGTTTTTGAAGTTGTTTCAATGGGTCTATATGGTAAAGTCGGGATGTTTCGTTTTTTAAAGCCACATCATAAAGATCGAGTCCACAAAGCGATTCAAACCGTAGGACTTGAGGAATATACTTATCAAAACATTGGAGAATTATCTGGCGGACAGCAGCAGCGTGCTTTTATCGCACGATCATTAGTGAGTGATCCGGAGTTGCTTATTTTGGATGAGCCTACGGTCGGAGTCGATGCTTCCTCCGTACAGGAATTTTATGAACTTTTGAAAAAATTGAATGTTAAGGCTGGAATAACGTTAATCCTTGTAACCCACGATGTCGGTCCTGTAACCAATCTTGTCTCGCATGTGGCATGCCTGAATAAGCAACTTCATTTCCATGGTGATACGAAGGATTATCAGCAGTTGGATAATAAGGATCTATCCTCGTTTTATGGACACGCCGTGCACATGGTTGATCATCAGCATTAAAGATTGGAGTGCAAACTTATGATAGAAGATTTTATCCAATATGATTTTATAAGGAATGCGGCGATTGTCGGAATAATGATTGGGTTTTTGGCTCCTCTGCTCGGCGTTTTTATTGTTGTGAGACGTCAGTCTTTAATTGCCGATGCGTTATCACATATTACGTTAGCTGGAATTGCGGCAAGCTTATTGTTGAGTAAACAATTCGTTGTGTTCAAAAATCTGAATCCGGTTTACATCGGAATGGCTTTTTCAGTGACAGGGTCGATATTGATTGAAAGGCTCCGGAAGGAATATAAGCATTACCAAGAGCTTGCGATCCCAATTATTTTATCGGTCGGAATTGGGTTGAGTGTCGTATTTATATCACTTGCAAATGGATTCAATACAGACCTGTTCAATTATTTATTCGGAAGCATCATTGCCGTTGGGGACACTGATGTTTGGATGGTATTTACTGTCCTGATCGTGGTCGTTTTCGCAATCATTGTCTTTTATAAAGAGCTTTTTTTGCTTTCATTTGATGAAGAACAAGCCCACGTTTCGGGGATTCGTTCAAGATTCATCCATTTTCTTTTTATGGTAATGGTGGCACTAGTAATAGCCGCTTCCATGCGGATAGTAGGAATTCTTCTCGTTTCATCGCTTATTACATTACCTGTGGCGGCAAGTATTCGAATTGCGACAGGCTTTAAAAAAGCGATTTTTTATGCGATAGTGTTTGGCGAAATGTCTGTTGTAAGTGGATTGATTTTTTCCTATTATTTCGATTTGGCTCCTGGCGGCACAATCGTTTTATTTGCTGCATTGATTTTAATATTCGTCATTGTCTGGAAAAAGTATCGCTATACATTTCATAAAAGGAAGACTGGTTAAAGCCAAGTTTTTGTGAAAGAGATAACGACAGTCCCACAGACAACATTAAGCTGAACTTGTACAGCTTAATGTTCTAAAAGCAAGGGAGGGAACTTCATGAACATCGCTGAAGCACTTTTAATATTAAAGGAAAATGGATTTAAATATACAAAAAAACGCGAGATGTTATTAACGCTTTTTGCCAACGAACGTCGGTACCTTTCTGCAAAGATCGTTCTTGAGCATATGAAAAGTTCTTATCCTGGAATCAGTTTTGACACGATATATCGAAACCTTTCAGTTTTTGCAGAGCTCGGAGTGTTGGAGGAAACTGAACTAGATGGCGAAAAACATTTTCGGTTTACTTGTTCAACGGATGGTCACCATCACCATGTAATTTGCTTAGATTGTGGAAAGACAAGGGCAATAGAATCCTGTCCAATGACCGATGTCAATGTAGGTAATTTTGCTGTAACAGACCATAAGTTTGAAATTTATGGTTATTGTACGGATTGTCATTGATCCCAGTTGCAGTACATTCAGTTGACATTGTTAAATGTGATGAAAGTATCGATTTTGAGGCACTCTAACCGTAAGGAGGAGATGCTATGCCAATCGTAAAATGTAATGTGTCGAATTGTACGTATTGGGCTGAAGGGAACAACTGCCATGCAGATGCAATTCTTGTCGAGATCGACGGACATGCAAATGAGCACTACGACCTGTCATCGAATGGAGAATTAGTAGGCGAAGCCAGCCATAAAGACAAGGCAAAGGATATTGCAGAAACCTGTTGTCACACATTCCATCCGAGACATTGACCTTTGATGAAAATTCCTTCCACAAAATAAAATTTAACTTTTAGGGAGGATGATCCGGCCTATATGAGCCAACTCATTCTCCTTTCCCTTTCGATATTAACAATGATTGTCATCATTAAAGCGGAGAAAGCAACGAATAATAAGAAGGCTCCTCCACTTTTAATGAAAGAGAGGGATTCCAATGGAAAATCGATTCGATCGTGAAAACGAAGAACGTAGAGAATATGAAAACGATTTTATGGAAGAAAGTGCAGCAGAAGTTCTCCCTCTTCCTGAGCAACAACGAGTGCGGGACACACGGAATGATGATCGCAATGATGATCGTATGGAGAGCAGTTATGAGGATGCAGATGATACAGAAGGAAGAGGTATCGGGATTTTTGCGATAGCCCTATCGATCGTATCCTTATTTTTTCTCCCGGTTTTACTAGGCGCAGCAGGAATCATCGTTGGTTTCTTTGCGCGAAGACGAGGAGCAACTACCCTTGGAAATTGGGCAATCGGATTAGGAATTGCATCAATCGTAGTAAGCCTTCTCTTTGCACCATTCTTCTAGGTAAAAAAGAACGGAGACGGTCATCTGACCGCCTCCGTTTATTTTATAGGAAAAAAATGTTTATTTGACCGTTTCAGCATCTTTGGCCATTTTGGCGTAATGCTCTTCTGCCAATTTATCGACTTCTTTTTTCAACTCATCAACCATTGTTTCTTCAGGAATTTTTCTGATGATTTCCCCATGACGGAACAACAATCCTTCGCCACGTGCACCGGCAATGCCGATATCTGCTTCACGAGCTTCTCCCGGCCCGTTTACAGCACATCCAAGAACGGCTACTTTTAGCGGTGCTTTGATTTTGGAAATATATTCCTCGACTTCATTCGCAATTGAAATCAGGTCGATTTCAATTCGTCCGCATGTTGGGCAGGAAATCAATGTCGCTGCATTCGCTGCAAGTCCGAATGTTTTGAGAAGCTCTCGAGCAACCTTGACCTCTTCAACGGGGTCGGCACTTAACGAAATTCTTACAGTATTTCCAATCCCTTTATTAAGAATGACACCGAGTCCTGCTGCACTTTTTACTGTACCAGCAAATAGTGTACCGGATTCGGTTATTCCGAGGTGTAGCGGGTAGTCAAATGCTTTTGAAGCTTTCTCGTACGCTTCAATTGCCAAACTGACGTCAGATGCCTTCATTGAGACGATGATGTCATGAAAATCTAAATCTTCAAGAATCTTTATATGACTTAAAGCACTTTCAACCATTCCATCTGCTGTTGGGTACCCGTATTTCTCCAAAAACTTCTTTTCAAGAGATCCAGCATTCACTCCGATTCGAATCGGAATTCCTTTTGCTTTAGCCGCTTTAACGACTGCTTCCACTTTTTCTTTACGGCCGATGTTTCCTGGATTGATTCGAATCTTATCCGCTCCACCTTCTATGGATTTTAAGGCGAGTTTATAATCAAAGTGGATATCCACCACAAGCGGAATATTGATCTGCTTCTTAATTTCCGAAATCGCTTCTGCTGCTCTCATATCAGGACAAGCTACCCGGACTATTTGACAGCCTGCTTCTTCTAATCGGTGAATTTCCTTTACAGTTGCTTCTACGTCATGTGTTTTTGTTGTCGTCATACTTTGAACAACGACTTCATCGTTTCCGCCAATCGTTAAATTACCAACTTTGACTGGACGTGTTTTCGTACGGTGAGTAATTTCACTCATTAATTAATCGCTCCTTTAAGGACGTCTCTAGTATGTTGAACATCCTCTACTACATATACGATTTCATTTTAGCAATTGAACGATGGATTTGGCAAGGAAAGGATGTTGTTATCGATAGATTGGAAATCGATATGTCCTATTCGCTTGTATAGCCTGTGCTGAAGTATCAACATTTAATTTTTCAAAATCCTTCACTGCTGTTTGGATTGGTACAGGTAGCTTTCCCTCATGGATTCGCTCTAAAATCGTAAGGACTGTTTCACCTGAACTTACTGTAATGTCTTTATAAGGTTGCTTAGGTTCTTTTTTTGCCTCTACAACCGGGGCTTGTATCGTGGAAGCGGTAGGAAGTGTACCAACCTTCAGATCAAAATAAATGCTATAAAATAATAGAATAAACATAATTGCTATAACTAGTTTTTTCACAAATGTTCACGTCCAATCTTTATCACTTAGTACATATATATGCTTGTCCCACTCAAATATGATGAAAGAATTAGGTGTATTCAGGAATACAAGAATCTAGTAAAATAAGGAAAGTACGTACAGAAAATCAATTTTACAACGTATGGTATAGAGAATTCTTTTACAAAGGGGAATACCAAACATGCGATTTAAAAAATGGATGATTGTAACGATTTTGGCTGTTTGCATGATACCAGCAGTAGTATTTGCAGATGCTGCACCTGGGGATGTGATTGTAACGTTGGGTGAGGATCTCTCTGAACAGCAGAAACAGCAATTACTTGAAGAGATGGACGTTCCAAACGATGTCCAAACGGTTACGGTATCAAATGAGGAAGAACATCAATACCTCGGTGACTATATATCAAAGGCACAAATCGGTACACGCGCAATTTCTTCAACAAAGATTACGATTGCAGAAGAGGGCGCCGGATTAAATGTAAAAACAAACAATATTGATTGGGTTACAGAAGAAATGTACGCAAATGCCTTAACAACTGCAGGTGTAACGGATGCTGACATTTATGTAACTGCACCGTTCGATGTTTCTGGGACAGCTGGATTGACTGGGATTTTAAAAGCGTATGAAGTAACAACCAATATTGAAATTCCGGAAGAGAAGAAACAAGTTGCCAATGAGGAAATGGTTCGAACCGTAAAATTAGGGGATCGTGTTGGAGCTGACAAGGCAACGGAATTGATGACAAAGATCAAGACGGAGCTTGCTGAAAACCCGGTGGAATCACTAGAAGACCTGCGTGCATTGATCGAACGAGTTGCAGAAGAAGTTGGAATCACACTCACAGAAGAAGAATTGAATGGTCTTGTTTCGTTGTTTGATCGAATGAAGGATTTGAACATCGATTGGAATGAAGTACAAACAAATCTTGAAAATGTACGTAATAATTTAAGTAAGTTCTTAAATAAAGAAGAAACGCAAAGCTTTATCCGTAGCATCTTAGATTTCTTTATTGCCATCATCGAAGCGATTAAAGGACTTTTCAAATAAATTGGAAGAGGGCAGACATAACGTCTTCCCTCTTTTTCTTATTCTATCGTTTTTTTCGGCATCGGCACTTTATAGATAACTGACGTTAGTATGGCTATTGCGACAAACCAATAGATGAAAAATTGTCCTGTGACAGTGATGCTGAATAATTTCATCAATACGAAAAATATCGTTGGCAACGTAACAGCATAAGCCGATAAAATCCAAAGTTGTTTGTAAGAAAGTTTACGTTTCATGACGCTCTTTATTAACAATCCGATCAGTGCAAGAACGGTAATCCCGATGAATTTTAGAGCGGTTGCAAAAATGTAGGTAACTATGATCACGATCGAAATGATAGCCGGTAGAAAAGAGCTTAACTGATCCAATATGTCCATGATATCTGATTTTGTAAAACTCGCATTCTGAAACATACTATACTCGACTGAATCGACCTTTCCTGCAGATTTAAGAAGAATTCGGTCTTGTAATATTGCAACGGTTTCATCATACTGATCTAGATCATCACGGGTGATTTCTCCCGTGGTATCAAAGATGAACGTTTGAAGACTATCCTGCTTAATTATTGGATCATCAATCTCGGAAGAGAGCTGTCCATCGCTTAATGTGAATTCGGGAACGTCCTGGTTGATTACTTGCTTAAAATCGGAAACCCCATTTGAAATCTTTAAAGCAAGATGGGTTCCTGTGAAAATATACGCAATCAACATCATTACAAATACATATCCGATCGTTTTACCGATTTTCTGAAAACGAAACATGGCCATTGTTTTAGGTGAATAAAGGCTTATGGCAAATTGTTTAAATATATTCATGATTTCCCCCTTTATAGAATCATTGTATCTTTGTCGTAAAGAACGGACAAGTTAAAAATCAGTAAAAGAGGGAAGTAACAATAAAGTGTACAAACAATAATATTAAATTTACTTAAATCTCTTTACAAACAATTTAAAAATAGTTAATAATGAATGGGGCAATTTGTGTCGAAAATAATGTGTGGGAGTTGAAAATTTTTGGATCTCAACATTCAGCAAATGATATTTGAGTTTCTCGGTGGTCTCGGTATTTTCCTTTTCGGGATCAAGTATATGGGGGACGGCCTGCAAAATGCAGCGGGTGACCGTCTAAGAGATATTTTGGACCGGTTTACATCGAATCCGTTCATGGGTGTCCTTGCTGGGGCGATTGTAACGATTTTAATCCAATCAAGCTCTGGTACAACCGTACTAACAGTTGGGCTTGTTAATGCAGGGTTTATGACACTCCGACAGGCGATAGGAGTTGTGATGGGAGCGAACATCGGGACGACGATCACTGCTTTTATCATCGGTATTGATATAGGAGCATACTCTTTACCAATTGTGGCAGCCGGAACTTTTCTTATCTTTTTCTTCAATTCGAAAAAAGCTAAAAACATCGGTCAAATCATTTTTGGATTCGGTGCACTATTTTATGGTTTGGAATTGATGGGTGACGGAATGAGACCGTTACGAACTCTTGAAGCCTTCCGTGATCTTACGGCAACAATGAGTGAGAATCCAATTCTCGGTGTAGTCATCGGTACGTTGTTTACTGTGATCGTACAGAGCTCAAGTGCGACAATCGGTATCCTTCAGGAATTATATGCACAAGGTACCATTGGTTTACATGCAGCGTTGCCAGTCCTGTTTGGTGATAACATCGGTACGACGATTACAGCAGTATTAGCTTCGATTGGAGCAAGTGTTGCAGCAAGAAGAGCGGCAGCGACACACGTGATTTTCAACCTGCTTGGAACGACAATCTTCTTACTATTACTCGTTCCATTTACTTACCTTGTAGAATTTTTAACAAACTGGTTAAATTTAGATCCGAAAATGCAAATAGCGTATGCTCATGGAACTTTTAACATATCAAATACACTAATTCAATTTTGGTTCATTGGAGTGTTAGCCTATATCGTAACAAAGCTTATCCCAGGTGAAGACAGTACAATCGACCACAAAGCGAAGCACCTTGATCCGATTTTCCTTGAACGCTCTCCTGCGGTTGCTATTGGACAAGCCAAACTTGAAGTGTTGCGCATGGCAGATTTTGCAAAACAAGGCTTAACAGAAGCATTTAAATACCTTGATACGAATGATAAGCGAAATGCTGAAAAAACCTATCAATACGAAGAAGCGATCAACAATTTAGATCAACGTATCACCGATTATTTAGTAAAGCTTTCGTCCTATACACTGACCGCCCATGATTCTGAGCAACATTCGATTCTTATGGATTCTGTCCGTGATATCGAACGGATCGGGGATCATATGGAAAATATCATTGAGCTGATCGAGTATCAGTTAGCACATAAAGTCGTTATTTCTGATAAAGCATTCAGTGACTTAGAAGAAATGTTCCAGCTTACAATGTCGACGATTGATGAAGCATTCATGGCAATGGAACATGACGACAAAGAAAAAGCACAAAAAGTTGTAAAAATGGAAGATGCAATCGATAAAATGGAGCGAACGCTACGTAAGCAACACATCCTTCGTTTAAATGAAGGCAAGTGTAGTGGTGCGGCAGGAATCGTTTTTGTTGATATTCTTAGCAATCTTGAACGTATTGGTGATCATGCAGTAAACATTGCTGAATATGTGTTAGGAGAAGAAGAATAAATGGAACTTACTACATGGCTGGTAGTCGGATTACTCTTTTTACTGTCCTTTGTGGGGCTTATTTATCCGATTTTACCGGCTTCATTTTTTCTAATTGGCGGATTTCTTGTTTATGGATGGTTGGAAGGCTTCGAACAGCTAACAATCATGTTCTGGATTATACAGGGCATTCTCATTCTTCTGCTTTATGTAACCGACTATGCAAGTAATTATTTTGGAGTTCAAAAACGTGGTGGAAGTAAATATGCAATCTGGGGGAGTACCATCGGTTTGATTATTGGACCAATCGTTATTCCGATTATTGGTATTTTGATAGGACCATTTGCAGGAGCAATAATAGGTGAGGCAATCCATCAAAAGGGCAATCTGAAACAAGCCGTTCAGGTTGGAATAGGTTCGTTGCTTGGCTTTATTGGTGGTACTGCGATCAAACTTATAATCCAGGTCGGTATGATTATTTATTTCTTTATTCAAGTGCTTGGTTGATACTTATCCAACAGTAAAAAATCACTTGCGAACAACGAGAAAATTTGAGTTGCACACGGGGACGGAACGTGATATATTATGTTTTGTCCCTGTTTTGTGACAACTCAAATTACCAACAACAAAAGGTTTGACTGGTAGTCATAAAAATGATATACTTGTTTCTGTCGTTAAAAAATCTTTATCAAGATTATTCCACAGTAGCTCAGTGGTAGAGCTATCGGCTGTTAACCGATCGGTCGCAGGTTCGAGTCCTGCCTGTGGAGCCATGGCGGTGTAGCTCAGCTGGCTAGAGCGTACGGTTCATACCCGTGAGGTCGGGGGTTCGATCCCCTCCGCCGCTACCATGATATTTAAACCATGGCGATTGTGGCGAAGTGGTTAACGCACCGGATTGTGGTTCCGGCATTCGTGGGTTCGATTCCCATCAGTCGCCCCAATTAATGCATACATAACTTTATATATATGGACCCTTAGCTCAGTTGGTCAGAGCAGTCGGCTCATAACCGATTGGTCGTAGGTTCGAGTCCTACAGGGTCCACCATTCACACTGATTTAGCTAACGGAGGTATACCCAAGTCTGGCTGAAGGGAGCGGTCTTGAAAACCGCCAGGGGCGTAACAGCCCGCGGGGGTTCGAATCCCTCTACCTCCTCCATTTTTTTATCATACTATCGTCGCGGGGTGGAGCAGTCTGGTAGCTCGTCGGGCTCATAACCCGAAGGTCATAGGTTCAAATCCTATCCCCGCAACCAATTTAAGTTCATTGCACTACGTCGAATAGTCATCGAGGTTCAATGAACATCAGTAGTACCCGTCAGGGTGCAACCAATTTAAGTTCATTGCACTACGTCGAATAGTCATCGAGGTTCAATGAACATCAGTAGTACCCGTCAGGGTGCAACCAATTTAATATTTATGGCTCGATAGCTCAGTCGGTAGAGCAGAGGACTGAAAATCCTCGTGTCGGCGGTTCGATTCCGTCTCGAGCCACCATTTTGATCAACTTCTTTCTAAAAAAGAAGTTTTTTTGTTTGTTGGAAACAAAAACCCTCAGTGTTTAAAAATTGAATCCATAGGGTAAATTTGATATTGTTAATGATGAAGGCACCCGAAAGGTGTTTTAATGAGACTACATATTATTAAAGGAGGAGATTCACCTTGGCTAAACACGAACTACCTGCATTACCTTACGAAGCTAACGCATTAGAACCACACATTGACTCAGAAACAATGAACATCCACCATGGTAAACACCATAACGCTTATGTTACGAAACTTAACGATGCACTTGATGGTCACAATGATCTTCAGGACAAAGGCATTGAAGCACTTGTAAGTAACCTTGATGCTGTTCCGGAAAACATTCGTACCGCAGTACGTAACAATGGTGGAGGACACGCCAACCATACATTATTCTGGCAAATTTTAAGCCCGAACGGTGGCGGAGAACCTACAGGTGAATTAGCAGAAGCGATCAACTCCAAATTTGGAAACTTTGACAAGTTCAAAGAGCAATTCGCAAATGCAGCAGCTACCCGTTTCGGTTCTGGCTGGGCATGGCTTGTTGTTAACAATGGTGAGCTTGAAGTTACAAGCACTCCGAATCAAGACACTCCGTTAATGGAAGGCAAGACACCTGTTCTTGGCTTGGATGTTTGGGAGCATGCATACTACTTGAATTATCAAAACCGTCGTCCTGACTACATTTCAGCTTTTTGGAATGTTGTAAACTGGGATGAAGTTACGAAGCGTTATAACAACGCAAAATAAGTTAACTGGGTTGACATCTCGTCTGGGGAAATCCTAGGCGGGGTGTTTTTTATTGTGGTTACATTGTTCAACCTACATCAAGATTTGTTTTTCCGAGTTTCCTTAACGGTTGGAAGTTTGACAAATGGAGCATGCGAATTTCATAACCTACAGATAGGAATTGTGAAATCAGTAAATCAAGCAATACATTTCCCTCTTCAATATCCTCATAGGAAAAAACAACCGTAAATTGCTTTTCACAGAATAATAAAACTGAATTGCACCCCAATGAAACCTCCGTGTACAGTCCTTTTACAGTCTGCTGCACACATTTATTTCCATTCTTAAATAGATCCTGATTTAAAAGTTCAATCCTCACTGTTACCTCGTTCATCCCGTTTTCATGCTGTATTAAAAATTGATACATTTCATTCGACTCCTTCCTAAAGCTAATAGCCATGGGCTTTTAGATGATTGTCACCTCCATGCAACGACCGCTTTTAAGAATAACGATATCGGTTTAAGGAACACTATTGTTGTGAGTAAAGGGGAGACGAACATCATGAAAGTATTGCAAAAAATGATGGGTAATATGGAGATAACAAAAGACCTTTTGATGCTCTTGATAATCGGAGGACTTTATTCGCTCAGTATTGCCCTTTCGAATACATTCGTAAACGTTTTTCTATGGAAGCAATCCGGTCAGTTTATTGATATTGCTGTATACAATTTATCAATTGTGGTCTTTCAACCGATTACATTTATATTAGCTGGGCGGTTAGCTAAGCGGATCGATCGAGTCATTGTGCTCCGGCTCGGGGTGACGAGTTTGTCGATTTTTTATTTAACTGTCCTGTTACTTGGAGACCGTACAGATGAATTTCTAATCCTTCTTGGTGGATTACAAGGAATTGGTATGGGGTTTTACTGGCTGGCGTTCAATGTACTTACGTTCGAAATAACGGAACCTGACACAAGGGATTTTTTTAATGGATTTCTCGGTCTGCTGACTTCACTTGCTGGAATGGTTGGACCGTTTTTAGCGGGTTGGATCATTACGCGCATGGACCAGATGATTGGTTACAAAACGATTTTTGCCATTTCATTGACCTTATTCTTCGGTGCAGTCATTATCAGTTTCATGTTGAATCGAAGGACAGCCAAAGGAATTTTTTCTTTTGGAAGGATTTTGGCTGAGCGTAAAAAGAACCACAATTGGAACAGAATATTGTACGCCCACTTTTTTCAAGGATTGCGGGAAGGAACCTTTATTTTCGTCATCGTTGTTTGGGTGTTCATTACAACAAAGAGCGAGTTGGCGTTAGGTACATATGGTTTGATTAATTCAGCCGTTGCCTTTCTTGCTTATTTTGTCGCGACTCGATACATTAAGACCGCTTACAGAAAAAAGGCGATTTTTTTTGGAGGTCTAATCCTTTATGCAGCACTTTTCCTAATTCTATTCGATCTTAGTTATGCGAAGCTTTTGACCTACGGTGTCATTATCTCCATCGCATATCCCATCCTTCTGGTTCCTTATGTATCCATGACTTACGACATCATAGGGAGAAGCTGGAATGCACGTGAAATGCGTATTGAGTACATTGTTGTCAGAGAGGTATTTCTAAATATTGGCAGAATTACATCCATTGTGTTGTTCATAATCACGATTACCTTATTTAACGGTCAAGAAAGTATCCGTTATTTACTTCCTATTGTCGGGATTGGTCACTTCTTGATCTACTTTTGCATACGCTCCATTCATCTTCCGCCCTTGTCTGACAATAACGTCGTACTATCGAATGAAAATGGATCCAACGGGTAAGTTTTTCTTTTTTTTAATATAAGATTACGTTACAATAAATATCGGAAATCACTATTAAAAAGGCACCTTTTTTTCTAGGTGTCTATTTTACATAAAAGGAGAGGAATCATGAGGGGACAAAAGAAAAAGAAAAATCACGTCCCTTTTCGCTTGAACATTTTGTTTCTTGCCGTATTTCTATTGTTTTCCATGCTGATTTTACGATTAGGTGTCGTACAAATCGTTCATGGCAACTCTTACAAGGCTGAAGCAGAACGAACAGAGAACATCACAGCGAAGTTGGATGCACCACGAGGTAAAATGTACGATCGGTACGGCAGGGTCGTCGTCGATAACAAGCCTGTTTTTTCAATCACCTATTCCCGGACGAACCAGACAACATCCGAAGAGATTTATCAAACAGCAAAAAAGTTATCCCAATATATTAATAAGAGCTCTGAAGATTTAACCACACGTGACATTAAAGATTTTTATCTAACCTTTAAATCAAATAAAGCACATGTCTATAATCGGTTATTAACGGAAAGAGAAAAAGATAAACTTGATGATACAGAAGAATATCAACTCGTTATTGATCGCCTTGAACCTGAAAACATATCTTTATCGAAAAAAGAGCAGGAAATTGCGGCGACTTGGCGTGAAATGGTCAGTGGATACGCTATGACTCCACAACGTATCAAAATGGGAGCTACCCAAAAAGAAATAGCCGTGATCAGTGAACACCTAGAACAATTCAATGGAATGGTCGACATCAAGCCGGATGCGACTCGTACCTATCCATATGGTAATACGCTGAGATCGATATTTGGTCAAGTAGGTCAAATACCACGGGAATTGGTAAAGGGTTATGTTTTAACAGGAAGAGACCGTAATGACCTAGTAGGGACGAGTTTCCTCGAGGAACAATACGAATCGCTGCTTCAAGGGACCAAGACGAAAATCAAATATATTACCGATAAAGCAGGAAACCCTATCGGAGAGCCAATTGAAACTAAAGGACACAGAGGGTTGGATCTTGTCCTGACAATTGATATGGAACTACAAAAAAAGGTTGGAGAAATCGTTGAACAAAGAATTTTGGAAGCGAGAGAAATTCCTGCAAACCACCAACTAAAAAGTGCATATGTTGTCATGATGAATCCACAAACTGGTGAGATTTATTCGATGGTCGGTAAAAAACTAGAAGATGGTAAGTTTCAAAATGTTCCATACGGTAACGTCTATAACCAGTATCCGATGGGATCGACAGTTAAAGCAGCGACTGTATTAACCGGGTACCAGACCGGTGTCATCAAACCGGGGACCGTCCTTTACGATACACCGCTAAAGCTTCCAGGTACTGATGTAAAGAAATCCTATAAGAATATGGGCTATATTAATGATCTACAAGCACTTCAAATGTCCTCGAACGTGTACATGTTCCGAATTGCGATGAGAATCGGAGGTTATGATTTCAGTGAAAAGGAAGGATTCAATCATCCAGTAGAATCCTATCGGACGATGCGGTATTATTTTAACCAATTTGGTTTAGGCGTACCGACCGGCATCGATCTTCCGTACGAAGGTGATGGTTACAACGGTGGGGTACAGGCACTCGGTAACCTGATGGACATGGGGATTGGACAGTTTGATACGTATACACCAATGCAAATGGTCCAGTATATTTCTACGGTGGCTAACGATGGATATCGTATGCAACCCCATTTATTGAAAGGGGTGCGGAAACCGAATGCTGGGACTGATCAATTAGGGGAAATCGTATACCAGTTCGAAGCCAATGTCCTAAACCGTATCGATATGAAGCAAAAATGGATCGAACGTGTCCAAAGAGGGTTATGGATGGTCATGAATACGAAAGACGGAACAGCTAACCATGCGTTTAAGGATGTTGAAGGCTATGTGCCTGCTGGAAAAACAGGTACAGCAGAATACAAAGACTCATATAATCTAACGCTTGTCGGATATGCTCCGTATGACAAGCCGGAGGTTGCATTTGCAGTTGTTGTCCCTTTTGCAGAACAAGGCGGTATTAACAATTACATTGGTCGTGATATTCTTGACGCTTATTTTGAATTGAAAAAAAGCGGTCATTCGAAGGATTTACTTAGCAAAAAGGAATCTTCTAGGAAAGAAGTACAATAGAATAGACAAAAATAAACTGACTCGTAAGTTTTGCTAAAGACGGTTATATTACGTACATGCAGAGCTAATATCGGGTCAGCTTTTTTGTGTTATATCTAATGGTAAGATGACCTGGCGGCGATATCCTCTCGGTGACCTTTTTGTTTCAATTCTAGCCTAGTATCTTTACAAAACCTTTACAATCCATTTATACAGCCTTAATAAGGAATAGTTAATATGGACATTGTAAGAGTAAGAACACGTTTGGGTAGAGACCTTACGAATCTATCCGAAATCCAAAAAATGACGGTACAGGGGGATTTCACAATGAAAGCTTTTAAGAAAAGTACACTCTTTATGATGCTGGCAGCTTTGTTGATCGTAGCCACTGCATGTGGTAACGGTGATGGAAGCGGTAGTGCGGCAGGTGGAGAAGGCGGAGACGTTAAAATCGACGGTTCATCTACCGTATTCCCAATCATGGCAGCTGTCTCTGAGGAATTCAAAGCAGAATACCCTGAAGTTAAAGTTCCAGTCGGTGTTTCTGGAACTGGTGGTGGATTTGAAAGGTTTACGAAAGGTGAAACAGACTTAAGTAACGCAAGCCGTCCGATTAAAGAAGAAGAAAAGAAAATTGCGAAAGAGAATGGTATAGAGTTTACTGAACTTAAGTTAGCATTCGACGGTCTTTCTGTTGTAGTCAATAAAGAAAATGATTTTGTGGACAAGTTAACTGTTGAAGAATTGAATAAAATGTGGAAAAAAGATAGCGAAGTGAAGACTTGGGCAGATGTCCGTGAAGGATGGCCAGAAGAAGAAATCAAATTCTTCAGCCCAGGAACAGACTCAGGAACATTTGATTATTTTAACGAAGTGATTCTTGAGGAAGAAGGCATTCGAAAGGATGTACAGCTTTCTGAGAATGACAACATTCTCGTGAAAGGTGTAACTGGATCAGCAAACGGAATCGGTTACTTTGGGTATGCTTACTACCTTGAAAACAAAGACAGCCTAAACATTGTTCCAATTGTGAATGCTAAGGGTGAAGAAGTTAAACCGACATTCGAAACGATCCAATCAGGTAAATATGAGCCACTTTCTCGACCACTGTTTACCTACGTGAACAATAAATCAATAAAAGAAAATGAAGCCGTTTATAATTATGTAATATTTACACTTGAAAACGCTGGAAAACTTGCAGAAGAAGTGGGCTATGTTGCACTTCCCCAAGAACAATATGATACGCAAATTGAAAAAATCAAAAAGATTGCTGGGAAGTAAACAACTAAATAAATTCACCTGAACGTACGAATGGGATGGGTGAGGTGTTCTGTTACCTCGCCTTATCCCGTTTTGGTGTGTAGAGCGAGGGAGGTTTCCAATTATGGAAAAAAATAGAAATGAATCACTTTCTGTTAATGAATTGATTCAAAAAAAGAAACGTGGTAGATCTGGTGGACAACTTGTAGAAAAGCTTGTACCAATCCTCCTTTTAATTTGTGGAATTATATCTATTTTTACTACCGTGGGGATTGTCTTTACTTTGCTACTAGAAACATTTACGTTCTTTAGCCGGGTTCCATTCATTGAGTTTATTACGGGTAAAGAGTGGCTCCCGTTTTATTCCGGCGAGGATGCGAGTTATGGGATTTGGCCACTCATTGCAGGTACGTTGCTAATCACGGTAATAGCAATGATTGTTGCGGTCCCGACTGGCATCGCCTCAGCTATCTATCTAAGCGAGTATGCCTCCGAACGGGTTCGTAAACTTATTAAACCGGTCCTTGAAGTATTGGCTGGTATCCCGACAATCGTCTACGGATTCTTTGCATTGACGTTTGTCACCCCATTTTTAAGATCATTTATAGATGGTGTTTCAATCTACAATGCTTTAAGTGCAGGGATTGTTGTAGGAATCATGATCATTCCGATGATTGCTTCTCTTTCTGAGGATGCAATGAGCTCGGTTCCAAATTCAATCCGTGAAGGAGCGTATGCCCTAGGTGCAACTCGTTTTGAGGTAGCTGTCAAAGTGGTTCTTCCGGCTGCGATTTCTGGAATCGTTGCATCGATTGTGCTTGGAATTTCCCGTGCAATCGGTGAGACCATGATCGTTTCTGTTGCCGCGGGCTCCTCGCCGCGGGCAACGCTTGACCCAACGGAATCAATTCAGACGATGACTGCATATATCGTACAGGTCAGCCTTGGTGATGCAGGTTATGGAAGTACGATTTATTATAGTATTTATGCTGTAGGGATGACGCTATTTGTATTTACGTTATTAATGAATCTCTTAGCTCAATATGTGTCTCGTCGCTTTAGGGAGGAATACTAATATGAACCTCGTCAATAAAGAACGTGTAAAATCAAAAATGACATCACGACTTTTCATGAATCGAATTCTCCAGGTTTTATTGTGGCTGGCAACGATGTTCGGATTAGTCGTTCTTGGTATTTTGATCTATCGTATGATTACACAAGGTATCGGTTTTCTAAGTATTGATTTCTTTATTAATTTCGCTTCACGGTTTGCTGATCAAGCCGGCATTAAGGCAGCAATTATCGGGACGTTGTGGTTGATGGCCGTTACCATACCAGTTTCCCTCATACTAGGAGTTGGAACAGCGTTATATCTAGAGGAGTATGCTGCAAAGAATCGGTTTACACGATTAATCCAAGTCAACATATCTAATCTTGCTGGCGTACCTTCAATCGTTTTCGGTTTATTAGGATTGACGATTTTTGTCCGCTTAGCTGAGATGGGGCGAAGTGTACTCGCTGGGGGTTATACGTTAAGTTTGCTTATCTTACCAGTCATTGTAGTTGCATCACAAGAAGCAATCCGTTCAGTCCCAAAGGAAATGCGTGATGCATCTTTTGCGATGGGAGCGACGAAATGGCAAACTATTCGACGAGTCGTATTGCCGGCTGCAATTCCCGGAATCTTAACGGGCTCTATACTCGCATTTTCCCGTGCAATCGGGGAAACAGCACCATTGATTGTAGTCGGAGCATTAACGTACGTAGCCTTTTTACCAGAAAGTGTATTTTCTGGATTCACAGCAATGCCAATTCAAATCTATAACTGGGTGACAAGACCCCAAGTTGAATTCCAACAGCTCGCAGCTGCTGGGATCATCGTATTATTGGTCATGTTAATTATATTGAATTCAATCGCAGTGCTAATTCGTAATAAGTTCCAAAAGCGTTACTAAATTCTTCGATAGCATATATGGGAGGAAAGTTTTATGAAAACGATGGTAGAACGTAATGATACAAAGCAAGCTCAGCCTAATTTTAAAAAGATAGATAGTGTATACAAAGTGAATCAGTTGAATTTATGGTATGGTGAAGACCATGCGTTAAAGGATATCAACCTAGATATCCCAGAAAAACAAGTTACGGCAATAATCGGACCATCGGGTTGTGGAAAATCAACTTTCATCAAAGCGCTGAACCGAATGGTTGAAACTGTACCTTCAGTAAAAGTATCGGGTGGAATTCAATATCGAGACCAAAATATTTTTGAACCATCCTATAAAGTTGAGGAATTACGTACTCAAGTCGGAATGGTCTTTCAAAAACCGAATCCATTTCCGAAATCAATCTATGACAATGTAGCCTATGGTCCGAGAATTCATGGAATTCGTGACAAGAAGACGCTTGATAAAATTGTTGAGAAAAGCCTTCGAGGTGCAGCAATCTGGGAAGAAGTAAAAGATCGTTTGACTGAAAATGCATACGGATTATCTGGCGGACAGCAACAGCGACTATGTATCGCTCGTTGTTTGGCGATTGAACCTGACGTTATTTTAATGGACGAGCCGACATCTGCTCTTGATCCGATCTCTACATTAAAAGTCGAAGAACTCGTTCAGGAGTTGAAAAAGGAGTACAGCATCATTATTGTTACTCACAATATGCAGCAAGCAGCACGAATTTCAGATAAGACTGCGTTCTTCTTAAGTGGAGAGGTTGTTGAATTCTCAGACACGAACGAATTGTTCTCTAATCCTGATGATAAGAGAACAGAAGACTACATTACCGGACGTTTCGGATAATAGGGTGAGGAGAGGATAGTATGGTCGTACGGGAAAATTTCCAAACACAGCTTGATGAATTACGTGAAATGCTTGTAGAACTAGGAAAGCTCACGGAAAAGGCACTGAATGAAGCGATTGTAGCGTTAAAGACACAAGATGTCGATAAAGCGTTGCACATCATTGAAAACGATGTTCGGGTTAATGAACTCGAAGAGGAAATTAATGATAAGGCAATTTTGTTGATTGCGAAACAGGCACCTGTTGCGAGTGATCTTCGAAGAATTATTGTTGCAATCAAAATTTCTTCGGATGTAGAACGAATGGCAGACTTTGCCGTAAATATTGCAAAATCCGTTATTCGTATTGGTTCAGCCAAGTTAATCAAGCCTTTAGAGGATATCCCAAAGCTAGCTGAAACGGCAACTCAAATGCTAACAGAGGCGATTCAAGCTTATAATGAAGAGAATATCGCTCTTGCGAAAAGTATGGCAGATAGGGATGACGAAGTAGATAAGAAATATGGACAGCTCATTCAAGAACTGCTTGGTTTAATGAAAGAACATCCAGAAAATACGGATCAAATCATACAGCTATCTTTTATTTGTCGATACATTGAGCGTACTGCAGATCATGCAACAAATATTGCAGAAAGTATCGTTTATCTTGTTAAAGGTAAGCACTATGATCTGAATGAATAGATTGAAAAGCGGAAGCGCTTCGTAGTTGCGACAAAGAAAACTAGGCTAGCGTAAAGCTAAGCGACTTTGAGCACCTAGGCGCTGAAGCTAGACATTGCATCCATGCACGAAAAAGCGGATGACCTTTGATAGGTCATCCGCTTTTATCGATTAAGGTGATGTAATTACAGTTGCAACCTCAGCAATCGACATCTTGCTGTTTACTTCATATTCACCGAAGCGAACCTTAGATTCTAAATTGTTGGAACGTAGAAATTGTATTAATTCGTCACTGCTTTTGATAATCTTTTTCGATTCAAGCCAGTCACAAACTTGACCTGTGCTCGTCCCTTTTGAAATGACAAGTGTTGTTTTAATTACTTCTTCTTCAGGTTCTTCTGGTTTTTCTTTCTTTTTATCCTCTGCCAGCTGCTCGTCAGAGTTTTGCTTGGTGTTCTCCGATTGCTCCAATGTTTCCTGTTTTACGGCAACCAGACCTTCATTCTGTAGATAGCTTTCTACTTGTTCATATGTAAGTGTTCCAGATGCTTCCTCTGCCTTTACCTTGGAACCGCCCTGATCTGCACCCTGATAATGTACGAGTGCCAGAAGACCGGACGCAACGATCAAGCCTGCACCAAAACCTCTCATCCCACTGTTAAACATACGATGACCCCTTTATTTAATATCTCGTCGATCTGATATCATCAATTCTTCTTCAACGACTTTAATTTTCTTATTGATCTGATAAAGCTCTTTCATTAATTGAATCGAAACATTTTCGATCTGGGTTTCGAGCTGCTGCTTTCGATTTTGTTTAAAAAACGAAAGGACAATTAACGTGATGCCTGCTATAAGTAAAGTTATTATTGTAAATTCCATAGTGATCCTCCTTAAAAAAACAGTTCTCTATCAGTTATATCATAGACTTTTTATGAGGAGAAGTTCTTTTTGCAAATCTACTCCAAACTTCCTACTAAAATTCGACAATAACTGCCAATTGAACACTTTTTAACCAAATATGAGGGGATTAGTCGAATATTCATTATAAATAAAGGCGGAATTTGAAAGGAAAACGATTACAAAAATTTAATAAAAGGTGGGACTAGGCATCTGGAATATAAACCGCAATCTTCTACAAATTACGTTTATTGTAGCTTGCAAATACCGGTGATACGATTATAAAAACAGATTGTAATGAGTGCAGCAGGCACTTGTATCGAGCACATAAGGAGGTAACGATGATTGAAGAAATCGTAAGTTTAAAAGAAAAAGGGTACTCCTTAAGGAAGATAGCCTTCAAGCTGAATACGACAGTTGGGAAAGTCCATTATCGATTAAAGAAGTATAACGAGACCAAACAGATTGAATCTCGAATAACTAAGAGTGTATTCAGTTTATCAAGTGAGATTCCTGCTCGGTATGATCACAATCATATTTCGGCTTTGGTTCAAAACCCTCATTGTATTTATGCATTTTGGGAGGTCGATGCAAATATGCAGAACATGATTGCTCATCATCTCACAACTGGTTGGCCAGAGGTTCGTAAGCAGCTAAGAATTTATGACGTAAGCGATTTGAACTTTAATGGTCATGACGCCCATCAATATTATGAGATTTCTTTACCTGAAATGACGAATAACTGGTTTATTCGAAATGTAGGACCGAACCGTACATATATCATCGATTATGGTGCTCGGACCTCAGAAGGCAGCTTTTTAACGATGTTACGATCACAGCCAGTTGAAACACCGCGAAAGAATGAGGATAAGACTGCAAGGCATCACCAACCGGTCCTTGATTGGAAAACTGGCAAGCGGAGTGTTCCGGATTGGCATGAACATTTTTCTACCTATTCATACTATCAGAAGTTGAAGCAATAAGGAGGACACTGATGAACGGTTTTTTTGCACTCGTATTACATGCTCACCTACCATATGTTCTGCATGAAAAATCTGGACGTCTTGAAGAACGATGGCTGTTCGAGGCGATTTCCGAAAGCTATATCCCCTTGATTTGGGGTTTAGAGAATAAGTCCTCCAATGCATGCTATACGTTATCTCTATCCCCGCCACTGTTAGAAATGCTTGCTGATGAAAGAGTAAAAGATCGTTTTCTGGATTATATCAACAATACGCTTGAACTAATTGACAAGGAATTGAAGTATGTTTCAAACCGTGACGAGCTCGAGAATGTTCGGTTTTATCAGAATAGGTACAAACGGATTAAGCAAACATTTTTAGAATGGAATGGGAACTTGATTACAGCATTTCGATCATACGCATTGCAAAACAAGCTGGAATGCATCACTTCCTCTGCAACACATGCATTTTTACCTTACATTCAAACAGAACAAGGGTTACGTTTACAGATTCAGCTTGGTATTCGATGCTTTGAACGTCATTTTGGTTTTAAGCCAGATGGATTTTGGCTCCCGGAATGTGCATTTACACCTGGTGTCGACAAAGTCCTTTATGAAGAGGGAATTCGATACACTTTTGTCGATGAAGGTACGATTCACTCCTTAGATCCGAAACCGGAGAACAGCGTAATTCCTGTTTTTTCTCCGCATGGCATCGTATTGTTCCCTAGACATTCAGAGGTATCACGGAAGGTTTGGGATGCTGAAGCTGGATATCCAGGAGATGGAAACTACCGTGAGTTTTATCGGGATATCGGGTATATACGAGAGTTTGACTATATTAAAAACCATATCCATCCTGATGGTATTCGGGTGGATACGGGATTGAAATATCACCGTGTTACAGGAGATACAGAAAAAAAGGATTGGTATGTAAGGAAATCAGCATTGAATCGAGTGTCCGAGCATAGCAAGGATTTTATTGGTGTGATCGGACAGTCACTTCAGGATGATAACAACGAAAACGATGCACCCCCAATAACACTCGCTTCATTCGATGCTGAACTGTTCGGGCATTGGTGGTTTGAAGGACCGGAATGGATTACCGCCTTGTTAGAAAACAGTGAATCTACTTTATCGTGGATCACACCTAAGGAGTTCCTTCGTCGGTACTACCATTCGCTGGACACACACCATGCCTGTTTTTCGAGCTGGGGAAGAGATGGATTCGGTGATGTGTGGTTAAACGAAGCCAACGCCTGGATATACAGACACCTGCACGAAATGGAACGCGAGCTTCTCAAGTATTTTGCTATTGAAAGCAATGAAGATCAGTTAACGAAGGCGACACTTGATCAAATGGCAAGGGAATGGATGCTCGCAGCTAGTAGTGATTGGACGTTTATCATCGATCAGCAAAGCTCAGCAGAATATGCAATCCGTCGATTAAAAGATCATATAGCAGCATTCAACTTCTTGAAAAAGGCACTTGATGAAAAAACGGTTACGTCTTCCTTACTTGAGGAAGTACGGTCAAGATATTCATTTTTGCAATGGTGTCACGTACCTGAACTTACTTCAGAACACGATAAATTCATCCGCTCAAGTCAATCTACCCAAGCAGCCGGTCAAGATAAGTTGACGATATTGATGTTAGCCTGGGAATTTCCCCCCAATGTTGTGGGGGGACTTGCTCGACATGTTTATGATTTGTCAAGAGAGTTCGTTCAACAAGAGCACAACGTATATGTGATTACTAATGCTGTTGAAGGGTATCCAGATTATGAAATCATGGATGGTGTTCATGTTTACCGTACGAAATGTGACCAACCGCAGCATGAGAACTTCTTTCATTGGACTGGAAGTTTAAACTTTGCCATCGCGGGACTAGGGTTGAAGCTTGCAGAGCGGATCCAATTTGATTGCATCCATGCACATGATTGGATTGTAAGTGTCTCGGCAAAGAGCTTACAGCAACAGCTAAATATTCCACTCATTGCAACTATACATGCAACCGAACATGGTAGGAACAATGGAATTCATTCTGATTTACAGGAAGCGATTCACCATAAAGAGTGGGAATTAATGTTTGAAGCGCAGCATATTATTGTTTGCAGCTCCTATATGAAACAAGAGATTAGGGAGCTATTTCATATCCCTGAAAACAAGATTGCGGTTATACCTAACGGGGTCGACCCTTCCTTAATCAGTGTGTCTGCTAAATCCGATAACTGGATGGAACGGTACGGCGGTCAGAACAACTTTTACGTATTCTCATTAGGAAGGGTCGTACGAGAAAAGGGATTTAATCTATTGATTGAGGCAGCCTCCTCCTTAAAAGAAAGCCACCCGGCAATTAAATTTATCATTGCAGGAAAAGGTCCGATGCTTGATCAGTACAGGTCTGATGTGAAAGAAAGAGATCTTGAAGGTTCGGTGTTTTTTATCGGATTTGTAACAGATGAAGAGCGGAACCGGTTTTTGGCTGAAGCAAATGCAGTTATATTTCCGAGTTTATATGAGCCATTTGGAATTGTCGCTTTAGAAGCGATGGTCGCTAAAACACCGGTAATTGTTAGCGATACTGGCGGAATGGGTAATCTGATCGACCATCATGAAAATGGTTTAAAGGTGTACACCGGAAATCCTGAAAGTATTCGTGACCAAATCATAGATTTATTTGAAAACCCTGAATTATGCAGGTCATTAGTTACAAATGCTTGGGATGATGTAACGAGGAAATATAGTTGGAATCTTATCGCACTAGAGACAATCTCTGTTTTTAACCAATACGCAAAGAAACTGAATGTGGTAAGGGAGGAATTTGTGTGAAGGGTGTAATTATGGCAGGGGGAAAAGGTACTCGATTACGACCACTTACATGTAATCTACCAAAACCGATGGTACCGATCCTTGAAAAGCCTGTAATGGAGTATGCTATTGAGTTATTAAAGCGGTATAAGGTTACTGAAATTGCGGTTACTGTCCATTATTTACCCGAACACATTAAGCAATATTTCGGTGATGGAAGTCAGTTCGGTGTCCAATTGCATTATTTTGAAGAAACCACGCCTTTAGGAACAGCGGGTAGTATAAAAAACGCAGAACCGTTCCTTGATGAGCAGTTTATCGTGATCAGCGGGGATGCACTTACTGATTTTAATCTTCAGGATGGTATTGATTTTCATAATCAAAAAGATGCCCTTGCTACGATTTTTATGAAGCAGGTCGAATCACCTTTGGAATACGGTGTGATTATGACAGATGATCAGGACCGGATTATCAGGTTTCTTGAAAAACCAAGCTGGAATGAAGTTTTCAGTGATACCGTAAATACTGGAATTTATATCTTAGAGCCGGAAGTGTTCCGATATTTAACGAAGGGTGTACCGACAGATTTCAGCAAGGACTTATTTCCGTTATTAATGAAGGAGAATAAAGGTTTGTATGGTTTTGAAGCAGACGGATATTGGTCTGATATTGGAAGTCTGAACCAGTATCGTAAAAGTCATGAGGATTTTCTGGACGGTTTGATTGACTTGCCTGTATCTGGACATGAAATACTGCCAGGAGTCCGTGTCGGGAAGGATGTCGTTATCGAGGAGCTTGCGACTGTAAAAGCACCCGTTTATATCGGGTCTGGTACGATCATAAGAAAGCATGCAAAAATACTTCCATACACGGTAATCGGTTCACACAGTAAAATATCTCCGTTTGCTTCATTAAAACGCTCGATTTTATGGAATGAGGTATTTGTAGGTGGAGGATCTGAGTTACGGGGAACGACAATTGCTACGAGTACGTTTTTAGATGAAGGATCCAGTTTGTATGAACATAGCGTGATCGGTAACCAGGTGCATATTGGGAAAAAGGTAACGGTAAAGCCTGAGGTGAAGGTGTGGCCAGAAAAAGGTATAAGCGATGATACAGTTGTGCATACATCACTAATATGGGGGAAAAAGACAACGAAATCACTGTTTGCGAACCGTGGCATCAGTGGAATTGCAAATATCGAAATTACACCAGATTTTGTAGCAAGGGTTGCCTCCGCATATGGTTCTGTATTGGCTCAAGGAGGATTGTTAGGTGTTGCTTCAGATGATCATCCCTTTTCAGAATTGATTCTGAAAGCGTTCATCCAGGGCCTTCATTCATCGGGGGTGCACACTGTAGATATTTCACCAACAATGGCACCGATTCTTCGGTTTACCATCGAGCAAGAGGAGTGGATCGGCGGGGCATATATACGCTTTTGCAACCATCATAATCAAATGCAGGTCGTTATTGAACTTTATGATGAAAACGGACTTCCGATTGAAAGCACGATGGAGAGGAAAATTGAAAATGCATTCTGGCAGGAGGATTATCGAAGAGCACCTTTCGATAAAATTGGCATCGGTATTAATGAATCGGGTAAATCCGAAAAGTATATGAAAAAGGTATTCGATATGGTGAACGTTCGTGGTATACAGGAAAGCGCGTTTAAAATCGTTTTAAATGCAAATGGCTCTCCATTTTCGATGGTTTCTAGATTGTTTGAACGGTTTAACTGCAGTGTAATCACAGTACCGTCTGAAACCACTCAGGAGAAAATGATCGGAGTTGTCCAAGCGACCGATTCGCATTTAGGAATTTGGATCGATCAATCGGGTGAAAAGCTACAAGTTATGACAGAGGACGGGAAATGGTTGAACGAGGATCAAATGCTATCCCTCTATGTGTTATTAGCGTTCGGTGACCATCATTTAGCGAAATATGCCGTTCCCGTATACGGTTCATCTGAGCTTGATCATTTGGCTAAAAAGTTAAATGGCACACTATTACGCACGAAAGCAGATGCAAGATCCATTCTTCAAGTCGGCGATACGGTTCTAAATGTTCAATATGATGCGATCTTTGCTTTGTCCTCCATCCTTAATATGATTGCAACTCGTCAATTGCCGTTAACCCAGCTTGTAAAAATGCTACCTGATATCAAATTGATCAGAGAGAGTGTTCAATGCCCATCAAAGGTAAAAGGCAGGGTGATGAGAAAGCTGATGGAGGAAACAAAAGGACAGCAGATTGATCTGGTTGACGGTATAAAGGTATATCATCCAGACGGGGGCTGGACACTTATTTTACCTGATATCGCAGATCCGGCCTTTACGGTCTACTCACAGGCTGCTGATCTCGAGTCTGCAAAGGAAATTTCGAGATCCTATGTTCATAAAATCAAATCCTATCAGCAGTTATAGTGACCCTTCTAATATGATCGGAAGTATTTTATATGCCCTGGCTCGCATCTTCTTTTGTAAATAGCATCTTGATTGTTCGTTTGATTTTTGATATGATACAGGGGTGTCTATTAGACGAGATTAATGAAAATGATAAGCGCACGGCCCTCGTAATGATGGTCGATCCGTACGCTTATTCATCGTAGATAGTTTGGAGGGAAACGATATGCGCGTACAAGTTACATTAGCTTGCACAGAAACGGGAGACCGTAACTACATTACTTCTAAGAACAAGCGTAAAAACACAGACCGTCTTGAGCTTAAAAAATACAGCCCAAGATTGAAGCGTCACACACTACATCGTGAAACAAAGTAAAACAGTAGGGGTTCTCCTGCTGTTTTTTTCTATACATATTTAGCTTAGAGTAGAGGGGTAGTCAAGTATGACCAAACAGGAAATTCGGAAAAGCATTCAAAAACAGCTTGTAAAAATGCCAAAGCAAGAAAGGGAGCATTTATCTAGACATATCAGAGACAATTTATTCGCGACGAAAGAGTGGAAATCGGCCGAAACGATTGGAGTGACCGTTTCTCGCGGTGCGGAGATAGATACCTATCCGATTATCCGTCGTGGCTGGGAGGATGGGAAAAGTGTCGTTGTTCCAAAATGTCATCCTGGAGACTTTTCAATGGATTTTCGCAAATTACAATCATTTGACGAGCTGGAAACCGTTTACTTTGGCCTAAAGGAACCGATCATCGAAGAAACCCAATCTGTATCACCAGACCAAATCGATTTATTGATTGTACCTGGACTAGCCTACGATGAATCCGGGTATAGAGTTGGGTTCGGAGGAGGCTATTACGACCGTTATTTACAACGTTATTCGAATCGAACCGTATCGTTACTCTTCCCATCACAGCTCGTAAATGAGCTCCCGAGAGAATCGTTTGATTTTCCTGTAGACGGCTTGATTCTACCTGATTTAGTTAAGTATGTCAGAGAATAAAGGCAGGAGAGGATCATGAATGAGGTGACTAAACGAGAAATCGCAGGGATTACGTTATCAGGCGGGCAGTCGAGGCGGTACGGCACACCAAAAGCTCTTGAAACACTTGATGGAGTACCTTTTTATAATCGGAGCATTGGGGCTCTTCAACCGATTGTAGATCGTCAAGTAATCGTCGTCCATCCCTCATTAGAACAACACATAATGAAACCGTATGATGTATTAATGATAACGGATGAACACGAATTTGCCGGACATGGACCGCTAGCTGGCATTTACAGCGCGATGAATATAGTGCCGGCTTCACATTACATCGTTCTTGCTTGTGATATGCCCTTGATGGATACCGAAACGTTACAAATACTTAAGGCGGTACAATTCTATTTATCCAAGGAAAGCTGTGTAGTACCTGTCGTGAAGGGGAGAATCCAACCTCTGGCCGCTATTTATCCAGCTGCTGCAAAACCTGTCATTCATCATCTTCTAATGAATGAAAAACGACGACTTGTCGACCTTCTCAATCATTTGGATTGTATATACATCAAGTTCGAGTCAAAGCTGAGAAGTAAAGCCTTTCAAAACGTGAATACCCCAGAAGATTACATAGCAATAATGAATTCCCCATAAATTGATTAAAAAAATAAACTGTTATTACGAGGATGACCCTAATCGGTTCATCCTTTTTTACGTGTTTAGGGGTATAGCCTTTCAGCAAAAGGGAAACGAATTGTACAAGTAGCAGGAAAAAATCTTGACGAATCTTGGCGGTGGCTTTATAGTAGAGAATGCACTCATACTTAAATGCATAAAAGCATAAAAGCAGTGCAGTGAAATATGAAAGAGAAAATAACTACTAAGTGGCTAGTACAAAAGGGAGAAGGGGAAAGCAATGACAACTAAGAAGCGACTTGCATTTTCATTATTGACTTTATTTCTAATCATGGGGATTATTTTATATTCAATGTTAGTTCTTAAAACAGAACCACATATCCCGCTTCTCGCCTCATTGGTTTTGATTTCAATTCTAGCTCGATTATTTGGTTTTAAATGGGAGGTTATGGAGAAAGGCATTATCGAAGGTATTTCAGTAGGAATTAAGCCTGTTCTCATCCTGATGGCGATTGGAATGCTGATAGGTACCTGGATGATGAGCGGGACAGTCCCAACATTGCTCTTTTTTGGCACTTCGTTTGTCTCTCCACAATGGTTTACGATTAGTGCGCTAGCTGTAACGATTATTGTATCAAGCTTTACGGGTAGCTCTTTTACGACAATTGGAACTGTAGGTGTCGCCTTAATAGGTCTTGCTGTAAGTCTCGGTATTCATCCAGGTCTGGCTGCAGGTGCGATCATATGCGGGGCATGCTTTGGAGATAAGATGTCCCCTCTATCCGACACGACTAATTTTGCTCCTGCTGTAGCGGGAGTCCAATTGTTCCGACACATTCAACATTTATTGTGGACGACCGTACCAGCATTGCTTATAACTTTTATCATATTTATCGTAATCGGAAGCGGATCAGATACAACGGAATCCTTGGCTTCGATTAAAATGATACAGGACAGTCTCCAAGACGCTTTTAAAATAAGTGGATGGACACTCATCTCTCCGTTAATCGTAATCGTATTGGCTGTAAAAAGATTTCCTACATTACCAGCATTAATGGTCGGGCTCCTTACGGGGTTAATTACGATTCTATTTGTCCAGGACCAATCAACAATATCCGGGATCTTAAGTATGCTGCAAAATGGATACGAAGGAAATTCGGGGAATTCAACGGTTGACGATATTGTGAATCGCGGGGGAATCCAATCGATGATGTGGTCAATATCTTTGGTTTGGATTGCATTAGCACTTGGGGGACTTGTACAATCCGTCGGTATTTTGAAAACCCTTATTGATGCCCTTGAAAACAGATTAAAAGGGAGGGGGAATACAATCTCGGCAACAGCCCTGTCTTCTATCGGTGTAAATGTGCTAACAGGTGAACAATACCTTTCAATCTTACTACCTGGTCAAGCATTCAAGCGTCATTATGAAAAAGAAAAAATCGGCTTGACGAACCTTTCTCGGACTTTAGAGGACGCTGGTACCTTGGTAAATCCGTTAATTCCTTGGGGAGTCAGCGGTGCATTCTTCGCATCGACTCTTGAAATCAATGTTATCGAATATCTACCATTTGTATTCTTTCTCTATCTATCTCCAGCCTTCACGGTCTTATTCGGATATCTAGGGATTGGGACAAATGTTTCGGAAAACTAAAGAATAAAGACGGCCCTAATAAGAGAAAGATCTTATAAAGGTCGTCTTTTTTGTTTCCTTTGTATATTTAAAAAGGTTAAATCAGATAGTAATAGTAATGGAAGAAAGGTGGACTGCACGATGAAATATAGTTTGATCAAATGGGTTGCATTGTTTTGTTTAACTATTTTTGTTTATCAAAATCGTATGCGTTTACTCAATATGATATTAGGAATGAAAATATTAAGGTCACTTGCAATAAGGGGGATCTTCCGAATCCCAGGAATTCGCGAAAAGATGGCTCAGGATATGTTTTGATTGATGAATCGCTGGAAACGAGTATTTTTCGATCTCGACAATACGCTGTTCGATTATGAACGTGCCTTTGAATTGGCAAGTAAGCAGACGTTCAGCCAGTGGAGTGCTGCTGAGAAAAATGGTGTTCACGTAGATCAATGGTTCAACTTGTTCAAAGAGGCTTGTGACCGGCTTTGGCCAGATTATGAAAATGGGCATCTGTCCAGAAAGTCATATCAAGCTCTTCGTTTTCAACAATCTCTGCAAACGTTTCATATCGAAGTCTCCCAAAATATAGCCTTATGGTTCGAACATCAATTCAAAAAACAGATTCCTGACTTCATCGACTTGTATGATGGTGTAGAACTACTTTTAGAGTTCTTATGTGCTCATAACATCGAACTTGGGATCATTAGTAATGGTGACTATCATCTACAACTAAAAAAGATGAACAGGCTGTCTATTTTTAAGTGGATACCTTCGGAGAATATATATGTAACCGATGAATCCGGAAAAGTAAAACCCTCAAGCAGTATGTTCGACCTTGTCATACAAAACCGTTCAGGAAATCCGTCGGAGTCTTTATTTGTGGGCGATTCTTGGGACCTTGATGTTGTCGGTGCCATTTCAGCAGGTTGGAATGCGTTACATCTTAATACATCAGGGGTACCCCCATCGACCGATCACGAACCCTTTCACTCTGCAGCAACGTTCAAGGAAATATATGAGCGTCGCAATGTCCTTTTTCTTATGGATGATCAATGAATTGGATGAATTGAACTTCTTTACCCGATTCCGTTTTTGTAAGGAATAGCAGATGACTCATATCTTTGTGAAATAATAATAGAGGCAAGCTGCTTCCGATCGGAGACTCTATTTCTCCCTCACTTTTTACTCCAAGAAAATAATTTTTATAGATACCTTCCCATAATCCACCGATGATCTTGTCGGTCTTCTCCTGTGTTATCCCTGGCAGGGGGTGTTTTGCATATATTTCCAGATCCGTCATTGGGATCATAAAATAATTCTCAATAGGAATGTTATAATATTGGATCAATGAGTCCCAAACCATTTTTAATTGTTGGGCCGTAGCATGGTCCAGCACCTTTTTGTTGTTCTCATCTTCAAACGTTTCAGGTGTCTCGAAGGATTCTAATGGCTGAAGCGGTGTGTCAATGACATAAAGTTGATCGTAGCTCATCGTTTGAGCACTTTTAATGATATCATTCGGATAGTGAAGTTCAGCATGATGAAAACTGATGGCTTCAAAATGACCGCTATCTTCACTCGAGATTGTTTTTTCCTGTTCAAGGCGGTCAATATTTTCCATCCACTTTGACATCGTATCCTTTAAGCGTCCATCCTCAAAAAGCAGCGTAATGTCCTGCCTTAAATATGCTTTTTTTCCTATTGTTGAATTGGTCCTCCAACGAATTGAATATTCATCCTCATCCTTTTCCTCTAGCAATGTAAGCGAAGTGTTTGCGGATGTAAAAGCTACTGAAGGGTCAATCGGAAAAAAGATAATACTTTCTTTTATTTTGTCATTTTGGTTATCATGGATATATAGGGAAACTCCGATTATTGTAGCCAAAATACCTACAATCGTTATTTGCTTCTTCATATCTTTTTAAACCCCCATGGGACAGACTATCACTTATACATATGTTTTCTTATGAGAGTTTAGAAGAGGATTTAATCTTGGAGAGTGAGGCGGCTCCATTTTTCACTCAAAAAGTGATACGATAATAGGAGAGTAGATCAATACTGAGAGGGGAAATGAAAATGAACGAAAGCAAAGAAGTGGTGAATTTAATTAAAGAATTAGTCTCGATTCCGAGTCCATCAGGAAACACTGATAAGGTGATTACATATGTAGATGAGTTTTTTAAAGGACTCGGTTTGGAAACACGAAGAAATCGAAAAGGTGGACTTCTTGTAACGGTTGAAGGGGAAAATAAGGACCGACATCGTTTTTTAACTGCGCACGTTGATACTCTTGGGGCGATGGTGAAGGAAATTAAGCCAGACGGAAGGCTGAAGCTCTCGATGATCGGTGGTTTTCGCTGGAACCATGTAGAAGGTGAATATTGTCAAATACAAACAGCAGAAGGCAAGGTGTACTCTGGAACAATATTAATGCACCAGACGTCTGTTCATGTATACAAGGAAGCCGGGGATGCAAAACGAGATGAAAAAAATATCGAAGTTCGAATAGATGAACGTGTGTCCAATGAAGAAGAGGTGCGAAGTCTTGGAATCTCTGTTGGTGATTTCGTTTCCTTTGATCCTCGAGTTGAAATAACAGAAAGTGGCTTTGTTAAATCCCGACACCTTGATGATAAAGCGAGCGTTGCGTTATTGATGGAGGTTGTTAAGACGATAAAAAATGAAGGAACGACACTTCCACATACGACGCATTTCCTAATTTCGAATAATGAGGAAATCGGTTATGGTGGTAATTCGAACATTCCAGCAGAGACGGAAGAATACCTGGCAGTTGATATGGGTGCAATCGGTGATGGGCAGGCTACCGATGAATATACGGTTTCGATTTGTGCCAAAGATTCCAGTGGACCCTATCATTACGAGCTGCGTAAGCACCTTGAACAATTGGCAATCAAGCATGAGATCGAATTTAAGACAGACATTTATCCTTTTTACGGCTCTGATGCATCAGCAGCCATTCGTGCTGGGTTTGATGTCAAGCATGCGTTGATCGGACCTGGTATCGATGCCTCACACGCATTTGAACGGACACACGAAACCTCGTTGGTGCATACCGGACAATTAATTTATCAATACCTGAAATCAGAAATGACGAATAACTGATTTGTAAAACGATTAGGAGAACCTGAGTGGTGGAATACAACTCAGGTTCTTTTTTACATTAAATCCTTGGATCCTAGTGATTCAGGACACTTATACTGAAAAGCGATGTAAGTTGTCCAGAAAACCACTTTTTCAGGACACATTGTCCTAAAAACTAGGAGTTCGAGTCCCGCAAATCGTTTTTCCAGGACTCATTGTCCTAAAAACTAGGAGTTTGAGTCCCGCAAATCGTTTTTCCAGGACACATTCTCCTAAAAACTAGGAGTTCGAGTCCCACAAATCGTTTTTCCGAGACTCTTTCCTTACCGTTGTTTCAACTCTCAGTTCTCCCTCGACGCACATAAAAGAAATTAACCCTCTTTCAAGTATGCCATTTTAAAAATTGGTTAAAGATGGTAATTGAAAGGGTGGGTGTTTTCATGTCTGAGCAAAAATCAACTCCAGCTATCAAAGATTATGATGCTACTATATCTTATGTAAAAAAAGAATTAGGGATCGATATCAGCTTTGATCAAATACACCTTGAGCTTGAATATGCAGGCAGAAGAATGAGCCTGTTTATGATTGATGGATTTACAAAAGATGATATCATGCATTTATTGATGAAGCTCCTTGCGAAATTGGAACCTGAAGATTTGGATCCCGATCCACTTACCCGATTGATGAGAACTTATCTTCCGTATATGGAAATCAGTAAAGAAAAGGATCTTGAAAAAGCGATCGATTTTTCACTCGGCGGTCCCTCGATGCTTTTCGTTGAGGGAATCGATACAGTCATCATCATTGATGCGAGAACCTACCCGGTACGCAGTCCAGCAGAACCTGATCTTGAACGGGTGGTCCGTGGAGCAAGAGATGGGTTCGTTGAAACGATCATTTTCAATACTGCCCTTACGAGAAGGAGAGTTCGTGATCGATCTCTTCGTATGGAATATATGAGTGTTGGAAGAAGGTCCAAAACGGATATTTGTGTTTCGTATATTGAAGACATCGCAGACCCTGATATTGTAAAAGAAATCAAAGAGTCGATCAAAAAAATTGATACAGACGGGTTACCGATGGGAGAGAAGACCTTAGAAGAATTCATTTGCGGCCATCATTGGAACCCTTATCCACTTGTGCGATACACGGAACGACCCGATACCGCTGCGGTTCATTTGTTTGAGGGTCATGTCCTTGTCTATGTAGATGGTTCCCCTGCAATTCTAATAACACCAGCAACATTTTGGCATCATCTACAGCATATGGAGGAATACCGTGAAAAGCCGGTTGTAGGTGCGTATTTACGATTCGTTCGATTTTTTGCGGTCATGTTATCAATTTTCTCATTACCATTGTGGTATTTATTGGCAACGAGCCCTGAGTACATGCCGGAAGCACTCGAGTTTATTGGACCCCAAAAGGTTGGTGAGGTACCGCTATTTCTGCAGTTTTTTTTGATTGAAATCGGACTCGATTTATTAAGGATGGCTACGGTCCATATCCCTTCCTCATTAGCCACCGCTCTTGGTCTTGTGGCGGCTATTTTAATCGGACAGGTTGCAGTAGAGGTCGGTCTGTTTATTAATGAAGTCATTCTATATATTGCGATTGCAGCCATGGGGACATTTGCGACACCAACCTATGAAATGGGTTTAGCAAACCGTCTCGTAAGGCTCGCACTACTTATTGCCACAGCACTATTGGGTGGTCCAGGCTATATAATCGTTACAACGCTTTGGATCATAATGCTTGTTAGGCTTAAATCCTTCAACCTTCCATACTTGTGGCCGTTTCTTCCATTTTCCTATAGAGGATTTCGTGATGTACTGGTACGCTCTCCAATCCCGCTGAAGAACCGAAGACCGAGAGCATTACATCCAAAAGATCCTGATCGGTAGGGGACCGACCTAAATAACGTTAGTCTCTTCCAAAACTTCTGCTTACACGCCAAGTTTCTGAGTTGCACACCAAAACTTGGAGTTGTACGGCAAATCTTCAAAGTTGTACGGCAAATCTCAGAATTACACGGCAAAACTAAAAATTTCTCTCTTTCAAAGTCGATAAACTCTGCTAGAATCAAACTATGCACTTACAAATTCTCTTTATGATAGATATCAGGCATTGCTAATGAGGGTTGACCCAATTTCACATATGGGTCAGCCCTTTTATTTTCATCTCGGAGATAAACTTCATCGAAGAATGCTATAATGGAAAAGGTGAAAAAATTTATGAAGACATTTTATGATGTTCAACAATTACTTAAAAGATATGGAACGTTCATTTATACAGGGAACCGGCAAGCAGACCTTGAGCTTATGCAAGAAGAAATTCAAGAGCTCTATCGGAATGGTTTGCTTGATCAATCACACTATACAAGTGCACTTTTATTATTAAGGCAAGAACTGCAAAAGCATTCGAAAAACCACTAGATGAAAAAGGATGAATAACCGATGAAACGGCAATTGTTAATAGGTATAGACCTTGGTGGGACTACAATTAAAATGGCATTTGTAGAGTCTGACGGAGATATTGCAGAAAAATGGGAGATACCAACAGATACGAGTGAAAAAGGGAAAAACATAAGTAACGATATTGCAACGTCCATCCGTAAAAAGGCAAACGAGAGTAACATCCCGATCGAATCGTTTATTGGAATAGGTATGGGAGCCCCTGGATTTATTGACTTGGATGAGGGGTATATTTATAATGCCGTTAACTTAGGATGGGAAAACTATCCATTAAAAGAGGATTTGGAGAACCAAATAGGGCTACCAGTTTTTATTGAAAATGATGCAAACATTGCTGCCTTGGGAGAGATGTGGAAGGGAGCAGGAAACCATTCCGACGATTTAATTTGCGTAACACTCGGTACCGGTATTGGAGGGGGGATTATCTCGAATGGCAGTATACTCCATGGTACGAATGGGATGGCAGGTGAAATTGGACATATTACTGCGATTCACGAAGGTGGTGCTCCTTGTAATTGTGGGAAGACAGGTTGTATTGAAACGATTGCTTCGGCAACAGGGATTGCACGAATTGCTATGGAAGGATTGGAGAATCATCCGAATAGTAAGCTCAAGAAACGGTTCGATGCGGGAAATAGCCTGACTGCTAAGGATGTATTTGAATGTGCTGCGGATAACGATTCCTGGGCAATTGATATTGTTAAAAGTGTGACGCATCATCTCGGTTTAACAATCGCTAATCTTGCGAATGCATTAAATCCGTCCAAGATCGTCATCGGCGGTGGTGTCTCTCGAGCAGGAGATCAGCTACTTGATCCGTTGAATGTTGTTTTTAATCAATATGCATTACCCCGAGTAAGTGATGGTGCTGAACTTGTAATCGCCAGTCTTGGAAATGATGCAGGCGTAATCGGTGGAGCATGGCTTGTAAAGTCAAATTTATCCTAACAATTTATTGTCCAATACACGAAAGATAACATTTGATGGCGAATACTATACAAACTGCAAAAAGGGTCTGACGAGGCCCTTTTTACTTTTACGTGATCAATACGTTAAAGCCTTTTTGAAAAAAGACTCATAATTTTCACATTCGGACTTTAAGATAGTACAAGCAAATTTTTAAATAGTAGTATCAGCACAAAGGTAAGAAAGTAACATGTACTATGTGCTTTCAGAACTAATTATGTTCACGATGCTTTTCAGAAAATGTGAAGAAAGTGTGAATTATCGATTTATCGCTAAAAACCTAAAACTTTTTTCTTATTTTAACGTCTAAAGGTTTAGAGGTTGTTTACATCGGGGATAAAACATCAACGCGTAGTTCTGTTTTACAATATTTTGAAATAAACCGATTTTCACTTGAAAAATGGTTCGAAAGAGAGTATGATAACAATCATGTGAAAAACGAGCGAAGAGTTTGCTAAACATAATTTTGAAATGAATTATTAATAATTATTGAAGTTATCTATGTACAGGGAGGTCTTGATGCAATGTTGAAAAACACCTTTTCAAAATACCAGGCACTTATCATCACAGGTGTTTTACTCTGGATTAAATCATATTTATTATATAAAATTGCGTTTGATTTAAATATAGAAAATAATGTGCAGGAATTTATCTTGTTGATCAACCCCTTAAGTTCTGTTGTGTTTATTATGGCGTTTGCTTTATTCTTTTCAGGTAAAGCAAGAAACATATCAGTGATCGTTTTAAACTTTGTTGCAACCTTTATTTTGTTTGCAAATATGGTCTACTACCGTTTCTTTAACGACTTTATTACGATACCAGTCTTGTTCCAAACAAGTAATATGGGGGATCTCGGTGAAAGTATTACATCGTTACTTTACCCATATGATCTGTTATTATTCATCGATGTCATCTTGATGGCAGTTTATTTAAAACTACGTAATGTAGAGGCGCCAAGAGTATCCTCTAAGAAAATCGGACTTACGTTTGCAGCCAGCTTAATTCTTTTTATTGTTAACGTTGGTGTTGCTGAAACAGAACGTCCACAGCTTTTAACGCGTTCTTTTGACCGTGAAATGTTGATTAAAAATATTGGTGCATACAACTATCATGTATACGATGCGATTATTCAATCGAAAGCGAAAGCACAACGTGCACTTGCAGATAGCAGTGAGATTGTTGACATTGAGAACTATATCAGAGCAGACTACCGCGAGCCCAATCCATCAAAATTCGGGATTGCGGAAGATAAGAATGTTGTGATGATTTCAATGGAATCGTTACAAAGCTTTGTTATCAATAATAGAGTTGATGGAAGAGAAATTACTCCATTCCTAAATGATCTCATTAAGGATGAAGATACGTATTACTTCCCTAACTTTTATCATCAAACAGGTCAAGGGAAAACATCTGATTCCGAATTTTTGATAGCAAACTCGATGTATCCTTTACCAAGCGGAGCGGTATTCTTTACTCATTCGCAAAATGAATATCACGCTACTCCAGAAATTCTCGATCAGGAAAATTATTATACCGCATCTTTACATGCGAACAACAAGAGCTTCTGGAACCGGGATATCATGTATAAGTCACTCGGTTATGATCGTTTCTATTCCGTTAAGGATTATGAAGTGATTCCAGAAAATTCAATTGGCTGGGGCTTGAAGGATGAATTTTTCTTTGAACAATCAGTAGAACACATGAAGGAAATGCCAGAACCATATTTCACAAAGTTCATTACATTGACGAACCATTTCCCATTCAGTCTTGAAAAGGAAGATGAACAAATTCCTGAATGGACGTCAGAAGACGGTACAGTCAATCGGTACTTTACAACAGTAAGATACACGGATGAATCTTTGAAAATGTTCTTCGAGAGCCTAAAGAATGAAGGTATGTACGAAGACACGGTATTCGTTCTGTATGGTGACCATTACGGAATTTCAGAAAACCATAATGAGGCTATGAGTCAATATCTTGGAAAAGAGATTACTCCATTCGTGACAACGCAGCTACAAAGAGTTCCAATGATCATTCATATTCCTGGAGATGGAAAAGGAAAAGTGATGGATACGGTTGGAGGGCAGATTGACCTTCGCCCGACACTGTTACATTTACTAGGTGTCGATACGAAGAATACGATCCATTTCGGATCCGATCTGTTTAGTAAAGAGCGTCAAGACTTTACAGTACTACGTGACGGTTCTTTCATCACGAAGAATCACGTTTATACAGAAGGTAAATGTTACGACAAAAATACAGAGAAAGCAGTAGAAAAATCACTATGTCAACCGTATATGGAAAAAGCGAAGAAAGAGCTCGACTATTCAGATCGCATCATATACGGAGATCTATTACGCTTCATTGATCCGAAAACGGGTCAGGTAAAAGAAGACGAAAAAAAATAAAAGCATACTAAAGGGAGTTGACTCTGGCGGGTCAACTCCTTTTTAATAATGATAAATTATTATCATAACTTTCATCGAGTTCCATATACATGGTTGGAGAATGATTTTTTGGAGGGAGCAAAATGAAAGTCATCATCCGATCTGGAGATACACTATGGTACTTTAGCAGATTGTTTAATGTAACTCTAAGGCTTGTTATCGATTCCAATCCTTCATTAAATCCGAATGCGTTGGCAGTTGGGTCTCGTGTTAACATTCCTGGATATATATCTGAACTATATACAATTAAGAGTGGTGATACGTTTTATAAAGTGTCTCAGGTCCGAAAAATCCCTTTAGATGCTTTATTATTATTAAACCCTGATACTAACCCGACTGCTTTACAGGTAGGACAAACTATAACCGTACCTGTTCGAATTGTAAGCTCGGTAGTTAATCCGAAACAAGGATACACGTATTCAATTATGTCCGAGCACTTACGGAGTCTGAATGAAATCTATCCGTTCATCAGACAAAGATCGATCGGAGAGTCGGTATTAGGGAAGCCGATTCCTGAAATCCAAATAGGTAATGGACCCAAAAAGGTTCATTTTAATGCTTCATTTCATGCAAACGAATGGATAACCACTTCAGTAGTCATGAACTTTTTAAACGATTACTTGCTTGCACTTACAAATCAGTGGGCAATTCGTGGTCTTGACATGTCACCCTTTTACGACGGTGTAACCTTATCGATTGTACCGATGGTTGATCCGGATGGTGTAGACCTTGTACTTGAGGGTCCCCCAGAGAACGAATATTTCCATGACTATGTACTCGAATTGAATAATTGGAGCTATGACTTTTCAGGATGGAAAGCTAATATCAGAGGAGTGGACCTTAACAACCAGTTTCCGGCGCAATGGTGGGTTGAAGAAGCACGGAAACCTCAGAATCCAGCACCGAGAGACTATCCTGGGGAAAAGCCATTAAGTGAGCCGGAAACCATTGCAATGGCAGAATTGACACAGCAGGAGGACTTTGATTGGGTACTTGCCTTTCACACTCAGGGGGAAGTGATTTATTGGGGGTATGAAGGGCTTGAACCACCGTATGCGGAGACCATAGTTGAAGAATTCGAGAGGGTTTCAGGATATGAGCCGATTCGTTTTGTGGATAGCTATGCAGGCTTCAAAGATTGGTTCATTCAGGAATGGCAAAGACCAGGTTATACGGTGGAGCTTGGTGAAGGGGTAAACCCATTACCATTGTCTCAATATGACGAAATTTACGAAGAAACTCTCGGGATAATGTTGGCATCACTATATATGTAAATAATCTTATAGTTCGGGTAAATGAAAAGGTGCTCGGCTCACAGTAATGAGCCAGCACCTATTTTTCTTTAATGGACTTTTTCGATACAATAATACTATCGATTCTTTTATTAAAAACTTCACAAGTTAAAAAAGACGACGTGTTAAAAATGGAGATTGCATATGGAGTTAAATTCAGTTATACGATGTGAAAAGGTGACTACAGAAGTATTGGATCAGTTTACCTTTTGCTTTCCAGAAAAACAAATGACGACGATCATAGGACCATCCGGTGCTGGGAAATCCAGTTTGCTGATGCTGTTAAACCGTCTTAACGAGCCGAGGGAAGGAGATATATTTTATAAGGAAAGGCACATAAAGGATTATCCAATCATTGAATTGAGGCGAGAAATTGGGATAGTGTTTCAATCTGCTTATCTTTTCGATGGTACAGTTGAAGAGAATTTGAAGTACGGTCCATCTCTGCAAAATCGCTGGAATTCGGATATGACAGGTCGATTATTGGATTTAGTAGATTTGCCGGTTTCATTCAAAACAAGAAGTGTAACGTCCCTTTCCGGTGGAGAGAAACAGCGTGTTGCGCTTGCCCGGACACTAGCAAATGAACCAAGTATTTTACTGTTAGATGAGGTTACAAGCTCGTTAGATATAAAAACAACAGAAATAATTGAGCACTTGTTACAACGAATTAAGGACGAGGACAAAATTACAGTGGTGATGGTGACACACAACATTGAACAAACTAAACGAATCAGTGATTTTACAATGTACTTACAGGACGGCTGTTTAATTGAATCTGGACCTACTGATCAAATATTAGAAAAACCATCTACAAGTCAATTGCAGGAATTTCTAAAGGAGTAATTTAAAAAATGGAAACAAATGAAATCACGAATTTGTCCCTAACCTTTATAATTGTATTTGTCATCATTCCTGTTTCGCTTTCTTATTGGTTTTCACTCGGTTTATCTAAATCCATCCTATGGGCATCGTTTCGTGGAGTTATACAATTGATTCTGATTGGTTATGTGCTTACGTTTCTTTTTTCGATACCGGACTGGCAGGGAATTACATTGTGGGTGTCGGTGATGGTCATAATAGCATCGATCAATGCTGCCAAGCGAGGCGGGAATATTTCAAACGTGTGGGTTGTCGTGTTCATTACCATTGCCATTACAGAAGTATTTGTGCTTGCTCTCTGGCTTGGGTTCGGGTACATTGCTTTTACACCGGAAAAAGTAATCCCGATCAGCGGAATGGTAATTGGGAACAGTATGATCGCAATCGGACTAGCGCTTGAACGTCTTCAGAACGAATTCAAAGAAGAACGTGGTCGAGTACTAGCCGCTCTTTCATTAGGCGCAACCCCAAAACAATCTTCTTCTAGGATTATAAGGGCAACATTGAAGGCTGCGCTGATTCCGAATATCGACGGATTGAAAACTATCGGACTTGTACAACTTCCCGGTATGATGACAGGTTTGATATTGGGGGGAGTATCGCCGTTAGATGCGGTTAAATTTCAAATCATAATATCACTTAGTATATTTGTTTCAGTTGCGGTATGTGCAATGCTTGTAACGCTGATCCTATATAAAAACTACTTTAATGATAAGATGCAATTAATTGAGCTGCAGTCATGATCGCACTAGTTGAATAAAATACAAAAGAGGACTGACCTTTTGGTCAATCCTCTTTTGTATTCATAGATGAACGTTTATAATGTGCCAAATTAATGGCCGCCGCCCCAGCCGCCAGTCGAAAGGGTGTCGAGTACCGTCATCACCGTAAACCAACCGAATACAGCAAAGGTTAGAAAAGCAAAGCCTAAAGAAAACACATGTTTCTTCTTTAATTCTCTAACACACGCTGCAAGGGCAAAAAGGGTTACGAGGCCAAAAATAATTGCCAATCCCATATGATTTCCTCCCTTATCTGCTTAGGAATTCTAATTAACATTAATATACCCTGATTATCAAGAATTACCTCTATGTAATCGAGTGATACCCTTTCTTATTGTACTCGTTTTTCAAAACGTTGTCGAGGGTTCCTTTCCTTACAAAAGTGTGAAGGAAACCTGATAGGCTGAAGCAATCCTTAAGATCAATTCTTGTTGTTGTCGATCTGCATAATAGATTGGAGAGCCCCCTTCTTCCTCCGCGATGATATGCTCTTGCATTTGTAGCATCGCCATCTGTTCCTGCTCGGTGTTTAGACTAACCTGAAAAGGAAAAGTTAATTCCTTATAAAGATAGGAATGACCGGAATCAGCGGTAAACCCATAATCCGTGTTCAGCATGTGGATTGAATCCGAATCAAGCTGGAACAAGAGAAGGCATTCCTCGAGAAACGCTTTTTGTTCAAAGAAATTTTGGAGCATTTTATATTCATGTTCCGTTTTTACGATTAAAAGCTGTTCATCACGATCAATTATCGTAGCAATAGATTCAATCGTTGTAAAGAGTTCGTTCAAATCATCCTGACTTTGATCACTTAGCTCACAATGCTCGACCCCGTAAACTACTTCCATCAACACTCCCCACTTTCACATTGCCAAAATTATTGATATGTTAGAACTGAATCAACTATAGTTTAAAATACATAGGAGAAGTTGACAATGGAGGCGATAAAATTGAAATGGAAGCAACTAACTGTAGGACCTGTCCAAGCCAACTGTTATATTGTCTGGAACAGTCAGGATGAAGCGTTAGTCATCGATCCAGGAAGTGAAGGGGAACGAATCAATCAGGAATTAAACAATTTAAATGTAAAACCGATTGCGATCCTGCTTACCCATGCACATTTTGACCACATCGGCGCATTGGAGGAAGTACGAAAGGAATGGCAGATCCCTGTTTATCTCCATCCAGATGAAAAGGATTGGCCTGAAAATCCCGATCTGAATGGTTCAAGTTTTTTTCCTATGGTTAAGCCTGTAAAAGCAAGCAAAGCTGATCGAGAAATAAAACATGGCCAATCGTTAACACTTGGACATTTTACATGTGACGTTCTACATACACCTGGGCATTCTCCTGGAAGTGTTTCCTTTCATTTTGAAGGTGAGGGAATCGTGTTAAGCGGGGACGCCTTATTCATGGGGAGCATCGGACGTACAGACTTACCAGGTGGAAGCCATGAGACCCTGATAAAAAGCATCCACAACGAGTTGTTGAGCCTTGATGAGGAAACCCTTGTGCTTTCAGGACACGGTCCAACAACTACCATTGGGGAAGAAATGAACACGAATCCATTTTTGAATGGTTTTTCTTTATGACCGATCGAGGTTCGCAAATAGTACAAATCCTCGATGAAAAGATTCAACAAGCTGCAACAATGTCTATTTCATATGCGGATTTTATAGAGACCGTACTTTATCATCAGGAGCATGGCTACTATAGAAAAACGTCCACTAAAATTGGTACCTCTGGAGACTTTTATACATCAAGCTCCGTTCACCCAGTTTTTGCTTGGGTTTTTGCCGAGTATTTTTATAAATATTTAAGTGAAAATAATCCTCCGTATTCGATTTGTGAAATCGGCGGGGGAAACGGCTCCTTTGCAAAAGAAGTGTTGACGTATTTAAAAGTTACATATCCTGAGTTTCTTATCGATTTAAACTATTTTTATATCGATGTGAGTGAGGACCATCTGGTAAAGGCTCAACAAGAACTAGCTTCTTTTTCGTGTGTATCGTTTTTCAATTCATGGGAAGGAGTAACACAACCGTTTCATGGAATCGTATTTTCCAATGAGCTAATCGATGCTTTTCCCGTGCATGTAATCGAAGAGGATGAAGGCGACATTTTTGAAGTTCGTGTCACGCTTGATTCAACAGGGAAACTGATTGAAAAGCTTGTTCCGCTCAATAATCCTATGATTTCAGAATGGCTGGATTGGAGCGGACTCGCACTAACGGAAGGTCAGCGGCTTGAGGCACCGCTGGAAATGCTTGATTGGATTGAACAGATGTCGGAGTTCATCGATACCGGACTTTTGATTACAGTTGATTACGGTTATTGGGATAAAGATTGGCAGGAACCCTCCCATAGAAGAGGCAGCTTACGGGGGTATAAAAACCATCAATTGATTGAAAATCCGTTATTGAATGCTGGGCAAATGGACTTGACCACACATATTCACTTGGATGCTTTATTAAGAAAAGGTGAAAAGGTTGGATTTCGCTCAATATCAAGCACCCGTCAACGTGAATTTTTATTAAATAACGGACTTTTCAATTTTTTGCATGAGCATCAAAATCCAGATCCATTTTCTAAGGAAAGTCGGCTGAATCGAGCTATTCGTTCGTTTGCAACTCCTGGTGGAATCAGTGACTCATTTCATGTGATCGTTCAAGAAAAAAGGGGCTGACCAATATGGTCGCCCTTCTTCCGATGTTTGATAGTTGTAATGTCTAGCTAGATAGCTTTCGCTTTTCTTATCAGTGTCCGCCTGATCCAGGGGTCATCATGAAAATGGACCAGTATGAGAACCCGATAAAAAAGACCGTTAAATATGCACCGAAAATATAGATATACATTCTTTCAGATAAATTCAAGTATCCTAGTGCAACGAACATAACTGTTTGCCCTACAAATAAAAGGGAGAACGCTTGCATATCACCTACATAAGCCATAACTGCGATAACTGCCGTCCAAAATCCCATCATGCGGTACATTCTTGCCATATGTAATCCTCCTTTGCAGCAATGATCGACATATTGAATAAGTGCTGTTCACATAATCCGTCCAAATTAAAATGGACTCTTCTAGTATTATAAAACAATTGATTGAAAAAAGTAAATCACAATTGCTATGTCAATTTTGTGTCCTATTCTAAATATAGTATTTTGGCTATACAAAAAAATATTCAAACATTTTATTAATAAAAAAGGATTTATAAAAATCCTGTCGAATGTTAACTATAATTCCCGAAAGTAGGTGGTCCTATAAGTGTAAATGCTGAAACAAAAAGTGAAGCCCTGTTAAAACGGGCAATTTCTCTCGGTGCAACTGACCTCCATATTGTACCTAAACAAAGGTCGGCACTTATACAACTAAGAATTGACCAAAGGTTATATCCTCTTGAAGAAGTTCCTCTAAGCTTTAGCGATCGACTTATTTCACACTTCAAATTTTTATCAGGCATGGATATTGGAGAAAAGCGAAAACCTCAAAACGGTGCAATCCATCATTACCTTCCCGTAAATGGAAATGTACATTTAAGACTTTCCACACTACCATCCGCTTACAACGAAGCATTAGCGATCCGAATATTACTACAAGAAGAAAAATTCCACTTTACACACCTCTCTGTTTTTCCGAACATCCTGAAACAAATTTATTCCTTACTTCATAAACCTCAGGGATTACTGCTGTTTGCAGGTCCGACAGGTTCAGGAAAAACAACATTACTTTACTCACTTTTGAAGGAAATGCAGTTACAAAAAAAGCGACAGGTCATCACGCTTGAGGATCCTATCGAAAAAAAGATGGACACAGTTTTACAAATCGAGATCAACGAACCTGCTGGCGTCACATATTTCGAAGGGTTTAAATCCATTTTAAGACACGATCCTGATGTGATCATGATTGGGGAAATTCGTGATGAGGCTACGGCACAGCTTGCTATTCGTGCATCCCTGACCGGACATCTTGTTCTTTCAACACTTCATGCGAAAAATACGATTGGATGTTTGTATAGGTTGAATGATTTTGGGGTGCACATCGAAGATTTACGGCAAACATTACTCGGAATTGTGTCACAGCGGCTTTATGAATTAAGTTGTCCATACTGTGGTGATACCTGTTCATTGTTTTGTATGTTGAGGAGGCAGCATCGTAGAATGGGAGTGTATGAACTCTTAAATGGACCGCTCTTACAAACGGTTATGAATAAAGTCCAGACAAGAAGACCTGTTTCAACCTCCTTTCCTAAGGTTGAAGACTACTTGATGAGAGCAATCGCGATGGGCTACATTCCAGAATCACACTCTGATTCAGTCATGGAGCTGGGATATGAGAAAACGTAATTGGAATCGCTTAGAGCAATCGAAGTTTTTAAAAGAGCTAGGGATGTTATTAAGCAAAGGTTATTCAGTTTCAAATGCATTGGTTTTACTGGAGGTGCATTATCGCAGTTATTCACAATACCCCGTAACAGATATCATAAAAGATTTAAAAAGGGGAACACCGTTGTTCGAAGTGCTTGAAGGCAAAAAGGTTCCAAGCGATATTTTAGGATATTTGTACTTTGCATCTGAACAGGGGAAACTATCGTTTGGATTGTTAGAAGGAAGCCGAATTTTGCAGAAGAGGGAACATTTAAAAAAGATGTTTTTCAGGACGATCCGATACCCGCTCACATTACTGGCTATCCTAAGTGGTATGATGTTCTTCCTGATTCGCTTTCTGATTCCCCAATTCACTTCATTATTTAATTCCGTCAACTTAAAACTCCCCTCCATAACCGTCGCCTTAATCACGGTTCTCCAAGTAATCCCATATCTCTGCTATTTCATCCTCGTAGTCATTTTTCTATTGGCAATCCTGTATCCGTTTACCCACCGAAAAAAATCACCACATGAACAGCTGTTATTGGCTCTCCGAATCCCAATGCTCTCAAACTACATTCGAATTCTGGTTACCCAGTTCTTTGCTTTTCAGTTTGGTCATTTGCTTAGAGGTGGGCTTTCTGTTTCACAAGCAATTCAGCTTTTTGAAAATCAACATTATGTCCGGTTGTTCCAGGATGAAGCGTTATTTTTAAAAAACGAATTGAGAGGTGGGAAACAACTCGATGAAATCTTTCGGTGTAAAACATATTTTTTACCTGAACTTGCGCAAGTCGTCGCTTTTGGTCAGTCAAATGGAAGCCTTGGAAATGAATTAACGTTATTCAGTGAAATGTTGTTTAGTAATTTGGAAGAAAGACTCCATCGGAATCTAAATCTTATTCAACCGATATTATTCGGAGTGATCGGCTGCCTTGTATTAATCTTGTTCCTTACAGTAATGGCGCCGATCTTCCATCTATTCCAATCTTTATGACTATAAAAGCGGAAGCGCCCTGTTCAGATGTGACAAGCGCTGAAGCTAGTCATTCCATCTGTTCAGTTCTTAACTTTGACCAAAGGAGAAATAAAATGAAGGAAGTAACTGGGTTTGTTTATAACGAAAAAGCGTTTACTTTGATCGAAATGATGATTGTAATCTTAATCATCTCCATACTCTTGTTAATTGCAGTACCTAGCATGTCTAAAAGCAACCAGATTGTTAAGGACAAAAGCTGTTTAGCGACCATCGACCTCATACAAAGCCAGGTAGCGGCTTATCAGATTAATGAAGGAACGTTGCCAATAGATCTAAATGGTATGTTAACTGATGGTTACATTGACCAAACGACTTGCCCAGGCGGTCAACAATTGGAGATAACATTTGATGGTACCGTCCAAAAAGTCGGAACTCCTTAGTCCTAGGGGATATACGATGTTAGAAATGATGATGGTGCTTTCCATTCTAGTCGTCTTAACTGGAGTTGTGTTCATCAACTTATACTCAATAAAAACAAATCGTGAGCTCGACCAGTTCATTCAGTTGTTAACATCTGACTTACATTATGCTCAACAGTATGCACTTGCAGAACAGGTTCCAGTCGAGGTGAAATTTAATAATACGAAAATGCAATATATAATCCGTACGGGTCCTTCGAAAATCATCAAACAGGTCGAATATCCTGATAACGTATATTTTGAAGAAGGAACAACAAGTTTGTCAATATCCTATAACAATAACGGTACGATACGTGAAGGTGGGACATTACTGCTGCGCTCGAAAGAGGAAACGTACAAAATCGTCTTTCATCTTGGGAAGGGGCGGTTTTATATTGAACAATTGTAAAGGATATTTTCTTTTAGATGCGATGATCGGATTGAGTGTCTTCACCTTTATGGTTCTATGGATTGTTCCGCAGATGACTTTCATTTATGAGGAACGTCTTGCATTAAAGGAAAGGAACTTCGGAATGGAACTCTGCTACAACTTATTACAACATTGGACGGCAACAAATGAAGAGCCTAATACAAAGATGATAAAAGGAAGGTACGGTACAAAGTTTGATATTAGTTGGATCACCAAAGAAGACGGAATCGAAATTTGCGTTGATTGGAAAGGGAAAAATAATCGTGAGGAATCGATTTGTGGAAAAGCCAGGGATTGAAGGATATACACTGCTAGAAATGATGATTGCTTTGTCGGTATTCCTCACCATTGTCTCACTGACACCGACTGTATTTTCCGTAATTTATTCTACGAATGATAACGCGTTGCATGATCAAGAAGTCTTTCTCTTTTTTGAACAGACTGGAAAGGAGATCCAAGGATCATTGGATGCTTATATACAGTCCGGAATACTTTACCTTACACAAACAGATGGCTCAACAGTGTCCTATGAAAAATATGGAGACCGGATCATTCGAAAGGTTGACGGCAATGGATTTGAAACGATGGTTCAAAATATTAACGGTTTTTCACCTAAAACCTCAACTAATACTGTTGAAATAATTATTCAAGTGCAGGGGTTAACTTATAGCCATTCATCGTTGCTCGTACAACCAATAAGCAATGAAAGTATCGTTCAATGAAGAATGAATCCGGTTATATCACCGCATTAGCGATTATGATGACGTTAATTATTCTGTCTGTCATTGCTTACAATGTTAAACTGTTATCAAGTGAACAACTTTTTTTACAAGAACGAAAAGCCTGGATTCAATCCGACCTATACCTGCAAATGGGGAGGGAGGACCTTGTTGATAAAATAAAGAATGAGGGAATTCGTGAAGGGGAATCAGGTACTTTCATTTATCAAGATGGAAAAATGCAGTACGAAACGATCAAATTTTCGGATGAAGTATATATTTTTCGCTTAGAGGTAATTTTAAATGAATCTGGAAGAGCGACAGGTTTTCTGTATTATAATTATGTTAAGAAGGAAGTTGTGAAATGGACGGTGGTGTAATGAGAGCAATTTATATAACGGGCTTTATGGCAGCAGGGAAAACGTCCATCGGAAAAGAGCTCGGAATAGTGTTAGACCTGCCTGTAATTGATACAGATCAATATATTGAAGAAAAGTTATCATGGGATATACCTTCAATCTTTGAAAGGAAGGGCGAGGTATATTTCCGTGATGAAGAACAGGCAGCACTCCTGGAATTACCTAACGAAAACGTTATTATAACGACTGGAGGAGGGATCGTACTCCGAAAGGAAAATAGATGTTTTATGAAGGAGAATGGCTGTGTAATATCCTTGGAAACATCGGTCAATACCATTGTGAATCGACTTCAAAATGATCTGTCGAGACCACTTGTTACCGGTAAAACAAGAAGAGAACTTCAGCAACTATTTGAACAGCGACAGCCTTATTATCATGATGCAGACTTAATCATTGATACAGAAGGGAAGAGTATCCCAAGGGTTGCATCGGAAATTGTCGGGTGGATTAAAACGTCTGGTGTTGTCAATACTGAATACTGAAGAGGTTGTTCAAAAATCATCGAATGATAAACTGCGAATTTCTTCGTTACTCGGTTTTTCCGGTCCTCATGTATTAGAACTATACGTTCCGGGCCTCAAAACTGTCGTGTCTCGGGCTCAAAGGATGTGAGTCAGTTCGACGTTGTTACAGGACGTAACGGTTTTACTCGAACTTCCTAAGGGTTTATCTGTTTCGTCCATTTTTCAACCTATATTTGTTCAAAAAAGTAATCATAATACGGGTGGTTTCAATGTCAACGAATGATTTTGTAAAGTATCTTACACAGCAATTTGTCAGGCACTTCGATCAACCAAAGGAAAAACGCCGCGAGAAAAGAACAAGCCGCAAAGATCATAAACCTCCTATGTCTGTTCAATGGTTCGGGCTTGTACCGATGGCGATCTCCATGCTTATTAAACGAAAATGAAAAAATCAAAAAGAGAGTCAGGACCTTCAACCAGCGCAAGGTGTATATTGCACCTTGGAAGGGACCGGCTCTTTTTTGGTTGTTAGTTTGATCTGTGAAAAGTTTTTACCTTAAAGCCCTGCCAGATAAACTTATTGGACATATCTTATAAAGTGTAGTTCGATAGGGGGTGTTTTAATGTCTGGAAGAGGTGGATACGGTTCAGGTTTTGCCTTAATCGTTGTATTGTTCATCCTATTGATCATTGTCGGAGTTGCTTTTGTTGGCGGTGGTTACGGCGGTGGAGGATATTAATGTTTTTTTCCTATAGAATATAAAATACAGTAGAAGTGCCCCCCCTACTTCTATGTCCATTGCTGGAGAACATACTCCAGCATTTTTTTATTTTTTGATAATGGATAGGCTTTTTTTTAAAAGGTTACCCTAGGAACGAATTCATTTCTTAGGAGGATGTTGTTTATGTTTTTTCATGTCAAAGAACTTCAATATAATGCAAAACCGGATCGTCCTGATCCCGTATATGCTAAAAAGCTTCAGGAGATATTAGGTGGGCAATTTGGAGAAATGACCGTTACAATACAATATTTGTTTCAGGGTTGGAACTGTCGAGCTGAACAAAAATATCGCGATATGCTTTTAGATATTGGAACAGAGGAAATGGCGCATGTGGAAATGATCGCAACAATGATTGCACAGTTATTAGATGGTGCACCAGTGGAAGAACAAGAAAAAGCGGCAAACGATCCAGTCATTGGCGCCGTTATGGGGGGAATGAACCCACAGCATGCTATTGTATCAGGATTAGGTGCAACTCCGACAGATAGTACAGGCTATCCATGGAATTCCAGATATACCATTGCAAGTGGTAATCTTTTAGCTGATTTTCGAGCCAACTTAAATGCTGAATCCCAAGGACGTCTACAAGTTGTGCGATTATATGAAATGACCGATGATCCAGGCGTACGTGATATGTTATCTTTCCTTATTGCACGGGACACGATGCATCAAAACCAATGGATGGCAGCCATTCAGGAATTAATGCAAAAGGAAAAACCAGTTGTACCAAGTACGTTCAATCAGGAGTTTGAAAAACAAGAAGTTTCTTATTCATTTATGAATTTTTCAAAAGGTGAAGAAAGTAGTGAGGGTCTCTGGGCAAAAGGAAAAAGTATGGATGGTCAGGCTGAGTTTGAATATGTAAGTGATCCACAGGCTATGGGTCAAGTACCAGTCCTTCGTCCTGCCCCTCCACATATTCACGGAACGCCTCCAGACAGTATGAATGAATGAACAACCACAACACCTTCTGATTCATGTTCAAAATTGTGAAAATGGAGGTGTTTTATTGTTCGAATATTGCATCTACCGTCAATAATTTTAAGCTTCAGTAAAAAAAGCACCCGATATGGATGCTATTCACTTTTCCTCGTTCGTTTTGTTGTTTCATTTTGCTGATTTGGCAAATTATTAGGAGTATCATTTCCAGTTGATGCTTCATAACCAATGTTGATTTTTCCTTTTGGTTTAGGTCCAAGGTTCATTCTATATTGGTCAAAGTCCCTTTGGGGCATAAGAATCTCTCCTTAGTTTGTTTGTTTTTAATTTTCCCAACTCGTTTTTAGATATACAATGTGAACGTATAACGGAGAACCTTGGGGAGATATTAAAACAGCGGATTTTAAAAGGTTATGATTGTAAGGAAGGGTGTGTTAAAGCCTTTGTCTTCTCACAAAAATACAGCAATGACCGTTTTTGCAATAGGGTCAATCCCAATGATAATGACACTTGGGAATTCAATGTTGATCCCGATTTTACCCAAAATGAAGTCGGAGTTGAACCTCACACAGTTTCAAGTCAGCTTGACAATCACGGTCTTTTCAATAGCTGCAGCCATTGCTATTCCTTTATTCGGTTATTTATCCGATCGCTTTTCAAGAAAGGCGATCATAATCCCGTGTCTTTTTTTATATGGTATCGGTGGGCTTTTAGCTGGATTAGCAGCAGCATGGTTTTCAAAAGCGTTTTTTTGGATTATCGCTGGTCGGATTCTTCAAGGCCTTGGTGCTGCGGGAACGTCTCCGATAGCTATGGCATTGACAGGGGATTTATTTAAAGGGGGGAGACAAAGTAAAGTTCTAGGTGTTGTAGAGGCATCGAATGGGTTTGGAAAAGTTCTATCCCCCATTCTCGGTTCGCTTTTAGCTTTATTATTTTGGTATGCAGTTTTCTTTGCCTTTCCGCTGTTTTGTGTTCTCTCTATCGTATTAGCGTGGATTTTCATAAAGGAAAAACCGAAAAAAAAAGCACCCCCACCTCCGGGAAAATATGTAAAGGGTTTGTTCTCTGTTTTTAAACATGAAGGCAGGTGGCTTTTTACAACATATTTAGTCGGTGCTACCTGTCTTTTTACGTTATTCGGGATACTGTTTTACTTATCAGATGTATTAGAAAAAAAATATCATATCGATGGTGTACTTAAAGGAGCAATATTAGCAATACCGCTATTAGTCTTGTGTACAACTTCTTATATTACAGGAAGTAAAATCGGAAAAAAACTTCAACTTATGAAAAATCTGATTGTTATAGGGTTACTATGTATGACCGCGTCTTTTAGCTTGCTTGTTTTCTTCGACAAGCTTTTTCTATTCATCTCGATTTTAGCGATCAGCAGTCTTGGAACAGGATTTGTACTTCCGTGTTTAAACAGCCTTATAACAGGATCTGTTGGAAAAGCTCGCCGTGGATTTGTCACTTCCTTATATGGTTCCGTACGCTTTCTTGGTGTTGCTGGCGGTCCGCCGATTTACGGATGGTTGATGGGCTGGTCAAGAACAGGAATGTTTTGGTCGACTGCAGGACTGACACTAGTAGTCGCTATCCTGTCCTTTACAATGATACATCCACAAAAAGAAGGTTCAGACGATGCAGAAACAACACTATTTAAAAAATTTCAAATAAATGCACAGACCGAATAAGGAGGGTATTGTTATTGGAAATCTATCTTTCCCCAGAATTTATAAAAGAAGAAGCACAAGTCCTTAACATTGTGGATCAAAATCAAAAGGCAGTAGGCTATATTGCGTTTATATTGAAAGATAAGAAAATGTATGTATATGGTCAGCTTGAAAAAGAAGGGGTATCCGAAGACTTCAAAGACTTGGTCAAGCCTTATATCGAAGGAATGGGTAAATCGAAAGAGGAGTTGGAAGTGTATACTTATTTAGCGATAGGCGGTAAAAAAATCGACCTTGAACAAGGAGAGATTAAATAAGCACAAAAGTTTAACTAGGTGAATACCCTACTCTGAGTCGATTCGGAGGTGTGGGTTGAGTGGAGGTTTTTTTTCAGCTTATTGAATTTCATCATTTACTCATATTGGTTTTCGGTGTTTTGTTAGGTATCATTGTTGGGGCGCTTCCTGGATTGACACCAACGATGGGTGTAGCTTTGTGTATTCCGTTCACGTTTTCACTTCCTGCTGTCGATGGTCTTTTGCTCTTGGGCGGGATCTTTTGCGGAAGTGTATATGGTGGTTCAATCCCTGCGATCATGTTCAATGTACCTGGTGCACCTGCATCTGTTGCAACTACCTTCGATGGTCATCCAATGGCGAAACAAGGTAAAGCAAGAAAAGCTTTGGAACTGGCGACTATATCCTCCTGTATCGGGGGGGTGTTCGGCATGCTAATGTTAATCTTTTTCGCTCCCATATTCGTACAATTTTCACTAAAATTTGGACCATCAGAAAATTTTTGGATCGCCATCTTCGGAATAACAGTGATTGCAGCTATTTCAGAAGGCTCCATCACGAAAGAGTTGTTGGGAGGTGGTATCGGGATATTACTATCCTTTATTGGAATCAGTTCCTTCACTGGTCTGCCACGAATGACATTCGGTATTGAATCCCTAATGGGAGGACTGCATGTTGTTGCGGTATTGATCGGTCTGTTCGCGTTTCCCCAAGCATTAAGATTGGTTTCCGACCTTTCAAAAAAAGGGGAGAAGCCTGTCCCCCATTATTCTTCGTCAAAGTCTACAATCCGAGAATCCTTTTCTGAAATCATAAAAAAGCCGAAATCCGTCACCATTGGTAGTGCGGTTGGGAGTATTATCGGCGTAATTCCTGGAGCAGGGGGGAATATCGCAAGTATTTTAGCCTATAACGAAGTTAAACGCTTTAGTAAAAATAAGGATCATTTTGGCAAAGGGAATAAGGATGGTATTATCGCGTCAGAAAGTGCAAACAATGCAATGGTCGGAGGTTCTTTGATTCCGTTGCTTACTTTAGGGATTCCAGGTTCTCCAACTGCTGCCATTTTCTTAGGAGGATTATTGATCCATGGCATATGGCCTGGACGAAGCTTATTTTTGGATAACGCACCTGTTGTATATACCTTTTTTTTAGGAATGATTGTCGCTCAAATATTACTTTTGATCATAGGGTTGGGGCTGATCCGATATTTGATCAAATTAAACAGGATCCCAGCTTATTTCTTAGCACCTATTATCATGGCTTTTTGTATCATTGGTGCATATGCAACCCAAAATAACCTGTTTGACATCTATACGATGGTATTTCTTGGAGTTTTGATATATCTCCTGCAAAAATTCGGGTTTTCACCTGCTCCAATTGCACTCGGTTTTATTTTAGGCCCGATTGCAGAGATCGGATTATTACAAGGCTTACGCGTTGGAGAGGCAAGCGGTTCTCCGTTGCTGTTTTTTTTCACTGGAACTTGGAATGTAGTGTTAATCGGATTGATATCAATCACAGTAGCGTATTCAATCTGGCAGATATACAAGAAAAGGTCCACGATTGAAAAAGAAAATCGAAAGGCATTTTCGTTTTCCAATTTACTTTCCGTCAGAGGGCTTAGCTGGATGTTCATTGTCATCACTACTACAATTGGCTTATGGTATGTTTGGGAACTTGATTTTGAACAAGGAATTTTCCCGAAAATAACGGTCGCGTTAATGCTTTTACTTGCCGTAATTCACTATCTCCAATATCCTTTTCGGTCTAAGAAAGTGTTGCAAAACCAAAAAAGGCATATTGAAGCTTCACGTATCATCTTCTTAGCTTTCCTTTGCGTGATCAGTTTAATAACGAATATCGTTGGGTTCTACATTCAAGTATTGGTTTTGATGATATCGGTTCCTCTTTATGTTTACCGCCAAAGAAACAAGAAGGCTCATTCTTTTCCTAAAATCATGATTGTTTCCATATCATTCACAGTTTTTATGTATATCATCTTCAGCGGTGTTGTAAAAGTACCTTTGCCTGCTGGGTTGTCACTTTTGATATCTGATCTTTTGATCAAGTGAAAGCAGAAAATAAGAAACAGGAGATGTAGGCATCCTGTTTCCTGTTTTTTCAATTTGCTTTTGTTATTTGATGCCGATCGACTCAAGTAACTTTTGATATTGTTCATGACGTATTTCAAACTCTGTCAATACATTTTCGCGGTCTAATATCAGCATATCTGCCCCCGACTTTTTCATATCTGCTAAAAATTCCTCATCTTGAAGGAGTTCCATAAACGCTTTTTCAAGCTTTTTTATAATTTTGTCAGGGGTTCCTTCTCTAGCTGCAATTCCCCTATCTGTACTCATCACCACTTTTGTATGACCCAATTCCCCAAAAGTCGGAAGGTCAGGGACAAACGGATGCCGTTCTTCGGTTGCGATCGCCAACAATCTTACTTGATCTCCTAGGCGATATAAATCAGAAAGGTTTCCGGACATAACATCTGTATGGTTACCCAACATTGATGCGATACCCTCGGCTGAACCTTTAAAAGGTATATCTTTCAATTGAATGTTTGCTGAGTGTTCAAGAAGTAATATTGCCATATGCTGGCCAACGAATTTACCTGAATGACCGACCGTAATTTGATCAGGGGATTGTCTGGCTTTATCAATCAAATCCTGTAAATCAGTAATTTCACTATCTTGCGGGACTGCAAAAACAGTAGGATCCTTTCCCCAGTTTACAATTGGTTCAAACGTATCCAATTCATAAGAAGTGTCCCCGACTAACGGTTGTGTGATAACATGCGGCAAGTTATAAGCGGTTAACGTATATCCATCGGGATCTACAGATGAGAAGTAATTCCAACCAACCTGGCCGCCTCCCCCAGGCTTATTCACAACCGCTAATTCTTGCCCTAAGTATTCTTGTGCATATTCGGCGATTATTCTTGCTTGGGTGTCTGTTGCACCTCCAGGTGAATAGGCAACAATGATTTGGATCGGCTTTTCCGGATATCCATCAGAAGAGTTTTGTGTAGAGGAACAGCCGGAAATGAGAACTGTTACGAATACAAGATAAAGGGTAATAGCAAAATGTTTCGAATTTAACATATTCGCCTCCTTTCTTCTGTATATTCATAACATGTTATGCTTTAAAAATCTGATTATATGTCGTCTACTTTATTTTCGTCGTAAAATCATGGTTGGAAATACCTGAGGTGAAGGTGGAAGATTATAGACTACATCAACAATTCGTGTGGAAAGCCACTGGCACATTACGGCTTGGACGACAATGCTCCAATCAATGATCGAGGCTGTAAATATGAATATAGACCCGTTCATCCAAAACAAAGCCTTTCCAGGAGGGTGGTTGCGGTGTTTAGCGATGATTAAAGCAAGAACACCCATACCGCCATTAGAAACCTGTTGCCGCATTAGAATACCTACACCGATTCCTAACAAAATTACTCCGAAAATCAGATCGATCCATTCATTCGAATAAGGCCTGTACATGTCAAAACTAAAAAAATCCACTGATAAAGAGGTGATTGTTATTGCATACATTGTACCAATAGTACTCGCATTACCAAGTCCTTTAATGGCTGCAACAAGTAAAGTGAAGTTGACGAGCCAAAGTGCAAACCCCAAAGGAAGACTAAACCAAAAATTCAGTAGTACAGCAATACCGGCAGCCCCTCCAGAAGGGATACTATGTGGAAATAAAAACAGCCCCATCGCCATTCCCTGAAGAAGTCCCCCGAATGTGATCAACCCATATGTTTTGTACATATATTTTACCTGCCTGTCATTTAGATAACCTTGTACATACTTATGAAGGCTCATCTACAGATAGAAGCAAGCGATATACTTTATAGGTAAGGAAGTAAAACCATTTGGATTTCACGGTTCCCCTCAACTATTGGATAGGTAGAACATTCCTCCGTTTATGACCTTGACGCAAACTTTTGGTTCATACAACTCTTTTAACGCTCTCTTTTCCACATAGTAAACCTCAGGCTTTTCTTCAACCTCTTGATAAAAATGCTCTAATAAATCATCATCTTCCTGCCAGCGTTTTCTCGCATCCACTGCCCATTGAGGATCATCTTGTTCAATTAGGTTATCGAGATATTTCTCGACCCGCTTGATTCCACTTACCGGTTTAATAAGGGGGCTCATCGTATAGCAATAATCCGGAATTTTTGGTGTAAGTGAAAAAGAATCTAAAGAGGTTTGAAATTGTTCCTTCATTTGGCCATTTATGAGGTTCAATCCAATGGAATATAGGTAATCCTTTTTACGGTCGCATTGATAGGAAACCTTAATGTTTAAACCGAGCCACGGAATGAGCGGAATAAATGCGCCTGGCTTTTGTTCAACCTGCTCAAATAATCGGATATATGGTGCTAGTTGCTGACATGATTCAAAAATCTGATGTAGTCTTGGTGAGCCAAAGTGGATAAATTCTCCGTCTTTTGCAGATTCCTCCGATTGTTGGGTTCTAAGCTTCAGGTCCATCGGATTCGGTGTTCCGCCCGTTTTCTCTAAGTAGTGCCAGTAAAATGGACGGTTCATTAAAAGTTTATCAAGCTCGATCGATAAGCGAACATGAAGGAGGTCCTCGCCTCTTTCAAGGATCTCGCATTCGTTTGCTGTAAAGTATTGATCTAAAAAATTATGAATGTCGTTCTGAAGCATACGAATCCCCCTCATCGCCATAATCGTTCAATATGGAAGTCAGATTATCCATCTTAATCCGGATTTCTCCATCTGAATCTGATTCGTAAAAAATTTGCCGAATATGTTGTTCAATATTTTTCATGCCAACTCTTGTTAAAATCTCATCCAAATTACCAATGACACTTTCAAAGAGATTGATTTTTTCATATAAAAGGCGGAGAATGTGTTCTTCAATCGTATTTTCCGTTGCAAAATTGTAAATGTGTACATCCTGTTCTTGACCGATTCTGTGAACACGACCTATTCTTTGTTCTATCCGCATCGGGTTCCATGGGAGGTCGTAATTGATAATGTGTTGGCAAAATTGCAGGTTAATCCCTTCACCACCTGCTTCGGTAGCGATCAGGACCTTCGCATGATTTTTGAAAAGCTGAGTCATCCAATCCTTTTTGCTTCGTTTAAAACCACCGCGAAATGGAACAGAACTAATCCCGTGCTGCTGTAAATACCATTGTAAATAGAGTTGTGTTGCACGATATTCAGTAAAGATGATCACCTTGCCATCAATGCTTTGAATCAGTTCAAGCGCTTTCTCAGCTTTCGAGTTGCGATCGACATTTTCGATTTTTCTCATCAATGAAAGAGCTAGTTCCTGTAAGGATGGATTTACATCATCCTTCTCGGCCATCGCCTTCAAAGTGAGAAAAGCCGCCTCTCGACTACTGCAAACTTCCCGTTGTAACGTAATCGTTGAAAAGGCATGTTGAGAAACGAGTGAGCTTTCGTTTTTTACATCTGTAATGGATTCATAGAGTTCCCGTTCTGTTGGTGAAAGTGTAATAGGGACCGTTTTCACAAATCGTTTCGGCCACTTTAATCCAGTGTCTTCACGTCGGTTACGCACCATCACCTTGTTGATCAACTGCTTCAGCTTTTCTTCATTTTGGACGTTATAGCGACCGGAACGGTAGGCATCATCAAAATATTCTTCGTTACCTAAATGTCCAGGCTTCAGTAATGATACGAGATTAAACACTTCTTCTATTTTGTTTTGGATCGGGGTAGCGGTTAATAGCAAACAGTACTTTTTCTTTAAGTGCTGAACAAATTCGTAGTTTTTCGTTTTTTTATTTTTAAGTTTATGGGCTTCATCAATAATGATAAGATCATAGTCCTGATTCAATACGATTTCACGATGCGGACTTCTTTTAGCTGTGTCGATCGATGAGACAACCACATCAAACTGTTCCCAAACATAAGATTTTTTCTGTGGGACCGCTGGTATCAGAAATTTAGTTGTCAATTCATGTGTCCATTGAAGTACAAGGGAAGCGGGAACTAAGATCAAAATCTTCTTTGCCAGTCCACGAATCATGTACTCCTTCGTGATCAAGCCGGCCTCGATCGTTTTCCCAAGTCCCACCTCATCAGCAAGAATGCCTTTACCGTTCATGTCCTCAATCACTGTCCTGGCAACTTCAAGCTGATGAGGAAGTATTTGGACATGTGGAATATGCCTTGGAGCCTGTAACCCAAGAAAATCAGGAATGCATACACTTTTTTCGGCTTCGAGTGCTAGTTTATAAAGCTCCCAATTCGCCCAGGGTCCATCCTCTTCAATTCGTTTAAGGAATCCATCCGACCAGTTTTGATCATGGAGTATTTTAAGAGTCATAAACGAAAAACCCTTTCCTTTTAGAGGTTGTTCAAAAAGTATCCAAATGATAAACGGCGAATTTCTACGTTACTCGGTTTTTCCGGTCCTCACGTATTCACACCATACGCTCCGGTCCTCAAAACTGTCGTGCCTTGAACTTCTTGTTTCTGATTCGTCTACTTTTTGAACGAGTCATTTTGAAATAAAAATGGCACTGAATACGAACATTTGATGAATACCTATTATAAACGTTCGTGAAATCTAGTGGATAGAGCGCTTTCAAAGAAAAAGATAATTGCGATTCTACATCATTCGATGGTAAGATATAAGTAGTTTCATACTTAGTATGAACAACCAACGTTAGATTTATAATTGTTGTCTAAGAAATAGTCGTATTCAACGATCGACGGACAAATCGAAGAACATGCAATTTCAATATAGTGAGTGTTCAAGGAAGGATGTAAACGACTCTTTGAACATCCTCATATAGGCGAATGAGAACAAGGGGAGAGACTACTTTTAAGGTAGCGCCGAAGGAGCAAGCAAGAATGTGAATCTCTCAGGCAAGCGGACTCTTGTTTGACGCATCTCTGGAGAGCGTTCCACATGGAACCACCAAAGGGGACATTGGGGCTGAATCTGGAATTGTATTTACCCCAAAAACTTTCAGGTACTAGGACAGAGAAGACTTATTGAAGTCTTCTTTGTCCTTTTCTTTTTTCCGACGATTGATTAAGACTATTTTGACAGCTCTAAACTCTAAATAATAAAGGAGAGATGCTTATCATGTCGTCCTTAAAGCGAACACCACTTTTTGAACTGTACAAGGATTATGGTGCAAAAGTGATCGATTTCGGTGGATGGGAACTTCCAGTACAATTTTCCAGTATTAAAGAGGAACATGAGGCTGTTCGTACAAAAGCGGGATTGTTCGATGTGTCTCATATGGGAGAAATCACAATAACAGGTTCAGATGCACTTGATTACTTGCAGTATGTTCTTACCAATGACGTTTCCAAATTGAAGGATGGAGCAGCACAATACACAGCTATGTGTTATGAGGATGGCGGTACGGTCGACGATCTCCTCGTTTATAAGCACGGAGAAGGGGATTATCTTCTCGTTGTGAATGCATCTAATATCGAAAAAGATTATGATTGGCTTTTGAAAAACCAAAAAGGCAATATCGAGATCGAAAATATTTCCAGTAAAGTTGCCCAGCTCGCCTTACAAGGACCTGTAGCTGAAAAGGTACTTCAAAAGTTAACAGACTATGACCTTTCTGAAATCGGTTTTTTCAAATTTGCAGATGATGTTGAAATTGCTGGTACAAAAGCTCTCGTTTCCCGTACAGGATACACTGGGGAAGATGGTTTCGAAATCTACTGTGACAGCAAGGATGCAACGACACTCTGGAAAGAGATCCTCGGAGCTGGTGAAGTAGAAGGGACACTTCCAATCGGATTAGGTGCAAGAGACACGTTACGATTTGAAGCAAGGTTAGCCCTATACGGTCAAGAGCTGACTGCAGAAATCTCTCCGCTCGAAGCTGGAATCGGATTTGCTGTCAAGCTGAAAAAAGAAGCGGATTTTATCGGAAAAGAAGCGTTGAAGCAGCAAAAAGAAGAAGGCTTAAAACGTAAGCTCGTCGGAATCGAAATGATTGAGAAGGGTATTCCACGTACACATTATGAAGTGTTCAAAAATGACGAGAAAATCGGAGAGGTCACTACAGGTACCCAGTCTCCTACATTAAAGAAAAACTTGGGACTTGCTTTAATCGACTCGAACTATACGGAAGTTGGTACAGAAGTAGAAGTACAGGTCCGTAAAAAACGCCTAAAGGCGGAAGTCGTCAAGTCACCTTTCTATAAACGTTAAAAAAGGGGGAATTAAAGGTGAACCATCGTTACTTACCTATGACAGATCAAGACCAGAAGGAAATGCTTGCGGAAATCGGTATTGATTCGATAGATGAATTGTTCCAGGATATTCCGGAAAATGTGCGTTTTAAAGGTGATCTGAATATAACAAAAGGAATCCGTGAGCCAGAGCTTATGGCGAAGATGAGCAAGCTCGCTGGTAAAAATGTGAATACGAAAGAATACGCGTCCTTTTTAGGAGCAGGCGTTTATGACCATTACATTCCTTCAATCGTTAACCATGTCATTTCACGATCTGAATTTTACACAGCATATACACCTTACCAGCCGGAAATTTCGCAGGGTGAACTGCAAGCGATTTTTGAATACCAAACGATGATCAGTGAGTTGACAGGGATGGAAGTAGCGAACTCCTCTATGTATGACGGTCAAACTGCACTTGCTGAAGCTGCTTTCTTAAGTGCAGCTCATACACGTAAAACGAAAATCGTTGTATCGAAAAGTATCCACCCAGAAGCATTGAGTGTTCTCCATACGTATGCGAAAGGTCCGAACCTTGAAGTAGTTGAAGTCGAAGCTTCAAATGGAACAACGGATCTCGATGGACTAAGAGCAGCTGTCGATGGCGATACAGCATGTGTCATCGTTCAATATCCGAATTTCTTCGGGCAAATTGAACCATTAAAGGAAATTGAAGAAATCGTTCATGAGGAAAAAGCGATGTTTGTCGTATCCAGTAACCCGATATCACTTGGAACGCTTCAACCGCCAGGAAAGTTCAATGCAGACATCGTTATCGGTGATGCCCAGCCATTTGGAATTCCTGCGTCATTCGGTGGGCCACACTGTGGATACTTTGCAACGACGAAAAAATTGATGCGTAAGGTTCCTGGTCGTCTTATCGGACAAACGAAGGATGAAGAAGGAAAACGCGGCTTTGTTTTAACGCTACAAGCACGTGAACAGCATATCCGCCGTGATAAAGCCACTTCCAACATCTGTTCCAACCAAGCTCTGAATGCCCTCGCAGCTTCGGTTGCAATGACGGCAATCGGTAAAAAAGGCGTTAAGGAAATGTCGATGCAAAATCTACAAAAAGCGCATTATGCGAAGCAGCAGCTTAAAGCGAAGGGCTTGGACGTTGTGTTTGACGGACCTTTCTTCAATGAGCTTGTCGTAAAAGTTACGAAGTCGGTAAAGGACGTCAACAATGCCCTTCTTGAAAAAGGATTCATCGGGGGATATGACCTTGGACAATATTATCCTGAGCTTGAAAGTCATATGCTGATTGCGGTAACCGAACAACGTACGAAAGAAGAAATCGACACATTTGTCAATGAATTGGGGGGAGTCCAATGAGTAATGAAAACCAAGCACTCATTTTTGAACTGTCAAAACCAGGACGTATCGGTTACAGCTTACCTGACCTAGATGTTCCGGAAACTCCCATAGAAGAACTGATCGGTTCAGACTATTTGCGTGAAGAAGAACCGGAACTGCCAGAAGTCTCAGAGTTGCAAATCATGCGTCATTATACGGCGCTTTCAACCCGAAACCACGGTGTTGATTCTGGGTTTTATCCATTAGGTTCATGTACGATGAAGTACAATCCGAAAGTCAATGAGGATGTTGCTCGTCTTGCTGGATTCGCACACATTCACCCTTACCAGGATGAGGATACCGTTCAAGGTGCGTTGGAAATGCTGTATGACCTTCAAACGACGCTCGAGGAAGTTACCGGGATGGACGAAGTGACGTTACAGCCTGCTGCAGGAGCGCACGGGGAATGGACAGGCTTAATGATGATTCGTGCCTACCATGAAAAAAATGGCGATCATCATCGTACGAAGGTCATCGTTCCAGACTCCGCACACGGAACGAACCCTGCCTCAGCGACAGTTGCTGGATTCGAAGCGATTACGGTAAAATCCGATGAACATGGACTTGTTGATCTCGAAGATTTGAAACGTGTAGTTGGGGATGATACAGCAGCGTTAATGCTGACAAACCCGAATACACTAGGACTATTTGAAGAACACATTCTTGATATGGCCCGCATTATTCATGAAGCTGGCGGAAAGCTTTACTATGATGGTGCTAACATGAATGCGATCATGGGACGTACTCGCCCTGGAGATATGGGGTTTGACGTCGTTCACTTGAACCTCCACAAGACGTTCACTGGTCCTCATGGCGGCGGTGGTCCTGGTTCAGGCCCTGTCGGAGTTAAAAAGGATCTTTTACCGTTCTTGCCGAAGCCGATTTTAACGAAAACTGAGGATGGCTATCGATTTGATTACAACCGTCCGGATTCAATCGGTCGTGTTAAGCCGTTCTATGGCAACTTCGGAATCAATGTCCGTGCCTATACGTACATCCAGACGATGGGACGTGAAGGACTGAAGAAGGTCAGTGATTATGCGGTACTCAATGCAAACTATATGATGCGTAGACTCGCTCCTTACTTCGAGCTTCCGTACAATCAACATTGTAAGCATGAATTCGTCATTTCTGGTAGACGCCAAAAGAAGCTAGGCGTACGTACACTTGATATGGCGAAGCGTCTGCTTGACTTCGGTTACCATCCGCCAACGATTTACTTCCCATTGAACGTGGAAGAAGGTATGATGATCGAGCCGACAGAAACTGAGTCGAAGGAAACACTCGATGAATTCATCGATGCAATGATTCAAATTGCGAAAGAAGCGGAAGAGACACCAGAAGTTGTGCAGCAAGCACCTCATACTACCGTAGTTAAACGTATGGATGAGACAACAGCAGCACGTAAACCGATTCTCCGTTACGTAAAAGAAAAGTAAAATCAATGGTTCAGTGGTCATTAATTTGACTACTGGACCATTTATTAGTTAATTTAGTTTTCCTTTTACATAAATGAAGGATCAAAAAACTGTAATTTTTTGTTTATCTTCTGTGTATCAAAGATTGTTATACTGATTTTGTATTAAAAGAAGACATAGGAAAATAAAGAGGAGGAAATTTCAATGAGAAAACCATCGGACTCCAATAGCGATACCAGCGTGAGGGCTGAACGCCCTAGCACACCACGTTGGGTAAAGGTGTTTGGAATCATTTTGCTTGTCCTGTTACTGCTTGTTTTCATCATGAAGTTCGTCATTGGTGGTAACCACGGTCCTAGTCGCCACATATCGATCTCAAACGCAATAGAACAAGGAGTAAAACAGCCATTATGACCATGACACCCGGTCTCCGCAAATTAGCACTCACGTTGCATGTTACTTTCTCGGTCGGCTGGCTTGGTGCGGTCGCTTGCTTCCTAACTCTCGTTATCGCCGCTATGACCACTCAGGATGACCAGACTGTACGTGCTGTATATATCGCGATGGAGTTGACCGGATGGTTTGCCATAGTTCCAATGGCCCTCGCCTCGCTCCTAACCGGACTTGTGATGGCACTAGGTACCAAGTGGGGCTTGTTCCGGCACTATTGGATCCTTTTCAAACTCGTGTTAACCGTCCTTGCTGCTACTGTCTTACTGCTTAACATGCAGACGGTAAGCTTCCTTGCAAGCGAAGCAGCGAACACTGGAATAGCCAATCTCGGAGGGTTGCGAAGCGAACTTATCCACGCGGGTGGCGGTCTGCTGGTATTGCTCATAATCATGATACTGTCGGTATACAAGCCGCAGGGTATGACAAGTTACGGGTGGCATAAGCAAAATAAATAGCGTAGTGTACGGAGTTGCTAACGATGATGAAGTGACTCCTGCGATAAGTTGTCATATTTTATAACTCTTTTAAGAAACCTCTATAAATCCAGTCATCCCGGATTCCTTATGCCCGGGTATAGTGCAAACATATTGATATGTACCTGACTGCACAGGTGTAAATGAAACAGTTATTTCTTCCCCAGGCATCGCATGGATGTGTACCTTGTTATTGCTATTACCATGTTGATGTTGATTTTGGTTTGATTGGGTCATTTTCGCCTGGAGTCCAATGATTTCTAGATCATGTTCTGCTTCACCCACATTTTTAAACACTACTGTTACTTTTTCGCCTTCCTCAATTTTTACTTGTTCAGGTGAAAAAGTATACTCACTTGCCTTAATCACTAATTTATTCTGTGTCTCCTTTGTATGCTGAGGATGATCATCTCCTTGTATGGAGGTTTTTGATTCTGTAATTATCGGACCAAGTTGATTGAAGCCTAAGAAAATGAATCCGAAGAGCAGAATCAAGCTAAGCGGATGCTTGAATAATCTTCTTCTACTTTTAATAAATTCTTCTTCCATCATAAAAAACAGAATCATCGCAATTGCTATAAACAAAACAAACATAATTTTAACCATAGCTTCCTTAAAATCCGGAGCAATCATATCCCCAAGCATTGCCCCCATCATGCCACCCATTAATCCTGATAACATTCCGTCTAACACAGCCATCAAACTAACCGGTAAACCCGCTAAGAAACCGGTGGCTCCTCCAATTATGATCCCTAAAATTGTGGAATAAAACAGATTCCCTGTAAGTTGGATACCTAAAATAACTCCTACTGTTAACCCCACGCTCATACCTAGTGTCATCGAAATCATCATTCCGGTCATACAAGGAATTTTCTTTCGATAGCTTACCGTATACCCAATGACAGCTAATGAAAGCACAACAATAATGCTCATAATAAAGAAATACAATGTAGTCATATACCCCATACCCCTTTGGCTTTGTCCGATCATACTTAAATTATATGAATGACTCGATTAGGTTAAGTACTCCTTTTTATTATCTCGTCCCTACTTGTAAATAAATTTAGATGATTTAGTGGCGATAGCGCCTATTTTATTTTGTAAGTAGTTAAATTGTTTTAAAAGGTACATACTGAGGAATGGCAAATACATAAGGAGTGTATAGTTATGAATGAATTTTGGCTTTCACTTTTACCACCTGTTGCTGCTATTATCTTAGCTATGTGGACAAAACAAGTCATTCCATCTTTGTTGATTGGGCTCTGGTTGGGAAGCTTTGTCTTAACACAATCGTTGTTTGGATCGATAGGCCAAACGATTGATTATGTAGTGGGAGTATTATCAGATCGCGGTAATCTATATGTACTTCTATTTCTATACATATTCAGCGGTTTGGTGGCTTTGATTCAACTTTCAGGAGGTATTCAAGCGTTTACTCAATTGGCAGACAAGTATATTAATAGTGCCAAAAAATCGATAATTACTCTATGGGCACTTCTACCGATTACGTTTATTGATTGTGGTTTCCGTGTGGTGGCGGGAGGATCAATTATAAAGCCCTTAGCACAAAAATACTCTGTTTCTAGAGAACGTTTAGCTTACATGCTTAATAATTCGGCTAGTCCGGTTATTGTTTTAATCCCCTTTGCGACAACGTTCGTCGGTTATATCCTTGGGGTCTTGGAGAAAGGAATGGATGCTGCTGAGGCGGAGGGGACATCGTTGCAGCTGTTCATCAATTCCCTTCCATTTCAATTTTTTAGTTTTACATCGATTTTAATAGCACTTCTCTCTTTAATACCGACCTTGAATATTGGCCGTATGAAGAATTTAATTAAAGAAACCAATGAGAAAATCGGACAACAACAAACTATGGCAGACGATTCGGAATTCGCTGAGGAATACGAAAATACCGATAAAGCAAATACGAGTGAAGATCAAATTGGTACAACAATGAAGGAAAAAGGACATAGTAAAGAGATGTCGATGGAACATGATCACGACGAGGTCGACCCTGTACTTAAACCGAGAATTTTCAATCTGATTGTTCCTTTAATAATCTTGATCCCGTTGAGTTTTTATTTAATGCTGGGTAGTGAAGAACCTTCAAGATCTATGCTGATCGCTCTGTTTTCAACGACTGCCATAACTGCAATCCTTTACCTTTTTCAAGGGATTGGATTGAAAAGAATGGTGAACGGATTTTTTAAAGGGGGGAACAAACTAATCATAACGATTGCGATTCTTATTGTTGCATGGCCGATTTCAGACGTCTCACAAGATCTCGGTATGTCAAAATTAATTAGTATAACGTTAGGCGGAACGCTTGATCCTGTATTTGTGCCTGTCCTTATATTTATCGTCACTGGAGCAATCGCCTACTTTATCGGTTCTTCGTGGGGATCTTGGGCACTAATGATGCCTATTGCAATACCGCTTACAGTCATTACAGGGGGATCAATGCCCATCACTGTTGCTGCGGTCCTTTCAGGAGGGACTTTCGGAGATGTAACTTCACCGGTATCAGGAATGACAGCCATGTCGGCGGGGATTGCAGAAGCAGACCATATGAAATATGTAAAAGCAATGACACCTTATAATCTTACAGCTGCAGTAATTTCAGCAGGATTATTTTTGGGCGTACCGTTCTTTTTATAGGTATTTGTACAATCGTGTAGAAGAGGACTGAAAGGAACTCTATCAGCCCTCCGTCTATTTTCTTGTTTCGTACACATATTGGCGATGGTGAAACAAGATTATCTCTTAATCTGGACTTTCATGTTCATGTTTTTTTGCTTCATTTCCCATATTGCCCTTCTTTAAGATCCTGCTTTATCCCATTCCGTTTTCACCCCGTCACCTTCCTCTCCCGCTTGGGATACGAAAAACTTCTCCTATACTGTTAATCCTATTTATACTTAGAGTTATCCCGATTAGCATTGCATTGATACAAGGAATTTTAAGTGGCTGTGTGATTATAACGAATCAACATTTTTGATAAAATACAGAAAATTCACTATTTTATATTGAATACATTACGGAGGTATAGTATATTTACAATATTACAAAAGACAAAAGAGGAGGGGTGAAATGGAACCTAATAAAAAAATCACGTTAGCTGTAAACGCTGGTATAAGTTTTGGATCAAAATTAACCTCGAAGCAGCTGATCAAACTAGCAAAATATTTAGATGATGACTCCGAAATTGAACTAACAACTTTCCAGCAGCTTTACATAAAAGTTCCCGAAAAAAATGTTGAAGAAGTGATTGTTGAACTTGAAAAGGTTGGTTTAAGAATTTATAAAGTCGGTCCTTATGTTAAAAGTTTGAGAACATGTAGTTTTTGTAAGGGTTCAGAAGAAGAAGGAATGCCGGTAGCCATCGAGCTAAACAATCGAATTGCTGGACAAGATGTACCCTTCACGTTACGACCTGCGTATACTGGTTGCTCAAATGCATGTGGAGAACCTTTGGTTAATGATATAGGAGTAATTAAACGGAAAAATGGTTTTGATCTGTATGTCGGTGGAAAAGCAAACGGAATGGATGCGAAAACAGCCGTGCTGCTACAGGAAAATCTACAACCTGAACAATTATATGAGCTGATAGATGAAGTATTGGAAGTCTATCGACAACACGGAAAACGAAGGGAACACTTTTCAAAGTTTTTAGAACGATTCGGAATGGATAAGTTTACTAAAGAACTTGGAATAGCTAATCATTAATATTTTGATATAAAAAACTGAATTTTAAAAATTTAATTCCGTGCATATTGGGGGTAGTTGTTATATAACTTGATTTTATAAAGTCTTGTTGTTCCAAATATACTCATCATTTAAGGGAGGAAATATTGTGAAGTTGAAAAGCAGATACTCAATTATCGTGTTTTTAATTATTATAAGTTTGTTAGTAACGGCATGTAGTAATCAGTCATCTGGGACAACAGATTCGAATGAACAAGAAGATAACACCTCAAGTACTGAACAAAAAATCACATTGAATGCATTTTCTGAACCGTCAAGTATAGACCCGGCACTGATTGATAATCAGGTTGCAGGAAATATAGCGAATCAATTATTTGAAGGGCTGGTCCGAATTGATGAGAATGGTGAAGCTGCACCTGGAGTAGCAGAAGATTGGACTATTTCTGATGATGGAACGGTTTACACATTCAATTTAAATCCTGATGCAAAATGGTCAAACGGTGATCCGGTGACTGCTGAAGACTTTGTTTATTCGTGGGAACGAACACTGCTACCGGAAGTAGCTGCACCTCTTGGAAGTAATCTCTTTTTTATCAAAAATGGGGCTTCCTATAATGAAGGAACAATCACTGATCCATCCAAGCTCGGCTTAAAAGCAATCGATGAACATACCCTTGAAGTGACATTAGAACGTCCAACTCCGTTTTTCTTAGGACTTACCGCATTCTTTACGCTGCTGCCAATCAATAAGGAAGTAGCAGAAAGTAATCCAGAGTGGGCTTCAAATGCGGCAACCTTCGTTTCAAACGGACCGTTTAAACTGAAGAGCTGGAAACATGACCAAGAGCTTGTGCTTGTCCCAAATGAACATTATTGGGCAAAAGACCTTGTAAAACTAGATGAAATCAACTATGTCATGGTCAGCGATCAAAATACCGAATTCAGTATGTTCAAGTCGGGAGAATTAGATGTAGCTAGCCAAATTCCAAATACAATTAAGAGCAAAATGATTCAGGATGGAACTGCTCAGACACTTCCAAGTGCGAGCTTAAGCTACTTGCGTTTTAATCATGAGAATGACATTATGAAGAATGCAAATATTCGTAAGGCGCTGAGCATGGCGCTAAACCGTGAGTTACTCACTGAAAAGGTTACAAAAGGTGGCGAAATTCCAGCTTATGCGTTCATTCCTTTTGGATTAAGTAGTGGAGACGGAGAATTCCGTAAGTTAACGGGAAATAATCTATATAAAGATAATAACCCTGACAAGGCTAAGGAATTGTTGGAGAAAGGGTTGGAGGAAATCGGTGAATCGGAACTTCCAACGATTACCCTTCTTTTTTATACGAGTGATATCTATAATCAATTAGCACAGGCAATGCAGGAAATGTGGAAGCAAAACCTTGGTGTTGAAGTTGAGTTGAAGACGATGGAGCGAAAAGTATTCGTCGATAATGTAAAGGGTGGCCAATATCAGATTGCGATATATAGTACTGGTGCAGATTATGATGATGCCCAAAATTTAATGGGGCAGTTCACTACGGGTGATGTTTATAACTATAGTAGGATCTCCATTCCTGAATATGACGCACTCATGGAAAAAGCGGATAAAGAACTCAATCTTGAAAAACGCGCACAATACATGGTCCAAGCAGAAAAAGTGCTGCTGGAAAAGATGGCTATTGCACCACTTTATTATCGCACACAAGTATATTTACAACAGGATAATTTGAAAAATGTTCATCGCTTTACCATTCAAGCCGTGGACTACCGTGAAGCATATGTAGAGTAATACCATTTATTTATTCTAAATGTAACGAAGGAGTCAAGGATGTGAGTGAATATTTTTCACATCCTTCCTCTGTTTTTTAAAATGGGGGGATTTTATGAAAAGGTTTTTATTTCAACGAACAATCAGCGTAATTATTACAATCTGGGTTATTATTACACTTACTTTTTTTCTGATGCATGCGATTCCTGGAGACCCATTCACAAATGAAAGCCGTGTACCAGAACAAGTAATAAGCAACCTGAAAGCCCATTATGGATTAGATCAACCTTTAATCATTCAATACTTCAATTATTTAAAGGGAGTTATAACATTTGATTTTGGTCCTTCCATCACTTCGGATACAAGAGACGTAAATGAATTGATTTTAGATAGTTTCCCGGTATCAGCACTTCTCGGATTCCAAGCCCTTGTGATCGCAACAGTTTTTGGAATCTTGTTAGGGATAACCGCTGCTGTCAATCATAGCGGCCTTGGGGATTATGTTTCTATGCTTCTAGCAATCCTAGGTATTTCTGTCCCAAGCTTTATTTTAGCAACATTACTAATCAATGTTTTTGCATTGAAACTTGAATGGCTGCCAGTAGCGACATGGGGTACATGGCAACATACGGTTCTCCCTAGCATTGCCCTTGCCCTTGGACCGATGGCTTACATGGCCCGACTTACACGTTCCAGTATCCTGGAGGTTATTGACTCCGATTATGTCCAGACAGCGATTGCCAAGGGGGTTACCGGATCACGTTTGATTTTCAAGCATATCTTGCGTAACGCCTTAATACCAATTGTTACGATTCTCGGACCAATTGCGGCAGGAATATTAACCGGAAGCTTTGTGATTGAACAAATTTTTGGAATACCTGGATTGGGGAAGTATTTTGTCCAATCAATAACAGATCGAGATTATCCTGTTATTCTCGGAACGGCTGTATTCTATAGTTCCATCCTGGTGTTCTTCATGATCCTAGTTGATATTGCATACGGAATCATCGACCCACGTATCAAGTTGACCAGGAGGGAATCGTAATGGAAAGTATACCTCAGCGCACTTTTCGTTTTAAAGCAAATAGGAAGACCGGGAAAGACCTTGATCAATCGAACAAATTGGTCGAGGAAAAGCGAGTTCAAACGACCGTTTCACTTAAAAAAGACGTTTTCTTACGCCTTTTAAAAAATAAACTGGCTGTGTGCGGACTAATTACCATTTCATTCCTAATTATAATGGCGATAGTTGGACCATTCCTTGTTCCATATTCCTATTCGGATCAGGTATTACTTGATGCGAGTCAGTCACCCTCTAAAAATCATTGGTTTGGTACTGATCAATTAGGAAGGGATATATTTGCAAGGACATGGGTAGGGGCTCGGATCAGTTTATTTATCGGTATAACTGCTGTATTGATCGACCTGATTATCGGAATCGTTTGGGGTGGAATTGCTGGGTATGCAGGTGGAAAAGTCGACGAGGTGATGATGAGGTTCGTTGATATTTTATATGGGCTTCCCCACCTGTTGATCACGATTTTGTTAATGGTTATTTTAGAGCCAGGACTGTTTACGATTATTATTGCGATGGCAGCCACTGGGTGGATCGGGATGGCTCGATTGGTAAGAGGTCAGATTCTCCAGTTAAAAGAATCAGAATATGTCATGGCTTCAAGAGTACTTGGAGCCAGTCCCAATAAGCTTTTATTTAAGCACTTGATTCCAAATGCTTTAGGACCGATCATTGTGGCGATGACACTTTCTGTTCCAGGTGCAATCTTTGCGGAAGCAACTTTAAGTTTTCTTGGATTAGGTGTTCCTGTCCCACTTGCCAGTTGGGGAACGATGACATCCGAAGCACTTGTTACCTTATTGACAGGAGAATTGTGGATTCTGTTTTTCCCTGCTTTTTTCATTTCGCTTACAATGTTTGCCTTTAACGTAGTTGGGGATGGGTTACGAGATGCATTGGATCCAAAAATGAGGAATTAGGTGATTCTATTTGGATACTTTACTCGAAGTACAAAATTTAAACGTGGAGTTCAAGACAGATAAATCTACAGTACATGCGTTACGAGGTATTAACCTTACTGTTAAAAATATGGAGGTCGTTGCGATTGTAGGTGAATCCGGGAGTGGTAAATCCGTAACCGCAAAAAGCATTATGAGATTACTACCTCCCCAAACAGCCACCTTCAAATCTGGTCGTATCAATTTTGAGAATAAAGACCTTACTAAAATGTCCAAAAAAGAGATCGCCGAATATCGTGGTTCTAAAATTTCAATGGTATTTCAGGACCCTATGACTTCACTCAATCCGACGATGAAAATCGGGGAACAAATTGCAGAAGGATTGATTATTCATTCGAAGCTTTCAAAGAAAATGGCAATGAATAAAGCTGCAGAAATGGTCAGCCTTGTCGGAATCCCTGATGCAGTTCTTTGTTGTAAGAAATATCCTCATCAACTCAGTGGAGGGATGCGCCAGAGAGTAGGTATTGCCATGGCACTTGTTTGTCATCCCAAACTTTTAATTGCAGATGAACCTACAACTGCGCTAGATGTTACAATACAAGCACAGATCATTGATTTACTAAAAGAGGTTCAGAAAAAGCTTGGGATGTCAGTTATTCTAATAACCCATGATTTAGGTTTGGTTGCAAATATGGCGGATCGGATCCTCGTGATGTATGCAGGAAACATTGTCGAGAGTGGAACTATCCAAGAAATTTTCTATAATCCAAAACATCCATATACATGGGGACTTTTAAAATCTGTACCAAAGCTAAGCGGTGATCGTAATGAAGAGCTTAACTCAATCCCAGGTGCACCACCGGACCTATCTGAAAAGATTACTGGCTGTCCGTTTAGTACGAGATGCCCATATGTGATGGATGTTTGCGAGGAATATTCTCCAATCGCCACAGAGTTATCAGGAACTCATTCCGCAAGTTGTTGGTTATTAGATAGGCGAGCACCAGAATTGACGGAACTGGTTGAATCATAAAATTGATAAAAGGGACTGACATACTAGTAATAGTAAGCAAGAGCCTGTGTGACTACTCTTCTAGTCAAGCAGGCTCTTTACGTTTAATTATGGTTCTATCTATAAAAATGCAACATGAACACAATGTGAACAAGGCTGCTAGTATATTATTGTGTTCACTTTCTGTTGATAAAAAGATGCTAATATAGATGTAAATCAATAAGGGGGCACATAAATGAGCAAGCAAGTTAAAGTTCTTGTCATAGAAGATGATCCTTACATTTTTGTGATTTGATTATTTTATACGCTGAAAGAAACAGGTATAAAGTCAGCATAGCAAACGATGGAATGACAGGTTTAGAAATGTGATTTATGATAATCCTCCTGATCTTGTCATTCTGGATATATCATGTTGACCGGAAAAGAGGAGAGTTACGATACACTTAAAGGATTCAACCTAGGAACGGATGATTTCTCAGTGAAACCTATTGATCCGAACGAACTGATAGCGCGGATAAAAGCAGTATTGCGACAAGCCAATCCGTTGGTAGATGCAAATAAGATCATTGTAATTCCCTTGTTGAAGGTTAATTTTCAACAATAGGCTGTATTGGTAATTGAAATAAAAGTGGCCAACATCTCTTTCTATATTAGTTTACTTACTCCATATTCTTATAAGTGGGTCTATGAGAAGTCAATAAGCCCATTTCTACACTGAATTTGACATAGGAGGGGTTCCTTTTAGCCCCCTTTCCCATCTATTTTCCGGACATCCAAAAAAGAAAGCAATACACCGAATTTAACAATTATTGTATTTAATCTAGGGAATTCATACTAATATTCTGATAATTTAAAATATTATGTTTACATATGTTGAATAGCAATATAAAATAAGCACAACAACCTATAATACATATAGGGGGTATGAGTAATTAAAAAATGAAAGGAAAGATGCCTACCATGGGGACTGGAAGGAAAGTTTTATTTTTAGGTGTATACGGGATGGAGGTAGTAGAGTGTGGAGGGGCTCTTGCGAAGAACTTAAATAATGGTGGTCAATCATATGCTTCAATAATGCTAAGCTCTGAAAAAAGCCGCCCTCAAATAAAACAAGCTGCTGAGGTACTGGGAGTAAACATAAGCTTTACCGATTTTGAATACGGTCATGTGGATTTGAGTATCGAATCGAAGAAGAAAATTGTGAAAGTTGTTCGAGAAGTGAAACCGGATATCATAATCACTCAAGATCCTGAACATTCCTTTCATGACCTAGATCCTGATCGAAGACAAGCTATGATTCTCATTTTAGAGGGAATTGCACTTGCAAGTAGAGATTTTCATCTTGATGAGGAGACTGGTCTAGAACCACATCCGATTCCTACTATTTATTATATGACGCCACATCATCCAAACACAGTTGTGAACATTTCTGACGTCTGGAATAAGAAAGATGAGGCAATGAAGGTTCTTGAAAGCCAGTTGGAGTTCAGCGGCAATCACTTTGAACGTGCGCTTAATCCCAATGATCTAGAAGTTCTATGTCCAGGATTTTCTGAACTGACTTCTGATTATGAAAAAGGTAGAGCAGTTCACAGGACATTGGATAAGGCAGTACACGTTTATCATGGACTAGCAACTCACGGCCATTTCGCACTAGCTGAAGCATATCGAAGAGAAGGTAACTTTCATCTTGAAGAGCTGATCGTTTAATTAAATAAAAGGGAGGTTTTTGATTTGAAACGAACGATAATTTGTTTGTTGGCACTTCTGTTGACGATTTATATGGTACCGATTCACACCGATGCTGCAGAAGATCAGGTGAAATCAATCAAAATTGCAATTTCGAAAGATGAAAGCACCCTCACACCGTATACTTACATAACAGGGTATCCGGGATTAGAACTCGTTCATCTATTATATGATACATTGTTTCAACTCGATGAAAGTAACACACCCCAACCATGGCTCGTAAGCGACTATAAAGTTAGTGATGACGGACTGACATATGAGTTTACCCTTCATGAAAATGTCAAGTGGCACGATGGTAAACAACTAACCGCAGACGATGTTAAATTCACAGTAGACTACTTCCTCGAACATCCTAAATCCAGATTTACAAACCCTTTGAAAAATATTGAGACATTAGAAGTAAAGAGTGACACTGTACTTGTTATGAAATTAAAACAAGCCGATCCGAACTTTATGATACAACCACTGGCAGATGTCCCAATTTTACCTGAACATGTTTGGAGCAAAATATCGAATCCGAATGAAGCATCAAATGCTCTCGGCAGCGGCCCTTATCAGTTGGAGGAATACGAAGCAGGCCGATACTATAAAATGAAGGCAAACCAAGGTTATTTTAAAGGCAAACCTGCAGCAGAACAATTGATTTTTCCGATCATTGAAGATACGACTGCAATGTACACAGCATTAAAAGCTGGTGAAGTGGATGCAATAACCTCAAGTTTGACCCCAGAGGTTGTAGGTGAATTTGAATCCAACCCCAATACTAAAGTAGAAATCGGACCGGGGTATTCTACTACATTGTTTCAAATTAATGCAGAAAAGTACCCAATGAGCGAAACGAGCTTTCGACAAGCGATCGGATACGCAATTGACACACAATATCTTGTAGATACAGTAACACTCGGGTATGCAGAAGTAGGAAGTCCAGGATTTATACATCCGTCCTCAACATTTTATAATGATGAACTTTCCTTTACTCCTGATAAAGAAAAGGCAAAACAAATTTTAGAAGAAGCTGGTTTTAAAGACCTAAATGGTGATGGATTTGTTGAAGGTCAAAACGGAGAGGAGATCAGCCTTCAATCCCTCGTTTATTCAAGCAATCCTCTTCGAATCAGAACAGCTGAGATCATAACTGAATGGTTAAATGAAATAGGCATTAAAACCGAGGTTCGCGCGATGGATGCTACTACAGTTGATTCATTAGTTTGGCCGGAATTCGATGTGAGCAAAGGTCGCAATTTTGACCTTGCGATGTGGGGTTGGTCCAGTACGTTACAGTTGTTTCCAGATCGCTTGGTCGAACTGTTTCACTCTGACCCAGCAATTGGCTCAGTAAACATCGGAGGATATAGTAGTGAACAATTCGATCAAATGGCACAGGAACTTTCGGCAACAGTAGATCCTGGACAACGCAAAGAAATTATTTTGCAGATGCAAAAGTTTGTAGCTGAGGACTTCCCAATCGTACCTCTGTATTATTCGGAAATTATTAATGCATTTAACCCGAATGTATACGATGGGTATGCATTTCAACTAGGGAAAGGTATTATGAACAAACTTTCATTCGTTCCATCAGCACAGGGGGCTGGACCTGCTGTCAATACAGAAAGCGGTGCAGATAAACCTAGTGCGGAAACAGATAAAAACGAAACCCAAACTGGAGCTGAAACTGAAAACGGAAACAGTACTTCACTGATCCTATTATTATTAATGGTGGCTGTCATCGTAGGTGGAATCATCTTTTTGAAAAAACGGACGAAAGGGAAGGGTAACCGAGCAGCCTGAAACGAAGGGTAGAATGGAATAATCCCGCAAATTCAATTGCGGGATTTCTATTTCTACAAAAGGGAGGCAATACTTTGACAAAAGGAAAATACATTACTTCAAAATTAATTCAATATGTACTTGTTATCTTTCTGATTCTTACATTGAACTTCCTTCTACCTAGACTTATGCCGGGAAATCCACTTATGTATATAGCTGGAGAAGATGTTGGGTTTATGAGTTCAGCTGAAAAAGAAGCCATTTTGGATAAGTATGGTTTAAATGATTCGATAACGACGCAATATCTGATGTACCTCAAAAACACTTTTACCGGGGACTTTGGATTTTCCTATCAACGAAAAGTTCCAATCACAGACTTGATACAGGATCGATTACCGTGGACACTGCTGTTAACAGGACTGAATCTTATTTTATCAACAATCCTCGGTGTCATTTTTGGAGCGCTATCTGCCTGGAAGCGCGGAACCAGAACCGATGTTAATTTACTTACAGGATTCATGTTTTTGAGTGCAATGCCATCTTTTTGGGTTGGTATGATCCTTGTCTCTATTTTTGCATCAACCTTTAGTTGGTTCCCAGTATTCGGTGGGGAAACAGCATGGGCAAACTACCAAAGTTGGGATAGGGTTATAGATGTAGTCCACCATCTAACACTTCCACTTGTGACACTTGTATTAATCTCGATAACTACTACCTATATGACTATGCGCTACTCGATGTTGAATGTGCTAGGAGAAGATTACATCATGTTGGCGAAAGCGAAAGGTGTAAAGGAGAAAGTTATAAAATACCGACATGCGATGCGGAATGCTTTACTGCCAGTCGCGACCGTTTTTATGTTAAGTCTTGGTTTCATGCTAGGTGGTGCAACTGTAATTGAAACAGTGTTTGCATACCCAGGTGTCGGTCGACTAATGTTTGAAGCAGTAATAAGCAGAGATTATCCATTAATTCAGGCGACCTTCTTAATCATTACGTTTAGTGTTATCATTGCCAATTTTCTTGCAGATCTGATCTATCCTCTTTTGGATCCAAAGGTAGGGAAAGAGAATGGATAAACAAAAATGGAAAGATTACTGGAATGTCTTGGTTTCAAACAACCTCGGTTTAATCGGAATTGCGATTCTTATATTATTTGTATTTCTGGCTGTATTCGCTCCGTTCATAGCACCGTATGACCCGATGTCACGTATTGGTGAACCTCTACAAGCACCAAGTGGAAAGTTTTTGCTTGGTACAAATGATGTAGGTCAGGATATTTTCAGTGAGTTGATTTTTGGTACGAGAATCTCGTTGTTAATTGGATTCATCGCTGCCTTTCTGTCGATTTCAATTGGTTGTTTAGTAGGAGTTACAGCAGGTTACTTTGGGGGCAGAGTCGATTCATTTTTGATGCGTCTTGTTGATTTGATTCTAGTCATTCCATTCCTTCCTTTGATGATTCTACTTGCCGCTTTTGTCGGACCGAGTTTCTGGAATATTATTTTGGTCATCAGTATTTTAACTTGGGCTAGTCCTGCACGTGTCATACGTTCTCAAGTACTTACACTAAAGACAAAAGGGTACGTGGAAGCAGCTAGGTCGATAGGTTCAAAAATCGGAACAATCTTGTGGAAACATTTGCTTCCAGGAGTTATTCCAATTGCACTCTCGCAATTTGTTATGGCCGCCAGTCAATCTATTTTAATTGAAGCTTCATTAAGCTTCCTTGGTCTAGGTGATCCATTCAGTAAAAGTTGGGGAACGACACTTTATTATGCTCAAGCTCGCGGAGCATTTTTAACAGATGCATGGGTATGGTGGATCTTACCTCCAGGACTCTTAATTACAGCATTGGTCGTGGGTTTTGCTTTCACTGGGTTTTCAATGGAAGAAATCTTGAACCCTAGACTAAGAAAGGAACGGTAGGAATGGAAACTATTTTAAATGTAGAAAATCTCACTGCCCATTATGTTACTGAAAAAGGGGAAGCTAGAGCGGTTGAAGATGTGTCATTTACGGTTCGAAAAAGAGAAATGTTAGGGCTTATTGGAGAGTCTGGTTGTGGGAAAACGACGGTAGCACAGTCTATTCTACGACTTCTAGAGTATCCAGGAAAAATCGTTTCTGGAAAAGCCGTACTAGATGGAAATGACCTTATTCAAGCAACTGAAAAAGAACTTGAAAAAATAAGATGGAGTGAGATTTCAGTTATTCCACAAAGTGCAATGAATGCACTTAACCCGATATACACAATCGGAGACCAAATCATTGAATCAATCAGGACACATAATTCAATAGATAAAAAAGAAGCTATTAAACGAACGAAGGAACTCCTTGAGCTTGTTGGAATTGATGGGGAACGTTGGAAATCCTATCCGCATGAATTCAGCGGGGGTATGAAACAAAGAGTGGCAATTGCAATGGCTCTTTCATGCAGTCCTAAGCTTATCATTTCGGATGAATCTACAACTGGCTTGGATGTTCTGACACAGGCACAAATCATTGCATTATTAAAAAAACTACAACTAGAATTGGATCTCTCAATTATCCTTATCTCCCATGACCTTCCTATGGTAACTGCGGTTTGTGACCGAATTGCAATTATGTATGCCGGTAAAATAACGGAGTGGGCCGATACAAAAGATATTGTGTACGATCCGAATCATCCATATACAAAGGGTCTTCTTGATGCCACACCTGATATCACTCAACCAGATAAAAAGGTATCATCGATCCCGGGAACCGTTCCTAATCTTATTCAACCACCTGCCGGCTGCCGTTTTTATTCGAGATGTCCGTATGCAATGGAGAAATGTAATACGAACATACCACCTTTAATACAGGTTAAACCAGCACATTATTCTGCGTGCTTTTTAGCAGAGGAGGATGTTCAATGAGTGATCATTTAATTGAAGTGAAGCAATTGAAAAAAACATTTACAAAGAAAACAGGTTCGTTCTTTAAAAGGAAGACGACCTCTGTACACGCCGTAAATAACATAGACTTTTCAATCAGGAAAGGAGAAATTCTCGGGATCATCGGAGAAAGCGGATGTGGTAAAACAACGACTGCAAGAATGCTAATGCGTCTTATTAAAGAGACTGGCGGGGAAATTCTCTTGGACAATACAAATCTTTGTGACTTGAACGATAAAGAAACGAACCGGCACCGGAAGAAGATGCAAATGATTTTTCAAGATCCCTATGATACGTTAAACCCTGGTATGCGGATCATAGATTTATTGATGGAACCGTTGAATGCACATGAAAATCATATAACGTTCAACGAAAAGCGTGAACGTATAACTGAAGCATTGGAAGAAATCGAGTTGAGTCCTGCAGAAGAATATATTTACCGTTATCCGCATCAGTTAAGTGGTGGGCAAAGGCAACGTGTTGCAATTGCAAGGGCAATTATTTTAAAGCCTAGCTTTGTTGCAGCAGATGAACCTACTTCAATGCTAGATGTTTCCGTTCGAGCAGGGATATTGAACCTCTTGCTTTCGTTAAAGGAAAAGATGGGTTTAACCATGCTTTTTATTACGCATGATTTAGCTACAGCAAGTTATATGTGTGATCGGATAGCGGTTATGTATCAAGGGAAGATTGTGGAAATCGGCCCAACAAAAAAGATTATATACAACCCTTCCCACCCCTATACAAAAGCACTTGTTTCTGTTGTTAAAGATTTAAATTATTTTATTGCAAATCGTAATGAGATTATCCGGGATGGAGAGGTAGATGCGACTTTTCACCATAAAGGCTGTCCATTTGCCGCAAGATGCCCGCATGAACACAACGAATGTCATGAGATAGAACCCAAATTGAAAAAGGTTAGTGGAGAACATTTTGTTTCATGTCATCTTGACCAGAATAATCACCAACAAATTTTAAAGGAAAATGAAAAAAGTGAATCTAAGTACATTATGTAGGGGAAATTGATGGATAGTCTTGTAAATGAAAACTCTCTTGGTCAAAAACTGAAGGTCATTTTTGCGCTTGCAATTCCTGCTGTTGTGGAAAATTTCTTTCAAACAATCATCGGGTTTGTAGATATACTATTCATTTCAAAACTGGGTTTAATCGAAGTCACAGCGGTAGGTATTACAAATGCCGTTTTACAGGTGTACTTTGCAATTTTCATGTCCTTGGGTGTTGCCGCAAATATATATATTGCAAGGTATATTGGAGCTGAAGATAGTGAAAATACTCGAAAAATTGCACAACAATCCATTATTCTAGCTGTAATAAGCGGTCTCATTCTTGGATTGATCACGCTATTCTTTGCAAGAGATCTTTTAATGCTTTTAGGAGCAGAACCGGAAGTACTCGATGCAGGAGAGATTTACTTTAAAATTGTTGCAATACCTTCCATCGTTATTTCATTAATGTTTGTTCTAAGCAGCATTCTCCGTGGAACTGGAGATACGAAGACCCCGATGAAGGTCAGCATATGGATTAATTTATTAAATATTGTCCTTGATTACGTGTTCATATTCGGTTTTTATTTCATACCTGCCCTGGGACTTGTTGGGGCGGGGATGGCTACTGTTATTGCCCGTTTAATCGGTTCGCTCCTTCTTTTTTATTATCTAAGTAAAACTAAAAGCATTCATTCTTTTAGGTTTATTGATTGGATGCCAAAGTTAGATATTCAGAAACGTTTATTGATTGTTGGAAGTCCTGCAGCAGGGGAACGTCTAGTCATGAGAATAGGGCAAGTATTGTACTTTGGATTTGTCATACAAATGGGTACGAACACGTTTGCTGCTCATACAATCGCTGGTAATATTGAGGTTTTCTCATACATGATTGGATATGGCCTAGCTACTGCGGCAACAACCCTTGTAGGCCAACTACTTGGTGCGGGACAAACGGATACTGCAAAAGATTATGCTTTTCTTCTCACGATCCTCTCAATCGGAGTTATGAGCTTGGTCGGTGTAATTTTGTATTTTTCCGGTGGCTGGATCGGTACGTTTTTTACAAAAGACGTTGAGGTACTGAGGCAAATATCGATTGCTTTAAAAATTGACGCCTTCATCCAACCTATACTTGGAGCTGTCATCGTATTGACAGGGGTCTTCCAAGGGGGAGGAAACACAAAGATTCCAATGTATATAACTGCGATAGGCATATGGGTCATACGTACAGGAGGGGTATATTTATTAGGTATTAGTTTAAATTTAGGTATTGCAGGTATTTGGGTAGCGATTGGATTAGATAATTTGTTCAGAGCTGTTAGTTTATGGTATAAATATAGGAGACATCAATGGATACGGAAAGATCTATTTAATGATAAAGAAACAAGAGCAAATTAATGATTTACTAAACGATTGGAAGAAAGGAATGGAGAGGTTGGTTAAAAAGGAAATCGAACTTACACAACAAGGTGACACATATGTTGATGACGATAAACAAGGGATCGTTAATCGTCTAAAGCGGATAGAAGGTCAGGTACGCGGGGTGCAAAAAATGGTTGAGGATGATCGCTATTGTGTAGATGTAATCGTCCAAATTTCTGCGATCGATGCAGCACTTCGGAAGGTTGGCTTAACGTTGTTGGAACGTCATACAAAGTCGTGTGTCGCTAGTGCAATTAAATCCGGTCGAGGAAATGAATCAATTGAAGAATTAATGAAGGTAATCAACCAATTCTCTAAATAACCAACAAAAATGGCCAATTTTTTGGTCATTTTTTATTAGCAAATATAAAAATCTTTGAGTAAAAAAAGTATAAGAAATTAACGTTTGACTCTTGACAATACCCTTCTGGGGTATGGTAAAATTAAATGGAACAAATAAATAGGAGGTAATTTCACATGACGGATAAAACATTAAATGTTCAAGGTATGTCTTGTGGACATTGCGTTAGTTCAATTGAAGGAAGTGTAAGTAGACTGAAAGGTATCGAAACAGTGAAAGTTCATTTGGAAGATGGAAAAGTGAATGTGAGATTCGATTCAGATAAGGTAAGCATAAAGGAAATTACAGAAACCATTGAAGATCAAGGTTACGATATAGCTTAAGAAAGAAGATCGTGCTAATTCTAGTACGATCTCCCTTTAACCTGATTTTATACCACTAGTGGGTATGGGTGCAGGAGATGAATACTATGAGAACAAAAAAGAAGGTGGTCGAACCTTCTTTTTTTGTTGGTATAAGATTGAATAAATGCACATTTTCTCGATAAATAGGTTTTATAATCAACATGAAAATAAAACTATGGATTAGAGAAGGTGTGAGGCATGAGAAAAAGAAGACTTTACATTATACTATCACTTGTTTTTATCTTATTTATTGCTGCATGTTCAAACGATAAACAGAGCAGCCACGAAGGTCATGATATGAAGGGCATGGAAGATACGACCGAAAGGGAATCGAAAATATCGAAATCGACTTCAGAAAAATCAGATGTAATCACTAAAAAAGATTTCACAATCACGGCGAATGAACAATCTTTGAAAATCAATGATGATACAACTTTACCGGTATGGACATTTAACGGATCAGTACCTGGATCTGAAATACGGGTAACGGAGGGCGAGAAATTGACGATTAATTTGAAAAATGAACTGCCTGACCCTGTTACGATTCACTGGCATGGTGTACCTGTTCCAAACGAAATGGATGGAATACCAGGAGTCACCATGAATGCTGTCCAGCCAGGCGAGACATTTACATATAAATTCACTGCTGGCGTACCAGGGACATATTGGTATCATTCACATCAAGATGGAGTGAATCAGGTAGATAAAGGGCTATATGGAGCGTTTATTGTAAAACCTAAAGGTAATAAGGGTATGCCTGATCGCGATTATACATTGTTATTGGATGAATGGATGAGTAGTCGTGGCAGCATGGAGGACATGGACCATAGTGAGGCGGTGAATCACGACAAAAAAGAAGATAAAGAAGATCACTCAGACATGTCAGAAGGTGAGGGAATGGATATGGGTCATAGCATGAGTATGTATGACCTTTATACGATCAATGGTAAGAGTGGTTATTTAATAGAACCCCTTAAAGTTAAAAAGGGTGAAAAGGTACGACTTCGATTGATCAATGCCGGGTTCATGTCTCATAAAATTCATTTACACGGCCATGAATTCAAGGTCGTTTCCACTGATGGTCAACCCATCAATAATCCAGCTTCAATTCATGGTCAAATGATTTCAATCGCACCGGGGGAACGCTATGATATTGAGTTTATAGCTGATAATCCAGGTAAATGGTTGTTGGAATCACATGGGGATAATAACGCTCTCACCGGTATGAAAACATATATACAGTATGAAGCGGCTGAAGAGGATAGCGACAAATCCAATAATACTGAAGACCTGCCAGTATTGAACATCACTAAATATGGTGAGCAAAATAATAGTCAATTTTCACTTCGTCAAAACTATGATTCAGAATATATAATGGACCTTAATTCGGATATGAGAGATACAGGAATAGTCTATACAATCAATGGTAATGTATGGCCAAAAACTGATAAAATCAAGGTGGAAAAAGGCGATCTTGTCAAAGTGAAACTTGTCAATAAATCAAAGGAAGATGATCATCCGATGCACTTACATGGCCATTTCTTTCAAATCCTGAGTAAAAACGATAAACCGGTATCGGGTTCACCGATAATGAAGGATACACTCAGTCTAAAGCCTGGAGACGAATATATCGTAGCTTTTGAAGCAGACAATCCAGGGAATTGGATGTTCCATTGCCATGATTTACATCATGCATCTGCAGGCATGGTAACACAAGTCAACTACAAGAACTATGAAACTGAATTCGTTGCTGACCGTGACGCAGGTAATAAACCGGAATAAGCACTACGTCAAATTACAAGAGAATAAGTTTGCAAGGCTGGTAGTGGTAAAGGGAATTTTACATCGGTGAATCTGATGAACGTTATCTTTCACCGCCCAGCCTTTCGTATGCATTTCAAATTCTCTAGTTTTGTGGAAATTTTAGAGAAGTAAACAAACGAAGTGAAGGGATGGGTTATTATAGATAAAATATCGATAAAACTAGGGACCTTATTTCTTATTACTATTTTATTAATAGAATCAATCTTATTTATATTCCTTTATTACGGACTGCTTGGAAATCGAATCGATGACGAAAAAGCTTCATTGGTGGCAAGAGGGAGTAGTCACAGGGATGTACTTGTAAACCACTTTGACGATGAAACTTTGGAACATGTTGCATTGATGGAGTCAGAAGCAGAGACAATCGTAGCCATTACAGATGAAAATAACAACATTCTTGTACATTCTGATTCAATCAATAATGTTATGTTAAAAATCATGAATTCAGATCGAAATCCTACAAGGCAAGGTCAAATAATTGAGGACAGGTGGAGGGATGAGCCCTATATTGCATCGGTTTCATCAATATATATCGACAACGATTTAAAAGGACATGTCTACATGTTTTTGGATACAAAGTCGATTAGAAATGTCAGTGAACGTTTGACCTTACAGTTTTTCATTATAGGGGGAATTTCTATAATACTGACAGCGATCACTGTTTTCTTCTTATCAAGATTCATTACAAATCCGTTGATACGTATGAAAAAAGCAACAGAACAAATTAATGATAAAGGACAGGGAACCGATTTATTGGATATTCAACGAAAGGATGAACTAGGAGACCTTGCTAGATCGATTGCAGCCCTTTCGCATGATTTACAGCTTCTGAAAAAAGAAAGAACTGAGTTTCTTGCGAGTATTGCACATGAATTAAGAACACCTCTAACGTACTTGAAAGGCTACGCGGACTTCGCAAATCGATCAGCTACAGATAAGCGCAAACGTGAACAATATTTAAAAATCATTAAAGAGGAAGCAGATCGTTTGTCTAAATTAGTGACAGGTTTGTTCGACCTAGCGAAAATCGATCAACATACATTTACTATTCAAAAGCAATCGGTCAATATTGTGAGTCTTATAAGGGGAATCATCGGAAAGATTAAACCGACCTTTGATGAAAAAGGAGTTCTGTTGGATTTCAAATGGGGCAATGATTGCTATATAAGTATCGACGAAGACAGGATTAAACAAGTTCTAATCAACTTGTTAGATAATTCATTACAGTATACAAGACCTGGTAAACTTGTACAGGTGAAGGTCGAGGACAGTACGACTGAGTTACTTATTTCCGTGGCAGATGAAGGAGAAGGAATACCTGAAGAGCAATTGCGATACATATGGGATCGACTTTTTCGAGTAGACAAGTCCCGTTCCAGAAAACATGGAGGCACTGGAATCGGGTTATCAATAGCAAAAGAAATCATTGAAAAGCATGGTGGAACTATTGAAGCTGAGAGTACTCTTGGAGAGGGTACCGTAATGAAAATACGTATAAAAAAAGGGGATGGGTAATCGTGAAAAAAATCCTGATTGTCGATGATGAACCGAGAATGCTCGACCTAATCTCACTATACTTGACTCCACATAACTACCTATGTAAAATAGCATTTTCAGGAAAGAAAGCGGTCAAGAAATTGGAACATGAAGTATTCGATTTGGTTCTTCTTGATATCATGATGCCAGAAATGGATGGTTGGAAGACATGTAGAGTAATCCGGCAATCCTACTCGGTACCCATCATCATGCTAACAGCAAGAGACCATAATGAAGATGTTGTCAAAGGGTTGAAGATCGGGGCGGACGATTATATTTCTAAACCTTTCGATGAAGAAGTGTTGCTAGCTCGAATTGAAAGTGTATTACGGAGATCCGATCTGGGAAAATCTGATCGGATTTACATTAGTGGTTTAGTATGGGATAGTAAACGATATGTTGTGGACTACCAGAATCAAGTAATACCAACAACACCGAAGGAATTTGAATTACTAGGATTGTTTCTGAATTATCCACAAAAGGTTTTTACAAGAGATCAATTGATCGAATCAGTTTGGGGATTTGATACTGATACTGAAGGAAGGACAGTCGACTCTCATATACGAAACCTTCGTGAAAAATGTCGGAAAGCAGGCTTCGAAATTGATCAACATTTGATGACGGTTTGGGGAGTAGGGTACAAATGGATCTAAGCATTTGTGCTTTAATATGACCGAGGAAACGAATTCAATGAAGTATACTCCGACTGAGTCCGTTTTAAAGTATGAAATCGGTGAGGAAATTAAATTGAGGGAAGAAGATATTGAACTCCTATTCGAAGCTTTTTTTAGTGAAATGGAATCGAAATTTGCAAAGTAAATAAAATTTAAAAAGAGACTGATAATCACATCAGTCCCTAATCTATATTATTTTCCTCTTTTTACCTTGCCGCCCCATTTTTTGAAGCCGCCTTTAAGCTGGTATAGATTTTTAATGTTTTTTTTACGAAGCACTGATGCAGCTCGAACTGTTCTCATTCCGCTTTCACAATATAAGTAAACGGGCTGATCGTTCCGAACTTCCTTGTAACGCATTCGCATTTGAGACAAAGGTATATTACGTGCGCCAAGAATATGTCCATTTTCATATTCCTTCGGTTCACGGACGTCGATCAGCTGAGCCTTACGATAGCCCTCGCGAAATTCTTCTTCTGTAAGTGTTTTAATTTGTTTTCGTTGATACAACCCTGCTCCTACCATATAAATGAGGAGCCCTAAAGGTATAATCCATAACCAATCCATTTTGCCAATTCCCCCTATAGAATCAATCTTTGCTGTAATTATTATACCATGTCCATTATAGCGGATGTTCAAAAAGTAACCAACTGAAACGCAAGAAATCTTTTAGCTGCTATTGAAAACGTTTCCCAACTCGTTGAACATTGGTATTCGAATAACACCATTGGATAGACGATTTTGTTTCTGTTAAACTATGATAGGTACTTTTCTATGATTGTAAAGAAAGAGGCGTACATATATGAAGGAACAATGGTATTTTATTGATTCAGGTGCATGCTCACCAGCCTTTAACATGGCGTTGGATGAAGCATTACTGGAGTGGCATAGCAAAGGTGAAATCCCGCCTGTCGTCCGATTTTATGAATGGAATCCAGCAACCCTATCGATTGGTTATTTCCAGAGGGTTGAAAAAGAGATCGATTTGGAAGCGGTCGACCGTCACGGTTATGGTTTCGTCCGTCGGCCTACTGGGGGCAGAGCGGTACTTCATGATAAAGAGTTGACCTACAGTGTAATTGTATCAGAGGAACACCCGTATATGCCGCAATCTGTGACAGAAGCATATCGGGTCATCTCCAATGGAATTTTGGAAGGCTTTCGGAACCTCGGACTTGAAGCCTATTTTTCGGTACCAGAAACTGAGGCTGAAAAGGCAGGGTTGAAAAATCCGCGTTCTGCTGTATGTTTCGATGCCCCGTCCTGGTATGAACTCGTCGTGGAAGGGCGAAAAGTTGCTGGTAGTGCTCAAACCCGCCAAAAAGGCGTTATCCTTCAGCATGGCTCTATTTTGTTAGACATTGATGAAGGCAAGCTGTTTGATTGCTTCAAGTTCGCCAATGACAGGGTACGTGAGCGTATGCAACGTGCTTTTAGCAAAAAAGCGGTGGCTATCAATGATCTAAGAGAAGAACCGGTTACAATAAGTGAAGCAAAGCCGGCTTTTAAACTGGGCTTTGAAAAAGGATTGGATATTGAATTCGTTCCTTATAAGCTTACGAAGGAGCAGCTACTATATGTAGAAGAGATTGCAAAGCGAAGATACGAGAATGATGAATGGACGTATCGTCGATAATCGGAAAATGAGGGTGGCAAGAAAATTTTTTGTCATCTTTTTTTATTTATTTAACGTATGACATATTACTTCAAAATAAAAATCCAGTAATGATAGAGGATTCAAAAGATGTGTGTTTTAGCAATTGATAAAAAAAATCCTATACGGTGATTTGGGTAGAAAAATGTACACTTTTCTTCATTTTTCTACATTTTTTATTCAATTTTGATTTTGACAAAATTAATTCGACTCGTTCTTAGACACAATATATTGTATTATATTAAAATAATGTACACTATATATTGATATTTAGTGTTTTGGTATGCTATTATTTGGGTAAGGAAATACATACAGCCAGATAACCAGCATACTAAGCAAAAGGAGGATCATGGATGGCGATAATAACAGACGACCAACGACAACAGATAAATATTGATCGACTGAATGAAGACATTGCTAAATTTGAACAAGTACACTCAATAACCCCAGACATGAATACTGCACATAAAGGTGTATCAAGATTAGTCATGCTCGACAGGTATTCATTTAAGGATACGGAGAAAAAAACATTACGTGAAGGTGATTTTGTAGTACTCACTGTTAAAGATGATCCGAAGTTTCCGGCGCGCGGCCTCGGTTTTATTGTCAAAATCGATAGGGAACAGAACACTGCTGAAGTAAGGGTAGAAGAGGATTACCGAGGTGTACTCGATCGACCAGGTGAGATGGAAACCGGTATTGTAAAACGGTCCCTTGACATCATAGACAAGCCTTTGGAAGTTTATTATGAGCAAATTGCTAGGCGAAATGCAACGGGACTTGCATCCGTTGAGCCAACAGAAGAGAAGCGGCAGGAATCATTTGAACGGTTTTATCATGAGTTGGTGAATCTGAACTTTGTACCCGCCGGACGTGTCCTATATGGAGCAGGTGCTGCAACGGAAGTTACCTATTTTAATTGTTACGTCATGCCTTTCGTTGAAGATTCCCGGGAAGGAATTTCCGATCATCGTAAACAGGTGATGGAAATCATGAGCCGAGGCGGTGGAGTAGGGACGAATGGATCCACATTACGTCCCCGGAACACTCTCGCAAAAGGGGTGAACGGAAAATCTTCCGGATCGGTATCCTGGCTTGATGATATAGCTAAACTCACTCACCTTGTCGAGCAAGGTGGAAGTCGTTAAGACCATGGCGACTTAATCCCGTGAATTGCTGGAACACCCTAAAACCTTGAAAGCTACAACGTGGTTGGTAACAACGAGCGTGAATGCTCAAAAATTTCAAGGATCAAAATGGGCAATCAGCAGCGAAGCGTCTTGGGAAACTGAGATGAACGTTCAGAGACTATTGAAAGCACCTTACCTTTCGAATAATTCGAGAAAAAGGTGTAAGTAAATCGAAAGCACAGAAATGTAACTTTCGAGGCGCGGGACAAGGATGACTTAGGAATCCTTGATGATATAGTCCGAACTTATGTGAAAGCATAAGAGTCAGGCAGAAATGACCTGGCCCCTCAAAACGAGGAGTAACAAAAACAGCGTGGTGCACAAATGATTATGCTAACGGATTGGCATCCTGATATTATTGAATTCATCATCTCAAAAATGCAGAATCCTAGAATATTACGATTCCTTGTTGAAAACACAGAAGACGAAACGATTAAACAATTGGCACAGGACAAGCTGAAGTTCACACCATTAAGTGAAACAGAACGCGATATGTATCAAAGCATTGTCAATTATAAAACGATTCCTGGACAAGGTGGATTTACAGAAAAGGCCATCAAAGAGGCGGAACAGAAGCTTGCTACTGGTGGAACGTACACCGTCCATAACTCCGAGTTTTTAACAGGAGCGAACATTTCAGTTTGCGTAACGAAGGAATTTATGGAAGCAGTAGAAAATGACTCAGAATACGAACTACGCTTTCCTGATGTTGAAAACTATACATTTGAAGAAATGTTAGAGTATAACGAGAAATGGCAGGAATATGGTGATGTTCGTGAATGGGAAGCACTTGGATACGGAATTCGAGTTTACAAAAGAGTAAAAGCTCGTGAACTGTGGAACCTGATCAATATTTGTGCGACATACTCAGCAGAACCTGGAATTTTCTTTATCGACAACGCCAATGAAATGACGAATGCAAAAGCGTACGGCCAGAAAGTTGTAGCGACGAATCCGTGTGGCGAACAACCACTTGCACCATACAGTGTTTGTAACTTAGCTGCAGTCAATCTTGCGAATGTTGCAGACAAGGACACGAAACGTGTTGACTTCGATAAGTTAAAACAAACAGTAAAAACCGGAGTAAGGATGCAGGATAATGTAATCGATGCTACGCCTTATTTCTTAGAAAAAAACCGAACGCAAGCACTTGGAGAACGACGTGTCGGGCTGGGTGTTATGGGCCTACATGATCTACTCATTTATTGTGAAACGGTCTATGGTTCTGAAGAAGGAAATAAGTTAGTCGATGAAGTTTTTGAAACGATTGCAGTTACTGCTTATCGTGAGTCGATCGAGCTCGCAAAAGAAAAAGGAAGTTTTCCATTCTTAGAAGGTCGAACGGAAGAGGAAACCCGCCAACTTCGGATAGCGTATATAAATACAGGTTATATGAAGAAAATGCCGGAAGATGTCCGTCAAGGCATTCTGGAACATGGAATACGAAATTCACATCTATTGACTGTTGCTCCTACTGGATCTACCGGGACAATGGTCGGCGTGAGCACAGGACTTGAACCTTACTTCTCATTCTCTTATTTCAGAAGTGGGCGTCTTGGGAAGTTTATTGAAGTAAAAGCGGATATCGTAAACGAATATCTTCAAAGAAACCCTGACATAGATGCAAATGAACTTCCGGAATGGTTCATCTCTGCAATGGAACTTCGTCCAGAAGCCCATGCGGATACACAATGTGTCATCCAAAACTGGATTGACAGTTCGATCAGTAAAACCGTCAATGCTCCAAAAGGGTATACCGTTGAACAGGTTCAAGCCGTATATGAGCGGTTATACAATGGCGGTGCGAAAGGCGGAACCGTTTATGTAGATGGAAGCCGCGATTCTCAAGTTCTTACGTTAAAAGCAGAAGAAAACACGTTTGATGACGATCAAGAACAAGAAGCGAAACAAGAAGCACCGCAAAAAGTCGTTCTCCTAGACACGATTGCTGACCTTCGTTCTACGGATGTTACAATCGGGAGCGAAGTCGGAAACACTTGTCCAGTCTGTCGAAAGGGACAGGTGAAAGAAATAGGTGGCTGCAATACATGTACGAACTGTAATGCACAATTGAAATGTGGGTTATAAGTTGAATAGTAGAAGAATCGAGTGATAAAATCCACTCGGTTCTTTTCACTTTTCAGGGTCATATACACTTAAAACATTGCTCCAGTTCCATTTTTCGTAGTAGTTATCACCGAGGTCGATGTTTTTGATCCACACCTTTGCATTTTTTCCATTCCGAGCAGCAATCCACACATCACTTTTTTCTCGGTCGGTACGTACCCAGACGAGTCGGTCAGATTCGCTTAAGTAATTTGGATTGAAATCACCAAAACCCTTTTTAGGGTTTGTTATCCTTTTTTGCTTTTTCCCCTCGAGATCAATCTGATACAAAGCGGGTAATGGGCGCTCTGCTGGATCATTCGACCATTCACTTTCCTTTGAGCGGGCAACTGTAATCAGGTGGTTGTTATGCCAAGTAAAATCCCTGTCCACATATCCCTCTGGTGTCAGTGTTCCTGGCGACAAGGCTGGCAGCTCCTTCACTGTTAAAAACTTATTCATAATCGACATTCGATTGATTCCCCCGATATATGCAAGTGAATTCCGATTTGGAGCCCATTTGAACCAACTTGGCTCATTCAGCATTTCGTCAAGTTTGATCAATTGTTTTGCATCCGAAGAGAGTACATACAAAAGGTTCGCATCTGCTGATAATGAGGCTGTTGGATACTTGATGAAAGAGATCCATTTATTATCAGGTGACCATTTGAACATACTTGTACCGATGCCGAAATCTTCATTTCCGATTGTCAGAGCTGGCAACTCAAAGAAAGTTGACTTTTTCACCTTATTGTTCTTCAGTAATATTTTGTGAAATTCTATATCTGTCCAGCCGTCAGGTGTTAAATCGGAAATAGTGGATGTTAAAAAACCATTCCCATTTGGCAGCCATGAGTAATTTCCGACTTCAGTTGCTATACGTTTGGCAGCTTTCTTGCTCTTCCGGGCATCTTTCACATACAAAATTTCACCTGCCTGAAAAGCGAGTACATCCTTATTTGACGCCCATTGTAAATTAGAAGTATCGCTTTTAAATATTAATTTCTTTTTTCCGGAATCAATATTGTAAAGCCAAACATTTTGCTTATCCTGATTCCCTTCCAAGTAAGCGAGCCAGTTACCGTCAAACGACCAGCGCGGGCTGGCTATTTTTTTTCCTTTTGTTATTTGCCGTTCTGTATCGCCCTCCATTACCCAAAGGTCACCATCTCGTATGAATGCAGCTATTACTGCCGGATCCGTTTGAGCACTTGCCGTCTGAGGTATTGCAAAACTTATTATGATAACGATGATGATCGATAACTTTCTCAAATCCGTTTCCTCCCGATTTACATACTTTATTGTATTTTCTGTATTGGGAGTCTCTTCATGCTTGCATCTTTTTTCCTATTGCTATTTTCGATATCAGTGGAAACGAAACGTCTTCAGATGAGGAAAACACAGGAATTAAGGGAAACAATCGAATCTTACATCCATCAATGCTTTACAGAAGCTTCAATCGAGTGCTTCACTTAAATGACTAGTACTCTTCTTGTCACCTTCTGATTATTGTTGTATCCTTTTAGTATGTTTTGATTCTGTCATTTACATTTATTATGAAACAGGATCTGCAGTATTGGAGGGGAAGTACATGCCAACTCCAAGTATGGAGGACTACATTGAACGTATTTACCAATTAATCGAAGAAAAAGGATATGCAAGGGTATCTGATATTGCAGAAGCTTTAGATGTTCATCCATCTTCGGTGACGAAAATGGTTCAAAAGCTAGACAAAGGAAAGTATGTAGTTTATGAAAAATATCGAGGATTTGTCCTAACTCCAAACGGGAAAAAGCTCGGGAAACGACTCGTTTTCCGTCATGAACTGCTTGAGGAGTTTTTACAAGTGATAGGTGTGGATGATGAAAACATCTATGAGGATGTCGAGGGCATCGAGCATCACCTAAGCTGGAATGCGATCGACCGCATCGGTGATCTAGTACAGTATTTTGATGAAAATAAAACGAGAGTCAACGAATTGCGCGAAGTACAAAGAAAAAATGAAGAAGAACAGGAACAATCATAACATTTGTTGTGGTTGTTTTTTTATTTTGTAAACGAATAACGATTCCATTTACAGCCGTCATATTTTAATACGATCCCGTAAAATCATCAAAACAAAAATTCAGGGGCCATAAAAATCGTAATACTGAAAATCACACTTTTTTTATACATATATAAAAGGAGAGGGGTGGAGCGATGGATGTAGATGGTGTGTTTTCGGGTGGTGGTGTAAAAGCCATTGCCTTTATTGGTGCACTACAGGTGGCTGAAACACAAGGCATCACTTTTAAACGGTCGGCAGGAACGAGTGCAGGTGCGATCATCGCATCGCTTGTTTCAGCAGGCTATCATTCAGAGGATATTAAACGTTTAATTCACCAGGTTGATTTAAAGGAGTTTTTGGATCCGAGACGTCTTTCAATACCATTCCCGTTCATGAAATGGCTGACACTTTACTGGAAATTAGGGTTGTATAAAGGTAAAAAACTGGAGAATTGGATTGAGGAGGTGCTTGCTGAAAAAGGCGTCAAAACCTTCGCAGATGTTCCGGAAGGATCATTAAAAATCATTGCATCTGACATTACAAATGGAAGAATGATCGTCCTCCCAGATGATCTTGAGCGTTATGGTTTATTACCTGAACGGTTTAAGATATCAAAAGCAGTCCGGATGAGTGCGAGCATCCCATACTTTTTTGATCCGATTAAGATTTACGATCATATGGGTAAGAAAAATTACATTGTTGATGGCGGTGTCCTTAGTAATTTCCCGATCTGGCTCTTTCAGGATGAAAAGAATAATTCTAAACGTCCTATTTTAGGATTTCAACTTAGACCATCTCAGTTTAATCAGGAGCCAAACCGAATTTCGAATGCAATTTCTTTGTTCCATGGTTTATTCGATACGATGATGGATGCACATGATAATCACCACATCTCTGAGGCGCACAGTACAGATATTGTCTTTATACCTGTAAAGCAAATTTCAATGATTAATTTTGATCTCTCAGAAAAGCTAATTGATGAATTAACGGAGGTGGGTAAGGAGAATACCGAGAAGTTTTTGAGAAATTGGCGCTACCGTCCTCATGGAATATATACGACTTTCAAACCAAAAAAATCGAGCACATTATAGTGCCCGATTTTTTTTCTTGCCTTTTTTTCCTTCAATTACGGTTAAATGATGGTCTTTACGTTTTTTGTGCTTTTTCAAATTATTTTTAAAGGAGGATTTTGTTGTCGGTTGTGATTTTGAAACAGTCCGAGAATGAGTTTGGTACTTTTTCTTTGAATAGCGAGCCGCTTGCTGGTACTGTCCCATACCTTTGCCCATTCGTTTTACAATAAAGCGCTTGTAGAGAAAATAGAAAATCGCACCGACTGCTAAGAAAACAGCGATCATTTTAAGTATACTCATCGGGTCTGTGATTAAGGTTATCACAAAGCCGAATGCTGAAAGACCTAACAGCAACAGGATGATCAAGTTGAACTTGCGTTGAAACAACAAGACTCACCTCCTTTAGTTATTAAACCACTTTTACGATTGTCCTTAATAGGATTAACCTTTAAGATACCTCAATAATATTCTGTCCAACATGCTCTGAAAATATAGAAACGAAATGCCTCTGCTACGATCACAGGTAAACTAATAAATATGAATTTTCACAGGATTTTCCACAAAGTGTTGCACGTTACCATTCTACCTCTATTCTACATGATAGTGATGGAAACCTCTACATGTGTGGACTTCTTGTCAATAAGATTTTGTGAGGAAGTTCGAAAAATATCCGACCACTTCGAATCATAGTGACTGATTTTTACATTTCCCGGTTTGGCTCCTTTTTACACATTTTATGATTTGGTGATGTTAAATAATATCGTTGATTAAGGCATTCATAAAAATATAAATTCTTTCGACCGGGCATACTAGAATCAGGAGGTGCAAGGATGGAAACGGAAAAACAGCCTGAAGAGTTAGAGCAGAATAAACGAGAAGAAAAAGTGAGTTTTACAGGAAGGGTGTTAACAATCGGCTTCGTCGGCGGTGTTTTTTGGAGCTTGATCGGGTACTTGGCTTATTTATTCAATTTTTCAATAATCCGACCTTCCTTCGTATTAGCACCCTTGGTAATTGGAGATTGGAAGGAAGACATGTTAGGTGATTGGGTTGGTATCTTTGTGATTGGTTTGTTGTCGATGTTAGTCGCTTTTGCGTATAAAATTTTATTCGCAAAGTTTAAACATATGGCTGCAGGTGTCATTTTTGGTCTTATTTTATGGGGGATCGTATTCTATCTATTAAGACCGATGTTTCCGGATTTAAAACCGATTCATGAACTTGGAATGAATACGTTGACAACGACGATATGCTTGTATGTTCTTTATGGATTGTTCGTCGGATTTTCGATTTCATTTGAATACGATGAGAATAATAAAGCCCACCACCATGAGAGCCAATAACTATTCAAAAAATACGAGCTATGATAGAATGTTCCGTGGAGCATTCTATTTTTTTTCGATATTGATAGGTTTTTGACCAAGTTGAACCTTTTTGTAGGGGAAAGTTTGTAACACCATTAAAACACTTCAGCCACCAAGGGTTCTACCTGGTTTTGTTAATCCCGTGCATTCTGTTTTGTTAGAGGGGGTTTTTTACATAATGAAAATCATGCTGATTAATGGTCCTAATTTAAATCGTCTAGGAAGTCGTGAGCCATCTATATATGGTAAAAAAACATTGGATGACATGATCACCTCCCTAAAAGATAAGGCGACTGAGCTGCAGTGTGAAGTCGTTGCTAGGCAGTCGAATCATGAAGGAGAGATCATAGACTGGATTCATGATGCGGGGGATTGTAGTGAAGGGTTGTTGCTGAATGCAGGTGCCTATACACATTACAGTTATGCGATCCGTGACGCTGTTTCAAGCATCCAGATCCCGACGATTGAGGTTCACCTATCTAACATTTATGCACGAGAATCATTTCGCCATACATCTGTACTGGCAGGGGTGGTTGTTGGACAGGTCGCCGGATTGGGGAGTATAGGTTATGAGCTTGGCCTTCAAGGGCTAATCCATTATTTGAAAGGGGAAGGATAAATGATGAATCGAATTGAACGTCTTAGAGAGCAATTTAGTGACCGAAATATTGGTGGTATGTTGATCACAAGTGCGAGTAATCGTCGTTATATGAGCCAATTTACTGGATCTTCGGGTGTCGTATTGATTTCCGGGAAAGAAGCGAAACTAATTACAGATTTCCGTTATATCGATCAGGCTACCGAGCAGGCTAAAGGATTTGAAATCGTTCAGCATACCGCATCAATTCCTGCTGAAGTGGCGAAGCAAGCCAAGCAAATGGGGATAGAAAAGCTAGGATTTGAACAAGATTATCTTACATATGCAGTGCACCAATCCTATCAACAAGAAATTGAGGGGCAACTGGTACCGATTTCAGGTTTGATTGAAAAGCTGCGCCTCATTAAGGATGAAAATGAATTAAAGGTTTTAAAAGAAGCAGCGGAATTGGCGGACCAAACCTTCGAACATATTTTATCGTTCATTCGCCCGGGATTAAGTGAAATCGAAGTTTCGAATGAGCTTGAATTTTTTATGAGAAAAAATGGGGCAACCTCATCATCGTTTGATATTATTGTTGCTTCTGGTGTACGATCATCACTGCCGCATGGCGTTGCATCGAATAAGATCATCGAAAAAGGTGACATGGTAACGTTGGATTTTGGAGCTTTGTATAATGGATATTGCTCCGATATTACGAGAACCGTTGCTGTTGGAGAGCCGAAGGAGCAATTAAAAGATATTTATCAAATAGTGCTTGATGCTCAACTAAAAGGTTTAGAAGGACTAAAACCAGGGTTGACTGGTAAGGAATCAGACGCATTGACTAGAGATTATATAAAAGAAAAAGGCTATGGAGAGCAGTTTGGCCATTCGACAGGTCATGGAATTGGACTGGATGTCCATGAAGGTCCAGGTCTTTCGTTCAAGGTTGATACTCAACTTGAGCCAGGAATGGTTGTTACCGTTGAACCCGGTATTTACGTTTCTGGTCTTGGCGGGGTACGAATTGAAGATGATGTCGTGATTACAAAAAATGGGAATGAACGGTTGACAAAATCAACGAAAGAATTGCTGATTATTGGAGAGTAAAGATTTGGAGGGAATCAAATGATTTCAGTAAACGACTTTAAAACAGGTCTAACAATTGAAGTTGATGGCGGAATTTGGACTGTTATCGATTTCCAACATGTTAAGCCAGGAAAAGGTGCGGCATTTGTTCGCTCGAAATTACGCAACCTTAGAACCGGTGCAATACAGGAAAAGACATTCCGAGGCGGAGAAAAAGTGGCGAAAGCGCATATTGACAACCGTCGTATGCAATACCTTTATTCTTCTGGTGATATGCATACGTTCATGGATAACGAATCCTACGAGCAGATGGAACTTCAAACCTCACAAATTGAGGAAGAACTGAAGTATCTTCTTGAGAACATGACTGTTCAAGTACAAATGTATCAAGGTGAAACGATCGGAGTGGAGCTTCCAAATACCGTTAATTTGGAGGTAACCGAAACCGAACCAGGTATTAAAGGGGATACTGCGTCTGGTGGAACAAAGCCAGCTATACTACAAACCGGTCTTAGCGTGCAGGTGCCTTTTTTCGTAAACGAAGGGGATGTACTCATTATAGACACACGTACTGGAGCTTATATTTCCAGAGCGTAGTATATGTAAGCTTGAGGCAAACGACAGGCTGATTCATCTATTTGAAAATAGGTGGATCAGCCTTTTTTTGATTGAACGCAACCGTGTTTCGCAGTTAATTCTGTGGTTTCTTTTCGTAGTTAATTTTTGATTTTTGCAGTTAATTTCCAGATTTCGCAGTTCTTTCTTGATTTTCGCAGTTCCTCATCCGAAGTATATGCGGGGCGTCCTCTGGTAAAGCGTCAAGATCTCTTTCACACGCGAAAATGGCAATGCTCGACGCGGAAATTTGATTTTTTACGAGGAATTAGGAGAGTTTGACACGGAAGTTAGCCTCGAAGGGAGATCGGCTCCGCTTTTAACCCCCAAATTCGGTTAAATTTACGTCCGTAAATTTTCCATTGTGGTTTCGCGGCAATTTATATCCGTAACACACAGTGCCCCAAGCCATACACCCGAAAAATTAATGATTTCACTTACATTTCCCGCCCGTAATCTAACAATAATATGTCCATTCCCCATGAGTTCGATCATAAATTAAAGCAATCTATCATCATTGGCAATCGAATCGAAAAAACCTCCTAAGTCTGTGATTCCTTATTCTTTTTCCCAAGATCTTTACATAGGTTGTACTAAAAATACGTGGAGGAAATGGGATGAAGTTTTTGCTCGATCATTTTGGGCCGTATTTAGCCGGCATGGCCAGCCTGAGATTTTTGTCTGCAACACTAGAATTCACTGCGGCTTTCCTTATACTTTATTTTAATTCGATTCAAAAGGCGATTGTAATCAATGCATCCCTCGCTGTTGTTGGACCTTGTATTTTTATAACTACGATGGCACTTGGGTTAGTCGGGGTTGCAGGCCAAATCACCTTCGAAAAACTCGCATTGATTGGAATCGGGGTTTTTTTAATCGTATTAGGTATCCTGAAATGATTTTCGTAATGTGTCAAAGTCATAAAACAAGCTTGGCCGCATACATTGAGAATACAAGCCCAGTGAGAAAAGCAGGGATAATATGAAAGAAATATTCGAAGTATTGCCTGAATCTCTTAAGCAGTTAATCGAACATTACCCGACGAAGTATTTGAGTGAAATTGAAGAGCTTCGGATTCGTATTCAACGTCCATTTGAAATCATATGCAATGGACAGCCACACTATTTAGGTGGTCGTGATGCAGGGAATTACATCATTACTGCTGAGGATGCTGTACAACTTATGAACAAACTTAGTCAGTATTCCTTGTACGCATTTGAGGAAGAACTGAAGCGCGGATACATTACGCTTCAAGGTGGGCACAGAGTTGGTCTTGCTGGCAAGGTCATCACAGATAGAGGACAAGTCAAAGCCATACGTGATATCAGTTCCTTTAACATCCGAGTTGCCAAACAGAAAAAAGGGATCGCCGAACCACTCGTTCCGTACTTGTATTCCGGAAGATGGTTGAATACATTGATTATCGGTCCACCTCAGACAGGAAAAACAACGTTGCTCAGAGATATTGCACGGATCATTAGTCTTGGTATATCTGGGCGAAATATCCCTTCTTACAAGGTTGGTATCGTTGATGAGCGGTCTGAAATTGCTGGGTCGATCAAAGGGGTTCCCCAGCATGATCTTGGAAATCGGATTGATGTACTGGACGCATGCCCTAAAGCGGAAGGAGTCATGATGATGATACGAAGTTTAAGTCCTGATGTAATCGTGGTCGATGAGATAGGAAGAGCTGAAGATTCAGAAGCGATTCTTGAAGCGATGAATGCAGGTGTTCAAATGATTATGACTGTGCATGGATATAGTATTGAAAATGTCCTGAAACGCCCCACATTGAGAAAATTGCTGGAAATCCAATTGTTCGATCGTTTCGTTGAATTATCAAGAGCGAACGGGCCGGGTAGAGTACAACGAGTATTAGATGAAGATTACCAACCCGTTCACATAACAAAAGCACGGCAATTCGGATGAAAGTCATCGGAGCAGTCTGTATTATCCTGGCTACAACTTGGATTGGATTCGAGTGGGCAAAGCGACTTCAGGATAGACCGCGCCAGCTTAGACAACTGAAGGTCGCGCTACAATCCCTTGAGGCAGAAATCGTCTACGGTCTTACCCCACTTAATGAGGCATGTTCACGACTGTCAACCCAGTTGAAACCGCCTTTATCATGGTTTTTCGTACGGTTTTCAGAGCAGCTGCAATCGGGAAGGACATCCGTACAGGAAGCTTGGGAGGAAAGTCTCGTAATCATACGTAAACATTCTGCTCTTCAAAAAGGTGAAATCGAAATACTTAAGCAATTTGGAGCTATGCTCGGACGCCACGATCGAGAGCATCAGCAAAAACAAATAAAACTGGCCATCGTTCATTTAGAGCGTGAGGAAAGTGAAGCAGTGGAAATCCAACATAAATACGAAACGATGATAAAAAGCTTAGGATTTTTATCAGGATTATTAATTGTAATTTTGTTGATCTAGCCTGAGAGGAGCGCATAAACAGATGCCGTATGATGTGAACACCATCTTTCAAATTGCAGGGATTGGAATTATCATAGCGATGCTGCACACAGTTCTTAAGCAAATGGGAAAAGAAGACATCGCCCATTGGATAACATTGATCGGGTTTGTCATAGTTCTGTTTATGGTGATTACTTTGCTTGAGGATTTGTTCCAGCAAATACGGAGTGTATTCCTCTTCCAGGGCTAAGGAGGGATTAACCATCGAAATCATCCAAATCGTCGGTTTCTGCTTAATCGCGACCTTCCTTGCCCTTATTATAAAAGAACAGAAGCCAGCATTTTCTTTTCTCGTCATACTGTTTGCTGGTGCGACAATTTTCCTCTTTTTAGTTGGAAAGATACAGGCTGTGATCGAAATGCTAGAACGTTTGGCGACCAATGCAAATCTAAATATGGTTTATGTAGAAACGATCCTGAAAATCATAGGCATCGCATATATTGCAGAATTCGGAGCACAAATTACACGGGACGCAGGACAGGGAGCGATTGCAGCTAAAATTGAACTTGCGGGAAAGGTGTTAATCCTTGTTATGGCAATACCGATCCTTACTGTTTTGATTGAAACCATTATTACGCTGCTACCGAGTTAGGGGTGAAAAAAAAGAATGAAGGATCCAGTTCAATCAAAGCGACTTATAGGGTTTATTTTACTGGTTCTTTTTTTGTTTATCCTTGGACAGCCCCTACATGAAGCAAATGCGAATACCGATACGAAAACGGATATTCAACCATCCCTGACCCTTGAGGATGACCAGTTACAGGATATCCGTCATTTCTGGAATGAAATCCGTAACGAGTACGGCGGCTTTCTTCCAGAAAGTCAAAAAGGAAGTATTCTAGAGTTTATTCAGAGTGATAAGAGTTTTTCATTTACAGACTGGGGTATGGGGCTGCTGAAATATCTGTTCCATGAAATTTTAACAAATGGAAAATTATTAGGGATGTTGATTCTTCTTACTGTGTTCAGTATGCTTCTTCAAACCATGCAGAACGCGTTTGAGCAACAGGCGGTGAGTAAGGTCGCCTACGGTATCGTTTATATGGTTCTCGTAATTATCGCATTGAACAGCTTCCATGTAGCGGCTTCTTATACAGTTGAAGCGATCCAGAATATGAACGCATTCATCATTGCTCTTATCCCGCTTATCCTTGCACTAATGGCATCAACGGGTAGTCTTGTCTCGGTAGCCTTTTTCCATCCGTTCATCATTCTGCTCGTCAACACAAGTGGATTGCTGATTCAGCATTTTGTTTTGCCCTTATTGTTTTTATCCGCGTTATTAAGCATCGTGAGCACGTTGACAGAACACTATAAAGTTACACAGCTTGCTAATCTATTAAGAGGAATTGCGATTGGTGTCATGCTCGTTTTCTTCACAATCTTTCTCGGCGTAATCAGTGTTCAAGGTGCAACGGCTGCAGTGGCTGATGGAGTCGCCATCCGGACTGCGAAATTCATAACTGGCAACTTCATTCCTATTATCGGAAGAATGTTTACCGATGCGACGGATACCGTAATGAGTGCTTCCCTTTTACTTAAAAATACAGTCGGCATTGCAGGTGTAGTCATTTTACTGCTCATGTGTGCATTTCCGGCTCTTAAAGTTCTATCGCTCGCATTGATCTACCAGATTGCCGCCGCCGTTTTGCAACCGCTGGGCGGCGGACCGATCATTCAGTGCTTGAACATCATCAGTAAAAATGTTCTCTTTATTTTTGCGGCATTATCGATCGTTTGCTTTATGTTTTTTCTTGCAGTAACGATGATGATCGCTGCAGGGAATCTGACGATAATGATGAGGTGATTGAGGGGGATATAAATGTCTTTCATTTATGAATGGATTACAAACATCATACTAATTATTCTATTAGCGACAATCCTAGAGTTACTTCTTCCCTCTTCGTCGTTTCAAAAATATATAAAAGTCGTTATCGGACTATTGCTTATCATCGCTATTCTGAATCCACTCATACAATTTTTTTCAATAGATTTCGATGATGAATTAGCCTCTTTTCAAATTGATGGCTATACTTTGGAAAATGAAAAGGTGAAAAATTTAATAGAAAAGAATAAAAGTGAAATACAAGCTAAACAAGGTGCATATAAATTAAAACAAATGGCTGTCCAATTTGAACAAATGGTTGAGGGAAAGCTGGAGGATACTTTTAAGAAAAGTCTAAAGGAAGTGGAGGTACGTGAACCGTCTCAAAGCGAATCTGGAACGAATCAATGGATCATCCATGTCACGCTTGAAGATGCAACAGATCGTACAAATGAGATCGACCCCATTGAAGATGTAACCATCAACACTCAATCATCTACAGAAGTAATGAACAGTACCCCTGATTTTAAGGAGATCAAACAATTTCTTTCTGAACAATGGGAAGTTCCAGTCGATCAAATCGTAGTAAAAGAGGAAGGGGGATCGTAATGCAAGATGTCTGAAAAGAATAAGTATGAATGGCTAAAATCAATCCTAAGCCCGTCCAAAGATGCTCCAAAACGGAGTAAAAAATCCCAGTACATATTAATCGTTCTGGGATTGGGAGTAGCGATGATGCTCGTTCAGAATCTTTTTGAAACCCCTGATACTTCTTCTGTCATGAACGTGGCAGAGGAAGATAAACAAAAAACTGAATCCACTTTCTCTTTTAAGAAGGCAAACGATCCGTCATCAATTAGAGCCATGGAGAATCACTATGAAAATCAACTGAAGGAACTTTTAGATGAGATGGTCGGTGTGAAAGATGCATTAGTTGTTGTAACGCTTGACTCTACTGTAGTGAAGGTTTTCGAAAAAGATGTCAACGAACAAACAACCACGACCGATGAAACCGATCAGCATGGTGGGAAACGAAAATCAACAACCAATCAATCCGAAGAGAAAGTCGTCATCATCCAGGATGAAAATGGTGAGCACCCGATTATCGTCACTACAGAAATGCCAGAGGTGAGAGGTGTTGCTGTTGTAGCTGATGGAGTGGAAAACCTGCAAGTAAAGCAGTGGGTAAGAGAAGTCGTAACACGAGTGTTTGATGTACCAAGCCATAACGTAAGTGTAATGCCGAAAAAGCTGAAGGGGGAATAAGCAATTATGTTGTTGAAAAAACAAACGGTTTGGCTTTTAACCATGTTAAGTTTGATCATCGTATTATCGGTTTATTACATTACCTCACCTGAACAGTCACCGACAGACCTTGCATTCGATCAAGAGGAAAAAGCGTCTGAAGATGGATCAAAAGAAACAAACGGTGACACGACAATTCAACAAGTTGATAGCGATCAGATGTTTACAGAGTTGAGGATCAAAATCGAGGACCAACGAGCAGAGTTAGCGCAAAAATATAATGAAATCCTTGCATCAACGACCGTTGCTGCGGAGGTTCAGTCAGACGCGCTGGATAAATTGACCGCACTGCAAGAGCTCGCAATGAAAGAGGGAACCCTTGAAACGCTTGTCAAGGGCATGGGCTATGAGGATGTTCTCGTAAATACGATGCAAGAAAAAGTGCAAATCATTGTCAAGGTTGAAGAGACGCTCTCTAAACAAGAAGCAAATGAAATTATGAGAAAAGCGAAAGAACATCTCGGTGATAAGCAAGTTGCCGTATCATACCAAGCAGCAAAATAAACGGGTGACTCAAATTGAGTCCCCGTTTTTTCTATGGAATGACATACTAAAATGATATACTTGCGTTAGAATAGAAATACAATAAGTCATGTGTTGAAAAATCTCTATAAGAAGGAGAATTTTTGTGCTTCAAAAAGCAAAAACGATTTTAAAAGATACATTTGGGTATGACTCATTTCGGGACGGGCAGGAAGATATTCTTAAACGTCTATTGGATAAGAAAGATACGGTAGGCATTATGCCGACCGGTGGCGGGAAGTCCTTATGCTATCAAATTCCTGCGATGATCTTCCCAGGTATTACGCTTGTCGTATCTCCATTGATATCCCTGATGAAAGATCAGGTAGATGCCCTGGATCAAGAGGGTGTCTCGGCTACTTTCATAAATAGCTCCCTTTCTGCTGGAGAGGTCCAGGAGCGGTTGAATGGTGCAGCAAATGGGTACTATAAGCTGATTTATATAGCCCCGGAACGATTGGAGTCGCCGCTATTTTCCAGGTTGTTACATAAACTACCTATTTCGCTTATTGCCATCGACGAAGCACATTGTATATCGCAATGGGGACACGACTTCAGACCGAGTTATCTACTGATTCAACAAATGATCGCACGGCTTGAATATCAACCGGTGATCATTGCGTTAACGGCAACTGCAACCCCGGAAGTTGCGCAAGATATTTGTGAAAGGCTGGAAATTACTCAGGACGGTATTGTGACAACAGGATTTGGTCGCAATAATCTTTCATTTCGCGTTATTAAAGGTCAAAGCAGGGATCCATTCCTTGAATCATACATAAAGAGTAATGAATCACAATCAGGTATTATTTACGCAGCCACAAGGAAAGAAGTCGAACGTATTTACAATCGATTAATAAAGAAAGGCCTCTCTGTCGGTAGGTATCATGCCGGAATGCCCGAACAAGAACGCAATGACAATCAGGAACAATTTCTTTATGACGATATTACAATCATGATAGCGACATCTGCATTTGGCATGGGAATTAATAAATCAAATGTTCGTTATGTAATCCATTATCACTTGCCGAAAAACATTGAAGCCTATTATCAAGAAGCTGGTCGTGCCGGGCGTGACGGTGTCGACAGCGAATGTATACTTCTCTATTCACCTCAAGATGTCCGTCTTCCGAAATTTTTCATCGAAGAATCGGACATGGACCCAGAACGTAAAAAGCATGAGTACGAAAAGTTACAGCAAATGGTCGGCTACTGCCATACAGAATCTTGTTTACGGCAATACATTTTAAAATATTTTGGTGAACAGGCTGAAGGGTGTGGTTATTGCAGTAATTGTACCGATCAGCGTCAGTCTGTGAATGTTACCCGTGAAGCACAAATGGTCTTTTCGTGCATCAAAAGGATGAAGGAACGCTTCGGGAAAACCTTCATTGCAAAAGTCTTAACAGGTTCATCTGACAGTAAAATTAAACAATTCGGCTTTGATCAAATCTCAACCTATGGAATCATGAAGGGTCAAACACAAAAGCATGTCATAGAACTTATCGACTTTTTAACAGCAGAAGGATATATGGCACCTACAAATGGTTCATACCCAGTATTAACCTTGACACACAAAGCTGCGGAAGTGATCTTCGGCAATAAAGACGTACTTAAAAAGGAACAGGTTCAAGCGGAGCAACTTGTTGTCGAAGGGGAATTGTTCGAGCGGCTGAGAGCGTTGCGCAAACACCTCGCTGAAACTGAAAAGGTACCTCCTTTTGTCATTTTCTCTGATGCAACCTTACATGAAATGTGTGTACAATTGCCTATTTCTGAAGAAGCGTTATTGAATGTTAAGGGGGTTGGACAGAGGAAGCTAGAATTGTATGGGGCTGATTTTTTAGCAGAAATTGCAGCTGCTTGTAAGGAGAATGATATGCCTCTTGAAAAAGTTCTTTGAATTCACACTACAGGGGATAGTGTAATAACCACTACCCCCATTTTTTAAGTTATGATATGATAAAAACGACTTAGTACCTGCTCACATAAGAAGGTGTTAAGTGAAAAACGAATCAAAATTTATGCTATAATGACATCAAAAATAGCAGTCAGATTGAAGGAGTGGAAAGGATGCTTAAAATCCAAGAAATTCGTGAATTGATCAAATTAATCGATCAATCATCGATCAATGAATTCGAATATGAAGAAGATGGTGCAAAACTGTCATTGAAAAAAGCTGGTGTGGAAGCTAGCGCTATTCAGCATTCCCCTCAACCGAGAGTGGAGGAACCTGTAACATCACAGCCTGCACCACAGCAGGTTGAACAAAAGACAGAAACAACTTCGGAACCTGTTAAAGCAGTTGAAACGAAGATGGACGAATCGTTACATAAGATCGAATCTCCGATGGTAGGGACATTCTATTCCTCACCATCACCAGATGAACCTCAATATGTAGGCACAGGTGATAAAGTATCAAATGATTCGATAGTATGTATAATCGAAGCGATGAAGCTGTTCAATGAAATTGAAGCAGAAGTAAATGGGGAGATTGTAGAAGTCCTCGTCGAAAATGGACAGCTTGTTGAGTATGGCCAACCTTTATTCCTAGTGAAGAAACAGTAGGGTGATAATATGATAAAAAAAGTACTGATAGCAAATCGAGGCGAGATTGCAGTACGTATCATTCGTGCGTGCAATGAAATGGGAATTGAAACGGTCGCTGTTTACTCGGAAGGCGACAAAGAATCATTGCATGTTCGACTTGCAGATGAAGCCTATTGCATCGGCCCGATAGCCTCAAAAGACAGTTATTTGAACTTTACGAACATAATGAGTGTGGCAACTTTAACCGGCTCAGATGCGGTTCACCCCGGTTACGGTTTCCTTGCTGAAAATGCAGATTTCGCAGAAATTTGTTCTGAATGTAATATTACGTTCATTGGACCAAGTCCGGATGCAATCAACAAAATGGGTACGAAGGACGTGGCTCGTTCGACGATGAAGGAAGCTGGAGTTCCGATTGTACCTGGCTCAGAAGGAATCATCGAATCAAAGCAGGAAGCCATTTCACTTGCAGAAAAGATTGGGTATCCTGTAATCATAAAAGCAACCGCTGGCGGTGGTGGAAAAGGAATCAGGGTAGCTAGAACTGAACAAGAGCTGATCAAAGGAATCAATATTACCCAGCAGGAAGCGGCGACTGCCTTCGGAAACCCTGGAGTTTACATCGAAAAATATATCGAAGACTTCAGACATGTTGAAATCCAGGTGCTTGGTGACAATTACGGAAATGTGATTCACCTTGGTGAACGTGATTGTTCGATTCAACGCAGACTTCAAAAATTGTTAGAAGAGACACCTTCTCCAGCAATTGATCCTGATAAACGTGAGGAAATGGGCTCTGCTGCGGTCCGTGCTGCTGAAGCAGTTAATTATTCAGGCGCAGGTACGGTTGAATTCATATTCGATCACAACACGGGTGATTACTATTTTATGGAGATGAATACGCGTATCCAGGTAGAACACCCTGTAACAGAAATGGTAACTGGAATTGATTTGATTAAAGAACAAATTCGAGTAGCAAGTGGTGAGCGGTTATCCTTTGCCCAGGAAGATATAACCTTTAATGGTTGGTCGATCGAATGCCGGATCAACGCTGAAAACCCGGATAAGAATTTTATGCCTTCCCCTGGTAAGATAGACATGTACCTGCCACCAGGCGGGCTAGGAGTACGAGTCGATTCTGCAGCTTATCCCGGCTATTTCATTCCTCCTTACTACGATTCGATGATCGCAAAGGTCATCACTTACGGGAAAACGCGTGACGAAGCGGTCCGTCGAATGAAAAGGGCACTTGGAGAATTTGTCATCGATGGAGTTGAAACAACAATTCCGTTCCATCTCCGTCTATTGGAAAATGAACAATTTGTAAGTGGAGAATTCAATACGAAGTTTTTAGAACAAAACGACCTTACATCAAAGTCCAATTTAAGTGGAGGTGGCAAGAATGAATGAATATCAAACGTTTGAAATGGAAGAAAAAGATTCAAACCTTGGGAAAGTTGAAATCTCCCCTGAAGTAATCGAAGTTATCTCCAGCCTAGCTGCAACAGAGGTTGAAGGTGTTTCGGCACGTGGGAACTTTGCATCTGGTGTTGTGGAGCGTCTAGGAAAAAAGACTTTAGGAAAAGGTGTAAAGGTAGAACTTACCGAAGAGGGAATCAATATCGATGTTTTTGTAACGATGAGTTTTGGGGTATCTATCCCAGATACTGCTGAGAAACTTCAGGTGAACATTCGTCAAACGTTGCATACTATGACTGCTCTTGAACCGAACCGGATCGATGTTCACGTCGTAGGTGTCCAGTTTGAAGAAAAAGCGAATCAGAATGAAGAAGCTGAGGAATTTTAATAAAGAATCATCATAAAAGGGTCAGGGGGCTTCCGAAGTGGAGAATCCTGACTCCTTTTTCACGTTTTGCGTCAAATATTGCTTAACAGAATTGAATGATGTGAATGCTGTTAAGGTAAGCCGCACTATGCTATCATCATGTAGAGAAGAATTTGAAAGGAAGAAAAAATTATGAAAAGAAGGCTTGCTAGAGAAAAGGCGCTTCAGTCATTATTTCAGATAGATGTAAGTGAGGTTGACCGTGAGGAAGCAATCCATCATGTTTTGGATGAAGATGAGGCTAAGGATGAATTCCTTATTCAACTTGTTGAAGGAACGACTGATCATTTAGAAGAAATTGATTCAAAAATCAAAGAACATCTAGAGCGATGGAGCTTTGAACGAATTGGAAATGTGGACCGGTCTGTACTTAGACTTGCAGTATTTGAAATGTTGTTTTTGAAGGAAATACCAATAAATGTGACTTTTAATGAAGCGATTGACCTTGCTAAAACATTTGGGGGAGACGAATCCGGTCGATTTGTTAATGGTGTATTATCCAAAATAAGCAAATCATTTCAATAATGGAGGGGACAAACATGGTTGCAGAGCTGATAAAAGGAAATGAAATCGCAAATGAAAAACGCGAACGGATGAAGGTAGAGGTACAGGAGTTGGCGAAAAAAGGGATCGTACCTGGCTTAGTCGTCATTATTCTCGGGGAAGATCCTGCCTCTCAATCTTATGTGAGAGGGAAACAAAAAGCGTGCGAAAAGGTAGGCATCGATGGAAAGCTGATTGAGTTGCCAGAAAATACTCATCAATCCGAGTTGTTGGAACGAATCGAACAATATAATAATGATGAATCCTGCCATGGAATTCTTGTACAACTTCCTTTGCCGGATCACATTTCTGAAAAAGCAGTCATTGAAGCGATTTCTCCGGATAAAGATGTGGATGGATTCCATCCGATAAATATCGGTCGGATGATGACTGGACAGCGAGCTTTCTTGCCGTGTACACCATTTGGGATTATCGAAATGGTTAAAGCGAAAGGGATAGTAATCGAAGGGAAGCATGTCGTCATAATCGGGCGAAGCAACATTGTCGGAAAGCCGGTGGGGCAACTTTTCCTTAATGAAAATGCTACGGTTACATACTGTCATTCTCGGACTCCTAATATGAAGGAAATCGCACAGCAAGCGGATATTCTTGTCGTAGCAGTCGGGAAGGCGAATTTTATCGGAAATGAGTATATAAAACCCGGTGCAGTTGTAATTGATGTAGGTGTTAATCGCCTAGAAAACGGGAAATTGACGGGTGATGTGAAATTTGAGGAAGCACAGAATATTGCTTCATATATTACGCCAGTGCCGAAGGGTGTTGGACCAATGACAATTACGATGCTTCTACATAACACGATTCTTTCAGCGAAATGGAGTCAGCAAACTGAAGGTGTCCTATAATGCAAAATGATCGTTATTTAAGTATTACAGCTTTGACTCGTTATATTCGTAGGAAGTTTGAGGATGATGGGAACTTACAAGACGTTTGGATACGTGGTGAGCTGTCTAATTTGAAATTCCACAGTAGAGGACATATGTATTTTACTGTGAAGGATGAAAATAGCCGAATACAATCTGTAATGTTTGCGGGCAATAATCGATTCCTGAAATTCCGCCCCGAAGAAGGCATGAAGGTATTGATCCGTGGTGAGGTATCGGTATACGAGCCTTATGGCCAGTATCAGCTATATGCAAGAGAAATGCAGCCTGATGGAATCGGGAATTTGTTCCTTGCGTTTGAAGAGCTCAAAAAAAGGTTGGAGTTGGAAGGGCTGTTTGCTGAAGAGCGTAAAAAACCGTTGCCGACCATCCCTCAAAAAATTGGTGTAATCACTTCTCCGACAGGTGCAGCAGTCCGTGACGTCATTACAACGATCAAACGCCGGTTTCCAATTGCAAAAGTGACCGTCATCCCTGTACTCGTGCAAGGTCCTCATGCAGCACCGAGTATCTCTCGGGCGATAGAGCTTGCCAACCATCGTTCACAGTGGGACGTATTGATTGTCGGTCGAGGTGGAGGATCTATCGAGGAGCTTTGGGCTTTTAATGAGGAAGCAGTTGCCAGAAGTATTTTTCAGTCGAAAATTCCGATCATATCTGCAGTCGGACATGAGACAGATTTCACGATCGCTGATTTTGTTGCTGATGTTCGTGCGGCTACACCAACAGCAGCTGCAGAGCTTGCTGTGCCGCATATTGCAGAATTACAGGAAAAGGTCAGTCAGCGACAGCTCCGCCTGACTAGAGCAATTTCCGAAAAGGTTTCTGGGTATCAGAGTGATCTGAATCGATTACAACGTTCTTACGCGTTTAAATACCCGATGCAACTCGTAAAACAGAAAGAACAGGATCTCGATCGCTTAATTGAACGAATACAGCGGGAGAGTGTCCGTAATCTTCAGATGAACCGAGAAACAGTCGATCGCATGAACGGTCGATTAAAGCGGAATCATCCTGCCGAAAAACATAAACAAGCAAGTAATAGGTTCGAAGGACTTACCCGAATGCTTTCAAAAGAAATGCACAAAAATCTAGGTGAAAGCCAGTCACGATTCGACCAGCAGGTTGGAAAGTTAAATGCATTAAGTCCGTTGAAGGTAATGGAGAGAGGCTATAGCTTAGCATATAAACAGGATCAATCCCTTATTAAAAGTATTGATCAGGTTCAACCAGGTGAACAAGTTGCAGTTCGGTTAAAGGATGGAAAATTGGATTGCCAAGTGTGGGGAATCGAGGAGAGTGAAACAAATGGCAGAAAAAAAAGCACAAACATTTGAAGAATCTATGGTCGAGCTTGAAGAAATTGTGAGTAAGTTAGAAGAAGGAGATGTACCTCTAGAAGAGTCAATCCGTCTTTTCCAGGAGGGGATGAAATTATCTAAATCATGTCACGATAAGCTTCAAAAGGTTGAAAAACAGATGGACGAGCTCTTGAACGAGGATGGCGAAACAGAGCCGTTTACGCTACAGGAGGACGACTCAGATTGAACAAGGATACGTTCTTGGAACTTTTACAAAGGAAAAAGCAAGAGATCGATGAGGCGTTACCAGCGAAGATTGAAGGCATTGATGCCCACTCAGGGCTAAAAGAGGCCATGTTGTATTCCATCTTAGCCGGTGGTAAACGCCTTCGCCCGATTTTATTTTTCAGGACGATTGAAGCACTTGGTAAAGACAGTCAGCCATACATGGATATCGGGTGTGCAATCGAAATGATTCACACGTACTCATTGATTCACGATGATCTTCCTGCTATGGACGATGATGATTTTCGCCGTGGGAACTTGACGAACCATAAAGTCTATGGAGAAGCACTTGCCATCCTTGCGGGAGACGGACTTTTGACCTTCGCTTTTCAAACGATCGCAGACTCTAAAACGATTGAAAGCAATGTAAAGGTTGATCTGATCAGTAAGTTGGCAACAGCAGCCGGCCCGGAAGGAATGATTGATGGACAAGCGGCAGACCTTGATGCCGAAGATAAGAAGATTGCCATTGATGAACTAGAACAAATTCACCGAAATAAAACAGGTGCGCTGCTCGGTTTTTCTATTTATGGAGGTGCGAAAGTAGCTGGTGGGTCTCAACAACAATTAGTACATCTCACTCACTTTGCAAACCATCTTGGTCTCGCTTTCCAGATTCAGGATGATATTCTTGATATCGAAGGCGATGAGGGGATAATTGGAAAACCGGTGGGTAGTGATCAGCAAAATAAAAAAAGTACATACCCTCAGCTTTTAACTTTAGAAGGTGCCAAAAAGAAACTTTCACAAGAAGTTGATAATGCGAAGGAACATCTTTATAAAGCAGGAATTGATCATACTTGGCTTGTGAGCTTTACTGACTATATGGTAAGTCGTGACCATTAGAAACCATTGAGAAAACGCCGGTTTTATGGTATATTAGTAGTACATGAGGAGTGGTGCAGTATTCTAGTCAGTCTCCCATTTCTGAGGGCGGGCCTAAAAATCCGCCAAAGGGCACATCGATGAAGTCCCTTGTATAGGCTCGAGGCGCCCAGCTTTGGGTCTACACTGGGGGTTAAGGCTGAAGGGCGATCCACAAGGGCATGTGGGCGTTGACCCTTTTGCCGCGGAGGACCTCAACATTTGCGATTTGTGTGCTAATACCTTATTGCGAACTGGGGTTATAAACCTGCTGTCACTGGTTTTTTCGCTCGCTAGAAATTACTGGTAAGCAGCGTAGCCTGCCTTGAGTGGAGTTTGAGGGGATTATGGATGAGGAACCTGCACTGGTTGGCCGCCGGTGAGTTCAGTTCTATACCATATGAAATCAACTTTGCAAAAGAGGCTAGGAAATGGTAAAGGCTGTAGAGGAAAACTCCTAGACTGTTCCATGTGACGTTCGAAAGGGATTATAGTGCGGACTAAGTGGTAATCTAGTCTGGCGATTGGTGACAACGCCAAGAAGGGTTTAATGGGAAACCACCGGTATGGCAACGTATTGGTACCCTTTTGGGAAAACCTACTGGACCTAAGCCGCAGTGTTTACTTTTTGAACGACCACTCCTTCCATACATATTATTTTTTTAAAACGAGGAGCTCGTATGAATTCAATTTTTCATAAATCGCTAAAGTGGAGTACAGGAATCGCCGTTATCACACTAGTGTTAGCGGCTATTTTTTCAGTTATTTCCACCATTTTGCTTGATGGAGTTGCTTGGGCCATCGGCATGATAATCGTGTTTTTAATCGTGCTAGTTGGGGTAGTATTTGATATTATTGGGGTGGCTGCAACTGCTGTCGATGAAGTACCTTTTCATGCAATGGCGTCGGAAAAGGTAAAAGGCTCTCGTCAGGCTATAGCAATTTGTCGAAATGCCGACAGGGTCGCAAACTTCTGTAATGATGTTATTGGCGATATTTCTGGTATAATAAGCGGTACCGCATCTGCGACGGTTATATTACAATTGACCCTTGCGTCGGGAGGAGACGCTGCTTTCGAATATATCGTCTCAATTATATTTACCAGTGTAGTAGCTGCACTTACTGTTGGAGGAAAAGCATTTGGAAAGTCATTTGCGATACATTTCTCTACCAACATTATTTTTCAGGTAGGACGTTTAATCTATCTTTTTGAGGAAAGATTAAAGTTTAAGGATTTTTTTTCCAATCCCGCTGGAAATAAACTGAAACGTAATACAAAAAGAAAGTGAGGATGTTCCATGGACTTGGAATCGATCAAAGATCCAAAGTTTTTAAGAACATATGACACAAATAAACTTGAAGACCTAGCATCGACAATACGTACTTTTCTGATTGAAAAAATTTCAAAAACGGGTGGGCATCTTGGCCCGAACCTTGGTGTTGTTGAGTTAACTTTAGTCTTACATCATTTGTTTGAAAGCCCGAAAGATAAATTCATTTGGGATGTAGGACATCAAGCTTATGTTCATAAAATATTAACCGGACGAGCCAGTCAATTTGATACATTGAAGCAATACAAAGGGTTATGCGGATTTCCGAAGCGATCCGAAAGCGCACATGACGTTTGGGAAACCGGGCATAGCTCCACGTCGTTATCGGCAGCAATGGGAATGGCAACTGCACGCGACTTAAAAGGGACGGATGAAGACATCGTTGCAGTAATCGGTGACGGTGCTTTAACAGGTGGAATGGCGTTAGAAGCATTAAACCACATCGGGCATGAACAAAAGGATCTTATCGTTATTTTAAATGATAATGAAATGTCGATTGCACCGAATGTCGGGGCATTGCATAACGTCTTAGGTCGATTACGTACTGCCGGTAAATATAAAAAGGTGAAGGAAGAATTCGAATCCCTTTTGAAGAAAGTCCCGGCTGGTGGTCGAATGGCAGCAACTGCAGAGCGATTGAAGGATTGCTTAAAATATTTATTTGTTTCAGGCATTTTCTTCGAGGAGCTCGGGTTTACGTATTTAGGACCTGTTGATGGCCATAATATCGATGACCTGACAGAGAATATCAGATATGCGAAGAAAACGAAAGGACCTGTTCTAGTGCACGTGCTGACCCAAAAAGGAAAGGGTTATCAACCGGCGGAAACGGATGCTATTGGAACGTGGCACGGACCTGGTCCATACAAGATTGAATCCGGAGATTTTATCAAGCCTTCAGTTACAGGTCCTGGCTATAGCAAGGTTGTTAGCGAAACATTAAGAACGATTGCACGAAAAAATGAACGGCTCGTTGTCCTTACACCAGCAATGACGGTAGGATCCAAGCTAGAATCCTTCGGCGAAGAATTTCCAGATCGGCTTTACGATGTAGGAATTGCTGAACAGCATGCGACAACAATGGCTGCCGGACTTGCTACACAGGATATGAAGCCGGTCCTATCTATTTATTCAACCTTTTTACAACGTGCCTATGATCAGCTCGTTCATGATGTATGCCGTCAAAATTTAAATGTCGTTTTTGCTGTGGATCGTTCAGGCCTTGTTGGCTCAGACGGTGAAACCCACCAAGGTGTATTTGATATTGCCTTCCTTCGTCATCTTCCGAATATGGTCGTACTGAACCCGAAGGATGAAAACGAATTGCAGCATATGATGCATACAGCTGTCCAATATGATGATGGACCTATCGCTGTCCGTTTCCCCCGCGGAACCGGTTTAGGGGTCCCGATGGATAAGGAATTACATGAAATTGAAATAGGGTCTTGGGAAGTACTGCGACAAGGTAAGGATATTGCACTGATTGCAGTTGGTACAATGATTCCTGTCGCTGAAAAAGCTGCTGAACGTTTGAATGGATCGGGAATAAATGCAAAAGTCATCAATGCTCGTTCGATCAAGCCGCTCGATCATGGTATGATTACCGAGCTTGTCACGAACCGAGTTCCGATTTTAACGATTGAAGAAGGGATCCTTCAAGGTGGGTTCGGAAGTGCTGTATTGGAGTTCGTCCATGATCTTGGCATACACAATGCAATGATTGATCGCATGGGTATTCCTGACCGTTTTATCGAGCATGGAAGTGTTTCGAAGCTTCTTGAAGAAATCGATCTGACACCAGAGGGCGTTGTGGAGCGCGTTAAGACGATGGTTCCGAAACAACAGCAAAGGGCATTTTAGAATGAAAAAAAAAGAACGACTTGATGTTCTTCTCGTTGATCGAGGTTTAATCGAGACGAGAGAAAAAGCAAAGCGCACAATCATGGCCGGACTTGTTTATTCTGAACAAGAACGATTGGACAAGCCTGGTTTGAAAGTAAATATAGATATCCCGATCGAACTAAAAGGTAACCCAGTCCCTTACGTCAGTCGGGGAGGTTTAAAGCTTGAAAAAGCACTTGATGTGTTTCAATTTGATGTAAAGGATAAAATCATGTTAGACATCGGTGCTTCAACCGGAGGGTTTACGGACTGTGCCCTCCAAAATGGTGCCCAGTTGGTGTATGCTTTGGATGTTGGTTATAATCAGCTTGCGTGGAAGCTGCGAAATGACGACCGTGTTCATGTGATGGAGCGTACAAATTTTCGCTACGTAAAGCCCATTGATTTTCAAAATGGCTTACCGCATGTTGCTACCATTGATGTATCCTTCATATCATTGCGATTGATTCTTCCTGTATTAAAAGATATATTGCTTTCAGGCGGACATGTCGTCTCTCTCGTAAAACCACAATTTGAAGCAGGGAGAGATGATGTCGGGAAAAAGGGAATTATCCGTGATCGTAAAGTTCATCAATCAGTACTCGAATCGATCATCTCCTTTTCTGTTGATGTAGGGTTCCGGGTTTTGGATTGTACGTTCTCACCAATAAGAGGGGGAGAAGGTAATATTGAATTTTTACTATACTTGGAAAAACTTCCACAAAATGAGCCCGGGGAATGCAAGTGGACCGGAAGCATTGAACAAGTGGTAAATGATGCTCATGAATCGAAAAAGTTTGACGAAAGATAACGATGAGATCGTTATCTTTTTTTACCGTTAAGAAAGTATAAAGTACTTTTTATAGTATAAGAACAACTTAGGCGATCGCCTACGCTAAGACTTGGCGCTAGCCAAGTTTTGTTTAAAATGTTATAAAAATATACAATTTTCTACATTATTATACATACCTTTATGTACATTCTACACAACATCGTTTATGATAAAAATAGACATGGTATAGTGAAAAGGGCGTGATTTATTTGAACAAAGGACAGCGGCATATTAAAATCAGGGAGATCATAACGAATTTTGATATTGATACACAGGATGAGCTCGTAGAACGTTTGAAAAATGCTGGTTTTAACGTTACACAGGCAACTGTGTCCAGAGACATAAAAGAACTTCATCTCGTCAAGGTGCCGATGCAGGATGGACGTTACAAATACAGTTTACCTGCAGATCAACGGTTTAACCCTTTGCAAAAATTGAAACGGACACTCACAGATAGCTTTATTAATATTGATCACACCGATCATCTGATTGTAATGAAAACATTGCCAGGAAATGCAAATGCGATTGGTGCTTTGATCGATAATCTTGATTGGGAAGAAATCATGGGAACGATCTGTGGTGACGATACGATACTTATCATTTGTCGATCAGGTAATGATAGCCCTGAAATCGCTCAAAAATTTTTGGATATGCTGTAAAGGTGGTATTTTATGCTTGCCGAGCTTTCTATACGTAATTTTGCAATTATTGACGAAATCACGGTACCCTTTGAGGAAGGGCTTACTGTTTTAACAGGGGAAACAGGTGCAGGGAAATCGATCATCATCGATGCAATCGGCTTATTAATCGGCGGCCGGGGTTCTTCTGAATTTGTACGACACGGAACAGATCGTGCAGAAATAGAAGGACTATTTCATATTCAACCAAATCATCCCTCAGTACGGAAATGTCAAGAACTTGGTATTGAGTTATCAGATGAAATGGTCGTTTTAAAACGCGATATGACCGGCTCGGGGAAGAGTATTTGCAGAGTGAATGGAAAGCTTGTCACACTAGCGATACTTCGAGAAATCGGACAATCTTTAATCGATATACACGGCCAGCACGAGCATCAATTCTTACTCCAAAGCGATAAGCACTTAAGTATGCTTGACCAATTCAACTCTAAAGCATTGAGTCGGTCTCTAGCCGAATACAAGCATTTATATGAACGTTATACAAACACGAAAAAGCAATTGTATCATTTAACTGAAAACGAACAGGAAGTAGCCCATAGAATAGATTTAATACAATATCAATTAAATGAAATTTCAAAAGCAAACCTTCAACCGAAGGAAGATGAACAATTACAAGAGGAAAAGCAACGTCTCAATAACTTTGAGCGGTTGTTTCAATCTGCGAATGATTCTTATCAATCTTTATACGGAGAGCAGAAAGGGATCGATTATTTAGGTTTAGCAATGAGTCATTTGGAGGACGTAGCGGAGCTTGATCCTGCTCGGATTCTTTTAAAGGAAGCTGTTGCAAATGCTTTTTATATGGTAGAGGACGCTGCCCATCAGCTTCGAGATTATATTGACACATTAGAGTTCGATCCGAATCGAATTGACGAGATTGAGGAACGGTTACACGAAATTACTGCGTTAAAACGAAAATATGGTCATACAGTTGAAGAAATTCTCGAATATAGCTCTAAGATTGAAGAAGAGCTTCATACGTTTACGAATAAAGATAGCCGAATCCAATCGCTAAAGGACGATTTAAAAGAAGTTGGCCATGATTTGTACGTTGAGGCGAAAAATATGACTCGCTTACGAATGGATACCGCTAAGAAGTTAGAGAAAGCTATACATAGTGAGCTTCAAGATCTGTATATGGAAAAAACCACATTCAAGGTTTCATTTTCAGAATCGGTTGGTAAGTTCGATGCAGATCCGGAAATAGACGGTAAACCTATACATTTTACAAAACAAGGTATCGATGAGGTTCAGTTCCTTATATCTACAAATCCAGGTGAGCCTTTAAAACCACTCGTGAAGATTGCCTCTGGTGGTGAATTATCCAGAATTATTCTGGCAATGAAGGCAATCTTTTCAAATCAACAACAGTTATCTTCGATCATATTCGATGAAGTAGATACTGGGGTAAGCGGCCGGGTCGCTCAAGCAATTGCTGAAAAAATTCAAAAGCTTTCTGCAGGCTCACAAGTTCTCTGCATTACTCATTTACCTCAAGTTGCAGCGATGGCTGACAGACATCTATATATTGAGAAGCAGTTGAAAAATGACCGAACTTTTACAAATGTGAAGCCACTATCGTATGAGGAAAAAGTGAAGGAAATTGGTCGTATGATCTCGGGCGTTGAAATTACGGAACTTACGAAACAGCACGCAAAGGAAATGATTCAGTTCGCTGATGAAGTCAAGGTCAGCTCGTGAAAAGCTATCCAAATTTGGGTAGCTTTTTCTTGTTCTTCGGGGAAGAATATTTATTACACGGTTAAACAGTATAAGTGCAACTAAGGCGCAGTTTACGCCAAAGCTTGACATTGCCAAGTTTTCTTTGCACGTGTAGAAAGTAAAAGAATTACTTTCCACAGTATAAGTGCAACTAAGGCTCAGTCTAAGCTAAAGCTTGACATTGCCAAGTTTTCTTTATGTTTCCGGTTATAGAAACAACATCAAAAGGCTACATTATAAATGCAGCCAACATAAGGTGCAGGGTAAGGAGAGAGGAGAGTGACTGAATGAAAAGAATTACGAGTAGACAATTAATCGGCATTCTTCTCCTTGGATTCCTCATCAGCCTGGGCTTTCTAAAGCCAGTTCAGGATTATCTCAGTATCCCTACTGAAATAACCGTCTTCCAGGGAGAGAGATTAACAATAGATCATAAGCCACTTTCTGCGACAATCCAAACATCAAATGAACAAGAATCAATATTATCAATTGGTAAGCTGGAAAACCAACCTCAATCTTTTTCCCTTGAAACATTGAATAAAGGAAATGAGAAGGTAACATTAACGGTCTCTAACATACCAGTGAAAAAAGTTGATGTAAAAGTACTTCCTGAATTTAGAGTCATCCCAGGTGGACAAACTATAGGGGTAAAATTAAATACTGTAGGAGTACTCGTCGTAGGTCATCATCTTGTGGAGACTTCAAATGGAGATGTATCACCAGGTGAAAAAGCAGGAATCCGTGTTGGTGACATGATTACTGCTATTAATGGAAAATCGATTCAAAAATTAAGTGATGTTGCTCCAATTGTAAAAAAGAGTGGTAAATCAAATCAGCCAATGAGAGTTACGGTTTTAAGGGATAAACAAAAAATCCAAAAGAAGCTATCTCCTGTAAAAGATAAATCGGATGAAACCTATCGAATCGGACTTTATATTCGAGATTCAGCTGCGGGTGTTGGAACAATGACATTTTATCACCCTGAATCAGGAAAATATGGAGCACTCGGCCATGTGATCTCAGATATGGATACAAAAAAACCGATTGTCGTGAATGATGGGCAAATTATCGAATCCACTGTTACCTCGATTGAAAAAGGAAGTAATGGCCATCCCGGAGAGAAGCTAGCTCGCTTTAGTGATGGGGAAAGAATTTTAGGTACAATAACAAAAAACACACAATATGGGATTTTTGGTAAGTTAAACTCAGATCTTCGGAACGGAATCTTAGATAAGGCAATGCCAATTGCGTTATCACATCAAGTGAAAGAAGGACCTGCAGAAATATTGACTGTAGTTAAAGGGGATAAAGTACAAAAGTATGATGTTGAAATCATCAGCTCAGTACCACAGAAATTTCCTGCAACAAAGGGATTAGTCATTAAAATTACAGACCCGGATCTGCTCAAAGCAACCGGAGGAATCGTACAAGGGATGAGTGGAAGTCCGATTATCCAAAATGGGAAAGTTGTCGGGGCCGTCACACATGTATTTGTAAATGATCCTACCAGCGGATATGGGGTACACATCGAATGGATGTTAAACGAGGCAGGAATAAATATATATAAAGAAAATCGGAATGGTGAAAAAGTGGCGAGCTGACAAAGCTCGCTTTTTTTACGGATTAGAACCACATAGAGCATGTCAGCAATGTAACCTCAAAATGCATTTCTGCAAAAAAAGGAATGATTAGCACTGAATGATGCCCTCAAATTGCATTTTCAACAAAAAAGGAAACGATTCACGTCTTATGTAAATAGGCTCTTGCGCTTATCTTGAATGCTTTGATACAATAATTATAAAGATAAAGAAAATTCGACAAGTAACACAAAAAAACGACCTGTCAAATCGAGGATTGCGTCGAAATATAGAGAATATAAAAGCATATCTAAGAATAGAAAGTTTTTTTATAAATATTTAAAATAATTAGAGGAAATATGATACATATGTGGAAATCATATCGTAGCGTGAAAAACGTAAAACAACAAGGATGATATTGTTGTGAGGAGGAGCAGAAAATTGCAAAGAATTAAAGTGTGCCTAGCAGATGATAACAGAGAATTGGTGGGTCTTCTTGAGGAGTACATATCGAATCAGGAGGACATGGAAGTAGTCGGTGTGGCTTATAACGGAAAAGAATGCCTAGAGCTGTTGGAAGAAGAATCCCCGGATGTCTTGGTTCTGGATATTATCATGCCTCACCTAGACGGTCTTGCGGTGCTTGAAAACATGCATGATTTGAATTTGAGTACAAAGCCAAACGTTATTATGTTGACAGCCTTCGGACAGGAAGATGTGACATCAAAAGCCGTAGAATTAGGGGCATCATATTTTATTCTTAAACCTTTTGATATGGAGAACCTTACAAATCAAATCCGCCAGATCAGCGGGACGAAAAAATCTTTTGTTAAATCCACCTCATCCAGAACAATTACAAAAGAATTCAAGCCGAAGAATCTTGATGCAAACATTACAAGTATCATTCATGAAATTGGAGTCCCTGCTCATATAAAGGGTTATATGTATCTTCGGGAAGCGATTACAATGGTTTACAATGACATTGAATTACTCGGTTCCATAACGAAAGTATTGTATCCGGATATTGCGAAGAAATTCAATACGACAGCAAGCCGTGTCGAGCGTGCCATCCGGCATGCCATTGAAGTAGCTTGGAGTCGTGGTAATATTGATTCGATCTCCAATTTGTTCGGTTACACAGTCAGCATGTCGAAAGCCAAGCCTACAAACTCTGAGTTCATTGCGATGGTCGCAGATAAGCTTCGCATTGAGCACAAGGCAGGCTGAAAGAGCACTCGAAAAACCGATAAGAACAATTGAATAGTTATATTCGAATCTAAATAGAGGGGGACTATAATGGTCCACCCTCTATTTCTGTGTATAATGATTTAATGTTTTCGCACTTTTTGATAAGCGGTATCCAGATTACGAATCCGCTTCACAAGCTCTGAATTTTTGTTGATGTTGTCGTTGATGATTGTGGAGACCATTGATACATAATAATTGTTCATTGCTTGGTGTTTGGAAAAGACATCACTATTTTGTTTGGCAAATTGAAGAAAGTTTTCTTCGAAAAAGGCAACACTGAATTGTTCCACGTTTCTCCTCCTTATTTCTTTTGAAACCGCTTCTGTACTTTATTCCGTTTCTGGTCTCGATAAAAAATGAATCCTCCGATAAATGCAAATCCAGCAATAAATAAGAATATACCTGCAATCATTTCAACCAAAAAGTTAGGAAAAAGTGGATGAACTATTCCAAATAGCGCATCCCTCATTAATTTAATACCGATTACTCCACCAATGCCAGGGAGAACCAAGATGAGAAGTGCAATTATACGTGTCATAAAAACCATCCTTTTCTACGCTACTCATTTTATAGTTTTTAGATCCGATTGTCCATAAGTTTGCCAAGGGATAATGATAACTGTAAAATAGAAAGTGTGAAAAATATTGCATGGTAAAAATTAGGGTGTGCAAAAATGAAAAATGCGATTATTATCGGTGCAGATCGAGTGGGGGCTGCACTTGTCAAAATTATTGATCAATCCGACTCATTATATTTAATAGCGGTTGTTGATTCGAATCCTGTTGCTCCTGCGTTAAGGCTTGCAAAGGAAAGAGGAATCGCAACCGATAGCAGTTGGGAAAAGTACATAGATCAACCGATTGATGTTGTTATCGAAACGACGGGTAACGAATCGATTTTTTCCTCGTTAAGGGAAGTGAGGGATCGCCGATGGGTCATCATTCCTGCGACTGTTGCAAAACTGATTTCCGATTTGATGGAGGAGCAGGAAAAGCTCATTAATCAATTATCGACCCAATCCCGGAAACAGGATCTCGTGTTGCGCTCGACACACGATGGAATGATTGCGATCGATCAAAGTCGCAAGGTTACGATTTTTAACAAGAGCGCCCAATCAATGACTGACCTCCAGAATGTGGACGTGATTGGAAGGGAAATCTCGGAACTGATACCAAACAGTGAGCTTCCGAGAATTCTTGACAGTGGTGTGCCTGAGGTCAATCGGGAACAAATGCTGGATAACGGTAGGAAAATCATAACGACAAGAACCCCTATGATCGATGATGCTGGAAATATTGTCGGTGCCTTTGCCGTCTTCAAGGACATCACAGAAGTGGTTGAGATGGCTGAAGAGGTTACAAGTTTAAAGAGCGTCCAAACAATGCTTGAAGCGATTATTCATTCTTCAGAAGAGGCCATTACGGTAGTTGATGAGGATGGAAAAGGACTGATGGTGAACCCTGCCTATACACGCTTAACGGGTTTAAAGGCTGAGGATATATACGGAAAACCTGCAACAACTGATATTTCTGAAGGCGAGAGTATGCACATGAAGGTGCTGCGAACACGAAAGCCCGTAAGAGGTGTGAGGTTGAAAGTCGGACCAAACCGCAGAGATGTCGTTGTAAATGTGGCTCCTGTTATAGTAGATGGGAAAATCAAGGGTAGTGTTGGAGTTATTCACGACGTGTCAGAAATTAAATCGTTGACAGATGAACTTCACCGAGCTAGACAAATCATTCGTACATTGGAAGCCAAATATTCATTTACCGACATAATCGGGAATTCTAGAGAGATGGAATTTGCGGTTGAACAAGCGAAACTTGGTGCAACTACTCCGGCCACAGTTTTATTGCGTGGGGAATCCGGGACTGGTAAAGAGCTATTTGCCCATGCGATCCATAATAGCAGTAATCGAAAATATAAGAAATTCGTACGGGTCAATTGTGCAGCAATTTCAGAATCACTGCTTGAGAGCGAATTGTTCGGTTATGAAGAAGGTGCGTTCTCCGGGGCTCGGAAAGGCGGAAAGTTGGGACTTTTTGAGGAAGCAAATGGCGGCAGCATTTTTCTTGATGAAATCGGCGAACTATCAGGCGATACCCAGGCGAAACTGCTTCGAGTCCTTCAAGAAAACGAAATCATACGAGTTGGAGGAACGAAATCGACCCCGATTGATGTAAGAGTTATCGCAGCAACAAATGTTAACCTCGAAAAAAGAATAATTGATGGTTCTTTTCGGGAAGATTTATATTATCGGATAAATCGCTTACCCATTTTTATTCCACCACTTCGTGAACGGAAAGAAGATCTTGCATTATTATGTAACCATCTTATCCAAAAACTAAATCAAGACTATGGCAGAAACATTGAAGGGATTACAGAGCCTGCAATTCGTTACCTGAACGAGTACGACTGGCCTGGTAATGTCCGTGAGCTTGAAAATATTCTCGGGCGTGCGATCATTCATCTATCCTTTCATGAATCCTGGATCAACGTTGAGGCGATTCCTTCTCTAAATTCGAATTCGTCTTTATCGCAAAAACCGATTCTACTTCCAGAAGAAAGCCGTTCACTTCAATCTCAAATGGAGGTTTATGAAAAAGAGGTTCTTCAAACAACATTGGACCACTGTGAAAATAACAAAACAAAAACTGCAAAGCTTTTAGGTATTTCATTAAGAAATTTATATTACAAGCTTGATAAGTACAGTATTGAATAAATAAGCATGCAAATAATTGCACAGCGCGAAATATATTGCAGGGTGATGTGTGTGTGAAATGTGGTGTATTAAGGTTCGGAAGTTGGCACGAAACTTGCATTAACTATCGGGTGTGGATAATTTATTTGATTAGAAAGGGTTGAAGCCAGGTCATGCTATTAGAAAAACTCATCGAAGAAGCAATCCAAAGACCCGACAAGGTTGTTGCAGTTGCAGCATCTGAGGATCATGAAGTCATACATGCAATTGTGATGGCTTTAGAACGAGACCTTGCTTCTTTTCAATTGTTTGGAGATAAAGAAAAAACGCTATCCTTGCTTAAGGAATTCAATTTAGAAACATCAGATAAGCTTAAAGTGATGCCTTGCTATACTCCAGAAGAGTCTGCGGTCAAAGCCGTACAGGCAGTTAATAGCGGACAAGCCGATGTATTGATGAAAGGCATGATACCGACAGCCCGCATTCTGAAAGCTGTATTGAATAAAGAGTACGGATTAAGAACAGGAAAGGTTCTTTCACACGTGGCGGCATTTGATATTACTGGTTATGACCGTTTGGTTTTTATTACGGATGCAGCAATGAACATTGCACCCGACCTTCAGCAAAAAGCTGAGATTATACAAAATGCAGTGAATATTGCAACAAGCATTGGTGTCGAAGAACCGAAAGTCGCACCAATAACCGCAGTCGAGACGGTAAATCCAGCAATGGAAGCAACACTTGATGCTGCTGCACTTACTCAGATGAACCGTCGGGGTCAGATCAAAAACTGTTATGTCGATGGACCTCTTGCCCTTGATAACGCAGTTTCATTGGAAGCTGCTGAACATAAAGGAATTAGTGGGGAAGTTGCTGGTAAAGCAGATATCCTACTCGTTCCCAACATCGAAACGGGGAATGCACTTTATAAGTCGTTAATCTATTTTGCACGTGCGAAGGTCGGTGCTGTTATTGCTGGAGCAAAGGCGCCAATCGTACTTACTTCTCGTGCGGATTCTGCAGAAAGTAAGCTTTATTCTATCGCATTAGCTGTTCGTGCAGTTTAGATGGTTGTTCGAAAGGGTCTGAGTGTTGTTTTGATTTTTTATTATTTTTAAGGAGGAAGAATAAAATGGAAATTTTCAAGTACATGGAAACATACGATTACGAGCAAATGGTGGTTTGTCAGGATAAACAATCTGGATTGAAGGCAATAATTTGTATTCATGATACAACTCTCGGTCCAGCACTTGGTGGAACTAGAATGTGGACATACGAAACTGAAGATGCAGCATTTGAAGATGCACTGCGACTTGCAAAAGGAATGACGTATAAGAACGCTGCTGCAGGACTAAATCTTGGTGGCGGAAAGACAGTAATTATCGGAGACCCGCGAACTGACAAAAATGAAGAGATGTTCCGGGCATTCGGTCGCTTCATCCACGGATTAAATGGACGTTATATCACTGCAGAGGATGTCGGAACGACTGTTGCTGATATGGACTTGATTCGTCAAGAAACTGAATTCGTAACAGGTGTTTCTCCTGCATTCGGATCTTCTGGTAACCCTTCCCCTGTAACAGCTTATGGGGTATATCGTGGAATGAAAGCAGCAGCAAAGGCTGCATTCGGAACAGACTCTTTGGAAGGTAAAGTTATCGCGGTGCAAGGTGTTGGCAACGTAGCCTATAACCTTTGTAAACACCTTCATGGAGAAGGTGCACAACTGATTGTTACAGATATTAACAAAGAAGCTGTACAACGTGCAGTAGAGGATTTTGGAGCAAAAGCGGTTGATCCAGATGAAATCTACTCAGTCGATTGTGATATCTATGCTCCGTGTGCATTAGGAGCGACTGTCAACGATGATACGATTCCACAATTAAAAGCGAAAGTGATTGCTGGTGCTGCAAACAACCAATTAAAAGATACAAAACATGGTGATCAAATTCATGAGATGGGTATTGCTTATGCACCTGATTACGTGATCAATGCGGGCGGTGTGATAAACGTCGCCGACGAGCTTTACGGCTATGATCGTGAGCGTGCAATGAAGAAGGTTGAAACGATTTACGATAATATCAGTCGCGTGTTCGACATATCTCAACGTGATAACATACCAACTTATTTGGCAGCAGATCGACTTGCTGAAGAGCGAATTGAGCGTCTGAAAAATTCACGAAGCCAATTTTTATTGAATGATCGTCACATCCTTTCAAATCGTAGAGGATAAATAATAAAGAGTAGGTCCAAAGGCGAGACTCATAACAAATCAATTTCAGGAAATCTTAACTTTTAAGTGATCTAAGTTCTAAGCCTGAGCCGATACTGAGTCTCTACCTATGGATCATTATTAATGGAGGGCTCCGTTTTGCAACAAAGAGAATATCGCGTACTCGTAATAAACCCGGGTTCAACATCTACGAAAATCGGTATCTTTGACGATGAACGCTCAGTGTTTGAAAAAACTATCAGACACGAATCTGAAAAAATCAATTCTTTTGAGCATATCATTGACCAATATGAATTTCGTAAAAATGTGATTTTGGAGACATTAGACCACGAAGGGATCAATGTTTCAAAGTTAAGTGCTGTGGTAGGTAGAGGTGGATTGCTTCGGCCAATCGAAGGTGGCACTTATGATGTGAATGACCTCATGCTTGAGGACCTTCGAAAAGGTTTCTCAGGAGAGCATGCATCAAATCTAGGCGGGATCATCGCATATGAAATTGCTCAGGGACTGAATATCCCATCCTTTATTGTCGATCCAGTCGTGGTGGATGAATTGGCACCTATCGCAAGAGTGTCCGGTGTGCCGGAAATCGAACGAAAAAGTATATTTCACGCATTGAATCAAAAGGCTGTTGCACGTAGAGTTGCAAAACAGCTCGGACGATCTTATGAGGATCTACGTTTGATCGTTACGCATATGGGCGGCGGGATTACAGTTGGCGTACATCAGGAAGGAAAAGTTATCGATGTGAACAATGGTCTTCATGGAGAAGGACCGTTTTCACCCGAAAGAGCTGGAACCGTACCTGTTGGTGATCTTGTTTCTATGTGTTTTTCCGGTGAGTATTATGCCGAAGAAATTATGAAAAAGCTAGTTGGACAAGCAGGTTTCGTTGGATATCTCGGAACAAATGATGCAGTAGAGGTTGAAAAGCGGATCGAACATGGAGATCAAGAGGCAAAAATGGTCTATGATGCAATGGCTTATCAGGTTGCGAAAGAAATTGGGGCAGCAAGCTCTGTCTTAAAAGGGCAAGTTGATGCGATTGTGTTAACCGGGGGATTAGCATACGGAAAAGAATTTGTAAATGAAATAACAGACCGTGTGGCATGGATCAGTGATGTTATTGTTCAACCAGGGGAGAACGAGCTTCAAGCACTTGCAGAAGGTGGGTTACGTGTTCTTCGAGGTGAAGAGCAATCAAAAGTATACCCGAACAAACCAATCGCACAATCTATTTAATGAAACAACGTTTCTGCAATCTGACACGCTTTTCGTGTTTAGGGAGAATCGAAGCTACCTGAGCGTAGCTAGGTGCCGGAATAGACATAATGGAAAGGGGATAGAATCATGGCTGAAAATTACGACCTCGTCATCCTCGGTGGAGGAACTGGCGGCTATGTGGCAGCGATTCGAGCATCGCAGCTAGGATTAACTGTTGCTATCGTAGAAAAAGGTAAGCTAGGTGGAACATGCCTGCACAAAGGATGTATTCCGAGTAAAGCATTGCTTAGAAGTGCAGAAGTATTTGCAACAGCGAAAAAGGGTGAAGAATTTGGAGTAATCGCCAAAGATGTTGCCTTGAATTTTGAACGTGTCCAAGAACGAAAACAATCGATTGTCGACCAGCTTCATAAAGGTGTCCAGCACTTGATGAAGAAAGGTAAAGTCGATGTTTATGAGGGGCATGGCCGTATATTAGGACCATCTATTTTCTCGCCTATGCCTGGTGCAGTATCAGTCGAATTTAATAATGGTGATGAAAACGTCATATTAGTCCCGAAAAACTTGATGGTTTCGACTGGTTCACGGCCAAGAACATTACCAGGTCTCGAAATTGACGGAGAACAAGTCATTACATCAGATGAAGCATTAAACCTTCCAGAGCTTCCTTCGTCCGTCATTATCGTTGGTGGTGGAGTTATCGGAATTGAATGGGCTTCATTGTTCATCGACTTCGGTGTGGAAGTTACCGTATTGGAATATGCTGATCGAATTGTACCGACGGAAGATAAGGAAGTTTCAAAAGAAGCGACGCGCATTCTTAAGAAAAAAGGCGTTAAAATCGTTACAAGCGCAAAAGTACTTCCTGACACAATCGAAAAAGGTGAAGGTGTAACTATCAAGGCTGAACATAAAGGGGAAGAAAAGGCTTTTTCTGCACACAAACTACTCGTATCAGTCGGTCGTCAACCTAATGTAGAGGATATCGGTCTTCAAAACACTGAGATTGAAGTAGAAAAAGGTGCAATCAAGACAAATGAATTTTATCAAACGAAGGACTCGCACATATACGCAATTGGTGATGTAATCGGAGGGCTTCAATTGGCGCATGTCGCTTCTCATGAAGGAATCACTGCGGTTGAGCACATGGCAGATCTGAATCCACATCCGATTGATTACACGATGATCTCAAAATGTATTTATTCAAACCCTGAAATGGCTAGTGTCGGTATTACGGAAGACGAAGCTAAGGAACAAGGCTTTGAGGTCAAAGTCGGCAAGTTTGCATTTAAAGGAATCGGTAAAGCGCTTGTTTATGGTCAATCAGATGGATTTGTAAAAATCATTGCAGACAAAGAAACGGATGATATCTTAGGCGTCCATATGATTGGACCTCATGTAACCGACATGATTTCTGAAGCAGGCTTGGCAAAAGTATTGGATGCAACCCCATGGGAAGTTGCCCATACAATACACCCACATCCATCTCTATCTGAAGTTATGGGAGAAGCAGCTTTAGCAGTTGATGGGAAAGCGATTCACAACTAAAAAATTTTCACGTATTTAAAAGGAGGGTAATGTGATGGCCGAAAATCGTCATGAAAAATTAGGTTTGAACGATGAACAAGTTTTGAAGATGTATGAAACGATGTTAATGGCTCGTAAAATCGACGAAAGAATGTGGCTGTTGAACCGTGCAGGAAAGATTCCGTTTGTAATCTCTTGCCAAGGCCAAGAGGCTGCGCAGGTTGGAGCAGCAATGGCACTGGATAAAGAAAAGGATTTTGTCCTGCCATACTACCGCGATATGGGTGTTGTGCTTTGGTTTGGAATGACAGCCCGTGATCTTATGCTATCTGGTTTTGCCAAAGCTGAAGATCCGAATTCCGGTGGTCGGCAAATGCCGGGACACTTCGGACAAAAGAAAAACAATATCGTAACGGGTTCATCTCCAGTTACAACTCAAGTAGGACATGCAGTTGGTATCGCACTTGCAGGTAAAATGGAAGAAAAAGACTTGGTTACATTCACAACATTCGGAGAAGGTTCCTCTAACCAGGGAGATTTTCACGAATCTGCCAACTTCGCTGGGGTACATAAGCTACCGGTTATCTTCATGTGTGAAAACAACAAATATGCAATTTCAGTCCCAGTTTCGAAACAGCTTTCTTGTGAAAAAGTTTCGGACCGAGCAATCGGCTATGGTATGCCGGGTGTTACGGTAGATGGCAATGATCCTTTAGCCGTGTATGAGGCAGTAAAGGAAGCTGCTGACCGTGGGCGTCGTGGCGAAGGTCCTTCATTGATTGAAACGGTTTCTTACCGTCTTACACCACACTCTAGTGATGACGATGATCGTGCATACCGTGAGCGTGAAGAGGTGGAAGAGGCGAAAGAGAAGGATTCGATCCACACATTTAAAAAATACTTGCAAGAATTGGGCATCCTGACTGAAGAAAAAGAACAAGAGCTTAACGCACGTATCGAAAAAGAAGTCGATGAAGCAACGGATTACGCTGAAGAGGCACCATATGCAGATGCTGAAAGTGCACTCAAATATGTGTATGCGGAATAGGGGGACGAAAAAATGCCAGTAATCTCATATATAGAAGCTGTTACACAGGCTTTACGTGAAGAAATGGAACGTGACAATAAAGTATTTGTACTCGGTGAGGATGTTGGAGTACGCGGTGGTGTATTCCGTGCAACAGACGGACTCTATGCACAATTTGGCGAGGAACGTGTCATTGATACGCCTCTTGCTGAATCAGCGATCGCGGGGGTTGGTATCGGGGCTGCTATGTACGGTATGAGACCAGTTGCGGAAATGCAGTTTGCTGATTTTATCATGCCAGCAGTCAATCAGATCGTTTCTGAAGCAGCAAAAATCCGTTACCGTTCAAATAACGATTGGCATTGCCCTCTCACGATCCGTGCACCTTACGGCGGTGGAGTACATGGAGCGCTTTACCATTCTCAATCTGTGGAAGCCCTTTTTGCAGGCATACCAGGACTTAAAATCGTTATGCCATCAACACCTTATGACGTTAAAGGACTGTTGAAAGCCGCCATTCGTGACGACGACCCAGTTCTGTTTTTTGAACATAAGCGGGCATATCGATTAATTAAAGGTGAAGTGCCTGAAGATGATTACACATTGCCAATTGGTAAAGCAGATGTAAAACGTGAAGGCGATGACATTACGGTAATTGCTTACGGACTATCTGTCCACTTCGCACTTCAGGCTGCTGAAAAGCTTGAAAAAGATGGAGTTTCCGCACATGTACTTGACCTTCGTACAGTGTATCCACTTGATAAAGAAGCGATTATTGAAGCAGCATCAAAAACAGGCAAAGTATTACTTGTCACTGAAGATAACAAAGAAGGAAGCATCATGAGTGATGTATCTGCAATCATCGGCGAGCATTGTCTATTTGACTTAGATGCGCCAATCCAACGTCTAGCTGGACCAGACGTACCGGCTATGCCGTATGCACCAACAATGGAAAAATTCTTCATGATCAATCCGGATAAAGTTGAAAAAGCAATGCGTGATTTAGCAGAATTTTAATCTGCAAGGAGGGAATATCAATGGCAACTGAAAAAATAACGATGCCTCAGCTTGGAGAGAGTGTGACTGAAGGGACGATCAGTAAATGGCTCGTTCAAGTTGGAGATGAAGTAAAAAAATACGATCCAATTGCAGAAGTGATGACCGACAAAGTGAACGCTGAGGTACCATCATCCTTTACCGGGACGATTAAAGAGCTAGTCGCTGATGAAGGGGATACAATCGAAGTCGGCGAGCTCGTTTGCTATATCGTTACAGAAGGCGGAGAAACAGCCGATGAAAAAGAAGAACCTGTAAAAGAGGATCATGTCAAAGAAGAACCAGCTGCGGATGAAAAGTCAGCAGCCGCAACTAAAAAACAAGCACCAAAACAGCCTAAGAACGGAAAAGCTCGTTATTCACCAGCTGTCTTACGTTTAGCTCAAGAGAATGACATCGATCTTGAACAAGTCGAAGGATCCGGCCGAGAAGGTCGAATTACTCGTAAGGACCTTCAAAAGCTAATCGATTCCGGTGACATTCCAAAGGCAGGAGAGCAGAAGGAGACTCCTTCAGCTGAACAAGCCGTTGAGGCACCGAAGGAAACACCAGCAGCTGCAGCAGCGTCTAAGCCGACATCCCAACCTGCCAATATCCCAGTTGAACCTGGTGATGTTGAAATTCCTGTCAGTGGTGTTCGTAAAGCGATTGCAGATAACATGGTCCGCAGCAAGCATGAAGCGCCGCACGCATGGATGATGATGGAAGTGGATGTAACCAACCTAGTTGAGTATAGGAACAGTATTAAAAATGAATTCAAGCAAAAAGAAGGATACAGCATGACCTTCCTTCCATTCTTCATTAAAGCGACTGTAGAAGCCCTTAAAGAATATCCGATGGTCAACTCGATGTGGGCAGGAGACAAAATTGTCCAGAAGAAGGACATTAACATCTCCATTGCAGTAGCGACAGAGGACTCGCTTTTTGTTCCTGTTATCAAGCATGCGGATGAAAAAAGCCTTAAAGGCATCGCAAGAGAAGTGAAGGATCTTGCTGGGAAAGTAAGAAACGGAAAGCTTTCTGGGGAAGATATGAAGGGCGGAACATTCACGGTGAACAATACCGGTTCATTCGGTTCCATCCAATCCACGCCGATCATCAACTATCCTCAAGCAGCGATACTTTCAGTCGAATCGATTGTGAAGCGACCTGTTGTGATGAACAATGGCATGATTGCAGTACGTGACATGGTTAACCTTTGTATGTCACTTGATCACCGTGTACTCGATGGATTAGTTTGCGGACGATTCCTGACTCATGTAAAGGAAATCCTTGAAAATACATCCAAAGAAAACACATCTGTATACTAAAAACATAAATTGATAACGGGGCTGACTCAATTAGGGTCGCCTCGTTTCTCTTTGCTTTTACCCAAGCAATATTTTAAAAATTGATCAAACAAGACTCTTGAAAATCGTAATGGTTACGATATATAATAGGAAATGGCATTTGTTAAATCGGAATCATTACGAAAGGGGACGCATCATTGAGAATTTTAACACTACTACTTATCATTCCTTTTTTATTAGCAGGATGCGGATCTTCTGATTCAGAATCAGCGAAGCATGACGATTCCGATATGATGATCTATACATCCATTTACCCTTTACAATATTTTGCCGAAAGAATCGGCGGTGACAAGGTTTCAGTTCAATCAATCGTTCCACCGGGATCCGATGGCCATACTTTTGAACCTACCACAAAAGAACTCATTGAAGTAGCTGAAGCTGACTTGTTGATTTACAACGGTGCTGGTTTTGAAGGTTTTATCGAAAAGGCTAAGGAATCTTTAAAGGAACAAGAGGTTAAGTTCATTAACTCTTCTGCTGGAATCGAACCTGCGGGAGACGGTGAAAAGAGTGAAAATGAGGAGCACGACCAAAAAGAGCACCACGAGGATCATGGTACAGAGGATCCGCACGTTTGGCTCGATCCGTTACTAGCTATCGGAGTTTCTGAAATGATCAAGGACGCTATGGTGGAAGAACAGCCGGAATTAGAAAGCGAGTTTGAAAAGAATTTCGATCAGTTGAAAAAAGATTTGCTATCACTTCACGAATCCTTTCAGAAGGTTGTAGATGAAGCCGAAGGCAATACATTTATCGTTGCTCACAGTGCATATGGCCGTTGGGAAAAAAGGTACGGACTTGAACAGGTTTCTGTGTCTGGAATTTCCCCTTCACACGAGCCTTCACAAAAAGAAGTTCAAGAACTAATTGATTTTGCACGTTCCAATCATATTTCACATATTTTACTAGAACGGAATATTTCATCGAATATTACGGAAATGATCGGGGAAGAAATCAATGCTGAAATTCTTTATTTAAGCAACCTTGAATCGTTGACCCAACAACAACTTGATCAAGGCGAGGACTACCTAAGCGTAATGCACACGAACATCGAGACGCTACGCAAGGCTTTAAACTGAATCCAGCATGTTTTTTGAACAGGTATGTTTGAAATTGCCATGGGTGGGAACACAAAGAATACTATCCCTCTAAATCCCTACCTCATTCAAAAGTAAGCTTAGAGCTTGCTTTTTTTCTTTTATTAGTGCCTGTGATAGTGCTCGGATTTTTATGATACTGAGCACTTTTATTTGCACTGGAGGGCCGTTTCGCCTTAAAATGGAATTATATGAAACACGGAAGGATGTGTTTACGTGAATATGAATTTTAATTTTTTTATGAACGATGTTGTAGGAACAGCCCGTAACGAGGCGAAGGAAGCTGGATTTAATGAACTTACGTCACCTGAAGAAGTGGAAACTGCATTTGCAGAAGGTGGAACAACGTTAGTGCTCGTGAACTCGGTATGTGGCTGTGCTGGAGGAATTGCCCGTCCTGCAGCAGGATACGCATTGCATAAAAGTGAGCAAAAGCCAACTCATGCTGTTACTGTATTTGCGGGACAAGATAAAGCAGCCACTGAAAAGGCACGTTCTTATTTTACTGGATATCCGCCATCATCGCCTTCTTTTGCGCTGTTAAAGGATGGAAAGTTGGTTTCGATGGTGGAACGGCATGAGATTGAAGGCTCTGAACCGATTGAAGTCGTAAAAAAACTTCAAGAAGCTTTTCAAAAGCACTGTTAAAGGTCCTGAGTGGAGGCGCCTCCACTCAGGGTTTTGTCAAACTGTAAATTGTTCTTCTTCGGTGGAACCTTTTAAAGCTGTGGTAGTAGAAGTTCCTCCAGATATGATTTGTACGACTTCATCGAAGTAGCCTGTTCCGACTTCCCGTTGGTGTCTTGTGGCTGTGTAACCGAATTGCTCACTGGAAAACTCCGCCTGCTGGAGCTCTGAGTAAGCAGCCATTCCCCGTTCTTTATAGCTCCGTGCCAATTCGAACATGCTGTGATTCAACGCGTGGAAACCTGCGAGTGTTACGAACTGGAACTTATAACCTATTTTTCCTAATTCATTTTGAAACTCAGCGATTGCCTCGGCTTCAAGCTTTTTCTCCCAGTTAAAAGATGGCGAACAGTTATATGCGAGCAGTTTATTCGGGAAGTGGTGATGAATTTTCTCTGCGAACCGTTTTGCTTCCTCCAAGTTCGGTTCAGAAGTTTCACACCAGATAAGGTCAGCATACGGCGCATAAGCCAATCCTCTTGCAATTGCTTGATCAAGCCCGGCTTTAGTTCGATAAAAGCCTTCGGCGGTCCGCTCCCCTGTAAGAAATGGATGATCGTAGGAATCGACATCACTTGTGATCAAATTCGCGGCATTCGCATCCGTTCTTGCTATCAATACGGTTGGTACCCCTAATACATCTGCCGCAAGACGTGCAGAAATCAGGTTGCGAACAGCTTGTTGAGTAGGCAGTAGTACCTTTCCGCCTAAATGACCGCATTTCTTTTCAGAGGATAGCTGATCTTCGAAGTGCACGCCTGCAGCACCAGCTTCAATCATTGCTTTCATCAATTCATACACATTTAATGGACCGCCAAAGCCTGCTTCAGCATCCGCGACAATAGGGGCATACCATTCCGTTTCATTTTTACCTTCCGCATGGTCGATTTGATCGGCACGCCCTAGAGCTTGATTAATCCGTTTGACAACATGTGGTACACTGTTTGCCGGATACAAGCTTTGGTCTGGGTACATATGACCGGATAAGTTTGCATCTGCGGCAACCTGCCAACCACTTAAGTATATAGCCTTCAACCCAGCTCTTACTTGTTGAACAGCTTGATTTCCAGTAAGTGCACCGAGCGCATTTACGTAAGGATCGGTATGAAGCAACTTCCATAGACGTTCTGCACCGTTAGTTGCTAACGTGTATTCAATTTGCACCGAACCTCTGAGACGAAGGACATCTTCGACAGAGTAAGGTCTTACGATTCCATTCCATCGATCCTTTTTCCATTCATTTGTTATTTTTTCCGTATTGTGAATTCGATCCATTTTCTATACTCCTCCATTTTTATTTCAGGCTTTCCGTGCGATTGTTGAATTGAACATGCAGTCCCCTTAATTCCTCCTACAATCATCATCAAGTCCGATCAGTACCTTTTAATCAATGAATCCATTTCCAGAACACCGGTTACAACTGATGCACCCAACGCCCAAACAGCTGTCACATTGTACTCCCTCTTCATAAACTCCCTCTCCACAACAAGTAGTACATTCCAATTCGCCATTTCCATTGCAAGTCTGGCAATTCAACTTCGTTTCCTCCTTTTGAATTTGATTATTACTCTGTATTGGTACAGTGATGTTTAAATTTAATATTATTATATAACAGAGTATTGAGAATGTTCACCCTTTTTCTGATTTCTGGTAGTGTTAGACCAATGTCCTCATTTTAAAAAAGGGAAGTAAGAATAATGCTTGACAGTTTACTTCATATTGAGTAAAATTAGTACTTGTCAGGTTAACTTGCGTCTATAGTGAAATTGGATATCACACGAGATTTCGGCTCTCGTATTCTGGGTTCGAGTCCTGGTAGGCGCGCCATTACATAATGAACAATACTCTGCATCGATCAACATCGAGCAGAGTTTTTTGTTAGAAAATGGTAACTTTCTCATATATATTTTTTACACTCATAAACCGAAGAAATTCCTCATAAATTCACCGATTGTCTTTTTGGAGAAGGTATAAGAATCGATTATGAAGAAATTAACTTCAGATTTTGTAAAAAGGAGATGTTCCATGATTATTAAACGCCGGACGTAGCCGATTAATTTAAAAAAGTTAGAAGCGTTACGTAAAAGAATACCTAGTCATCATCCCGCACGTCTCTTTATCGATGAGAATATGCAAGAGATAAGCTGCAGGCTACAAAGGTGAACCTGCCCTCGATTTTCCTCTCAAATTCCTTCCAGAAGATAACTATTTGATCCTTCGTGGCATAAGACTCAATAACATAAAGACCGGTCACTTTTAAATTGATTGTTTATTGCTAACGAAAAAGCCTTCCGATTGAGTATCTTATTGTGATTAGTAGTCCTAAAACGATCCTCGAATTTTCGAATAAATCCTTCATCAAATAATCATCCATAACATTGATATCACGAAAAAAGTTCAGGAATTTGAAAGCATTCACTCTATCGAAAAGACCACCGATATAGTCCTTCGTAAGTTATCTAATCGATTAGTTAAAGAACACTGTCCGTTGTCTACAAGCTTTCTGCAAAATTTCAACATACAAATCAATGATTTGAGAAAAGGGGTGTACTGTACTTCTTTCGCACCTATGAAACGCCCACATGGAACGTGGCTTTGTCCAAGTTGCGGTTATTCTGATAAGGAAGCACAAATCGACGCACTAATCGATTATTCCTTACTTGTTTCTAATGACATGACGAATCAGGAGGCCGTAAGCTTTTTAATTCTTAATTCAAGGCACGTCGAAGGCACGTCGCTAAAGCACTTCTCAATTCAATGAACCTCCGACACACTGGAACCAATAAAGGCCGCAAATATTTCCTCAAGTTCGATATTAATTCCCGTGATCAGCCTGCAAATATTAATGCATCACACTCTTTAGATTATAAAGATACAAAAAAGTTATAAAATCACTTCACATATTCCTTATTACATGCTAATATACATTTTATGAATTAATAAATATTAATTACTATGTATAAAAATAAATAACATAGTATGGATAGGAGGAGTATGTAAGTATGAAAAAGTTAATGATCTTAATTGGTATGCTTCTAATTGTAATGAGTCTTGCGGCGTGCGGAGGGTCAGGCTCAGGGGCTGCCAGCGCCGATAAAAAGACACTCGTAATGGGGACTTCTGCAGATTATCCGCCATATGAGTACATTGATACAGCAAAGGGTAGCGAGGTCATAGGATTTGACATTGACATTGCAAAACAGATTACAACCAATCTTGGTTATGAGCTGGAAATCAAAAACATGGATTTTAACAGTTTAATAGAAGCACTCAAAAACGATCGAGTCGATTTTGTGATGGCCGGTATGACACCGACTGAAAAGCGTAAGAATAGTGTTGATTTTTCAAATATATATTACAAAGCGAAACAACTTATCATGACGACAGATGACAATAACATCGGATCTATCGACGATCTCAATGGGAAAAAGGTTGCCGTACAGCTTGGCTCTATTCAGGAAAAAGAGGCGGAAAAAATCCAGCAGCAGGTCGATATTGAAATCGTAAAGCTGAATAAGATTCCTGAAATCGTTCAAGAGCTGAAGTCAGGTCGTATCGATGCCATGATCATTGAAGATGCTGTCGCCTTTGGGTTTCTCGAAAAGGATCAAAGCTTAGACACATTTGAAATAAAAAAACCAGCAGAGAAAACGGCTGGGTCTGCAGTTGCCTTCCAAAAAAACAGTCACATTAAGGAAGCGTTCAATAAGGAATTGACCAAAATGAAGGAAAACGGCGACCTTGATAAAATCGCTGAAAAATGGTTTACCACGAAATAGAAAAAATATAAAAGAAGACTACTAGAGAGAAAGGGTGTACAGAGGCATGAATTTGGATTTCGGCCAAGTTGTGCCTTCTATTCCATTCATCATTGAGGGGATATGGGTCACGTTAAAATTTGTAACGGTATCAGCAGTACTTGGTTTTGTATTAGGTATCTTATTAGCACTTTCCAAACTCACACGTATTTCACTATTAAACTGGCTTGCTAGTGTGTATACATCTATTTTTAGAGGAACACCGCTTATCTTGCAATTATCGATCATTTATTTTGCGACACCTCAACTGACGGGCTACCAAATTACGCCGTTCATAGCTGGAATCCTCACCTTCGGACTCAATTCTGGTGCGTATATGTCTGAAATCATCAGAGCGGGTATCCAAGCTGTTGATAAAGGTCAAACTGAGGCTGCTCAAGCACTTGGAGTTCCATATCGTCCGATGATGAGGCAAATCATTTTTCCGCAAGCTCTAAAAAATATTTTGCCTGCAATGGTGAATGAGTTTGCGACGCTTACGAAAGAATCTGCAATCGTCTCAGTAATCGGTGTGACAGATATTATGAGGAGAGCGCAAATTGTTGGTGCAGATACGTATTACTTTTTCGAACCGCTTCTGATTGTCGGATTCATCTATTATCTGATGGTGATGTGCTTGTCGGTTACTGGGAAGATTATTGAAAAGAGGTTGAGAGTCGTTGATTAATGTTAGCAATCTTTATAAATCATTCGGTGATTCAGTCGTTTTAAAAGGAATCGAAACGACCATCGCAAATGGTGAAGTGATAGCGGTTGTCGGTCCTTCTGGATCTGGTAAATCAACATTTTTACGATGCATTAACCGTTTGGAAACACCAACTGATGGTGTAATCACGGTGAGCGGCCAAGAGATCACAAATAAACGCGCTCCGATTTTTAAAATACGAGAGCAAATCGGTATGGTGTTTCAGCACTTTCATCTATTCCCGCATATGACGGTACTCGAGAATGTCACCTATGCACCGATTACGGTTAAGAAAATGAAGAAGTACGACGCCATCATAAAAGCACGGACACTGATTAAAAAAGTGGGTTTATCGGAAAAAGAACAGGATTATCCGAGTCGACTTTCAGGCGGTCAGAAACAACGGGTGGCTATTGCACGTGCACTTGCGATGGAGCCACAGGTGATGCTGTTTGATGAACCGACCTCAGCACTAGATCCTGAAATGGTAAAAGAAGTTCTCGAGGTTATCAAATCTTTAGCACATACCGGAATGACGATGGTCATCGTTACACACGAGATGGCTTTCGCGAGAGAGGTTTCCGATCGAGTCTTATTTTTAGATGAAGGTACGCTAATAGAAGAATGTGATCCAAATACATTTTTCTCTTCACCGAAGACGGAACGGGCGCAACAGTTTTTAGCGAAGATACTTTAAATCCCGAATGCCCCACACTTTAAGAAAGTCATGATATTTATCTTGAATCATTAGAATGGTTTATTTTAGGGAATGATTCTTATGAGTCATTCCATTTTTACGTTCGATCAGGAGGTGTTTATCGGATGTTTCGGATTGGTTATCGTACATTTAAGACTGCGATTGCAGCGCCTGTTGCGATCTATATTGCAAAATTTTTGGAACTCGATAATTATATTTCAGCCGGTATACTTGCAATCCTTTCAATACAAGTGACGAAAAAACGGTCGATAATCAGTGCTGCACAGCGGTTTGTTGCGTGTATCATCGGTATTCTGTATGGATTCGTATTCTTTGAAGGGATTTCATACCATCCCTTTATCCTCGGTTTTTTGCTGCTTGTTTTTATACCGACGACCGTAGCGTTACGTATCCAACAGGGAGTGATTACAAGCTCCGTAATTATTCTGCACTTGCTGATGATTAAAGATGTCAATGTATCGATTGTGTTCAATGAGCTTGCTATCATTTCGATTGGAATAGGGGTTGCATTGCTTATGAATTTGTATATGCCAAGCATGGAGAAACAGCTCAAGGGATACCAGTCAGAATTAGAAGACTTAATCCAAACTATCTTACTTGAATATGCAGGATTCTTACGAAACGGTGACAACGATTGGGATGGGAAAGAGATTGTCAAAGCAGATCAGTTAATACAAAAAGGGAAAAGTTTGGCATTTCAGGATGTGGAAAACCACCTGTTAAGAGATCAAAACGAGTATTACAATTATTTTAAAATGAGGGAAAAGCAATTTGAAATCCTTGAACGTGTACTTCCGATCATTTCATCGCTCGATCGAAGCTATGTCCAAAGTCATCAAATCGCAGATTTCTTAAAGCGTATTGCCGATGCAATTCACCCAGGGAATACCGCCCAAAAATATCTAAATGAACTTGAGCAGTTACGGCAATCCTTTCGGGAAATGGAATTACCGTCTGATCGAATCGAATTTGAGACTCGGTCCTCTTTGCTTCATTTTTTAAATGAAATGGAACAATACTTAATTTTAAAGCGGTATTTTAAAGTAAGGGATGAATGACATAGGTGGATTGGGCAAACTATAATTAATTGATTGGAAGGGAGAGTTAGAAGTGGGAGCCATAAATCTAGTTTTTGCCCTGATCATTGCCTTTTCATCGCCTATATGGCCATTAGGAGAAAACCCATTGCCTGGGGATCCTTACTTGATTGTGAACAAACAAACGAATTCATATCTCTTTGTTGATGAAGGGAACATTGTAAAAGAAGGACGTGTAGCAACTGGAAAATCAACAGAACTAACACCTGAGGGAGAATTTACAATTGTCGTTAAAGCAAAGGACCCTTATTATAGGAAAAAAGATATCCGTGGCGGTGATCCGGATAATCCTCTCGGTTCACGCTGGATCGGGTTTGATGCGAAGAATACTGATGGAAGAATCTATGGACTCCATGGAAACAACAACCCTGAAACGATTGGAAAATATGTGACAGCAGGCTGCGTCCGGTTTAAAGAAGACGACATCCAATGGTTGTACGACCATGTACCGCTTGGAACAAAGATAGTGGTAGTAAATACCTCAAAATCGCTTCTGGAAATTGCACAAATGCGGAATGTGATTGTGGAATATGACGAATAGCAGGAATTACTTCATTCGTGCTTGGCAAGAAAGCCGGTGTCCTGAATGAAGATTAGAACCAAGGTTTTTCTGTTCAACTCCGTTCGGTGATGTTAGTCTGTCCATCCCCTTTAGGACATGAATCTCACATTTTCCGCATATTCCTTTTTTGCATTTAAAATCCAACTGACAACCATTCGCCAAGGCAGTATCTAATACAGTTGACCATTTTTTAAAAGGAATAGTGCAGCTTCTTCGATTTTGTATAAAATAGATCTTTTCAGTTGTTGTAGTATTCTTGATCGTCGCTTCCGACGTATTAGCGGCACCTGAAACTTCCTTCGACACTTCAACAATTGCATTTTGTTTAAGAGACCCCACTGTTAAGGCTTTTTTCACCTTCAACCATCCTTTCATAGCATACGAAACATTACGTTTTTTTATGAAATGTTCCGAAAATCATAATTTACTCGTTGACATGAGAACGATTCTCATATAAAATGAGAATGAATATCAATGAGAACGATTATCGTTAAGGAGGAACTCTCATGAATTACGATGTACATGGTTTCACTGATATGCACACATTGATTACAAACGAGAGAAAACTAGGTGGAGCTATTGAAGCGAATCGAATTCGTTTGAGTACGGGTGAAGAATTTACATACCCTGTAATTACCAACGTCGATTACTCTGGAGCAACTTTTTATTCGATCGGTTTTATTTCGGATGAAGGCGAGCATTACATTGTCAATGTTCATGACATTAGTATAATGACGTCAACACGGCATTGTCCGATTAAAGAATTGAAAAACAGTTACTGTAAAAAACTCAAAACGAAACAGAGGATCGACTACTTAATACGTCTTTGTGAAGTAAACGAGGGTTCCTTCACACAGATTTTTTGGGAAGAAGTTCAAGCGATCCTAGATGACATCGGTATGGATGCTATTGAGAGAGAACGTGAATTAAAACAGCTGAATAAAGAATTTAATTCGAAAATCATAAAAATTGCATAATAGAGTACAAAAGAGTAAAAGTAGAATCCTAATGGGACTCTACTTTTTTTTAGGTGACTCGAGTGTACAGATGGAAGAGGGCCTTTTTATTCTTAAGACACAGCTTTCATAAACTCTGAACAAGTAATTCATGTTATCAGTATCCATAAAGGCCGAATCAAAATCTTCAGCAATGGCAAGGTCAAGATTTTCCCGGCCAGTTGCAACAAGAACACCCGAATCCTCTTTTATAACCGGTGATTGATGTATACCATCTGTAACAAGCTCACGGATATGCTCAATTTCAAGAACATGAGTACCTTCATGTACACGGTGAATCAAGGCATATAAAGAGGGTGAAAGAACCAGTGCATAGGGTCCGCTATGTCCCATTTTCAGTAATTTGTTACGTGCCTCAACAACATCCATAAATGCATTCCCCGACTTCATCCAATCTTCCCGAATATGAGTCAAGCGTCCTTTAACGTTCATCAACCCGTCGATATCAAACGTTTTCGCACCATTAAATACCATATCATCCTCTAGTAGAGCAGATTGGGCGGCAGCATTGGCTGCAGCCGAGAAATCGACTGGGATATCTAATGTTTTCGCTTGTTCAATATCCCGCCAGTACAAAATAAAGTCTTTGTACAATAGCGGGACTGTCAAGTTGATCCTTTTCGTTGGCTCAGTCAACTGGAGGCTTTCACCATGGTAGCCCATCATACCATGTTCTTTTTCTTCATATACGTCATTTGTAACGGTTTGGACACCTTGTCCTAGTGGTCCATAAATATCAATAAATCGACGGCCGATCAATTGTCTGCGGACACTATTAACAATCGTTTCATCTAGTCGTTCCCAATCACGATCACCTAAGGGAGAATCAGCAAATCTTGACGTTTTATTCATCTATTGATCGCCTCCTTTTAAACTGCCGACGGTAAGCTTTTTTTTCTGACTGGCAATAGTAATAGACGATGTTAAAGATGATTGTGTTACCGGGTCATTTATATATTTATCAACCTTAAGGTGTTTCGCTACATGTTCTTTTTCGTCAGTTGGAATCGAAGCAGCAGAGTTTGCCGCCCCTTCAAATTGATCATTCAATTCGTTAAGAAGAGATTTTATGGCTTGATAATCTTCGTTGGTCATATCACGCAAGCTTTGTAAGCTAGGTTCGTACTCGGTATCTTTAAATTGAAAGAGTGCCAGATCCAAGTGTTCAAGAAAATTATGAAGTCCGAACTTTTCAAGGCTGATATCTTGTAGCAACCTTATAAATTCATGGTTCGATCGATCTGCTGCATCGTTGTGTTCAATAAAATAGTCCAACTTTGGGTTTAGTACAGTTAGACGGTCCTGCCGGTGTTCTTCTTCCTCATAAATATGATGGAAATATAAACGCTCATGTTCATCTTTAGCATTTTCAATTGTCGGTTCAAGAACTTCCATGAAGACCTTTAATGCTTCCTCTGTTCTAGTAAAAATGTTTTTTAACAAAGGGAAGTGATTAGACATGGGTTATCACGCTCCTCTTTACATGCTCCATATCTAAACATATTTCCCATTTGTTCACGTTCTAAACGCACGTGAGTGAAAATTATCAAAAAAAATCATTCAGTACAGAACGCCTATTTTATCATCAAGTTAAAACATGAAGGCAACACTAGTTAGAATCGAGAGTAACATTGAAATGATCATGATATAAATGATGATTTTCATCCATTTTCTACGCAATTGGTAAACCTCCTAACAATCACTCTAAATCGTGATGATCTAAGTCGAACCCCTATTCTGATTGTTCACTTTTGAACACATATTTTTATTGTACAAAGAAAAAGATTAAGGGACAAGCGTAAAGGTTGTCGAGTTTTTTCGAGTATTTGCAGGAGTTAACCGCTTACATAGAGAAGTGAGTTAAGTGGTAAACATAAGAGTTTAAGGAGGCTTCTAGAATGGAACAGGAAAAGGACTTCTCTAAATTGTACAAAGAATGGCAAGAAACCACGAAAAAATTAATGGATAGGTTTCCGGAACGTAAAGAAGCGTTCGAAACGTCCTCTAAAATTGATATTGACCGCTTATATTTGCCAGATCAATTGGATTCAGCATATATGGAACAACTCGGGTTGCCTGGTCAATACCCGTTTACTAGAGGAATCCAGCCGACCATGTACCGTGCAAGGTATTGGACGATGCGACAATACGCCGGCTTCGGATCCGCAGAAGAAACGAACAATCGTTTCCAATACCTATTGCAGCAAGGTCAGACAGGTTTATCGGTTGCATTTGATCTCCCCACACAAATTGGTTATGACTCAGATCATTCGATGTCAAGGGGTGAGGTAGGTAAGGTTGGGGTGGCTATTGATTCACTTGAGGATATGGAAGCACTTTTGAAGGATATCCCACTTGATAAAGTAAGTACATCAATGACAATCAATGCACCCGCAGCTGTGTTGCTGGCGATGTACATTGTCGTCGCTGAAAAACAAGGGATTTCAGCTGAACAGATTTCTGGAACGATTCAAAACGATATCCTTAAAGAATACATTGCAAGAGGGACGTACATTTTTCCACCAAAGCCGTCCATGCGTCTCATCACCGATATTTTTGCCTATTGCGCTACAGATGTACCAAAATGGAATACAATCAGTATTTCCGGCTATCACATACGTGAAGCAGGTGCGACAGCGGCACAGGAGCTTGCGTTTACGATTGCGAACGGAAAAGCATATGTTGAAGCAGCCCTTGAAGCGGGTCTGGATGTTGATCATTTTGCACCTCGCCTCGCTTTCTTTTTTAATGCTCATAATGAGTTTTTTGAAGAGGTTGCTAAGTTCAGAGCAGCTAGGCGCATGTGGGCGAAAATAATGAAGGAAACGTATGGTGCCAAAAATCCGAAAAGCTGGCAGTTGCGGTTTCATACTCAAACAGGTGGATCGACCCTCACTGCCCAACAACCTGATAACAATATTGTACGGGTCACCGTTCAGGCGCTTTCAGCTGTTCTGGGAGGAACACAAAGCTTGCATACGAATTCACGTGATGAAGCACTAGCCCTGCCAACTGAAGAGTCGGCACGTATCGCTCTTCGAACACAACAGATTCTTGCACATGAAAGTGGTGTGGCGGACACAGTGGATCCCCTTGCAGGTTCGTACTATGTGGAATCCTTAACGGACCATCTGGAGCAATCTGCAAATGAATATCTTGAAAAAATCGAAGAGCTTGGCGGGGCAGTTTCCGCTGTTGAGCAAGGTTACATGCAGCGCGAAATTCACCACACATCGTATGAAACACAAAAGGCGATTGAAAAAGAAGAACAAATTGTCGTCGGTATGAACGCATTCAAGCTCGATGATGAACCAAAGCCGGAGCTGCACCGGGTTGGTCCGAGCTTACGCGAGCATCAAATCGAGAAGCTCACTAAAATACGACAGACGAGAGATAATGAACGAGCGAGCGCTCAGTTAGATGCACTTAGAGCTGGTGCAAAAGGAAAAGACAACCTGATGCCGCTGATTGTTGATTGTGTAAGATCCTATTGTACGATTGGTGAAATTTGCGGCGTATTACGAGAAGAATTCGGTGAGTTTACGGGTATATAGGAGACATGGAGGTCAAAACAAATGAAAAAGAAAATTCGTGTTTTAATTGCCAAGCCAGGCTTGGATGGGCATGATCGTGGGGCGTTAATCATCTCTCAGGCGTTACGTGATTATGGAATGGAGGTTATTTATACTGGATTGCGACAAACTCCAGAGCAAATCGTTGCTTCCGCTATACAAGAAGATGTGGATGCAATCGGGATGTCCTGCCTTTCTGGTGCCCACAACGAATTGTTTCCAGAGGTTGTAAATGGACTAAAAGGACAGGGAGCAGAGGAGATTATTGTCATCGGTGGTGGTGTCATTCCTTGGGAGGATATTCCTTTTCTTGAGAAAAACGGTGTACAAAAGATTTTCACACCAGGAACTCCTTCTATCGAAACTGCCAAATACATTGAAAAAGCTGTCTATCAGCGCGATGGAATTAACCTAGATGTGGACAACGAAATCGTGAAAAAGGTTGATCATATCGGGATAGCGGTTGAGTCGCTTGACGAGTCGCTTCCATTTTATTTAGATACGCTACATTTAAAGCTTGAAGGCATCGAAGAAGTGAAGTCAGAATCTGTGAAGATTGCCTTTCTAAATGCTGGGAATATTCGAATTGAACTACTCGAACCAACGAATGAATCCAGTTCGATCCATTCATTTATTCAAAAGCGAGGAGTTGGAATCCATCACGTCGCTCTTGGAGTCGAGAATATTGAAAAGCGGATCCAACAACTGAAAGAAAATGGGATCTCGATGATTCATGACGTACCTAAGCCTGGAGCGGGGGGCGCAGAGATCGCATTCATGCACCCGAAATCGACACAAGGGGTACTTTATGAACTATGTGACAAATCATCGAAGGAGCGTATATAAAGATGGACATCTATGATAAAATCAATGAGCTTTACGACCGCCGCAGAACAGTACAAATGGGCGGTGGGGATGAACGAATCGATAAACAGCATGAAAAAGGAAAATTAACTGCACGTGAGCGAATCGATTTGCTCCTGGATAAAGACAGCTTTATAGAAATAAATCCATTTATCGAGCATAGAAATCAGGATTTTGGAATGGATAAGAATAGTGCACCCGGTGAAGGAGTCGTAACCGGTTATGGGACCATCCATGGGCGTTCTATTTATTTGTTTGCACAGGATTTTACCGTTTTCGGTGGTGCACTTGGTGAAATGCACGCACAAAAGATTGCGAAGGTAATGGACCTTGCTGCGCAAAATGGGGCCCCTTTTATAGGGTTGAACGATTCAGGCGGGGCACGAATTCAAGAAGGTGTCGTATCTTTAGATGGGTACGGACAAATTTTCTACCGAAATTCGATTTACTCTGGGGTCATTCCGCAAATCTCTGTGATTTTAGGTCCGTGTGCAGGTGGAGCGGTCTATTCTCCTGCTATTACCGATTTTGTATTTATGGTGGAGCAGACTAGTCAGATGTTCATAACAGGTCCGAAGGTAATTGAAACGGTGACTGGCGAAAACATCAGTTCAGAGGATTTAGGTGGAGCAAAGGTTCATAGTTCCAAAAGTGGAAATGCTCATTTTACCGCACCTACTGAGGAAGAGACGTTGCTCCAGGTCCGCCGTCTGCTTGAGTATCTTCCACAAAACAATGAGCAAAAACCCGAACGGGTATCTGGTGAAGAACAATCTGATTATCGAGAAAATCTTGCCGATGTCGTACCATTTGAAACTATTCGCCCTTACGATGTAAGAAATGTTATTCTAGAAGTAGTCGATCAGGATTCATTTATGGAGGTCCATAAAGACTTTGCGCGGAATATCGTTGTCGGTTTTGGTCGGATAAAAGGGGAGTCGATTGGTCTGATTTGCAATCAGCCAAAGGTGATGGCAGGTGGATTGGATATCGATTCCTCTGATAAAGTTGCTCGATTCATCCGATTTTGTGATAGCTTCAATATACCGTTAATTACATTTGAAGACGTTACAGGCTTTTTTCCTGGAATTAAACAGGAGCACGGCGGTATCATAAGACATGGAGCGAAAATCCTTTATGCTTATTCTGAGGCGACCGTTCCAAAAATCACCGTGATTACAAGAAAAGCATACGGTGGGGCTTATGTGGCCCTAAATAGTAAATCGATCGGTGCAGACCTTGTCTACGCCTGGCCAAATGCTGAAATTGCCGTAATGGGACCAGAGGGAGCAGCCAATATCATTTTTGCTAGGGAAATCCAAAATAGCAATAACCCTGAAGAAACTCGAAATGCGAAGATCGATGAATATCGGGAAAAATTCGCAAACCCATATGTTGCAGCATCAAGAGGTATGGTCGATGATGTAATCGACCCAAGAGAAACACGGATAAAGCTCGCTCAAGCATTACATATGCTACGTAACAAAAAGGATAGTCGTCCTTCCAAAAAACACGGAAACATCCCTTTATAGAGTAGTAGTACAAAAAGTCCGGAGGCTAACAAGACTACAGATTTAGTTACTACAATGCAGTTTTGCGCCGAGTAACCGCAGTCGCAGGATGTTAGTCAGTTCGGCGTTGTGCTCACAGGATGTGAGTCAGTTCAACGTGGTTTCAGGCGTATTTAGTTGAACTTCAGAAATTCCGGCTCTTTTGATCCCCCTTTTTGAACATGATTTGAATGGGGGGTTCAAAATGTCTGGACCGTAAACAAAACGTAATTGCTAACAACAAAGGAGCTAAAAATATGATTAATCAAGAACGAATTGTTGAGGAATTTTTAGAACTCGTACAAATTGATTCAGAAACAAAATATGAGGAAGAAATATCGAAGGTGCTTAAGGAAAAGTTTTCTAACCTTGGTCTTGAGGTGTTTGAGGATGATACGAAAGAGAAAACTGGACACGGAGCTGGCAACTTAGTTTGTACGTTACCCGCTACAGATGAAAAAGCTGATCCAATTTACTTCACTTCTCATATGGATACAGTTGTACCTGGTAATGGGGTTAAACCATCGATTGAAGACGGCTATATTAAAACGGATGGGACAACCATACTTGGAGCAGATGATAAAACAGGATTAGCTGCTATGTTTGAAGCAATCCGAGTCTTAAAAGAAAATGACATAAAACACGGCAAAATTCAATTCGTTATTACAGTCGGTGAAGAGTCGGGTCTAGTTGGTGCGAAAGAACTTGACCCAGCACTCGTCGATGCAAAGTATGGATTCGCACTTGATTCTGATGGTAAAGTCGGAAATATTATTGTAGCTGCGCCGACTCAAGCTAAGGTGATTACAACTATCAAAGGTAAAACTGCTCATGCGGGTGTTGCCCCTGAAAAAGGTGTTTCCGCAATAACTGTTGCAGCTAAAGCAATTTCGAAAATGCCGCTTGGTCGGATAGATGAAGAGACAACAGCGAACATTGGCCGCTTTTCTGGTGGTGCTGGAACGAATACAAACATTGTTATCGACCATGTTGAAATCCTGGCAGAAGCAAGGTCCTTGATCCCAGAGAAAATGGAAGAGCAAGTCCAAAAGATGAAGGATGCGTTTGAAAAGACTGCAGAAGAAATGGGTGCAACAGCAAATGTCGAGGTCATCGTCATGTATCCAGGATTCAAGTTCGATCATGGGGATGAAGTCGTTGAGGTTGCGAAACAGGCTGTAGAAAAAATCGGTCGTAAGCCGGACTTGCTTCACAGTGGGGGAGGAAGTGATGCCAACATTATCGCAGGATTTGGCATCCCAACTGTAAACCTCGCAGTCGGTTACGAAGAAATTCATACAGCAAATGAGCGTATGCCGATTGAAGAACTGGTGAAAACCTCTGAGCTCGTTGTATCGATTATCGAGCAGGTTGGAGCAAAAAACTAACAAGCAGATAAATTATACTACCGATCCGTAATAGGAAAATGTCCGTCTCCTCCGTATAGCAAGTTGTCTAAGGAGAAGAGCGACCTATTCGGTTCGGTTCTTTTTTTACACGTTAAGTATAAAAATACTTTCAATTGTATTAGCGCAACTACGACTTTGCTCTCGCCTGAAGGCTCGGCAATCGCCGAGTTTTCTTTAGAATTTTATATTAAAATTATTTTAAATAGTGTGCCCTCTTACAATATATGTTAATATAAAACTACTATTTTAATAATAGTTTTGAATCAAAAAATGGAAGTGAGGCAGCGTACTATGATTCCAGGAAACCTACATATCATGATGAACTATTTGAGGGGTACCTACAAAATTCTAGAAGAAGAGTGGCAGAAGGCAGCTAGAAGCATCGGTTTAACACAAGCAGAACAGCACGTTCTATGGATTGTTGAGCTTGAAAGGGAAGCGACGATTACTAGGATTGCAAACGTAGGATTATGGGACGTCTCAACCGTTATGCAAGTCATCAATCGCTTAAAGCAAAAGGGATACATAACATTGATTAAGAAAAATGATGATAGACGAGTTTCATATGCAGTCTTAACAGATGAAGGCCGTCAAAAGCAAAAGCAATCTGCCGCATTCTCATATAAGTTATATGAATATTTGATAGAATTTGACCAACAATCTACCGACAATCGAAAGTTTTTAGAAGAAATGATTACGTTCCATCGGAATTTAAACCAACATTTTCATGGCAAAGAATTCATTGATTGGACCGAACAGACTGCGAAAGATTTAAATGCACAAAAGTAGACTTGGATCATCGATTGAATGGGTTGGTGAAGAAATTCATGTTGAACAAATCAAAAACAGCTAGAGTTATTTTTCATGTCGATATGAATAGCTTTTATGCCTCAGTTGAAATCGCGCTGGATCCATCTTTAAAAGGGAAACCTGTTGCGATTGCAGGGAATGTGGAGGATCGGAAAGGGATCATTGTAACAAGTAGTTATGAAGCACGTGCAAAAGGTGTACGTACAACCATGCCTTTATGGGAAGCAAAAAGGAAATGTCCCGATTTGATCGTCCTTCCACCATCGTTCGAACGGTATAGAAATGCTTCGAAAAAGATATTTGATATGTTATGTGAATATAGCGATCTTGTTGAACCTGTTTCGATTGATGAAGGTTATATCGATTTGACCGATGCCTCTTTACGAGGTTTTCCATTAGATATTGCGCATGAAATTCAAACAAGGCTACTCAATGAGTTAAGGCTTCCTTGCAGCATCGGTATCGCACCGAATAAGTTTTTATCTAAAATGGCTTCTGATATGAAAAAGCCTCTTGGAATTACGGTACTACGGAAACGGGAAATACCACAAATACTCTGGCCTATGAAAATTGAAGAAATGCATGGGGTCGGAAAAAAGACGATGGAAAAATTCCATGAAATCAATATTTTTACGATTGGGGACCTTGCGAATAAGGGAGAATGGGATGTCAAGCTTGCACTTGGCAAAAATGGTGAAAAACTATGGCAGAGAGCGAGAGGAATGGATAACCGGGAAGTAGATCCGGAAGCCTCCAATTCGTTCAAAACGGTAGGCGTTTCAACCACATTACCCGAAGATCTTGTTCAGTTTGCTGAAATGGACAAAGTTCTACATGAACTCGCAGATTCTCTTGAACTACGGCTTAAACGGAAAAAAGTCGTAGCGACGACACTTCAGCTCACAATCCGATATGCAGGTCGAAAAACGGTGACGAGAAGCGAGACGTTATCAAACCCTATTCAGGAGAAAACCGATCTCGCCCTAGCAGCAAAAAAGATTTTCAAAGAACACTGGAACGGGGAACCTGTTAGGCTGTTAGGTGTCAGTGCGATACAAGTAATTGAAAAAAATCGAGCGTATCGCCAGCTCGACTTATTTTCGTACCATCATTTTACAAAAGATGAACAACTTTTTGAAACTTTAGACAAAATTCAACGTAAATATGGAGAACATTCTGTTCAGAAGGGTATAGAGAAAAAGGGGGAAAATAGAAATGGAAAGAAGAACGAAACTTGAGGAGTTAAGACAATCGATCGGCAAGGTACTGATCGGTAAAGATAAAACGGTTGATTTAATGATGGTCGCATTGCTAGCACGCGGTCACGTATTATTGGAAGATGTTCCTGGGACGGGAAAAACGATGCTTGCGAAAAGTATCGCAAAATCAATTGAAGGAACGTTCCGCAGAATCCAGTTTACACCGGATGTACTCCCTTCAGATGTAACAGGAATCCAATATTTGAATCCAAAGACGAGAGAGTTTGAAACGAGATACGGCCCAGTAGTTGCGAATGTTTTATTAGCAGATGAAATCAACAGGGCTACACCCCGAACACAGTCCAGTTTGCTTGAAGTAATGGAGGAGCGCCAGGTGACAATCGATGGTGAGACGGTACGTTTGCCGAACCCGTTTATCGTGCTTGCAACCCAAAACCCGATTGAGTCGCACGGAACTTTTCCATTACCAGAAGCTCAAATGGACCGTTTTTTGCTTAAAATCAATGTTGGTTACCCAAGCTTCCATCAAGAACAAAGCATGATGAAAGCCTATCGAAACGAAGAACCATTTAATAGCTTATCCTCAATCTACTCGACTGATGAAATCATACAGATGCAAGAATCAATCAAGTCTGTCCATTTAACAGAAGAAATTGAGTCGTACATGCTATCGATTGTGGTTGAAACACGAAGATCCAAACAAATAGAAATTGGCGTAAGTCCTAGGGGAACACTCGCGTTCATGCGAGCTGTTCAGGCATACGCCTGGCTCAAAGGTCGAGATTTTGCAAATCCGGAAGATGTAAAACATATGGCTCCATATGTACTTTCGCACCGACTTGTACTTTCAATGGAAGGAGAACTACGCAAAACTCCTGAACAAGTCATCCAAGACATTCTTGATGAAGTGGAAGTACCGGTAGAAGCAGGAGCGGTGCAAAAGTGATTTGGCGTAGAAGCATCGATTCAAATCCAATTACGATGTACCTTCCACTACTTTCTGTGTTTATCATTATTATGAGTTTTTATGGGAAATCATCTGTTTTGTTTTGGATAGGGATTCTTAGTGGATTAAGTACAGTTTTATCGAGTCGATATATTGATTTCATAACACGCAGACTCTCATATAACAACAACCGGCAAACAATCCGGATGTTTCCTGGTGATCAAGATCAATGGAAGGTACAAATTGCGAATCGTAGTCGTTTACCTGTCTTCAGTGGGAACTTGACGTTTTTATTAGATAATCAATGCTCAATTAAAAACCTCCAACCAATAGAGGAACGGAGAAATGTAAATGAGTACTCGGTTCCATTTACATTTCTTCCTAATGAACCAAAAAGCTTAACATTCAATATCACAGGAAATAGAAGAGGTGTTGCGAAAGTATCAATGCTCAGCCTTACCGTCTATGATCTGATGAACGCGACGACAGGAAAGCTCGTTAACGATCGACTCGTCCAATCTGAGTTGATCGTTTATCCCACATTGTTGCCGGTAGGCGGCGTACAACAATTAATTCAGAGCCGGCAGGGGAGTCGAGTCGTTCCATCCTCCTTATTTGAAGATCGCAATCTTGTTGTCGGTACGAAAGATTATGAGGCTGGAGACTCCTTCCAACGCATTCATTGGAAAGCATCTGCTCGAATGGAAGAATTGCAAACGAAGATCTATGAAAAAGCGATGACGCAAACATGGACAATCTTCTTGAACGTCATTTTTGATCCGAAAGAGGCAGCACGATTGGGAGAGTCTGAGCTACTAGAAAAACAGATTAGTTACACAGCTTATCTTTGCCAATTCGCCTTTCAACAGAATATTCCCTTCGAGATTTACATCAACATTAAGACAAGAGGAAGAATTCCATACATGCACCTTGAAAAAGGTGAGGGGAAAAGCCAGTTGGCAAAAGCGTTAGAACTACTAGCACGATTAAATAATAGCAGCATTAAAGTTCCGATGCACCGAGTATTGTCGATGTTTGAACGACGTCACTTCAGCTCTTCTGTTCTGATTTTGGTAGGAGATGACCAGACAGATGCAGACTATTACGAGCGATTCAATAGGCAGGGAATGGATCTTTATAAAGTGTTTTTGGATGAGTCCTCAGCAAGCTTAGACCGGCTTGAAAAGAGGAGGGCGATATCATGAGTTCTTCTATGATCATCCGTACGAGATGGCTTCATTACTTAATGGATGTTTTACTCGTAGCTCTCACGACGGTCTGGTTTTATGCCCCATTTAAAACAAACGTAATGGTCCCCGTTATCGTGTTGATGGTTGTCGGTGGAGTTCTTTTAGAATTCATATTGCCGAGGATTGAAATTACTGTAGGGAAAGTTCTATTAATCGCCGCATTCCTATGTGGAATCGGTTGGGTTATGGGGTTAGATTGGCTTTTAGTAATTATTGTTTCTCTAGTATGTACATGGAGGTTTACATTACATTTCCTTGATTCAGATATAGGACAGGAAGTATATTTGTTTCTGTTTTCTGTGATCGGTCTATCCATTTTTTTCGTTTTATACCGAACGAGTGATGAGCTTATGAACGCATTGGCTTTAACGTTGTTCCAGTTTATTCTGCTCTTGGCAATTCGATTGAATCGAATAGTTCGTCAACAAGAAACGAACCCTGCCTTACAACGTTATGTTACGTATACTTTTGTAGGATTCATAGGTGTTACGGGTGTCATTGTCGCCGTATTTCCATTGATTAAACAGGCATTCATGCTTGCTATGAAGTTGATCAGTGGAACACTTGCAGTTATTTTTTACTATCCGGTTAGCAGTTTTTTTAACTGGCTAACATCGTTTATGTCCGAAAATGATAATCAATCGAAAGACACGGATAATGCTTCAGATATGAGTGAGGAACTATTAAATCAGGAACATGGTGGTTCAGGCATTATCGAATGGATGAACGCCATACTCATCATTGCAGCTATTATTATTGTCGTATGGATGTTTTATAAGTTTTACCACAAACATTTAACGTTGCGTGGTCAAGTGACGCTATCACCCACCGTAGAATCACATGCCTTAAACTACGCTGAACCGGATTATTCATCCTGGACTAAAAGTAAGGCTCCTGAAAATAGGGTCCGTAAACGTCTATACCAACTAGAAAGAAAAATGGCAAAGTATGATTTTGGGCGGTTCAGGTATGAATCTGTTCAAGAATGGTTAGATCGAATCGACCCTCCGGAAAATTTACATGACCAAATAACTGGTATTTATCAACAAGTACGGTACGGAGAACAAGATGCAACCCAAGAGCAAACAACTCGCTATGAAGCTGCCATTCAGAAAATGTTATCGTGGGGAAAAGAGAACCATCGCATCAAAATGAAAAAGAATAAAAAGAAGTAGCAATAAAAATGAGGCTGACTCTTCCAAGTCAGCCTCAATACTTTATTTACCAGCCTCTTGTATATTGTTTGGGTGGTGCCAGTTCAACATTCAGTTCGTTCGCGGCACGTCTTGGCCAATACGGGTCTCGTAATAATTCACGGGCAAGAAAGATCAAGTCAGCACGCTCATTTTGCAGGATTTCTTCTGCATGTAGCGGTGAAGTAATCATACCCACTGCCCCTGTTGCAACATTCGCTTTTGAACGTAGGTAATCCGCATATTGAACCTGATAACCTGGATAAGGGTTGATTTTTGCAGGTACGACTGCACCTGAACTGCAATCGATGAGATCGACCCCTAAATCCTTCATCCAGGTAGCATAGTCCTCATAATCTTCAACTGTATACCCCTTTGGATGGTAATCATTTGCTGAGATCCGAACAAAGAGTGGTCCATCAAATTCAGACTTTACAGCAGTAATGATTTCCCGAAGAATCCGGAATCGTTTTTCTTTTGAGTCGCCATACTCATCTGTTCGTTCATTCGTAAGCGGTGACAGGAATTGATTGATCAAATAACCGTGTGCACCATGAATTTCAATAATATCAAATCCGGCTTCCTTACTGCGACGTGCAGCAGCTTGAAAATCTTCAACAGTTTTTTTGATTTGTTCTATCGACATTTCCTCGGGCTGTTCCATGCCTTCTTTAAATGGAAGCGGCGATGCCGAGTAAATCGGCCCTTCTACGATGGCTTTCCGACCAGCGTGACCAAGTTGGATGGCAGCTTTCGCACCCTGTTCATGGATCAGTCCAACGAGCTCTTGCAATCCTTCCACATGGGAGTCATTCCAAATCCCAAGATCTTGCATGGAAATACGGCCTTGTGGATGAACAGCGGATGATTCAACGATTATTAATCCCACTTGTCCAACAGCACGGCTTGGATAATGGGTTTTATGCCAGTTGGTTATTTTACCATCTTGTTCAAAACAGGAATACATACACATCGGTGACATGACAATCCTGTTTTTAAGTGTTACATTTCGGAAAGTTATTGGTTCAAAAAGCTTTGCAATCATTCTTTCACCTCAATTAATCATTACTATCTTTTAGTTTAGCATAGGACGGCGAAAATTCCTGAAACACTGCCCACCCTTCAGACTCGTCGCTTCAGGAATTATTGTCTCACTAAAGTGGATTCAGTTTTTGTAGGATTGTCAGGATTTTAGATGGCTTATGGTGGTGAACGCCATCCAGAACGTTCTTTGCAATGTCTGGAACATCTGTAATGATGGCTTCCACCTGCTGATCAAACAACCAACGCATTTTCTTCGGATCATTGACGGTATATGTTCTCACCTTTATTCCATGTTTAGTGAAGCTTTTCAATATGCTAGCATTAAGGGTTCTCCAGTGCGGGTGGGCACTTTTGGTGTTTAATTTACGTACATAGTTCCACGGTTCATATAGACCTGAGGAATATAAGGGTGCAATTTCATTAGTTCGATCGATTCTTTGAAGTTCACGTAAACTATAATGGTTGAACGATGAGTAAATAATTCGGTCATTGAGATCGTATTTAGTAACGAGGTCATAAACCAGCCTTTCCATGCCATAATGTGGAAGGATGGTATTTTTTAGTTCGAGATTCAGCTTCAAGGGGGTCGATTTTATCCAAATCAGGACCTCTTCTAGGGAAGGAATTCGTTCTTCCTGAAAATGACTGGAAAACCAATTGCCAGCATCAAAACATTGAAGCTGTTCAAAGCTATATTCACAAACCAAGCCTTTTCCGTCCGTCGTTCGCTTTACGTTTTCGTCATGAATGACCACAGGAATGTTGTCTTTTGAAAGCTGGACATCAAGTTCGATTCCGTCAGCATTCAACTCGATTGCTTTCTGGAATGATGCCATCGTATTTTCAGGGGCATATTTACTTGCGCCCCGATGAGCAAAAATATATGTCATGATCATCTCCCCTTGGAAAGAGAATTAATTTTAATGGTATGGGTAAAGCTGAATACGTATTTTCCCTATGATAAAGTTATGCTTTAAATATACAAAAAGTTTGATCAGTATTAAAGGAATTTATTACTAAGTGCAGAAATCTTTCAATATGTTTACATTAAGCGTCAATCGGTAACGTTACTATCAACTAGGGGTGGTCCATCATGAGAAAATGGCAGGACAAAGATAGTTTAAAAGAGTTGCTTTATCAGCTTGTTGAATTTCCTAGTATCACAGGGTCCGATGCTGAAATCGGGATCAGTGAATTTATTTATATGAAGCTTTCAGAGCTGAATTATTTCAAAGAGAAGCCAGAGGATCTGCAAATACATCCGACTAGTGATGGACGAAAGTTCGTAACCGCTCTCGTGCAAAGTGGGAAGTCGAACGAAACGGTTATTCTGATCAGCCATTTTGATGTAGTCGATATTGAGGATTATGGCGAGTGGAAGAATCTTGCTTTCCGTCCGAAAGAACTGACTCAGGAATTTCTGGCGATTAAACACGAGCTTCCGGATGTTATCCAGGATGATCTTGAACAGGCTGAGTGGATTTTCGGCCGTGGTGCGATGGATATGAAGGCAGGACTTACTCTTCAAATGTCAATGATTGAGAAAGCTAGTTTAGGTGAATTTGACGGAAACATATTATTGTTGACCGTCCCTGATGAAGAGGCGAATTCAACTGGAATGCTCGAAGCGGTTGAAGTGTTGCTCGAATTAACTGAAACGCAAAATCTTCACTATAAAGCTTGCTTAAATTCAGAACCCGTCTTTACTCGTTATCCGGGGGACACGAACCAATATGTATACACAGGTTCAATCGGAAAGCTCCTTCCAGGGTATTTATGTTATGGAATGGAAACGCATGTTGGTGAACCCTTTTCAGGATTGAATGCGAATTATATGGTTTCTGAGCTGACACGCGAACTTGAGTTGAACACGGACTTTTGTGAGTCGATAGATGGTGAAGTGACACCTCCGCCTACGAATTTGATGCAAAAGGATATGAAGGAAGAATATTCGGTGCAAATCCCACATGTCGCTGTAACAATGTTTAATTTGATGACGATGGAACGGTCGGTTTCTGATTTTAATGATAAGCTGTTGGAGATCGCTCGAAATATCGCGACTAGGATTGAGCAACAGCTTCTTTACCGGGCAACAGCATTTAACCAATGGGAGCAATTCAATCCGATTTTGCATCAAATTCAAGTTTTTACGTACGATGAGCTTCTTGAAAAGGCAATCCTGCACTATGGGGAAGCTGAGATCATTCGAAGACAGGCATACATTTCTACTAATTTTAAGGATCTAGGTGATCGTGATCTTTCGACTCGGCTCGTGTCGGACCTTGCTTCACTTTGTAAGGATGAGGGACCGATGATCGTCTTGTTTTACAGTCCGCCATTCTATCCGGCTGTATCATCAAGAAAAAATGAATTTATTCAAACCGTTGTCAATGAAATGATCGAGCATGCGAAAACGGAGCACAATGTAACCTTGAAGAAACAGCATTATTTTGCAGGCTTATCCGATTTGAGTTTTACAAGCCTTACACAGCCTGTAGATGGATTGATTCCGTTGTTCCGAAATATGCCGCTCTATCAAATTGGCTACCAGTTTCCACTTGATGAGCTTCAACAGCTGGACATTCCAGTAATGAATTTAGGACCGCTAGGGAGAGATGCACATAAATGGACGGAACGATTAAACGTCGATTATTCATTTGGACCTTTCCACCAAATGCTCCCTGCTGCGATTGGAAAATTGCTGAAATAAGAAGTCTGGATATATGGGCGAATCACCATTGTTAGGCCGGAATATGGCCTAACTAGCCCTTTTCTAATTCTTGTGAACGCCGGACGGCCGCTGTGATGCAAGAAATGAAGGCATGATGGACGTTTCCTTCCATTAATGCTTGAATGCCAGCTGCCGTGGTTCCGCCGGGGCTTGTAATCTTTTTTCGAAGCTGCCCAAGATCAGTTGATGATTGTTTTAACATTTCCCCAGCACCGATTAACGTATCAGCAATCAGCATTCGTGCCTCATGATCACCGATTCCATGTATGAGGGCAGCTTTCTGGATGGCATCTGCGATATAATAAAAGTAGGCTGGACCACTTCCGGCAATCGCTGTTGTTACATCCATTTGCTTTTCATCGACAACGAAGACGGAACCGATCGATTCGAAAAGTTGAATTGCGTTTTTTAAATTCTCAAATGTACTGTACTTACCTGTACATACTGTCGTTGCTGAAAAGCCGATTTCCGATGATGTATTCGGCATCGCCCGAATCACGGGGATTTGATCCTCGAGCACAGACTCAATAAAATTGGTTGAAATACCAGCCATCACCGATAAAACGATGTGGTTTGTTGTTACATAAGAACGGAGTGCCAATAAAGCTTCTAGTGCATCTTTCGGTTTCATGGCAAGTATAAGAACGTCGGCATCGGAAACGATTTTTTCAAAATTTCGAGAAACTATAACGTGATAGTTTTCTGCAATACAAGTAAGGCGTTGGTTATTGGATCGGTTTGTGACTTGAATTTGTTCAGTGGTGACACATTGGGTGTTCAACAAGCCTTTTATAATCGATTCAGCCATCGAACCCGCTCCGATGAAGGAAATCATTTGCTTGAGTATGTTCATCTTGATACCTCCTAGGAAATGATAAAATCCCCTATCATCCTAATAAAAGGACGGATAGGGGAATTCCGCGGTACCACCTTGGTTGGCATCAGATTGATGCCCGCTCTGTATCCGTATCGTGGATTTAACGATCAGGTTATAATCCCTGACAGCTCCCGGGCAGGTTCAATCGATTCATTACGATGGAATCTTCCAGTCGATGGATTCCAATCTCTGGCGTCGATCTTCGGTTTATTAGTCCCGTTCAAAGCTACCGTATGTTATTAAAATAAATTATTATGGAAGACAAGCTTGTATGTCAAGAGATTTTTGAATTTGCCCTCATGGATACTACCCAAGGGCATTTATACTTTTATTGGAGGCGTTGTTTGTTTTGGATGAACGCATAACTTGTATAACTCTCCCTACACCGTTTGCGGTCGGGGATGTTAATGTGTATTTAATTGAAGGTGAGAAACTGACGCTTGTCGACACTGGACCGAAAACAGAAGAAACTTGGACCGAGTTCCAAAGGCAAATAGAAAATTCCGGGTACGATGTGGAGGATATTCAACAGGTCATCCTTACACATCATCATCCGGATCACGTCGGTTTGTCAGACTTTCTAAAAAGTCGAAATGTATCGTTTCTAAGCTTAGCTTACAATGTTCCATGGTTACAGAAAGACTCTGTGTTTTTAGCTCATCATGACCGATTTTACGAAAAAGTGTACAAAGAGATGGGTATCGAACAGTTCCACAAAAAATCGATGGCGCAAATCCGCAAGTATTTAGATTATTCTTGCACGGTGAAAATTGACACGATTTTGCAAGAGGGAGATGAAATTGAAGGGCTTGAGGGTTGGAAGGTCCTTGAAACACCAGGTCACGCACAAGGGCATCTGTCACTATTCCGTGTGAAAGATGGGATCATGGTTGGCGGTGACCATGTCATCAAGCACATTTCTTCAAATGCATTGATAGAACCACCGCCGCTTGGGATTGAGGAGCGGCCTAAGACGCTGTTGCAATATCGTGAATCGTTGAAAAAAGTTATTGAATGCGATGTGAAAAAAGTGTATTCCGGGCACGGTGAAATTGTTTCGAACCCGATTGAACTTGTTCAAGAACGCCTGCTTAAGCAAGAAGAACGAGCCGAGCGAATTTTAGAAATGATCGAAGGAAAGGCCTTAACTGGCATTGAAATTTGTATGAAGCTATTTCCCTCGATTTATTTAAAGGAGCTAGGTCTCACAATGTCTGAAACACTTGGGCACCTCGACCTTTTACAAAGCAATAATAAACTGAATGTTGCCAATCAAAACGGTGTACTTTATTTTCAAGCAAGGAGGTATTAGCAAGGTGGCAACTAGAAAAATTGTCGTCATCACTGGAGCATCGAGTGGTATTGGGGCGGAAATGGCATACCAGGTTGCCTTAAAAGGATGGCTTCCAGTTTTAATGGCGCGATCACTTGATAAGTTAGAACTTCTTCAATCGAACATAGAAGAAAAAACGGGCATACAACCTATCGTTTATCGATTGGACGTTCGTGATCACAGCGCTGTTCAACAGACCTTTCAGACTGTTGATGAGAGTGTCGGACGGATCGATGTGTTAATAAACAATGCGGGTTATGGTAAGTTCGACTATTTCACGGACGCAAACCTTGATGATATTGAAGGGATGTTCGATACGAATGTGGTTGGCCTGATGACGTGCACAAAAGCTGTATTACCAGGCATGATCGATAGACGTGCAGGTCATATCATTAACATTGCTTCACAAGCTGGGAAGATTGCAACTTCAAAAAGCAGTGTGTATGCAGCTACAAAACACGCTGTTCTAGGGTTTACAAACAGTTTGCGGATGGAATTGGAGGAATACCAGATCGATGTGACAGCTGTTAATCCAGGTCCGATTCAGACGAATTTTTTTGAGGTGGCAGATCAATCGGGACAGTATCAGAAAAATGTTGAACGATATATGCTCCAGCCTGAAAACGTTGCGAGTAAGATTGTCGATAGCATCGACCGGCCGGTAAGAGAAATCAACCTACCGAAGTGGATGGATTTAGGAAGTAGAGCTTATCAGGTGTTCCCGGGTCTCATCGAAAAGATTGCAGGGAAATCATTTAAACAAAAATAAAGGTCAGGGACTGCTAGATAGCCAGTTCCTGACTTTTTTATGCTTAGTTAGCAAGTTGTGTTTCGATTAATCCTGTGTCAAATATGCATAAATGACATCGTGGACAATCGTATACACTTCTTCATTCTCCTGCTTTACAAGAGTACCAGATATTTTATCAATCAGTTTTTCGTATTCATCAGCCGTTAATGGAAAAAGGGATGAATCTCCAAAGTAATCAGATAGACAACGATCAATCATTTTTTTTATTAATAGTGTGTCTATAAAATCCCCCCTGACGCTAGGTTTATCATTAAAAAAATTCTATTCAACTAATTGTAAAGCTCCAACTTTTATAAGGCAACAAGAAAAGCCTTTTAATACGGGTTGCAAAAAAGAAGGTAAAACATCTGTCTACTAGAATTACACAAAGTAATGGAAAACGTATGAACTTCTTTCTAATGGGGGAAAAGTAATGCGGGTCAAAGTGATCATGAACAGCGGGAAAGAATATGTCCTTCAGATGGAGAAGCTTGAATTTCAAACGAATAGGCAATAAATCTTGAAAAAATCTTGAAAAAGTTACCAGATTGATACATAATATAAATATAAAAAACTAACCAGTCAGTTTTATAGAATGGAGGCTGAAAAAGTGATCGAAATCAAACGTCTTTCTGAATGTTCATTATTGGATGTTTTGGATTCATGGAACAATGGATTTAAAGGCTATTTTTCACCAATGACGATGACCGTAGACCAATTTTTGAAACGAATGGTTCAAGAAGGCTTATCGGCAGAAGATTCAATTATTGCTTATGTCGATGGTGTTCCAGCAGGCATTATTTTAAATGGGTTTCGAACTGTGGACGAAGAGGTTGTGAGCTATAACGGTGGTACAGGTGTAGCGCCTGAATTCCGTAGAACGGGTGTAGGACGCAAGATGATGGAAAAGGTAGTAGATATTTATCGAAAAAAGGACGTATCGATCGCTACTCTTGAAGCAATTGTTGAAAATGAGGCAGCGATTAATTTGTATAAGTCCCTCGGGTATTTAACGGATCAGAATGTTGCCTATCTTCAGCAAGAAGGGATCATGTCAAGTGATCCGTTCCAATATTCAGAGTCTAATGGATTTACCTCCGAGACGACGTTACCAGAAATGATTTCACATTTGCCTTTTTACAAAACGAATAGCCCATGGCAGACACAATGGCAAAGTACGATGAACGGAACTGCGATGATTGCAAGAAAAGACGATAAGGAAATTGGATATGCGATATATCGTAATGTTTATCACCCAGATGGCAGTCTTGCAACGATTGTGCTGCATCAGATCGGAACCGTCCCTGAATTCGATGATCAGAATGGACTCGTCGGCTATCTCTTATCCGCCGTCCTTAAGCCAGAAGTGAACTGCAAACGACTTGTCATCAATTCCCCTTTAAATGAACAACCACTTATGAATCAACTCGGTGAAGCGGGTTTTTCAACAATGGTCGAACAAGTATGGATGAAAAAAGCAATTAAGGAGCCGAGTAAAACGAATGCCAAAAGTATCGAAAAAGTATAAAGAAGAAAAAAGATCAGCCATTCTTGAAGCTGCCACTCAATGCTTTGCTCAGAAGGGTTATAACGAAACGACCGTTGATGATATCGCGAATGCTTCTGGAACGAGCAAGGGGTCGATTTATCTTTATTTCAGCAGCAAAGAGGAGATTTTCTTTCGTTTGAATGAAGAACGTACGGAGCGATTTTTTGCAATCAAAAAAGAACTGGACATGAAAAAATCTGCAACAGAGAAAATCCATTATTTGTTCGAGTATTTCCTTAGCGGAAAACTTGAAGAAGGTGATCTCGAACGGATTTCAGTTTCGTTTGAATTCTGGATTTATATTTCAAAGCATCCTGATAAACAAAAGTTGTTTGATGAGCGAGCGAACATGTTTACTGATTTTATGAAGGAAATTGTAAAGGAAGGGATCGATGCAGGTGAGTTTAGTCCAGATGTAAGTATCCAAGAGCTTTCATACATGTTCTGGGCACTCACGGACGGCATCTTATTGCACCTCCTTTTTCATAAACAAGAAAAAAAACACAAAGCGATGTTACGGACATTAGAATATATGGTACTCGCCTATCTGAAAACCGGTAACCGATTCAGTCTTGAGACGGAGTAAAAAACCATGCTTTAGACAGTTGGGAAAGTTTCTTGTTCATTGGAAAATAGAACCAGATGATAGTTTTGGAGGCGATCGTATGGAAGCAGTTGTCAATACAAAGCAGGAAGTTGTGAGTCCTGCACTATGGAAGAACCGTAACTTCCTATTATTGTGGATTGCAGATTTATGCTCAAGCTTTGGTTTATCAATATTCATGTTCTCGCAATCGTGGTATGTGGTTAAAGTGATGGGACTTGAAGCTTCACTCGGATTAGTATTCATCGCATCGAGTATTCCAAGGGTCATTTTCATGATCATTGGTGGAGCAATTGCGGATCGATTCAATAAAAATTTAATTATGTTCATATCCGACTTTACTCGTGCCTTAGTAGCTGGGGCATTGGTATTCTGGCTTATTTTCGGTGACGTGTCACTTTGGTCGTTTGTGATTTTTGCTTTTATATTTGGTGTGTTAGATGCGTTTTTCTGGCCGGCAAATGGTGGATTACTACCATCATTAATTAACAAGGAACAATTGACGAGGGCCAATTCAATTATCCAAATGACGAGTCAATCTTCCTTCATAGTTGGTCCCATGCTAGCAGGTGCGATCATTGCACTCGGTAATTATGTAACTACCTTTTCAATTACTGCAGGGTTATTGATCGTCGCTAGTATTGCGGTTCTGTTGATTAAGGTCAAAAAGAAAAAGCTTGGGGAAGAGGAACAAACCGAACCAAATCTTCTAAGCTCGATAAAGGAAGGAATCACTTACGTTAGACAGTCTGCATTCCTCAGTGCGTTATTAGTATTTGCGGTTTTGATCAACCTTTTCATGGTTGGTCCGTTGCAAATGGGGCTCCCTCTTTTTGTCGATAATGTATTAAAGGGAGATTCACTTATATTTAGCTATTTAGAGGGAACACTTGCTGGAGGGATGCTTGTCGGATCGATATTGATCGGGATTTTAAACATCCAGAAAAAACGAGGACTACTTGTTATATTCTCCGTTCTATTCGCAGGTTTGATCTTTAGTCTATTTAGTCAAACGGGTAATCTGTGGCAAAGTTTGATTATGATTGGATTTCTTGGAGGAACCTTTTCAGTCATCAATATTCCGATTTTTGCAGCAGTCCAATCGGTTGTAAAGGAAGAGATGATCGGACGTGTGATGAGTTTACTATCCATGTCATCAATTGGGCTCGTCCCGGTTTCATTTGCCATTACTTCAGGACTATTGTCAATTGGTGTGGATGTCACACAAATCATGCTCGGTGGAGGACTTTTAATTGTAGCGGTCGCTATCCTAATCTATTGGAAGGTGACCGGACTGCGAAACTATAACTGATGGAAAACTAGAAATGGCATACCCAGACTGTCGGGAAATAACCTCTGCAGTCTTTTCTTTTTACTTGAATAAACATACTGGTATAGACAACTATACCTTAACCTCATATAATAAAAGTAAAAGATTGGGGGAATTGCATTGAGGATGATCATCACGAAAGATTACACACAGTTAAGCGAAAGAGCTGCAGAGCTTATAATCGATCATATGAAGAACAATCCTTCCCTTGTTTTAGGAGCAGCAACTGGTGATACACCAAAGGGTACATACACCCAACTGATCAAAAAGCTGAATAAAGAGGACCTGGATCTATCTGAAATTAAAACCGTTAACCTTGATGAGTATGTCGGACTTGTTTCAGAGCACTCCCAAAGCTATTGGACCTATATGAAGGAGTATTTGTATAATCCGTTGAATTTATCATACAACCAAGCTATTATTCCTAATGGAAAAGCAGAGGATTTACATAAAGAGTGTGAGCGCTATGAACAAGAAATCAATCGATTAGGCGGGATTGACCTGCAAATACTCGGGATTGGAAGAAACGGACATATCGGGTTTAATGAGCCCTATACACCTTTTGATTCACGAACTCATGTTGTCCAGCTGACAGAGAACACGAGAAAGGCGAATGCCAGGTTCTTCACAGGGGAAGAAGAGGTTCCAGAACGGGCGATTACGGTAGGGATTTCGACGATTATGAAAAGTAAATCGATCGTTCTCCTCGCCTCTGGTCAGGAAAAGGCTTCCGCAGTTCAGGCGGTTTTGAACGGACAAGTCGATGGAGCATGGCCAGCGACAATTTTAAATAATCATCCCGATGTAACATTCATTGTAGATGAAGCTGCTAAGAATGGATAAGAGGGGATTCTGATGATTGACAAATATTCTAGTATACCGATTTATGTACAAATCGAGCGGTTTCTGACTGACGGGATTGATGAAGGTAAGTATCAGGATGGGGAGGCGATTCCGTCCGAGCGAGAATTATCCGAGCTGTTCAAGGTCAGTCGTATGACCGTTCGGCAAGCGATCAATAATCTCGTTACAAAGGGGAAGCTTTTAAAAGAGAAAGGAAAGGGGACATTCGTGTCTTCACCAAGACTATCCTATGCACTAAAAGGGCTGGTCAGTTTTACTGAGGACATGAAACACCGCGGCCTCACTCCTTCTACAAAATTGATTTCTTTTAAACAGATGGAAAAGGTATCCTCTACAATTTTAAATCAGCTGAAACTCACACAAAAGGAAGCTGTTTTTTGCCTGCATCGCGTCCGATATGCCAATGATGAACCGATGGCTTTAGAGAGGGCGTATCTACCTGTAAAACTATTTTCAAATTTATCAGTTGATTCAGCACGGGGCTCGTTGTACGAATTTGTCCGAAACCAATTAAACTATGAAATTCATCATGCCACCCAAAAGATTGAGGCTGGGCTGTCCACCGAAGTGGAGAGTAAGTATTTAAGCATACAGCAAAATCGACCGGTTTTGATTGTGAGAAGAACGACATACCTTTCTACAGGGAATCCATTCGAATACGTAGAAACGGTATTCCGTGGCGAAAAATATTCATTTTCAGTCGATGTTTTTCGGGATTAGGAGGAGATGTAATGGGCTATATAGGAATCGATGGCGGCGGGACGAAAACAACAATCGCATTGGTTGATGAACGTGGATCCTTTATTGCAAGGTATGATGGTGGACCGGGAAACCCCTTATCAACAGGAATTGAAGAGGTGGAAGATACATTAATAAGTCTGATTGACAAGGTACGATCAAACCATACAGAAGCATTTAGCCGAGTAAAAAGTGTCTTGGCAGGCATGGCTGGTACTGAAAACAAGCATGCCAGAACTAAGGTTTTGAATGTACTTCAATCTCAATTTCCTTCGACTGTTGATGTTGATGTGACAAATGATGCTTTAACTGCATTGTATTCCGGTACAGGAGGAGCCCCTGGGATTGTGAACATCGCTGGGACGGGTTCTATTACATATGGAATAACGAGAGAAGGTAAAGAGGTCCGTATCGGTGGATGGGGTTATTTAACTGACCATCATGGCAGCGGATATGGGGTCGGTCGTTTAGCGATTCGAAAAATGTTTGAAGCATACGATGGACTTTCTAAGAACACCTCAATAGAGAAACGGATTCTAGAGCGTTTTCCGATCAAAACACCTCCAGAACTCGTACCATTTCTTTATGATTCAGCTAATCTACGAACCCAGATTGCATCAATTTGTGAGGATGTTTTTGATGAGTGGATGGCGGGAGATGAGGTTGCAAGTGAAATCATTCAAATCGCCGGTAAGGATATATCCCGCTGTATTGTTGGAATGCTCCACCAATATTTTCATAACGAAAAGGAAGTCAAGGTTGTTCTAACTGGTAGTGTGTTTAAACGTCTTGATCGGTTTAAGCCGCTGATTGAAACCAACCTTCCTGAGGATACGATTATCATCGTACCGAAATTGCCACCTGTAGCAGGAGCAGTCATCGCAGGCTATCAAAAGAGCAGGATGAACCACTCGAATGAATTCATCGAAACACTTAAGAGAACATATCGGTAGGAGGAAACGATGGTCAAAACGGGATTAATGACGCTGCTCGAAAAGGACGAACTAAAAGGCAATCGGATTGGACTAGTCATCAACCACACTTCTGTTACAAATGATGTTCAACTAAGTGTTGATCGTCTGAAAGAATCAGGGTTCAATATTGTTGCGGTTTTTTCACCTGAACATGGATTTGGTGGACATGTAAAGGAAGGGGAGCATATAGCTCATTCTACTGATAAGCGGACACGCCTTCCCATTTACAGCTTATATGGGGCGAATAAGAATCCTAAAAAAGAATGGTTGGACTCGATTGATGCACTTGTCTTTGATATCCAAGACATCGGCGTCCGGTTTTATACATATATCTATACACTTGCGAACACGATGCAGGCAGCAGGTCGATGCGGATTAAACTATATTGTTCTTGATCGACCTAACCCAATTACGGGAAGTCGAATTGAAGGGAATCTATTATCTTTCGCGTTTTCTTCGTTTATCGGAAACTACCGATTGCCGATCCGTCACGGAATGACTGTCGGTGAATTGGCACTTTACATGAATGGGGAATTTGGTTTTAATACGAACTTAACGATTATCCCGATGGAAGGCTGGAGTCGCGGGATGTGGTTCGATGAGACAGGTTTGGTATGGGTTCCGCCATCCCCGAATGCACCTACCCTTGAAATGGCCAGTGTTTATCCAGGAACCTGTTTGTTCGAAGGGACAAATGTGTCTGAAGGAAGAGGGACAACGAAGCCGTTCGAATGGATCGGTGCACCTTGGATTGACGGTTTCATATGGAAGGAAGAATTGAAAACTTATCAGTTAAAAGGTGTAATTCTGCGACCGATTTCGTTCCAGCCAACAACTTCAAAGTATAATGGTGAACTTTGTCACGGGCTACAGGTTCATGTGGAGGATCGAAACACTTATCAACCGATCCGAACGGCTTGTGCATTGATTGAAACCTTATATACATTGTATCCGAATGATTTCCAATGGCTTCAAATTAAAGATACTAGGTTTATGATTGACTTGATCATGGGTACTGATTCTTTTCGTAACCAAATCACATCAAAACGACCGATCTCAGATTGGTTGGATGTAGAAGAAAAACAGTTGGACCAGTTTCTTGATGTAAGAAGTAAGTACCTACTCTATTAAATTGGAGGCGATTGTCTGTGATCGAGTATAAGCGATGGGATGAGGCGACTGTCCCTGTAAAAGATGCTTGCAAGTTATGGAATGAAGAGTTTGAGAACGCTTTTCCGTTGACGGATCGGCTTTTTATCCAAAACAGTGTACAGTGCCCACACGTATTATCTGAAGGATCGTATTTCGTTGAAAACGATGGGGAATCCATTGGATTTATCGTATCAAAAGTCACCCGTGAACGGACTGACTTGTTGCCGGATCAGATCGGTTGGATACAGGCACTCATAGTAAAACGTGAGCAACGCGGGAAGGGCATCGGTACAAAACTAATCCATTTGGCTGAACGTGCTTTACGAGCAAACGGGGTTAAAAAAATAGTCCTCGGTCGTGATGTGCATCATTATTTTCCTGGAATTCCGAGTGAACGATTACAATCATCGGGCTGGTTTAAAAAAAAGGGTTTCCGGTTCGTAAACACGGAAAAGGATTATTACCGTAAAGCACCTGAAACTTATTATTCGAGCGAAACAGATCTTGATTTCTCCGTTTTAAAAGAAGCGGAACAGGGTGCATTGCTTTCATTTCTGAATCAATCCTTTCCAGGGAGATGGGAGTACGAAGCATGGGATTATTTCCGTGCTGGTGGAGGTGGCAGTCATTTTTTAGTTGCAAAAAAGGGTGGCAATATCATCGGATTTGTTCGAGTTAATGATTCCGAAAGTCCTGTCCTAGGACCTAATGTGTATTGGAGGCCACTATTTTCTGAAAAATTGATTGGAATCGGACCACTCGGTATCAATCGTCAATTTCGGAAAAAAGGATATGGAAAGGCGATCGTTGATGCTGCCATTCAATTAGCGGTGGAAAGAAACGCAAAACATTTGGTCATCGATTGGACCGAACTTGATACCTTTTACAGGTCGTTCGGGTTTCAAGAATGGCGGCAGTACAAGCAATATGAAAAAGACATTTAATTGATAGGGGCAGCCCCCATCTAAAAACGTTGTTTCAGATGGAAACTGCCCGTTATTCCACGTTATGAAAGCATAACTTTTCAACAAGAAGGATACTCGAAGTTGCGAAAGGATCTACGTCCCAAGTATAAGTGTAACCAAGGCTGAGCGAGAGGCCTTTAGGGAGGCCTTGGTCATACCTTTAGGTGCATCCCTTTAGGGACCAAATTTTCTTTAATTAATACCGTGTTTCGAGTTCTATACCTTGATAAAAGTGTCTGAGAATGACATCAAACGTATCTCCTTTTACAGCCATTCCGACTGCACCCGTTTGAGACAGTCCAACACCGTGGCCCCATCCACCGCCGTAAGCTTTAAATCCGACAGCATCCGAATCAGATTTTGATTTTACAGCTTCGATAAAGAAGAGCGTACTCCGTAGAGAGCTATGTCCTCCACTTGAGTTAATGTACTTTAACGACCAGCGTACACGGTCTTTCTGCTCATAGAACGTACCGTTTTCAGTAACGTATTCGATTTCTAGAACTCGTCCAGAGTCAGAACGATCTGTAACATTAATCTCGTAAACTTCCCCTACATCTCTTGAAAAGTATTCGCTTAGCACATCAGAAATTTCCTCAGGTGTCCACTCGAATTCCCAACGATGGTACTTCGACCAATCAGATTCATAATCTCCTTCCTTTGTTGCACGAAGAGAAGTGGGATTGGCACGATTTTTGAATACCTCTATTGTCGGTACATGCTCCATTGCTTTCCCACGTTCAGAATCAGGTACACCTCTCAAATAAGGAACAGCTTCGGAACTCCAAATGTCTTCATTATTTGCGGTGTATCCGCCACTAGTGGAATGGTAAACGGCTGTTATCAATTTCCCGTCATAGGTTGCAACGACACCTTCCGTTTCTTGAACAGCTCGCGTCGATACAGGATGTTCGGCTTCGTAACCGCCATAAACCTGATCAGATGTAGTCGGTAGCAGGTCATAGCCATCGTTACTGCGTTTTCCAAGGTTGGCTAATGTATACGTTCGCGCTGCTACAGCCTGTGCTTTCTGTGCTTCGATTTCACCGTAAGGAACCGGTGGCAGCTCCCTAGGAACGACACCGTATAAGTATTTTTCAACCGGAAGTTCGTTAATACCAGCGAGTGTCCCTGTGCTATTGTAGGCAACTTCTCCGACCCCACGGTATTTCTTTCCATCAATCTCGATTAAACCATCTGGAGAAGTTATGACGACAGGGTTCTCAGTCGTAACATTACTGCCATTAAGACTTACTTTCATCGATGAAGTACCAGTAGTGACAGTAATGACCTTCCAGAAGGAATCGTTGGCAGCAAGTCCGAGTCGAATCACTTCATTTCTGAACGCATTTCGGACACTCCAGCTTTCATCTGAAGCAAATTTTCCAATGAATAAACGTTGTCCACCATTGTAAGCCTCTAAGTATGTTTCAAACCCAGCGTTACTAGCACGATCAACCCAATCGGCAACATAGGTTTCACTCGTTGACCATGCGACCTGAAGGCGATAGTTGGTTTCAACCGTCCCGGTGCTCTCAAGTGAAACCGTCGCAGTTCCATTCGTACCTTCTGCAAGTACAGCGCCAGTAATTTTGTCTTTGACAATAAAAGAACCATCGCTGCCTAGCTCAATCTCCTCCTCAGAAGGGACAACCCCAATTCGGATCAGTTTTCCATCAGAAGCTTCTGCATGCTGGAACCCCGCAAGCGAGAAAGCGCTTACAAGCAACAGAGTCAGCAAAACTATAAAACTTTTTTTACCCATTCAATTTCCTCCTTAATTAATAATAACTATCCGGGTTAGCTTACCTTTTCGATATAAATGTGAAATTTCCTTTCAAAAATATTATAAATAGTCTAAAAAAATATTTTAAATAGGCAGGAATCCTCATATAACTGGCGAAATATAATTTTAAAAGTACTATCTTTTTTTTGAATCATTTTGTCAAAGGGGGATGGAAGGTTCTATATGTAAATGCGTGTTCAAAAAGGAGGATACAACCTCTATTTTGAAATACAGAGATAATTGAGGTGTCCTATGGAGCTAGATATAACGTCACTAACGACAGAACAACGAAATATGCATACGAATAGCATCGATACACTTAGTACGCTTCAGGTATTAGAAATCATCAACCATGAGGATAAAAGTGTGGCGAATGCTGTCCAGAAAGCGCTGCCTCAAATTTCGGCTGCTGTAGACACCATTTATGATCGCATCAAAGAAGGAGGAAGGATGTTCTACATCGGTGCCGGAACAAGCGGTAGACTCGGTGTAATTGATGCAGCAGAATGTCCACCAACCTTCAGTACCCCTCCTGAGCAGGTTCAAGCCATTATTGCTGGGGGAGCAGAAGCGATGTTCGATGCGATTGAAGGTGCCGAAGATGATCCAGCTCAAGGCTGTAATGACCTTCTGGAAAGGAATTTGACCTCAGGGGATGTCGTTGTTGGGATTACTGCGAGTGGGAGAACGCCATATGTAATCGGTGCAATCAAGGGAGCGATTGATATTGGAGCTGCGACGGTGAGCCTAAGCTGTAACCCGAACTCGATAACCTCTGCCATTGCAAATAAGCCCATTGAAGTGATTGTAGGACCTGAAGTCCTGACGGGTTCTACTCGGTTAAAAGCAGCCACCGCACAAAAGATGGTGCTTAATATGCTGACGACCGCAACGATGATCAAGCTTGGTAAGGTATATGAAAATCTGATGGTGGATGTTCATGCTACAAACAAAAAATTGATGGAAAGAGCCAAACATATTGTGATGACGATTACAGGAATATCCTATCACGATGCAGAAACGATACTTAAGCAGACAAATTTTGAAGTCAAGACAGCGATTGTCATGTTAAAAACAGCAGTGCCGCTTGTTGTTGCAAAGAAGTGTATTCAAAACGCAGATGGATCAGTCCGTGAGGCGATCGAACAAGCAAAATGTTTCAAGTAATTGAAAGCGCTAGCAAATTAATAAGGGGGATTCACCTTGAAAATGAAAAAGTGGTTGATGACAATTGTTACATTAATACTTGTTTTGGGTATTTTCGCAGGTTGTTCGAAGGAAGACTCAACAAAGGATACCACAAATGAAAATCCGGATGCTTGGAAGGAATGGGAAGGTACGATTACAATGTGGGACGGTCCACGTTGGGCTGATAAAGATGAGAACAAATACCACTGGATCGAAGCTAAAAAGGCCGAGTTTGAAGAAAAATATCCTGGTGTAAAGATTGAGATTGTCCAAACACCATGGGCTGAAATGAATGACAAATTGAGCATTGCGATAGCAGGCCGTGCTTGGCCGGATATCGCACCAGTTGATATTAGTGGTGGATCGGTAAACATCAACCACATCAAGCAAGGGGTTGTTGCACCGTTTGACCCTTACCTGACAGATGAGGAAATGAGTGACTTTTACGAGAATGCGGTTGAAGCCTATACACATGATGGAAAGCTTTATGGAATTCCGAATTCAATCAGTGTGCATGCAATGCTGTTGAATCTTGATATTTTTGAAGAAAAAGGCGTAGAACCACCGAAAGACGGTAAATGGACGTATGATGAGTTCGTCGAAAAAATGGAAGCGTTGACTGGTGACGGCGTTGATGGATTTTCTACGTATATTTTACCTGGTTATTATGAAGCATGGCCGTTCCTTTTGATGGATGGAGGATATCCACTGAGTGATGACCTTGCAGAATACACATTTGATTCAGAAGAAGCGATCAGCGGCTTGCAAAAGCTTGTTGATTTGAAATTCAAGTATGACGTAACCCCTGAAAGTATGGGTGGTCAAGACGTAGGTGGAACATGGAAAGCATGGGGTTCAGCAGACCAACGTACAGTTGCAGTTGAGCCGTGGGCAACCTGGGCGATTGCCTCTGCACAGAGTGAAGCATTCAAAACGAACTTCATGGTAGCTGAATATCCGACTGGGGAAACGGGTGAACCTGTCACGATCGGTGGAGTAGGCGGTTGGGTCATGTTCAACTCAGAGGATGAAGCAAAGAAGCGCATGGTAGCTGAATTTATCAAACACATTTCAAGTACCGAAGAGCAAGTGACAATGGCGAAAAACTATGGAATCTTCCCTGCACGCAAATCTGCTGCAGAGCAGGAGCCGTTTGCTGACAACCCACAAATGGCAAGAGCACAAGAATTGTCTCAGCATGCTGTCATGGTTCCGCGTCATCCGAATTGGGCGAGAATTGATGAAGCGATTCAAAAGCAATTGCAGCTAGCACTAAACGGTGAAAAGACTCCAGAAGAAGCATTGAAATCAGCCGGTGAAACGGTAACCTCGATTTTAAACGAATAATCATTTTTTCACAGGGGGCTCTCTTCCTATTTTACTAAATGGGAGAGGGCTTTCTCTATCTTTGATTTCGGTTTGCTGATTGAAGTTACATAGAACACGGTTTTCTAGAAGGGAAGTGGAGCAGCAGTGGGAACAAAACCAGCACTGAAAACAAATTTTGAACCAAAACCCGTGAAGAAACATTCGAAATTTAAATCAGTATTGACTCAAATGAGAAAAAACAAAGTGGCCTATTTATTTTTAATGCCAAAACTCGTTTTCTTCGCCCTTTTTATGCTTATTCCAATTGTTTGGGCCTTCGTACTGTCTTTCCAAGAGTTCAATGTAATGGGCTCGACGTGGGTAGGGATGGAAAACTATATCGATGCGTTTGAGAGTACCGCCTTTCGAATATCATTGTGGAACACATTTTTATACACAATCGTAACCGTTCCGGCATTTGTCATTACAGCGCTATTGATTGCCACCCTTGTTCAACCGTTAGGAAAGATGTCACAATCCTTCTTCAGGGCGGCATTTTATTTACCGACTGTCACGTCCATGGTCATTATCGCGATGGTTTGGCGTTGGATGTACAACTACAAGTTTGGGCTTTTCAATTATATTGTCGGGTGGCTCGGTATGGAGCCGGTCAATTGGCTCGGACAAAGTGATACAGCGTTATTATCGCTTATGATCATGTCGATCCTGATCCCTCCTGGTGCTGGGATCATCATTTATTTGGCTGCAATGAATGAGATCGATCAGACACTATATGAAGCTGCTAAAATTGACGGTGCGAATGCATTTCAACGGTGGTTAAGAATCACGATACCTATGTTGAAACCGACAACGCTCTATTTATTCATTTTAAGTACGATTGGTTCGTTTCAAGTGTTTACACAAATTATCATGATGACCGGGGGAGGTCCCGGGAATGCTACGGAAACCATCGTTCATGTCATCTATAAGACCGCATTCCGTGACTTTAAATTCGGGTTAGCCTCTGCACAGTCCGTCATTTTATTCTTTATCATTATGATCTTTGCAATTTTCCAATACAGAACACTGAGATCCGATCATCATTAGGTAGGTGAAAAATGTGAAAAGTAACGATGTTAATCATAAAATCGGTAAGCTTTTGATCTATGTGTCACTTATATTCATGGCGCTCGTATCCTTGCTGCCATTGTACTGGGTATTCTCGACTTCACTTCAACTACCAAGCTACCAGAATGAAAACATGGAAGAGCCGATCAACTTTGTAGAGTCTGCTCCACCAAAGCTTTATCCGGTAGGTATAGGGGAATATTTCCACCAGTGGCAGGAGCGGGAAAAAGCAGAGGATGCTGGTGATCAAAAAGATGCAGCCTATCATGATCAAAAAATGGATGAGGTTGTGACCAAAACGTTTGAAGGGTTCACTGTATTATTTGAACGTACGAAAATTTTAAGATGGCTGTTTAATAGCTTGTATATATCCATTCTGGCAACTCTTGCGATTGTTCTAATTGATACGATGTCTGGGTACGTATTAGCAAAAAAGAATTTTCCTGGGAAAATGATCATCTTTTGGGCGATCATCTCTACAATGATGATTCCGGAACAAGTCACACTCGTACCTACGTTTATGATGGTACAGAAGCTCCAGCTATTCAACACCCACTGGGCATTGATTTTTCCGAGTCTAGCGCTAGCGTTTGGTGTGTTCTTAATGCGACAGTTCTTGCTAGCGATTCCGAATGAGTTGATTGAAGCAGCAAAAATTGATGGTGCATCTGAATGGAAAATCTTTTGGACAATCATCGTTCCGCTTGCAAAACCAGCCATGGCGGTCCTTGGCATCTTCACATTCGTATTAATGTGGAATTCATTCCTATGGCCGATCATTGTATTGAACGATGAGAATCTGCTTACATTGCCTGCTGGTTTGAAAACGTTACAGGATGCGAACCTAGCAAGCTTCAAGCTATTGATGACAGGGGCAACCGTTGCCGCTATTCCAATGATTGTCTTCTTTTTATTATTCCAAAAGTACTTTGTAAAAGGATTATCAATGGGAGGAGTGAAGTAATAAATGATGATGGATACCTTACGTAAAAAGATCGGCCAGTTGATGGTGTTTGGTTTTAAAGCTGAATCTCCTTCTAAATTGTCCAGTGAGATTCACAATTTAATTGAAAACCATCATGTAGGTGGGATTATTCTATTTGGCCGGAACATCGGAACCCCTGAAGAAATACAAGAACTGACCTCAACCCTTCAGAAAACTGCGATGGAGTCAGGTCATGAGCATCCTCTATTTATTTGCATCGATCAAGAAAATGGCGTTGTTCGAAGACTTGGTGAAGGTACAACCGTATTCCCTGGAGCAATGATGATTGGGGCTACTGGTGAACCAGAATTAGCCCACAATGTCGGATATGCTACAGGAAACGAACTGCTTGGCCTCGGCATCAATTGGAATCTGTCTCCTGTCGTTGATGTGAATAACAACCCCTATAACCCTGTTATTGATGTAAGGTCGTTTGGTGAATATCCTGAGCGTGTAGCCGAATTTGGGGTTCAGCTTATGAATGGGATGAAGGAAGCAGGTGTCATTACGACGCTGAAGCACTTTCCAGGACACGGGGATACGAACCTCGATTCTCATTTGGAGTTACCAGTCATCCCGCATGATCTTCAACGCTTGAATGAAGTTGAGCTCGTGCCTTTTAAAAAAGCGATTGAAAACGGTGCGGATACCATTATGACAGCACACGTCTATTTCCCATCACTTGAGCCAGATGCTGATCGACCAGCAACGATGTCAAAAGCGGTAATTACTGGATTACTCCGGGGAGAGCTTGGCTACGATGGAGTCATTACGACCGACTGTATGGAAATGAAAGCCATTGCGGACGGAGTTGGTACAGCACAGGGAGCCGTGGAAGCGATCAAAGCCGGAGTGGATCTAATCATGATCTCTCATTTGCCAGAACTTCAGCACGCTGCAATTGAGCGAGTATATTCGGCCGTGCAAAACGGTGAAATAGAAGAGTCGACGATCGATGAAGCCTACGCTAGGGTGATGAAATTGAAAGAGAACGGATTAAACTGGAATTCAAATAGAAATCCTTTCACACAGCCAGAGCATCACGAAGCATTGGCAAATGATGTTATGAAGAAAGGGATTACCCTTATCGAAAAGAAACAAGGTATTTTACCCCTTTCCAATGATCCATCTCATCAGGTGCTAGTCGTTTATCCTGAAAACACGTATTTGACACAGGTTGAGGACGAACGGTTTTCATCTCATGCACTCGGATCAGTCGTTCAGGAAATCCATCCGGAAGCGAGAGTAGCGACCGTATCACAGCATCCAACCCAGGGAGAAATTGATCGTGTCATCGAACAAGCACAACAGGCTGATACAATCATTGTCGGTACGTTGACTGCTTTCCGCTCAAAGTCCCAGCAAAGACTTGTAAAAGAATTGTTCCAAACCAAAAAGCAGGTTGTTTTGATTGCAATGAGGAGCCCTTACGACCTTGGACATTTTCCTGGGGTGTCTGCAGCGATCGCAACGTATGAATTTACGACGCCTGCATTGCGAATAGCAATCCAATGCTTATATGGTAAAACGAAGGTTACAGGAAAATTCCCTGTCACAATAAAATACGAACACGGAGCGAATAAAGAGTAGGTGATGCAGAATATGACTTCCACAACAGGCGGTCTCGTAATGTTAAAAGAGATGTTGGAAAAGCTTCCGCCATCCGAAAGAAAAATAGCAACTCACATTCTTACAAATCCACAAGCTTCTATTACGGCAACGACGAATGAATTAGCACAACAGAGTCAGACGAGCAGTGCTGCTGTCATCCGATTGTGTAAATCACTCGGATTGAAGGGTTTTCAGGAACTGAAGATAAAGGTTGCTGGTGATTTACAAAAGACCACAACCGAAGGATACCGTGACATTCAACCAAATGAAACACATGCATCGGTTTTAGAAAAGATGACGAACAACAGCATTCAGTCGCTAAAAGAAACTTCAGAAGTGCTAAATCTAGAAGAGCTATCAAGTGCTGTCAGAGCATTGATTGATGCCGATACGATTCACTTCTTTGGAGTTGGCGCTTCGGGTATCATTGCACAAGATGCTCAACAAAAATTTCTCCGTATCAATAAAAAAGCGATGGCCTTTTCGGACATTCATATGGTCGCGATGTTGATCGGAAACGTTCAACCTAATGATGTCGTCGTTGGAATCTCATTTTCTGGTGAAACGATTGAGGTAGCCAATATTGTAGAGCTGGCAAACAAAAAAGGAGCAAAAACAATCAGCTTGACGAAGTATGGATCCTCACGTATTTCTGACCGTGCATCCATCAAGCTATTCACTTCTATATCAAAAGAAGCAACATTTCGAAGTGGGGCAACCTCATCAAGGCTTGCCCAGCTTCACGTATTGGACATTTTGTTCATGTGTGTCGCAACGAACCAATATGATGAATCGATTGAATACTTGGATGAAACAAGGAAAGCAATCGAATTCATTCAACAGAAACAACGAAAATGAGGAGGGTAAAACATGCTCCAGCTCATTTCCTCTATTCTGAACAAAAATAAAAGGTTAGCAGTTGGATTGATGTCTGGCACATCACTCGATGGAATTGATGCAGCATTAGTTGAAATCGCAGGAGTCGGAGATCAAACGAGCGTTCAACTCGTTGAATTTGAATCTCTTCCGTATAAAGTTGAGGAACGGAACCGGTTGATTGAATTGTGTTCACCTGAAACTTCTACAGTTGAAAAGATTTGTGAGATGAATGTCGAGCTAGGTGAACGGTTTGCTGAAGCTGCAATTTCCGTGATCAAAAAGGCGGGTCTGAAGCGAGCCGATGTTGATTTTATCAGTTCACACGGTCAGACAATCTACCATTGGCCTGACAATGAAGCTACTTTTCAAATTGGTGAACTAGCAGTCATTACAGCACGCACGGGTATCTTGACCGTAGGAGATTTCCGGCCAAATGATATGGCTTATGGAGGACAGGGCGCACCGCTTGTTCCGTTTGTCGACTCTATGCTTTTCTCTCATCCCGATAGGAACAGGGTCCTCATTAACATTGGCGGGATCAGTAATTTAACGATCGTACCAAAACGTGGTAAGGATGCTGGTGATTGTACCGCATTTGATATCGGACCAGGAAACGTCTTGATTGATGGTGTTGTTCGAAAGTTGACCAACCATAAGAAAAGCTATGATGAAGGCGGTTCAGTCGCAATTAAAGGTAAAGTCCATGGGGATTTTTTAGAGGAACTTTTCAATGACGATTCATTTTTAAAGATGCACCCACCGAAAAGTACTGGACGTGAGCATTACAATAACCAACTGCTTGAAAAAATTTTAAAAAGGTCGGCGGAACGAGATGTATCGTTTGAAGATATCGTTGCAACAGTGACACACTATACAATCACTTCTATCGTTTCGAGTATCCGCGAGTTTGTTTTGCCACAGCTTGACGTCGATGAAGCTATTGTATCTGGTGGCGGTGCACATAACCGAGCGATTTTGGATGGGCTACAACAACAGCTGTCCTGTCGTGTTCGGAAATTTGATGACATTGCCTTTTCAGGGGATGCAAAAGAAGCGGTTGCCTTTGTCGTACTTGGAAATCAGTTTTTACACGGTGAACCGAATAACCTGCCTTCAGCTACTGGAGCGAAACGTGAAGCGGTTATGGGGAAGCTTGTACTACCGTAACAATTTTAGAGGTTGTTCAAAAAGTCCGGAGGCTAAAAGGATGTTAGTCAGTTCGACGTTATCACAGGACGTGATGATTTAAGTCGAACTTCAAATTGAAGCTGTCGAATTTCATCGTTACTCGGTGTCGCCGGACTTGCACACGGACGTGCTGACTTCGACGTTTTCACAGGACGTGAAGTATTTAGTCGAAGTTCCATATGTACCTGCGTCTACAAGTAATTCCTAGGATGTAAGCTTCCTTGGTACAACTCGTATCTTAAATGCAAGTACCGCTCGTCGCTCCGGTCCTCGAGCCTGTCGTGCCACGGGCTCACAGGATGTGAGCCAGTTCAACGTTGTCACTGGACGTGACGTAGTTAGTTGAACTTCAGAAATCTCGGCTCTTTTCATCCTCCTTTTTGAACGAGCACTATAAGTGATGTACGGTGAGGTGGTCCAATGAGCAGAAGAATGAAAAAGATTATATTCATTGCAATTATCGGATGGGTGATTTTATCCATCCTCGGCATTTTCTCGTTCTTCGTTGGAAATGACCCATCAACAAAAGAGGATGCCGAGTTAAGCGAGATCGAAGCACGTGTTGAACAGATGACCGTGAAAGAAAAAGTCGGTCAGTTGCTTATGCCGGCGATTCGTGAAGTAGATAACGAACCAGTTACGAACATGCAGCCAGAAATCAAACAAATGATCGATGAGTATACTCCTGGTGGCATTGTTTTATTCCGAGAAAACGTACAATCAAGACAGCAACTGAAGCTGTTGATCTCTAAACTTCAGGAAGAGAGTGAAATCCCTTTATTGATGTCAATCGATCAAGAGGGCGGGCTTGTAACTAGATTGTCTTATTTTCCAGACTTACCTGGGAATATGGCCCTTGGTGCAACAGCAGATCGTAGTCTCGTAAAAGAAGCAGGTCAGATTATCGGAAAAGAGCTTCATAGTCTTGGTATCCATATCGATTTTGCGCCGGCAGTCGATATTAATGTAAATCCACTTAATCCTGTGATCGGCATCCGTTCCTTCGGGGATGATCCGAAGCAAGTTGCCAAAATGGGCACAGCGTTTATGGATGGGCTGAATGAAGCGGGTGTAATGGCAGTTGCAAAGCATTTTCCAGGTCATGGCGGAGTCGCTTCGGATTCCCATTATGTGCTTCCCGTTAATCCGAATTCAATCGAGGAACTGCGAAACTCCGAATTGAAGCCGTTCCAGGCGATGATTGACGAAGATGTACAGGGAGTCATGACCGCACACATTACTTTCCCGAACATTGAAACGACCCAGCTTGCATCCAAAAAAGATGGATTACCCGTGCATGTCCCTGCAACCCTGTCTCCCCGTATGATCAACGAGCTTTTACGTGAAGAAATGAGGTTTGATGGACTCGTGTTTACGGATGCGATGGACATGAAGGCGATCTCAGATCATTTCGGTCCTGGAGAAGCAGCGGTACGGACAATCTTAGCAGGTGCGGATATCATTGTCATGCCGGAACATTTGAAGGTCGCGTACGATTCATTGATTGAAGCCGTGGAGTCAAAGCGGGTAACCGAAAAGCGCTTGAACAAGTCGGTTATGCGAATTTTAAAAGCGAAGCAGAAATTCATTGATGCTAATACGGCGGATTTAAGCGAAGGTTCAACGATTGAAGAAGTGATTCAACTTGAAAAAAAGATTGCAGAACAGTCTATTACGGTTTTAAAAAATGATCAAGTACTTCCGCTTGAAGAAAAGTTCGAGGGATCGATCGCAATCGTTTCCTCTGATAATCAGCTCTTGAATGCGATGAAAAACGCTATGTGGGGACATCATTATCAATTTGAACTTGTTCGAATCGATTCGTTGAAAAATCAAAACGGGAAGCTCACTGAAGATCAAATAGGACAGCTTGAACAATCAGCTTTAACCCTTTTCGTTTCCGAATCACCAACGATTGTCGGATATGGAGAGAATGCTTGGGAATTGGCGACATTAAAAGACGCACAAAAGTACTCGCAAGACACCGTATTAGTGATGGCACGGAACCCGTATGATTTAACTGTTCTTCCGGAAGTCGATGTAGCGATTGCCCAATATTCAACTGAGTCTGCATCGTTTCAGGCAACAGCAGATGTTATTTTCGGTGAAAAGGAAGCATTTGGGACATTGCCAGTACAAATACCAACGAGATAAGTGGAGGTGAGAAGTTGAACTTGACTGATTCTTTGAATGAGATTGTTGAGCATGCGGTTGCATCGATCGTTCCAGGGATCGCAATCCAGGTGGTTCAGGATGGGGACCTCATTTATGAAAATACATCAGGACACCGGACGACATTTCCATCGACACAGCCAGTTACAGTAGACACTCGGTTTGATCTCGCTTCATTAACGAAGATTGTTACGTCCACGATGATTTTGATTCTAGTCAGTCAATCCCGCCTCTCACTCAATACGAAGATAGACACCTTTTTCAAGCCTTGTCTGACTTCCCGAATGAACGAACGTTTTTCAGGGATTTCCGTCAAGAAGCTTCTCACCCATACCTCAGGGTTCCCTGCCTGGCATCCTTTTTATTGCAGCAACAAATCATTTTTGGCACAGATTGATGAACTGATCCCTATGTTTTCACTGGATCGAAAGGTGTGCTATAGCGACCTGAACTTTATTTTACTAGGAAAAATCATTGAGCAGATTACAGGAATGTCATTACAGGACGCCTTCAGAGATTTGATTAAAATCCCAGTATCATTGACAAGCATGGAATATGGTCCTGTATCCGAGGAAAATGTAGCTGCCACGGAATTTGGTAACCGGATTGAGATGGGGATGTGCAATGATCGGAACAAAACATTTTCCGATTGGAGAGACATTGATGAACCGATTAAGGGTGAAGTGAACGATGGAAACACCCATTATTTTTTTCAAGGTGTATCCGGTCATGCTGGTCTATTTTCAACGATGAAAGATGTTTCGAAGTTTGCGCAAATTTATACGGACCCAACACTCGCGGAAACAGTCGGATTAGATTGCAATTTGATTGAGATGGCCTGTCGTGAACACGTTCCAGGAAGAGGACTTGGATGGGAGGTTTCACCGATTTTCATGAACAGAGCCGATCATACCGGTTTTACAGGGACTTCGATCTGTGTCGATCCGACTGAACGGGTTGTTGTTACTTTAATGACGAGCCGCCTACATCAAGAGCATCCGGCCAATTTAACCTCGTTACGTGAGAAAGTCCATGAAATTGTGTTTCGATTTTTACATAATGCTTAAGGATAAGGAGGATTGACATGCTGAATCCATCGTTTTGTGATCAGATCAAGGAACTTGTCGGATCTTCTAACGTATATACAGATTCTGTTTCATTGTTGTCGTACTCCTATGATGCGACACCGAATTACCAATCGATGCCGCAGATCATCGTCGAACCTGGAAATACGGAGGAAGTAAGCGGAATCGTCAAGCTATGCTCAGAATATGAAATACCGATTGTTCCTCGCGGTTCTGGGACGAATCTTTGTGCCGGAACAATTCCAGTCGATGGCGGATTGGTGATGCTGTTCAATCGGATGGCGGGTATTCTTGAAATGGATGAAGAGAATTTAACTGCAACCGTGCAACCTGGTGTCATCACTCAGACCTTGATTGAGGAAGCTGAAAGAAAGAGCCTGTTTTATCCACCGGATCCTGGAAGTATGAAGATTTCAACGATCGGCGGAAATATCAACGAATGCTCAGGCGGTTTGCGCGGAATGAAATACGGCGTAACAAAGGACTATGTACTCGGACTTACAGCCGTACTTCCGAACGGTGATATCGTTAAGACCGGTGGAAAGCTCACAAAGGATGTCGCAGGATATGACCTGACAAAGCTTCTCATCGGTTCCGAGGGTACGCTTGCCATCGTAACCGAAGCGATCCTGAAGCTCGTTCCGAAACCCGAATCGAAAAAGACGATGCTCGCCCTTTTTGAAAATATCGAAAACGCTGCACAGACGGTTTCGGACATTATCGCGGCCCGAATCATTCCTGCAACTCTTGAATTTTTAGATCAAGGAACATTGCAAGCCGTTGAAGATTTTGCTCAAATCGGATTACCGACCAATGTGGAAGCAGTTTTACTGATCGAGCAGGATGGTTCACCTGATGCAGTCGTTTCGGATATTCGTAAAATAGAAGCATTGTGTCGTGAAAATGGGGCGTTTTCGGTAGAGGTCGCTTCAACCGATCAGGAAGCCGCGCAATTGATGACCGCCAGACGTGCCGCTCTCACTGCATTGTCCCGCCTGAAGCCGACGACGATTCTTGAAGATGCGACGGTTCCAAGGTCAAAGGTTGCTGAAATGGTCCGATTCGTGAATGAAACAGCCCGGAAGTTCAATCTGCAAATTTGTACGTTCGGTCATGCTGGGGATGGTAATTTGCATCCGACCTGTTTGACCGATGCAAGGGATATGGAAGAGTTGGAGCGAGTCGAGCAGGCATTCGAAGAAATATTCGCAAAAGCTGTCGACCTTGGCGGAACGATTACCGGAGAACACGGTGTCGGAATGATGAAGGCTCCTTATTTATCATGGAAAATAGGAGAAGAAGGAGTCAATATCATGAAAAGCATCAAAGCAGCCTTCGATCCCAAAAATATATTGAACCCTGGAAAAATGTTCGGAAAGAGCACTAGGAAAAGAGTTGTGATCCGCTCATGACTACTCCCACAACGTTACAAAAACAATTTAAAGAACGCATGGATTACGATGAATTGATGAATTGTACCCGTTGTGGCTTTTGCCAACCGACTTGTCCGACGTTCATTGAAACGGACCGAAAAGAATCTTCATCACCTCGTGGCAGAATCGCATTAATGAAAGCGGTCGTCGATGGTGTAATCGAACCGGATGAAGGCTTCGAGCGGGAACTGAGCTTGTGTCTCGGCTGCCGTGCCTGTGAAACTGCTTGTCCGAGTGGAGTAAAGTACGGTCAGCTGTTAGAGGACGCCCGTGCAATCGTCGCGGAGCATAAAAAAGTGCCGTTTTTCAAGAGGATCTTCTCGAATCTTCTACTTCACACATTAATACCGAACCGCCGTTTATTACGTGTTGCAGTGCTGCTTTTATGGGTATATCAACGTTCGGGATTGCAGGCTGGTTTACGAAAACTCAAGGTGTTAAAATGGATTTCACCTTCTTTATTTGAAATGGAAGGATCGCTGCCAGCGGCACCCTCTCCGTTTTCCCGCCTTAAAAATTCATCTGCTGAGTCTTCGGTATCGTTTTTCCGCGGATGTATCATGGATGCTCTATTCGTAGAAACGAATCAGAATACGATTGATTTGATTGCTGCTGGTAATGAGGAGATTGGTATACCAGTTGGGCAAACGTGCTGTGGTGCGCTTCATGCCCATGCCGGTGATCAAAAAAAAGCGATTGAGCTTGCGAAGCAGAACATCTGTGCTTTCGAAACGGGTGATCATGAGGTCATCGCTACTAACGCAGGCGGGTGTGGTGCCTTTTTAGCGGAATATCCACATTTATTAAAAGATGAGCCGGAATGGGCAAAGCGAGCCGTTCAATTTTCACGAAAAATCAAGGATGTTTCTTCGTTGCTCAACGAACACGATCAAATTGATGGATTCGAAGCCTCCCCACAACTCGTCACGTACCAGGATTCGTGTCATTTGAAGCACGGAATGAACGTCTTTTCTAAGCCGCGTCAGCTTTTAAAAAGCGTGAAGGGAGTCGAATTCGTAGAGCTTGACAATGCTGGAATGTGCTGCGGTTCAGCAGGAATTTATAACTTGATCGAACAGGAGATGTCAATGCAAATCCTTGATCATAAAATGGAGGATGTTAAACGGACGAATGCTGCTGTAATCGTCACATCGAATCCAGGCTGTCTACTACAGATGCGACTCGGCATCCAGCGCGCTGGACTTGAAGACAAACTGAAAGCCGTCCATATCGTCGACTTCCTTCACGAAGCGCAAACCAAATAGCAATTGGCTGATCAAAGCATCATTTTTGGATGTCCGGTCAGCCTTTTTCAATAAACTTGTTTTCGCAGTTAATTTTGATTTTTCGCAGTTAATTTTAAAATTTCACAGTAAACTTCCTCTAAGGTAGCCAACTCTTCTCATTATCATTTAAATCAGACCTTCGTCCTGATTAATTTCCTTATCGGGTAAAATTTCCAGTAGAATTCGAACGTATATTCTCATATAATAAGACATAAGATATAGAACAAACGTTCCTGTCTGGGGTGATGAGGATGGAAATTGATTATTCAACCTTTGAAAAACGTACAATTCTTTGTATTGATATGAAAAGCTTTTTTGCGAGCTGTAGTGCCGTTGAGATGGGGCTCGATCCGCTCACCTGTTATCTTGTTGTCGTCGGAGATACTGAACGCCAAGGAAGTGTCGTGCTTGCTGCTTCCCCGATGATGAAAAAGGAATTTGGAATCCGTACAGGGAGCCGTCTCTTTGAGGTCCCGGATGATTCGCGTATCCATGTCGTCAATGCGGAGATGCGCCTGTATTTAAGACGTTCGACGGATATAACCCGTTTGTTCAACCGCTATGTCCCGAAGGATGCCATCCACACGTACAGTGTCGATGAAAGCTTTCTTCAGGTTGATGGAACCGAAAAGCTGTGGGGAGACAAATGGGAGATTGCGCGACGGATCAAGGAGGAAATTTGGGAAAAATACGGCCTCCCTTGTGCAATCGGAATGGGACCGAACATGCTGCTGTCAAAAATTTGTCTCGATCTTGAGGCGAAGAAGTATGGGATTGCCGAGTGGACGTTCGAGGATGTAAAGAAAACACTCTGGAAGGTATCCCCGCTCAGCAACATGTGGGGAATCGGTCCACGTTTGGAACGGACTCTGAATAGGATGGGGATCATGTCCGTCGGTCAGCTTGCCAACTATCCACTGGAATTACTCGAAAAAAAGTTTGGGGTCATGGGGAATCAGCTTTATTATCACGCGAACGGGGTGGACTTGTCGGAAATCGGTGCTCCGATCATGCAAGGGCAAATCAGCTACGGAAAAGGGCAGATTTTACTGAGGGATTATAAAGTTCGGAAAGAAATTCAACACGTCATCCTTGAAATGTGTGAAGAGGTCGGGCGCCGGGCTCGGAACGCAAAAAAAGCCGGACGGACAATCAGCCTCGGTGTCGGCTACAGCAAGGACGAAGCAGGCGGAGGCTTTCACCGTTCCCGGACGATTCCTGAACCGACGAACATCACGATGGATCTTTACCGGGTTTGCCTCGAGCTGTTCGACGAGTTCTATACAGGGGAAACCGTTCGGAAGCTTTCGATTACACTTTCTAACGTTTGTGCAGATGAGGAAATGCAGCTTTCCCTTTTCGATCTTGATCGTCCGAAAAAGCGAACGCTCGGCTATACGATGGATCGAATCCGTGAAAGATATGGCGGGGATTCCCTTTTGCGTGCGGTATCCTATACGACAGCAGGAACAGCCAGACATCGCAGTCGTCTTGTCGGCGGACACAAAGCATAAGGAAGGGCGTGAATCATCATGGGTATCCGTGACCGTGGGAATATCAAATGGACGGCGATGATGCTACCGGAGCATGTCAAGCTGCTGCGCGACTGGAAGGAAGAGGACCGGATCCAGCAAAAGCCTGATTTGGATGAGCAAAAGCTCGAGGAAATGAATGACATCATTCATGAAGCAATGGCATCGAACCGCACCCTGTCATTCGTGCATTTTGAAAGCGACGGGTATAAGATCCTCATCGGAAACATTCATTACGCTGATCCTGTCCACCACATTTTAAGGATCGTCAATGAATTCGGTGACCGACAAGACCTGAAGCTCCAAGACATCCTTGATATCCGCTATTTATAATACTAAGATGTGGGCCTAAAGGTGCTTTAAATTCTTTTGGGCCCACTAATAGACTAAAAAACTAATGCTATTTATAAATCCTATCAATTGTATCGTGGGAATGTAGCTCTAGTTGTTCTGAAATAATAAGGTTGTCCAGGAATAAACATACTGAATAATAAATCCTAGGCTTATTCGAGATATAACGTTCTCGCGGAGCATTTTGGTTTTTTATGAGAAGTTCACAAATTAGTCGAGCACTTTCAACACCCTCATCTAAATAAGAAAGAATCGCATCTTTGTATTCATTAGATAAAATATAGGCTGCTGCATCCAATATAATCTCCTCGTCAGAAGGGTTCTGGACGGGTTGGTCATCAAATAAACTTAATTTTGCTTGAGTATAATCACTTGCAGGATTATGAATATGGTCAAATTCATTAACTTGAGTGGGTTGTGTTTGGTTCTCTTCATGTTTGAAGTTGTCATTGTAAAAGGTGTTGTCTTGATAGTCAGAAAGGATTTTGTTCAATCGCTCTTTCTGCCGTTCTAGCAATGGTAGCTTCAAGTGCAGGTGTTGGAGTATATCATGTGGCATTTCTAGTTCATGAGGGAGGTCTTGAATAGTATCATCTCTAGTCCAATTATTTTTAAGTTTAGATAAAACTTCATCCAATTCATAATCAATTTTTTGAAACCCTTTCATAATTGCTTTTACGATATCCGGAGATAAACCTGTATGCTCTTCAAAGTGATTTACTCCGAAGCTCCGACGTTCATTTGTTTGTAGATGTCGTACTATGTATTCATATCGTAAAGGTCGACCACATTCACATGGATGATCCGCTGAAACGACTTCATGATCAATATAATCCTCTAGAATCCATTCATCGAGCAGTAATTCGATTTCTTCATCAGAAGCCCCATCAGGTAAGTAAAGCCCCTTATCCATAGCCAAGGTATTTGCAAATACAGTTTTCCTTCCTCGTTTAAGCCGCTCATTTAAATAAGATTTTTGTTCATCGTTTAACAACTTCATAATTTCTTCTCTTTCAGAAACTGATAACGTTACTGACAAATGTCTGCACCTCCAATTAAAAGTCTAAATCAAATAAGATCAATTTAAATATTCAGACAGTTTTAATTTAACATAGAAGGTTGTTCAATTTCTAATTAATGACCTAATTGTCAGACCAAAGGAACGGTTTTTTTTGAAAAAACAATAAAAAGTCTTCCATATGTTAGAAAGTTCGTATATAATAACAACTGTATTAATAATAATAGTACAGTTAATACGGTTCATACACTTAGTACAGCTCACAAGCAAGAGATGGGAGGGTGGATATGTTTGACCTCGATGTTAGAAGCAGAAAGCCGATTTACGAACAACTCGTCGAAAAGATTAAAGAATTGATCATTAATGATGTATTGAAAAAAGATGAACAACTCCCTTCAGTAAGGGTGCTTGCTCAGCAGCTGACAATCAACCCGAATACGATTCAAAAAGCATATAGAGAACTTGAAGCACAGGGATATATTTATTCCATCAAAGGTAAGGGGAATTTTGTCAGTGAAACAATTGACTCCATTCAATCGGGAAAACGGATAAAGATTGAAGAGGAACTGACAAGACTCATTTCAGAAGCCTTGTACCTTGGTATGACAGGTGATGAACTGTGCGGATTAGTTAGAGAGATTGAACAAAGATAGGGGGAGGGACTAAAGTGATTGAAATACGTAATGTACACAAAAGCTTTGATGATATAGATGTATTAACCGATGTATCGTTTACCGTCAATAAAGGCTCGATCTACGGATTGCTCGGATCGAACGGAGCAGGTAAAACAACGCTCTTGAAGCACGTATCTGGCATTTACAGAGAAAATGAGGGAACGGTAACCATCGATGAACAGCCGGTATTTGAAAACATCTCGCTTAAGACCCGAATGATTTTTCTGCCAGATACACTGTACTTTTTTTCTCAATATACAGTAAAGCAAATGGCCAATTTTTATAGAAGCCTCTATTCGAATTGGAACGAGGAACGCTTCCAAAAGCTTCATGAGGTTTTTGAAATCGACGTGGATAAAAAAATCCAGAAATTCTCGAAAGGAATGCAAAGACAAGTCGCATTCTGGCTGACCCTTTCAGCAATGCCTGAAATCATGGTGCTTGATGAACCGTTCGACGGACTTGATCCAGTCATGCGTAAAAAGGTGAAGAACCTTATATTACAAGATGTTGCAGAAAGAGAAATGACCGTGCTGATCTCTTCACACAATCTCAGGGAAATCGAAGACATTTGTGACCATATCGGAATCTTACATAAAGGGAAACTCCTTTTGGAAAAAGATCTCGATGATTTGAAATCTGATATTCACAAGGTTCAGGTAGCGTTCAAGAAAGGGATTCCTGCCGGATTATTCGAGGACATCCACGTATTGTATAAGGAAGAACGAGGCAGTGTCCTGCTCTGTATCGTACGTGGACAGCCTGATATGATCGCGTCTAAATTTGAAAAATATGATCCTGTCATTTTTGACATGCTGTCACTGACGCTTGAAGAAATTTTTATTTACGAAATGGGGGACGTTGGGTATGCAATCAAAAACATCCTGGTTTAATAAAGAAATGATGATTCAAAGCTTCCGAAATGTCGGTTGGGTCGGAATCGTATATTTAGTTGGGCTGCTCTTTACGATCCCTCTTCAAGTACTGATGCTATGGTCGAACCAACGGGAATACGGCGATTTTTATTTTGAACGGTATGAAAATGTATTCTCGATATTGTTCGAAATTCAGATTGTGTTGATGTTCGCTATCCCAATCTTACTTGCGGTCTTTTTATTCCGATATCTACAGGTGAAGACAGCATCAGATTTCATGCATAGTCTACCGATCAAACGGACGACCATCTATAACCAATATGTAGGCATCGGTGTCTTTTATTTAGTCGTACCGGTCCTGGTAACAGCTATAACGTTATTAATACTTGATGGGATGCTTGATCTCGATAAATTTTTCACGGTACAGCAAATCCTATCCTGGGCCGGTATAACGATTGTGGTCATTCTGCTCGTGTTTCTTGCCGGGGTATTCGTCGGGACAGTGACAGGTCTTTCAGCGGTGCAAGCGGTACTGACATTCATCCTTCTGCTGTTCCCGGCAGGGATAACCGGATTGTTCATCGTGAACCTCAATCTCTTCCTGTTCGGCTTTTTGCCAAATTATTATGTTGAGTATGAAGTCATGCAATTATCGCCTGTAACGAATGCAGTTGATTTTGTAAATGGCATTCATCGTGTCGAGGGTTCAACAGAAAGTGTAATGAATACGGCGGAAATCTTGATTTATATTGCGGTCACCCTATTATTCTATGGTCTCGGAATGTGGCTGTATAAGAAACGGAATCTCGAAACCGTTTCCCACGCCATCGTATTCCGTCAATTTAGACCGATATTCAAGTATGGGGTCACATTTTGTACGATGCTATTCGGTGGGTTCTATTTCGGGGAGACCCAAAATAGTTTATCCTGGGCAGTTTTCGGCTATGTAATCGGATCCTTGATCGGCTATTTCATCGCGGAAATGCTGCTGCAAAAAACGTGGCGTGTGTTTACTAATGTCAAAGGGTACGGCATTTATGCGTTAGCAATGGTCGTACTCGGATTACTCATCCATTTTGATGTGACGGGTTACCAGAGCAAGGTGCCAGAGCTTGACGAGATTGAGCGCGTATACTTTGCAGAAGCGTCCTTTGGTTATATGAGGGACCAGGATCAAAATTCCTATGTTGTCGGCCGGCCAGTAGATGATCATAAACCGTTTTTCAACGAACCTGATAACATCCAAGCGATCCAATACCTGCATAGACAAATAATTGAAAATAAAGATATACTTGAACGTCCTACGCGTTCAGAACAAAGTGTCTTCATCGCTTATGAACTGAAAGACGGAGAAAAAGTGATCCGTCAATATGATCTTATCAATACTGAACCGTATAGCGATTATTTAAAGCAGATTTATAATTCAAAGGAATATAAAGAAGCGGAATATGAAGTATTACACGTCAACCCAGAACGAGTTGACCAAATATCTGTCAGCCCGCAAGGACCAGTTAATAAGAGGGCAGTGCTTTCAGATCCAGAAGTGATCACGGATGCCATTGCAGCACTCCAAACCGATGTTCAGAACGAGGATTACAACCCGCATGATAAATACCATAGCCGGGATTCCTCGATCACGATTTTACTGGACGGAAAGCATACAAGAGAAATCCATATGCCATTCAAGCCAGGCTATACGAGGTTTGAAAACGTCCTAAGGGAACAGGAAAAACTTAAAGAAGCACGGGTCAATGCAGAGGATATTTCGTTCGCGGTAGTGGTTAAACGCGATGACATTGGTGATATGGAAAAGTTCAGACATATGTTAAATGGACCGATTTCAGAACAGATGCTCGAGAATGATAAAGCCTTGAAGATTACATCAAAGGAACAGATTGAAAACTGCTTGCGTACTGCTATCGGATATGAGTATGGTCCAACAGAAGCTGATTATTTTATCGGTTTTCAATTTAAAAAACACGGTTTTTATGACTTGAGAACCTTTGATGATGGCAACATCCCGGAGTTCGTAAGACAGCATTTTGAATAAAAAGTGAGGTGGAACACGTGTCAGCCGTGTTAACAAGTATAAACTTAGACATTCCTGAAATTGATTTTACACTCATCTATGAAACTTTTTGCGATAAAGTTTATCGGGTTGCAATCCGGATTACCCGAGACGCTCACCTTGCTGAAGATATCATGCAGGAAACATTTATCAAAGCATTCAATAAATTGGATACGATAGCTGATCTCGATAAAATCGGAGCTTGGTTATCAACCATTGCATCACGAACAGCAATAGATCTGATTCGAAAAGAAAAAAGAGCCGGAACAATATCGGTTGAAGATGTCATGTATGCACAAGATGAAACGAAGACAGACCATTATTGTGATGTTGAAACAGAAGCAGAACATCATTGGCTAGAGGAAGAAATCCGGCAGGAGATCCAGCATCTGAAGCCTGATTTGAAAGATGTATTTCTCTTGAAATTTGAAAATGGGTATAAAGAAGAGGAAATTGCTGAGTATCTGCATCTTCCGAAAGGAACAGTAAAATCCCGTCTATACAGAGCTAGACAACAATTGAAGACTGGAATAAATAAAGGGAACGCTGAAGTTATAAGCGCGTAATCTTTGAACACCCCAACGATAAATTGGGGTGTTTTTTAGTAAGCGGAGTGGGGATTTTTGTCGCAAAGATGTATTGTCTAGCTCCAGCGCCTAGGTGCTGGAGCTTTACTCAACACGCAAAAAGGACACTGTTTGATACAGGGGGTACCATATCAAAAGTGTCCTTTCTATTTTAACTTTTAAGGGGGTTGTGTTAATAGATTTCGGGTTTTCCAATAACCGTATGGGGGTCTTTGAAAAAAGTTTTTACAAATATATATGATGAGGGTTTAAAATAAAAACGGAATGAATGCACATCGATGAGAATATAATAAATGTCTCTATCGAAGGATGTGGGAAAACATGGAATTGTGTTATAATCGAAGAAGTGCAATAGATGACACTTAAGGGTGGAAGGCGGATCCCCGTTTCGGTAGTGATGTCGAAACAGAAAAGGGGTGATGTCATGACAGCGTACGAGGCCATCAGTCTTATGCTAACGTTTGGACTGCTGATCGTCACGTTGTTAGCGTTTCCAACTAAAAGGAAATGACCATCCTTAAGCTTGCCGGCTAGGTAGGATGGTCATCCAGCTGAATAGTCTTCCCCCAAGAGGGAATCTATTGTGCTATCTCCAGGGAAGACTCTAAAGTTCTTAATTTAGAGTCTTCCCTTTTTATAAGTATATGTTGTCCTAATCATAGGATACCATATTTTCAAAAAACAAACAGTAGCACTGACTACTCCTTGTTAGTTTATCGCACTTGTATAAAAATCGTTCGGTTTATTATACAATGAATTCATATATAGGAATCGCGCAGTCAATTTCAGTATTCCTAGATAGCACGCCATTGAAAAAGTAGAGGGCGAGATCAGATGAACAAGAAAAAACTCATCCGCAATTTAATAATGACCGTAATAATACTGACTTTATTTCTCTGGTTAAACCACACTTTCTTGAAGATTCCGCCTGAGGAGATCCGAAACTGGGTTCTTTCATTCGGATGGATTGCACCAGGAATATATTTGATTTTATTTACAATCAGGCCGTTTGTTCTGTTTCCATCATCGTTATTAGCAATCGTAGGTGGACTTGCGTTTGGCTTCTGGTATGGGTTCGGGTTAACAATGGTAGGCACCTGCCTAGGCGCGGTTGTCTCGTTTTTAGCGGTTCGGAGATTGGGTATTACAGTAGGCAGGGTTCCTTCAAAGCCGAAATATGATAAAATACGGGAACAAATTAACCGGAGAGGCTTTTATATTTTAATTGTGTTACGCCTGCTCCCGTTTTTACATTTTGAAATTGTAACGTATTTAAGTGCGGTGTCTACTATTCGCTTTTCCCATTATCTATGGGCTACATTTCTAGGTGTGGTACCAGGCGCGTTTATTTATTGCGGCATTGGGAGCAGTGCATATTCAGGTGGAAATGAGATTATAATCCTATCAATTATTCTGTTGGTGGTATTAACGATTTTCCCATTTCTGTTTCGAAAACAACTCTCATCTATGCTTGCTTTTAAAGACTGATCAGGTCATCTAAACGATTTATATAAAAGGGAGATTTTATGGCGGAAAAAATATTGCTCATTGGAGGAGGCTATTCCCATCTTCATTTCTTGAAACGATTAAAAGAAGGTGAAAGGCTTACTAGCGATGTTACATTACTCTTACCCAAAAAGACTGATATTTACTCAAAAATGTTACCAGGCTTGCTTGAAGGAATCTATCAATTTGAACAGTTAGAATTGGATTTTGTAAAGTTAGCAACAGATGCAGGAGTGACATTTGTAAAAGGAAAACCATTATCGATTGATGCAAAACAAAAGATGGTCTTAACAGATGAAGGGGAGATTCTGAATTTCGATGTTGTTTCATTCGATATGGACTCAGCTTCGATTGACCCTTTCATCCTAAAGGATACAAGTGGAGTTATTGATCCTACTCACAACGAACAGGTCCAAAGGCTTATCAACGAAAAACGAATGACTGGACAGGTTGTAATTGCGGGTGGAAAACATGCAGGGATTGAATTAAGTTTCTCAATTCAAGCTTGGAAGGAAAAGAACGGCGATAACGGAAAGGTCATATTAATTAATCGCTTACGAGAACAGACTGAGGAAGCACATCAATCAAAAATTAGTCAGCTGATTCAAAGAGCGGGTATCCAACTTGTCGATGATGAAGAGGTGCAACGTGTGGACAAGAATGAAATCGTTACACAATCCTCCGCTTATTCGTTTGATACGTTTTTATGTCTACCAACATCAAAAGCATCTAAGTTATTCAGGAGCTCTAAGCTGCCCGTTGATGAAAAAGGAAAATTGATCGTTGAAGACACCTTGCAGGTGAAGCAATTTCCATTTATTTTTGGGACAGGAGCCAGTGTAACGTTTAGAGATTACCCTAACCTACCTTGTAATCATGCTTCATTACTAAAGCAGGGTAGTGTGCTTTTTGATAATATCAAAGGGTATCTTCAAAGTGGGGAAGGTTATCGTTATACTCCGCCAAAACGTACTTTATCGATTTTATCAACTGGCAACCGAAAAGCCTTATTATCGTATGGAAAACTAAGTATGTTCGGCTATCTACCATGGCTTTTAAGGGATCGAATCGATCGTAAGTCGATTGGTTTGATCAATTGAAAAATAAAAATGAAATGGACCTGAGCGAAGTCAAGTTTACTCCTCAGGTCCTTCCTAATAATTACTTATTTACATCGTTTGTTTCGTTAGATGATACATTTTACTGCCAATCGGTCGAGAAATATGTGGTTTAATCAAGTCGACCGCCTCCGCAATCCCCTCTAAAGAAATGCCTGTTCGAATGCCCATTTGTTCAAGCATGAATACCACATCTTCTGTTGCTACATTACCTGTTGCTCCGGGTGCGAACGGACAGCCGCCAAGTCCGCCACTAGAACAATCAAACCTAGTAATACCTGCTTGCAGACAGGCATATATATTTGCGAGAGCCATACCGCGGGTATCATGGAAATGTCCGGTTATCAATACTTTTCCCTCGAGTTTATTATGTAATCGTTCAAACAACTCATAGCTTTCATGTGGATTTGCCATACCAACCGTATCGGCTACACTCAATTCATCTACTCCAAATTCAACAAATTGTGAGCACAATGCTTCTGTATCTGCGGGGTCGATTTTCCCTTCATACGGACAGTAAAAAGAAGTTGAAATACAAGCCCGTACAAAATAGCCCTTCTCCTTAAGTTCTTTGATGATCGGTTGAAGCTCACTCATGCTTTCTTCGGTCGTTTTATTAATGTTCTTTTCATTGAAGGATGAACTGACACCGACGAATACAGCGACATGCTTTACGTTTGTATCGTAAACACGTTCGATTCCTTTCCGATTCGGTGCAAGTACGAAATTCCGTTCACTGTCAAGGCATGCATCAATGATTTCCTTCGCATCGCTCATTTGCGGTACCCATTTTGGAGAGACAAAAGACGTCAATTCAATTTGCTTTATTCCAGCAGCTTTAAGTGCGTTGATAAATTCAATTTTAGTTGCGGTAGGAACTGGATTCTTTTCGTTTTGCAGTCCGTCTCTAGGTCCTACTTCGATTATTGTAACTTCCTTAGGTATGTTCATATAGACCTCCAATACTCAGATGAAATGTAAGCGTTATCTTTTATTGTATCGTGTTAATTTTCTGAGAAGCAAGTATTTTCTATCAAAACGAGAAATATTGTCGAATAAGAAGGAGAATTCAGAAATAAGTGAGAAATAGACAAGGTAGAGCATCAGAAGTCTGTTCGGATTATGGGGAAACCTGTACCGGATAAGATCTTACAACAACAGATTACAAGGAGGCGTAGAAAAAGATGGAGAGAGAAGCTGTAATTGTTAGTGCCGTCCGAACACCGATTGGTGGCTTTGGCGGTAGTTTAAAATCAATATCTGCCCCGATACTGGGCGGGTTGGTCATTAAAGAAATAATTGAACGCACTGGAGTGAATGAAGTTGATGAGGTGATCATGGGGAACGTGCTGCAGGCAGGCCTTGGTCAGAATCCGGCACGTCAGGCTGCGATGGCGGCGGGACTGTCTGAAACAGTTTCATCAATGACGATAAATAAAGTATGTGGATCGGGTCTAAAGACAGTCCACTTAGCCGCACAATCCATTTTACTTGGTGACGCAGACGTTGTCATAGCGGGCGGAATGGAAAATATGAGTCAAGCACCCTATTTGTTAAAAAGAGCCCGTGATGGATACAAAATGGGCGATCAAAAGGTAGTAGATTCAATGGTGCATGACGGGCTTTGGTGTGCCTTTAATGATTACCACATGGGCCTTACTGCTGAAAATCTATGTGAGTCTCATGGGTTATCACGTGAGGAACTTGATGAATTTTCAGCATGGAGCCAGGAAAAAGCATCTACTGCAATCGAAGCTGGGAAGTTCAAGGATGAAATTATCCCTGTTACGATTCCACAGCGAAAAGGAGACCCTATTGTTTTTGATACAGATGAGTACCCGAAAAAAGGGACAACTGCAGATAAACTCGGAAAATTAAGGCCAGCGTTCAAAAAAGACGGTTCAGTAACAGCAGGAAACGCATCTGGAATCAATGATGGAGCTGCAGCCGTGATGGTCATGAGTAGACAGAAAGCAGAGGAACTAGGATTGAAACCGCTTGTTGTGATCCGTGCAAATGCATCAGCAGGAGTGGATCCGAGCATTATGGGTATCGGTCCAGTGCCAGCCACGAAAAAAGCACTTGAAAAGATGAATTTATCTTTGGAGAGGGTTGACCTGATTGAGGCGAACGAGGCTTTTGCGGCGCAGTCGCTGGCTGTCGGTAAGGAGTTGGAGTTCGATCGTGAACGGTTAAACGTAAACGGTGGAGCCATCGCACTTGGTCACCCGATCGGTGCAAGTGGAACCCGAATTCTTGTTACATTGATTCATGAGCTTAAACGTAGAAATGGGAAGTATGGCCTCGCTACATTATGTATTGGCGGCGGTCAAGGAGTAGCAACAGTAATTGAAAATGAAGCGTAAAAGGAGATGAATGAAAAATGAAACCAGTAGAAACCTCATTTTTGGAAGCAGTAAAAGATATTCATGATGGCGCTACAATCATGGTTGGCGGCTTCGGCTTGGTCGGAATCCCTGAAAATTTAATTTTGGCACTAGTTGAAAGCGGTGCCAAAGATTTGACTGTGATTTCTAACAATTGTGGAGTCGATGATTGGGGCTTAGGATTATTATTAAAAAACAAACAAATCAAGAAAATGATCGGTTCTTATGTCGGTGAAAATAAAGAATTTGAACGTCAGGTTCTTTCTGGTGAAATTGAGGTTGAACTGACTCCGCAAGGAACGCTTGCTGAAAAGATCCGTGCCGGTGGAGCAGGAATTCCGGCTTTCTATACACCTGCGGGAGTTGGAACACCGCTAGCGGAAGGTCGTGAGGTACGAAATTTTGATGGGAAAGATTACTTGCTTGAAAGAGGGATGACAGCAGATTTCAGCTTAGTCCGTGCAATGAAAGGTGACAAGATGGGGAATCTCATCTACAACAAGACCGCTCGGAACTTTAGCCCGATGATTGCGGCAGCTGGAAAAGTAACGATTGCCGAAGTAGAAGAACTATATGAAATCGGAGAACTCGATCCAGATTCGATTCATACACCGAGTATTTATGTACAAAAGCTCATTGTTGGTAAACAGCAGAAAAAAATTGAGCGCTTAACATTGACGAAATAAACGCTAGAGGAGGAAATGCGATGACGAAAGTAGATAAAGCAAAAGTACGTGAACGAATCGCGAGACGAGCAGAAAAGGAAATCAAGGATGGCTATTACGTAAATCTAGGAATTGGAATGCCGACCCTTGTCGCCAACCATATTTCCGATAACAAACAAGTTGTTCTCCAATCCGAAAATGGGTTGCTTGGAATCGGCCGTTATCCAACAGAGGATGAAGTTGACCCAGACTTGATCAATGCCGGAAAAGAAACGGTGACCGCAAGTAAAGGTGCAGCGTATTTTGACAGCTCAGAATCATTTGCGATGATCCGAGGCGGACATATTGATATTGCCATTTTAGGGGGAATGGAGGTTTCAGTAAATGGCGATCTTGCCAACTGGATGATCCCCGGAAAAATGATTAAAGGAATGGGTGGTGCAATGGACCTCGTACATGGCGCGAAACGAATCATTGTCATCATGGACCACGTTAATAAAAGTGGTGAACCAAAAATTCTGAACAGCTGTTCCCTGCCGCTGACCGGTAGTGGAGTAGTGGATCGGATCGTTACAGATCGGGCAGTGATTGATGTGACAGAAGACGGATTGAAGCTTATTGAGGTTGCAGAAGGATACACACCCGAAGACATTCAAAGTGTCACCGAGCCTGCGCTTACGATAGATGAAAATGTACGAGTGAATGCATTTTAAAAAGTGATTAAAGCTGAAAGGGGATGTGGGGTTTGATTAGAGGGTTAACTTCAATTTCGAACAAGGTGATGCAACGTTACCTGCCCGATCCATTCTTGTTTGTAGTCATATTGACGTTTTTTGTTTTTCTGATGGGCTTGATCATCACTGGTAGCAGCCCTGTAGAAATGGTGAGTTTCTGGGGAGATGGTTTCTGGAGCTTGTTGACGTTTGCGATGCAAATGGTTTTGATCTTAGTAACAGGGTATGTGCTTGCAAGCAGTCCTTTATTTAAAAAGGGGCTGCGCTCTCTTGCTTCGTTAGTTTCAACACCCGGACAGGCGATTGTAATGGTTACGCTTGTATCTCTTCTTGCAAGCTGGATCAATTGGGGATTTGGCCTTGTTATAGGAGCTCTATTTGCAAAGGAGCTTGCGAGACAGGTCGAAAAAGTAGACTATCGCCTATTGATTGCCAGTGCATATACTGGTTTTATGGTATGGCACGGTGGATTTTCCGGATCCATTCCACTGACGATTGCCACACCGGATCATTTCACGAGTGACATAATCGGTATTATTCCTACGTCAGAAACCATTTTTGCTCCGTTTAACTTATTTATAGTCGTGAGCTTATTCATTGTGTTACCGATTGTAAACCGTTTAATGATGAACCAGAAAGACAATCAATATTACATTGATCGCTCCATTCTTGAAGAAAAAAACGTAGAGGCGGCTGCTGTGGAAGCATCAACACCAGCTGATAAACTTGAGAACAGTTGGATTGTCTCGGTGATCACAGCATTACTCGGTATTGCGTTTATTGTTTATTACTTTGTGGACAGCGGATTTAGCTTGAATTTAAACATTGTGAACTTTACGTTCCTGTTTCTTGGTATTTTATTGCACGGGACACCGAGAAGATTTATTGACAGTGTTGGTGATGCTGTAAAGGGTGCCGGAGGGATCATTATACAGTTCCCGTTCTATGCTGGAATCATGGGAATGATGGTGACCTCAGGACTTGCAGAGGAAATGTCTGTCTGGTTTGTGAATATCTCTAATGAACTTACATTTCCATTCTTTGCTTTTATTAGTGCGGGTATCGTCAATTTTTTCGTGCCATCTGGCGGAGGCCAATGGGCAGTTCAAGCACCGATTATGCTCTTGGCTGGTGAAGAACTCGGTATATCTGCTGCGAAAACAGCAATGGCAGTTGCCTGGGGAGATGCGTGGACGAACATGATTCAACCATTCTGGGCTCTTCCTGCATTGGCAATTGCAGGCTTATCCGCAAAAGATATCATGGGATTTTGCTTAATTTCAATGATTGTAGGTGGAGTGTTCATTTCAATCGGCCTTGTGTTTATTTAATCAGTTAAGTCTGGTTTTGGAGGAATAAATGATGAGTGGAATTTATTTACTTGAAGGAGCAAGAACTGCCTTTGCATCGTTCGGTCAATCTTTCGCAAACGTGTCTACAACCGATCTGGGAGTTACTACTGTCCAAGAAGCGCTGAGGCGTGCCGATGTATCACCTGATCTTATTGAGCAGGTCGTTTATGGCAATGTCATTCATAGTAGTAGAAACGCTCCATATGTAGCTAGGCATATTGCGACACAAGCCGATGTTCCTACCACAACCCCTGCAATGCTCGTCAATCGGTTATGCGGGTCAGGGCTGCAATCTGTCATTTCAGGTGCTCAATCCTTGTTGTTGGGCGAAGGAGATACGGCACTAGTCGGCGGCGTCGAGAACATGTCCATGAGCCCGCACGTTTCCTTTACAAACCGGTTTGCACCACCGAAACTAGGAAACGTTCAGTTTGAAGATATGCTTTTACTTACGCTCCGAGACGAAGCAATTGGAGATGGTATGGGAATTACGGCGGAGAATTTGGCGGATCAATACGACATAACCCGTGAAGAGCAGGACTCCTATTCTGTATTGAGTCACCAGAGAGCGTCCAAGGCAATTGAGAATGGCCGTTTTCAAAAAGAAATCGTTCCGATAGAGGTTAAGAATCGAAAGGATACGAAAACAATTGTCTTGGATGAGCATGTACGTTCTAATACATCCATAGAACAGTTATCACGACTAAAGCCTTCCTTCAAAAAGGATGGATCCGTGACTGCAGCGAATTCGAGTGGAATTAATGATGGGGCAGCATCTCTGATTATATCAACCGATTCTTTCTTAAAAAAGAAGCAGACAAAGCCTTTAGCAAAAATACGTTCCTGGGCGATCTGCGGTGTTGATCCTACAATTATGGGAATCGGCCCAGTCCCTGCAATCCGACTTGCACTTCAACGTGCCAATCTTTCTGTTGAAGAGATTGATTTATTTGAGGTGAACGAGGCGTTTGCCGCACAGTATTTGGCGGTCGAGAAGGAATTGAAATTGGATCGTGATAAAACCAATGTCAATGGTGGTGCGATTGCCCTTGGGCATCCGGTAGGTGCTAGTGGAGCTCGACTGTTGCTCTCCTTAGCCTATGAGCTCCGTGAACGTGACTTACAATACGGGGTCGCAAGTCTTTGTATCGGAGGAGGCCAAGGAATCGCAATGGTCATCGAACGAGAAAACTAATTGTCCCAAATCCCTCACCTCATAGTTTAAGTGATGTTGGCTAAACTAAGCCTAGTTCATTTGGGAGGTGTAGGGATGCCTTGGGATGTAGTTCTTAAAACGATACTGGGGTTTTCCGTTCTTTTATTTTTAATACGTATTCTTGGTAAAAAACAGCTTGGTCAGATTACATATTTCACCTACATAACCGGTGTTGCAATGGGAAATATTGCTGGGGATATGGTTGTCCATAAAGACATTACCATAGGAGATGGAATAACTGCACTGGTCATGTGGGCAATTCTTACGCTTTTTATTGAAATAGTCAGTTTGAATTCGGGTACTTTAAGAGGTGTTCTTGATGGGGAACCGACAATCGTGATCAAAAAAGGAAAGATCCAGCAATCAGCATTACGGAAAAACAAACTGAATATGGATGATCTCACGATGTTGTTGCGGACGAAGGATGTTTTTTCGATTAAAGACGTCGATTATGCAATCCTGGAACCGAATGGACAAATCAGTATCCTTAAGAAGGTTTCAAAAGAAAGTCCGACCAAAGATGACCTGAACTTGCCGGTAATAGCGAGAGGGTATCTGCCGACCGAGATCATCGTTGATGGTAAGATTGTAAACAAAAACTTACAGGAGTATGGTCGTTCTGTAAAATGGCTGTTTCAAGAATTGAAGTACCATCAGGTGGATTCTCTTGAGGATGTGTTCTTTGCAGAATTGCAAGAGGATGGAAGCTTGGAAGTGATCAAAAAAGAATCGAAACAATCCGGTTGGAAGGGATTGAGCTAACATTATAGCTCAATCCCTATGTTTGTTATAGTGATCATTTTTTGTCGACTGCTGTAACAAGTGGATTTCGTCATCCGTTAATGAAATCGTTGATGCTTCTGTATTACTCCTCACTTGCTCGATTTTACTGGCACCAGGAATTATAGAAGCGACAGCCGGATGGTGCAGCGGATAGCGGAGTGCGATGTGTGATAACGCGCGATCATTTGCGATCTCTTTCATATTTGTTACTACACGTTTGATTTCCTGAGGAGAGTAATCGAGAAATCCCTTTTCTGTATGGGAAGAAAAGACCCGCTCTGATAGATTCCCCTTTGCTAGTGGACCTCTTGCGATGACAGAAACGCCAGCGTCATTAATCAAGTCCAGCCATTCCTCTGGTCGACGGTCCAACAAACTATATTGCATCATGATACTTACAATGTTCGATCGAGTTAAATATTCTTTAATAACATTCGGCCGGATTGAGGATATCCCGTATTCCCTTATTAATCCTTCCTTTTTTAACTGTTCGAATGTGTCTGCTATTTCATCAATAGGGTCATCGATCGTTCCCCCATGTAGCTGGTATAGATCGATATAATCCGTTTTTAATCGGGTTAATGAATCCTTCACCGCTCGTTTGATATAATCGCTTGACGGATCCCATTCCCATCCATCCTTCACATTGTCCCAGCGGTTCCCAACCTTAGTAGCTAAAATACATTGGTCTCTTCTTCCTTTCAAAGCTTTACCGACAAACTCCTCATTTTTTCCAAAATCATAAAGGTCTGCTGTATCGATAAAGGTAACGCCATCATCCAGTGCTTTATGAATAATCTTGATCGCTTCTGATTCGTTTTCACCGAGTGACATACATCCTAAACCGATTTCCGAGACATGAAGATCAGATGTTCCAATTTGATTCGATTTCATTCAAACACCACCTTAAAAGTACGATACCACGTAAAATTATAGTAGCAAACCTAATATGCTTAGGAATAGCAAAAAGATTGACCCCCTAAAGAGCCAATCTCGATCATCATCACTTGCTTTTATGCTGTCCATCGATCCAATCCTGAACAGTGCGGTATTCATTCATATATTTTCTCAGCATATATTTGATTTGCCATGCTTTACCGACAAGTGTGACACTATTTGGTTGTAAATAGATTTTCATGAGTAGAACTCCTTTCATCTATTTCGCTGGTAGGGTTAGGTTGGGCTTGTATGGTAGACTTTATGTGTGAGTTACTAGAAATAGAACAAATATGTTCAAAAGTGTTTAAACATCTGAGATGAGGGCATCTTTGGACACATACACTGCTCTGAACATATAAAAGGAGATTTAATCATATGAAAAAATTAGAGGAAAAGACGCTTTCTACGAAGGTTTTATATAATGGGAAAATTATTGATCTCGTCCTTGAAGAAGTTGAACTCCCGAATGGTAATCGGAGCCAGCGTGAGGTCGTAAAGCATCCTGGTGCCGTCGCCATTCTTGCGATTAATCCGGAAAATAAGATTGTACTTGTTAAGCAATATCGAAAACCGCTAAACCGTTCAATCATTGAGATCCCTGCAGGCAAGCTTGAAAAAGGGGAATCACCTGAGTCATGTGCACGAAGAGAATTAGAAGAAGAAACGGGCTTTCGCATTGATCGATTGACACATATCCAGTCCTTCTATACTTCACCAGGATTTGCTGATGAAATTGTACACATTTATTTTGCAGATTCTTTAAAGAAAGGCACAGTTCAGCTTGATGAAGATGAATTTGTGGATTTGATGGAAGTTTCTTTAGATGAGGCACTGGAATTGATGAAATCGAATGAAATTTATGATGCGAAAACCGCTTTTGCAATCCAATTCCTGCAGCTGAAACAGATGGAGAATGAATAGGATGAAACACTTTTTTGCAGATTTACATATTCATCTCGGTAGTACGTATCATGGAAAACCTGTGAAAATTTCTGCCTCATCGAATTTAACACTTCCAAACGTTCTCAACACGGCTTTTCTTGTAAAAGGCATGCAGATCGTTGGAATCATTGATTGTCACGTTCCTGAAGTGATAGAGGAACTGGAACAAATGATTGAAGATAATGAGCTTTATGAACATGAGGAGGGTGGCCTAATATATAAAAACGGATGCCTCATTCCTGGTTCTGAAATAGAAGTTTACGATGATTCCTGTAACGGACCGATCCATGTTTTGGTCTACTTTCCCGACATAGACCATTTAAAACAGTTCAGCAGCTGGTTGATTTCAAGGATGACGAACCCGAACCTTTCCTCGCAACGGTTTTATGGGACAGCACGTGAACTACAGGAAAAGACACATCAGTTGAACGGATTGTTCATCATTGCTCATGCGTTCACTCCTTTTAAAAGTATGTATGGAAAAGGTGTGGAGAGAACGTTAGTGGAAGTGTTCGACCCTGATATAATCGACGGGATTGAACTAGGTTTAAGCTCTGACATTAAAATGGCGGATCAAATTAAGGAGCTTCATCAATATCCATATCTTACGAATTCAGATGCACATTCCCTAGAGAAAATTGCTAGAGAATATCAAGTACTCGAAATGAAAAAGCCTTCCTTTCACGAACTTAAGCTTGCATTAACGGAACAGAAGGGCCGCAAGATCTTCCGTAATTTTGGATTGAACCCATTGCTTGGGAAGTATTATCAAACTTGCTGTGCAAAGTGCGGAGAACCTGAAAAGCTGATGAATGTAGGTCAAAAGTGTTTGAAATGTAAAAAAGGCAAAATCATCAAAGGTGTTTATGATCGAATCAAGGAAATCGGTGGTGAAGAAACCCAGCCACATAATGACCGTCCAGGATATACACACCAAGTCCCACTTGAATTCATTCCAGGTGTTGGACCAGGGACATTGAGAAAATTACGCACCGCGTTCGGGACGGATATGAATGTCATCCATACAGCATCCTCAGAAGAATTGCTTGGAATCATTCCAGAAAAGATCGCTGAACATATTCTGGCATCTAGAACAGGAAAGCTGAATGTACAACCAGGTGGGGGCGGCAAGTACGGAAGCGTATCCAAATAATTCTATGACCGTGCTCTAGCTTTTGGTCATACTCTATGAAAACTCTCATAGAATGAATTAAGAGATTCTTGAGGGAGGACAAGTGATGGAGCGCGGAATTACATTTTCAATGAAACGGTCATTTTCCCAACATTTACAGGAGCATTCTTCTTTATATACATTTACAATCGTCTTGATGATGATGGGGATTATTTTTGGTGCCATTATTGTAAATAGTTTAAGCTCTATGCAAAAGGAAGATCTATTCCATTACCTTGGTAGATTTTTCGGGCAAGTTTCAGAAGGAGAAGTCGCCAGTTCTTCCGCAATGTTTACCCAAAGTTTTTTTCATTATCTAAAATATATCGGACTAATCTGGATTTTGGGATTATCAATTATTGGACTCCCGGTTATCCTTGTTTTACTTTTTTTGAAAGGGATGGTAGTCGGTTTTACAGTTGGATTCCTCGTTAACCAAATGGGCTGGCAAGGTTTCTTGTTATCGTTCGTCTCTGTTTTGCCGCAAAATTTGATCCTGATCCCGTCTTTTATATTTGTTACTACAGCAGCTGTTGCAATCTCCATGACATTAATAAAAGGACAATTCTCAAATCGAATTACCATTCCGTTAATGCCGTTGATTGGACGATATACGTTGACTGTAATGATGATTATGATCATTGTCGCTGGAGCATCATTCATCGAAGCCTTCATTTCGCCTGTACTGATCAAAGCAACACTTGGTTTATTTGGTTAAACTAAAATATCCGCAGCCTTTTTTATATCGATTCTAATATGATAATTGAAATAAAACCGTTATTAAAATAATTATAATTTGACACTATTTTTCCACGTGATTATAATAAGGGTATACATAAAGCGTGGGAGGGGTCACCTTGGAAACCCGTATCGATCGTATTAAGAAACAGCTTCATTCACAAAGCTATAAGTTAACTCCTCAACGTGAAGCAACGGTACGTGTATTACTTGAACGCGAAGAAGATCATTTGAGTGCTGAGGACGTTTATCTACTCGTAAAAGATAAAGCACCTGAGATTGGGCTTGCCACGGTTTACCGTACCCTAGAATTGTTAACTGAACTTAAAATTGTTGATAAAATCAATTTTGGCGATGGCGTTTCACGTTATGACCTCAGACAAGAAGGAGCAGCTCATTTTCATCATCATTTGGTTTGTATCGAATGCGGTGCAGTTGATGAAATACAAGAGGATCTACTTGGTGATGTAGAAAAGCTTGTTGAGAGGGATTGGAACTTTAAGATAAAAGACCACCGCCTCACCTTCCATGGGATCTGCCATCGTTGCCATGAAAAAACGGCCGAAACAGGCACAGAACAAGAAATCGCACATAAATAGATCTTTCCTTCGGTAAAAGGCGAGGTCTTTTTTGGTTACATAGGTTTATGACTAGCTCTGACTCCCAGATGCTTCCGTTTTAATTTATTTTGGAGTATTTTTTATGTAAACTTCATTCAGCAACTTGTATACTAGATAGTGAAAGCCTTAGATATGACTCTATCAACTTGGTTTTTTCAACAAAACGAAGTATAATCTCCCGCAAAACAGGCATACCTTGTAAAGAGGACAAACTTGGGAGGTTATCCTGTCAAATGAAGGCTTTCATTCAAGTTATATGGAATACGTTAAAAGTTTTCATGGCTTTTACCGGCTGCACATTGCTATTTTACTACGGATTGATATGGTTAAATACAGAATACCAGGATTATCATCGCTATGATGAACCAGAAGGTCGTGCGGTTAAGGTATTCGAGTCATTTCAGACTGAGAATGAAATGAACTGGGTCCAGCGGTTATTACTATTTTATGAAACCGGTGAATAAGGAGAGTTCTTCATATGAAAGATGAAGTTCAGGATTTTTTACATTATCTTACGGTTGAGCGAGGATTGGCAGCGAACACATTGCAATCCTATGAACGAGATTTGAAACAATACACGAATCACTTAATTAATGAAAGAAAGCAAAAGGATTTAAATGCGATAAGACGGAATGATATTGTTCAATATCTTTATTTTTTGAAGGACGGTGGCAAAGCATCAACAACCATCGCACGGAATATTGCCTCGATCCGATCCTTTCATCAGTTTTTAGTAAGAGAAAGGCGTACTGATCAAGACCCTGCCGTACATATCGAAACACCGAAAACAGAGCGACGTCTACCAAAGATCTTATCCTCAGTGGAAGTGGAAAATCTGATGGAGGCTCCCGAAAAGAATACTGCTTTCGGATTAAGAGATCGTGCAATGATAGAGTTGTTATATGCAACGGGTATCCGAGTTTCAGAGCTGATTCAAATGAATCTCGAGGATGTCCATCTAACGATGGGCTTCGTTCGTTGCGTTGGAAAAGGAGATAAGGAACGAATTATCCCAGTAGGAAAAATGGCGAGTCAGGCACTGACAGATTACCTTGATTCTAGTAGAGGGAGTCTGCTAAAACGAGGGTCATCAGAAGCATTGTTCCTAAATCATCATGGAAACCGTCTTTCGAGGCAAGGCTTTTGGAAAATCCTCAAAAAGCTTGCTAGAGCAGCTAATATAACTAAGGAACTTACTCCCCACACGTTACGTCATTCGTTTGCGACACACCTGCTCGAAAACGGGGCAGATTTACGTGCAGTCCAGGAGCTGTTAGGTCATGCGGATATATCCACTACACAAATTTATACGCATGTAACAAAAACTAGATTAAAAGATATCTACTCCACATATCATCCGAGAGCGTGAAACGGGCGTGCGCTCCCTACAAAAAAATGATACACTCGAATGGGTAATTTTAAGGGAGGGGAGTATCTTCCCTTTCGTTTTAGATGTCAGACTTCCGACCTTAAGAAATTGTTGTTTGCATTTCTTTTCACTGGAAAGGGTAAAATTAGTTAGAAAATGGGAGGAGATATATAAATGAACAATTCAAAATTCAAGCGAATTTTTCTTATTGTTATGGATTCTGTAGGGATTGGAGAAGCACCCGATGCTGAAAAGTTCAATGATAAAGGTGCTGACACACTTGGACATATTGCTGAAAAGATGAATGGTCTTACAATGCCTAACATGGGTAGTCTTGGCTTAAGTAATATTCGTGAAATTAAAGGAATTCCACCGGCAGCTCATCCTGTCGCACACTTCGGAAAAATGCAGGAGGCTTCCAATGGGAAAGATACGATGACAGGTCATTGGGAAATCATGGGGCTTCATATCGAAAATCCTTTCCAGACGTTTCCAGATGGGTTTCCACAGGAATTGATCCAGGAATTAGAGAAAAAAACAGGTAGACAAATAATAGGAAATAAACCTGCATCAGGTACGGAAATTCTCGATGAGCTCGGAAAAGAACATATCGAAACAGGTGCACTGATTGTTTATACATCTGCTGACTCGGTTCTTCAAATTGCTGCTCACGAAGAGATTGTTTCAATTGAGGAATTATACGATATTTGTAAGATCGCACGTGAACTTACCCTTGATGAAAAATACATGGTTGGAAGAGTCATCGCTCGTCCATTCATTGGTAAGCCTGGGCAGTTTGAACGGACCGCCAATCGACATGACTATGCCCTTAAACCTTTTGGACGGACCGTAATGAATGAGCTTAAGGATTCAAAATATGACGTCATCGCAATAGGGAAAATTTCAGATATATATGATGGTGAAGGCGTGACCGAATCCATTCGTACCACATCGAATATGGATGGGATGGACCGCTTCCTTGAGACGATCGATCGCTCATTCACAGGGATCAGCTTTTTAAACCTTGTGGACTTTGATGCGAAGTTCGGCCACCGAAGAGATCCGATCGGTTACGGAAAAGCGCTAGAAGATTATGATGCTCGCTTACCTGAAGTAATGGAGAAGCTTAAGGAGGGGGATCTTCTATTAATTACGGCTGATCACGGGAATGATCCCGTGCATCATGGTACTGACCATACGAGAGAATATGTACCGTTGATTGCTTACCATAAAGGCATTTCTGAAGGTAAGGAGTTACCTTTAAGTAAAACATTTGCAAATATCGGTGCGACCATTGCCGATAACTTTCAAACAGAGGCACCTAAACATGGAAAAAGCATCCTTGACATTTTATAGGGGGGAATTTTGATGTCTATAATAGAAACGATGAAAAATGCAGCCAACTATATTAACGAACAATTAAATGAGAAACCGTCGGTAGGATTGATACTCGGATCTGGACTAGGTATTCTCGCAGATCAAATTGAAAATCCGGTAATCATTCCGTACGAAGAAATTCCTTCATTTCCTGTCTCGACCGTTGAAGGCCATGCAGGGGAACTTGTGATCGGGAAACTAAAAGGTAAAACGGTTGTTGCTATGAAAGGTCGCTTCCACTATTACGAAGGCTATTCTTTACAAAAAGTAACCTTTCCTGTAAGGGTGATGAAAGAAATCGGTGTTGACACACTGATTGTTACCAATGCAGCAGGTGGCATAAACAAAGAATTTAATGCGGGTGATTTGATGCTCATTACTGACCATATTAATAACTTAGGTGATAACCCATTGACCGGACCAAATGATAAAGATCTTGGTGTGCGTTTTCCGGACATGTCAACCGCTTATTCGACTCGATTACAGCATGTTGCGAAGGAAATTGCTGACACTTTGAACATTCCGATCCAAGCAGGTGTCTATATTTCAAATTCTGGACCTTCCTATGAAACACCAGCAGAGGTTCGGATGCTACGAATATTGGGAGGCGATGCTGTCGGTATGTCAACTGTTCCAGAAGTCATCGTGGCTCGCCATGCAGGTATGGAGGTTCTCGGGATTTCCTGTATATCGAACATGGCTGCAGGAATCCTCGATCAGCCACTGACACATGCTGAAGTTATAGAGACAACGGAAAATGTTAAAGCAGATTTTATGAATCTGGTTAAGGGTATCGTAAAACAACTATAGAGGTTGTTCAAAAAGTCCGGAGGCTCACACGATGTGAGTCAGTTCGACGTTTTCACAGGATGTGAAGTAGTTAGTCGAACTTCTTTTAATAGCTGTCGTATTTCTTTGTTACTCGGTCTCTCCGGTCCTCACGTAAAACTAGGAAGTATCGATTCATCGATGTACATTCATTGTGCACCTGTGTCTAACTTGTCGATGCTATCGATGAAAGCTTCCTCGGTGCAAGGCAGTAAAGATGCCTTCAAGTGAGTAGCCTTCCTCGAGACTGTCGTGCCTCGGGCTCACAGGATGTGAGTCAGTTCAACGTTGTTACAGGACGTAACGTACTTAGTTGAACTTCAGAAAACTCGGCTCTTTTATCCTCTTTTTTGAACGCATATTAAAAGGATGTTCAAAAGATCCGGAGGCTAACAGGATGTTAGTCAGTTCGAATTTGTCACAGGTCGTGGTGGGTTTAGTCGATCTTTCGATGAAATTTAATTAAAGGATGAGATTCTTATGAGAATGGTTGATATTATTCAAAAAAAACGAAACGGAAAAGAATTGTCTGATGAAGAAATCAATTTTTTTATAAATGGATATACGAACGATGAAATTCCTGATTACCAGGTATCAGCTTTAATGATGGCCATTTATTTTCAAGGGATGACACCAACAGAAACGGCAACCTTAACACAGGCGATGGTGAATTCGGGTGAAACGATCGACCTTTCAGCGATTAAAGGCCATAAGGTTGACAAACATTCTACTGGTGGTGTGGGAGATAAGGTAACATTTATTGTCGCTCCCTTAGTAGCCTCAGCAGGCGTACCGGTTGCGAAGATGTCTGGAAGAGGTCTCGGTCATACAGGAGGAACACTTGATAAATTAGAATCCATTGAAGGATTTAACATTGAAATGACTAAGGAAAAATTCATCAATAATGTAAACACATATAAGCTTGCTGTAGCTGGACAAACAGGAAACCTGGCGCCAGCTGATAAAAAGCTTTATTCACTCCGGGATGTTACTGCTACAGTTGATTCTATACCATTGATTGCAGGTTCGATCATGAGTAAAAAGCTTGCTTCAGGAGCTGACAGTATTGTTCTTGATGTCAAAACTGGTTCAGGTGCTTTTATGAAAACACTTGAAGATTCCGTAGCACTTGCTGAGGAAATGGTTAACATCGGTAAAAACTTAGGTAAAAACACAGTTGCTGTCATAAGTGACATGAATCAACCGCTCGGGTTTGAAGTAGGGAATGCCAATGAAATTAAGGAAGCGGTCGAAATACTGCAAGGGAAAAATGTCGAGGACTTACGGAGACTTTCATTAGAATTATCTTCACATATGACTGTTCTGGCAGGGGTATTTAATTCATATGAGGAAGCTTATAAAGGTCTTGAAGATAACCTAAAAAACGGCAAAGCATTCGAATGCTTCCGGAATTTAATTAAAGCTCAAGATGGTAATGTCCAAATGATTGATGACTTGAGTCAACTTCCTGACTCAAAATATCACGTTGAAGTTTTATCAGATTCAGATGGCTACGTTTCAGAAATAGATGCAGAATCAATCGGTCTCGCGGCGATGTACTTAGGAGCGGGAAGAGCGACGAAGGATGATCAAATCAACCATGGTGTCGGTATATCCTTGAAAAAGAAAATCGGTGACAGCGTAAAGGCTGGGGAGATTTTAGTTGTTTTACACAGTGATGCCGATAACCCGTCGGATTCCATTAATAAAGTGAAAGAAGCTTACACAATCACGGATCAGAAGGTAGAACCGAATACGTTGATTTACAACGTAATTAAATGATAATGCACGCAAATCATTAAATACGACATACGAGAAAAGCATTGGTTCCGAACTTTTTGAACCAATGCTTTTTTTGATTGTTGTACAAACTTAATAATTTAATCGGAACGAAGTATAATCCGTCCATAATTGGTAAATATATGAATAATAAGAATGGAGGGATTACGTCTATGAAACGCGTTTTTACAAGTTTGATGGCTGTTGCAATCTCAATGTCTATTTTATCACCCGCAGCCTTTGCCAGAGAACAGGATAATGGTATGAAACTGGCAGAACAATCTTCTTCTGCCATTTTAATTGAGCGTGATACAGGTACGGTTCTATTTGAGAAAAATTCTGATGAAAAGCTTCCTCCTGCAAGCATGACAAAAGTAATGACGATGATTTTAATTATGGAAGCCTTAAATAAAGAAAAAATTACGTTGAAAGATAAAGTAAGAGCGAGTGAATACGCTGCTTCGATGGGAGGTTCTCAGATCTTTTTAGAAGCTGGGGAGGTAATGGCCGTCGAGGACTTGCTGAAGGGGGTAGCCCTTGCTTCAGGTAACGACGCGTCCGTGGCCCTCGGAGAACATATTGCTGGCACGAACGCAGCGTTTGTAAAAATGATGAATGAAAAGGCCAAAGATCTAGGATTGAAAAATACACATTTTGAGAATGCTACTGGACTGCCGGCAGAAAATCACTATAGTACTGCACGAGATATGGCTCTTATGGCTAAAGAATTACTTAAGTATGAACAGATTACGAAATATACAGGAAAATATGAAGACTACTTAAGAGAAAACACAGATAAAAAGTTTTGGCTTGTCAACACGAACAAGCTTGTTAAATTTTATCCTGGAGTCGATGGTTTAAAAACCGGATACACCCATGAAGCAAAATATTGTTTGACTGCAACTGCAGAAAAAAATGATATGCGGGTCATTGCAGTCGTGATGGGTGCACCAACAACAAAAGCACGAAATACACAAATTTCACAAATGCTTGATTATGCTTTTGCGAATTATGCAACAGAACAAATATATGAACGAAATCAAATTATCGATGAAGTACCTGTCCAAAAGGGAGTAACGAAAACCGTCCATCTTGCCACGTCAGAAACGGTCTCGGTATTGATGAAAAAGGGAGATGAGAAGTTAAAATTAGAAACCGAGATAAAAGTGAAGAAAAACTTAAATACTCCAATTAAAAAGGGGGATGTTCTTGGTACACTTGTTGTAAAAAACAATGGGAAAGCTGTAATGAACACACCACTCGTAGCATCGGAAAAAGTACCTGCAGCATCCTTGTGGGGAATGTTTAAACGCACGGTTGGACATTTTTCTCAAACACCTTAAAATCAATTGACAGATAATTGGATTATGCATCGATTCAGCACTAGTTTTGTCATCGGGAAGGATAAGAGTATATAAATATCGAAATGACTCACTAGCCAGATGAAGGAGGAGAGGTAAGTGAGTCTCAACGTAAAGCTTGAAACAAAAGAACGTGTTTTATGTATTCGATTATCCGGTGATTTAGACCACCATAGCGCAGAGCAATTGCGAACAGAAGTTGATCAGACCATTGAAAAGCATCAGATCCATCATATTATTTTGAATTTAGAATCTCTGTCTTTTATGGATAGTTCAGGATTAGGAGTAATCCTTGGACGATATAAATTGATCAAAAGCCAGGGAGGAGAAATGGTAGTATGTTCGATCTCCCCTTCTGTAAAAAGACTGTTTGAGATGTCTGGAATGTTTAAAATTATCCGTCTTGAGAACAGTGAACAAGAAGCATTGCAAACGCTGGGGGTGGCGTAATGAAAAATGAAATGAAATTAGAATTTGCAGCAAGAAGCGAAAATGAATCTTTTGCAAGGGTTACGGTGGCATCATTCATCGCCCAATTGGATCCAACTGTTGAGGAACTTACTGAGATTAAAACGGTAGTATCCGAGGCAGTGACAAATGCGATCATCCATGGATATGAAAATAATTCTGGTGAGATGGTGTATATCGAATGCTGTTTGGAGGATGGTTTTGTTGAATTGCTGATTCGTGACAATGGAATCGGGATCGACAACCTGGACGAAGCCCGACAGCCATTATTTACAACCAAACCTGAGCTTGAACGTTCCGGTATGGGTTTTACGATTATGGAAAATTTTATGGACCGTGTCGAAATTGAAACAGAAAAATCCTTTGGCACCACGATACGCTTAACAAAGTATTTAACTAATCATAAAGCGCTATGTAACTAAGGGAGTCCTGCCTATGGATTTGGACGTTAAACAAAATCAGAAAAACACGTATCTGAATGACTCTGAAATGAAACAATTGATCAAACAAAGTCAGGATGGTGATCAAACCGCTAGAGATACAATTGTTGAGAAGAACATGCGATTAGTTTGGTCTGTTGTTCAGCGCTTCCTTAATAGGGGTTATGAACCAGATGATCTTTTTCAAATCGGAAGTATCGGGCTCTTAAAATCTGTTGATAAGTTTGATTTAAGCTATGACGTGAAGTTTTCGACTTATGCAGTTCCGATGATCATAGGCGAAATCCAACGGTTTATTCGCGATGATGGGACGGTTAAGGTCAGCCGATCTTTGAAGGAGCTTGGAAATAAGGTCCGAAAAGCCAGGGACGAACTGTCAAAGGAATATGGTCGAAATCCGACAGTTACGGAGATTGCCGATCGACTCGATATTAGCCCGGAAGAAGTCGTAATGGCTCAGGAGGCGGTTCGGGCACCTTCCTCTATCCATGAAACCGTCTATGAAAATGACGGAGATCCGATTACACTATTGGACCAAATTGCAGATCAAGGTGAATCGAAATGGTTTGATCAAATTGCGTTAAAGGAAGCGATCCAGTCTTTGAACGAACGGGAGCGACTAATCGTTTACTTACGTTATTACAAGGATCAAACCCAATCAGAAGTAGCATCGCGGCTTGGTATATCCCAGGTACAAGTATCGAGGCTGGAAAAGAAAATATTACAAGAAATGAAAAGCCAGATGGACGGTTAGCCACCGTTTATCTGGCTTTTTTTATTGAGTAAGTAAGGTCTAACTTAATCGCCAAGGTTCACATTGTCCCCATACATGCCCTCGAACGCTGCCGTCTATGATGCCCTGGAAGTGCATATTTTGCAGTTTCAGGTACTCTTTTGCTCCAATATGCGGACGAGCAAGATTCTAATAGGAAATTAATGGATTGGTCGGTTGGACAGAATGATACTGCATTGGGAGAAACATACTACATATAAATGATTTGGCATAGGAGGGATATCTTTTGGACGTCGAAATTCTGTATTTACGGATGCGGCATCGCTTATTCGTTTCTCCAGATCAAAAGGTTCGGATTAAAGACGTTGCACAACTCGTAGGTCCGGATGACATCACCTCAACTATCGGCCAACTTGTCATTCATAAAATTACCGTCCATGACAAAACAATCGTTATTATCGACTTAATGAAGGTGTTAAGACGTTTAAGAGAATTCAAACCCGACCTTGAGGTCCAAACAGTTGGTCCTCCTCAAACGATAATTGAAGTTCAGTATCCGAAGTCAAAAATCACTGGTATCTATTTTGTCATCGTTTGGGTGTTGTTATTTATTGGTTCAGGATTAGCAATCATGAACTTCCATGAAGATGTCAGTATGCAGATGGTCCATCAGAAAATTTACTACATTATTACAGGTAAACAAAACGATTACCCATTATTATTGCAAATACCATACTCTTTGGGGCTTGGCCTCGGCATGGTCCTTTTCTTTAATCACATCTTCAAAAAGCGATTTAATGAGGAACCAAGTCCCTTAGAGGTAGAAATGTTCAATTATCAACAAGACCTGGACCAGTACGTCATTATGAATGAAAACAAAGAAAACGAGAAGAAAGCCAATGACGATTAAAATCCTCATTATCTTATTATTTGGACTTGGAGGAGGTTTAGCAGTTGGAGCTGGCTTTGTTGCAATTCTAACTGTATTTGGTATCATACCGCGTTTGATGCAGATTACGAAAACATACGCCCACATCCGCGGGTATGAAATAGGCATCATTTCTGGTGTGCTATTTTCAAGCTGGTATGGTCTCAGGGATATGTCGATTCAAAGTGCACCGCTATTGTTAATTCCGATTGGTATTGCCTGTGGAACGTTTGTCGGGATGCTTGCTGCAGCTTTAACGGAGGTGCTGAACGTACTTCCGATTTTAATGAAAAGAGTCGGATTTAAAGAGCAATTACTTGTTCTATTAATGGCGATCGTATTCGGCAAATTGTTAGGGTCCCTTTTTCATTGGGTCTTTTTTGTAAAACTTTAAGTAAGGAGTGTACAAAATGAGTAAACAACAGCTGTCATCAGAACAACAAGAATATAAAGAAAAGATCAAACCACTTCAGCCTAAACCACCGTATGTAGTGAATGTCCTGAAAGCATTTTTGGTTGGTGGCTTGATCTGTGCGATTGGACAAGCAATTTCTAACTTCTATATCGCATTCTTTGATTTTAACGAAACGACCGCAGGAAATCCAACGGTTGCAACCCTTATTTTAATCGCCTCACTTTTGACGGGAATGGGTGTTTATGACAAGATCGGCCAATTTGGAGGAGCGGGATCCATCGTACCTGTTACTGGATTTGCAAATGCAGTTACAAGTGCGGCATTAGAACATAAAAGCGAGGGACTTGTCCTTGGGGTCGCTACCAATTTATTTAAACTAGCTGGTGCAGTGATTGTATTTGGTGCAGTAGCGGCTTATATCGTAGGAATGATTCGCTATGTATTTCAAATGTTTCTATGAAGTAGGAGGGCATGAACACAATGAAGCTAACAGGTAAGCAAACATGGACATTTTCAAAAGAATTATTCATTGTCTCAGCGGGAACAACAGTTGGTCCCGAAGAAGCAGCTGGTCCGTTAGGAGAAACATATGATTTAACCTTTGATGAGTTGCATTGTGGCCAAGATAACTGGGAATTGGCTGAAAGGCATTTAATGGAACAATCTATCAACATCTGCTTACAAAAGGCAAATAAACAACCGGATGAAATTGATCTCTTTCTTTCGGGTGATTTGATTAATCAAACTGTCATTGCCAACTACACGGCGAGACAAAACCAAATCCCCTTTCTAGGTATGTTCGGGGCATGTTCGACTTCAATGGAAACACTGGCTTTGGCATCTGCATTGATTGATGGAGGATTTGCTAAGCTCGTATTAACTGCGAGCAGTAGTCATAATGCCACTGCTGAAAGACAGTTTCGTTATCCGACGGAGTATGGTGGGCAAAAGCCTGATACTGCTACATATACCGTTACTGGAGCAGGGGCTTCCCTTGTCGGGACTGAACCGTCACCAATTAGAATCACGAGCGCTACGATCGGTCGTGTAATGGATTTGGGAATTTCAGATCCGTTCGATATGGGATCTGCAATGGCACCAGCAGCTGCGGATACAATCGCAGCACATTTAAATGATATGGGTCGTACGCCAAAAGACTTTGACTTAATTGTAACCGGAGATCTTTCTGCAGTAGGGACGCCGATTCTGAAACAGCTACTGCAGGAGAAGAATTTTGATATTTCTGCGAACCACCAGGATTGCGGATTACTCGTTTATCGACCTGATCAACCTGTTTTTGCAGGAGGAAGTGGTTGTGCTTGTTCGGCAGTCGTCACCTATGGACATTTATTAGAAGAATTACGGCTAGGAAAATTAAATCGAATCTTGGTCGTTGCCACAGGAGCTCTCATGAATCCGATGATGATTCAGCAAAAGGAAACGATACCTACCATTGCACATGGAGTGGTACTTGAGGCTTCTGGTAAAGGGGGGCAGGGGTGATGGAATATTTACTCGCATTTATTGTTGGTGGATTGATTTGTGTAATTGGTCAATTATTGATGGACTTTGCGAAATTGACACCTGCCCATGTCACCTCAAGCTTTGTCGTTGCTGGAGCATGCCTAGACGGATTCGGGTTATATGACAAACTCATACAGTTTGCCGGTGCTGGTGCAACTGTCCCGATAACAAGTTTTGGTCACTCTTTGCTACATGGAGCGATGGCAGAGGCTGAACAGCATGGTTTTATCGGTATAGCAATGGGGATATTCCAACTAACATCAGCAGGGATATCGTCAGCGATATTGTTTGGATTTATCGTTGCTGTTCTGTTTAAACCAAAGGGATGATCTAATGTGAAAAAGCGTGTCATCATTATTACGGATGGAGATCTATATGCACTGAAAGCAGTCCAGCATGTTGCAGAGAAGATCGGTGGACGTTGTATTTCCCTGTCTTGGGGAAATCCATCCAGATTAACTGGAGAACATCTAGTTTCGATGATCCTTTCAACGCCTTACGATCCAGTACTCGTTATGTTTGACGATTGTGGTTATCGTGGTGAAGGACCAGGTGAGCAAGCAATGAGGGCAGTTTCCAATCATTCTGATATTGAGATTATCGGTGCGATCGCAGTTGCATCTAAAACACATCTGGCAGAATGGACACGTGTTGATGTAAGCATCGATCGGTTTGGGGAGCTGTCCGAATATGGTGTAGATAAAAGTGGACTCCCTGATTTGGAGCTCGGTCGAATCGACGGTGATACGGTTTATATTCTCGATCAGCTTGACATCCCCATCACGATAGGTGTAGGTGATATCGGAAAGATGGCAGGTCGGGATACCCCTGAAAAAGGGGCTCCAATCACACAAAAAGCAGTAGAACTCATCCTGGAAAGGAGTCGTAACTATGCATCCGAAAAAAGAAAAAACACCGATTCATAAAAAAATTTCAGAAAACGAAGCTTTATTAAAGGATAGGCTTGGGATCGGGAAAAGCTTTGACATAGGTGTACGGAAATTAAAGATTTTGAACAAAGAAGTTCAAGTTTATTACTGTACTGGACTATGTGATAGTGGATTCATCATTCAACTGCTTCGTGAATTGATGGATATGGATTATGAATACGGTTCAAGTTCAAATACGAAGGATGTCATAAAAAACCACCTTGCTCATCAACAAGTTTCAACCGTAAAAAGCTTGGATGAAGTAATGGATCGAGTCCTATCTGGTTTAATCGGAGTGTTGATTGATGGAACTAATGAGGGGTTTATTGTTGATGTCAGAAGTTATCCTGGCCGTTCCCCAAAAGAGCCTGATGTTGAAAAGGTGGTTCGGGGATCACGTGACGGATATACGGAGAACATCGTAGAAAATACGGCTTTGACGAGAAGAAGAGTTCGAGATGAGCGACTTCGACATGAAATAATTCAAATTGGGGATCGATCGAAAACAGATGTATGTATCGCGTACCTGCAGGATGTTGCCGACCCAAGTCTTGTTGAAACGATTCGTAAGGAATTAACCGAAATCCGAATTGATGGGATTCCTATGGCCGATAAAACCGTTGAAGAGTTTCTTGTAAAACAGGGCTGGAACCCGTTTCCGCTGGTTAGATATACGGAACGTCCGGATGTTGCAGCAGTACATATACTCGAAGGACATGTACTTATTTATGTTGATACATCACCAAGTATTATCATCACACCGACAACGTTTTTCCACCACGTACAACATGCAGAGGAGTATCGGCAGACTCCCATGATCGGTGCCTTTCTAAGGTGGATTCGATTTGGCGGTATGTTAACCTCAGTCTTGCTCATACCGCTTTGGTTACTGTTTGTCTTAAATGAAAATTTACTTCCTGAAAATCTTGATTTCATTGGACCAGCTAAAGATTCGAACATCCCGATATTTGTGCAGATCATTTTTGCTGAGCTTGGGATTGATGTTTTGAGGATGGCCGCAATCCATACGCCATCTGCATTATCGACAGCAATGGGACTGATTGCAGCGGTGTTGATCGGACAAATCGCCATCGACGTTGGATTATTTGTGTCAGAAGTCATTCTTTACGTAGCACTTGCTGCCATCGGTTCATTTTCAACTCCAAGCTATGAGTTAAGTGTGGCTAACAAAATGGTCCGGCTCTTCTTAATCACTGCTGTAGTACTGTTTGATGTTCCAGGCTTTGTGATTGGGCTGACACTCGTTATTTTATTCTTGTCGCGTATTCAAAACTTAAACACACCATACTTATGGCCGTTTATTCCCTTTAACCCTCAAGCCTTATTCCAAGTGTTGATACGTGTATCTGTTCCATTATCCAAAGTCCGACCTAGTATTGTTAGACCGAAAGACAATAAGAAACAAACCAATGCCGGATAAAAACCCATTGAAATAACAATTGAATTGTGCTACATTTATTTTAATTTCATAATTGCCTCATTTCAAAAATTAGATGAAACCACATAATCGTTCGGGTAAAAGTCTAATTTGCGCTATTTACAGTGCATAGAATGGGGTAGAGGCGCAAAACGAATAAGTATGAGTTACGAGCAAGGGATGCGATGAAGAACTCAGAAAGGTCAATTTGCCGAAGCGGACAGTATCCCGATGCTGTTTGCTGGGTCGTTGTTGAATAAGCAACGAACTGTCACTACGCATGTAGTGGAGAGCTATTCCGACTGATGAGGGTACGTGGTTAGAAACCAGTCAATGTACCTATTTTTAGGATATGTTGACTGGTTTTTTCTATTGTTATCAGTTGTACGCTCTCTCCATAGAAAAGGGAGAGGAGAATGTTTATGAATTTTTTAGGATCAGGATCAATAAACGAACGTGGGCACCTAGAAATCGGAGGTGTCGACACCACCAATCTGGCAAAGGAATTTGGAACACCGCTTTATGTATATGACGTCCGTAAGATTCGTTCTCAAGCAAGGTCTTTTAAGTCAGCCTTTCACTCTCAAGAAGTTGAGGCCAAGATCGCCTACGCGAGCAAAGCGTTTTCCTGTATCGCAATGGTCCAGCTGGTGGACGAGGAGGAATTGTTCCTTGATGTCGTGTCTGGTGGTGAATTATACACAGCGTTACGCGCTGGGTTTCCTGCTGAAAAGATTCACTTTCATGGAAACAATAAGAGCATTGAAGAACTTGAGGTAGCAGTACGTGAAGATGTTGGATGTATTGTTGTCGATAATTTTCATGAAATCGATTGCTTAACCTTGATCGGACAACAGCTTAAGAAAAAGGTTCCGATTTTACTCAGGGTCACACCGGGTATCCATGCACATACACACGACTATATTTTAACGGGTCAAGAGGATTCTAAATTCGGGTTTGACCTAATGAGTCAACAAGCTGATCAAGCATTAGGGGAAGCCGTATCTTCTAGGTATTTAGATGTTCTCGGTGTACATTGTCACATTGGTTCGCAGATTTTTGAAACACAAGGCTTCATAAAGGCGATTCAAAAAGTATTTGAAAGTTTGGGACGTTGGTCAAAGGATGTAGGTTTTATTCCACGTGTCGTTAACCTTGGCGGAGGATTCGGCATTCCATATACGACTGAGGATAAAAGCCTTTCCATTGAAAAAATGGTGGAAGAGCTCATTTCTGAAGTGAAGAAGCAAGTCGCTTTCCATTCGTTTCCGATGCCAGAGATCTGGATTGAGCCTGGACGTTCGCTTGTTGGTGAAGCTGGAACAACCCTTTATACGATTGGATCTGAAAAAAGGATTCCTGGGATACGAAATTATTTATCTGTTGATGGCGGAATGAACGATAATTTACGGCCGGCGTTATATAACGCAAAGTATGAGGCTGCAGTGGCTAATCGCCTCGGACAAAAAAATGAACAGACCGTATCAATTGCGGGTAAGTGCTGTGAGTCAGGTGATATGCTGATTTGGGACCTTAATTTACCGAAAACATCTCACGGTGATATCTTGGCGATGTTTTGTACAGGTGCTTATGGGTATTCTATGGCAAATAATTATAACCGACTTACGAGGCCAGCGGTCGTCTTTGTAGAAAATGGGGATGCGCAGCTTGTTGTGGAACGGGAACGTTATGAAGATCTAGTCCGCTTCGATCGATCGCTTCGGAAGTCGGTTGTTACAGGGGGCTAAAGCTTCACATTTCTTTACTTCCCACTGAAAAAGTCATACAATAAAACTACTTGTTTCAGAGGAGGAGTTTTAATGAAAAAAGGTAGTATTGAATTTGAAAATGGCGAAAAAGTTCTGATCGAGTTTTATCCTGAAGAAGCACCCAATACAGTTGCGAACTTTGAAAAATTAGCGAACGAAGGTTTTTATAATGGGCTGACATTCCATCGGGTCATTCCTGGTTTCGTATCACAAGGTGGGTGCCCTGAAGGAACAGGGACTTCCGGGCCAGGCTACACGATCGATTGTGAAACAGAAGGAAATCCACACAAGCATGTTCCAGGAGCATTATCAATGGCGCATGCTGGAAAGAACACAGGTGGAAGCCAGTTTTTCATCGTTCACGAAAACCAGCCGCACCTTGATGGAGTACATACAGTATTCGGTCAAGTTACAGAAGGTTTGGATTCCGCTTTACGTACACAAAACGGCGATGTCATGAAAGAAGTCAAAGTTTGGGAAGAATAAAGTCTCAGAAAAGGCTGCGCAATTAGCGTGGTCTTTTTTTATAGCTAAGAAAAGTTTAAAATTTTGCTTCAAAGATGTAATGTCTAGCCGTAATCCTTGCTTCAACATTCAAGAAAGAGTAACATATAGGAGAAATAATTAAATATCCGTTTCTTAACGGTTTCCTTCGGGGTCGGGTGAAAGTCCCAACCGGCGGTGATAAAGCGATCTGCTTTTCAGTCCGTGACCCGGTACAATCAATTTTTGTAACGGTGGATTCGGTGAAATTCCGAAGCCGACAGTATAGTCTGGATGGGAGAAGGAAAGGACACGTAACGCTAAGCTCTGTGTTGTTCACATTGTAGGAGTGAAACATGGAGTCTTTCGATACGTTTATTCAACGATTTTTCTGAGCAATCGTTCAGAAATAATCTGTTGGGTTTAGTTTCTTATGTTTTCTTACCCCGATCGTGCTATCTATGCATCTTCGGGGTTTTTTGATGTTTAATTCGATGTGAAAATGGGGAGGCGCTATGGATCATCAACAATATATGAGACTCGCCATCGAAATGGCGAAAAATACAAGAGGACAAACATCTCCAAATCCATCTGTAGGTGCCGTTGTCGTTAAAAACGGTCAGATTGCTGGTTTAGGTGCTCATCTAAAGCCAGGGGAAGGGCACGCTGAGGTTCATGCGCTCCATATGGCAGGGGAAAAAGCTAAGGGAGCAACGATGTATGTCACCCTTGAGCCTTGCAGTCATCATGGGAAAACACCCCCTTGTGCAGACCTTGTTATTAATAGTGGGGTTGAGACCATCTATATCGGAACGCTTGACCCGAACCCATTAGTCGCCGGCAGAGGTATGGAACGACTAAAAAAGGCTGGTCTGAATGTACACGTCGGTCTAATGCAAAAGGAAGCAATTGAACTCAATCCGTTTTTTAACCATTTCATGAAAACGGGCTTGCCATATGTAACACTAAAATTCGCTTCAAGTCTCGATGGTAAAATCGCCACTGAAACGGGGCACAGCAAGTGGATTACAGGTAAAGAAGCAAGACAAGATACACATTTATACCGGCATAAGCATGATGCGATTTTAGTGGGTGTCAAGACGGTGTTCGCGGATGATCCGTCGTTGACGACACGACTCCCTCAAGGTGGGAAAAACCCGATTCGAATAGTCCTTGACTCAAATTTACGAATACCGCTTGAAAGCAAACTTCTTACCGATAACGCAGCGGAAACGTGGGTAGTGACAGGTGCACTTGCAGACAAGAATGCTATCCAAGCGATTGAAAACAAAGGCGCACGAATCATCCAGCTTGGCGAAGAGAAAATTAACATTAAAAAAGTATTGCGATACTTAGCTGATGAAAAAATCACTTCCTTATTTGTAGAAGGCGGTGCAACGGTACATGGCAGTTTTCTTCAAGAAAGTTGTGTTCAACAGGTAATATCTTATATCGCACCGATGTTAATCGGTGGAAAACAAGCACCGTCGAGTATTGGTGGTTCTGGTGTAAAGCTCGTTGATGACGCTTTTAAGCTCGAAATTCAATCTTGTGAAAACATCGGGAAGGATTTGAAAATCATTTTGACTCCAAAGGGGGAATCCTCATGTTCACCGGAATCATCGAAGAAATAGGAACAATCCAATCTGTTCAGCATTCACGTACTGCATATGAGGTCGCAATAAAAGCTAGTAAAGTACTCGAGGATGTGAATTTAGGCGATAGCATTTCGGTTAATGGGATATGCCTTACCGTAACTTCATTTTCCTCCTCCATGTTTACAGTGGATGTCATGCCTGAGACGTTATCCTCGACGAATTTAAAAAGGCTCTCAACCGGAGACTCTGTAAACTTGGAACGGGCGATGGCAGCAGGGGGTCGGTTTGGCGGCCATTTCGTCTCGGGGCATATTGATGGTGTCGGTGAAATCATTAAACGAACACCAAAGCATAATGCGATTTATTATAAAATTAAGGCTGCGGACGAACTCCAGCGTTATTTTTCAGTAAAAGGATCGGTCGCAGTTGATGGGACGAGCTTGACGATTTTTGCAGTCGATGATGAAGGATTCACGATTTCCCTCATACCACATACTGTCCAAGAATCGGTCATTGGTGGGAAAAGAGAAGGGGATCAAGTCAATATCGAGTGTGATTTGCTCGTAAAGCATATCGAACAATTGCTTTCGAACCGTGATAAGCAGTCAGAGAAACGCGGAATTTCAAGAGCATTTCTTGAAGATAATGGATTTTAACTATAGAAAGAGTGGTGAACGGGATGTTTGATCGAATAGAAGAAGCGATTTACGAATTAATGCAAGGGAAAGTTGTCATTGTTTGTGACGATGAAGACCGTGAGAATGAAGGGGATTTCATCGCGTTAGCTGACCGCGTTACACCAGATATCGTAAACTTTATGGTGACACACGGTCGAGGGCTGGTTTGTACGCCAATTACCGAGGAGCTTGCAGAAACGCTGGAGCTCCAGCCGATGGTTCAGCATAATACAGATCCACATGGCACTGCTTTTACAGTAAGTATTGATCACAAGTCAACAACTACAGGAATTTCTGCACAGGAAAGAGCTGCAACAATCCGAGCGTTACTAGAACCAACTGTAAAAGCAACTGATTTTAAGCGTCCAGGACATGTATTTCCTTTAATCGCGAAACAGGGTGGCGTGTTGCGACGGGCGGGTCATACAGAAGCGGCAGTTGACCTTGCAAGACTGTCTGGCTCTGAACCTGCTGGTGTCATTTGTGAAATTATGAATGAAGATGGAACGATGGCGAGAGTTCCGGAGCTTCGCAAAATCGCAGATCAATATGAACTGAAAATGATTACAATCAAGGATTTGATTCAATACAGAAACCGCAAAGACAAGCTCGTCAAAAAAGAAATTGAGATAGAACTTCCTACTGAATTTGGTGGGTTTAGAGCAGTCGGTTATTCGAACATACTTGACCAAAAAGAGCATGTCGCCCTTGTGAAGGGTGAAATTTTACCGGATGAACCGACGCTCGTCCGAGTTCATTCCGAATGCCTGACAGGTGATGTATTCGGCTCTTATCGCTGTGATTGCGGACCTCAGCTCCAAGCTGCATTGGCGCAGATCGAGGAGGAAGGTAATGGGGTTCTCCTTTATATGCGACAAGAAGGTAGAGGGATAGGGCTTTTTAACAAGATGAGGGCTTACAAGCTGCAAGAAGAAGGACTTGATACCGTCGAAGCGAACGAAAAGCTCGGATTTGCACCAGACTTGCGTGATTATGGAATCGGAGCACAAATTTTAAGAGACCTCGGCATTACGAAAATGAAGCTTTTAACAAATAACCCTAGAAAAATTACAGGTTTGAGTGGGTATGGTCTCGAAGTCATCGACCGTGTCCCAATTCAAATGCCCCACCGTAAAGAAAATGAAGATTATTTACGGACTAAGCATTCGAAACTTGGTCACATACTCCACTTTTAGAGGATATTAAAAAAGTCAACGGGGCTCACACGATGTGAATCGGTTCGACGGTATCACAGGAAGTGATGATTTAGGTCGAACTTCATAATAGGAGAATTTAATTAACAACATATACAAGGAGGATTATTAATATGGGTACTATTTTTGAAGGTCATTTAGTTGGTAGTGGTTTAAAAGTTGGGATTGTTGTAGGTAGATTCAATGAATTCATTACAAGTAAGCTTCTTTCAGGCGCACAGGATGCACTGAAACGACACGGGGTTAACGATGAGGATGTTGACCTGGCATGGGTTCCGGGTGCATTTGAAATTCCTATGATCGCTAAAAAAATGGTTGATTCTAAACAATATGATGCAGTAATTACATTAGGAACGGTTATCCGTGGTTCCACTCCGCATTTTGATTATGTTTGCAAGGAAGTATCCAAGGGTGTTTCAAGCCTTTCAATGGACTCTGGTGTACCGGTCATCTTCGGGGTACTGACAACGGATTCAATCGAACAAGCGGTGGAGCGTGCTGGAACAAAAGCAGGGAATAAAGGCTGGGAAGCTGCAGTATCAGCAATTGAAATGGGTAACCTTTGTCGTTCGTTTCAAAAGTAACCACTAAGGAAATTCGCAACTTTAATGAAAATCCGCTATACTAAAGAAGGTTGAATAATTTGCCGAATCCAAACAATCGCAAACAAGAAAAAGTCTTGATCATCATCTGTATGGTTGTTGCTTTCCTGTTGTTCTTATCGCTAGTTGGAAAGTTATTTAGATAATGAGGGAGAATCTATGTTAATTCGTTACAAACGAAGCTATGAAAAAATTGCAATGGGTCTTTTATCGTTTATGCCGAATGAAAAGGATTTGAAAAAATTACAGCAAACAATTAAGCAATATGAGACTGAGGATGACCAGCAATTATTTTTGTGGAAAGAAGAAGAAGACATCATAGGAATTATTGGCTTGCAAATGTTAGAGGGAGTCGCTGAGCTGCAGCATGTCAGCGTAAATCCATCTCATCGTCATCAAGGAATCGGTCGCAAAATGCTTGAGGCAGTAAAGCGGATAATAAAGGATGAATATACATTAATAGCGAACGATGTGACGCATTCTTTCTATGAACGATGCGATCACGATGATACAGAAAATGAAGAAGATTAGAAAAGGGGCTGACCAAAACATCGATATTGAGGATGTTAGGTCAGCCCCTTTCGTAATGCTATTCGATAATCAATCAGCACGTCTCTTTGCTCGTAATTGCTTCTGTTCGTGCCGTTCTTCGATCACGTCTGTTCGATCTCGCCTCATATGTTTATTGACCAAATATTCGTTTGCTAAGTCACTTGGTACTCCGTATTTACAACCAGCTTTTAAGCATTCTTCCTGACATCGTTCGACTAATTGTTCATCAATTATAGGAAGATTTAAACTCTTGTACGATTTAGTTCTCTTCAGGTCGATAATTCTTTCTTTCAAAAGATCTCTCAGTTTACGTGAATCAAGTCCTAAGCCCTCGAATTCTTCGTGCTCTCTTTCAACGATTGATAAGGAGTTTTGCAGCATCCTTTGTGCGCCTGAAAAATTGCCGCGCCGTTGATGATACAGTGCAACTGCAATCTGGATCAGTCCTACCCAGTAATCCTTCCGGTTGTCTCTTGGATCGGATTTCCAATGTTCTTCCAGTATTTCATGACATTCGAAGTAGTCTCGCAATCCATGAAAGTGCACTAAAAAATCAATGTATGGTTTTGGGTACATTAGTCAATCCTCCACTTCATTTCTATCTTTATTTTAACATATGTCAATTGTAAAACTTGAATGGATTACTGTCCTATGTTTACACATTTTGTAGAATTCGTTTCCGGTGAAATTGTGATAGTGGTAGGGGTATGCTATAATATCGTCATATTATCAGCAGTAGTTTAAACAGTAGACTAATGATAAACGATGAGATTCGTCTAACTTTTTAATCGTGAATTAAAACTGTTAGTAGATTATGAGAATGGTGAAAACTTATGACTGAATACAACGTTAGACTCGATGCATTCGAGGGACCACTCGATTTACTTTTGCATTTGATCAATCGATATGAAATCGATATTTATGATATTCCTGTCGCAAAGATCACCGAACAATACATGGATTACATACATACGATGCAAGAACTTCAGCTCGATATTGCGAGTGAATACCTTGTGATGGCCGCTACACTATTGGCGATCAAGAGCAAGACGCTGTTACCTAAGCATGAAGATGAGGATTACGATCAGCAGCTCGAAATGGATATGGAAGAAGACCCACGCGAGGAACTCGTAAGACGGTTGATTGAATACCGTAAATTTAAAGAAGCTTCCACGTATTTAAAAGAACGGGAGAGCAAGCGTAGTCTGATATTGACCAAGCAACCAAGCAGTCTCGATTATATCGAGAAAAATCAAGAGCCGGTTAATCCGGTTTCAAATATAACGGTTTATGATCTGATTGATGCCTTTCAGCGAATGTCAACAAAGAAAAAGCGACCTACGCCATCCCAATCTAAAATTGATCGTCAGGAAATACCGATCGAGACACGGATGACTGAAATTGTTACGGAATTACGTTTTAAAAAAGGACGACAAACCTTTCAGGAGCTATTTCCTTATCCGAACAAAGAACACCTCGTCGTTACATTCCTTGCGATCCTGGAACTTATGAAAACCAAGCAAATCCTATGTGTCCAGGAGGAGAACTTCAATGACATTACGATTCAGCTGGCAGAGGAGGGTGTAAGTTGACGACAAGAGTTGAACAGAAAGCGGTAATTGAGGGTCTTCTTTTCGTTGTCGGTGATGAAGGGTTAGAAGGCAAACAGGTGGCAGATGTACTCCAAGTCGATTTGAACGAAGTAGAACAACTACTAGATGAATTGAAAGCAGACTATAATAAAAGCGATCGTGGTATCGAAATCGTAGAGGTTGCTGGTGGCTATCAATTTACAACGAAAGCGGAGCATATTACATACTATGAACGGTTTTTAGAATCTCCGACCACGAGTACCTTATCACAGGCAGCCCTTGAAACCCTTGCGATCATCGCTTACAGGCAACCGATCACCCGCTCGGAAATTGAAGAAATTAGAGGAGTTAAAACGGAAAAACCGCTCCAAACGTTGTCTTCCAAATTACTTATTAAAGAAGTGGGTAGAGCGGAAGGGACTGGACGGGCGATTTTATATGGGACAACAAAAGACTTTCTTGAATATTTCGGACTGAAGTCAACAGATGAGTTACCGGATTTACCGGAATCATTCGAGGAAGATTCGATTGAAAACGAAGCCGATTTGTTTTTCGAAAATTTCGAAAGCATTCTAGACACAAATGATTAAGGGGGATGAACGAATGATTATTACGTCATGTAAAGGCCAGGAGCTTGAAAAATCACAATCCAATTCACCGGAGGACTTTTTTAACCGTTCAGTAGTGACTTATAAAGTGAAAGCAGGTAAAGAACGTTCATTTTCATTGCTCTACCTACGTTATTTTGAAGAAAAGATAGCTGAATTAACACCTTTTAATGAAGATCCAATCTTTGAAATTAACAATCAACCTGTTCATTTAAGGGATGTTATTGGATTGATTGCGTTGAATAAGCACCCTGAATATGAAGAACGTCATCGTGTATACATAAATGAAGAAAACCAATTTGCGGATCTGTTCAAGGGAATTGAAGCCGATGAAATTCAGCAAATGATTACACACCTATATGAAAAAGGACAACTCAACCTTCACGCGAAGGAGAGCTAGAATACCAACCCAACGATATACTTTATCGTTCAAAAGTAAAGGGGATGACTTCATTCAGGTCATCCCCTTAATAGTGTTATCCACGATTTCCAGAATAGACTGTAACTCCAATAATCACCAAAAGAACAAACAATACCACGAGTAATATGAACCCACTTCCCAATCCATCGGACATGTTGCTTCCCTTCTTCCTATATGAGCATTCACCCATACTATATGCGTTCGTCTAGTTGCGGATTGGACGTTTGTAACGGTTTTACATAATTCAATGAAATTCGTACAAACTGATAAAGATGAACGCTGACATTATGAAGTTGTACTTTTTAGGGGGAAGCGGCATATGCCTTCAATCTTATCAGTAGGTACTTGTAATCCAGAAAACCCTCTCCGACAGGCTGAGACAGTAGAGTTTGCAAAGGAATTATTTGAGCATGATTTTTCTAATATTGATCGATTGCTTCGTGTTTTTCAAAATGGCCAAATTCAAACCCGTTATTTTGCGAACGAACTAAAGTGGTATAAAGAAGACCATTCACTACAGGAGCGGAATGATCGGTTCATCGAAAAAGCTGTTGAATATGGTGTAAAGGCAATTAATCACTGTATGAACAATGAGCGTTATTTACAACGGAAGATTGCTACTGAGGAGATTGATGCCATTTATTTCGTTTCAAGTACAGGCTTTTCCACCCCGAGTATCGAAGCTCGAATTATGAATATCCTCCCGTTTTCACCACACACGAAACGGGTTCCGATTTGGGGACTTGGATGTGCTGGTGGAGCCTCAGGTCTATCACGAGCCCATGAGTATTGTCTCGCATATCCCTCTGCTAAAGTACTAGTTTTATGCGTAGAGTTATGCAGTTTAACCTTTCAAAAAAATGATCGGTCCAAAAGCAATTTAATCGGAACTTCTTTATTTGGAGATGGGGTCAGCTGTGCGTTGATCATTGGGGATGATATTGATCGGCATCACTATAGTTCCCAAGTCACCTCACCTAAAATAAGAGCTACCCAATCGACATTGATGCCCGATTCAGAGGATGTGATGGGTTGGGATGTGAAAAACAGTGGATTGTACGTTGTCTTTTCAAAGGATATCCCGAACATCGTTAAGACATGGCTGCGTCCGAATATTTTAAAGTTCCTACAAGGACAGAACCTCACATTGGAACAAATACAGCATTACGTTACCCACCCTGGCGGAATAAAAGTATTGAATGCTTACGCGGATTCCTTATCTATTTCCGAATCTCTACTTGAAGATTCGTTGCATATCCTACAACACTTCGGTAATATGTCCTCTGCAACCGTTTTATATGTGCTTGAACGGTTTATGGGTAAAACGATTGATGAGGGGGAGTTAGGTATAGTAATGGCACTTGGACCTGGTTTTAGCTCTGAAATCCTCCTAATTGAATGGAGCAAGGAATGAGGGAAGGTTATTGTGATTCTGTTTTCGGTATTCATATCCTTTGTTGTCCTACAACGACTAATGGAACTCGTCATTGCAAAGCGAAATGAAAAGAACATGAAACTACGGGGAGCCATCGAATATGGTAAGGAACATTACCACTATATTGTCTTGCTTCACATCGGTTTTTTATTCTGCTTTATTACAGAAGCGATCTGGTCCGGTTTCACTCTAACCCCTTTCTTTACGGTATTGTTTACGCTGTATGTTTTGCTGCAAGCAGTAAGGATTTGGACAATTCGTTCACTTGGGATGTACTGGAACACCAAAATTATCATCCTGCCAAAAGCAATGGTTGTGAAAAGAGGCCCATACCGTTATTTGAGACACCCTAATTACGTGATCGTAGCCCTTGAAATATTAATTATTCCTCTACTTTTCAGTGCATACTTTACGGCAGTGTTATTCTCGCTCCTGAATTATTTTTTACTAACCTATATTCGGATCCCAGCCGAAGAGAAAGCACTCACAGCGCAATCTAATTATGGTGATGATTTTGCAAAAACTCCGAAATTTGTTCCACGACCTATAAATAAGAATCGCTGAATATGATTTCGGCTCATCTTAGTTACCATAAAATAATTATGTAACTTAACTTTTATCATATCCTGTCCTTTTCAGCATAAACTTGTACAAAACATTCTAAGGGACGGGATACTATGGGTTCTCCACTAACTAAAAAAGTGACTCTAACAGGACTTTTCTTTCTCCTATTTTTTTCAACGCCGTTATCGACAACGACCTTTGCCCAATCCCCGAGTGTTTCCGCTCAATCGGCTATATTGATGGAACAAGAAACAGGCCGAGTCCTATTTGGTAAAAATGAGCACAAAAAAATGAGGATTGCTAGCATAACAAAAATCATGACAGCTATTTTAGCAGTGGAATCAGGAAAAATGGATGAAATTGTGAAAGTTAGTAATCGAGCTGTGTACTCTGAAGGTTCATCAATCTATTTAAAACCTGGTGAACGGATTCTTTTAGAAGACCTTGTCTATGGCTTAATGCTTCGCTCTGGTAATGATGCTGCGGTTGCCATTGCTGAACACGTTGGTGGTAGTGTCGAAGGATTTGTTTTTTTAATGAATCAAAAGGCCCAAGAAATCGGGATGAGAGATACGTATTTTTCAAATCCCCATGGGTTGGATGATCATGAAAATCACCTCTCCACAGCTTATGATATGGCACTCCTAACCCAATATGCAATGGACAACCGTAAATATCGAGAAATCACCGGGACAAAAACACATCGTGCACCTCAAGAAGGGAAGAAGTGGGACCGGGTTTGGAAAAATAAAAACAAGCTGTTACGGATGTATGAGTATTCGACTGGAGGGAAAACAGGTTATACAAAACGGGCAAAACGTACCCTCGTTTCCACTGCGGAAAAGGATGGCATGGAGCTTATAACAGTTACATTGAATGATGGGAATGATTGGAACGACCATATTAATCTATTCGAGTGGGGTTTCAAGACATTCGATTTGGTCCCGATTGTGGATAAAGGAACAATCAAGGGATTGGAAAACGAAGTATATAAAAATTCTGTGGAAGCACCTAGAAAATTTTTATACCCTTTAACAGAGAAAGAAAAAACAGCAGTCAAGAATGAGATTACCCTACATACTCCTCCAAAAGACGGTGAGTGGGACGATCATCCACCTAATCCAATCGGAAAAGTAACCGTTCAGCTCTATGAGCAAACGGTAGGGACGGTTCCCCTATATTTGGAAGGAACCTACCCTGAATATGATAAAAAAACATTTTGGGGGACGTTGAAAGAGGTTGTTTCGAAATTCTTTTCGATTACGGTGCCTCATGGTTAATTTAATTTGGGCGTTCATGTTTATTTTTGGTATCGTTTTTGCAGCTATAAATGGAACAATGGATGAAGTCAACAAGGTATTGTTCACAAGTGCACAGGAAGCAGTTACGATTTGTCTAGGGCTGATCAGTATTCTTGTTTTCTGGCTTGGGCTTATGAACGTAGCGAAAAAAGCAGGATTACTGGATAAGCTAACAGGACTATTTCGACCAGCGGTTAGTAGGCTTTTCCCTGAGATTCCGAAAAATGATCCTGCGATGGGGTATATTTTATCTAATATGGTGGCTAATTTATTTGGGTTGGGCAATGCTGCAACCCCTATGGGAATAAAAGCAATGGAAGAGATGAAGCGTCTTAATGGAGGGAAATCGGAAGCTTCTCGGTCGATGATTACCTTTTTAGCTATTAATACATCCAGCTTGACGCTAATCCCCACGACCGTTATTGCAATCAGGATGAATTATGGTTCGGCATCACCAACTGAGATTGTAAGTACAACTATCATTGCAACGACTTGTTCCACTTTATCTGCTATTTTGATTGATCGTTTTTTTCATTCCCGCACATTAAAAAAGAGGAGGATCTAATATGGGGGTCGTGACGGCAATTTCCATTTGGATCCTGCCTTGTCTAATTGGATTTGTCCTTGTTTATGCATCGTTAAAGCGTGTTCAAACCTATGAGGAGTTTGTAGAAGGAGGAAAGGAAGGATTTTCAATTGCAATTTCGATCATCCCTTACTTAGTAGGTATGCTTGTTGCGATTGCTGTTTTTCGAGCATCAGGTGCAATGGAATTCATGATTCATCTAATCAAACCGTCTCTTTCGGCTATTGGTATTCCAAGTGAGGTTGCTCCTTTAGCTTTAATTCGACCGATATCAGGAACGGGTGCTTTAGCGATGACTTCAGACCTTATTGCTACCTATGGCCCTGACTCCTTCATAGGTCGCCTCGCCTCGACGATGCAAGGGAGTACCGATACGACACTATATATCCTAACCGTCTACTTTGGTGCAGTCGGGATCCGGAAAATGGGAAATGCTTTAAAGGTAGGGCTTCTCGCTGATTTGGTAGGAATTATTTGTGCGATTGTAGTCGTTACTCTCGTATTCTGAAAGTTTTTCATAACAATGGTTCGGTTCACAGTCATCAATAAGAAAGGGAATCCGAATAAAGGTTCAAAAAGAAGCAGCAATCCACAGAGGATCATGCTTCTTTTTTTGCACGTTAGGAAAGCTTTTCAGCTTGGAAGATAACCGTAGTTAATGAATAGTTTATGTCCCAAGTATATAAGTTCAACATAGACTCAGCCTGCGCTAAGGCTTGGCTTTGCCAAGTTTTCTTTAATTTTCATAATGGTAAAAACAGGTTGCGAATGTAGGATTAAACGCTTCAGCTCTTCATTAACTTGAGAATTGAAGTATCGAGGAGTATGATGGAGAATGAGGTGAAATTATGGACCGATTACAAAAAGTGATTGCACAAGCTGGAATAACCTCTCGGAGAAATGCTGAGAAGCTTATCCAGGATGGAAAAGTTAAGGTGAATGGAACGACCGTTACGGAGCTCGGAACGAAGGCAAGTCCTTCAGACGAAATAGAGGTGAACGGAGTAAAGATTGAAAAGGAAGAACCCGTGTATTTCCTCTTTTATAAACCAACCGGGGTCATTTCAAGTGCAAAGGATGAAAAGGGAAGAAAGGTCGTTACAGATTTCTTTCCGGAGATCGAACAGCGCATTTTCCCGATTGGAAGGCTTGATTATGATACATCAGGTTTGTTGTTGATGACGAACGATGGGGAATTTGCTAATTTACTGATGCACCCGAAGTATAAGGTGGAAAAACACTATATTGTTAAAACAAAAGGAATCCCTTCAAAACATGATTTGAAAAAACTATCAACCGGAGTGCGTCTTGAAGATGGGAAAACAGCTCCTGCAAAAATAAAGCTGAAGAGCTTAGATAAGAAGAAGCAAACAGCAATCATTGAAATCACCATTCATGAAGGAAAGAATCGGCAGGTAAGAAGAATGTTCGAGGCGATTGGGTATCCGATCCAAAAGCTGAAACGGGAACGATATGGGCTATTGGATTTAAAAGGTTTGAATCCAGGAGAATCGCGCCGGCTAACCCCTCATGAGATCAAACAATTGAGGAACCTTGCTGTCACACAAACGTCAAAATAATCCCATGAATGGACAGCGATTTAGGTTATAGTAGTAAGGGAAGAAGACTAGAGGTTGTTCAAAAAGTCCGGGAAAAATAGCTGTCGAATTTCTTCGTTACTCGGTCTCTCCGGTCCTCACGTATTAATCACATACGTTCTGGTCCTCGAGACTGTCGTGCCTCGAACTTCTCGGCTCTTTTTATCCTCCTTTTTGAACTCGCACTATGAGATTGGAGCGATCGCCAAATGAAAAAACAGCAGCGTTTATTGATGCGTTCACTCATATTGGTTGTGATTGCCCTTGCCCTTGGATATACACTCTACAAAACGGCCTTCAGTAATGAAAGAGGTCTCGTTGAAGTAGGGGATATGGCTCCGAACTTTGCACTCCAGGATTTAGAAGGGAACGAAGTCGAGCTAGAGGACTATAAAGGTAAAGGCGTTTTCTTGAATTTTTGGGGTACATATTGTCCACCATGTGAAAAAGAAATGCCAGCAATGCAACGTCAGTATGAAAAATACAAGGATGAAGGTGTCGTCATTCTTGCTGTCAATATTGCTGAATCAAAATTCACCGTTCAAAACTTTGCTGATCGAAAAGGCCTTACCTTCCCGATCGTTTTGGATAAACAGCGGGAAGTGGTGGATGCCTATGGTGTAGGAAATTTACCTGCAACCTATCTGATTTCGCCAGAAGGTAAAGTCATTAAAAAAACGGCTGGAGAACTTACAGACACAATCATTCGAAATTATTTAGAAAAAATAATGCCATAACGGGGTGTTCAAGTGGACAAGATTAAATGTGAATGCGGCCATCTGAATCCCTACGGTACGACCCTTTGTGAATCGTGTGGTAAACCTATCGGAGAAGAACAATCAACGAAACTCCTAAACATGAGATATGAAGGAAGTGCACGACGCTCTCAAACCTACAATACGCATACGATCGATAAAATTTGGAATTTCTTTTCAAGCGTAAAGGTCGGTGTATGGCTGATTGTCATAACACTGATTGCTTCAGCGGTCGGAACAATCTTCCCTCAGGAGATGTATATCCCTACATCGGAAGATCCTGCTTCTTATTATGAGGAAGAGTATGGTGTTCTCGGTAAGACTTATTATCTATTAGGTTTTCACAACTTGTATAGCTCTTGGTGGTTCGTGCTGTTATTAGGATTAATTGGTGTTTCCATAACGGTAGCCAGTATCGATCGAGGAGTACCTCTATATCGCTCCTTGAAAAATCAGCGTGTCAACAAACACGATAACTTCATGAAAAGGCAACGTATGTTTTCGGCTACAAAACGCCGGGAAGATGAAGAGCAATTAATGGAGGAAATTGTATTCCGCCTAAAGGAAAAGCGCTACAACGTTCGTAAGGAAGATGGTAACATTCTCGCGGAAAAAGGTAGATTTTCACGCTGGGGCCCTTATGTCAACCATGTTGGTCTTATAATCTTTTTACTAGGAGTAATGCTGAGAATCGTTCCAGGGATGTATATGGATAAGGATATGTGGATCCGTGAAGGAGAAACAAAGGCGGTCGATGGAACAACTCAGACGTATTATTTAAAGCATGAAAAATTCACGTTTGAAGTATATGATCAAGAAAATGAGCAATATTCTGAAGCACTAAAGCGAGTACAACAACCTGTCCCGAAAAATTATCAAAGCGATGTCGTACTTTATAAGGCGGAGGAAAAGCTACCTGGTGCAAAACCTGAGCTTAAGAAGGTGAAAGAATATGCAATTCAGGTGAACAAACCTTTAAAGTTCGAAGACTTTGCAGTTTACCAAGTAGACTATCGCCAAGAAATGAGAAAGATGAGCTTCAAGCTTGAAAATAAAGAGACAGGGAATTCAGTCGGTGAATTTACAGTCGATCTCTTAAATCCAAAATCAGAATATAAACTTGAGAATGGGAGCAGGGTTGTATTAGAACACTACTATCCTGACTATTATTTTAATGAAGAAAGTGAAAAGCCTGCAACGAGAACGAACATGCCGAATAACCCTGCTTTCATCTTTAAAATGTATACTCCTGAAACTCCTGAGGGGGAAATCACATTCATCGCAATTCGTCAAAATCTTGATCCATCAGGGGAAAATGAATATAAACTTTCATTTGCGGGTATCGGAACCGAGTTCATTACTGGTTTGACTGTAAAGAAGGATCATACGCTACCAATCATCATCCTCGGTGGACTTATCTTTATGATTGGCGTAGTCCAAGGTCTATACTGGAATCATAGACGGATATGGGTCAAGATCAGGGAGAATGAAGTTTGGATGGCTGCACATACGAATAAGAACTGGTATGGGATTACACGTGAAGTGGATGATGTAACAACAAAATTAGGGCTTGATCAATTGGTAGATCGCCAAGAGAACAAGGCTCCAGATAGTTAGAAAAGGATGTACACAAATAGCGTTCACTTTTTTGACGAACACTAGAAAGGAGGCAGCGAATGGCTCAAATAAGTAGTAATTTATTGTACCTTGCATTTTTCATTTATATGATCGCTACGGTCGCTTTCGTTGTTTCATTGACAATAACAAAGAACGAACACAAAGAACAAAATTCCAACAAGTGGAGTAAAGTGGGCTATGTCCTTTCGATAATTGGGTTCCTTTCCCAACTTGGCTATTTTATTACGAGATGGATTGCAGCAGGGCATGCTCCAGTTAGTAACTTGTTTGAATTTACAACCTTCTTCGGGATGATGATGGTGTTTGGCTTTATTGTGATTTATGCCATTTACCGGTTGAATGTACTTGGCGTATTTGCGATGCTGATTGCCTTACTTGTAATTGCATATGCAAGTATGTTTCCAAGGGAAATTGAACCGCTCATCCCTGCACTACAGAGTAACTGGCTGAAGATCCATGTAACAACAGTGGCTCTTGGTGAAGGAATTCTAGCAATCAGTTTTGTTGCAGGTTTGATTTACCTCATTGCAAAAATTGATCAGACGCGGGTAACACTGAAATCATGTATGTTAGAATTTGTCAATTATTCAATACTTAGTGCTCTCGGTTTTATTTTAGTGACAATCCTATTTGGATCCATGAACTATGAAGTAAGTTTCCAATGGGTGAACGAACAAGAACAACAAGCAAATTTAACCTATCAAATGCCTGCGATTGCAGGTCCACATGACGGCCAAAAATTGACGGAAGACCGTTTTGGACCGCTTTTCGAGGCTCCAGCATGGATGGAAGGTGTCGATGCACCGAAGAAGTTGAACACATTCATCTGGTCTTTGTTTAGTGGCTTAATTCTGTATGGAATAGCGTGGCTTTTGCTAAGAAAGCGGATAGGTGCTGCCATTCAACCTGCATTGAAAAGCGTCAACCTCCGTTTAGTTGATGAAATCAGCTATCGCGCGGTTGCTATTGGATTCCCAGTTTTCGCGCTTGGTGGATTGATATTCGCTATGATATGGGCTCAGGTCGCCTGGACACGTTTCTGGGGATGGGATCCGAAAGAGGTTTGGGCACTTATTACCTTTCTCTTTTACGCAGCCTACCTGCATTTGCGACTGACAAGGGGATGGCATGGAGAGAAATCAGCTTGGCTTTGTGTCGTCGGGTTCATCATCATCATGTTTAACTTAATTGCTGTTAACCTTGTAATTGCTGGGTTACACTCGTACGCTTAAGAACTGGATGGCTCTCTTCGAGTCATCCTTTTGTAACACTTGCTTAAAGAAAGCTCCGCGATTGCCGGGCTTTTAATCGAAAACAGATCGCTTATACTTTAAAAAGAATTGATACTTCCTTAGCGTGTAAAATAATCAATGTATTCGAAAGGGTGTGTGAACGATGGAAAAAGAAGCGAGAGTGCTAGTTGTCGATGATGAAGAACGTATTCGGAAGTTATTACGAATGTACCTTGAGCGGGAAAACTTTGAGGTTATAGAAGCAGAGGATGGAGAAACTGCACTTACCACAGCTAACGAGGAAGAGTTCGATTTAATTTTACTTGATCTGATGCTTCCTGAAATGGATGGTATCGAGGTATGTGAACAGCTAAGAAAACATAAAGCTACCCCAATACTCATGCTGACTGCGAAGGGTGAAGAATCAAATCGAGTTCATGGATTTGAAGTTGGTGCAGACGATTATGTTGTTAAACCATTCAGTCCGCGAGAGGTTATTTTACGTGTAAAAGCACTCTTACGCCGATCAACCGCAACAAAATTCCTACATACCGATACAGTTAGTAAAGATGTTCTTGTGTTTCCAAAATTAACGATTGACAATGACGCACATCGAGTCTCTGCCGATGGGAAGGAAATCAGCCTAACCCCAAAGGAATATGAACTGTTATTGTATTTAGCGAAAACGCCAGATAAAGTTTACTCCAGGGAACAGCTACTGAAAGATGTATGGAATTACGAATTTTTTGGAGATTTAAGGACCGTTGACACTCACGTTAAAAGACTAAGAGAGAAGCTGAACCGAGCTTCAACAGCTGCAGCATCTATGATTTCTACAGTGTGGGGTGTAGGATATAAATTTGAGGTAGACGAACAAGAATGATTTGGAGAAGTGTTGTCGGAAAGCTGTGGGGGACAATCCTATTACTCGTTTCGGTCGTTCTCTTCATCCTTACTATTCTTCTATTACAATTTTTTGAGAACTTTATCGTAGAGGACGCAAAGGTACAGCTTTCTCAGCTTGCTGTTTCTCTCTCAGAAGTGATTGAGGAAGAGGAAGAACTTGATCAATCGATTGAAACTGTTTCGGCACTCGTGAATGCTCATTCAAGTAATCTTGTCATCGTCGGGGAAGGTACGAGATATTCCCATGCATCAGATAAATCTGAATTGCCGATTCTTCCTTACAAGATGTTTCAAAGCAATGAAGAACTTTCGGCGGTGCTGAAAAATGGGGATCCGGTCAGTGTCCAAGGGGATTTTCCGATTACGAGAAACGGTGAAACTCAACACAACGAGATACTGATTGTGGGAGTACCTGTTCAATTAACTCCAAATGAACAAGGCGCCGTATACATTTATCAATCACTTGAATTAATTGAAGAAACGACCCAAAAAGCAAAACAAATCATTTATTTGTCAGCTGGAATCGCCATTATCCTTACTACGATATTCGCCTTTTTCCTTTCAACAAGAATAACTGCTCCATTACGAAGAATGCGAGAAGCTGCGCTGGAGGTTGCCCAAGGGAAATTTGATACGAAGGTACCTATTTTAACCCATGATGAAATCGGCGAACTTGCCTTGTCGTTCAACCGAATGGGCAGACAATTGAAAAATTATATCAATGCCCTAAGTCAAGAAAAGGAACAGCATTCAAGCATCTTAAGCAGTATGGCAGATGGTGTAATCACCTTTGACCAAAAAGGGAAAATCCTCGTTACCAATCCTCCTGCAGAACGCTTCATTCAAGCATGGTACTATGAAAATGGTATGCGCGAACAAGTAGGCGAAGAGGTTCCTGAACAAATTAAGGAGCTCTTTCGTCGAGTGGTTAATCTTGAAAAAGAGCAAATGGGCGAAGTTAGTCTACAGGGGAGAAGCTGGGTAGTCGTAATGACACCTCTGTATAATCAGTCTTACGTTCGTGGGGCAGTGGCGGTTTTCCGAGACATGACGGAAGAAAGACAGAATGATAAGCTTCGCAAAGACTTCATCGCAAACGTTTCACATGAATTGCGGACTCCGATCGCAATGCTGCAGGGCTACAGTGAAGCGATTATCGATGACATTGCAGGAACCGAAGAAGAGAAGAAAGATATTGCACAAATCATTTATGATGAATCGTTAAGAATGGGACGTCTCGTCAATGAACTGCTGGACCTGGCACGTATGGAAGCGGGACATGTGTCATTGGAAGTCATCGACATTCAGACAGTAGAATTTTTTGAGCGGGTCGTCCATAAGTTCCAAGGACTTTCAAGAGAACGTAATGTTGGTATTGAATTGGAGCTGCCTTATAAAGGTGCTGTTTTCGCCGCTGATCCAGATCGATTAGAACAGGTTATGACGAACTTGATAGATAACGCAATACGTCACACCAGTTCAGGCGGGATCGTATATGTAACCGTAATTGATCGAAAAATCGGCCTATCGGTTGAAGTTACTGATACTGGCTCTGGTATACCGGAAGAAGATATCCCCTTTGTGTTTGAACGTTTTTATAAAGCGGATAAAGCCAGAACGAGGGGACGATCAGGAACTGGGCTTGGGCTTGCGATCGTTAAAAATATCATTGAAGGACATGGCGGAAAGATATCTGTCCATAGCAAAATGAACGAAGGAACGACATTTTCATTCTTCCTGCCTCGAAAAGAATAGAATGAAACGATAATATGACGATAAATCTTGTTCCACGGGTAACATGACGGTATTTTCAGTAACATTCGGATTAAAAACATCCTAAAAACATCTCCTGGCAACAGGAGGTGTTTTTAATATAAATCGTATTTCAAATTATTACAAAGTTATTACGATATACGATCACTGTTATAAAAATCGGGATACCTCCATAGGATATAACGTGTTACGAGTCTGTCCATTAAACGCAAATCAAGGCTATTACTTAGATGACTAGGGCTTGCCAAGATTACATTATTTGGAGGTATTTCATGACAAAAAAAACAATTTGGTTTACTGTGTTTATCACATTTATACTCTTTTTCATCATACATACGGATTATGCATCTGCAAATGATAACAACGGAAAGCAACAGTGGGGATGGCCGGTTAATGGAGAATTGACGGATCATTTTGGGACACGTGGAGGATCCCATTATGGAATTGATATCGCTGCTCCATATGGAACTGAAATCACAGTTGTGCAGGACGGAACAGTTGTCAAATCGTATTTTTCGGGATCGTATGGAAATGTCGTTTTTGTTCGCCATCCAGATGGTTATGAGACGGTCTATGCCCATATGAGCAGAAGGCTTGTTCAAAAAGGTGAAAAGCTAAAAAGAGGAACAGTAATTGGAGCAGTCGGCAATACAGGCCATTCACGAGGAAACCACCTTCATTTTGAAGTTCATAAAGGGGAGTGGAATATACATAAAACTATGGCAGTAAACCCGCTCGTATATATCGATCAGATCGGTGAGCAGGTTGCTGTCAACACCGAAACGAACACAGAAGTTTCCGATACGAACTCACATGTAATTGTCGTTGAGGATGGAGATACGTTATGGGAACTTTCAAAGCAATACGAAGTAACTGTTGATGAACTAAAGGAATGGAATCAGCTTAATACAGATTTAATCGTGATCGGTCAAAAGCTTAAGGTATCTCAACCAAAGAATGATAAAATTGTAATGACACGCGGCAGTAAACATGTACCGGAAGATAAGCAAATCCGGGACAATAACCAGACGAACCAGACGGAAATGCAAATAGCACAAGGGCAAGGGGAAGAAGTGCAGTTTACACCCTTTGACAGGAAAAATGAAGAATTGAAAAGTGATGAGGTTGCAATTGTAAGCGAACACCCACTGCCACTTATCGTTGACATCGTTTCCTGATAAATCATGATTACGTTATAATACAGCTAAGTGTATGTTTTTGGGAGGGGAAGTGGATGTTAACCGATTACCATAATCATTTGGAAAAAGGAACGTTAACCATTGATTATTTGACTCAATTTACTGATGCTGCTACCAACAAGGGAATCGATGAGTTTGGGATTTCAGAGCACGCATACCACTTTTATCAAACGGCCAACATACTTTCTAATCCTTGGGTTGACGAACGCCGTTACTATGATATGAAAGATTATATTTCTCTTTTTCATGACGCTTGGAACAAAGGAATCGATGTAAGAATGTCGATTGAAATGGATTATACACCAGGCAAACATAAAGAAATGGCTGAATTTATAAACCGGTATGACTTCGACTATGTGATCGGTTCAATCCACTGGGTCGAGGATTTTGGAATTGACCTTAGCGAATTTAAACAAGAATGGGATCGTAGAGATATTACCGATGTGTACCGAGGCTATTTCGATCAAGTAATTACACTTGCTGAATCAAACCTTTTCGATATTCTAGGACACTTTGATCTTGTGAAAATGTTCAACCATATACCAACCGACACGGAATTTTTACTCGAACAGTATGAGCGGGCAACCGATGCATTGAAGCAATCCAAAACATGTATTGAAATTAGTACGGCCGGTCTGCGTAAACCAGTTTCAGAGATTTATCCACATGAGGATCTACTCCGGATTTGCTACAAAAAAGGCATTCCGATCGTCTTATCTTCGGACGCCCATTATCCTGAACATGTTGGGTATCAATACGATGCCGCAATCGGACTCGCAAAAAATATAGGCTACACACACTTGATGACATTCGACAAAGGTAAAAGAAAAGAAGTTCCGATCGGATGATGAATTTGCCCTAATTGATCGATATCGCAGTAACTGTGGAAATTGCTTCAGTTTGTTGAAGCGATTGAATAACGGATTCAGATAATGATTCATCAAATGTTAATACCATTGCAGCGTAACCACCAAGCTCTTTTCTTCCAACCTGCATCGTTGCAATATTTATCCGATGATCGCCTAATACTCTTCCGACTCTCCCAATCACACCGGGGTGGTCATAATGAGTGATGAAAACCAGGTGCCCCTTTGGCGTGAAGTCAATATCAAATCCGTTCAAGGAGATTACTCTACCACCTAAACCAGGAAGTACTGTTCCGCGAATTGTTGTTACACCAAATTCTCCTTTTACAGTGACTTCAATCATATTGGAATAACCGAACGTTTCAGATGCTTTTGTTTCACCATGGGTTATCCCACGCTGTTTGGCAATCACATTCGCATTTATGATATTTACAGGTTGATCAACTCTTGAATTAAGAAAACCAGCTAAAAACCCTCTAGAAACAGAAGTTGTTTCATAATTCGTTAAATCACCAGAATAACTGAGTTGTATTTCAGACACAGGCTTTAATGTGCACCGAGAGAGAAACCTTCCTAAACGCTGAGAAAGCTCAACATATGGATAAATGAAATCGTGGATTTCCTTAGACGTTGCTGGGTAATTAATTGCATTTCTTACAGGCTGACCTTCAAGGAAGTTTCCAACGTCCTCACTGACCTGCCGGGCGACCTGATATTGCGCTTCGATTGTTGATGCGGCAATATGCGGGGTAGCTATGACATTTGGATGTTCAATTAATGCCATGTTACTAGATGGCTCCTCTGTGAAAACATCAATCGCAGCTCCAGCGATGTCACCATCATTTAAGGAAGAAACTAAGTCGTTTTCATCTATGATGCCCCCACGGGCACAATTGAGCAGGAATGCACCTTTTTTAGTAATCGAAAGCGTATTTTTGTTGATCAGTCCCCTAGTTTCATTATTTAGCGGGGTGTGTACGGTGATCACATCAGATGTCCTTAAGAGCTCTTCGAGGTCAACATTTTCGATTTGAAGCTTTTCAGCGCGCTCTTTAGTAAGAAAAGGATCGTACACTTGTACACTCATGTGAAAGGCAAGTGCCCTTTTGGCAAGCTCTGTACCAATACGTCCGAAACCAATGATTCCAAGCTGTTTCCCATGTACTTCATGGCCGATGAATTCGGAGCGATTCCACTCTTTGTTACGGACAGAATGATTTGCCTGTGGGATTTTTCTGAGCATCGATAACATCATTGCAAAGGTATGTTCAGCGGTTGAAATCGTATTGCCATCAGGGGCATTTACGACGACAATACCATGTTGGGTAGCTGTATCGATGTCAATATTATCGACACCTACTCCAGCTCTTGCAATAATTTTCAAGTCAGGCATATCTTCGATTAACTTTCGAGTAACATTGGTGCTACTACGGACGATGATCGCGTGTATGTCTTTTTTTGATGGAATTTCATATATGTTTTTCTTGATGAGGTGTATGCTTTGGTCTTCGATTAACGGGGTTAGACCATCATTACTGATCGGATCACTAATGACCACTTTATACATCATTCATTTCACCTCAAGTTAAGTATTTTTGTTTGATTCTCCTACTGTTCAGAGTTTATGTCAACTGAAACGAAAAATGATCCATTAAAGTGATTCTAATGGAAAACCATTCGTAATCATCTTCTGCTTAAAATCCAAATATTCATAAGGACAATATAGGTCTTAAGTCATAATTATCGTATATCGATATAACGAACCTTAGACCTATTAAGCTTGAGTATATATATTGATTTCCCTAACTTTATTCAAATGACAAGTGTCGAAAATTGCTTTATTCATAAATGAATTTTCACTTAAAAAGGAGGAATATCCTGCATTTTGTAGAAAAGTTAGAAAAAGCAGAATAATATAGAATATTCTGCAAAGAAAAAAGACCCATTTGTTTTGAGCGGATAAATAGGGCAAAGGGGGAATACATAGGTTCGCTCATTATTTGTAATCAAATTGCAGGAGGTTAGGAATATTGAATAACTGGAAAAAGACATTAGGAGTGTCGACACTAGCAGCAGGATTACTGTTTGGCTCGTTCGCGCCGTATGCTTCGGCACAAAAACCAAGCACAAGCGAACCTCAAACAGAACAATTCGTACTTAAAGATAGCCCTGCACCGATTGACCTTGGTGTTGCTAACGACGAAAGATTGATTGAATATCTCATTGAACAGGGGAAAATTTCAAATAGCTTGAGCCCGGCAGCGAAGGAAAAAGCACTAAAAGACTACTTGAAAAAGCGTGCTTCTAAGAGTGTAAAAGAAGACAATGGCGAGCTTCACCATGAAACTGCTGAAAACGTCAATGCAACACGCGAAAAGCTACGAAACAGTGCTGTATTGAATGGTAGGGGCCAAAAGAAAGGCCACCAAAAAGAGATCGATCCAATTCAAAAGGAAACGTGGAATGGCGATGTCCGATCTGACAACGTGCTCGTATTATTGGTCGAATATCCGGACTTCCCAGCTGCGAACATCATAAAACAATCTACAGACATGTACTATGATGAATACACGAAAGAACACTATGAAAATATGATCTTCGGTGAAAATGGATATAAAGGTCCTGGCGGAGAAGACTTGATTTCTGTCAAGCAATACTATGAGCAACAGTCAGGAGGAAGCTATACGATTGAAGGAGAAGTGGCAGGCTGGTATCAAGCAAAGCATCCTGCAGCTTATTATGGCGGCAATGATCCTGCTCCGGATGGAAGCGATAGAGCTGCTAGATCACTAGTTTACGAGGCGTTGGTTGCAGCAGCTAACGACCCTACTGTTGATCTTGGCGAGTACGATCAGGAAGACCGTTATGATCTCGATGGAGACGGTAATTACCGTGAGCCGGACGGATTAATTGACCACCTTATGGTTGTTCACTCCAGTGTGGGAGAAGAAGCAGGTGGAGGTAAGCTAGGCGGAGATGCGATCTGGTCACACCGTTGGAATCTTGGCGGCGTAGCAACACTTCCAGGAACAACCGCAGAAGTCGGCTACTGGGGCGGTGCAATGGCTGCCTATGACTACACGATTGAACCAGCCGATGGTGCTGCTGGAGTTTTTGCTCACGAATACGGGCACGATCTAGAGCTTCCGGATGAATATGACACCATGTACTCTGGGGCTGGTGAACCGGTAGCGTATTGGTCGATTATGTCAAGTGGTAGCTGGGCTGGGGATATCCCTGGAACAGAGCCAACTGGCTTCAGTGCTTGGGCTAAGGAATTTTTACAAGGATACGTTGGCGGTAACTGGTTAAGCGGTAGTACAATCTCATCAAAAGATGTAACTTCTGCTGGGACGACAGTATTGCTGGACCAAGCGAACGATAAGGGTACAAACAACGATGCTGTAAGAATCGATCTTCCACAGAAAGAAACGGCAGTTAACACTCCGTATAGTGGAGAATACGAATACCACAGCGACAAAGGGAACAACCTAGATAACTCCCTTGTCACTTCAGTTGATTTAACAAATGCAGGTAATGCAGCACTAACCTTTAAAGCTTGGTATGAAATTGAAGTAGATTGGGATTATGCATCGGTTCAAGTTAAGGAAGCTGGAACTGATCAGTGGGTTGCAATTCCAGGTAATTTGACGACAACTACGGATCCACATGGGCAAAACCCTGGTCATGGTATTACCGGACACTCTGACGGATGGGTTGATGCAGAATTCGATTTATCTGCTTATGCAGGAAAGAATATTGATTTAAGAATTAATTACTGGACTGATGTGGCAGCGGTTGAACAAGGCTTCTATGCAGACGATCTTCGTCTTACTGTCGATGGAAGCGAAGTATTGTTCGATGATGCAGAAGGTGAAGCTAAATTCAGTCTTGAAGGATTCAAAAAGGATACAGGTGTTTTCTATTCTGAGCATTACTATCTTCTCGAATGGAGAAATCACGAGGGTGTCGATGAAGGTTTAAAACATTTACGCCGTGGTGCTTCATTAATGGAATATGACGAAGGTTTACTTGTATGGTATGTTGATGGATCAGTTGACAATAACTGGACCGGAATTCATCCAGGAGATGGATTCCTCGGCGTTGTGGATGCACATCAGGAAACATTGAAGTGGAGCGATGGAGCTTTGGCTTCAACACGTTATCAAGTGAATGATGCGACGTTCGGACTTGATAAGACGAACGCTGAATTCCTTGACTACCGCCCTCTTGGATTACCTGGATACGACTTTTATTTAAGAGATGAAAGTGCAAACGCAGTTCCATTGTTTGATGATTCGTTCAACTATCTGAATACTGGCTTACCTGACTCAGGTAGAGACATCCCGACTTACGGGTTGAAATTCAGAGTACTTGGTCAAGCTGATGATAAGTCTGCTGCCAAAATTGTAATTTTTAAATAATATTGAAGAAGGGGCTGACCCAAGCATCGTCAGGTTGATGTTGGGAGCCCCTTCTTACATTTTATGAGGGGGGATTTTACAATTAGATGATTAAGATTGAATAGAAAAACACCCTTAAATTGATGAAAGGGTGTTGTTTATTCTAATCTATTCAAATTTAGTCGCGTCACCATCGAATGGCTCATCAGCGATTTTTATTGAATCGGTTGGACATCCTTCAAAGGCATCTGTCATATCCTCGTGTAGAATGTCAGGAATTTCTACGATTCCTTGGTTATCATCGAGTGTTACAAATGCAATCCCCTCATCATCGTAATCATAGATATCCGGTGCAGCAGCCCCACAAGCTCCGCAAGCAATACATGTTTCTTTGTCAACAATTGTGTACTTTGGCATATCGAAATACCCTCCTAGAAATTGATGAATCTGTTCTTTCTATGTCCTATCCTATTATCGTGTAAAAAAACAGTCCATATTCTACAAATGAAACCATTTTTCATCCTCGATTCTATTGTAAAACTGTTGGATAAAGATTTCAACAGTTAAATTGATTGAGAATCCTTATCAAGCAAGGACTCATAACTGTTCATTCTATAAAAAACGAGTGGTACTTGCATGAAGACTACGAGTGGTACCGAGAAAAGATTTCTTCCTAGGTAAAATTTGCAGATGCAGGCACATGAGCTCTTGAACATGCTCTCATAAGGAATTTCCCCATAATCAACACATGCTAAACGACCTTTGATACAATAGTTACAGAAACTCTGCGAAAGTAGGGGACAAGCGTGAATTATACGGAAGCTATTTATTTATATGGTATAAAACGTCTTCGGGGAGAACGGACGGTCTCTGGTTTATTCCACATTCTAAACGGAAAAAAATCATCTCAGGCTATTCAGGATGGGAAACTTTTTAGTCTATCTAACCTGTTCGGAACGATGCCCAATATAAACTATGCTAAGTTTACGTCTAGTGTTCAAATGATTTCGGCACAAGGTTGGATTACTCTCGATTTCGATGATCATCCACATATTACAGAAATGGGAAATGATCGATTGGAAAAGTATTTAATGCTTCACCCGCTCCCGGTTAAATTGAATGGGTGGCGATATGGAGATATCAGCAAAGTATTTTGGCGTCGATTAACGCTATTCGTCCAAACTCTTTCACATCTATTAGAAAATGACTCCCACTTTTATCCGATTCAAAACGACCCGACCATTCTATCGTGGGTGAAAGATCATTTTCCAAATCATTATCATGTCCGTGTGAATGCTTCTGAGATGCTGTATACAGAACTATTCCTATTCCTAAAGAAGGTCGATCCAACCGATGCTGAAAACGTCGTACAAAGGCTAACACGTCATGGGAGGATCGGGAAAACTTCTGCTCAGGTGGCACAAGAACTCCAACTCGATCCAGTCGAATGTGATTTTCGGTTTCAAGCAACAATACATCATCTGATCAATCAGCTACTTGAGGACGGAGACAGTTTCCCTGGACTTTATTTGTTCATATCGGACCTCCATCAACCCTATACGCTGACAGAATCGACACTAAGGACATTGAACCTCCTTAGGGACGGGATAGCCATTAAAGCTATAGCGGCTGAACGGAGGTTGAAACTAAGTACGATCGAGGATCACATTATCGAGATAGCTATTAATGTACTTGGCTTCTCTATTGATCCATACGTATCATTTACAGAACAAGAGGAGATTATCAACACGTCTAAAGGTTTGAATACGAAAAGATTAAAGGCGATCAAAGAACGTTTGGGAGACCGATATACATATTTTCAAATCCGGCTTACACTTACGAATATGGATGACCAGCCTGATCGTTGTAAAGAAGGAGAATTCGATGCTATCAATTGAACAAATATTACACGATCGATTCGGCTTTACATCATTTCGGCCCGGACAACGTGAAATAATACAAGATGTACTCGCTGGACAAGATGTTTTTGCGATGCTTCCGACTGGGACAGGCAAATCGATTTGTTATCAATTGCCTGGATATAGACTGGGAGGAACGGTAATTGTTGTATCACCGTTAATTTCTTTAATGGAGGATCAAGTTGAACAATTAAAACGGACCGGGGAAAAAAGAGTATGTGCATTTCATAGTGGTGTCCCCTTTTCTAGAAGAAAAAGCATTTTAAGGAACCTATCGACGTACAAATTTGTTTATGTGTCTCCAGAAACATTGCAATCACCTTACTTATTGAAGGCATTAAGCAAAGTGAACATATCACTATTCGTTGTGGATGAAGCACATTGTATTTCACAATGGGGGCACGAGTTTCGTACCGATTACCTAAAGCTTGCAGAGGTATGCAAACAAGTTGGAAGGCCGCCGATTATTGCCTTGACTGCAACGGCGACTGATAAGGTGAGAATGGATATTATTTCTCAGCTTGAATTGAAGGAACCTGCTCTACATATCTATTCAGTTGATCGTCCAAACATTGCCTTGAGGGTCGACGAGGTAGAAACACATTTAGAAAAAACAGATTTACTCCTTTCATATGTACGTTCGTTAAAAGGACCTGGCATTATTTATACCTCAAGCCGAAATGTCGCAGAATCATTAACGGAATCGATGAAAGCGGAAGGTATAAGCAGGGTTGCTTATTATCACGGTGGAATGGAAAATGATGATCGTTTACTCATTCAAAAACAGTTTCTATATGATGAACTGGACATCATATGCTGCACAAATGCATTTGGGATGGGAATAAACAAATCAAACGTTCGATTTGTCATTCATTTTCATTTTCCCGTGCATTTGGAATCCTATCTACAGGAAATAGGACGTGCGGGAAGAGATGGTGAGCAAAGTCTTGCGATTTTACTTTATCATCAAGATGATGATGTCATTCCGGAGCGCTTAGTTGATGCTGAGTTTCCGGATGATTCTGATTTCGAACAGTTCATCAACGCTATTGGCGAAGAAAAGCCGGTTTCAGAACTGCTTAGTCAGATTACTTTTTCATCTGATACAGCTGGTCGGTACTTGAGGTTTCAATTTGAGTCAGCTACCCCAAATGATAAGGTCAGTCTAGTCGACTGGAAAATGAAAGTAAAGGATACGATTCGTTCAAGAAAGATAGAAAAACGGAATCGGATCCATCGTATGAAACAATGGATTCATGCAAAAGAGTGCAGAAGAGCATTCATCTTAGCTGAATTTGATGAATCAATCGGAGGTAGACCAGATTATTGCTGTGACCATTGCGTATTTCCGATAGTTCATTTTTATAGAATCAGTTCTGAAGAACAGGATCCACCGTCCTTAAAGTGGGAAGAAGAACTCGAAAAAATCTTTTGTCAGGTGAAGGTTAATGTTTAACCCTAAAAAGCAACAACAGATACTTTCTTCAATCACACAGAAAGAATTATTTATGAATCTATATTTGACACAAGTGATCTTTTTGACAGTAGCGATCTTACTCTCTATCGTATTTGACCAAGACTTACATCAATGGAAAAAGATGATGACATTTGATCCTATTATCGTACTGCTTTGGTCTTTTCCTGTTGCCTTTGCAGTGATTCTTTTCGACCTGATACTATGGAAAATAATGCCTCAGGCGTGGGTTGATGATGGTGGAATCAATGAGCGGATTTTTTCGGAGATCTCATTGTTCCATCTGGCACTTCTAGCCTTGGTAATCTCTGTTTCGGAGGAACTGCTGTTTAGAGGGGTTCTTCAAAACAATATCGGTTATATCCCGGCAAGCCTTTTATTTGCATTGATGCATATCCGTTATCTGATGAAGCCGTTGTTACTAATCGTCGCTACGGTTATCAGCTTAATTCTTGGGGGCTTGTTTCTATGGACAGAAAACCTCCTTGTTCCGATTGTTATCCATTTCTTGATTGATTTTGTACTAGGACTTATGATTCGTTTTAATTGGTTTTCACCACGGAAAAAAGGAACACTTGAACAAATGGAGAAAATGGACATAAAAGAGAATGAAGGGGGAGCAAGGGAGTGCCACACCATGACCAAGCTTCAAAATTAAGAGATCAACTATTCGATGATAAACAAGAGACGTCAATAGAAGAAATAGACGTATTAAGTCTTCCCTCGAGAAGTGAACGACACCAATCACGGGGAAAAGAAAAGCAAAACAAAGAGTCCGCTGCAATCAATTGGCATATCTGGATTACTCGCGGCATTGCCTTCCTTTTTATAAGCTTATTAGTCGCACTAATCGTATACTATACTCAAGGACAATGGAACATTCCAACAAATACGAAGGAAGACAATCTCTTGAATATTATTCGATGAACAAATACTACTCCGGTAATACAGCATTCCCTCCCAGCATACTTTTGAATAGGAGGGAATCGTGATGACTGGATTAAAAAATTGGAAGTTTAAACACCTTATGATTTCAGAAGTGACAGTGGAGGTTTTAGAACAGCTGATTGAACGTAGGATAAAAGAGCAGAGGTATGAAGAGACTTTGCTGAAATGGTCTCTATCCTTATTTGTCGTAATCTTCTTCGCTTTTTTATATCTCTACTTTTACAAGTTCAGCACGATCCAAATGACGTTTATTGATACACGTACGATATTCGATTACATTGTTCAGGATAATCTTTTGCTTTTTATGGTTATCGCTGGGTTGACGTGTATGATTCAAATGATTGTTTTCAAGAAAAAGCATAGTAAAGCAGAAAGTGATTATGAAGAACTTCGGATAACTACAATTGAACGAGGAGAAGAGTTATGGGAAAAACCAATTCCCTGGGACCATAGACATGAGGTTTTTGATTGGATGAAAAAGGAACATGATATAAACCTATATTTCAAATAATGTATGTTCAAAAAGTCGACGAATCAGAAATTGCTTAAATGAAGTTCGACTAAATGCGTTCGTCCTGCGCCTGCGGTTACTCGGCGCAAAACAGCACAGAAGTATACAAATCCGTGGTCTTGTAACTACTTCGAACTGATTCACATCGTGTGAACTCAAGGTACGACAGTTTTGAGGAAGGCTACTAACATAGGTCATCTTAATCGCCTTGCACCGAGGAAGCTTCCCTCGACTTGTAGACGCAGGTACATGAGCCCTTGGATACAGTTGAAATTCCTCAAATGAAAGTCTACATCGGACAGGGGCATCCAAAGAAAGCGTGGTTTTGACGACAATAAACCTTTTCATTTACTTGAACGTGATCTTCGGTGATGTTTTGAATTCTTCCAAATGCAACTGTTTCATAACCTTTTATGCAAAAAACTTCCACTGGGAGTCCTATTTTCTGGGTGTATTCCAAATCCTTATTCAATACAAGAGATTTATTGGTAAACTTGGATATGGTCATGATGCGTCATCTCCTAACCTAAGTTTTTTAGAATAGCTTTTTCGAAAAATTCACACACTCTAGAGCTTAGTTTTATCTTAATGGAATTTTACATATTTTTCAACCGTAGTTGTTTAAATTTTCAGATAAAAATTAAAAACTAATCAAATTTAGTAGGATTTACCTAACTGAATCGAGAAGTGTTTATGGTACTAAATTTGTAGGAGTGATAATTATGTTTGTGAAAAGCATCATGATTCCAAAAGAGAAGACTTATTCTGTCCAGGATACTGAGACGGTAAGGGAAGTGCTGAATAAGCTAGAGGAGTACGGGGTTGATGGGATGCCTGTTCTAAATGGAACCACCTATGCAGGCCTCATAACCTTAAATAAGATCTATAAAGCGTTTTTTGAATCCGGGCAGCCAAGAGATCAGTTTTTGGATTCGACGATTGCAACAGACGTAGCAGCATTTAAAGATGAGTGCATTGATGAGGAAGAGATTTTTGAAAATACCTTACTGACTGTAAAAGATCGTCCACTTGTAGCTGTTGTTAATAAATCTGGGGAGTTAAAAGGGATTGTAACGCGATATGACATATTGGAACAATTCCAAAGTGCCTTTGGAATGAAACGAAAGGGAGTTCGTATTTCGTTCTCGTCATCGGAGGCAGAAGGCAGAATTGCCAGGTTAGCTGAAATCGCGAAGCACTTCCATGAAAATATTATTTCTCTTTCGACATTTGATGAGTCTGACAAGTTTATCCGTAGGATAGTAATGAAGGTAGAAAAGAAACAAAACATCGATAAGTTCATACAAAAGTTAGAGTCGGCGGGCTTCCGTATACTTGACATCAAAGAAGATTAACGATGACTTAAACGAATAGACAAATTCGCTGTTTATCATTTGGAATTGTACATTTTCCCCCGCGCCTTACATAACATGTTAGGTGAAGGGGGTTTTTTTAAATGGTTAAACAATGGATTCTTCTCGTGATCGGTTATTGGTCAATGTTTGAAGTTACGGGTGATCTACCGTCAAATACAACTCAATCCATGCAATGGCTTAGTGAAATAATCATAGATCCATTCGACTTTATTGTTGCCGCCTTTCTTTTTCTTATCGGAATTAGTTCTTATGGAATGGTTCTTTCAGATCTTATAAAAAGAAGAACATCTTCAGCTGTGCATACGAGTTTGTTAAGTATCAGCTATGTGGTCAGCTTAATTACACTTTACACGATGAACGCTTTGGTTGTTTTGTTTACCTTACTATGTTTATTCATTTATGGTATGCTTTCGTTATCTCAATCGAGATTGGATAAAACCAAAAGACGTCAGGAAGGTGTAGAATGACTACAGCAACAATCGTGTTTACCACAGCATTTATTAGCGGAGTATCGTTAATCGTTTATATGTGGTATGAGGCACATCGCAACACACTCCATGAACATGAGCTAGATTTGGTTCAATTTCCTGAAAGCTTTGATGGACTCAGGGTTTTTTTTATTTCTGATATACATACCCGTTCGATTGACATGGAACTACTTAACCAAATACAACAACCTGTCGATATCGTAATTATAGGTGGCGATTTAATGGAAAAGGGAGTTTCCTTCGAACGTGTTGGAAAAAACCTTGAGCGTCTTACACAAATTGCTCCAACGTATTTCGTATGGGGAAACAATGATTACGAAGTGGATTACAGACGTCTAGACGTTCTTTTAAGAGAGAAAGGCGTACATATACTTGACAATACTTGTGCAAAGTTTGAAACTGATGAAGATGTCCTATACTTAATGGGTGTAGACGATCCAACGCTCGATAAAGATAGATTGGATCTGGCCTTGCAGGATGTTGATGAAAAAGGTTATAAACTACTCGCCAGCCATAATCCTCTTATTGCTGAGAAAATTGAGCAGGATCATCAAATAGGAATCGTATTGAGTGGTCATACACATGGGGGACAAATCCGGTTTTTTAAATGGGGAGTTGCCGAACGAGGCGGTTTAAAAGATACAGGATTAACAAAGGTTTTTGTAAGCAATGGTTATGGATATACAAAGCTCCCTTTCCGGCTATGTGCGCCATCAGAGGCTCACATTTTTACTTTTACATCAAAAACAGATTAGTTTACACAATTTGTAAGAGTCATTATACTTAAGCTACTATACTGAAGAAATATCGTTTAATGATAAGAAAAATAGAACGATTGGTTAGATAAGCATGTCTTGAGGAATTCTAACTAGAATAGGTTGTTAGTCGTCTGCTTTTTGACATGCACTCGAAGTACACGTTTATCCGTTAAGAACCATCTCTTCAAAGCGACATATAGTATAGGAGAGGTGGAGTATTGTTGTTGAGGGGGACCATTTATGCGGCTGGAGCGCTTAACATATAATAAAATCAAAGTGTTTTTAACATTGGATGATCTTCATGAACGCGGCATCTCCAAGGAGGAGATGTGGGAGGATCTTCCAAAGGTACATGAATTGTTCCGCGATATGATGTTAGAAGCCGATGATGAACTCGGTTTTAAGGCAGACGGTCCCATTGCAGTCGAAGTTTTTTCTTTACCGGCGCAAGGAATGGTAGTCATTGTAACAAAGAGTCATGCGACCAATGAAGAAGAAGAATATGATGATGATTTTTTGGAATTGCAAGTGACTCTTGATATAAGTGACGATGTTTTTTATGAGTTCAAAGCATTTGAGGATATCATATCGTTAGCTGATCGATTATATCCACTTGGTACGTCCGGAGGAGAAATCTATTACTTCCAGGACCGTTATTATGTGTCCTTTGAAGAATCTGATTATGAAAATATTGATGTCGAAATGTTTGTAGCGTTGCTTTCAGAATTTGGCAATCCATCAACCATTACAAAATGGCGAGTCAAGGAATACGGGAAGTCAATCATGTCAGAACAAGCAATGGAACAAGTTGATCGATACTTCAGTTGAAAAATGCAAAAGAGGATGATCCAGAAGCTGAAGAAAATGCTTTTCGATCGTCCCTTTATCGTTTTGTGCCGCGTATTCTTTTAAATTTATCGAACAGGATAAGTATAGGCGAAAGCGTTTCCAAAATTATGAGAAAAACTTATAAATTTGACTTCTCATAAACCATACAAGGGTGTATACTATGCATTGAGAAATTGAAATCATAACTTTAAAAGGATGGTCAAAAAGTAATTTGTCAGCTTTTTGCACTGCACAATTTAAGGGATTTTCACGGGAGGTAAACCATGGCTGCCAATACTACAGATAATGAGCAAGCTAATAATGGACAAGATAATGTACTGACATCCACACAAACAGTAATTGGTGATGCGTTAGATAAGTTAGGATATCCTGAAGAAGTATACGAATTATTAAAAGAACCGATTCGAATGATGACCGTACGTATTCCGGTCCGGATGGATGATGGCTCCATCAACATTTTTACAGGTTATCGAGCACAACATAATGATGCAATCGGACCGACTAAAGGTGGCGTTAGGTTTCACCCCAATGTTACAGATACTGAAGTGAAAGCTCTCTCAATCTGGATGAGTTTAAAAGCTGGAATTGTCGACCTACCATATGGAGGCGGAAAAGGCGGAATCATTTGTGACCCCCGCGATATGTCTTTCAGGGAACTCGAACGGATAAGCCGCGGTTATGTACGGGCAATAAGTCAAATCGTTGGACCTACGAAGGATATTCCAGCTCCTGACGTGTTTACAAATTCTCAGATCATGGCTTGGATGATGGATGAATATAGTCGTATACGCGAATTCGATTCACCGGGATTCATTACAGGTAAGCCGCTTGTGCTTGGAGGTTCTCACGGACGTGAATCTGCAACCGCTAAAGGTGTAACGATTTGTATCCGTGAAGCTGCTAAAAAGAAAGGCATTACCCTTGAAGGTGCACGCGTTGTCATTCAAGGCTTCGGTAATGCAGGAAGCTTCCTTGCGAAATTCATGTATGATGCTGGAGCAAAGGTTATCGCAATTTCCGATGCATACGGAGCACTTCACGATCCTGAAGGCCTTGATATCGACTACCTGCTAGATCGCCGAGATAGTTTTGGAACGGTTACGAAACTGTTTAAAGACACGATAACAAATAAAGAATTGCTCGAGTTGGATTGTGACATACTAGTGCCTGCAGCAATTGAAAACCAAATTACCAAGCACAATGCACATAACGTTAAAGCCTCGATTGTCGTGGAAGCGGCGAACGGTCCGACCACAATTGAAGCAACGAAGATCTTGACCGAGCGTGATATCCTTCTTGTCCCAGATGTTCTTGCCAGTGCCGGCGGTGTAACGGTGTCGTACTTTGAGTGGGTACAGAACAATCAGGGATACTACTGGTCAGAAGAGGAAGTAGAGGTAAAACTCGAGAAAGTCATGGTTAAAGCATTCAACAATGTTTTAACAACAGCGACGAATCGGAAAGTGAACATGCGACTTGCTGCTTATATGGTCGGAGTCCGGAAAATGGCGGAAGCATCACGGTTCAGAGGCTGGATTTAGAGCTAGACAGTTGAAAAGGACACTTACTTCCCCTATCATCTATATTGATGATACGGGGATTTTTGTTTTAGGAGTTGAAATTATGCACGTAGATGCTGTCATTATTGGCGGTGGTCCCTGTGGTCTTTCGGCTGCTATAGAACTTGAGAAAATCGGGTTGAATCCGATTGTGATCGAGAAAGGGAACATTGTTCAATCGATATATAATTATCCGACACACCAGCAGTTTTTCAGTACGAGTGAAAAATTGGAAATCGGACAAATGCCCTTCGTAATCGAACAGCGAAAACCGAAACGGAATCAAGCATTGTCCTATTATCGAGAGGTTGTTAAACGAAAAAAATTAACCGTTTATCCATATGAGAAGGTTTATAATGTAGTCCGAACCGATAATGGATCATTTACGGTATTCACCGAGCGGAAGGACGAAACGAAGTACCTTTATGAGACACCTTATGTCATTATTGCTACTGGCTATTATGATCATCCGAATTTGATGGGAGTACCCGGTGAACATCTTGACAAAGTGTATCATTATTTTAAAGAAGCCCATCCTTATTTTAATAGAGATGTTGTTGTAATCGGCGGGAAAAACTCAGCTGTTGATGCAGCAATTGAGCTCGAAAGCGTAGGGGCAAGAGTGACGGTTCTTTATAGAGGCTCTGCTTTTTCGCCAAGTATAAAACCGTGGATTCTTCCGGAGTTCGAAGCGTTGGTCCGAAACGAGGCTGTGCAGATGGAATTTAATGCGCACGTCAAAAAAATCACACCCAAAACTATCATTTATGAGGTGAAGGGTGTTACAAAGGAAATTGAGAACGATTTTGTATTTGCGATGACTGGATATCATCCGGACCATGCCTTTTTGAAAAGAATGGGTGTTGATATTGAATTCGAATCGGGAAGGCCGATATTCAATCCCGATACGATGGAAACGAATGTCGAGGGTATCTTTATAGCAGGGGTTATTGCTGCTGGGAATAATGCAAATGAGATTTTTATTGAAAACGGGCGGTTTCATGGTGGATTAATTGCAGAAGAAATTAAAAGGCGGAAATAATATAAAAAAATAAAAGGAGGTAAGCATTTTCCGAGTATATCGAAACGTGCCATGACTCCTATTTCGTATAATCCGTCGTAAATTCGTTAAAATAACTGGGAACCAGATGTGCTAAGGACTTGAATTTATAAAGGGTTATGGGAAAGCAAAAAAGCCAATTGAGAAGGGTTGTACGCTGGTTCCGTGAATGTGGCGGCCCGCGATAATGCCCCTTGCCAATATATATAACAGGTGGTTTTTTGCTCAATAAAGGTAGATATAATACAATAAACTAGGGTGATTAGACAATATGAAAAAAGTAGCTTTAATAACCACAGGTGGAACGATAGCATCTAGAAAGATTGCTAGTGGGTTGCTGTCATCTGGTGAGTTAACAGGTGAAGAATTAGCATCATTATGTCGTTTACCAGACGATACTCAAATAGAAGTACATAGTGTTTTTCAACTTCCAAGCATGCATATTGGCTTTGATGAGATGCTTGAGCTAAAGAATAAGGTTGATGAGGTGTTTGAAGATAAATCAATTAGTGGAATTGTTGTAACTCATGGAACAGACTCACTAGAGGAGACAGCTTACTTTTTGGACTTAACTATTAATGACAACAGGAGAGTGGTTGTAACTGGATCACAGCGTTCTCCTGACGACATAGGCACAGATGTTTATTCGAACCTTCGCAACTCAATTTATGTGGCTATAGATGAAAGCCTTGACAATGTAGGTACGGTAATTGTATTTAATGAACGTGTATGGTCTGCAAAATACGTTAAAAAAGTACATGCTTCCAACCTACAAGGATTTGAATCATTTGGATATGGTTATCTAGGCATCATAGATAATGATGTGGTTAGCGTGTATCAAAAGCCATTAAAAAGAGATTCATACAAGATAAATGGAGAGCTTCCTCAAGTTGATATAATTAAATGCTATGCAGGATCAGACGGGAAATTTGTTCGGTCGGCTGTACGTGAAGGTGTGAAGGGTATTATTCTGGAAGGAGTCGGCCGAGGTCAAGTCTCTCCTTTAATGGTAGATGATATTACAGAAGCTATCAAAGCAGGGGTTAAAATAGTGGTTACGACTAGCGCCGAAGAAGGTCAAATCCATACCTCGTATGATTATCGTGGGAGTGCTTATGATCTAAAACTGAGAGGAGTTGTTCTTGGTAAGGATTATGATTCTAAGAAGGCTCGAATCAAGCTAGCAGTCTTAATTTCGGCAGGAGTTGATATTAAAGAGGGATTTAAGATGTAATTACCGCAGTATATTACTGCGGGTTTATTTTTTTGCGAAAACTGCTTTACACATTCTAAAATCTGTTCTGAAAATGAAAATTTTATGGAAAAAGCATACACATTATCACCATTCAAAAAAACAGGAAGATAAAACAAGAGATTAATGATACGATAGAAAAAAATGGGATTGGAAATAGAAGCATGTTTACGTTAATTTCTGCTGGGATTGCACCTGGTATTGCTTTAATGTCGTTTTTTTATTTGAAAGACAAATACGAACCTGAACCGATTTTAATGGTGGTTCGCACATTCTTGTTCGGGATCCTTCTTGTGTTTCCAGTAATGGTGCTGCAATTCGGAATCCACGAAGAAATGTTGATTCCGGATTGGGTAGACGCCTTTTTTGTATCGAGTCTGCTGGAGGAATTCTTAAAATGGTTTCTCTTATATTTTGCGGCCTATCAACAAATTGAATTCAATGACCCATATGACGGGATTATTTATGGTGCTTCGATTTCGTTAGGCTTTGCAACAGCAGAAAATGTTCTTTTCTTGTTTGCTAATGGAATTGAAACCGCGATGCTACGTGCATTCTTGCCTGTCCAATGTCATGCGCTATTCGGTGTGATGATGGGGTATTATTTGAGTCGGGCGAAATTCACTGATTCCTTCAAAATGAAGAGGAAATACATAATCTATTCGCTGTTCATTCCGATACTTTATCATGGACTATATGATTATATTATCCTGTATCATATCAAGCGATGGATTTATATCATGTTCCCATTCATGCTGTTTTTATGGTGGCTCGGGTTAAGGAAAGTAAAACACGCTCAACACGCTTCAAAGAATATATATTCAAATAAATGATGATTGGGTCGGATATGCTTAAATACAACACCGATTTGTTGTATGCAGGCTATCTGACTCTTTTTATTTGAGAGTCTCAGCCTGAACGGAATCCCTTAAATCAAATGGGATTCCTTCCTCGATGATAATTCACGGTTCTCTACTCAATTTGTATAAAATCCCCGCTTTTACAAAAACTACAATCATCGAAAATGTTACCAGGATTCAACAGGAGGCTGTAATAATGAAAATTGGAGTAATGTGCATCAAAGTATGTATATCGTTGATTCTGTTAGTAGTTCCGCTGTCATACGCGGTTACTGTTGAAAAGGCCGAGGCGTTTAGTCCGCAGGTCATCCAACATGGTGCAACAGGCGAAGATGTTATCGAACTTCAATCGAGATTGCAATATTTAGGGTTTTATAATGGCAATATCGATGGGGTATTCGGATGGGGTACATACTGGGCACTACGGAACTTCCAGTATGAATTCGGCTTAGAAGTCGACGGTCTCGCCGGGGCAACGACAAAACAAAAACTTGTTGAAGCATCCAAGTATAACGAAGGATATGTTAAGCGAAATATTCGAAAAGGGAATGATTTTACCCATTACGGTGGGACTCCTTTAAAGAGACAAACTGAAGGCGGAGGAGGAAAAGCGCCTGCACCACAAAAGGAACAAGGAGGTCAGAAGGCCCAGCCCAAACAAGGTGCAAAGAAAAGGCAAGCAAAAAATGTCCCGAGCGGGTACTCTGAAAATGATATTCAGTTGATGGCAAATGCAGTTTATGGTGAAGCACGGGGGGAACCATATATCGGACAGGTTGCCGTCGCTGCTGTCATATTGAATCGTGTCGAAAGCTCCTCGTTTCCGAACACGATATCTGGGGTGATTTTTGAGCCTGGGGCTTTTACAGCTGTGGCAGACGGTCAAATTTGGCTTACTCCGAACAAACAAGCAAAAAAAGCAGTACAAGATGCTCTGAACGGATGGGACCCGACTGACGCATGTATCTACTATTTCAATCCAAATACAGCAACATCTGATTGGATATGGTCACGTACGCAGGTCACAAAAATCGGGAAGCATATCTTTGCAAAATAATGGAGGTGAAGAGATATGATCCGAACAATACTTATTTCGATATTGGCACTTGCTGTAATCGGAACAGGGTACTGGGGGTATAAAGAACATCAGGAAAAGAACGCAATTCTCATCAATGCCGAAAACAATTATCAACGTGCCTTCCATGATTTGAACTTTCACATGGATGCACTAGAAGATAAAATCGGCGCAACACTAGCGATGAACTCAGGGCAACAGCTCTCACCTGCACTAGCAGAAGTATGGCGGTTGACATCGGAAGCACATAACGATGTCGGACAGTTACCCTTAGCATTGCTTCCGTTCAATAAAACCGAGGAGTTCTTGTCAAAAATCGGTGAGTTCAGTTATCGAATTGCGATTAGAGATTTAAAAAAGGATCCTCTATCTGATAAGGAATATCAGACACTCGAGAGTTTGCATCAGCATGCAAATGAAATAAAGAATGAGCTTAGAAAGGTTCAATCGCTTGTATTAAAGGAAAACTTACGGTGGATGGATGTTGAACTCGCCCTTGCCACAAATGAAGAACCGAAGGACAATACGATCATAGATGGTTTCAAAACAGTATCAAAATCTGTAGAAGGTTATTCAGAAGTCAACTGGGGACCAGAAATGACGAAAATCAGTGAGTTAGAGGATAATAAATACAAAACATTAAGTGGGAAGGAAATTTCGAAACAGGAAGCAAAAAAGAAAGCATTGGAATTTCTCAATCTCAAAACCGACAGTAAGGTAGTTGTAGAGGAAAATGGAAAAGGATCGCCTTACGAAGCGTACCGTGTATCAATCAATGAACCGGATAGCAACTCCAATATTTACATGGAATTGACGAAAAAAGGTGGCCATCCAGTTTGGATCCTGCAGGAGCGAGAAGTAGGAGAATCGAAGATCAGCCTGTATAAAGCAACGCAAAAGGCCCAACAATTTCTGAAAAAGCACGCGATGGATGAGATGGAACTAACGCAAAGCGACCAATATGATAATACAGGGGTATTCACCTATGTGAAAATGCAGGATGGTGTGCGAATTTATCCGCAATCCGTTACGATCAAGGTTGCTTTAGATAATGGCGATATCATCGGTTATGAAGGAATGAACTATTTGATTGGTGAAAAAGAGCGGAAAATCGATAAACCCGCATTATCACAACAAGAAGCGGAAAAAAAGATGAACCCTAAATTGAAAATTATGGAAACGCATCAGGGGATCATTGTTAACGACCTTGGAGAAGAGGCTCATTGCTATGAATTCTTAGCCACCTTGAATAATCAAACATACCGCATATTCATTAATGCCGATACAGGTATAGAAGAAAAGGTGAACAAACTGGATGACATCAATGCAGCTGTCAATGGACTCTAACTTCAGCAATTTGACTGAATAGGGCTGAAGTGATCCAAGTAATGAGTGTTCGAGATGGATGGAATGATGAAAGGAAAAGCAACTTAGGCTTTTCCTTTTTTTGTTTTACGTTAAGAAAGCATTCCTTTCTTAGTATAAGCGCAAGGGCCTTTAGGTCATCCTTTAGGGCTAAGGCTCAGCCTTCGCCAAAGGCTTGGCTTTGCCAAGTTTTCTTTAGAATGAGATAATAACTCCAACATTATAAAGATGGTGGGGGAGAGAAAATGCTATCGATTGGTGACACTCTTTATTTAGATTTCAAACAGCCGAATGAGCTGTTAAAGTTCAAGTGCAAAGTGGAATACGTAGGGGAAGAAGTAATTCACGTAACCTATCCGACAAACATACATACAGATAAAACTGAATTTTTAATGGTAGGTTCATTATTTGAGGCTCAGTTCATAACGAAAGAGAAAGCAACATTTGTATTTCCATCCGAATTAGTGGACAGAAAGAAGGACCGTATCCCTTTACTAGTTCTAAAATATCCGAAAGCAGAACAGCATGAAAAAATTCAAAGAAGAGCCTTCGTCCGTGTTGAAACCTCAGTGGATGTGTCGGTTCACTCATTAGATCACCAATTCAGTCCATTTAAGACTTTCACTTCTGATATTAGCGCGGGTGGATGCGCAATCGTACTGCCTGAAAAACACTCGATAATGGATGATATGATCATAGAATGCTGGATTGTACTTCCGTTAAAAAACAAGTACCAATATATCCGACAAAATGCGAAGGTCATTCGTGTCCTTAAGGGAAATCCAAGAGAACGAGATAAGGCACCACTCGAGTTTCTTGATGTCAATGAAACAGACAGACAGTCCATACTCCGTTTTTGTTTTGAAGAACAGCTACTCTTAAAAAAGAAAGGCTTACTTTAGTTATATCTTCTACCTTTTTATGTGCAAGATAGTAACAGATCAATAAAAGGGTGGAATCAATATGAAAACGGTTGAACGGTTTTTAATCAAAACCATTATTGCTCAATTCATATTCCTGATGATTGCTCAGTGGGTGATCACCCATCAAGATTGGGCATATCATTTAAACAGGGTTTATGAATACGAAGGAATTATGACAGAGCAACGCGGAGAGACGGTTGAAACGATAGACCGGTCAAATATACTATGGTATGATGAAATTAGTGAAAAATAGAACGCTTGGTCGTGATATATAATGAGTGCACAGACCAATTTTTTTAGGCAAAACAACAGTGAAACGTGCAGGAGGAATTATGAGTAAGCTGAATAAAATAGCAATTGACGGTCCGGCTGGAGCAGGAAAAAGTACAGTCGCTAAAATGGTGGCGGATCGACTATCTTATGTTTACATAGATACTGGTGCGATGTACCGTGCTGTAACGTTGAAAGCTCTAGAAAATGATATTGATATCACGGATGCTCGAGTATTAGAAGAAATGATCAAACAGACTGTCATCGATCTACGAAAAAGTGACCATGGCCAAATTGTTTTATTGGATGGAAAGAATGTCTCAGAAGATATTCGATTGTCTAAAGTGACCAACAATGTATCAGAGGTGGCTCGACATAAGGAAGTAAGAGTTGAAATGGTTAAGCGGCAAAAGGAATTAAGTCATGAACACTCTGTTGTGATGGATGGTCGGGATATTGGTACGCATGTCCTCCCAGATGCACAGGTTAAAATCTTTTTGGTTGCTTCTGTTGAGGAACGTGCAAAAAGAAGACATCGAGAAAATGCGGAAAAAGGATTTTCTTCAAATTTTGAGCAAATAAAACAGGAAATCGAACAGCGTGATCTGATCGATTCAGGTCGTGAAGTTTCTCCGTTAAAGAAAGCAGAAGACGCAATTGAACTCGATACGACTTCAATGTCTATCGAAGAAGTTGTCGATGCCATTTTGAAGATTGTTCAAAATAAAGAAAGGGTTTGATGGTCGGTGAATCTTTATGCGTTTGGCCGTTCATTGTTTAACGGCATTTTTAAAGGGGGATACCGTGTTGAGGTCATCGGTGTGGAGAACGTTCCAAAAGATAGCGGCGTTTTGATTTGCTCAAATCATATAAGTAATCTCGATCCACCGCTGGTAGGTACGACTGCAAATAATCGAACCGTTCACTTTATGGCAAAGTCGGAATTGTTCGATTTTCCTATACTAAAACAGGTTCTGCCGAGGGTCAATGCGTTCCCTGTCAAGAGAGGCATGAGTGATAAACAGGCACTTAGAAAAGGACTTCAGCTTCTCAGGGACGGAAAGGCAGTTGGACTTTTTCCAGAAGGAACAAGAACTAGAACGGGAAAGGTTGGACAAGGACTCGCTGGTGCAGGTTTTTTTGCATTGAAAACAGATGCTAAGGTCGTACCTTGTGCCATCATCGGACCCATTAAACTCTTTCACAAGTTTAAAATTGTTTATGGAAAGCCGATCGATCTTACTGAACTTAAAGAACGAAAGGCTTCAGCAAAAGAAGCTACAGAAAAAATCATGAACGAGATACAACAGCTTTACGATGATAATAAGTAGTGAAATTCGAGCCCTTGTTACTTGACAAATATCTGCATTTATAAGAAGTTAGAATAAAGGAATTTGAATATTGTTACATACTCTTTCACTTTCGTGGAGGGTCCACATATTTTCTTTGCATAGAGACTTAAGGAGGTAAAGCCAATGGCTGATGAATTGAACCAAGAGTTATCTGAAATCAAACCTTTGGAAACGGGGGATGAAGTAGAGGGTACCGTTACGAAGGTTGAAGAAAAACATGCCTTAATCGATGCAGGATATAAAATGGATGGAATCCTGCCAATCAGTGAACTTTCCAGCTTACATGTTGAAAAAGTGAGCGATGTTTTAACTGATGGAGATAAATTGACTTTAAAAGTAATAAAACTTACTGAAGAGGAACTCGTGTTATCAAAACGAGCTGTTACCGCTTCAAAAGCATGGACGGAGCTTAAAGAAGCACAAGAAAAAAACAGCACGTTAGATGTTCAAATTGCTGACGTGGTAAAAGGCGGACTTGTCGTTGATCTAGGAGTGCGTGGATTTATCCCTGCATCATTAGTTGAACGCCACTTCGTAGAAGACTTTTCATCGTACAAAGGGAAAACATTAGAAGTGAAGATCGTTGAACTTGATGAGCAAAACAACAAGTTGATTTTATCCCACCGTGCAGTACTAGAACAACATGAAGAATCCAAAAAACAAGAAATTCTCCATTCGCTTGAATCAGGCCAAGTTTTAGAAGGTACAGTTCAGCGGTTGACTGACTTTGGTGCATTTGTTGACATCGGTGGTATCGATGGTCTTGTGCACATCTCGCAGCTTGCACATCATCGTGTCGAAACACCTTCAGAGGTTGTAAAAGAAGGCGATACGGTAAAAGTAAAAGTGCTTTCTGTCGATCGTGACAATGAACGCATTTCATTATCAATCAAGGAAACGTTACCAGGACCGTGGGACAATGTCAGCGAGACGTTGGAAAAAGGTCAGGTTGTTGAAGGAACTGTCAAGCGCCTCGTATCATTCGGAGCCTTCGTTGAGGTCGCTTCTGGCGTAGAAGGACTCGTTCATATATCAGAAATTGCAAACCGTCATATCGGAACACCAGGCGAAGTGCTCTCTCAAGGGGATGTTGTAAAAGTGAAGGTACTTGACATCAACCCATCAGAAAAACGGATTTCTTTAAGTATCCGGGCTACTCTTGAAGAAGAGAACCGTCCTTCTAAAATTGATCCGGAGTACAGCAAAGAAACAGATGGAAACTCAGGCTTTTCTTTAGGAGATATGATTGGTGACCAACTGAAAAAATATAAGTAATATGGATCATAACAAGAGGCGAGCGCTTAGACGTTCGCCTTTTTTCATACAGCTACAAACCTGATAACTAGATGACTATCGGTTTTCTTTACGTGCCTGTTCAGGTGTATCCAACCGCGCAGAACCCGCATGATGAAGTGCTTGATCTCGATCAGATTCGACTTTTCTTGATTGTTTCAATTTCTTTTCTTGACGATCTTTTCCCATGACACTCACTCCTTTATCGATAGTTTGACATCGCGGCTGCTACTTTATTCCCGCAATGTTTAGATTCGGTTATTCCAATCTATACTGCTAGTAGTGGATGTTCAATTAGAGGACCATAAGCGATCGATGAAATTGGTTCATGTTTTTGAACAGCCATAGCAAAGGGCTTCGATCAGGTGGTGAGTATGAATGGACGGGATTTATTTTTATTGGTTTTTCTGGATTGCTTGGATTATTACAACATTTTTCATGCCAAAAACAAGTCATCGTTATTGGCTATCGTTTCTTCTGCTATTATTAATTTTTTCATCAACGACGACGATCCATTTGGACAGTTATGCAGTAAATGCTGCATTTCTATTTGCTGGTTTGATCAGCTATGCATACATAGGCAAGTCGACTGTCCGTTTAATCTTCTATTCTGTTTTTTCTAGTATGATCGTGTCAGTGATCTATGTCGGCGTTCATTTTTTAATCTTATTTGATCCGGTTTGGCTTTTTTTCGATCGCTTATATCTTATTTCTTTTCTGTTATGTGCACTTGTTTTATTGCTGAGTAAGCCATTAGACCTTAGACTATCAATCCTGGTATCAGGTCTTCTTAACGGGGAAATCGGATACGCATTGTTTGTCAATGGTCTTGCCCCTGGATATATCGTAGGTTCCTTTGATCTACTGGATATTGTTGCGCTTTCATGTATGAGTGTCACCGTTTGGTGGGGGTATGAATCGCTTGTTTCCATAGTAAAACAACAAGTGGATAAGCCGATCAGCCATTTGAAAGGGAAGGCACAATAAGAGCGAGCGGTAAATGATAAGTTGTGAGACGACATCTTTTTTGCTAAAATAAATAAGCTGTCAATCGTGTGTTCAATACTATGACGAACAGGAAAATTTCGTAAAAGTTCGATTCTTGACAGATCACGCATACATAGATGAGCAGTATGATGGTTTGCGGAAATTAAAAGGACGTGATGTTATGCAGAAACCCGTTGTTGCAGTCGTTGGAAGACCGAATGTTGGAAAGTCTACCATTTTCAACAGAGTTATTGGTGACCGGCTTGCGATTGTAGAAGATAAGCCTGGTGTGACAAGAGACCGAATTTATAGTTCGGCCGAATGGTTAAACAGAGAATTTAATGTAATTGATACCGGTGGGATTGATCTAGGAGACGAGCCGTTATTGAAACAGATGAGGGAACAGGCAGATGTTGCAATAAACGAAGCCGACGTCATCATTTTCATGGTAAATGGCCGGGAGGGGGTTACGTCTGCTGATGAAGAAGTTGCTCAAATCCTGTTCCGATCAAAAAAACCGGTCGTACTTGCAGTTAATAAGATCGATAATCCTGAACGTATGAACGAAGTGTATGAGTTTTATTCACTTGGATTTGGTGAACCGATTGCGATATCTGGATCACATGGACTTGGGCTAGGTGATTTACTGGATGCTGTCATCAAGCATTTTCCACAAGAAGATGAAGATGATTATGACGATACGACCATTAAATTTTCATTAATCGGACGACCGAATGTTGGAAAATCCTCACTCGTAAACTCGATTTTAGGGAAAGAACGATCGATTGTAAGCGATGTTGCGGGCACGACGCGGGATGCGATCGATGCGACGTTTACAAAAGATGAACAGGATTATGTCATCATCGATACGGCTGGTATGCGGAAAAAGGGTAAGGTGTATGAAACGACAGAAAAATATAGTGTTCTAAGAGCGTTGAAAGCAATTGACCGTTCTGATGTTGTACTTGTCGTTTTGAATGCAGAGGAAGGAATCATTGAGCAGGATAAAAAGATCGCCGGGTATGCACATGAGGCTGGACGAGCGGTCATCATCGTCGTTAATAAATGGGATGCAATCGAAAAGAATGATAAAACGTTAAAAGAATTCGAACAAAAGATACGTGATCATTTCTTGTTCCTTGATTATGCACCTATCGTCTTCGTTTCCGCAAAAACGAAACAACGACTCCATACGTTGCTCCCTGTCATTGAGACGGTTGCAGAAAATCATAGCATGCGTGTAAAGACAAATGTGTTGAACGATGTCATCATGGATGCTGTTATGATGAACCCGACGCCAACTGATAAAGGAAAGCGTTTGAAAATCAATTACGTGACTCAGGTGGCTACGAAGCCGCCAACCTTTGTTTTATTTGTCAACGATCCGGAGCTCCTTCATTTTTCCTATAAACGGTTTATTGATAACCGTATCCGCGATGCATTCGGCTTTAAAGGGACACCGATCCGTATCATCGCAAGAAGAAAAAGTGATTAGGGGGAAATTATGGACTTACTTAACATACTATTAGTCAGCTTGATCGGCTACTTGATCGGATCCATCAGCTTTAGTTATCTGATTGCGAAAAAAATTAAAAAGGTCGATATCCGTACGCAAGGGAGCGGAAATGCGGGCGCAACGAATACGCTGAGAGTACTCGGTTGGGGACCGGCGATTGCTGTCCTATTGCTCGATACATTTAAAGGGATTGCTGCAGTTTTGATCAGTTATTGGCTTGGGGTCGAAGGTTGGATTGCATTTTTTGCAGGTCTCTTCGCTATCGTGGGTCATAACTGGCCGATTTATTACGGTTTTCGAGGTGGAAAGGGTGTCGCAACTACGATCGGTGTATTTGCGATTCTTGTATTCCAGCCCACTCTCATCGCTGGCATCATAGCTATTTTAATAATTGTATTTACAAGATACGTCTCACTCGGATCCTTATTATTGATGATTTTGACACCTATTTTGACTGCGCTGTTTGGCAATTACGATTCATCTTACATACTGCTTGCTGTTGTGATCAGCCTATTATCAATTTGGAGACACCGCACCAATATTATCCGTCTTGTGAAAGGAACCGAAAATAAAATTGGACAACGAAAGGAAGTGTCTGGCTGATGAAAAGGGTAGCTGTAATAGGTGCCGGAAGCTGGGGAACCGCTCTTGCAATGGTTCTGGCTGACAATGGACACGATGTTCGTCTATGGGCTCGACGTCCAGAACAAGTGGATGAAATCAATAAAGAACATACGAACAAAAGATATTTACCTGAAATCCAACTTCCGCAGAATATCATTGCGACAACCGATCTGGAAGAGGTTATTGCAAAAACCGATACAATTGTACTCGTAACACCTACAAAAGCAATGAGGGAAATTTTACAAAGCCTTAAAGTACTCCTGAAAAGTCCTGTAACGATTGTTCATGCTAGTAAGGGGATTGAGCCAGATACGCTCTTGCGTGTTTCTGAAGTGATTGGGGATGAAATTCCTGAGCAGCTTCGAAAGGACATCGTCGTTCTTTCTGGACCGAGTCATGCTGAAGAAGTAAGCCTCCGTCAACCAACCACGGTGACGGTTTCTTCAAAGGACCTGAAAACTGCAGAACAAATTCAAGACCTCTTCATCAATCCGAATTTTAGAGTATATACAAATCCCGATATCATCGGTGTTGAGCTTGGTGGAGCACTTAAGAATATCATTGCGCTTGGAGCCGGGTTGTCCGACGGCCTCGGATATGGGGACAATGCAAAAGCAGCACTGTTGACAAGAGGCCTTGCTGAAATCGCACGCCTCGGTACAATTATGGGAGCAAAGCCTTTGACGTTCGCAGGCTTATCCGGATTAGGGGATCTTGTCGCCACGTGTACGAGTGTCCATAGTCGGAACTGGCGAGCAGGGAATCTGCTCGGAAAAGGCCAAACTCTTGATGAGGTCCTTGGGAACATAGGGATGGTCGTTGAAGGCGTACGTACGACGAATGCGGCTCATCAGCTTGCGCAAAAAGAAGGAGTGGAAATGCCGATAGTCAACGAATTGTATGATGTGCTTTTTCATTCGAAATCTCCAAAAGAAGCTGTGGATTCATTAATGAAGCGAAGTCGGACTCATGAAGGGGAAGACCTTCAGTCCTTAATATCTGATCGTTATTCATTGGACGAAAAAAGCAACCGATAAAACTCACGAAGTCTATCTTCTCGCATAGTATATGATGAATGTTACGTGTGAGGAGGACTTTGATGGACAGAAACAATTTTATGGATGACGTTGAGAAGAAAACCGGCGTTAAAAAGAATGACATTTTTAAATTGGCAGATTCCGTACAAAATGCAAATTTACGCGATGAGAAAACAATTCGTCAGCTAATTGCCCAAGTTTCGCGATTAGCCGGTGTTCCTGTATCTAAGGAAAAAGAAGAACAAATTGTAAATGCGATACTAAAAAATAACATCCCTCTGGACATGACCTCGATCGCGAAAATGTTCAAACAAAAATAATCGGCGTAAAATAGGCGATTGAGCGATACAGTATCAATAAATCTTGCATACACTATCATGGAATGGAGATTTTGAGCTGCAGTAGGGAACGGTTATTTAGTCGTGCTGAAGGAAGGCGCCCCTTTTCTTCAGCTTTTTTGCTTGTGTGCAAAGATGAGGATAAGAGGAATAATTACCCTGTAATCGTATCCGTATATAATTTAGACACTAAAGCATTTCAAAAAAACACTGTCAAAAATAATCGTTAGAATATTGTACATATGGAAGATAGGTTGAAGTGTGCTATAATAAGACCCGATGTTGAGGAGGAGTCGTTATGTCCGAAGGTTTAATTAAAATGTGGATCTCGCTTTCTGCGATTGGATTAATGTTCGTAGCAGTACTTTCGATTTCAATCAGTCGGATTAAACTGAGGGGATTTTTCAAATCCATCGTGGCAATCTTTGCATATGCCTGTATGATTACAGCTGGTTTAATGATTGTATACGTTGTATTTAGCGGACCTGTACAGAAATAGATTGGACAAGCTTGTTTTTAACTAGAATAAATGACGATAAGTTTTTATAGATAGGTGATTGTATGAAACGTTTTATGCTCTCGATACTCATATTAAGTTTGACAGTGATATTGACAGGCTGCTTATATCCTGATGATCGTCTTGTTAAAAATCGGACTCCATATGAAGAACAGCTTCATTCCGTCCAAAAGGCCGTCCAGAAATACCGGATGGACACTGGAGTATTGCCCATTGAGAACCGGGACCAGGGTACGCCGATTTACATAAAGTATCCGATTGATTTTGGGAAATTAGTTCCGAGATATATATCTGAACCACCGGGAAACTCCTATCAAACTGGCGGTATTTTTCAATACGTTCTTGTTGACGTTGAGAAAGAGCCCAAAGTGAAGCTGGTCGACCTTGAAGCAGTTGAAAAAGTAAAGGATTATCGACTAAGCATCCGATTGTATCTTGAAAAGAATAATTATCTTCCTTATAAGGATGTATTAGCTAATAAGCGATATACACTCAAATACAAAGAAATCGGGTACGATAAACAGCCTGTTGTCAAAAGCCCATTTACCGGAAATAATTTGCCGCTTATTGTTGATGAAAAAAATAATGTGTATATAGATTACTCAATGGATCTCTATCACGCATTGCAAGATAAAAGTCATTCCTATCAAAACGGTGATGATATTCGCGATATTTTAGTGCGAGATTCAATGTTCGTTCCTGCATTTTCTGTTCCATATACAGTTCAAGATAGTGAACCAGTTTTTTTATTAAAATAGGTATGTTCCCTCCCTTCTATCAATAAAGTGTAGAAAGGGAGGGATTTTTTTACGTATGGAGGTAGAAATACTTTCTATCGCAAAAGCGAATCCTGGGTTAAGCGTGGGCTAAGTCTTGTCTTAGCCAAGATTCTTTATGTCTATGACTATAGAAATAGTCATATTCATTGGACAACGTCATAGATATATATTGTCTAACATTACCCAAACACACTCTGGAATGGGGAGGGGAACGAATGGAAAAAGTAGATATCTTTAAGGATATCGCGGAACGGACGGGTGGCGATATTTATTTAGGTGTAGTGGGGGCCGTTCGGACCGGTAAATCTACGTTCATAAAAAAGTTCATGGAACTCGTAGTACTTCCGAACATTGATAACGAGTCAGATAAGGCACGAGCACAGGATGAATTACCACAAAGTGCAGCAGGAAAGACAATCATGACGACTGAGCCGAAGTTTGTCCCGAACACGGCGGTGAAAATTGAAGTTGATGATGGACTGGAAGTGAATGTTCGGCTGGTAGACAGTGTTGGCTATGCGGTTCCGAGTGCAAAAGGTTACGAAGATGAAGACGGTCCACGTATGATCCACACACCATGGTATGAGGAACCGATTCCTTTTCATGAAGCAGCTGAAATTGGAACAAGGAAGGTTATCCAGGAGCATTCAACATTAGGAGTCGTCGTCACAACGGACGGTTCAATCGGGGAAATTCCGCGCTATGATTACGTAGAATCAGAGGAAAGGATCATCGATGAACTTAAGGAAGTCGGAAAACCGTTTATCATGGTCATCAACTCTGTGCATCCGCATCATCCGGAAACTGAAAAGCTTCGAAGGGATCTTACTGAAAAGCATGATATCCCAGTTCTGTCACTTAGTGTTGAGAGTATGACAGAGCATGATATCAATAACGTTTTAAGAGAAGTATTGTATGAATTCCCTGTACTCGAAGTGAATGTAAACCTACCAAGCTGGGTCATGGTCCTTAACAATGAGCACTGGCTCCGATTAAGCTATGAAGAGTCCGTCCGTGATACCGTCAAAGACATTAAACGTTTAAGGGATGTCGACCGGGTTGTTGGTAATTTCACAGATTTCGAATTCATCGATGAAGCTCGCCTCGCAGGAATCGAAATGGGTCAAGGGATCGCTGAAATCGACTTATATGCACCAGATGATTTATATGACCAAATTTTAAAAGAAGTTGTAGGGGTTGAGATTCGCGGTAAAGATCATTTACTACAACTGATGCAGGAGTTTGCTCACGCGAAATCCGAATACGATCAAATTGCAGATGCATTAAGAATGGTTAAACAGACGGGATATGGAATTGCGGCACCTGCACTTAGTGACATGAGCCTCGATGAGCCTGAAATCATCCGTCAAGGATCTCGTTTCGGTGTACGTCTTAAGGCAGTCGCACCATCCATCCACATGATAAAAGTCGATGTAGAATCAGAATTTGCACCAATCATCGGTACAGAGAAACAGAGCGAAGAGCTTGTAAGATACCTCATGCAAGACTTTGAAGATGATCCACTATCCATTTGGAATTCTGACATTTTCGGAAGGTCACTCAATTCGATCGTTCGAGAAGGCATCCAAGCTAAGCTTTCACTTATGCCAGAAAATGCACGCTATAAACTAAAAGAAACACTTGAACGGATCATTAATGAGGGATCAGGCGGGTTAATCGCAATCATTCTTTAGAGGAAGTTCAAAAAGTCAACAGTATAGTTAGAGACTCCTAACATCGGAGTCTTTTTTGTTTGCGCGTTCTAGCTGTCAGGGTCATAGTGAGTCAATGAATCAACAAATAACGTGTACAAAATAACCCCATTTCCTTCGTTTCTTTTCCCAAAATCTTTTAAATATACAGTTAAACATACAAAACTCGGGAAAAAACATTGAATTTCCATTCAATATCGTTTAATATAAGGCTTGTCAACGTGTTCATACTGTTAGTTCTTAGCATTATTGGTTATAATGACTAAAACCAAACCCCTTTGAGAGGAGGTGAATCGTATGAATAAGACAGATCTTATTAATTCTGTTTCTGAACAAACTCAACTTTCTAAAAAAGACGTTTCTAAAACAGTTGATGCTGTTTTCGAAGCGATCGAAGGCACTTTAAAGAGTGGAGACAAAGTTCAACTGATTGGTTTCGGTAACTTTGAGGTGCGTGAACGCGCAGCTCGTAAGGGTCGCAATCCACAAACAGGTGAGGAAATCGAAATCGCTGCAAGTAAAGTTCCTGCATTCAAACCAGGAAAAGCCCTTAAAGACGCTGTAAAGTAATACGTACATAGGGCGCCATTAAAGAAGAGTCGGACATCGACTCTTCTTTTTTGCACGTTTGGAGATTGTTGTGCTATTATCTGTGTGATAACGCTAATGGAGGAAACCTACTATGGACCATAATAAAATAGAAACTGCGGTTAAAATGATACTTGAAGCAATTGGGGAAGATCCAGAACGTGAGGGATTGCTCGATACACCGAAACGTGTAGCACGAATGTATGAAGAAGTGTTCCAGGGCTTGAATCAAGATCCATCAGAACACTTTCAAACGATCTTTGGAGAAGACCACGAAGAGCTTGTACTCGTGAAAGACATTCCTTTTTATTCAATGTGTGAACATCATCTCGTTCCATTTTTCGGAAAAGCACATGTAGCATACATACCTAAAGGTGGAAAAGTGACAGGACTTAGCAAGCTGGCTCGGGCAGTAGAGGCGGTTGCCAGACGACCACAGCTACAGGAACGAATCACTTCCACAATTGCAGATTCTTTGAAAGATTCTCTTACTCCACATGGTGTAATGGTCATCATTGAAGCAGAACATATGTGTATGACGATGAGAGGCGTGAAGAAATCAGGTTCAAAAACAATCACTTCTGCGGTCAGAGGAATATTTGAAAAAGATCAGGCAGCACGATCTGAAGTGATGAGTTTGATAAATTCATAATGCAAGGGAGGGAAAACCATGTCGAATGAAAATGAATTTTTTGTAATCAAGGCAAAGGAAAACGGTGTTAATGTAATCGGCTTAACACGAGGCACTGACACACGATTCCATCATTCTGAGAAGCTGGACAAAGGTGAAGTGATGATCGCACAATTCACAGAACATACTTCCGCAGTTAAAGTAAGGGGAAAAGCTGTCATTCAAACACGTCATGGAGAAATCCAAACAGATAAGGATTAATCGTCAACATTCAATTGGGGGAATCGTAGTATTTACATTCTGGTGGATTGCAGTGTTCCGTTTGTGATCTTGTCCCCTTATACATACTTGAATCCTTATACGAGTGAGCGTTTCGTTATTGCTGAATGAACCGCATGATTGATTGTTTTTTATGATATAATAGCATTGGAAAAGGTACGCCTTATATAAAGCGACAATAGCGGAGTCGTTATTATAGGTTACATCGAATTTGGTGGGGGCCGAGAGCAGAATGATGAACAACGAAACTAGCCGGACAATATCAACATTGATGCACAATATAGATCAACGATTACAACATCCATATTTAATGCGCTTTATTGATCGTCCCGTAATCGATGAAGATAAGCTTCTTTTAGTTCACATCATGCTCAGTGAAAAAGATCTGAGTAAAAAAGAGCGTGAACAGTATGCGGTATCCACAATGCTTGTACAAATTGCCCTTGATACCCATGAGAAAGTTACAAATCATGATGTTAATGAGGATTCTGATATTAAAAACAGACAATTAACTGTATTAGCTGGAGATTATTATAGCAGCTGGTATTATCACCTGCTGTCTGGTATTAAAGACCTGTCGATGATTCGTACGCTAGCTCAAGGGATTCAAGAAATTAATGAAAATAAAATGCAGTTATATAAAAATGAACAGCAGTCGATCGAAAAATCTATGGATAACCTACGTCGAATCGAGTCCACTCTCCTGTTGAAAACAGCCGAACATTTTCATCTTCCTCTATGGAAAGGGATTGCGGATGAATATTTGTTTATGAAACGTTTGCTGAATGAGCGGAAAAGCATCATGAACAATGAATTTACACCATTGGCAAAGAAAATATCAAACCAGCTTGCCCGGTCAAAGGCAAACTGGCATGGTTTAAAGCAACAATTACTCGAAATATTGGACGGTTATTTATTTCATTCGAAAAGTCGCCTGGAAAAGCTATGGTCAGAAGAACCGTTGATGCATGGTTTATTGGATCAGAGAATGCGTAACTATACGAAACGGTCTGGACTACCAATTGAGAGATATGCGGAAGAAGGTTAATCATATGCAACCAGATACGAAGGAACAACGTGTACACCAAGTATTTGAATCAATCTACAAAAATTACGATACGATGAATTCGGTTATCAGCTTCCAACGGCATATTGCTTGGAGACAAGATACGATGAAACGTATGAACGTTCAATCTGGTGCAATCAGTTTAGATGTTTGTTGCGGTACAGCTGATTGGACGATTGCGATGGCACATACAGTAGGACCGAATGGGGAAGCATATGGATTGGACTTCAGCCAAAACATGCTGAAAATCGGGCAGGAGAAGGTTGATCATCAGGGTCTGAACAATGTTTCGTTGATTCATGGGAATGCAATGGAACTACCGTTCGACTCCGACACCTTCGATTATGTTACGATCGGCTTCGGTTTAAGGAACGTACCAGATCTTGATCAGGTTTTACGGGAAATGTATCGAGTAGTCAAACCTGGAGGAAAGGTAGTCTGTTTGGAAACCTCTCAACCGACCATTCCGGTTTTCAGACAGCTATACTACGGATATTTTCGTTTTGTCATGCCGCTGTTAGGTAAGTTGTTTGCAAAAAGCTATAAGGAGTACTCGTGGCTCCAAGAATCCGCCAAAGGGTTTCCTGGTAGAGTTGAGCTGGCAGATAGATTCAGAGATGCAGGTTTTGTAGATGTATATGATAAAGCATACTCCGGCGGCGTTGCTGCAACACATATTGGAGTCAAACGTTAAGGGCTGGAAAGCTTCAAAGATAGGGCCAGGGTGAAATTATTATGAAATTGACAACAATTTATTCTCATTTAAGAAGCGATCTGTCGTTGGTCGAAAAGGACTTGGAACGAACGATTGGAGCACAGCATTCGATCCTACAGGATGCATCGATTCAACTGTTAAAGGCAGGGGGGAAACGGATACGCCCTGTTTTTGTGCTGTTATCAGCACAGTTTGGACAGTATGATATCGAACGTGTAAAACGAGCAGCAGTCGCGTTGGAATTAATTCATATGGCATCCCTTGTACATGATGATGTGATTGACGATGCATCTCTACGGCGGGGGAAAGCAACAATTAAAGCGCAATGGGATAATCGGGTCGCCATGTATACAGGTGACTATATTTTTGCAAGATCGATTGAGTACATAACGCATTTGGATAATCCTGAGGCACATAACGCTTTATCAGAGGCGATTCTCGAAATGAGCCTTGGTGAGATCGAGCAAATCAGGGATCAATATAATCTCAACCAGAATATACGAAATTATTTACGACGGATCAAACGAAAAACCGCTCTCTTGTTATCAGTAAGCTGTGAGCTCGGTGCTCTTGCTGCTGATGCTGACCGGAATACATTAAAACAGTTGAAGCGCTTTGGTTACTATGTTGGGATGGCGTTTCAGATCACCGATGACATCCTAGACTTTACAGGGACAGAGAAACAGCTTGGAAAACCTGCAGGTGGGGATTTACAGCAAGGTAACATTACACTCCCGGTCTTTTTTGCAATGAAGGATCCCGCTTTTAAAGAACAATTGATACAAGCATGTATGGAGCAGCCGATTGAGCGTCATACAATCGATCTATTGATCCGGATGGTCCATGAAAACGGCTCGATTGAAAAATCAAAACAGGTTGCAGATCGTTATTTGAATAAAGCGTACACGGCGCTCGACTCTTTACCTGATAACCGCCCGAAAAAAGCGTTATTGCAAATAGCGGAGTATATTGGAAAAAGAGACTACTAAAAGTTGTGAAAACGCTTAAAGTTTGATAAAATCATTTTCGGATACACGGACTGTTTAAGCATGTCCGAAAAATTCATACATAGAATAGGAGAGCTTCACATGGAGAAAACTTTCTTAATGGTAAAACCTGATGGTGTTCAACGTAACCTAATCGGTGAAGTTGTAAATCGCTTTGAAAAAAAGGGCTTTAAGCTAGCAGGTGCAAAGCTGATGATGATCAGCGATGAGCTTGCTCAAAATCATTACGGTGAGCACAAAGAGCGTCCATTCTTTGGAGAGCTTGTTGACTTTATTACTTCCGGACCTGTATTTGCAATGGTTTGGGAAGGCGAAAATGTAATTGCAACTGCACGTAACATGATGGGAAAAACAAACCCAGTAGACGCAGCACCTGGTACAATTCGCGGTGACTATGGAGTACAAGTCAGCCAGAACATCATTCACGGTTCTGACTCTCCAGAAAGCGCAGAGCGTGAAGTAAGCTTGTTCTTCAATGAAGAGGAGATTGTGAGCTACGATAAAGAAATCGATAAGTGGGTTTAAGTTTAAAACAGTCGTACTTTAAACTTTAGGAAACACTCCGCTTGATTGCGGAGTGTTTTTTGCACACGTTAAGAAAGTATAAATACTTTCTATAGTATAAGCGCAACTAGGGCGATCGCCTGCACTAAGGCTTGGCGCTAGCCAAGTTTTCTTTATATGATGGCTCCCGCAGCGCCTTAGACTGGAAAGCTCAATAATTCCCCCGTGCTTACACGAGAAAATCTTGAGTCAGACGCCGAAATCCCAAGTTAAACACCAACTCTCTCGTTTTCGCGTGCAAAATTCTTATTCCGCGTCAAACTTCCGATTATCGCGTCAAAACATTAATAGAGCACTAGATCCCAGTGGAAAATGAGGGAGATGCAATTGTAATCTTGATTTTCGCAGTTCATGGACAAAACAGCTGATATTCATGCTGTAAAAATGGCTTCATTCCATTTTTTCGATTATATTCATCTGAAAAACACGAAAAGATGCCCTTAACGAATAAAAATCAATACATTCAGAAAAAAGATTCTATAATTCCCAACGAGTAAATTTTTCAATATATCAATAGGGGATTTTTGATGGTAATTAACAGAAGCTGGTTCAATGAAGGGTCATTCCTGATTTGAGCCATTTTTTTATGCGTTTTTTGTACATTTCTGGTCCGTATCGTACGATATAATGAAAGAATAGAGAGCAATCCGAATAGTGGAGAAGTAAAGAGGAGAATTCAAATGGAGCAGGATTATACGATTTTCACGGAACAAATTAAAAATCATACGGGGATTGATTTAGCTTTATATAAAGAAGGCCAAATGAAACGTAGGCTGACCTCTTTAAGAGACAAAAAGGGGTATGGCAGCTTCCATGATTATTATAAAGCTATGAAAGAAAACACTATACTGTTAGAAGAGTTTTTGGATCGGATGACGATTAATGTATCTGAATTTTACCGAAATCCGTCACAATGGGACGTTTTGGAAACGCAACTTCTACCGAAACTTTTGGAGTCGAAAAAAACAGTCAAAGCGTGGAGCGCGGCTTGTTCAACAGGAGAAGAGCCATACACACTATCGATGATCTTGCACCATTCACTTCGAAAAGAAGATTACTCGATTCTCGCAACAGATATTGACGAACTAGCATTGAAGCGTGCAAAGCTTGGATACTATCTGGAAAGAGCATTGCAAGAAGTTCCTGAACACTTTAAGGAGTTTTATTTTAAAAAGGATGGAATCGGTTATAAAGTTGAAGGTCGGTTAAAGGATAATATAACTTTTGAAAAACAAAATCTACTTCTAGATCCTTTTAAAAGCGATCTGGATCTTATCATTTGTAGGAATGTATTGATATACTTTACAGAAGAGGCAAAAGTACAGCTTTACAAAAAATTCAGTCAAGCGCTACGACCTGGAGGTATTCTTTTTGTAGGGAGTACAGAGCAGATTTTCGAGCCAAAGAATTATGGGCTGCAATCTGTGGCTACCTTTTTTTACGAAAAGATGTCAGACAAGTAGCTGGCTTAGTTGAATGTTAGGAAAGGATCTGTGTAATCATGCGTTATTTAACAGCGGGAGAGTCACATGGACCACAATTGACTGTGATTATTGAAGGCGTTCCTTCGAACCTTGAACTGAGCAAGGAGATGATCGATTACGAACTACAGCGAAGACAAAAGGGACACGGTCGTGGACGTAGAATGCAAATTGAGTCGGATGCGGTCAAAATCGTTGGTGGAGTCCGACACGGGAAAACCACCGGTGCGCCAATCGCGCTAATTGTTGAAAATAAAGACTGGAAGCACTGGCAAACCATCATGGGAAGTGAACCGATTTCAGAAGAAGAAGCCGATCAAATGAAACGGATCATTACGAAGCCGCGCCCTGGTCATGCCGATTTGAACGGAGCGATCAAATACAATCACCGGGATATGAGAAACGTCTTAGAGCGCTCTTCTGCCCGTGAAACGACAGTAAGAGTTGCTGCAGGTGCGGTGGCAAAAGTGTTGCTTAAACAGTTCAACATCAGTACTGCAGGTCATGTTGTCGAAATCGGCGGAGTAAAAGTAGAGGAACAAAGCTTTCAATCTCTTGCACAGCTACGAGAAGTGACTGAAGGATCGCCCGTGCGCTGCTTCGATCACGATACAGGTGAAAAAATGATGGAAGCGATCGATCTGGCGAAAAAGAATGGTGACTCGATCGGAGGTATTGTAGAAGTGATCGTGGAAGGCGTTCCGATTGGACTTGGAAGCCATGTCCATTATGATCGAAAGCTTGATGCGAAAATCGGGGCTGCGATCATCAGTATCAATGCCTTTAAAGGAGTCGAATTCGGCATTGGCTTTACCGCGGCTAGTAAACCGGGAAGTGAGGTTCATGACGAAATTCTCTGGAATGAACAATACGGTTACTATCGTAAAACGAATAATCTCGGTGGATTTGAAGGTGGGATGACAAACGGAATGCCGATTGTCGTAAGAGGTGTGATGAAACCGATTCCGACCCTTTATAAGCCACTTCAAAGTGTGGACATCGAAACGAAAGAGCCGTTTACCGCGAGTATCGAACGTTCAGACAGCTGTGCCGTTCCTTCAGCAAGTGTGGTCGCTGAAGCAGTTGTAGCCTGGGAACTAGCCAATGCTTTGACTGAAAAATTCGGCAATGAATCGATGGAGATGATTCGTTCAAATTTTGACCAGTATGCAACGTACTCAAAGGGGTTTTAACGTGGAAACAATTGATATCAAAACAGGTTCGAAGCAGTATCCCGTTCACATAGGGGGAGGAGCCTCGACACTTTTACAGGACGTACTCCATAAACAGGTGAGTGAATGCTCAGGAATCCTTATCATAACTGATAGCAATGTCGCACCGTTATATTTACGGGAAATTAAAAGCATGTTGACTGATCTTCCAGTGTTCGAGTGGGTGATCCCAGCTGGGGAGTCGAGTAAATCATTACGCGAGTATGAAAAAATCATCAGTTATGCATTGAATAGGAAACTGGATCGGAAGTCAGTCATTGTCGCGCTTGGTGGCGGCGTTGTCGGAGATATTGCTGGATTTGTTGCAGCGACGTATTTACGAGGTGTAGCGTTCATACAAATGCCTACAACCTTATTGGCCCACGATAGCAGTGTCGGTGGTAAGGTGGGCGTCAATCATACGGCAGGGAAGAATTTGATTGGAGCATTTTACCAGCCTGAAGCCGTCATCTATGATCTTCACTATTTAAAATCGTTGTCACGTAAAGAATGGCGGTCAGGATTTGCTGAAATCATTAAAAGTTCATTGATCCGGGATCACGAATTATATCGATTTCTTAATGAAAAGGTTCTCGATTTCCCGATAGAAGATGATGAGGCACTTGTACACGCCGTTTTTGCAGCAATCAGTATAAAAGCTGGAATTGTACAAGAGGATGAATATGAATCAGGTGTCCGTGCTTACTTGAATTTCGGACATACATTGGGTCATGCGATTGAAGCGGAGAGTCGTTATCAACATATTCCACATGGAGAAGCGGTTATGATCGGTATGCTTTTTTCGATTCGTTTGAGCGAAAGAATCTACGGGAAATCGTTGATGCCAGTTGACCTTCTACAGTGGATCAAAAATATGGGCTATTCCATATGGCACCCATCTTTAGCTAGACCGGAGCTTTTGATCGAGAGAATGAAACAGGATAAGAAGAATGCAGGTCAAGAGATTCGGATGGTCTTATATGCCGGATTTGAACAGGTACGAACAAGCGGGGTACCTGAAGACCTATTGCTAGAAGAATTGAAACACTTCGATAAATGGAGCAAAAAGTGTGAATCTTCTTGACAATTTAAATGTTGTTTACTAGGATTGAATTACGTTCTTCTTCTTTTTTCGAAGTGCTTACTGTTCTTGAGGAGAAGCGAAAGGCATACCTGTTTGAGATATAGGTGCAAGCCGGATTGAATATTGATGAGCTGAGTAGAGTTAGAGTTGAGTTTAATAATGAGCTGAGGCGAGCAAGGGTTAAACTAGTTTTTTAAGTATACTCCCATGGCCTTTCTTTGCCATAGGAGTTTTTTGTATATGAAGAAAGTATTCAATGATTTTCTTCATCCCCAATACCACCTCACACCACTCAACTCTATCTGATCTTCTTTTTTCAAAGGGAGTGTGATAGAGCATGTTTACCAATTCCTATCCAAATTGTTTTCAACCACCATGAATTTCTTTTTATCCGAAAACATGAGCGAAAATGCTGAATACGGATGAAAGGAGACACTAATGTTTAAAAATCTATTATCTAAAGGAATCAACGGGTCGACCTATACGGAAGCGGAGTCGAGGGCTCTGATGGATGACATCATGACAGGTGTTGCTACTGAGAACCAAGTCGCAAGTTTATTGACACTACTCCGTTTTCGAGGTGAAACGATTGATGAGCTGACTGGCTTTGTTAAATCGATGAGAAAACATGCGGTCCCATTTTCGACCCCGTTTGATAACGTAGTCGATACGTGTGGAACCGGCGGAGATGGAGCAGGAACCTTTAATATTTCCACAGCAGCTGCGATTGTTATGGCATCAATTGGGGTAAAAGTCGCGAAACACGGTAATCGTGCATTTTCATCTAAAAGCGGAAGTGCTGATGTCTTGGAGCATTTGAATATCCCGATTCAATTAGACCGAGAGGAAGCTTTGCAGGCGTTGGAAGAACATTCGATGTGTTTTCTCTATGCACCAAATTATCATGCTGCAATGAAGCATGCAGTCAATCCACGAAAGGAAATCGGCTTTCGAACCGTATTCAACATCCTAGGTCCACTTTGCAATCCTGCATCGTGTCAACGTCAGTTGCTCGGTGTAGCCGACCCTATTCTAGCTGGGAAAATAGCAGCTGTAGCGCAACGAATCGGAATGCAAAAAGTGATGGTCGTAACAGGTGATGATGGACTTGACGAATGTTCGATTACAACAACCTCTACGTTATTGGAAGTAACTCCACAATCGATTAAAAAGGTTAAAATCGATCCGACGGACGTTGGTCTTGTAAAGGGGAATTTAATGGAGCTTTCGATTTCGTCTTCCTCTGATAGTGCGGCATTGATTCAGAACATTTTCAAAGGAAAAGCTAACCGTTCTGCAATTGAGATCGTCGTGTTGAATGCTGCGGTCGGTCTTGTTGTAGCGGATAAGGTTCAATCACTCGAAGCCGGTGTAAAGCTTTCCAAACAGGCAATCGACTCCGGAAATGTGTGGGACCATTATTTGAAAATGTCGGGATCACGGGGGATGAATCGTGTCTATGCTTAAGCAAATCATTGAAGTAAAACAAGAAGAGATCAAAACATTAGAAAAGCCCGTATACACCGGTAAGTTTACAAGTCGTTCACTGATTGATGCAATAAAAGATCGCTCACGTGATGTCGCACTTATAGCTGAGGTGAAAAAAGCCTCTCCATCTAAAGGTGTGATCCGGAAGGACTTTGACCCTGTTGCGATTGCTGTCGAGTATGCGTCAAGTCAGGTTGATGCGATTTCGGTTATTACTGATCGGACTTTTTTTCAAGGGAATCCCACCTTTCTGACCCAAATCAAACGAGCCGTTGACCTTCCCATCTTGCGCAAGGATTTTATTATCGATCGGATCCAATTGGAGGAAAGTAAAGCGATTGGAGCAGATGCCGTTCTGTTGATCGCTGCAGCATTACAAGTTGAAAAAGCTAAGGAGCTTTATGAGTATGCAAGTGAACTCGGATTGGAGGTACTCCTAGAGGTTCATACCGAGGAGGAGCTTATGAGGATCCTAGACTTTTTCACTCCCGATTTAATCGGCATCAATAATCGTAACCTCGAAACGTTTGATACGAACCTTGAAAATACGTTGAGGATTTCACGAATGTTACCGGATCATATACCGTTCGTAAGTGAAAGCGGAATTCAAACGAATGCTGATATTCAATATGTAAAAAAAGTCAGTGCCTCTGCTGTTCTTGTTGGGGAATCGTTAATGAAATCAAAGGATATTAATGAGGCAGTATGTTGCCTTCTCGAGGATCGAATTTCAATATGACCGCTCTAAAGATTTGTGGGATTCAAACGATTCAAGAGTATGAGCGGATTGCGAAACATGAGATTGATTATGCTGGATTTGTTTTGGCACCGAGCAAAAGGCGGGTCACCCCTGAACACGTCCGTACGATAATCGATAAGTCCAAGGTTAAATCCAGCATGAAGCAGGTCGCTGTATTGGTTGATTTGAGTTTAGAAGAAATTGTCCATACCTGCGAACTGGTTAAGTTTGATGTCATTCAGCTTCATGGTGATGAGGATACCGACTTGATCGAACAGATTCGGAACAAGATGAATATTGAAATTTGGAAGGCGATTCCACATTCTGAAAAATCTCTTACGATGATGGACAAGTACATGGATGCAGTTGATGGATTTGTAATCGATACGAAAGTTCCTGGTAAAAGAGGCGGCACTGGACTAAGTTTTGACTGGAGTACGATTCCTGCATATAGCAAGCTTGCCAATCTCGAACAAAAGCGGTGTTTTATTGCTGGTGGGATTACACCGGAAAATGTTACGGAATGTCTAACCTTTCAGCCATACGGCATTGATTTATCCAGTGGAGTCGAAAAAGGAAATCGAAAGGACGATACATTGTTAAATTTACTCATAGAAAGGATGAAAAATTTTGACTATAACCATTCCAAGTGAACATGGACGATTCGGTCGATTCGGAGGTAGGTTCGTGCCTGAAACATTAATGTACGCTCTTGAGGAACTAGAGCTAGCATTTCAGGAAGCGATGAAGGATTCCACTTTCTTGAAGCAGCTTGAAAAGGAGCTTGTCGATTATTCTGGACGTCCAACCCCGCTGACCTATGCACAAAATTGTACGGAGCTGCTCGGTGGGGCATCCATTTATTTGAAAAGGGAAGATTTAAACCATACTGGCGCCCATAAAATCAATAATGCAATAGGGCAGGTCCTTCTTGCAAAAAGGATGAATAAACGGAAAGTTGTTGCAGAAACCGGTGCGGGTCAACACGGGGTCGCTGTTGCGACCGCTTGCGCAAGGTACGGTTTATCCTGCACCGTTTTTATGGGTGAGGAGGATATCCAACGACAATCATTGAATGTATTCCGAATGCAACTGCTAGGTGCTGACGTAGTGCCTGTTGCTAGTGGGAGCCGGACGTTAAAGGATGCAACCAATGAAGCGATCCGTTACTGGGCAGGCTCTGTACAGGATACGTTCTATTGTATCGGCTCTGTCGTAGGTCCACATCCTTACCCGACCATCGTACGGGACTTGCAATCTATTATCGGTACAGAGACGAGGGAGCAATTTTTAAATCAAGTAAAGAGACTTCCGGATGCCATTATCGCTTGTGTCGGAGGTGGCAGTAATGCGATGGGGATCTTTCATCCGTTTCTTGAGGATTCGGTTGAATTGATCGGAGTAGAGGCAGCGGGTCTCGGTACGGATACACCGAAACATGCGGCATCGATCACAAAAGGTTCTATCGGTGTCATTCATGGATCGATGACGTATTTAATTCAGGATGCATATGGACAAATTATGGAACCTTATTCGATTTCGGCTGGTTTGGATTATCCAGGTGTTGGTCCGGAGCATGCCCATTTAGCAGAGAGCGGGCGAGCGACGTATAAAACGATAACTGATGCCGAAGCAATTGAAGCGTTGCAGGTTTTATGTGAACATGAAGGGATTCTACCAGCGATCGAGAGCGCACATGCCCTTGCACAAGGGTTTAAAGAAGCCGCTTCACGAGGAAGTGAGGAAGCAATTGTCATTTGTTTATCAGGAAGAGGCGACAAAGATGTCTCCACACTCATTAATATCATCAAAGGGGGGAAAGCAAATGAACAGGTTTGATCAAATAAGGAATAAAAAAGAACCGATATTCATCCCGTTTCTGATGGCAGGAGATCCTACTGAAGCCGATACGATTGACTTGGCTCTTCTATTACAGGAGGAGGGTGCCGATGTACTCGAAATTGGAATCCCTTATTCCGATCCACTTGCGGATGGACCGGTCATTCAGGAGGCTGCGAAGCGCGCCCTTAAGGGTGGTATGAATCTTGAGAAAGCAATGAAAATGGTTGGAAAAATGCGAAAATCAGGACTCCACATCCCTATTGTTCTGTTTACTTATTACAATCTTTTGCTACAATTAGGACAACAGCATGTGATCGACAAAATGAATGAATACGGTATCGACGGACTGCTTGTTCCCGACCTCCCGTTTGAGGAAAGTGAGTCGCTTCGAAATGGATGCAAGGATAGTCGCATCTGTTGCATCTCACTGGTTGCACCGACGACCTCTCCGGAACGGTTGATTAAAATCTCTCAAAATGCAGAAGGCTTCTTATATTGCGTATCATCACTTGGTGTAACCGGTGAACGGAATGCCTTTCATCCCGAGGTACAACGGTTAGTACAGGAAGCTAAGTTTTATTCGAACGTACCAGTAGCATTGGGGTTTGGAATTTCAAGCCGCGAGCAATTTGAAGAAGTAAGCAAAATTTGCGATGGCGTGATTATCGGTAGTTCTTTAATCCGTAAAGCAGAAGAGCTTCAATCTGTTTCAAGTGGAATGGAAACAGAGAATTGGAAAGAATCTTTTAAAAGTTATGTAGGTTCCCTTCTTCCTTCTAAATCGTCAACTTTTTGAACAAGGCAGAAGGGCGATTCTTATTCAAGGTTATGAGGTGTAGACGTGAAAGCAAAGGAACAGATTTTAACATTGAAGGCTTATCAACCAGGTAAACCAATTGAAGAGGTAAAGCGTGAGCTCGGGCTTACTTCAGTAACAAAATTAGCGTCGAATGAAAATCCTTTCGGTTGTGCTCCAGCTGTTAAAGATGCGGTAATGGATGAACTCGATCGGGTTTCGATTTATCCAGACGGGTACGCAGCAGAAATTCGGGATAAGCTGGCACATTATCTCGGTGTTCTACCGAGGCAAATTTTATTTGGAAATGGGTCTGATGAGGTTGTAGAGATGTTTTGTAGGACGTACCTTAGCCCTGATACGAATACGGTTATGGCTAAGCCTACATTTCCACAGTATCGTCATAATTCTGTTATTGAAGGGGCAGAAATCCGAGAAATTGCATTGGACGATCAAGGCCACCATGATCTCGACGAAATGTATGAAGCAATCGATGAAAACACGAAGATTGTTTGGATTTGCAGTCCGAACAACCCGACAGGTACATATGTTTCTAAGGAAAAGTTGGTATCTTTTTTAGAACGTGTCCCTAAAGACGTTATCGTTGCCTGTGATGAAGCGTATTGTGAGTATGTTGTTGCAGAGGATTATCCAGATACCCTTGCCTTGCAGCGTGATTATCCGAATCTTGTTGTTTTCCGAACCTTTTCAAAGGCATTCGGACTCGCTTCTTTACGAATCGGGTACGGTGTGGCACATGAGGATTTAATCAGTGTCGTCGATCCTGTCCGCGAGCCGTTCAACACCTCTAGAGTTGCACAAAGAGCCGCGATTTCTGCACTGGATCATCTTGAGTATATTGAAATGTGTCGAATTCGCAATCGAGAAGGAATGGATTTATATGAGCACTTTTGCGAGCAGTATGACCTTGGCTATTATCCGTCCCAAGGGAACTTCATTTTAATAGATTTCAAAACAAAGCAAGGCGATGAAGTTTTTCAATTTCTGTTGCAGCAAGGATATATTGTCCGGTCTGGCAACGCCCTCGGATTTCCAACCTCTGTTCGAATCACGATCGGAAGCGAGGAACAAAACAAGGGAATCATCGACTGCCTCTCAAACTGGCTGGATGCTGAATCCGAAAAATAAACAATTATTTAAAAGGAATGGCTCATTTGAGTCAATCCTTTTTGAATCTTTCATAAAAGAAATTATCTTGTCATGCTTTCGAATACTAAACAATGTTTGAACGAAATGGAGATGGAGAAATAATGGACCGAGTGACAATGCATCCATATAAAAAGGGTTTAAAAGGAACACTTAAAATGCCTGGGGATAAATCAATCACGCATAGGGCGATTATGCTTGGAGCGGTCGCAAACGGGAAAACGACAGTGAAACGGTACCTGAACAGTGCTGACTGTAACAGTACGATACGTTGTGTCCGACAATTAGGTATTCACATAGAAGAACAAAAGGATACATTGACGATTCATGGGAACGGCTGGACCGGTCTTAGAGAAGCGGAGGACACGTTAGATGTCGGGAACTCAGGTACGACGATTCGGCTTTTATCGGGCATCTTGGCTGGCAGTCCAATCCATACTGAAATTACGGGAGATGCATCAATTCGAAGGCGTCCGATGGGCCGGGTTGTTCAGCCGCTTTTAAAGATGGGAGCAAGTATAACAGGCAAGGAGAATGGTGAATTTGCACCGTTAACGATTGCTGGCGGGAATACGAAGGGGATTACGTATGAAAGTCCTGTTGCAAGTGCCCAGGTGAAATCAGCGATCCTGTTTTGTGGTTTGCAAAGTGAAGGAATGACCAAAGTAACAGAGCCATACCGTTCTCGTGACCATTCAGAGCGAATCCTCAAGTCGTTCGGAGCGGCGGTCATGATCGATGAGAGAACGGTACGAACAAATGGAAGGCAAAATTTACAAGCAACAAGCATCGAAGTACCTGGTGATATTTCTTCCGCAGCATTTTTTCTCGGTGCAGGTGCAATCACACCAGGCAGCCAAATAAAAATGAAAGATGTAGGCCTGAATCCGACTCGAACAGGCATTATTGATATATTGATCAGAATGGATGCAAATATATCTATTACAAATAAAAGATTGTTTAATAACGAGCCTGTCGGTGACATTACGATCGGATATTCCTCTTTGCAAGGCATTGAAATCGGGGGAGAGATGATTCCAAGGTTAATCGATGAAATCCCGATGATCGCTTTGATCGCTACTCAGGCATCAGGTGTAACTTACATTAAGGATGCGGCTGAACTACGCATGAAAGAAACCGACAGGATTGAAACGATTGCATCAGAGCTGCAGAAGCTTGGAATTGTCATTGAAACTACAGAGGACGGAATGATTATTGAAGGGAACCAGAAGGTGAAGGGAGGTTCAGTCAGTACGAATGATGACCATCGGATCGGGATGATGCTTGCGGTGGCCTCTTGTATTGCAACCGATGAAGTATCAATCGACGGGATTCCTTCATTGGAAGTTTCCTACCCTGGTTTTCTTGATGACCTCGACTCATTAAAATCTGAATAGGTTAAATAATATAAATTTTCTAAAAATATATTGATTTTATAAGATTGCTTGTTATAATGATGTTAGTATGGTTTCTCTCCACTCCTATCCATATGAAAATGGAACTTTTTCCTGGCGGATTTTCGTGTTACTACGAAAACGAGCTGGGCTTTTTTTTGTGTTATTTCGCAGTATTTTGCCCCCGAGCTGCTTTTTGCAAAAAAAGGAACGAATCGCGCTATGATACCTTCGAACTGTACTTTTGCAAAAGAAGGAACGATTCAACCTCTATGATGCCCTCAACCTGCATCCTTTGCACAAAAAAGGAATCATACAAGCCTTTATGATGGCCATACTTCACTCGATCCCCATTTATCGTACTTATGTTACCAGAATACATGTCATCCAGTTCTATCCCTGTCTGTCCTATCATAGCCTGTCAGTAATAGTTCTGCGTTAAAGCTAAAGGGGGAGAACAGGTGGAATATATCCTTGAAAATGTATGGACGACAGATGAGGAACCGAAAAAGAAAAACGTTCATGTCAAAAATTCAATCGTTAGCTACGTTTCAGAACGCCCATTGAAAATGAAATGTATGACCGTCAATACGAGCGGACTTCATGTTATCCCAGGCTTTGTGATGAGAGATTTCTCTTTGGAGGGAATGGATACCGAAAGTTTGTTGAAGAGATGTAAACAATTAATCAGTACAGGGTGCACAACCGTTGTCACGACTTTTTCGATTCGATTCGCAAAGGAATTAGAGGGCAGGTATAACCGATTGGTAGAACACCTTTCCGTATTGCCGATTGATTATGTGATCGGACTTTCGCTTCCAATGACCCGTATTACACCATCACTCATACGTACATGCCAAAAGAAAAAGATTCCTTTCATATATGGTATCCTCGAGCAGGAAGAAGATATCGACACCGTCATTTGGGAATGGATTCGAAACGTCAACTTTCCTTATACGATTCCAATCATTGCAGGGTGGGAACAACTGGCCCTTCAGGAAAAAAGATTAATGCAACTGCAAGATCGTTGGAGTAGAGTTTCCAAATCAAAGTCGATAACTACTATTAAACAGTTACCACTACCGGAACAGCCTTTTACGAAATATCATCTGCAGGAACTCGGCATATACCCTCAAAAAGGTTCTTGGGTTACAGGGTGTGATATTGATTATGTCATTTATGAACAAGACACTCCACTTGCTGCTCAATCGAGAGTTCAGTATGATGAAAGTAACCAACCAGTATTAGTTGTCAGAAAAGGAACAGCTCTAAAGGTAGGAGATGACATCTACATAAATCCTGGGGAAGGGAAGCAACTGCAAATAACTCGACCGGGACTATTTCGAGCGATGTCAAATGACCTGTTATGAACCATACGAACAGGATGTCAAGGCAGTTCAACATTTCCATCGGATGCAATGAATTTAGATGAAACTCCGATTAAGACCCGCTTTTATTTATAGAAAGGATGTCCATTATGCCGACGTTGCAGACTGCGATCGAAGCAATCGATCAGGGAGAAATCAAAGAGGGTTTAGCACTTTTAAAACAACTAAGGGATAAAAGTGATCACGAGACCCTTCTTGAGATCGCCCAATTATATTATGAGCTTGGATTTATAGAAGAAGCGATTGATGTAACGGAAGAATTAATCGCATTTTATCCAGATGTCAATGAACTAAAGGTTTTTGCGGCGGAACTGAATGTTGAAGTTGATCGTGAGGAAGAGGCATTGGACTTACTTTCTACGATTCATTCAGAGGATGCAGAGTATTTACAGGCAATGCTGTTATCAGCCGACTTATATGAAAGACAAGGTCTCGCTGAAGTAGCGGAGCAAAAACTTCTTGAAGCCAAACGCCATGCACCAAATGAACCGGTAGTCAGTTTCGGCCTAGGAGAATTCTATCTCTTCCAAGGCAACTTTCACCGAGGTGTTTTATATTATCAGGAATTGTATGAACAGGGCATCAAGGAGATGAACGGGATTTCAGTCTTATTGAGGTTAGCTGAATCCTTATCAGGTTCGGGTGCATTTGAAGAAGCACTTCGCTTTTACGAGGAAGGCATTAATGAAGAAACGAATCCTGATGCTTGGTTCGGGTATGGATTAACCGCAACCAGGGTCGAAGAATACCAGAAAGCAATTAATGCATTTAACCGCCTGAAGGATTTGGACCCTCAATACACGACCCTTTATCCGTTATTAGCAAAAGCGTATGAGGAAGAAGGAGCTAATAAAGAAGCAGTAGAAACTTATTTAGAAGGTATCCGGCTAGATGAATTCAACGAAGACTTATACTTGCAAGCTGGACGACTGGCGCTTCGTATGAACGATTTTGAAAAAGGCGAAGAATTATTAAAACATACATTGTCCATCAACCCTGCAAATTCAGATGCATGTCTTGCTATTATGACATTTTATGCGACAGAAGAGCGATATGAGGAACTGATCGATCTCGGAATAGAGGTCGAACGATACGGCGACATTGACCATGAATCCAATTGGAGGATAGCACAAGCGTACCGAGAACTTGAAAACGATGAAATCGCAATAAAACGATATGAGACTGCATATAATGGACTTAACGATAGGGTCGAATTTTTGGAGGACTATGGAACATATATGTTAGAAATAGGTCAACGAAACGAAGCAATCGCATTATATAAACGAGCACTCGATATCGATCCAAGTTTGACACAGCTTGAAGATGAAATAATGAGACTAAACGATGAGTAATTTTTTTCTGAAAAAGAAGGAATTGAACACATGCAAATCGAACATAGTAAGTAATTATCGATCTCTCTGTAATTGAGAGAAGTTATGGGTGTAGGATTGTAAGATCTCGTACGACATGGGAATGATGGAGGGATTGCAATGGGCAGCACCGTTTCCGTCCTGGAAAAAAAGGACTTTTTAAAATGGTTCTTAAACCACTACCAGCTGAAGAAGCGCGAATGTGTATGGTTGTTGAATTATTTGGTTAGCGATGAGGCTTTAATGGAAAACGTTCATTTTGTTGAAAATGCCGAATATTGTCCGAAAGCGATCATCATGTCAACCAATTGTGTGGATGGGGTCCCTTTCCGGTTCTATAAGCAAAATATTTTAACAACTGATGCAGAAAAATCGTTCCATGATATTCGCTTAAACCAAGAAGAAGATGTTTTTATAGAATTGAAGTTCAAAGGATCTTATCGTACTCCTCAGTACGCAGCAGTGCTTGAAGAAAATCCGCATATACCTGAAAACATGGTACCTGATAAAAAATACGGACTTTGGGCAGAAATGATTCTGGACCAATCCTTCAGTCATTTCAGAAAAAAGTCACTTCAAACACAGATTGATGATGCACTTGACAGTAAAGATTATGAATCATTTGCAAAATTGACTGAGGAATTGAATAAGCTATGATTGATCGCGGTAAATAAGACAATCAGCATTTTAATGCAGCACTACTTAAAACTTAATGAAATAGAACGCATCTGAAAGGCCTGTGTGGAGATGATGTTTTCTCTACCAGGTCTTTTAAATTTTTCAGTATATAAAACTTTTCAAGCTATAGTTATGCAGTGAGGCGAGAATATGAATATGTCAACGATTTTTCTGAATGGTTTCAAAATCGGTGGATGGAGTGGTAAACTGAATACGTACTTATATGCAATAAAGGGTGTGATTAATTATGAAGTGGCGTTCAGAGGATATTGATCTTTATTTACAATCGGAAGAGTATGTTGATACAGCAATTGTCCCCTTGATCCCTATATCCATGGGAAAACAAATGAAGCACACAGTTTTAAAAGGTGAATTTCCGCTTATCGTAACAGACGAATTGGAGCGGCAATTAAAAGGCCGGGTCATTTTATTCCCCCCGATTACTTATCTGTCAAAAGAGTCGGATGATAGTGTCTTAAGTAGAATGATAGGCTTAAGGGATGAACTTATCGAGCAGGGAATTCCATACATAACATTTGTGACCTCCGATGCCCGCTGGAGTGGAGTGGACGAGCTTAATCCGGACTTGATCAACATCCCACCAGTACCTCTTGAACATATGGAGGATGAATATAAACGGGATGTAATTGGTGAACAGGTGAAGCATCTTCTTCAAATTGTCACAAAAAAGTGGCAAAACACGAAACTCGGCGAATAGATTAGTGGAAATGGATAATCATAATATTGACGATGGTAATAAGTTACGCTATCATGTTAATGTCCTAGTAATGTATGTGTAATAAATGAATTGTCCGGTTGGACTTAGTCTACTGCATAAGGGGGGAAACCAATGGCCAAAAAAGATGAAGTTTCCAGACGACAATTTTTGAACTATACCTTAACCGGAGTCGGTGGATTTATGGCTGCAGGCATGCTCCTGCCGATGGTACGGTTTGCAATTGACCCTGTTATGAAACAGGGTGCAGCACAGGATATGGTGCCTGTTGTCGAAGTTAATAAGCTTACTGAAAAACCACAAAGGTTTACGTTTAAAATTGATCAAAAAGATGGTTGGTATGAATCTGAAGTTACAAAGGCAGCGTGGGTGTTTAAAGAAAAAGGTGGAGAGATCGTAGCACTATCACCTATTTGTAAGCACTTAGGCTGTACAGTGGACTGGGCAGCCGATCCATCTCATCCAAATCAATTTTATTGCCCTTGTCATGGCGGACGTTACGAAAAAAACGGTACGAATATAAAGGGCACGCCACCGTTAGCACCGCTTGATGTTTATAAGACAAAGGTGCAGGATGGCAAACTTTATTTAGGTGCAGCAGTACCACAGTAGAAAGGGGCGTAATCGATGTTACAAAAAATGTATGACTGGGTAGATGAACGTCTTGATATTACGCCTATGTGGCGAGACATAGCAGACCATGAAGTGCCCGAGCACGTCAATCCTGCTCACCATTTCTCAGCGTTCGTTTACTGTTTTGGTGGATTAACGTTTTTCATAACGGTAATCCAAATCCTTTCCGGAATGTTCCTATCGATGTACTATGTTCCGGATATCATTAATGCGTATGAATCCGTTTATTATTTACAAAATGAAGTCGCGTTTGGGGTAATTGTCCGTGGAATGCACCACTGGGGCGCGAGTCTAGTTATCGTAATGATGTTTCTACATACTTTACGTGTCTTCTTCCAAGGTGCATATAAAAAGCCTCGTGAATTGAACTGGGTTGTCGGGGTTATGATCTTCGGCGTCATGCTCGGACTCGGTTTTACAGGATACTTGCTTCCGTGGGATATGAAAGCACTATTTGCAACGAAGGTAGGGCTTGAAATCGCACAGACGGTTCCAGTCATTGGGCCTATGCTTAAAACATTGCTTGCAGGAGACGCAACAATTATCGGCGCACAAACATTAACGCGATTCTTTGCGATCCATGTATTCTTCTTGCCTGGTGCCCTTCTCGGTCTGATGGGAGCGCACTTTATCATGATTCGAAAGCAAGGAATTTCTGGACCACTGTAAAAGATGCGATAGGATAAAGGAGGTAGAAAGATGCATCGTGGCAAAGGTATGAAGTTTGTCGGGGATTCACGAATTCCTGCAGAACGTAAACCGAACATTCCGAAGGACTACTCCGAGTATCCGGGGAAAACGGAAGCGTTTTGGCCAAACTTCCTTTTAAAAGAGTGGATGGTCGGATCCGTATTCTTGATTGGCTATCTCATCCTGACAGTCGTTCACGAATCTCCGCTCGAACGGAAAGCAGACCCGACGGATGCGAGCTATATCCCATTACCCGACTGGTATTTCTTATTCTTATACCAATTATTAAAGTATAAATATGCAGCAGGGGATTATACATTGATCGGTACGATGGTCATGCCCGGACTTGCATTCGGTGCATTGCTGTTAGCACCATGGCTGGATCGCGGTCCTGAACGTAGACCTGCGAAGCGACCGATTGCAACAGGCTTGATGTTATTGGCATTAGCTTCGGTCATTTACTTAACTTGGGAATCAGTTGTAAATCACGACTGGGAAAAGGCTGAACAACAAGGTAAGATCGTTGAGGTTGAAATTGATAAATCTGCACCTGGGTATGCGGTTTATCAAGAACAAACCTGTATTGGCTGTCATGGTGGAAACCTGGCAGGTGCCAGTGGTCCTTCCTTGATCGGTACCGGTTTAACACCTGAAGAAATCGGAAACATTGCGAAAAACGGTACAGGAAACATGCCGCCAGGAGTTTTTAAAGGGACTCCGGAGGAATTGAAGCAATTAACCGAGTTCATTGCAGGACTCGAAAAGAAATAACAGTGTTGAAAGAGGTTGACTCATAAAATCGGAGTCAACCTCTTTCTCTATGAAAAGTGAGGATGTTCACAAAAGTCCGGAGGCTCACGGGATGTGAGTCAGTTCGCCGTAGTCACAGTTCGTGAATCTTCCTTTTTTGAACCCATTTTTATTTATGAAGGAGAATCGAATGATCAACTTACAAATGATTTTAGGCAATCGTTCCTTCCTTTGGATGCTATTGATCATCAACATCTTCGGAACGATCTACGGGTATTATTGGTATGCGGATCAGTTGGCTGTGACGCCTTGGTATTTTCTGCCCTTTGTCCCCGATAGCCCAACGGCTAGTTTGTTTTTCGTATTTGTCCTTATCGCTTTCTTAAAGGGGAAAAGCTGGCCATTGATGGAGGCGCTTGCTGCCATTACTTTATTTAAATATGGAATCTGGGCAGTCGGAATGAATTTTGCAGGGGGATACGTGAGTGGTTCATTGTCATGGGTCAATTACATGCTGATCTTTTCTCATTTCGGTATGGCAATAGAGGGGCTTCTTTATCATAAATTTTATACGATCAAACGCTGGCACATTTTCGTTGTAGCCATATGGGTATTTCATAATGAAATCATCGATTATGTGTACGGGGAAATGCCAACTTATTCGGTGCTCAATGCATATACCGATCAGGTCGCTTATTTAACCTTTTGGCTAAGCGTTTGTTCCGTAGCACTTGTCTATTTCCTAACGATTCGAATGAAGCCAAAAACGTCATAATTTCGTAATGACGTTCTACTCTTGTCCCAGTCCTCATAGTATGGAGTATATCTTGTACGAATAGCATGTATTACCTTCGCCTAAGATGGGCGGTACATGCGCTGTATAAGACTCCAAGTTTTCTAAAAGGGAGGGACAAGTTTTATGAGGGCGGTAATGATCCTATTAATCATTGTCTTGTTCGTTCAGTTTCCTAGTATGGCGTGGGCCGATCAAGCAGAAAGCAACCCGTGGAAGAAGCTGAGTGATTTATCTTATAAAGCACTTCAGCTTACGAAGGCTGAAAAGTACAAGGAAGCAAAGGACATGCTAACGTACTTTGAGGATGAGTACCTTGGACTACAGGGCGATGAGCAAAAACTTACAATGCACAACCTTCGCGTTTTTTCGACAAGCTTTGACGAGTCTTTGAAACTGTTGACGAGTGCCTCAGCATCACATGAAGAACGAGTGGATGCAATAACAGAGTTCCACCTTCTCGTTGATGCCGTCTATTCTCAGCACCAGCCTCTTTGGAAAACAACCCGGAACCAAATTATGGTTCCGCTTGAACATATGCGCAAGGCTGCAGTCAACCATGAAATCCAATCCTTTTACGTTTACTTCAACCAGTTTCTTTCTCAATATGAGAAAATCCATCCGGCATTAAGCGTTGATTTACCTCAGGACGTTTTGGGTAAGTTGGATTCGTATATTACTTATCTTGATGAAAATCGATCGTTAATCGTTACAACTGATCATCAGCTTCAGCAGATCAGTGCGATAAAATCCGGTCTTGAAGATGCGTTTAATTCAACAGAGAGGGATGAATCAGATCCTTCAATCGTCTGGTTAATCATTACGATTGGCGGAGTGATCATTTCTACATTAATTTACGTAGGATGGAGAAAATACAAGGGTGAGAAGCGGGAAGTCCGTACCATTTCGAAGGAAAAGGAATACAATCGGTTTCGTTGACAGAATCCGTTGAAGTGACTATCATTGCCCTCAAAATACGACGGTTTTATTTTTGGAGGAATGCAACATGTTCTTACTCTATTTTTTCTTACTGATAGCGATCCCGTTATGGGCACAGTTCCGAGTGAAAAGAACGTACTCGAAATACTCGAAGGTTCCATCTTCACTTGGCATGTCCGGGGCAGAGGTTGCTCGTAAGATTTTGAACGACAACGGTCTTTTCGATGTTGATGTCGAGCCGGTTCGAGGAAAATTAAGTGATCACTACCATCCACGTAAAAAGGTTGTGCGTTTATCTGAGGACAACTTTTACGGCCATTCTATAGCAGGAACAGCGGTTGCGGCTCACGAAGTCGGCCATGCGCTTCAAGATGCGAAGGAATACACTCCATTACGATTTAGACATGCGTTAGTTCCGGTTGCTTCGATAGGCTCAAATCTTTCGTACTTTTTGATTTTTATCGGAATCATAATGGGCGCAGCAAACCTGATCTTACCTGGTATCCTCCTGATGGCAGGAGCAGTTTTGTTTCAGCTCGTTACTTTACCGGTCGAATTCAATGCAAGTAGCCGGGCGATGGATCAGGTCGTTGCGCTTGGTTTGATACGTAATGATGAGGAGAGACAAGCAAAGAAAGTACTGAACGCAGCAGCATTAACCTATGTCGCTAGTGCTCTTGTAGCATTACTGGAGCTCGCGCGATTTGTACTGATCTTCGTGGGCATGAATTCAGACGATTAAGCATAAACCTTCATCTAGAATAAAATACGGTATGACGTTTACCAAAGTCATGCAACGGACTGTCGAGAACACCTCGGCAGTTTTGTTTATGTCGAAAAAAGCATAAACGTTCTCAAAAACAGCCGAAATCACGACATAAGGAACGGGTAGTGCGTAATCGGACATGGATTTTACAGTTATTAGGAAAACACGCAACGAATAGAGCGTAATCGGACATGGATTTTACAGTTATTAGGAAAACACGCACCGAATAGAGCGTAATCGGACATGGATTTTACAGTTATTAGGAAAACACGCACCGAATAGAGCGTAATCGGACATGGATTTTACAGTTATTAGGAAAACACACACCGAATAGAGCGTTAATCGGACATGGATTTTACAGTTATTAGGAAAACACACACCGAATAGAGCGTAATCGGACATGAAGCTAACAGAATCTAAGAAAAATACTAATGAAAAAGCTTGCATCAGCCACAACATGAGATTCGTTTAGGGGATGACTTTCTAAAAAGCGATCACCCTAAACAAGAATCTACTTTCAATCATGCAACGGATTTTTATTCTCGTCTAATGTAAATCCTTCACCGAGGACATCATGGACATCATTTACTGCCACAAACGCATGTGGATCAATCTGTTGTATCATATTTCGCAAGCGGAAAATTTCATTACGAGCAATGACACAATAGAGTACTTCTTTCTGTTCACCGGTGAACGTTCCTTTTCCATTCAATACCGTTGCGCCTCGATCAAGTTCCTTGATGATCCGGTTGGCGATTTCAGCATTATGCTCTGAAATGATCATTGCAGCTTTGGCCGCATAAGCACCATCTTGAATAAAGTCGATGACGCGTGTTCCGACAAAGACAGCAACGAGTGTATACATGGCCTCTTTATAGTTCAAATAGGTAATCATTGCAAAGGTGATAACGAAGGCATCGAATAAAAACATTGTTTTACCGATGCTCCAGCCGATATACTTGTGAGCCAGCCTTGCAATGATGTCGACGCCACCAGTAGTCCCTCCATACCGAAAAATGATGCCAAGCCCGATCCCGATAAACACCCCTGCAAAAAGTGCAGCAAGTGTCAGATCATCGTGAAGAGGGATAGAAAGCTGAAATTGATACTGGAAGAGCCATAGGAAAAACGATACCCCTACAGTACCGATGATCGTATAAATAAATGTATTTCTGCCTAGTAACCGCCAGCCTAGAAAAAACAATGGAATGTTTAAAACGAGGTTTGAAATGGCGGGATCGATCCCAAATAGATTGAACAGTATGAGCGTAATCCCGGTAAATCCACCTTCTGCAAGGTTGTTTTCGATATTAAAGTGGATGATTCCAAAACCAAAGATCGCTGAACCAAGTAAAATAAACAGGACGTTTTTCAATTTTATTTTTGGCATGAACGACCCTCCTTCTTGATGTATGATATGTACGTTCATTTTGCTACCTCATCAAACTTATCCGTGTCTTTAATATTTGTCAAACCGAATAGATTTAGCTAACATGAATAATAGAAAGAAGCGAGGTGTATGACATGGAACGGACAATGAAAGACATGCAGAAAGAGGTAGACGATCATATCAGTCAGTTTAAGGAAGGGTATTTCAGCCCACTAGCGATGATGGCTCGTATGACGGAAGAACTCGGTGAGCTTGCAAGAGAAGTCAACCATCACTATGGAGAAAAGCCGAAAAAGAGCACAGAGGATGAAAGCTCCATGGAAGCGGAACTCGGGGATCTTCTGTTCGTCATCATTTGTTTTGCAAACTCTTTACATATAGATTTAGATGAAGCGCTAGAACTTGTCATGAAGAAATTCAATACTCGTGATAAAGATAGATGGACGCGGATTGAGGAGGAATAAAAGATGGACAATAGAAAAATTCGTATCATCATAGCAGGACCACGAGGGAAAATGGGAATGGAAGCCGTAAAAATGGTTACAGCTACCGATCATTTCGATTTAAAAGCGGTTGTCGATACAAAAAATGCTGGTAAGGCACTTCAAGACATTGATGGACAACCTGCATTGAATATCCCAGTATATGAGGATCTAGCCATCTGTATCCATGATACGGGTGCAGATGTACTTATTGATCTTACAAAACCGGAATCAGGGAAAAAGCATCTTGAAATCGCGCTCGAAAATGGAATCCGTCCAGTAATCGGGACGACAGGTTTCTCGGATGAGGAAATCGGAACTTACAGCCGGATTGCTGAAGAGAAGGGTCTTGGTGCGGTTATAGCACCAAACTTTGCTGTTGGTGCCATTTTGATGATGAAATTTGCCCGTATGGCTGCGAAGTTCATGCCAGATATCGAAATCATTGAACAGCATCACGATCAAAAGCTAGATGCACCTTCAGGGACAGCGATGAAAACGGCACAGATGATCCAGGATGTCCGAGAACCGATGAAACAGGGTCACCCGAATGAGAAAGAAGATTTAGAAGGGGCCCGTGGCGGAGATTATGAAGGAATCCGCATCCATAGTGTACGGCTTCCAGGTCTTGTTGCTCATCAGGAGGTACTGATGGGTGCGACTGGGCAAACATTGACGATCCGACATGACACAATCGATCGCAGTGCATTCATGCCAGGTGTAAAGATGGCTGTAGAGTCTGTAATGAAGCTTGACCTTCTCGTTTACGGGTTGGAAAACTTGATGGAGTAGGTGAATACATGAATATTGCACTAATCGCTCACGATAAGAAGAAGCAGGATATGATTAATTTTACCGTCGCCTATCGCCCGGTCTTAAAGGAGCATTCCCTATATGCAACGGGTACGACAGGATTGAAAATTGAAGAAGCAACAGGATTGAGTGTATTCAGGTTTCAGTCCGGTCCCCTCGGTGGCGACCAGCAGATTGGAGCTATGATCGCTGATAACAAAATGGACCTTATCATTTTTTTTAAAGATCCACTCACTGCCCAGCCACATGAACCGGATATTGCAGCACTTATCCGCCTTTGTGATGTATACCAAATTCCATTAGCGTCAAACATGGCGAGTGCCGAACTGTTTATCCATGCACTTGAACGCGGAGATTTCCAGTGGAGGCATGTCGTTCGCAGTAAGGGAGAAGATCTGAAGTGAACCGACTCGATCTACTTGCATTCGGTGCTCATCCTGATGATGTCGAAATCGGAATGTCCGGTACAATCATCCAACATACTAAAAAAGGCTATAAAGCTGGGATTTGTGATCTGACGCTAGCTGAACTTTCGTCAAACGGAAGCGTTGAACGACGACAACAGGAGGCAAAAGAAGCCTCGGAACAATTAGGATTACATACGCGTATCAACCTTGAATTACCTGACAGGGGTTTACAATTCAATGAAATGTTTATCAGTAAAATTGTTCGGGTGATCCGCACGTATCAGCCTAAGATCATTTTCCTCCCATATCCGGAAGATCGACATCCTGATCATGGTAATTGTACCAAGCTTGTTGAAGAAGCGGTCTTCTCAGCTGGGATCCGCCGTTTTCAATCCGAAAATGATCTAGCTCCACATAAAGTCGATCACGTTTACTATTATTTTATCAATGGCTATGACCATCCTCAGGTTGCCGTTGATATTACGAATGAAATGAAGGCAAAGATCAACTGCCTCCGTGCCTATAAAAGTCAATTCGTATCCTCAGAAGGTGGGATTGAAACACCATTGAACAATGGTTACCTTGAAGCTGTGGAAGCGAGAGATACCCTTTTCGGAAAGGAAACTGGGGTCCAATATGCTGAAGGATTTATTACAAAAAGGCCGATATTGGTCGACACATTGATTGGAGCTGCACGATGAAAAAGTTGAAAATCGGAATTACTTGTTATCCAACAGTTGGCGGGTCGGGAGTAGTGGCAACAGAGCTCGGAAAAATGCTCGCTAAAGAGGGGCATGACGTCCACTTTATTTCATCAAGCATTCCGTTCCGTCTCGAAAAATTTTACTCGAATATTCATTTCCATGAGGTTGAAGTGAATCAATATTCTGTTTTCCGGTACCCGCCGTATGACTTAACACTCGCGAGTAAAATGGCAGAGATCGCAAAGAGGGAGGAACTTGATCTTCTTCACGTCCATTATGCCGTTCCTCATGCGATTTGTGCGTACCTCGCCAAACAAATGGTTGGGGATCATTTGAAGATCGTGACAACCTTACACGGTACCGACATTACAGTCCTTGGTAATGATCCTAGCTTGAGTGACCTGATTCGGTTCGGGATCGAGCAGTCCGATACAGTAACAGCTGTTTCAGAAAGCCTAATTAAAGAAACGAACGAGCTATTAGGATCGTTGAGAAAAATTCACTGCGTATATAATTTCGTAGATGAACAGGTTTACAAAAGGAAACCGACTTCAGGATTGAGAAATGAGTACGATATCGGGCCTGACGAGAAGGTTCTTATCCATGTTTCCAATTTCAGAACCGTTAAACGTGTACCAGATGTAATTAAGACATTCTATAATATTCGTTCAAAAATGCCAGCAAAGCTCCTGCTGATCGGGGATGGACCTGAATTGACGGTTGCGTGCCGGTTAACAACTGAGCTTGGGATCGAAGAAGATGTTCTCTTTCTCGGAAAACAGGAAAATATTGCAGACTTGTTCGCAATCAGTGACCTTAAGCTCCTTTTGTCGGAAAAAGAAAGCTTTGGACTTGTTTTACTTGAAGCGATGGCATGCGGTGTTCCAGTGATCGGCACGAATGTAGGAGGGATCCCAGAGGTTGTCGAGGACGGTAAAACAGGTTTTATTTGCGATGTCGGGAATGTGGAGCAAATAACCAAAAAAGCACTCGACATTTTGGAGGATCCGAAATTGCATAGCCAAATGTCGGAGAATGCAATCCACCATGTTCACAACCATTTTCATTCAAGAAAGATTTTACAGGATTACTTGGAGATCTATTCAAAAACACTTCAAATGAAATCTGTTACTACTTCCTTGTAAAGAAGGTGCGGGATGTCTATTGAAAATGCAATCCAACTTATTAAACAACTACACAATCATGGGTATGAAGCGTATATTGTAGGTGGTTTTGTCAGGGACAAGCTTCTCGGACGTAGTCTCGGTGACATTGATATTGCTACATCAGCATCCCCAGAGGAAGTACAACGAATTTTCAACAAAACAATTCCTGTCGGTATCGTGCACGGTACGGTCATCGTCCGCTGGAAAAAACAATCCTATGAAGTTACGACATTTCGGTCAGATGGAGAATATTCCGATTACCGACATCCGACTGAAGTCCATTTTCATGATTCGATCGAACAAGACCTTGCTAGAAGGGATTTTACGATGAATGCAATGGCACAGGAAATTAACGGTTCGATCCTAGATCCATTCGGCGGAAAAAAAGATATTGAGGAAAGGCTGATTCGAGCCGTCGGGGTATCTGCTGAACGGTTTCAAGAGGACCCTCTTCGTATGATGCGGGCAATTCGTTTCGTAAGTTTACTTGGTTTTCAGATTGAAGAAAGAACGAAACAGGCACTGATTGAACAAGCATTCCTACTTGAAAAAGTGTCGACCGAACGGATCCGAGACGAATTTGAGAAACTGCTTTTAGGAGACTACTGTCAAAAAGCGATGCAACTGCTCTGGAAATCGAACGTATATCAGTTTTTTCCAGGAGGAAGCTTCAATCAACTACATGAATGTATTGAGAAGGACTGGAGCAAGCTTGCTAGTATTGAAGAGCGTTGGGCTGCAACCGCTTTATGTTTAAAAATCGAACATGTGAAGCCTTGGCTGAAAGCTTGGAAGCTTCCTAATCAAAAATTGAACCATGTCATCACGTATATCAATTTAGTTAAAACTGCCGATGATATCCGATCCGATTGGAATTTATACATCTATGGTTGGGAAGCAATAGAAGCGGTTTTCAGACTCCGTGTGTTTTTCGGAATCGTACATACAAAAGAAATCGATCGGCACGATTTAACAGATCGATATAAGCGTTTACCGATACATGATCGAAATGATTTAGCTGTAAATGGAAATAGTCTTCAAAGCATGTTTCAAAGAAAGCCTGGTCCATGGATCGGAAAAGTGATGAGCGAAATTGAACGCAATGTAGTTGAAGGCCGGTTAACGAATGAACTCCCGGCCATTAAGGAGTGGATACAACAATGGGATCGTCGACAAGAGAACAATTGATAGGCTTGCTGTCAGGGTCTGAGGAATTTGTGTCTGGACAAAGATTAAGTGATGAATTAGGTTGTTCAAGAACAGCAATTTGGAAGCATATTGAAGAGCTTCGAAAGGGTGGCTATGTTGTTGAAGCCGTCCAAAAAAAGGGGTACCGAATCCAACAACGTCCGAATAACCTTCATCCAGGTGAAATAAAAAGCAATTTGAAAACGGAAAAATTAGGACAAAACGTGCACTATGAAGAACAGGTCACTTCAACACAGGAAATCGCGCATCGACTTGCAATGGAGGGTGCACCTGAAGGAACCATCGCAATCGCTGAACAACAAACGACAGGCAGAGGTCGTTTAGGAAGACCTTGGCATTCCCCAAAGGGCAGCGGAATTTGGATGAGTATTATTTTAAAACCGAACATTCCGCCCCAGCAAGCACCGCAGTTAACGCTATTGGCAGCAGTCAGTGTCGTGCAGGGAATACAGAAGTCCACGGGACTGAAGCCACAAATCAAATGGCCGAACGACATTCTGATTGATGGTAAAAAAATCGTAGGGATTCTTACTGAGCTGCAAGCAGAAGCAGACCGGGTCAATTCAGTGATCATGGGAATCGGGATCAATGTCAATACACCAGAAGACTCTTTTCCGGAGGAACTCGCGTCCATCGCCACATCTTTAAAGGTTGAAAATGGGGGTTCTGACATTGACCGCTCAGAGCTTGTCCGTTCGATTTTAGAGGAGATGGAAAAGCTGTATACCCTTTACCTTGAACATGGTTTTGCGCCGATCAAGCTATTATGGGAAGGATCAGCAGCAAGTCTTGGAAAGCATGTAAGAGTGAAAACGCTTTCTGGGGAACTGACAGGAAAGGCTCAAGGAATCACTGATGAAGGTGTGCTGCTTATTGAGGATCAAGCAGGTGAAGTCCATCAAGTATATTCAGCCGATATCGAACTTTCCCAAAATAAATAAACATCTGTTATAATGACGATGAGGTGGTATCGATGATCGAACTGCACTCAAAGGTTACGCACTAAAACTCAAAATCAATCTGCCTTGATCCGTAAACGAAGGACATGGACAGAGGGATAAAAGTCAGCCGTCCTTCTTTCTGTCTGAAAGAAGGTTTTTTTATGGTTTTGTACTTACCATAAGATTCAAAACCATAAACAGCTGCTTTCATCTTCCTCTGATTAAAAAAAGGAGGAACTTTTATGAAACAAACGAGCGATTTTCGTAAAATGAAAGAAAAAAAGGAATCAATCGTCATGCTGACAAGCTACGACTACCCATCTGCAAAACTTGCAGAAGATGCAGGGGTGGATATGCTTCTGGTAGGAGACTCCCTTGGAATGGTCGTACTTGGGTATGATTCGACGATTCCTGTCACAATGGATGATATGGTACATCATACGAAAGCAGTAAAAAGAGGAGCACAAAATACATTCGTCGTAACAGACATGCCGTTCATGTCCTATCACACGACTGTTTCCGATACGCTCTCCAATGCTGCACGAATTATGCAGGAAGCAGGTGCTGATGCTGTTAAAGTTGAAGGAGCTGGTGAGGTGATCACTAGCATCGAACGGCTTACACAAGCCGGAGTGCCAGTCGTTGCCCACCTTGGTCTCACACCTCAATCTGTAGCTGTTCTCGGAGGTTATAAAGTTCAAGGGAAAGATGCAAGGGCGGCTGAACAACTGATTGAGGACGCAAAAGCGGTTGAACGTGCTGGGGCGTTTGCAATCGTTCTCGAATGTGTTCCCCGTCAGCTAGGAGAGGTAGTCAGTCATGCTCTATCCATTCCAACAATCGGAATCGGTGCAGGGGTTGGCACGGACGGACAAGTTCTCGTCTATCATGACCTGATCGGGTACGGTAAACACCACGTACCAAAGTTTGTAAAGCAATATACGAATGTGGCCACTGATATTGACCAGGCCATTAAAGGCTATGTGGACGATGTTCGAGAACGACGGTTTCCTGAAGAAAAACATACATTTACTATGAAAGAAGAAGTACTTTCATCATTATATGGAGGATAGTATGATCGTAATAAAGCACATTGACAATATGCAACAGTACATCAAAGAAAGAAAACATCGAGACATTACAATCGGCTTTGTACCAACAATGGGCTATCTTCATAAAGGACATGCTTCGCTTTTGGAAAAGGCAAGGGAAGAGTGTGATTACGTAATCGCCAGTATTTTTGTAAATCCGCTTCAGTTCGGGCCGAATGAAGACTATGACCAGTATCCGAGAGATTTCGAGCGAGATAAGGCTCTTGTCAACACTTATGGTGTCGATGCGATATTCGTTCCAAACAAGGATGAAATGTATCCGACAGAGTCAGGTTGTCAATTAACCGTAATGAGACGCACTGACGTATTATGCGGAAAAAAGAGACCTGGACATTTTGATGGAGTCGTGACCGTCTTAACGAAGCTTTTTCATATTATCCAGCCTGATCGAGTGTATTTTGGTCAGAAGGATGCACAGCAGGTTGCAATCGTACATGACCTGATCGAGGCTTTTAATTTTCCGATAGAACTCGTTGCCTGTCCAACTGTTCGAGAGGAAGACGGACTTGCTAAAAGCTCCCGTAATGTAAACCTGTCAGATGCGGAACGTAAGGATGCACCACGATTGTATGATCAGCTTTTAACAGCTCGGAAGGCTGTATTGACTGGCGAGTCGGTAGAAAGCGTAAAAAAGAAATTGGTGTATAGCCTTGAAGGCATCGAACATGGCCATCTCGATTATGCGGAAATATTAAGCTATCCTGAGCTTAAGCCGATCGAGTCGCTCGATCAAACGATAATTATCGCGATTGCGTACCAATTTGAAAAAGCAAGGCTGATTGACAATATTATCATTAAAAAATCGGAAATTGACTTATAAAGATACAGGAGGAGAGATCACCATGTTTCGCACCATGTTAAAAGGGAAAATTCATAGAGCAAAAGTAACAGAAGCGAACTTAAACTACGTAGGAAGTATAACGATTGATGAGGACATTCTTGATGCGGCCGATATGTACCCGAACGAAAAAGTACAGATCGTGAACAATAATAATGGTGAGCGATTTGAAACGTACATTATTCCGGGTGAACGGGGAAGCGGTACGATTTGCTTAAATGGTGCAGCAGCACGACTCGTACAAGAGGGAGATATCGTCATCATCCTGAATTACGCAATGATGACAGAGGAAGATGCCCGTAAACATCAACCATCGATCCTTCTTATGGATGAAAACAACAGGATCACTGAACGCCTTTCTTATGAAACGGCTGGGACAGTTTTATAAGGTTGATCAAAAAAAGTGCATGATGGACCTGAAAAGGTGATCTGCACTTTTTTGCACGTTAAGAAAGTATAAAAATACTTTCTATAGTATAAGCGTAACTAGGGCGATCGGCCTACGCTAAGGCTTGGCGCTTGCCAAGTTTTCTTTATTTGAAATTTTCAACTTCGCACATTTTATTCAACGAGAGCACTTCTATTTTTAAATCTGCAAATTACTCAGATACAGTTTCTCGTTTCTACATTGCAGAATCAGTTGTTGAAGCGTAAAATGTAAAAGGAGTATTAGAAGCAGAACACGTGTTTTAATCGCTTTATGCGGTTAATAGAGGTGAAAATATGAGTGAACGTTACGTAGTTATAGATTTAGAAACAACCGGTCATTCTCCGAAAAATGGTGACCGTGTCATACAGATCGGGCTCGTCGTCGTTGAAAATCGGACCATCGTCGAGCGGTTTTCGTCCTTTGTAAATCCTAACTCGCCGATTCCCGCTTTCATAACTTCGCTGACAGGAATTGATCAGAGCGAAGTTGAAGATGCCCCTTTATTTGAGGAAATTGCCCCAAAGCTGCTCCAAATGATGGACGGGGCTTATTTGGTCGCACATAATATTTCGTTCGATCTTCCTTTTTTAAATGCAGAACTGGTGAATGCAGGCTATTTTGAGTGGAGAGGGACAGCACTCGATACAGTAGAGCTTACGAGAATTTTAATGCCGAATCTTGATTCATATAAGTTATCGCAGCTATCCGAACTTCTTTCACTCAGCCACGAAAATCCTCACCAGGCTGATAGTGATGCAGAAGCAACAGGACATCTTTTCATCCAATTATTAGATCGTCTTGATACGTTGGCACTATTGACTCTGCAACGATTGCACCCGTTATTGGTCGGACTCAAAAGTGACTTTGCCGATATCGTTCAGGACAAGATTCAGGTTAAGATGGGACTGCTTGAGGATGAGGTGGAGGGACTTGATATTTACCGCCAGCTTGTCCTTCAACAAATGAAGGAGTCTGAGTCGGTCACGGATATGGATGATTCAATCGGCGACTACAATTCTGTTTTGGCACAGCTTGCGGAATCGATGCCGAATTATGAAAAGCGGGATGGCCAGGAAGCGATGATGAAGGCTGTTGACGAAGCCCTCTCCAATGGAGAGCACGCCTTGATCGAGGCAGGGACCGGTATCGGTAAATCCCTCGGTTACTTAATTCCTGGACTTCTTCATGCGAGACAAACAGGCCGTCCATTTGTCGTGAGCACCCATACGATTCAATTGCAAGAACAACTGTTAGACCGCGATATCCCACTTTTGCAAAAGCTCGTTCCGTTTGACTTTGAAGCGACCGTTTTAAAAGGGCGAAACCATTATTTATGTTTACGGAAATTCGAGCAGCAATTAGAGCAGCTATATGAAAATAATCATGATGTACTGCTTGCGAAGGCGCAAATCCTCGTATGGTTGACAACAACAGACGAAGGAGATATTGAAGAATTGAATCTACCGTCTGGTGGCCAATTGTTTTGGCATCAGGTAAAAAGTGATTCGAATTCGTGTTTGAATCATAAATGCCCTTGGTTTTCCAGATGTTTTTATCATCGGTCAAAACGAAAAGCGATGGAGGCGGAAGTTGTCATCACGAACCACGCATTGCTGTTCACTGACCTTGTGAATGACCATGCACTCTTACCATCCTATAAAGAAGCAGTGATCGATGAGGCACACCACCTGGAGGATGTCGCCAGCGATTATTTCGGCATGAAGACGGATTACTTTTCGTTTCTTCGTCTGCTTGAACGGCTCGGTGCTGATGTACAATCACCGATGAGTCTTTGGGGGAAATTCGCTGAGATTCTCACGCAAAGCGAAATCCGATTTACGAAGAAGAGCATCACAGAGCCACTGAAGGAATTGAAATTTGAGATTGATCAGCTTTTCAGCATGATCAAATCGTATGTTGTCGGTAAAAACCGCTCTAAATCAGAGGTCGGTAAAATCAGCTATCGGTTTCAGTCAAATGAAGCAGATGCCTCATGGTACATTGAGATTAAAGAAGTTTTGGCAAGAGTACAGATGCATATCAATGATTTTTTGCGAACGTGTCAAAAGCTGATGAAGGAAGCACAGATGAAGGAAGAGCATTTAACTGTATCACAACGGGGTGTTCTCGTCGATTATACAGGACTTCTCAATCGTCTAGATGAAGAACGAAATGCCTTAGCACATATGATTCTTTCAACGAATGACGATGAAGTATGTTGGATTGAAACGGATGCTGGTGGAGCCCGCAATGCTGCTTCAATTTATAATCAGCCAATTGACATTTCCAAACGGCTTACAAAAGATTTTTTTGCGAAAAAACGAAGTATCATCCTTACTTCAGCTACATTGACGATTCGGAATCGGTTTGATTATGTTCGGAGTCGGCTTGGGATAGAGGAAGCACTGACACTCCAGCTACCTTCACCATTCGATTTTGAGAAACAAGCTAAAATCATGATTCCCACCGATTTACCGATGATCAAGGATGTCTCTACCGCTGACTATGCGGCTACTATTGCTGAATCGATCTATCAAATCGCACATATTACAGATGGTCGTATGCTCGTTCTCTTCACAAGCTATGACATGCTGAAAAAGACGTATTATCGGTTTAAAGACATAACCGAGCCTGAAGACTTTTCTTTAATTGGCCAAGGAATCGATAGCGGCAGCAGGGCAAGATTGACGAAAAACTTCAAGCAAATGGACCGAGCTGTTTTATTTGGCACGAGCAGTTTTTGGGAAGGGGTCGACATACCAGGTAACGATTTATCCTGTCTCGTTATCGTCCGTTTACCATTTACGCCTCCAGATAATCCTGTTATGGAAGCTCGTAGCGAACAAATTCGACAGGATGGAAAAAGCCCGTTCATGGAGCTTTCATTGCCACAAGCGATCATTCGTTTTAAACAAGGATTCGGAAGGCTTGTCAGGACTTCTTCAGACCATGGAGCTGTGTTTGTATTCGATCGCAGGATTGTTACAACAAAATATGGGAAAATGTTCATTGGTTCTCTACCGGATGTACCAGTCAAGCAAGATGATATGTACAGTCTCCTCGATGATTTGAAAGACTGGTTAGGTTAAGAACGGATAAGCCGCATACACTATAGAAAACACACGATGTCGGGGGGATCATTAGTGTATCGTAAGCCAGTGGTCTTGTTTGTTTTATTTCTGTTCATGATTACAATCAGCAGATTTCCGGATGAAATTGCTCCGGATCTTTTTATGGTCGAAAAAACCGGTGGAAATGTGATCAAAGATCTTGATTTGAATTTGAAATCAGGAGAAGTGGTGTTTTCCTTCCTTGAATTATCCAGCGGTGAATCGACGTTGATTCAAAATCATAAGGGACAGAATATACTTATCAATACGGGAAGCCTAAGTTCTAAAAGGCAATTTCGTCAACAATTGTCGATTTTCGGAGTCGAAAAGATTGATGCACTTATCTTTACGAACGTCGGGAAGCTTTATACCGGTAACTTGCCATGGCTCCTTAAGCATATGAAAGTTAAACAAATATATCTCGCAGAGCAATCCAGGGATCAATTTGTACAGCAATTCAGTGTAAACGACGAACAAGTGCTCCCGCTGAAACAAAATGATACGTTTACAGTATTCAATGGGTTAAAGATTGATGTTGCATACATTGAAGATCGGAAGGAGTTTCACGAAGGTGGATTGGCATTGGTTTTAAAGTATAAAAAGCACCAATTCTTATATATGGGAGTTGCAAGTAAAGAAGCAGATGAAGCGGTCATCTCGCAAGGGATCGGTGACACCGAATTGCTTAAGGTTGGCGGGTTTGGTCATTATTTTGGCACGAGTGAACACCTATTGAACCACATAGATTCAGAAATAGCGGTCATTTTTAAAAAAGAAGGTTATAATGTGAGTGATGACGTCTCTAGACGTTTGCAGGAGCATTGGACTGAAATCTTATTACCGTTTAAACAAGGGATCGTAATGGTCAAATGCAATGATTCCGAATATAAAATCACAACTGTACCACTGATAGCACCCGATTTGGCGCTGCAATCTTGAGATTTTTCATGAACCTGTTGAAAAAATCCACCCTATCATTGAAAATAAACTGGGTAGGAATAAAAAACACTGACTCAGCCGATGAATAACAAACCAAGAATTGGAAAAGGTTTGTCTCATCGAATGAATCAGCGTATAGGTGTCAGGGAAGGAAAAGTTTTTTGCATTCAGTAGGAAACTGATTTGCTTTGTAACGTTAGTTTGTCCTGCAACGACCAACTTATGTTTGAAAAAAGAAGGAAGAATTATTGGGGAGTGGCAACAATGGAAAGTAAAATCGAAGTCCTTTCAACGGTCAAGGTAGAAAGATCAAAGGATTTATATAAAATAGTCGATGCGCTCAACCGAACTTTGAAGCATGAGGACTTGATGTTCGGACTCGCTCTTGATCAGGAAGATGACGAAATGATGGTTTTTACTATATACCGTACATAGGTGATATTGATGAAAAAGTGGATATATATACTCGCAACAATGTTCTTTGTCACTACTGGGATTGGAATTTCGTATTATTATTATGTAATCCAGGATCATCGAGAAGAGCAAAATAAGGCGATAGCTGCAGCAAAAAAAGAATATGGCTTTAACAATGTACAGGATATCGAACATTATTATGGCTCGTATGGCTCGTATCAAGTCATCCAAACGAACATCGACCAAGAAAAGATGTACGTGTTTGTACCCGTCAAAAAAGGTGAGGAGCGGACAATCAACGCAGACGAAGGCTGGAACAAGACAAAAGTGAAACAGTACGTTACAGAAGAGCTCCATCCAGAAAAGTTGATATCCATTCATCTTGGACTTGAAAAATATACGACATCTTCAAACTTCACCCCAGTTTGGGAAATTGTTTATAAAGAGGATGATGATACGTACACCTTTCATTATATCCGTTTTTCAGATGGTTCCTTATTCAAGGAATATCGCATGAATCAGACGTCCTAAACAGTGATGTTTTTTATCGAATTTAAAACAGTATGTATGGAGGAAAAAATCAATGAAGTTAGCAAATCGAGTTAAAGCACTGACACCATCAAGTACCTTGGCGATCACCGCAAAGGCCAACGCATTAAAAGCAGAAGGACATGACGTGATCGGTTTAGGTGCAGGTGAACCGGATTTCAATACACCTGAACACATTATTCAGCAAGCTGAAAAGGCGATGCACGAAGGATACACGAAGTACACGCCTTCCGGGGGCTTGATGCCGTTGAAACAAAGTATCATCCGGAAGTTTGAAGAGGATCAGCAGCTTTCGTACGAACCAGGGGAAGTCATAGTAACTACAGGCGCCAAGCATGCGTTGTATACGCTCTTTCAAGTATTATTGGATGAAGGTGACGAGGTTATTGTTCCGACACCATACTGGGTTAGTTACCCTGAACAAGTCAAGCTTGCAGGAGGCACACCCCTCCATGTTGAAGGTAAGGAAGAAAATGGGTTTAAGATAACACCGGAACAGCTTGCAGATAGCATTTCACCTCGGACGAAAGCAGTCATACTCAACTCGCCATCGAACCCGACTGGAGCGATCTACACGAAGGAAGAGCTACAGGCGCTTGGGGATATCTGTGTGCAGCATGATCTTTTAATCATTTCGGATGAGATTTATGAGAAGCTCGTCTATTTTGGTGAACAGCATATGTCCATCGCCCAGCTTTCTCCCAAACTAAAGGAGAGAACTATCATTATAAACGGTGTTTCGAAATCTCATTCGATGACCGGCTGGCGGATCGGATATGCGGCAGGGAACAGAGATGTAATCCAAGCGATGACGAATCTAGTTAGTCATAGTACATCCAATCCGACTTCAATCGCCCAATATGCAGCAATCGCAGCATATGATGGCTCACAAGAACCAGTCGCTGAAATGAATCAGGCTTTTGAACAGCGGTTAAATCATGTTTATGACTTGTTAGTAAAGATCCCTGGATTTAAATGTGAAAAGCCGAAGGGAGCCTTTTACCTATTTCCAAATGTAACAGAAGCGATTCGGTTGACAGGCTTTGAAAATGTCGACAAATGGGTCGAAGCACTGCTCGAGTATGAAAAAGTAGCCCTCGTACCAGGAAGCGGCTTCGGTGCACCGGATAATGTGAGACTATCCTATGCAACTTCGCTACCCATTCTTGAGGAAGCGTTGAAACGGATCAAAAGCTTTATGGAAAAGCACCGGAAATAAGCAAGTTAGGTTGTCTAATCAATTAAGTTTCATGTAAACTATAACAAGCAATGTTTATAATGTATGCGTTATAGAATGTGTATGGACAAGGTGGAGGGAGTTTAACGTGAAAACGACAATACAATTATTACGTGACCATATCGATAAAGAAGTAAGGATCGGCGCATGGCTTGCGAACAAGCGCTCAAGCGGGAAGATTGCTTTCCTGCAGCTACGGGATGGAACCGGGTTTGTTCAAGGTGTCGTTGTTAAAAGCGAAGTTGATGATAACGTGTGGGAGCAAGCAAAGTCAATCACACAGGAGACAAGCTTATATGTAACAGGCTCCGTAAAGAAGGATGATCGTTCGCCAACAGGTGTTGAGCTTGTTGTGACAGGAATTGAAGTACTCCATGAATCAACGGATTATCCAATTACTCCAAAAGAACACGGGACTGAATTCCTGATGGACAATCGTCATCTCTGGTTACGATCGAAAAGGCAGCATGCGATTATGAGAATTCGTAACGAAATCATCCGTGCTACATATGAATTTTTCAATAAAGAGGGGTTTGTTAAAATCGACCCGCCTATTCTGACTGGCAGCTCTGCAGAAGGAACGACAACATTGTTCAACACAAAATACTTTGATGAGGATGCCTACTTGTCACAAAGCGGCCAGCTTTATATGGAAGCTGCTGCAATGGCATTCGGACGAGTTTTCTCATTCGGTCCAACATTCCGAGCCGAAAAATCAAAAACACGCCGTCATTTGATTGAATTCTGGATGATTGAACCCGAGATGGCATTCGTTGAACATGATGAAAGCCTCGAAATCCAGGAGCAATATGTAACATATATGGTCAAATCTGTCATGGAAAACTGCTCGATCGAGCTGCAAACACTTGACCGTGATCTCGAAAAGCTCCAAAAGATCAAAGCGCCGTTTCCAAGGATTTCGTACGACGACGCAATTGAGCTGTTGAAGAAAAAAGGCTTTGATGATATCGAGTGGGGAGAGGATTTCGGAGCTCCGCATGAAACGGCAATCGCTGAAAGCTTCGACAAGCCAGTTTTTATTACGAATTATCCGAAGAACATTAAAGCATTCTATATGAAACCTGATCCGAACCGGGATGATGTCGTACTTTGTGCGGATCTGATCGCTCCGGAAGGCTATGGAGAAATCATCGGCGGTAGTCAGCGTATCGATGATTTAGAATTGATGAAACAACGTTATGAAGAACATGACCTTACGTCTGATGCTTATAAATGGTACTTGGAGCTTCGACAATATGGTAGCGTGCCGCACTCAGGGTTTGGACTAGGATTAGAACGGACGGTGGCATGGATTTCAGGTATCGAACACATCCGCGAATCCATTCCGTTCCCGCGCTTGTTAAATCGTCTGTATCCTTAAGGAAATTCAAAAGGTGAAACTGGATGGCTCCATCAAGGGGTCATCCTTTTCTTTTGCCGGCTGTTTTAAGAAGATATATGGATTTCCTCTCATTTCTAATCAATAGGTCTGTTATAATATGATTGAGGTGTAGTAAATGAAACGAGAAAGTTTTTTAAATTGGATACAAGCAGGTACGATCGCGATTCCGAACGTATTATTGATGAACTATCATCGACTAGGTGTTAAGGAAGATGAGATGATGGTTCTTTTACATATGCATTCATTCATTGAAAGTGGCAACTACTTTCCAACCCCTGAACAGATATCGTCTAGAATGACGATTTCTTCGCACCAATGTATGCAATTGTTAAGGACATGCATTCAGAAAGGCTTGCTGAAGATCGAGGAGCATCAAGATCCGGATCAGCAGATGTTTTCCGAAACGTATACACTCGAACCACTTTGGGACAAATTGATCCGTATAATAGAAGAACAACAAGTCGGTGCCGCAAAAGACAAACAAATAGAAGAAGAAACCCAAATTTACTCAATCGTGGAAAAAGAGTTCGGACGACCACTATCACCGATTGAATGCGAAACGTTGGCGATATGGATCGATCAAGATCACCATAAGGTTGAACTGATCATCGCAGCTTTGAAAGAAGCGGTTTTATCAGGAAAGTTGAACTTTCGCTATATCGATCGTATCTTATTTGAGTGGAAAAAGAATGGTATCCAGACTGTTGAGGACGCAAAGCAGTACGGGGAAAAGTTCCGCCGTCATCGCTATCAGCGCAAGGATACAAAAAGTGAGTCGAATACATCCGATTTTCCATATTATAATTGGCTTGAGCAATGATAGCGTCAGGTTACGACATGCGTCTTCTGCCTGCTTCTCGCAACTTGAGGAAATGTATGGAACTCAATTTTACGTAAAAAGGACGAGATATGATGTTGACGAAAAAACAAATCCGTGAAGTATTAGATACGATGGGAGAAATGTTTCCTGAGGCACACTGTGAGCTGAATCATTCCAACCCTTTTGAATTGACCATCGCCGTTTTGTTATCTGCTCAATGTACAGATGCCCTTGTCAATAAAGTAACGCCAGGATTGTTTGAAAAGTACAAAGCTCCAGAGGATTATTTAGCAGTTCCGTTAGAGGAGCTTCAAAATGATATCCGCTCAATAGGACTTTTTCGTAATAAAGGTAAAAACATTCGCAAGCTTTCTGAAATGGTAATCCACGAATATGGTGGTGATGTTCCAAGAACGAGGGACGAGCTCGTCAAGTTGCCAGGAGTTGGACGGAAAACGGCGAATGTAATCGTTTCAGTGGCATTTGGCGAACCGGCCATTGCCGTGGACACACATGTTGAACGGGTTTCAAAACGCCTTGCAATCTCTAAGTGGAAGGATAGTGTGCTTGAGGTAGAAAAAACACTGATGCGTAAAATCCCGAAGGAGGAATGGTCTGAAACCCACCATCGTCTTATCTTTTTCGGACGATATCATTGTAAGGCTCAGAACCCTCAATGTGATGCTTGTCCGCTCCTTTATCTTTGTCGTGAAGGACAGAAGCGGATGAGAAAAGTCAAGGTCACTGTTTGATTCTTGTCAGGTAAAAAAACAGCATATGGACAAGTAAAGAGAACATAGGATAGTAGCATGATGACGTTTTGAGGAGGTTCGTCCATGCAAATCCATGTTGTCGCACAAGGACAATCGTTATGGGGAATCTCACAGCTTTATGGAATACCGTGGCAGAGGATTGTGGATATCAACGGATTAGAGCAACCTGGACAGCTCGCAGTCGGACAGACGTTGCTTATTCCAACACAAAACCGGTATACCGTTCAGCAGGGGGATTCTTTTTTTAGTATAGCAAGAAAAACAGGTGTAACGGTGCAAGAGCTTCAAAGTGCAAACCCGCAACTTCAGGGAAGTGTATTATATCCTGGGCAGGTACTGCGCATTCCTGAGAGGGCTAAGACACCCACAATCGTAAATGCTTATGCAGAACCCTATGAAGAGACAATTGCGAATGCCCGTGATGCTGCGAAAGCGTTAAGCTGGCTCGCAGTTTTCAGTTATCATGTTGATGCACAAGGGAATCTGAGGCAGCTTGAAAACGATGATCGTTTGCTGCAAGTTGCAAAGTCGACCGGTGTCCGGCCGATTTTGACGATAACGAACATCAAAGAGGGGGCTGACTTCAGTACAGAGCTAGCGACTACGATTTTATCAAGTCAACAAATTCAAACTACGTTGATCAACAACATACTTACGCTCATGCAACAAAAAGGATACACTGGGGTAAATGTAGATTTTGAGTTTCTCGGTGCCGAAAACAGGGAACGCTATAATCAGTTTTTGAGAAGGCTTGTACAACGCATGAGGCCACAAGGATATATCGTCTCCACTGCAGTCGCGCCTAAAACGAGTGCGACTCAAGAAGGTGTGTTGTATGAAGGGCATGATTATAAAGCGCATGGGCAAATTGTAGATTATGTCATTATTATGACGTACGAATGGGGATGGAGTGGAGGACCGCCAATGCCAGTCAGTCCACTTCCAGAAGTAGAAAGGGTATTGCGCTATGCGATTTCTGAAATTCCGAAGGAAAAGGTAATGATGGGTGTGAACCTGTACGGATACGATTGGACACTTCCATTTGTAGAAGGTGGAGAGTTTGCTAAAGCATTAAGTATCCCACAGGCAACTCGGTTAGCCTATACACAACGGACTGAGATTCAATACAATCAAGAGGATGAAGCTCCATTCTATACGTATTATGATCAAAATGGCAAAGAGCACATCGTCTGGTTTGAGGATTTAAGAAGCTATGCGGCAAAATTTGAACTGTTGAAAAGGCTTGGGATTGCCGGGATGTCATTTTGGAACCTGGCTTTTTCGTACCCGCCGCTTTGGGTCCTATTACAAGATCGATTTCAAATAAAAAAATGAAAAGCAAAAGGAACGGATCCAATCGATCCGTTCCTTTCATGTAGCAGAAAAACTCCTTAAGATTCTTCACGGCCTGATGGGGGCAATAAACCAGATCCGGAAGGCGGTGTGGTGCCACCGTCATCTCCGGTGCCGCCGGTTTCACCTGTACCTGTTCCATCACCGGTTCCGTCTCCAGTACCACCTTCACCACCATCGGTTCCATCGGTTCCACCATTGCCTCCGCCGTTGCCATTACCATCATCGTCGCCTTCTCCATCACCATCACCTGGTAGATCCGGCAAACTATCCTTTTCCTTTTCAGTTTTAACCTGAACCGTCGCAGGATCACTTTCCTTATTACGTCCTTGATCGACTGCTACGACCTGGAAGTTGTATGTTGTGCCAGGCGCGATGTTTTGGACAACGAGCTCCATTTCACTTTGGCTAGTTAACTCTTGATAGCCTGCTCCGTCCATAGAGTAGAGGACTTTAAAGGTAATTCCCTTATCAAGCAGTTCCTTTGGATATTTCCAACTCAGCTTCACTTCATGTTTCTTTTTATCATATTTCGCTTTAAAGTCTTTTGGTGTTTCGACTTTGAAGTATTTTTCAGATACCTTAGGAAGATCAGTCCCTTCAACTGCAAGTTCCATTCGGATTTGATCGTCCGGTGTAAATTCGCTTGCACGTTTTCCTGTTCCTTTTTCAATCGGAACTTCGACAACTGATTTAGGACGCTTCCAATCTGCATTCTTTAGGTCCTTGCTTGCGCGCTCCATGACATATTCGAAGATCTGTTTCGAGTAATCATCCGTTTTTCCCGTTAAATATTGAAAGTTTCCTTCTTTATCTTCATAGCTGTCAAAACCGGTCCAGATTGCGGCTGTCAATTCTGTTGAATATCCAGCGAACCAAGCATCCTTCGTTTCTCCTTCGATTTCAGGAACTTCTGAACCGTAATTTGTCGTTCCGGTTTTACCAGCAACAGGGAAGTTCAAATTCACATCTCTTGCCGTTCCGATTGTCATGACGTCCTTCAGCATATCCGTAATCATGTAAGCAGTATATTCTTCCATCACTACCTCAGGATTGGACTTTTTCTCAATAACGCGCCCATCAGGGAACTTGATTTTTGTAACCGTGAAAGGTTCATTGTAAACCCCTTCATTCCCGAATGCAGCATATGCAGCAGCTAGCTCCATCGGAGAAGGGCCTTCACGGAAGCCACCGATCGCATAAGATGGACTGTAATGTTTATCATCGATTTCTATGCCAAGTTTCTCTGCAAATTCTTCTGCTTTGTCAGCGCCGACATCCTGCCAAGTATGAATGGCAGGGAGGTTGTATGACTCATATAATGCTCTGCGAATCGACATCGTACCATGGTTTTCGTTATCATAATTATGGAATTCGTGGCCGTTGATAACGATATCCTCATCACTGACTTGTTTGTAAGTCGGCCACTGCATGTGCTCGATCGCAGGACCGTAGTCGAGAATCGGCTTGATGGTAGATCCAGGTTGTCGTTTCAGCTGGGTCGCATAATAGCTGCTCATTTGATTTTTCCGACCACTGCCGATAGCACGGACTGCACCTGTTTGAGTATCCATTAGAACAAGTCCACCCTTGATATTTTTCTGAGCGATGATCGTATCTGTGTACAAAGCTTCTTCCACTGCATCTTGCGCTTTCGGGTTCAGGGTCGTATAAATTTCGAGCCCTGCAGATTTGACCTTTCCTGGATCATCGAAGCCGGCCATCTTGGCTGCTTCTTCCATGACTTGGGCCTCGAACGTGTTGTAAGGATCATTTTGTTTTTCAGGATCAGGCTTTTTAACATATTCTGTAACCGGAATAGATTTTGCTTTTTCATACTGTTCCTTCGTAATATATCCGTATTTTTCCATTTGGGAAAGAACGATATTTCTCCGTTCTTCAGCCCCTTCAGGGTTTTCGAATGGATCATAATAGCTAGGTGCTTTTGGTAAACCGGCAAGGAGTGCCGCTTCATGCAGTTTAAGCTCACTGATTTCTTTTCCGAAATATGTTTCAGCTGCGGTTGCAACGCCCCATGCACTTTGACCAAAATAGATTTTGTTCAAGTACATTTCTAAAATTTGATCCTTCGAGTATCTTTGCTCGAGTTTGATGGCGAGATACGCTTCCTTTATTTTCCGAGTGATTTTTTTATCATTCGTCAATAGTGTGTTTTTAATGACCTGTTGAGTAATCGTACTTCCGCCTTCAGCACCAAAACCTTCAGTGATATTGGCAATTACTGCTCCACCGATTCTTCGGATATCAATACCGAAGTGATCATAAAATCGAACATCCTCGACAGCAACGAAGGAATTTTGAACAACTTCAGGTATATCGCTTAAATTTGCGCGAATCCGTTTTTCATCCGAATACAGCATCCCGTATTCATCACCATTCATATCGTAAAGCTTGGAAGCAACAGGTGTTTCGAGTGCTTTCGGGTTTAACTCAGGAGCATTACTTATGATTGCAAAAACAGCGATTGCTCCTGCAGTAATTCCAATTAATCCAAAAACGAGAAGGAGGGCTGTTACTTTTTTCAATATCCCTTTTTTCGAATTTGGAGGTTTTTTCTTATTATTTTTCGGATTGGCTTGATGACGCCTTTCCTGTCGTGATTTATAATTGTTATTCATGGTTGTTCCTACCTTTCTATTCTTAACGGTGTTAAAAGGTTGTTCAAAAAGTATCGATCTGATAAACGGCGAATTTCGACGTTACTCGGTTTTTCCGGTCCAAAGTAAGAGCATATGTACCTGCGTCTACTAGTTCATTCCTAGAGGATACTTCCTCGGTACAACTCGTAGCATTCATGCAAGTACCGCTCGTCGTTCCGGTCCTCAAAACTGTCGTGCCTTGGGCTCACACGATGTAAGTCAGTTCGACGTTATCAGAGGATGTGATGACCTTAGTCGAACTTCATACTAGTAATTCTGATACGTCTACTTTTTTGAACACGTATTTTAAAGAGGTTGTTCATATAAAAGAAAATATACCTCATATATCCTTCGTAACGTCCAACTCGTTTATTACCCTAAATCATCCAGCGAAAAACAATTTATCAATAATTTCCAAATAATCAATTCTCGGATTATAACCGAGCTGGATTGATGGGGCTTTTTCTTCGAAGAAGGCTTTCGGGATTGATTTCCGTCCACCTTGTTGTTGTTGTTCCCAAAACTGAAATAAGTCCGAGGCTTTAAGAAGAAAATCCTCCTGGGTAGTCTTGAAGCGAGCAAGTATGAAGCAGATCCCATCCTGCTTAGTAACCTGCCTCATATGCTCGATTTGGTGCTGATGAAAATTATTTAAAGGAAAGGATGTCTTATTTCGAGTTTCCTTTGCCTCAAAGTCAATATATTTCCCTCTATATACCCCGTTGTAATCTGTTGTAGACGGTTGTTTAAAATAAGCTTCCTTTATGACAGCTGCACTCCGTTTTGGATAATCCACTGAAACGATTTGCACAGGAGTCGGCTTTTTATGAATAACTGCTTTTCCGGATTGTAAATAATATAGATTGGAATGGTTGATGTCATCCTCAAATGTCATTCCACGGTTTGCAAACGACCGATTGCCTTCCTTTTCTTTAAAAGAAGTCCTTCCTACCGTTTGTAGTTGAGAGCTTGCAGGTTTTCGGTTGGGATAGCGAAAGTCCAATTGGATTCACCTTCCTTAAAACGATGATTATAAAACACCTATACTTAATAGATGTTGTTCAAAAGCTGCTATTCTTCTTTTGTTGTCTTTAATATAGACGTATAAAGGTACATATAGTTTCAATCAGTAAATTTATCGAATTGCATTATTAAAAATATACCACACACAGACCGTTTGTCGAGTATTTTACTAAAAAAGACGAACCTACGTTTGTAGAATCGGGGTTGGAATGTGGAATAAAAGTGCTCTGAAATTATTTGTGAAACCAAATGAATCAAACCTTACACAGGATGAAAAACACCTGATTGTTACGATTCAAAAGAAGACGACCAAATGGAACGTCGATAATATTTCACGAACAAAAGCGTATCACAATTTTTATGAGCAAAATCCTGAGATTTCATGGTCTTTTCTTGCAAGTATGGTTTCTAGAAATGCGGGGTGGAATATGTGTGATCTTCATTCCCCTGAATATCGGACATTATTGTCGGTAAAAAAGAGGCGCTTGTTGTTTGAAACATATGAAAGAGCCAATTGGTTGATTTTTAGTGATGCATACCCACAACTTTTACTATATGAGGTATCCAAGAAGTGTAACACACCATTATTCCATTTATTGAAAGCCTTTCAAGTTTCATCTTTTATGGGGAGAGAGTGGGAGAGGTTATGGAACAAGAGGAATTACGAGCGAATTAACACGTGTCTGATTGTTAACGAACAACAATTGATCCAAAAGCCTGTTCTAGAACGAACCCTTTATAAAGAGCGGGTCTTTCATTCCCTACCGTTTTGGGTTCAAGATCGCTTTCATTTTAGTACGGTATTATTTCCAACTGTTGAAGGAGACTTGTTCGGTCTGTCTGTACATGGATTTCGAAAAGCAAAGAAACGGATTTTGCTCGGCCGACGTTTATTGAAGCTGTTGTTCCACCCTGCGTACCATCAACGTTTTAGTTCATTTGCTTCTAACACTGAACCAACTGGAGCAAGATCAGAGTATGAGCGGTTTCTGAAAATCGGACGCAAAGGACACATGGCCGCGCTGAGAACACTCTATCCCATTATTCGCCATCAGAGAGAATACGATGAGGATTGGTCGTTGAAAAAGTCATTCACTAACCTTCGATTTCAAGAGATTTCATTGCCTGACAAGGTACACTTGAACGATTGGTATGCACATAAACGTTCAGAACTACACCTGCTTGCTTTTTTGAAAAGCAAAATACAAAGCTGACTCCTAATTGAGCCTTCCATTCCATTGGAAGGTTTCTGCATAGGAGTCAGCTTATTTTATTCAGTATTCATAATTGGGAAAGTCGGGAGAATTAAGTAGATGGGCGGTTTGGACCTTCCAATTTCTTATCCCCATATCCTGGTTTGTTTTGACGGTCGTTCCGTTGCTGTGGTTTTTCCTTCTTTTTAGACAAACTGGTCACCTCCTACTAATAGTATGGATACTGATGCCACAACTATTCGAGGAGCAATCTGATGTCGAAATCCACTTTCTTTGCCGAACAAATTCTAGTTTTGTCAGACATGAAGGGTTAGGGGGGGAACCATTGAATAGTATTTGTAATAATAACAACGGGAGGTCTTTTTGATGGGAAGCCTGGTTAAAACAAAAGCCGTATCAAAAAAGCTTGGTGTCAATCCTACGACAATCCAACGATGGGTCAAATATTTTGAGATCCCCTGTCCGAAAAACGAGCATGGCCACTATTTGTTTCGTGAAGAAGATATTCAGGTGTTGAGTACAATCCAGAAACAGTTACAACAAGGATTACAAATGAGCGACATTAAAATTCAAGAACGAACAACGAACGAAAGTATTCAGTTGAGCAAGTCTGGAATCAGTGAAATGGACGAGCGGTTCAAAAAGCTTCACTCCCAACTTGATATTCTTGAAAAGAAAGTTTCCCAAAAGGCTGACGAGGTGCTGAGCTATCAAGTTTTACAGCATCGAAAGGATCTAGACCATATGGCGACGCGTTTAACTGATCTAGAGGAGAAAATGGTTGTGTTTGAAGAGCAGCTGCTGCTTCAAGTAACGGCTACGAACGAGATTCGCACGGAATTCAATCCGGTTGCCACAAAGCAAAAGCGCAATTGGCTTTTGAGTTTATTTTCGTTGTAGATTTTGAAAACCGCTTTTGATACGATAAGTAAAGCGGGGTGAAGCAGGATGACTACGGACAATAGTCGATTGAATGAAATGACGAAACAATTGCGTGTTTATACGAAGCAAGCAGAGCAACAATTCGAACAACGTACAATGTCCGATGGATACGAAGTTGATTTTTTTGGTAGTGCGAAACCTTTTGCAGATAAGGTGCAATCACTGGTGGATGAATGGAAGCCACTTGCTTCGGAATGGGCGATCCGAGAGCGTCCGAAGTATGTGTATCCGATCCAAATTAAAGATACATCCGAAAACCTGACAATCATCGCCGTGCAGGCTTTTCAAAAGGATACAAAAGCAAAGCGTTTTCTTGCGATGACGAAATCGATTGACTACATTCTCGAATCGATGGAAAAACAACTTTAAAAGATACAATTATTGGCTGGCTCCTTGAAATTCGAGTCAGCCTTTCTATTTAACAGGTGCCTCGGCAGGTGTTCACTAAATTGTAAGGCCGTTTACAACGTGCTCCGTTCACGTTTGCTATAATGAAGAAAGCATAATTTGAAAGGGTGGGATACCCATGATGCCATTTCTTTATTTTCCTGAAGACAAAAGTGAATATATTCCATCGCTCATCATGTTATTCATCTTTGTTACAGGAGCGATCATAGCTACTATTATTATTCGAAGACAATCGGCGAAGGAGCTGTCCAAATTGGAGCAAACAACTGACGCAACCTTCGAAACAAAGGATAACCAAAATGAGCAAGATGGAAATCATATAGAAAAGTAAGAAGCGGTCCCGAGTGAATCGCTTCTTTTTAAATATGTTGTGGACGTAGGCTTATTGTCCGAAGATGTGAATTAATTTCACGTACCGTACTGGGATGATTTTTTTTGAAAAGCAATTAGTAGGATAACAAAGGGGATTCAAAACCAATTGTATAAACTTCAATCATACATTCCACCCTAACAGAAGAATAGTGTGTCTATTAGAAGGAGGCAATCCATATGAAAGAGTATGATGGACCGGTTTTAGGTGGTAATTGGGATGAGGAGGAAAAGGCGTTTACTTTAATGAGAGTAAAACAGCTTTCCGTACAATGTGTTCTATCCGAGAGACAGTTTCAACAGCTGCAACACTATTTGAATAATCAAGATGATGATAGGACAGTTTACATTACCTTATATGATCAAATACCAGTCATGGTTCATCCAGACGAAAGAAGTGCACTATGCGAAGATATGAATCAGATTTCCTCATACTGGTTATAAAATTTCACGTACCGTACTGGAATAGAGGAATTTAAATAGTAAGAAAGAAAGTAATAAAAGGGGGTAAAGGAGGAATATTCAAATGGCGGAGTACCTTTATAAATTGATTCCAAATCGGGATGGCTTCATTAATGATGTAACTAAAGAAGAGGAAGCTGTGTTAGAGGAACATTTCGCATACATAGAGAACCTTTTGAAAACGGGTGAGCTCGTATTAGCAGGCCCCTGTTTAGACGGTTCACTTGGGGTGGTCATTCTTAGGGTCGATACATACGAAAGAGCCGAGGAACTTATGAATGGAGATCCTGCTGTCGTTAACGGTATCATGCAGGCAACTTTGCATCCGTTTCGGGTGTCACTAATGCAAGGTTCAAAAAATGGGGAGGAGGTAGTGAAATGAAGGAATTTAATAGCTTTACTCAGTTTTGGCCGTTCTATTTGCAGCAGCATGCAAAACCGGCAACGAGAGGCTGGCACTTTGTAGGAACAAGTTTCGTATTCATTTGTATCATTACTGCCATCGGGACGATGAACTACTGGTACATCGCACTCGCGCCAGTTATAGCGTATTCGTTTGCTTGGATCAGCCATTTTTTTATTGAAGGGAACAAGCCTGCGACATTTGGTCACCCTTTATGGGCATTACGTGCAGATTTTCAAATGTTCGGCTTTATGCTTTCAGGTAAACTCGGAAAAGAACTCGGAAAACATTTACCAAATGATAAAGCGGCATCATAATTAAAGGAAAAGGACCTTGCACGTTAGAATAATGCAGGTCCTTTTTGAATTCTAATCATATTCCATGATGTCACTATCAACAAGCTCGTGGACTTCATCAATAAATTGGGAGGGTGAGATTTGTAAGTGCTCGGTTAGTACGAAGATCGTTTTCACAGACGGGACCCGTTGTCCTCTTTCTAATAGGCTAATGAATGATCTGTCATAGCCAGTTAACTTTGCCAGTTTAAACTGCGATATTTTTTCGACTGTACGATGCTTCCGTAGTACTAATCCTACAGCTTGTTCAAGTTTCAACGCTAATTCCCCCATTTAGACACCATTCGATTTTTGTTTAATTTTGGAGCGGACTATAGTCAACGTATCTGACAATAGTTTAATACAATCGAGGAAACTATACAATTATTTTTAAGTGGATAAGTATTGAAACCACGCTTTGATCTGGGCTTTGACGACCTGTTGTTGTGGTTGGATTGGAACTTCAGTCGACGCAAATTTAACCGCTGAATCGTAAAAAGGGATCGGCCCCTGATCACCGACTTCCAAGAGCTTTATCGGCACAGGATTGATTTGAACCGCTAATTGACTTGATAGACTCTGGGCTTTTTGAAATGCATGATTCAATGCCTCAGTAAGGGCTTGTTCATAATAGCGAAGAGGATCGGAAACTTGAAATCGAAGCTCCCTTGCAATGTTTGCCCCATTTTCAATTGCAGTTTGATAGATGGTCCCAGCTTTCGTTACATCTTTTTGTTCAATCTCTAATAAATGCTCAACTCTATACTCAATGAAGTACGGAGCCCCATCTTTATATTCATAAACTGGTGTGATCGTATAACTGGATGAACCAATTTGTTCATTTGTTAGTCCTAACTTTTTCAACCCTTCGATAATTTGGTTGCTTTTTGCTGTATTCTCCTGGACCGCTTGCTGAACGTTTTTCCCGCGCGTTTGTACACCTATCGAGATAATCACTTCATCTGGTGGTGCGGTAACACTTCCAGTACCGAACACTTCCATCACATTGTTTTGCTTAAATCCGCGATCGGGTTTCGTAATAGGCTGGTGTGGAAATGGCTGTGGGTAATACGATTGATTCATCATCATTTCATCACCTTCTTCTGAATTTAAATCGTCCTCATACTATATTCAATAAGATAAAAGATAAGAAGTGATTGACACATACCTACAAATCGTTTATTATAGGAATAACGCTATTAAGTTCGTTTAAATATTTTTGGATAAATAAGTCGTAGCTACATCAAATGTGGACGATTTACAGGTCGATTCATATTAAAGTGTTTCTTCAAACTTGGTACAAAATATTGAAACATAACTTATGGCGAATACACAGTTTAATTTTTTAGGAGGTATTCGCATGAATACAGGTAAAGTAAAATGGTTTAACGCAGAAAAAGGATTTGGATTTATTGAAATCGAAGAAGGAAACGATGTATTCGTTCACTTTTCAGCAATTCAAAGCGAAGGCTTTAAAACGTTAGAAGAAGGCGAAACAGTTACTTTTGAAATCGTTGACGGTAACCGTGGACCTCAAGCATCAAACGTTCAAAAGGCGTAACAATAGCTGATTAAGGGTGATGTACATGGTACATCACCCTTTTTTAATGTAATGAAATAAACTCCACATTAACCCTTCCTTTTAACACAAACCATTTTCCCTTAAATTTCTGTAAAAATGAACGTTCTAATTGTAGTAGCTGATCCACACTGGCACGATCAAGGAGTCGTAAGGACGAAAGAGAGGTAGGGCTTTCGTTGTTTGAGTTATTGGCAATAATCATGTCATCAGAAAGTATGTTAGTGAAAAATAGGTATTCTTGCGAAAGTTTAAGCAGTATTAAATTTAAAAAAACGGACCCATAATTCCCGGATGAACACGGGGATACAACCTCCAGCCCTTTAACTATTAGAAGGGTAAACTATTCAGGGTCCAAAGTTCGCAACAGGCGAAACAGAGAAGCAGCTTTGATCCAAATCAGAGCTGCTTTTTTTGTTTTGACTTAAAAAGTATTGACTACAAAAGAATTTAAATGTTACTATTTAGTCACACGTTAAATATGTTACTTATAAGTAACATAAAGGATTGCGAAAGGAGGTCCAAAGAACCCTTCCAATGGAAAGTAATGAGGTAATCGACATTTTTAAAGCACTGGCACATCACTCAAGAGTGGAAATACTGGATTACTTGAAAAATGGTCCGATGACTACTGGTGAATTGAGCGAGAAATTCAATGTGTCACGCTATGCTGTCATGAAGCATTTAGATATACTCGAATCGGCTGGACTGATTGTTGTACGTCGAAAGGGAAGAATCCGCTTAAATTTTATAAACGCAATTCCGTTACAACAGCTTTATAACAGATGGGTCAGTAAATATGAGTCTCAGTTTTCATCATCGCTCGTTCATCTGAAAAATCAAATTGAAGAGAAAGAAAGGGGTATGAACATGGAAAATAAAGTAGCAAAGCTAGAGGTGAGTTGGTTTCAAATCGAACAGGAAGTTTCGATTCAGGCGCCGAAAGAACGTGTGTTCCAAGCATTGACTGAAGAGATTGATAATTGGTGGGCATTTCGATTAAGCGACAAGGATTCTAAGCTTGTATTTGAACCGAATATGGACGGGCGCTTTTACGAGGATTGGGGAGACGGTCACGGTGCCGTCTGGGGAACCGTTCTCTATATAAAAGAAAACGAGGAAATCCGTCTAAACGGACTTCTCGGAATGAAAGGTGCAGTCAATAGTCATTATACGTATAAATTAGAAGAACACGGTTCATCGACTGTATTGAAGCTTACTCATGATGCTGTTGGACTCTTGGATCCTGAATGGGAAGAAGCCCATAGACATGGTTGGGTCGAGCTGCTTGAGAAACGCCTTAAAGAATATGTGGAAAAAGGGGAATAAATACGTTGAATAGCTATTCAATTCAGGTCCAGTTAAAATCTGATGTTCAAGCCGTTTACGGTGCAATCACGACCCCAGAGGGAATAAAAGGATGGTGGACAACGGATTGTCGTGTAAGTACAGAAGTTGGCGGAAAAAGCTCATTTTACTTTGAAAAACTACTTTTCAATTCGATGGAAATCATTGAACTCGCCCCCTTTAAAAAGGTTCGTTGGAAGTGTGTCGAGGGGTGGAGTGAATGGGTAGGCACAGAGGTGGTCTTTACTCTTTCTGAAAGTGAAGAAGGAGGAACAACCTTGCAATTTGAACACATAGGATTAACTCCAGACCTCAAATGCTACAAGATGTGTTCGAAGGGTTGGGATACAACGTTAAAAAGCCTAAAAGCGTTCGTAGATACTGGAAAAGGAAAACCACATGTACCGAAAACCGGTGTTTCAGGCGTGCTTTCCAGAACTGCCTTCAAAGTATTTTCTCGTCAATATAAATAAATACACTGAAAGAAATAGGAAGAGCTGCCTATGTTATTTTATGGGAAGCTCTATTTTTCTTTAGGTTTTTGAACTGTTAATTTTCCAAAATATTTTGCTTTGCAGGGTTTTTGGCTTTTCGAACCAATTTTCCACCATCAATGAATTTTCCATACTCTTTTACTAATTGATAAGCCTCTTCAGATGTCGGAATCACATCATCAGCTTTATACGTCAAAAAATAAGCTTGGGATTTTCCGCCATAAAACACCCAACTGAAAAACCGCATCGCAAACTTGTGGGCCCCACGATCTCGAAAAGGGACCATCGCTTTACTTTCCCAGACCGTCAATGTAAAACCGTAGCCTTCTTTGATGTTTCCTTTCAACTCTGCGTAAAGCAATCCTGATGACTTTTTCATTTGTTTCATGACAAATTGACTCACAACGGCGTTCACGATCGTTTTCCAAACAGAAAACCGCTCCCCTAGAGTAATGGAAATGAGGGGGTTTTCGGATAGTTCGATATCCCTGTCTCCATATGTAATCATCCCTTCAAACTTATTTTGTGAATTAGGATGTGCTACAAATTTCTTTTCACCCATAAAGGCCTCCTTTGATGTTTATTTTTAAAACATTAAGTACCATCTACCCAACTTATTCAACTAAATGGAATGATATCCCTTTTTTACACATGACAATTTACATGTGTCGTACTCTTTTTTTTTTTAGATTCAACCCTGGACAAACCGCCTTTTTTTAAGATATTAGGTATAATGCACAACCTTATTCGTTCGCTTTCACGTAAAGTAAATATATACGTATGAAAGGAAGTGAACAACAATGTTGGAATCCTTATTCATTGCAAAATTGTCTGGGAGAAATGAGGTTCCTCCAGTTCAAACCAATGCGTTCGGCAATGCGGAGTTTAGCGCAAATTCAAATCATACAAAACTTAAATTCCGACTAGTAGTATGCAATATAGAAAACTTCATTCAAGCCCATATTCATTTCGGAGCTCCTGATGTAAACGGTCCTGTACTTGCATTTTTGTTTGGCGAAAATGTACAAACGATAGCAGAACAGGAAGGCTTGACGACTAGGAAAGGAGTTGTAACAGGCGTAATCACTGACGAGGATATTGTGGACAACCCTGAAGGGATCACTACAGTCAGGCAGTTGGTCGAGTTGATGGAAGAGGGTCTCACTTATGTCAATGCCCATACAGAACAAAATCCGGATGGCGAGATCAGAGGACAAATTGAAGAAGTTTAGTAGAAGCAAGTAAATGAATTAAAGTATGAACTTAGTTCTATTTAGGACAAGCAAGCACCGTATTCCGGTGTTTTTTTATGAGGATAATCGTTTGAAGTGACCTTTTGCTCTATTGAATGGGGACGATAACGGGAAGTCATAAACGTAGTGAGTCGTGTTAGAGTAAAGAGGTATCATAATATTTGTTCACTTTTTCAAAGAAAGGAAGGTGATCTTCAATGACAACTAATCAGAAGCCCAATAGATTGATCGCAGAAAAGTCCCCTTACTTACTTCAACATGCAAACAATCCAGTCGATTGGTATCCGTGGGGAGAGGAAGCTTTTGGAAAGGCAAAGCGTGAAAATAAGCCTGTAATGGTTTCCATCGGTTATTCGACTTGTCATTGATGACAAGTTTCCATAGGAAAACACTCAAAATGAAAGAAAAAAGCCGTTATTAAAACGGCTTTAAAGTATCGCACGTGATATGGCATTAGTTAGTTTTTGATGTAAATCGTAAGCATCTTTATATTGAATAATATTTTTCGATTTAATATCAAATGGAACTTTATCAATAGTTTTCGAAATCAGTATTGTTGGTTTTCCTAATGCATGTGCTATTCCTAATTCATAATAAACATTTGGGTTTCTCCCGTCTATGTTTGCAATTATAATTCGAGCTTTTACAATATGCTTTAATATGTGTGGTAATAAATCACCCGCTACATATTCTTCGTCTCCTCGTAAACATTCTAATCCAATACCTCTACAAGTATTTTTGATTGCATCACTTATATTTTTATATTTTTCATCAAATGATGTCAGTAAAAATGCGGTATATCGATCGACCTCTAGTTCCTTTTCCTGAATACCGTGATTTAATAAGAAATTAGTATAATGCACCTCGGGCTCTATATCCTTTTCATTTATCTTATTCTGATTTAACAATAAATGGTTTACATCCTTCCACCGTTCCTCATGCGACATAAGTTTTTCATTATATTTCTCTAGAATTGATTCATAGTATCTACGCATATCATTATACTTCGCTTGGTTCATTTCAAAATCGTAAACCTTATCTCTGCTGCTTTTAATTTTTGTTGTCAAGAATGTTAACACTGATACCATTAGTGATGTAATAACCAATAAAAGTATCAATATAGTTTGTGTGTCCATTGTTACATCACCTCGTTTAGTTTTGTAATAGCATGGTACAGACAATATATTGCCAAACCAAGTTTTACAATAAGAATAATGTTAAATACTACCCATCTTTCAGCTTCAAAAAAACTCCTATTCCATCTCCAAATTGCAGTTATAATAAATGTTATGATTATGTATCCAATAAAAATGATATATCCATTATTTATATTGCTAGCAATTACATCTGCGGAGCTCCTAACATTATTTAGAACTACCTTTTTGGTCTGCAATTCGGTATATGAGATTATTAAGGCTGAACTTAAAAACATTATATCCACGGGTAACTCTGATACAGAAGTGAGTAAATGTGGTTTTGTTGTTTCCTTGTTAACCCATAGTTTTATTAGAAAACCTAGCCCAAGCAGAAATATCGGTAAAGTATACTCCATTTCATAATTCCCCCCCTAATCACCAAAAAGAAAACCTTTTCTTTTTATCTATTAAGATTCTACTACATTACTTAAAATTTTCCAAAGACTAATAAACTTATTGACCTTACCAAAAGAATCTATTAGACTTTGTGTTAGTTACATAACGTGATAAGTTATTAAAGGGGGTGTTAAGGAACTTATGGAACAAATACGAGATATAAAAGAGGTCGCAATCTATCTTCGGAAATCACGAGGAGAGGGAGACGACGACCTCGAAAAACATAAACGAGAATTAACCGAACTCGCCGAGTCCAACCGATGGACTCCGATTCTCTATAATGAGATTGCGAGCGGGGACTCGTTGGACTATCGTCCGAAAATGCTAGAGCTACTCGACGATATTCGAGACGACTTATTCGACGCAGTTATCGTGATTGACTACGATCGTCTAGGACGTGGAGACGACCAAGATGCGGCAATCATTCGAGCTGCTTTGCGTGATAGCGATACTCTTATAATCACACCGCAAAAAGTGTTCGACCTCAAAAACGAATCGGACGAAATGCTCTCGGAGTTCCTCGGACTTATGGCTCGATTCGAATATCGACAAATCAAAAAGCGACTCCAACGTGGTAAGAAAATCGGTGCGAAAATGGGAGCATGGGTCAACGGTCCGCCTCCATTCCCTTACGAGTACGACCGAGACAATAAACGCATATATGTCAATGAGGATAAGCGAGTCCTATTCGACTATATAAAGAATCAAGTCTTAAAAGGGGAGCCCGCTCTAAGGCTAGCCCAAGAGCTCAATCGTAAAGGCTACAAAACCGCTTATGGTAAGCATTGGAACCAAGTCGCAATAAAGCGAATCCTTACGAATGAGACACATCTCGGACATACCGTTTATGGTAAAACGAAAGGCAGCGGACACTTAGATCGAAAGACAGAGCCACTCGAAAAGGTTGCTCGTGGTGATTGGACTATCGTGAAGGACACTCACGAGGCAGTTATGACCGAGGAGGAGTTTGCGACTCTTAAAGAGACATTCGATCGTCGTTCGAAAGAACACGCTCGGAACCGTATGCACTCGAAACGTTATAGCGGACTAATCAAATGCGGTACTTGTGGATACGCTCGCTCATTCGTAACGAGGAAGAACGCCAAAGGTAAAACGGTCGTGTTCGTCAAATCGTGTCAAAAAGCGGACCCGTTCGGAATCGTTTGCCGCAATGGAGGCGGAAAAGAGGAATACGTCGACGCAGCAGTTTACGCACAACTAATCGAGTATAAGGAAGAACTCGAGAAGGACCTAGGCGGGAACAACGGAAACGATACGGAACAACTTGAGAAGGAACTCCGCCAAGCCGAACAACAACTCGAAAAGGCTAAGAACGCTCGGGCTCGTGTTTTCGATATGTACGAGGAGGGCGACATCACCAAGACCGATTTCCAAGAACGTAAGGCGAAACGGGACGAACAAATAAAAGAACTTGAAAATCAACTACACGAATTAAGGGAACGTATTAACTATTACGAACAAATCACGAACGAGGACCGACTCGAAAAGATCGGAGAAGTTCTCGAGATATGGGACGGAGAGGCGTCCGAGGTTAACAAATTATTGCGGCTTGTAATCGATCGTATTAACTTTAAGAAGGACGACGGGAAACTTCGAATACAAGTTGCTTATAGATAGGGAGACGGTGAGAGCCGTCCCTTTTTTGTATGGAATAAAGAGGGAAATTATATTTTATTTGTTCCCCGCATACGTTCCGACTACGTTTCCGAAAATGTCAGTCCAAAACGGAGCGGACGTGTTCAATCTCCAAGCGGTTCTCGGAGATACAAGTCTCGAAATGGTACGGAACTACGTTAATCTATTCAGTAGCGACGTGTTCGAAGGACATCGGAAGTTCTCACCAGTCGAGAAACTAATCTAACCGACGGGGTCCACAATCGGACCTTCGTTTTTTATATACGGTAATTACTGAATATCGGGAATAAAGGTTTGAATGTCCTTAATTTTCCTATAGAATATTTATAGAGAAAGAAGGGGTGTTAGAATGATTGTGAATATGGATATTGTAGTTAACTTTAATGGTGATTCAGTATGTATGATGTGATTTTTAATGTTGCATTGCATTCATTTTATAATGGGATAGCAAAGGAAAGTTATAATGAATTTAGGGAAGTATCCAAAACATATGATGAGATTACAAACGGCGGAAAGTCATGGGATTTCGGTTCACATACGAAAGAAGAAAACCAAGTGTATCAACGAACAAATCACGGAATGCAAAAGCATTGTATTATTTCAACTGTCTTTTTTGTAATGGCGATTGAATCGTTAATCAACGAATATGGTTCCGTTTATCTTGGTGAAGATCAATTTAAGGATAAAGAAAAACTTGGGATAATGGATAAAATAACGGAATTTTATTTCGAAGTAAAGGGTTCCAAATTCCCGAGAGATAAACAATTATATCAAAAAATAAACGATTTAGTTTCCGTTAGAAATAATTTAGTTCATAGTAAACCGATAACAATTGATTCAAGAATGATGATGAAAAACACAAAAGAAGCCGACGAACAATTTTGGGGATATATTAATTCAATGTTTGGCAATAACAAAAGTAAATTATCAAAACAAAAACACATGTATGAAGTTTTGAAGCAATCATATAGTACATATGAAGATTTAAGGGATTTCTTAAAAGGGGTAGATACCAGGATAAAAAGTTGAACAAAGTCGGTACTTAGTACACCGTCTTTTTTTATACCCTCGAAACGTTTGCAAAACGGTGTAAACTAACGCAATCGATCGACTAATTATTTCCATACATCTATAAACGTTGTTATGACGGTGTGTAAAGGTTATTAACTTGACGAAAAGTGTAGTAATCGTATTTACGAAAGTTTACGCATGCTAACTTCGAGGGGTCCCGTGTAAGTAGGTTATGCGTCTATAAGTCGTTGCCTATGGCGTATTTACGAGTTAGTATGCGGAGGAGTTCGAACGTTCTCGAGGACATCGTCTATCGTGGTCGCTAACGTGAGACATCGCATATCAGCCACTTCGAAGGTCTGGGGCGAAGGGGTCTCCAAACTCACGGGGTTCGCATGACGCTATGCTTTTATAGCCATGTTCGCTACGTTGTACGTTTTCGACATTGTGCGTCCGTCTAAGTGTTCCAATCGTTCGCCTAACCGATAACCCTCGAAAGAAACTAGCTGCTCTCATACGAGCTCTCACGGTTAAAATCGTACAATATATACGAGGTTTTCGAGATACCCTCGGAGTCAAGTAGCAATAACTAAATCGGGTCCGCTCCGTATCAATAGGGTACACTCATTCGATACAAATGACCTTCCTTGATGCGACGGCGTTTATCGTGTATCATTTACATGTATCAAAAATTCATCGGAGGTTTTAACGAATGACTATGATATATGGATACGCCCGAGTAAGCTCTCGTGGACAAAACATCGAAACTCAAACGAACAAGCTCCGAGAGTACGGTTGCGACGTCGTTTACGAGGAAAAGGTGAGCGGTCGTTCCGCATCTAATCGGGAACAATTCACCGAGCTACTCGTCACCGTCGACCACGGAGACAAGATAGCCGTTACAAAACTCGATCGATTCGCACGTTCCACAAAAGACGCTCTAACAATTATCGACGACTTAAACGAAAAGGGAGTCGGTCTAGTCGTTCTCAACATGGGCGGAGACACCGTAGACACTTCGACTGCTATCGGTAAGTTAATGATAACGGTCCTTTCGGGCATCGCCGAGTTCGAGGCGGATATGATAAAGGAACGCCAACTCGAAGGTATTGCCGACGCAAAAGAACGAGGAGTCTACAAGGGTCGACCGAAAAAGTATACCGACAAACATAGCGGTCTAATTCACGCAATGGAGCTCGTAGCGAATCGAGATCATAACGGATACACGGTCGACAAGATATGCGAGATTACAAACGTAAGTAGGGCAACGCTTTATCGTGAGAGACGTCGTAAGTCCCACGTATAAACTAATCAACACTGGCGGACCTTCGAGGGTTCGTCTTTTTGTGTCTCCTATTAACCGAGTTACTATCGTTGTCGTATGTAAACACTTAATGTGAAAACGACACATATCACCCCGTTTTACATGTGAAAACGACACATATAAAAATCACCAAATCCGTTGGGAGAGTAAGTCGGAAGGGCATTTCGGGGTGGGAAGTCCTTTTATATCTTAGAGGACTTCGTCTCTCTCCCATCGCTACCGCTCGGGTCATCGCATATTTTATCTATATAGAACTTAGTTATAACGACCACGGATCACTTATCTATGCGGTTAATCCAAGGCGGTTAATGTACGAAGTAAGCACAACGGAGCCGCAGGCGGCGACGTGGCGATAGCCTAAAGGTCTAGCGTAATAACTAACGTCATATCGAGATACGAAAATAACCCCGCCGTATCCCTTTTCGAAATCTCCCCCAGCCTATACACTCGAGAGAAATCCCGTCATACCCTCGTTTTATATTCGACCTACGCACAATCGATAATCCCTAGCGTCTCACACACGTAATCTCTCGACCTTCTATGCGTATGTACATAACCGATTATCCCTCGATAAGTATTAGCGAAAGGTCCCGTTATATGGTCGATACGGTACGGGTAGGTAGGCGAGGTCCTCGGTCTCCAAACGAATAGAGAACGCAAGCTCTTACTTAATCGGCTCGGTTCGGAATCTATGCGAAGGGTATCGGGTAGAGCGAAGGAATCGATCGTCTCTCGTTCGTTGTGAGTATTCGTTCTCGAATCGAAGGAAGAAGTCGGAGAAGGAATCGAAAAGGACACAAGCGATTCTCGGACGTTGTATGACGTAATATGGCGTATCCCCCAACACCCCCGTACCCGCTTCCTACAACTTACCGTTACCGATTATCTAACGTATTTTTGAAAACGGGGTGTATGCTATGTTGTGATAAGATATAAGAACTAATGATAATTTCAAAGGTGAATAGACGGGAGGATAAACGTTGAGTAATGTTACACCGCTACTTCAATTATTGAAAAATGTTTCGACTTCAAGTAATATTTCTGAATTGATTTATTACATAGAACACGGTAAAGGTGGAGAGATTAAACATGCTACAAAGGGTTTAAAAAAGGCAGTTAAAATTAATCCTTTGGCGTGTCAAAAAGCAATCCCTAGATTAATGGAAAATTTAGCGAGTTCGGGACCACTTATTCGAAAACTTACTTTAGAAACTCTTAAGGAATTTGATATTAGCGACCAGCGTTTTGACCGACTTGTGTTTATAGCAGAAAACGATAAAAAAGAGGAAAATAGAAAACTTGCGGTAGAGTTACTAAAAAAATACGATAAAAATTTAGTCGAAAAACTCGACCCAATCAATATAAAGAAAAAGAAAAACGAAAACAAAAATAAAAAAGGGTATGTATATCTCATTCAAGAGGATTATTCCTATCGGTATAAAATAGGCAGAGCCAGAAGCCTCGATAATAGAATTCATTTATTCAAGGTGGATTTACCATTCAATATTGAGCTTATACACTATTTTTATTGTGAAAATTACGGTGAACTTGAATTAATGTTACATAAATATTTTGAAACAAAAAGAGTGAAAGGTGAATGGTTTGACCTCAATTCAAAAGACATTGAATGGATTAAAAACGGACCATATACACCCGAAATAAATAATTTAATATCACATTAAGAAAAATGGTCGATCGTTTAACAACGGTCGGCTTTTTGTCTGCGGCAAGGTTCTACTGGAATAAAGGATTATAGTTATATGAGACGAATTACTTATTTAAAATTACGATATAGGGAGGACGAATGGACTACGATAAAACCGAAAGAAAAATCGACTGGCTCGACGCAACGTGTACGATGTTAAGAATCGAAATGGAATGTAATTGGAAGAAATACGGAGCCGAACACCCTAAGACGCAAGAGTCCGAACGGCTACTCGGCATTTTACATCGTTACATAAGCAAACATCATAACAATTCCACGACCACGAACCCGACCCGATACGAATGGAACGATAACCCGTAAACAAATTCGATATCAGAAATTTATCCTCGAGGGGTTTCGTCATACTCCGACAACGGTTCGGGCGGTTCCTACTGAATGCGAACAAAAATTCGTATGTACTGAAAAACTGACCTCTCGTGCTTAAGATAGTAACGGGCGTTTATTAACGGTCCAAATCATACGAAAGGGAGGTCGACATCATGGAACACGAAAACAAAACGCTACCGAACGACAAGAAAACGCTACTCGATACAGGAGGCTACGAGATGCACAATCGAGCACTATCTCGAAAAGTATTCCCTCGTATTATACGAGAGTCGAACGAGGTCAACTCGGACAAGCGAAACAAACCGCAGATAAGGGACGTCGTAGCGTTCTATTATTTACTACTCGACCACGTAAGCGGCGAGCATACGCACAAGGACGGGAACCCGAATGATAGGTTCGGAGCTTGTTGGTTGTCGTATAGTTCGATAACCGAACTACTCCAAATCAACCGAGGACGGGTTAAAAGTCTCGCCGATATTCTCGAGGCAAACGGACTTATAACGAGAGAGAAGGTCGCTCGAGATATGAGGCAAACGGTTCTCTATTATCCGAGCTACGCATCGAGAGTCTCCGAGGACGGTTATATCGTGAACGAGGACGGGGAGAAGGTCGTTCCAGACCCTAAAATCTACAAACCTAAACCACGGAAAAAGGTCCGATAGTTTGCGGGGTAACACTCTCCTAGTATCACCGAGTAACACCCTCGTAGTATTACCGAGTAAAACGGTAAAGATAGCAACTGTATTAAAGCAATAGTATTATAACAACTTACGCAACGGACTAACGTCCTTGCGTTCCCGCATAGAGGATATAAGAGACTCTTAAAAGGTCGAAAGAATATGCGATTAAACTAAAAGAACGATAAAGGGAGGAGCGGCGGAATGCGGCTCTTTTTTCGTTCCGTCAATCCGTACACTCGTCAGCAAGTATTACGCTCGCTTATATCGGAATCACGCAAGACAACATCGACGACGTATACGCCGAGATAAACCTCTAAATCGAATATATGCGAGACCAAGCGACTCCACCGACGGGGGTCGCCTTTTTTACGTCTATACGGATATAGATACGCATATATGGTTCGAACGACCGCACACGAGCCCACACAAGCCGTTTTAACCGCATCCGAGTCCATACTCTACCCGACAAGACTTAGAATCACTTAGACGGGATGATCCTTATGGGTTCCTCATGACGACGACAATCTCAAAAAGTTTTTTAATGTTTTTTGTGTCCAATAAACTAACACTCGTGCTTAAGTATGTGAGGGGGAAACGCCGCCCACAAAAACGAATCGAATTGGTTTACTTACTTTCTTTCTAAAAAACTTTCGATTTTTTCATACTGATTCTGATTTTACGAGTGCTTACTTAAGTGAGACGATAAAACGCTCCATAACACAAAACAATATAAAAAAACGCAATTTGGGCGGCGGGTTCGTCGTTGTGTCCCGCTCCCTAGCTTATACGATTGCCAGATACGGTGTAGTCGACGGAGACGACGTCCTCCGAAAAGGCGTCGGAATGTCTACCATACCGAGAGGCGGTTCCGCTCTATCACTCGGAGCCGTCTCGAAATTGGGACCCTATCGGATGGGGTCCGAACTAAATAAACGCATTACGATGATATGCCTTTTTTCGAGGGTATGGCGGGCGAGTTTCCCTCCCTCTAGTGTCTCCCCGCCGTGCCTCCCTTCTTTAACAAAATAAAAAACATTGGACGGTAGGGGAACCCAAAAATGAAAGGAAGTGGTAGGACCTTTCTTCCTACTTCGTGGATTGCAAAACGTAAAGTTCTTTCCTAAACCTCGACCGTCCTAAATATCGAAATTGCGGGTTATTTACGACCCGCACACTCACTCACACGGGGACATCATAACGGGGCTCGAATAGGGTCCCTCCGCTTTATGCGGTCAACGTTCGAAATGAACACGATACCAGACGAAAAGGAGGCGATAGGAAACGTGATACGACAAAACCAACTGCATCTAATACGAACCGCCGTTCTCGACAAAACAATGAACGACGTAGCGAAAGACCTCGGAGTCAATCGAATGCGAGTAAAACGGTACGAGACGGGCGAGTCATACGCTCCGAGCGGTTATCTAAACGACTATGCGGCTCGATATGGAATCGGGTTCGAATCGTTAGAACCACTACGGGAGTTTGAAAAGGCTCTCGACAAGGTAAAACGCACACTATCGAACTAAACGAAAGGAGGCGACATTATGAAGAATGATAGAATCATACACGAGAAGAACATCGTCAAGATATCGTTAACCGTACACGAAGTCGACGAGGGGGACGCTTATGCCATCGGAGACGAGGTCTATTCGAAACGAATGGCGGTCGGGAGAGCTCTCCATCACGTCATACGAGACCTAGACAAGAACGTCGAATTATTAATGATACGGAGCCCGAATAAACTCATGTTCGGATACAAGGGCGTCAACGAAAAGCTCGGAGGAGCGGCGACTATGCCGAAAATGAATCTCGAAATCTATATGCGTCGGGTACACGGAACGAGCTCGAAAATGAGACGGGCTTTCATGTTAGCGACCGACGGAGTTACACGAAAGGAAAGCGTAATAGTAGACCTCTAAGAAGGTCCACACACTCAAATAAAACTACTAACCACAAGGAGAGGATTATCTATGTCTAAGAAACTAGAACAACTACACGGGGGCATCAGTTTTTCGAACACACTACGGGGAGAAATGACCGCATTCACGAGAGGAGCTCTCGACGATTTTAGAGCTCAAAAGCGAATCATCAACCAGAACCGAGAACTATCACTCGAGGGAAAACAAGCTCAAATCTCGAAACTACAAGCGACTTTCGAACGCAAGCTAATGGAGGACGCTCGAGGGTTCAAGACGGAATCCAATGCGAAACTAAAAGCGGCTATCGAAAGCGGCGAGAACTATCTCACGTCAGAGCTCCCGAAAGTCGACGACCAAAAGCGTAAGCTATTCGAACAAAAGGCGATGGAGCTCGAGGGGAAAGTCCTATTCGCAACCAACACGAAAGCGGCTACGGAGGCACTACAAGAGCTCGTAAACCTAACGGACGAACCCGCTCTCGCTCGGGACATAAAAGGCAAGGTACTCTCGTTATCCCAAAACGTCGTGAACGGTATCGAGAACGGATCAGAAAGGCTACAAACAAAGAACCAACTCGGACAACTCTATACGGACGTGGATAGTCGTTCACTCCCAGAGGGAGCCGACGAGGTTAAACAACGAATCGCAATCGCTCGACAACAACTCGAGACCCCGTTATATGGCGACCTCGAAAAGCGGGCACTAATGGAAATCTCGCCGCTTGCGTCTCACTACGTCAACGACCCCGAGGGATACTTCGAGAAATATAACGGCGGCGACGAAGGAGATTCGGAATAATGGGGACACAAGAACGGATAACCGACTTCGATGAGGAATATCGAAGACTAAAGAACCTCGATCGGGATGACGTTACCTCGGACGACTACGAAATGGCGAAATATATCGCTCGTAAATGTCGAAGACTCGAGTATGCAACTATAAAAACGGCAATAAAAATCGCTTTACGTCAAAATCAAGTTAAAGCGAGAGAGAAGACAAAGTAAGTCGAAACCCCTTAACCATGTGTATTTAACAACTCCCTTTAATAATAGAAGAACGGAAAAAGAGGCGGTTCCTATATGCGGAGCCGTCTTATTAAATTGAAGGCGGTTAATGGACCGTCCATTATTATAATCAAGGAGGTTTTTGAATATATGGGCAAACGTGGTCCAAAGACGAAATATCCACTTATCACGGTAAGGCACGGAGAGGACGGAGTAACCTTAGCGAAAATGTGTAGTTCATGTGAGGCTTATCGTACGATCGACGAATATCACAAAAACGCTAACGGGGCTCACGGGTTCGAAGTGTAAATACTGCTACGGTAAAAGACGAAAGAATCAATACCAGAGATACAACGAAATCAATTGAGGCTGCCAACGACGAACGCTTCAGATAAGTTCGATAAAGCTCAGCTTATAGAAAATCGATATTCGCATTACACGACATTAACTACGGGCAACAAGAACCTATTCCGCATTATCGACCCGTACCACGCTAATGCAATGCGACAAGACCAAATCCTCGACATTATCTCGAGTGTCGGGGGAGGACACGAAGGTCAACCTATCGTATTTCAGACGGTACTAGACGGACGAGTTATCGCAGAGGAGACGGTCGACGACATTACCGAGCTCCAAACGAGGAAGTCGAAGTATAAAGGTCGAGGACGGGGGAATCGTTAAACCTCCCATATGCAACAAAACTAAAAACGGGCGGAGTGTTATACTCCCCCGTAATTTTTTAATTACTTTACTTCTTTAACAACTTGATTATGCGGTTCCACCGTATCACTTTTTTTACCTTCTACAATTACTGATAATACATACTCCCATCTCAATAAAACTTCTTCTCCGAAAATAACTTCATCAACAAGACCTTTATGGAGCATATCAATAATTCTACATAGGTATGACTTACCCATGTTCCACCACGTATTGTAATCATCAATAAAATAGATATGATTTATATCATCTTTAGTAAACTCGGCAAGTTCATTTATTTCATGTCCGTCTAATTGAGTTTCATAAACGCCGTCCGCAATCCTACTTCCAAAAGTAGTAGTGTAATAATATTCTTTTATCTCCCAAATCGCCTTTGGATTGATAGTCTCGGGGAACGCACCGTCAAACCTTCTCGAGAGTATACCGCCGATATAATTATTTTCATCTTTTAAATATGTAAGCTGCCTCGGGTCGTCGTCAAAATAAATATCTTTACCGTAAACTAGCCCGTTTGCGTCCGCATATTTACGTAAGTATTTTTCGGTTAGAATGTTTATGATACAAGTAAAATAAGCATAATCCTTCTTTTCCCTCTTTTGCTTATTAAACGGAAGGCTACAAGTGAAATTTTGTTCTTGATAATAATTATGTAATCTCTTAAATGTGTACCGTGCCTTTTCTACGTCCATAAAGAAGTGTTTTATTTTATTGTTAAGAATATCAGCACGGAAATTGAGGTAATCCAGTACGTCTTTAACAATTTCATCATCAAGGTTAATATCTAGTTCATTCAACTTTTTAATGACATCATTTGACGTATAGGTTTTAACGTTTCCTCCTTTAGAGTATTTTAACTTTTCCGATATAAGTTGTGCGTATCCCCAAAACGCATTAGAACGGTTGAGAAATCTCGGATTCGGATGCAATTTTCATTCCCCCATTCTTTGAAAAACACAGGATATTTTTACGCCTAAAGCACGACATATTTTGGACATGTTCACTATTGATATATTGCGACTCCCCCGCTCTACATCACTTATGTAAGTTCTATGCAAGCCCGTTAGTTCAGCTAGTCCCTCTTGCGATATGCCTTTCTTTTTTCGAATATCCTTGACAATAGTTCCAAACTCTTGTTTAATGTTTAATTTATCCATATGTAAAGCCTATAATTTTGTAGACAATAAATCTACATACTATAAGTTACATTTTTAATGTGATATAATTTCCGATAGAGTAATAATATGAGGGGAAATGTTGTTATGCCAAACATCAAAAATAAAAAGTTACCACAATTACTAAAGTGGATTGGGAATAAACAAAGGTTTGCCGAAGAAATCGTCGATACAATGCCTAGAGAATTTAATTCATATTACGAGCCATTCTTGGGTAGCGGTGCGGTATTGGCAACCTTATGTGATAGAAAAAGAGATAAACTAATGCCAACACATAGTTTTGACAAGGCGGTGGGGTCCGATGTTATGACACCACTTATAGAAGTTTTTAAGTATGTAAAGGACGACCCTGAAACACTTATTAACCACTACAAGGAATGTATCGAAAATTTTAATGATAATAGGAAAGAAAATTATTTAAAAATACGTGATAGTTTTAATGAGAACCATAACGGATTAGACTTTGCGGTACTCACAAGAACATGCTATTCGGGGGTTATTCGTTTCAGAAAATCGGACGGTTATATGTCGACTCCGATTGGACCGCATAATCCAATTTCTCCCGCATCTTTTGCGGAACGGGTTAAGGAATGGCACGACTTATTACACGACGTAACGTTCTTAAATAACGATTTTAGAGAGACGATGTCGTTAGCTCGAGAAGGGGACGTTGTCTATTGCGACCCTCCCTATACGCATAGTCAAACGATACTTTACGGTTCACAATCGTTTAAGATAGAGGACTTATGGCAATCCATTTACGAATGTAAACAACGTGGTGCAAAGGTTATTTTATCGATTAACGGTCAGAAAAAGTCGAAGTCGGAGGATATAAGCGTCGAGATTCCCGATGGTTTATTTGAACGAGGAAAATACGTTAATTGTGGAGTCTCGATGATAAATCGACTACAACGTAGTGGAGCAGTTATGGAAAACGAAGATGTCCACGACCGACTACTACTTACGTGGTAAACGGACACAAGAGGAGGCTCGAACAATGAAAAAAGATAAACCAGTCGTTAAGGAATATGTTCACGAGGACACGGGTATTACGGTCCGAGAGGTTGGAGAACCGTCCCGAGAGGCTCTCGAAAATTACGTTAAGATAATGTTAGACCTAAAAGCGAAATACGATGTAGAATAATTCGATCGATAGCGTCTAGTTCCATACTAGGCGTATTTTTTTGCATTTTTGTATCGGAATAAAGACCTCCCGTGCTTAACGGAGTAAGGACGTGTTAATGCGGTCCAACACTTCGAGGGGAGCACGGTACAATGACGAAACAACTACGAGAGGACCTAAAACAAGAGCCCGTACGTGAGAAAGTTATCGTCGTGAACGGGGTCGAGATTATATCGCAAGCTCTTAACGAACCGAGCGAGGCGGCTATCACGAGTTTTAAACGGGCTTTTAAGGATTATATTCGAGACAAACGAATAAAAGCGGGATAACAAATATGCGGCAGCGACCAAGGAGGTCGGTGTCTTTTTTTGTGTATGTCAAGTGGTAAAATGTGTTACTCTAACGATGACGATAAGTCAACTTTCCTAGTCAAAAACCTATGCGGTTATGATACGCCGCTTATGCGAAGATGGAAAGAACTTAAATACTTTTTAAGGATGTGTTTTATATGAAAGAGTTCGTAGAAGGACACAAACCAAATAGATTGATAAATGAGAAATCACCCTATTTATTGCAACACGCTCACAACCCCGTTGACTGGTATCCGTGGGGAGTAGAGGCATTCAAAAAAGCTAAAGAAGAAGGTAAGCCTGTATTTGTATCTATCGGTTATAGCTAGTGGGACTAATATTGAATAATAAATAAAGGTTTCCTATGAGTACTTGCCATTGGTGCCATGTTATGCACAGGGAATCGTTCGCTGACGAAGAGGTTGCAGAGCTATTAAATGATCGTTTCGTATCCATCAAAGTCGATCGGGAAGAACGTCCAGATATTGACCATATTTATATGAAGGTCGTACAGGGTCTCACTGGTCAAGGTGGTTGGCCGCTGCATGTTTTTCTGACACCTAACCAAAAGCCATTTTACGGCGGGGTCTATTTTCCGAAAGAGGGCCGATATGGACAGCCTGGTTTCAAGGACGTCATTACACAGCTATATGATCAATACATAGAGAATCCTGAGAAAATCCAAAATATCGGTGATAAAATTACTAACTCGCTTCAGGAAAAAGTTCGAGCAGAGCAAGGTGAACAGCTAGAGGAAAAAGTGCTTCATCGATGCTACAACCAATTAAGTAGAACATTCGATACGATCTATGGTGGTTTCGGTCAGGCTCCTAAATTCCCGACGCCTCATTTACTAACGTTTTTACTAAAGTATCACAGGTGGACCGGGGAAAAGCAAGCCCTCAACTATGTGACAACAACGCTTGATTCGATGGCTAAAGGCGGGATCTATGACCATTTGGGAGGCGGATTTGCCCGTTATTCCGTTGATCAGGAATGGTTGGTACCGCATTTTGAAAAGATGCTGTATGATAATGCCCTGCTCGCCAATGCCTATATTGATGCTTTCACGGTCACGAAAAACGAGAGGTACAAAACGGTTGTACAGGAAATTTTTGAATATGTTGAGCGCGACATGACTGACCCTCTCGGTGGTTTTTATAGTGCAGAGGATGCCGACTCGGAAGGCATGGAAGGTAAGTTTTACGTTTGGAATCCTAAAGAGATCATTGTACATCTCGGTGAAAAAAAGGGTGATTTGTTCTGTCAGGTATACGATATAACGGAAAAAGGAAACTTTGAAGGGAACAACATACCGAACCTGATTCATGCAAGAGTTGAAAATATTGCAGAGGAAGAAGGACTATCTGTTGACGCGCTTCTAGTGAATATGGAGGAAGCGAAGCGACAGTTGTTTCAAATCCGTGACGAACGCATCCACCCACACAAAGACGATAAAATTCTGACCTCGTGGAACGGGTATATGATTGCCGCTCTCGCAAAGGCAGGGCGCGTTTTCAATAATGCTGATTACACTGTAATGGCTAAGCGGTCCTATCGATTTATCAATGAAAACATGGTGATTGAAGGTCGGTTACAGGCACGGTTCAGAGATGGTGAAACGGCATACAATGGTTACCTCGACGATTATGCGAACCTGCTATGGGCGTCCATTGAGCTATACGAAACAACATATGAACTTGACTATCTCGGGAAGGCAAAGCAGCTTACCGAGGAGATGATCGAATTGTTCTGGGACAAAGAAGGTGGTGGCTTTTACCTTTCTGGACATGATTCTGAGCAGCTCATCCTTCGACCAAAGGAACTATATGACGGTGCGACTCCCTCAGGGAATAGTGTTGCAGCCAACCAGCTATGGAGACTCGCCAAATTGACGGGAGAAACCCGTTTCGAGGAGCTTTTAAACAAGTTGTTCAACGTATTTTCAGGGGAAGTCTCTCACTATCCGAATGGCTCTGCCCACTTACTTGAAGCATTTTTGTTAACCCATTTAAAAGGTAAGGAAGTTGTGGTGTTGGGCTTATCCGAGGATCCGGAAGTCCAAACATTTTTAAAGAAACTTCACGAGCGTTTTTTACCAGAAGTTACGGTACTATCATCTAATTCTGGACTAAATCTCGCATCTTTAGCGTCCTTTGCAAATGAATACGAACAGATTGATGACAAACCAACTGTGTATTTTTGTGAAAATTTCCATTGTGAACGCCCAACCACAGACTTGGATTCCATATTAACAAAGCTTATATAGCCGATCTAATATAAAATACGGGGCTGACTTAAAATTAGTCAGCCCCGTTCTATAAATATTCTCACTCGCTCCCTATTCGATTTTGATCCCGTCGGATTCCCTCGTCACCCGGCTCCCAGTGGGCAGGGGTCGCTTTTTTATGTTGTCTTGAATAACGTATGGCCTGAACCAAACGTAATAATTCGTCTATATTCCGGCCGACATCATTCGGATATACCGTTTTACAGACAATAACCCCTTCCGGATCGATGACAACCGTAGCACGAAATGAAGCGCCTACTGAGCAATCCAGTACTTGATACGCTCTACTGATCAGTTGGTTTCGATCACTGACGACCGGAAACTTTACTTGCTTTAACTTTTTCGACGTTTCCAAATACACTTTGTGAGAATAGACACTATCGGTACTGATTGCTAGAACTTCTGTGTTCATCTTCTGCAAATCAGAATAAACAGCAGCGACCGCCGCAAGTTCAGTCGGTCAGACAAATGTAAAATCACTCGGGTAAAAGAAAAGCACGGTCCATTTTCCGAGGTAATCCTCCAACTTGATCGGTTTTATTTCGGAATCAATGACTGCAGCTGTTTGAAAGAGAGGAGCTGTATCACCGATCGTGGCACGAAATGTATCAGTACAGGTTATCATTTCTTCTACGGTTTTGAGAATATGTCGGTTGTGCATCAACGCTCACCTGTCCTTGCAGCTTTATTTTGCATTATATGTTTTTTATGAATTAGACGTGTAAGTAGAAAATCAGATAAAAAAAGGTTCCTTTACGAACGTTCATTCGCTAAAATGAAGGAGAATGGAGTGAACGGAAATGAAACTTCGAAAAAACCTAGCTGAACTTTTAAAAATCATGAATCAGGATGAGACGGTCGCAGCCAACATTGTCCACTGGAAGACACTGCCCGAAAAAGAAGGGCATGTAGTTGATCTTCCCGACCATGTTCATCCGAAAATAAAAGAGGCACTTGTTAGAAGAGGAATCACTTCTTTATATACTCACCAGCACACCGCATTGGGGACGGCAAAGGAAAGGAAAAACTTCGTTGCTGTTACACCGACGGCTTCAGGGAAAACGTTATGCTACAACTTACCTGTCTTACAAGAAATCGCAGAGAACAACTGCAGTCGTGCACTTTATCTTTTTCCGACAAAAGCACTCGCTCAGGATCAGAAAAGTGAGATGAATGAACTGATTGATGAAATCGGTATCGATATAAAGAGCTATACGTATGATGGAGACACCCCATCGAATATTCGTCAGGTCGTGCGGAAAGCAGGACATATCGTTATGACCAACCCAGATATGCTGCACTCGGCCATCTTACCTCACCATACAAAATGGGTGTCACTGTTCGAAAATCTTAAATTTATTGTCGTTGACGAGTTACATACGTATCGGGGGGTATTTGGCAGTCATGTTGCGAATGTCATCCGAAGGTTGAAACGAATTTGTAATTACTACGGAAGCAATCCTACATTCATTTGTACGTCCGCAACAATCTCAAACCCGAAAGAACTAGCCGAAAAATTAACCGGTGAGGATGTTCAGTTAATTGATAATAATGGGGCACCGGTCGGGAAAAAGCATTTTGTCTTTTATAATCCTCCTGTCGTGAATAAACCGTTGAATGTACGTCGTAGTTCAACGCTTGAATCGAAAAAACTCGCGTCTCTGTTTTTAGAAAATGCGGTTCAAACGATCGTTTTTGCCAGAAGCAGAGTACGAGTCGAGATTCTTCTGACCTACCTGCAAGGATTGATTCAACGAAAAATCGGCAATAAATCGATCCGCGGGTATAGAGGTGGTTATTTACCGAAGGAGCGCAGGGAAATTGAACAAGGATTACGGAACGGGGATATTATTGGTGTTGTTAGCACAAATGCACTTGAGCTTGGTGTAGACATCGGCCAGCTACAGGTGTGTATCATGAATGGTTATCCCGGCTCGATTGCAAGCACGTGGCAGCAAGGCGGAAGAGCAGGGAGACGACAGGATGAATCTGTCGTTATCCTTGTGGCAAGTTCATCGCCATTGGACCAATACATCATTCAAAACCCAGACTATTTCTTTAACCGCAACCCAGAAACCGCACGGATCAATCCGGATAATTTGATCATACTCGTCGATCACCTGAAATGCGCAGCCTATGAACTGCCCTTCCGAAAAGAGGAAAGGTTCGATGGCGTCGATATCGATGAGATTTTATTTTACTTGGCTGAAGAGCAGGTCCTTCACCGACAGGGCGATCGTTGGTTTTGGATGAACGATTCCTTTCCTGCTCATGACATCAGTTTACGTTCAGCATCTCAGGAAAATGTAGTGATCATTGACCAAACCGATGTCGCAAATGTCCGTGTAATTGGCGAAATGGATCGGTTCAGTTCGATGACACTGCTCCATGAGGAAGCGATTTATTTACATCAAGGAACACAGTATCAGGTTGAAAAGTTGGACTATGAAGAGAAGAAAGCCTTTGTTCGTGAAGTTGATGTGGATTACTATACGGATGCCAATCTGGCTGTTTCTTTAAAGGTTTTAGAGGAGGACAAGCATCAAACATATCTGAATGGAACGGTCGCCTATGGAGATGTAACCGTCAATGCGATGGCGACGATTTTCAAAAAAATCAAATTCGGCACCCATGAAAACATCGGGTCAGGTCCGATCTCATTGCCGGAAGAAGAGCTTCATACATCAGCTGCGTGGATCAGTTTTTCAGAAGAAGTAACAGAAGGCCTGTCCGAGCAAGAATTAGAGGAGAGCTTGATCGGGATTGCGAATGTGATGCGGCACGTCGCCCCGCTTTTCGTCATGTGCGATGTGAGCGACTTGCATGTCGTTCCACAGGTGAAAGCTTCCCATTCACAGAAGCCGACACTCTTTTTCTATGACCGCTATCCTGGAGGAATTGGTCTGAGTGAATACGTTTATGAGCATATCGATGAGATCCTCGGTGAGGCAGAGCAGGTAATTGGGAAGTGCCCATGTGAAAAAGGGTGTCCATCCTGTGTCGGAATCGAGGTTCAGGAATCGAACGTGAAAGTAACTGGGCTTTCATTTATTCAGAAAAGGAGGACCTATCATGTCTCTCCAAAATAAACTCAATCGATTCAAAAAGGACATTACGAGGACAGGGGCAGAAAAAGGAGATTCCGCTGCGATAGCAAAAAAGCCTGAATTACTTAATCGTGATGCTGAGAAATGGAGTAAGTTTGATGTTCGGTCTCTTTCGTTTGAAGAAGAAAGCTGTATGCTTCGTGAAAAAAGGTTTGCTTCAGATACGAAGCTGGGACACTACACGATTCAAGATTATAAGATCGTGATTGAGAAGTGGAATGAACGGCAGGATCGACATCCGCTTTCTGCGAATCAACGTACGCCAGAGGATTTGTTGTTCTTTGACACAGAAACAACAGGGCTCGGAAGTGGGGCTGGGAATACGATCTTTCTACTTGGTATGGCACGTGTACTAGGCGAGGGGATTCAGGTTCGTCAATACTTTCTGCCTAGTCCAGGTAATGAAGTCGCACTATACCACCACTTTTTAAGTGATGTAAAGGAAATGAAGAATCTCGTTACGTATAACGGGAAAGCGTTCGATTGGCCACAAGTCAAAACACGACATACCTTTGTACGAGACGCTGTTCCGAAACTGCCGCCGTTCGGACATTTCGATCTGTTACATGGTTCGCGTCGAGTTTGGAAAAAGTCGTATGAATCACTCCGGCTATCTGTTGTGGAAAAAGAACTGCTGAATATCGAACGGAAAGAAGATACTCCAGGTTATTTGGCACCGATGCTCTATTTTGAATTTTTAAGGGAAAAGGATCCTAGCATCTTAAAAGGCGTCTTTACCCATAACGAGCTGGATGTGTTAACGTTAATTTCACTTTATACGCATCTGTCGAACATTTTATTGGATATTGGTAATACACATCTCACTTCAAAAGAGGAATTTGAAGTGGCAAGATGGTTTGAAGCGGTTGGTGATGTGGACGAGGCGAAAAGAAGGTACAAAGCACTAACGAAATCAACGCGGCCAACCGAGGCGATGAAGGCATTAGCCCTTCTTTATAGGAAGGAAAAAGAGTATGACCGCGCAGTCGCCTTATGGGAAGCTACCCTCGAACAAACCAAAGATGTATCTACGTATATTGAACTATCGAAAGCCTATGAGCATCGTTACAAGGACCTGACTAAAGCGTTATACTTTGCAGAACAAGGATACCAGCAATGGAAGGAAACAAGTCGGATTTCAAGAGGAAAAGAGCAACGTGAACGAGTTGACTTTATCAAACGGATCGAAAGACTGGAGCATAAGATTATATAGGAGAATAGGGAAATGATAGAATAGTCAGAAAATATTGCCCGGGCAAGCGCAAAAAGTGATGTTTTTCGCCTTTATACTGCGGTTTTCTCAACCTTTTTATTCCAATTAAAATAAAAGATTGAAAAAAATGTCGAATCCCCCTAAAATAGTCAATGGAAATGAGATTTAAGTAGGGGGAAATAACGTGCGAAACGTCCTGGTTGTTCTGTTCTTTTTAATGATCGGGTTAACGATTTACTTTATGAATGTAGGTGCTTGACCATTTTACAATAAAAGAAGGCGAATGTCATAGACAAGTCTCACAGGACTCTCATACATTAATACGAAAGTAAAAAACAATACAAAAAAGGAGAATCCGTGGGATGTATTGTAAAAAACCTCAAATGATGTGCCCTGTGGTGCATCAACCTAAGAAGTGTGTCAAGCATTTTTATCATCACAAGATAGTTCCTCATGTTCACCCAGTAATTGAGGAGCACGTTCATCACAATATTTATGAACACAAGCATTCGCAGCCAGTCAGCAAGAAGCAATGCTGTACGACAAAGCATCAACATTCAATGTGCCCACCAAGACCGAAATGCGGTTGTTCTTCGCATCATGGCGGTCATGGCCCTTCGTGGTTTTAAATACCATTGAGCTGACTCGAAACCGGGTCAGCTCTTTTTATTTTTCTCGTAATGATATGGTAAACTAGAAAAGAGTAATATAAAAACAGAAGGAGACCTTTTATGCTTAAGGTAATGGCGGTAAGTGGGTATAAAGCCCATGAACTTGGCATTTTTTCAAACAAACACGAAGCAGTTCCATACATAAAAGGTGTAATGAAAAGACGATTAATTGCGCTAATTGAAGAAGGGCTTGAATGGGTGGTTATCGGTGGTCAGCTTGGAGTTGAACTCTGGACCGGGGAGATCGTGAACGAATTGAAGGCTTACTATCCGGAAATAAAGCTTGCTATCCTTACTCCATTCCAGGATCAGGAAACACGGTGGAAGGAACCGTCACAGGAATATTATCATGAAGTCCTTTCGAAAGCTGACTTTGTAGATAGTGTTTCAAAACGACCATATGAATCCCCTAGGCAGCTACAGGCGCACAACCAATTCATTATCGAAAAAACAGACGGACTTCTTTTGTTCTATGACAGTGAACAACAAGGCTCTCCCGAGTATTATTTACAATCGGCACTCAAATATCATGAGGCAGGTAACGAATATCCTATACTGTCGATTTCATTTTTTGACGTGAATGATTACATCGAGGAAGCAAATCAATCCGATTGGACAACATAAGAAAACAGATGAATATTTTTTTAATATTGGTATAATGTTGGATAGAACGTATTTTTAAAGGATGAATTTTGCGGGGTGACGGTATATTATGGATATGAAAAAACTACGTTTGAATGCAAAGGAAATACTGGAAAAGGATTTTAAGACGGGTTTTCGCGGCTACGATCAGGATGAAGTCGATCAATTCTTAGACGTTGTCATTAAGGATTATGAACAATTTCATAAGGAAATCGATCGGTTGAATGAAGAGAATGTCAAACTGAAAAAAGAGGTTCAGCGCTCAGGTGAACAATCCAAGTCACAAACGAACTCACCTGGTATTACAAACTACGATATTTTAAAACGCTTATCTAATTTAGAAAAGCATGTGTTCGGCAGCAAGCTATACGATTGATTTTGGGTTAATTTAACATTGAAACTGTTTATAGGATTCGTTATAATAGACTATGCGTCAACAAAAGGTCATATACGTTTGGGTAATCGCTGTACCCACTTTATAAGTGTGGTATAGAGGAAAGTCCATGCTCGCACAGTCTGTGATGATTGTAGTGTTCGCGCCTAGTGAATTCATAAGCTAGGGTAGTCTGGTCTCGACTGGGCTAACGGCAGGGAAAGCACCTACGTCTTCGGATATGGTGTTAATACTTTGAAAGTGCCACAGTGACGAAGTCCTGCAGGAAACTGTCGGAGTGGAACGAGGTAAACCCCGCGAGCGAGAAACCCAAACTATGGTAGGGGAGTCTTCTTGGAGGAAATGAACGAAGAGAAGGTCAGGTGTGTGAGAAACACCTGAAGATAGATGATTGCCACCTTCGTACGAGAAGCAGGTCGCTTCGCTTGAGTACAAGGAACAGAACATGGCTTACAAAACGTATATGACCGAAAGCCCAACTCAAACGGGCTTTTTTTATTTGTCTAAAAAAACATTTTCCTGTCATCAAGGGACATTGAAAACAGAAAATCGTCAGAAAGCCACTAAACTGTCCTCATCGATCATATACCGCTTTTTCTAATCATTTGGACACAATACGAACATCCTCTATAATAGGGATACATCAGTATACATACAGTTAGGAGCTATTAATTATGAAACCGATTACCCTGATTGCAACAGCAGCAATGGGACTTGAATCCATTGTTGCAAATGAAGTACGCCGACTCGGATACGAAAAGGTAACAGTCGAAAACGGAAAAATTATAGTTGAGGCAGACGAAACAGCTATTCCTAGGTTAAATCTTTGGTTACGTACAGCCGACCGGATCAAATTGAAAATCGGAGACTTTAAGGCACTATCATTTGAAGAACTTTTTGAAAAAACGAAAGCTCTTCCATGGGGTGATTTTTTGCCTGAGGATGCGGAGTTTCCCGTTATCGGAAGATCCGTCAAATCGAAGCTTTTCAGTGTTTCCGATTGTCAGGCGATTGTGAAAAAAGCAATCGTTGAAAAAATGAAGGAATCCTATAACGTCGAGGGCTGGTTGCCTGAATCAGGTGCTTTTTACCGTGTCGAGGTCGCGCTTCATAAGGATATTGCAACGCTAACCATCGATACGAGCGGTGAAGGACTCCATAAACGAGGCTATCGATATCTTCATAACGAAGCGCCGCTCAAGGAAACACTTGCGGCAGCCCTGATCCAGCTCACAAATTGGAAGGCTGATCGTCCATTCCTTGATCCGTTTTGTGGTTCAGGTACAATACCGATAGAAGCTGCGATGATCGCAAAAAACATCGCGCCTGGACTTAACAGAGAGTTCGCTTCAGAAAACTGGTCTTGGCTTGATAAAAAACTGTGGTATTCAGCAGTAGAAGAGGCACATGATCTTGCTAAATTCGATTTGCCAGTAGACATTCTAGGTACAGATATTGACCATAAAATGATTGAGTTGTCCGAGAACAACGCGGTAGAAGCAGGCCTTGAGGATGCACTCCGATTTAAACAGATGCAAGTGAAAGATTTTACCTCAAAGTCTCAATACGGGTACGCAATTGGAAATCCACCATATGGTGAACGTTTAAATGAACGTGATTATGTCGAACGTCTTTACCGTGAAATTGGTGAAGTCTTTCGAGCAAACGACACGTGGTCTCTTTACATTTTAACGTCTCATGAAAAGTTCGAATCGTTATATGGTAAACCCGCATCTAAGAAACGAAAGCTCTATAATGGCGATCTGAAATGCCATTACTATCAATACTTTGGAAAGAAACCACCTCGACAACACGTAAACGTTTAAAGAAAACTTAGCTCAGCCAAACCATAGTGCTGGTTGAGCCTTATGCATCTAAGGTATGACAAAAGGCTTTCCTATTGTGCCCTTTCATTTACTTGGTACGTAAACTTTTCTACTACATCAATTTGCATCTAGTTGAAAAGTTATACTACGTTATGTGTAAAAAGCGTATCTCCCGCCTATACTAGTTCTGTCCAGAACAGTAAAGGTGGGGAATTCAAATGTATGAACGTTATAAAGAGATTGGAAGCATATATCAAACGCTTACCCGACTTGAACAGATGACAGCTGAAAAAGAATGCTATTCACAAACTTGTGAATTGATTCGACATCAGCTACAGAAGGCGATCGCTTACGAGACAGGACTTGATGTCAGTATGAGCCAGTACTCTTCGTTTTACCCTCGATAGTAATCATTTAATTAAGGACTGTTCGTCACGGTATTCTATCAATTGCCGTGCGAATGGTTCTTTTTTGTTCAATCTGTCCCTCTGATACCTTCGTGCAAATTAAATTAATCTATGAACAGGAATTTATGCCTCATCCGTCAAATATGTATGGTGGGGCTTTTTTAAGTAAATGCGAATACTTGATACGTAAAAGGGGATGAATAGATTGACAAACACGACTCTAAACAAAACCGAGCAAAATTTTAAAGAGCTTTCTCAAAAAATAACGAGCTACAACGAAGCGATCGGACTGATGTTCTGGGATTTAAGAACAGGTGCTCCGAAAAAGGGTGTGGAACAACGCTCAGAGGTGATTGGCACACTTTCCTCAGAAGTGTTTAAACTTTCGACATCAAAGGAAATGAAGGAGTGTCTCGATACGTTAAGTGACAACTCGCTTCACCCAGACCTATCACCGATCACGAAAAAAGCGGTAGAAGAAGCGAAAAAGGAATACGAACGGAATGAAAAAATTCCTGAGGCAGAGTATAAGGAATTTGTCATTCTTCAATCGAAAGCTGAAAATGTTTGGGAAGATGCCAAAGCGAAAGCAGACTTTTCGATCCTTCAACCGTACCTTGAAAGACTGGTCGATTTTAAAAAGAAATTTGTAGGGTATTGGGGCTATGAAGAGCACCCGTATAACACATTGTTAGATTTGTATGAACCAGGTGTGACCGTTGATACGATCGATCGCGTTTTCGGGCAACTGAGAGAGGCGATTGTTCCGCTTTTACAGGATGTGGTCGATGCAAAGGATAAGCCTGACACATCATTTTTGTTTGAGTCCTTTCCTGCAAATAAACAAAAGGATTTCAGTCTCCATGTTTTACAACAAATGGGTTACGACTTCAAAGCAGGTCGCTTGGACGAAACAGCGCATCCATTTGCAATCGGATTGAATCCTGGAGACGTACGTGTGACCACCAAATACGATGAAAAAGATTTCCGAACGGCTGTATTCGGTACGATACACGAAGGTGGTCATGCCTTATATGAACAAAACATTGATTCCAGCCTAGTCGGCACACCTCTTTGTACAGGGACATCGATGGGTATCCATGAATCACAATCTCTTTTCTGGGAAAACTTCGTAGGTCGCAATGAGCATTTCTGGAAACACAACTACGAAACCTTTAAGTCCTATACGAATGGTCAATTTGATCAAGTAGCGATTGATGACTATTACCGTGCGATCAACGTGGCCGGACCATCACTTATTCGAATTGAAGCCGATGAAATGACGTATCCGCTTCACATCATCCTCCGCTATGAAATCGAAAAAGGTTTGTTCAGCGATCAATTGCAGGTAAAAGACTTACCAGAGGTTTGGAATGACAAAATGCAAGAATATCTTGGCATTCGACCGAAGCACGACGGAGAAGGCGTTCTACAAGACGTTCATTGGTCAGGCGGAGACTTTGGCTACTTCCCTTCCTATGCACTCGGTTATATTTATGCAGCACAACTAAAGGAAGCAATGCTGAAGGATCTTCCCGATTTTAATGAGAAGTTAGCGGGAGGAAACTTGCTGCCCATAAAAGAGTGGTTAACCGAAAAGGTCCATAAGCACGGTAAAACAAAGCAACCGATTGAAATCATTAAAGATGTAACAGGTGAAGGCTTAAACGCCAAATACTTGATCAATTACTTGAATACTAAATATCGTAATGTGTATCAAATCAGAGCTTGATTTTCATCATGATTTCATCTTTCTCTTCATCTGTAAAAACAGATATGAAATGAAAGAGCATCGTGCAATAGAAGATTTTTTTCTTAATACGGTTTGACATGTTTTCGTCCTCCTATTTCCTTATGGCAAAACTTTTTACTACTAACAATATATGTCGCTAAATCTTTAATGGAGACAGGATTTGAACAAGTTTTCGATATAAATAATGTCATTCACATTGAATCTATCCAAAAGGAATAAAATGCTATGGCGCGAATGTTTGAAATCACAACTTTTGTGTAATGGTAATATAAAAAACAAGGAGATGGTCGTATGGCATATCAAAATCCCGATAAAAGTACCATCAAAGAAATTCTTCAGACGAAGAAGCGGATTGCTGTTGTTGGACTTTCGGACCGACCTGAGCGAACCTCGTATCAAGTTTCTCAATACATGCAAAACAACGGGTATGAAATTATTCCAGTAAACCCGTCGGTGAGCGAAGTTCTTGGCGAAAAAGCATACAAGTCGCTGCAGGACATCGATGGGAAAATTGATATTGTCAATGTGTTCAGACGAAGTGAACATTTACCGGAAGTAGCAAAAGAGACACGCAAAGTTGGAGCAGATGTCTTCTGGGCTCAGCTTGGACTTAAGAACGATGAAGCTGCAGAAATTTTGCAGGATTCCGATACGACTGTAGTCATGGATCGTTGTATAAAAGTTGATCACGCGTCGATGTAACGAAGGTGAACCACTCTGTGCAGGGTGGTTCATTCTGCTTTACACGTATAAAAGTATAAATACTTCGCTTTTAGGTATTTTGTATAATGAGCCAATTTTGTCGAAACCATATGGTATAATAATTCACTGTGAGTAGGAATACTTCACAATACCAAGGTTTATACCGATACTTAATTATATAAATAGGATTGTATGTGAACAAACGTTCTGATATGATAACAAAAAATGAATGGTTTGAGTTTTGAAAGGGGTACGAGGGTTTTGGCTACTAGAGAACAGCTTACTTATAATGATGATGCGATCCAGGTACTGGAGGGCCTTGAGGCTGTCCGGAAACGACCTGGTATGTATATCGGAAGTACCGATGGCCGCGGTCTACACCACCTCGTTTATGAAATTGTAGACAATTCTGTTGACGAAGCGCTCGCAGGATATGGAAATGCAATCACTGTTACGATACATAAAGATAATAGTGTAAGTGTTACGGATGAAGGACGTGGTATGCCAACTGGTATGCATAAAACAGGAAAACCGACTCCGGAAGTCATTCTGACCGTCCTACACGCAGGCGGAAAGTTCGGCCAAGGCGGCTATAAAACGAGTGGGGGTCTACACGGTGTAGGTGCATCAGTTGTGAATGCGTTGTCCGAGTGGCTTGAAGTGACCATTCACCGGGATGGCGTCCTGTTTCAGCAACGATTTGAGAACGGTGGAAAACCGGTATCAACACTTGAACGCATCGGCAAAACACGTAAATCCGGTACGGTCATCCACTTTAAGCCGGATCCGCAAATTTTTTCTACAACAACCTATAACTACGATACATTGAGCGAACGCTTACGCGAAGCCGCGTTCCTTTTAAAAGGGATGAAAATCGAACTGATTGATAAACGCAACGACCAACAGGATGTGTTTCAATTTGACACGGGGATCGAGGCGTTTGTCAGCTATTTGAATGAAGAAAAGGATACGCTTCACTCGGTTGTTTCCTTCCAAGGGTTCCATAACAGTATTGAGGCGGAGTTTGCCTTCCAATTCAATGATGGATATTCGGAAAATATGCTGTCATTTGTAAACAATGTCCGTACGCGAGATGGTGGTACACATGAATCAGGATCCAAAACAGCAATGACGCGTGTGGTCAATGAGTACGCTCGGAAAACCGGACTGCTGAAGGACAAAGATAAAAATCTTGACGGCTCAGATATTCGTGAAGGACTGACTGCTGTAGTATCGGTCCGTATTCCTGAAGAAAAGCTTCAGTTTGAAGGTCAAACAAAGAGCAAGCTCGGTACAAGTGACGCTCGTTCAGCCGTTGACGCTGTTGTTTCTGAACAGTTGAACTACTTTTTAGAAGAGAATCCGAAAACGAGTGAAATGCTGGTCCGAAAGTCGGTTAAAGCAGCACAAGCGAGGGATGCAGCCAGAAAAGCGCGTGAAGATGCCCGCAACGGAAAAAAGAACAAACGTAAGGATTCTTTGCTGAGTGGGAAATTGACACCCGCCTCTTCACGTAATCCGAATAAAAACGAATTGTATCTTGTTGAGGGTGACTCTGCAGGGGGTTCTGCAAAGCAAGGTCGAGATCGCCGGTTTCAGGCAATTCTACCGCTCCGAGGAAAAGTCATTAACACCGAAAAGGCTAAACTGCAGGATATTTTTAAAAATGAAGAAATCAATACGATCATCAATGCAATCGGGGCTGGAGTCGGTTCCGATTTTACGATAAAAGATTCGAACTATGACAAGGTTGTCATCATGACTGATGCGGATACAGATGGATCACACATCCAAGTACTGCTTTTAACATTCTTTTACCGATATATGAAGCCATTGATCGAAGCAGGAAAAGTCTATATCGCTCTCCCACCTTTATATAAAATCAGTAAAGGAAAAGGGAAAAAAGAGATCGTCGAGTATGCATGGGATGAGGATGGATTGAAGACGGCTATCAAAAAGATTGGCAAAGGCTACACGATCCAACGCTACAAGGGTCTCGGTGAAATGAACGCTGACCAATTATGGGAAACGACGATGGACCCTAGTACACGTACATTGATCCGCGTGAAGATCGAGGACATTGCCCGTGCAGAACGCCGTGTATCCGTATTGATGGGAGATAAAGTAGAACCGAGGCGAAAGTGGATTGAATCGAACGTTGCTTTCGGTCTTGATGAAGAAACGAACATCCTAGAAAATGAGAACCTGGCTGTCGTAGAGGAGGAGTAATGTTTTGGCGAACGCAGAGAAATACCTTGATTTACCTTTAGAAGATATTATTGGTGACCGTTTTGGTCGTTATAGTAAATACATTATACAAGAGCGTGCACTTCCGGATGCACGAGATGGTTTAAAGCCTGTACAACGACGGATTTTGTATGCAATGTACCAGGAAGGTAATGTTGCGGATAAACCATATCGTAAATCAGCAAAAACAGTCGGTAACGTTATCGGTAACTACCATCCGCACGGGGATACATCGGTCTATGATGCAATGGTCCGACTTAGCCAGGATTGGAAAGTACGTAATGTTTTAATTGAAATGCATGGGAACAACGGAAGTGTCGATGGGGATCCACCTGCTGCGATGCGTTATACGGAAGCAAGGCTTGCAGCGATCGCTTCTGAACTCCTCCAAGACATTGAGAAAAACACCGTTGATTTCACACCGAACTTTGATGATACCCAAGAAGAACCGGTCGTTCTTCCAGCGATGTTTCCGAATTTACTCGTAAATGGATCAACAGGGATTTCCGCGGGATATGCGACAGAAATTCCTCCACATCACTTAGGTGAAGTCATTGACGCGGTTACAATGCAGATTGATAAGCCTGAATGTTCCGTTGATGACCTGATGAAGGTAATGAAGGGCCCTGATTTCCCTACTGGTGGAATCGTTCAAGGTGCAGAAGGAATTAAGCAAGCATTTGAAACTGGTAAAGGAAAGGTCGTTATTCGCGGCAAGACTGAAATCGAGGATATGCGTGTCGGTCGTAAGCAAATCGTGATTACGGAAATTCCTTATGAAGTCAACAAGGCAAACCTCGTTAAACGTATGGACGAGTTGCGTATTGATAAAAAAGTGGATGGCATCTCTGAAGTACGCGATGAAACCGATCGTACTGGCATGCGAATTGTTATCGAGTTGAAGAAGGATGCAGACGCAAAGGGCGTTTTGAACTATCTTTTTAAAACGACGGACCTGCAAATTTCCTATAACTACAACATGGTTGCTATCTATAACCGAACACCTAAGCTCATGGGCTTAAAATCATTGATCCAAGCGTATATAGAACACCAAAAAGAAATTGTGACGAACCGTTCAAATTTTGAATTGAAAAAAGCACAGGACCGCCAGCATGTGGTCGAAGGCTTGATCAAAGCGATATCAATTCTGGATGAAGTTATTGCGACGATTCGAGCATCAAAAGACAAACGTGATGCGAAGCAAAACCTAGTTGATAAATATGCGTTTACTGAGCCACAGGCAGAAGCGATCGTTACTTTACAGCTATACCGTTTAACGAATACAGATATCGTCACCCTTGAAAAAGAAGCGGGAGAGCTTGAAAAGAAAATCAAGGAACTGCTTACGATTTTAGGTAGTGAGAAAAAGCTGCTTACGGTAATAAAAAAAGAACTCAGCCGTGTAAAAAAGACATATGCGGATGAGCGACGAACGGTGATTGAACAAGAAATTGAAGAAATCAAAATCAATCTGGAAGTCATGATTCCTTCTGAGGACGTTATGGTTTCAGTGACAAAAGAAGGTTACGTCAAACGAACAAGCCCACGGTCCTTCTCTGCATCTAATGGAGAGCCGCCTGGAATGAAGGAAACGGACCGAGTCTTGAAGTTATTCAGCAGCAACACAACCAATACGCTGCTGTTGTTTACGAACAAAGGGAACTACTTATACATTCCGGTCCATGAATTGCCCGATATCCGCTGGAAGGATGCTGGTCAGCACGTGACGAATATCGTTTCAATCGATAAAGATGAAACAATCGTCGACGCCATGGAAATTATCGATTTTAGAGAGGATCAATACCTGCTCTTCTTTACGAAAAACGGGATGGTCAAACGAACAGAGCTTTCCAAGTACAAAGCACAACGGTACTCAAAACCGCTGATGGCCGTGAAGCTTAAAAACGGAGATGAACTTATTGATGTTCATGTCACCGATGGAAAGAAAGAAGTATTCATTGCGACACATAACGGTTATGGACTATGGTATGAGGAAGAAGAAGTCAGCATTGTCGGACAGAGAGCAGCTGGTGTGAAGGCGATCAACCTGAAGGATAAGGATTATGTCGTTAGTGGATTTGTGAAGAAGAAAGAAGAAAACGTACAAATCGTGTTAGTTACGAATCGAGGGGCAGTTAAGAGAATGCGGCTCGACAGTGAATTTGAACAGACTTCACGTGCAAAACGCGGTGTCATCATGCTTAGGGAACTGAAATCGAACCCGCACCGGATTGTTGGAGTTGTACCAGTATCAGATCAACAGCGCGTTACGATACAAGCTGAAAAGGGGAAGACGGAAGTCATCGATCCGATGCAGCTACGACCTGCAGACCGCTACAATAATGGTTCCTTCGTAATTGATGTAGCAACAGAAGGTCAAGTAATCGAAATTTGGAAAGACGAAAAAGAAGAAGAACAATAATATGAAAGATGTGATCACTCATCAGTGGTCACATCTTTTTTTTCAAACATTTTGAGTTCAAAGACACTATGAAAGTGTATTTTGTTCAGTTTTAAATCGTTTTCGGACACTCTCAAGGTGTATCTTACAACTTCTGCAGTGAACATCCTGATTTCATTGGGATCTTGCGTTTTCTTGTATTAAAGGGGAGGGGAATATGTACACTTATTTTAAAGGATACATAATTCGTGAAGGCTGCAATGGTTTGGATTCAAAAAAATTAAATGAACTGTATGTTGATGCAGGTTGGATTGGTGACGAAAAACCGAGTATACAGTATGAGCGATTTCAACTTGTCTTCGAAAATTCGACTTGGGCTCATACGTTTGGGATCATGATGAGCTAGTTGGAATGGTCCGGGTCATCTCAGACAAAATCATGTATGCAACAATACTGGATCTCGTTGTTAAAGGCACTCACCAAGGAAAAGGCATCGGGAAAGAGCTCGTAAGGTTATGTGTTCAAAAAATGCCGCATGGAACGTGGTTTGCTCATACAAGCCCGAACAACTACAGTTTTTACAAAACGATGGGTTTCGATGTCCAAGATGTTCAAGAGAGTGCCACTTGTGTTTATTATGGGAGAAAAAAGGCAAGAGAAGAGGGGCATCGATACTAGCATATTAATAATGAACCACAGGTTGACTGACGATTTACAAAAAGTCGTTTTGATCAGCCTTTTTTAAATTTCATTAGATGGGTAAATAATAGTATGGATTAATTTTGAATTGTTTTCAGTGGGAGCCTCGTCTAAATGTATGGAGCGGAAAAAGGATGGTTGTTGTTTTTGGAAAGCTTAATTGAACAATACAAACTGCACCAATTGAATAAAGAAGATGTATTGCGTGAAGTCATGACCGACTATGGGGCTGATTTAACACGGTTGGCTTATTCATATGTGAAGGACATTACAACTGCTGAGGACATAACCCAAGAAGTGTTTTTGAAATGTTACACAAAACTGGATAGCTTTAAAGGGAATTCATCTCTGAAAACTTGGTTGAATCGAATTACGGTCAATAAATGTAAAGATTATTTGAAGAGTGGGTGGAAAAAGTATATCCAGTTCGATCTTCCTCTCTTTAAAGATCCTAAAACTTATGAAACTCCAGAATCTCAGGTAACAAAGCAAGTTGAACACGACACATTAACCCAATTTGTTTTAAAGCTTCCTGTTAAATATAGGGAAGTCATTATTTTGTATTATTTTCACGATCAATCTACTAAAGAAATTAGTGAATCATTGAATTTGAAGGATACATCGGTACGTACCAGATTGAGAAGAGCAAGGCAAATATTAGAAGAGCATTTAGACAAAAGGAATGAAGAAGAATGAAAAATCAATTAGACGATTTTAAGCAAAATTCCTCTTTAAATCAAATACAATTCTCAGAGGGAAAGAAGCAAGAAACCCTTCAAAAGGTGAAAGAGCTAGACAATAAGAAGCCGAAGAATACCTTCATTTTCCAAAAAACATTAAGCTTTGCTACTTTTTCAGTTTTACTGATGATTATTGTAGCTATCGGCTATCAATCACTTCAGCCACAGAAAGGTGCTGATCCGATAAATCAATTGGAACAACCAGAGAAAAACGAGAAACATGAGCAAAACAATTTAACAAAACAAAAAGTGGAGAAAATTCTAGCTGAATTTTACAATAAAATTGAGCCGGAACTTGATCAAAAAAGTGAATTTGTAAAATCGTATAAGTCTAAAGAAGAGCTTATTGAAAATGTGTCAGCAACGACCAGTAAACAAGTCGCAACAAAATGGGTTAATGCTAAATATGAGGAAAAAGATGGGAAGCTTAAACCTATAACATTACATGGGATACCAAAATTTGTGTTTAAAGATTTGAAATTGGAAAAAATGAATGAGAACAAATACACGATCGAACAACTCCAATCAAGTGAGATGACCGGCTCCATAGTCATTGAGACGGACATAGAACGAAAGGGCGATCGATGGATCATTACTAAATATAAAATTGAATATCAACAGGAACAATAGGAGGTAATCGAATGAAATGCTTGTCGGTACTACTACTGTTAACATTCATGATTCTACCGGGCTGTCAGAACGAAAATACGAGTAATGGCAACGATCCGAAACAAGGGGAGAATACCGAAGCTGATCAAAAAGAGAATCAGGACCAAGAACAAAATGTTCAGAAACCTAATTACACAAAACTTGAATCAACATTTAAAGAGCGACTCTTTCCAGAAACAGATGATCATTTTAAAGTAAACGATTTTTCCACTAAAGGAGCACTAGTTGATCATTTAGAGGAGATTCTAGCTACAGATCTCGCAAAAAACTATGTAGACCGATTTTATTACGAAGAAAATGAGGGATTATATCTTGAACAACAGGATGGTCCGGTATGGCTGAATACAAATGAAAACTTTCAAAGTAACAAGAAATCGGATACAGAATATCATACGGTCCAAAAAGGTGAAAACCAATTGATCGGAAAATACACGCTGACTATAACGTATCATTATAAAGAGGATCAGTGGAAAATCACTTCCCGTGAAATTGATCATAAAGAAGTCGAACAATCACCAAACGATGAAACTCAGAAAAAACAAGAACAGAAGCCAACCGAAAATTCACCAAAGATTGTAGACAATCCGGATAGCATTCTTGTTCTTGTAAACAAAAAATATCATTTGCCAGAATCCTATACTCCAAATGACCTTGTGGAGGCTCCTGTTCAGTTCCCATTTGAACAAGACTTGCCAAAGAGAAACCTGCGGGCCGAAGCAGCGGCTGCATTAGATCAATTATTTAGTGATGCGAACTCACATGGTTTAAACCTTTATGCCCAATCTGGTTACCGATCCTATGACCGCCAGGAAGCGATCTTCGCATATAATGTAGACCGTTACGGAAGCAAAGAAAAAGCAAACCAAGTCAGTGCAGAGCCTGGTGAAAGTGAGCATCAAACAGGATTAGCTATAGACGTAACATCCCCTGCAATTGATTACCATCTCGTCCAGTCTTTTGACCAGACTGAAGAAGGTCAATGGGTGCTAAATCATGCACATGACTATGGTTTCATTATCCGTTACCCAAAGGGAAAATCATCAATTACCGGATATAACTATGAACCATGGCATTTACGATATGTCGGAAAGAAAGCCGCTAACTATATCCATTCCAAACAAATTACACTAGAAGAATATTTAGGAACTGAATAAATGGAATAAGGGAAACAATTGCTTAATCAGTAAAAAACGGGAAATCCTTCATTTCCGTCAATAATTCTTTAAATCAATTCGAAATTATAAAAGGGCTGACCCTGACATCAATTTTCATCAATGTTTTGGGTCAGTCCCTTATCTAAATCGTTTATTTTAGCCTAAAATGTTGTAACCAGAGTCGACATATACGATTTCTCCGGTTACGCCCCTTGATAAGTGACTAAGGATCGCTACTGTCATATCGGCAACCTCTTCTTGCGTTACATTTCTACGCAACGGTGATTCCTCTTCAATTTTATGAAGAATCTTATTAAACGATGGGATTCCTTTCGCAGCAAGAGTTCGGACCGCTCCTGCTGAAATGGCGTTGACGCGGATGTTATTTTTCCCTAAATCATTCGCTAAATATCTTACTGAAGCTTCTAGGGAAGCCTTTGCAACACCCATCACATTGTATCCGTTAACGACTCGTTCAGCTCCAAGATAACTCATCGCAACGATCGAGCCACCTTCGGTCATTAGCGTGCGTGCTTCTTTCGCTACAGCGACCAAGGAATAGGCACTCGTATCCTGAGCAAACGAATAACCCTCTCGTGACGTATCAATAAAGTCGCCTTTCAGGTCTTCTGAATGTGCAAATGCAACAGAGTGAACGACTCCGTGAATGGCATCTACTGTTTCACCGATTTTCGTGAATGCTTCTTTAATGCTTAAGTCACTATTCACATCGCATTGTACAACTAATTTTGCTTCGAGATTGTTTTCATTTAACAGCTTTGTAAGCTTTTCTTGAGAACGATCTTTTCGATATGTAAAAATAAGATTCGCTCCGACTTTGTAGAGAGACTTTGCTACTCCCCAAGCGAGACTTCTGTGGTTGGCAACCCCCATAACTACAATATTCTTGCCTTTAAGTTTAAGTAAATCGTCCATGCCGTCCTCCATTGTATATCTACTGTTAGTATCTGTTACCAAAAGTGATTATATCACAATTGATGTTTAAATGAACCGAGGTCTAACATAAATCGGCTTCATTGTATCGATTTTTACAATAGAAAAATGAAAAATCCAGAAAAAAATCAATTTAGGCTTATGCTAAAATAATTGTAAAGGGGGAGAGGGCGTGAATGAAAATTATTATCTAAAGACTGTGTGTTATTTGCTTCTTTCAATTATACCGCTTTCAATTGTTGGTTATTTTTTTGCAGTATCGTATGAATCGTTGTTTTTCCTTTTTGAATGGCTCTTATTCTTGATTGTAGTCATCGGATTTATCGTATCAATCATTGGAAGTTTTAAAAGTAATGGGAATTCAAGGTGGGTTTTAATTTCAACGGTTGCATTTCTTTGCCAATTCACTGTCTTAAGCTTATTCTTAGGACCATTTACTTTCTACGGATTATTTTATCTATTTTACATCGTAACGTTGTTTGCACTAATAGCGTATGTCGTTGCAATCATACGAACTAGCAGCTTTCGGTTTCTACCGATAGTCTTCACCATTTTTTCTCTATCGTTTACGGTATATATGGGAATGTTGAATTCCTTGTGGGGCAAAGATCTCAGCTGATCTTATAATGAATAAAGAAAAACCGCTGCTTGGCGGTTTTTTGTAATGTTAGTGCTAATATAATATCTTCACTGTTTATAGGGCAAATGCGCTTCTTTAAAAAATCCAATTTCACTAAAACTTTCAACTAATTAAAATCGTCAAAGATACAGACAAAAAGGGGGGATAAACTTGGATGAGGTTGCACTAATTGATTTTGCTTCAGATGGAATAGCGATTGAAGACAGGAAAAGGGCATTAGAAACAATCATGGATTCCTATGGTGATGAAATCCTACAACTCTCCTATTCGTATGTACGCGATAAAGCGATTGCTGAAGACCTAACTCAAGAAATTTTCGTGAAATGTTACAAGTCACTACATACATACAAAAAGAATTCCAAATTACGTACCTGGTTATGGAGGATTGCAATCAACCATTGCAAAGATTACTTGAAAAGCTGGTATTTTCAGAAGGTTCAATTAACAAAGGATAACTCACATCCGATTGCGACAGGCAAGCAAGAGGTTGAACAAGCTATATTAAAGAAAGATGAGGAAGAATCATTAATTGACGCGGTGTTCAACCTTCCAGTCAACTATAAAGAAGTCATCTATCTCTTCTATTTCGAGGAAAGATGCATCAAGGAAATATCTCAACTAATTGAGGTTAAAGAAGCTACTATAAAAACAAGACTTCGCCGTGGAAAAGAATTATTAAAAGTACTACTTGAGGAGGGTTAGGATGGAAAATCGGTTAAAAGGTTTACGAAAAAATTTGCAAGAAAAAGAGTTGAAAAATATACGGTTCTCATGTCGATTAAAGCAATCGGTATTCGATGAACTGGAAACCAATCATCTATCGGAAGAAGAATTGTTACCCATCGTCCTTCACCTTCTAAAATCTAAGAAAACAGGCTTTGAATTGACCAATCTTTTTCGTTCAAGAGGGATTGATAACTTCGAAAAACAAAATGGTTCAATATACACGTTCCTACATCGGTGGGAACAAAAAGGTTTGATTAGTTCCACCTGGACCTCTGAAAAAAAATATTATGCTCTTACTAAAAAAGGGACAAAGATTTTACAGTCACAGGAACACAAGACCTCGTCTAAATGTCTTGCCTTCAATGAGTTGTTCGAGGGGTGATATGATGACAAATAAGAAACAGTTTTTGAATGAGGTTACTCAGCAAATACGTTCAAAAGAAGCAAAAGAATATGTTAAGAAAGAGCTGCATCACCATATTGAAGAAGCAAAGCAGCTATTTATGAAGAAAGGGGAATCGGTTGACCACGCAGAAGAAAAAGCAGTTCTCCAAATGGGAAGTCCAACCCAATTAGGACATCGCTTGAACAAAATACATCGGCCGAAAATCGATTGGATCTTGATGGGACTCATCAGTATCGTATTGGGAATAGGGTTTTTACCTTTGATTGTTCTAGAGCCTTTATTTGAAGCTGTGAATCTACTGTCGAGTAAAGTTATTGATGTAGTAATAGGAGTCATCATTTTGATAGCAATGATGTTGTTCGATTATAGAAAACTTAAAGGTAGAGGATGGTTGTTCTTCCTTTTTGGATGTGTTGTCCTTGTTTTTATAAATGTTAACTGGATGATTACAAGGATAAACGGAACAAGATTTTTCGAAATTGGTCCATTCATTATAAGTCCGGTTTTGACCCTGCCTATTTTTATGATCGCATGGGTTGATGTTCTTCAAAAAGAGAAATTCAACATTTTGCAGTATTTTGGAATGTTTTTCGTTTCTGTAATGTTGATTGGAACTACTAATGATATCCAATTTCTTGGAATGTATATCACTTTAGTAAGTTGTATGATGTTAATCAGAAGCCTATACAAAAAGGAGATTAAGATATGGGCTTCATTAGTGATAACGTGGATTGTCATGATCTCGAGTTTTGTATTTTCGTTACAGGAGTATCATATTGAACGAATAGAGGCATTCTTACACCCTGAAAAGTATGCAGATACTGGCGGTTACATTTATTTAAAAATAAATGACCTAATCACGACAGCTGGTTGGTTTGGAAATTCAATTGTAGAAGGCGAATACATTCCTGAAGCACATACAAACTTTGTTTTTGTCGCTTTTACATACTCGTTTGGATGGGTGTTTGCGATCAGTTTAGTTTTGTTACTTGTATCAATAACGATTCGAATTTCGTTCATCTATCGTAAAATTCATGATCCTTTTGGGAGCATGCTAATCGTAGGTTCCCTCAGTCTGTTTGCTACAGCTATGATTGGAAATATTGGAATGGCAGTAGGTGTTTTTCCGATTACATCGATTCCATTACCTTTCATCAGTTATGGACTTGCGCCAATTGTTCTGAATGCTGCTATTATCGGGCTGGTACTAAGTGTATACCGGAGAAAAAATTTAATTATACAAAGCGTTACCAACATTTGAAAATAGTTAAGCGGGTCGAAACTTTATCAAGGTGTTCACCCGCTTTTTTAATTTTTGTAGTACGATTTGTAATCGTGTACTAACCAAAAATTGAGACGGTCTGGTTATAAGGGGCAAATTTGCCGTTTTTCCATTCTAAATACGTATTTAGTAAACCAATACCATCAGCATTGTAACGTCCTGCAATCCGCTGGTACGTTAAAAGCTCATAAGTGCCATCCCGTTGAAAGTCGACCGGATATACTTCACCGAGAGGATTCACCCATCCGCTGATCGGTTGCTTCAGTTTCCCATTTTGGTCATAGATTTCCGATAAATATTCTTTTCCTTTGTATTGTAGATCGATGATGAACGAATCACCAGAATTCTTGTTCTTCACCCTTGCTTTATAACCATCTAAATAGGTTACCTCATACGAATCTTGATTGTTAAACACTTCATAGTCAAATAGCTTATTAGGTTGATTGTTTAGAAAGGAATAAATATAGTCATAGGACATTCCGCCAGAACCACCAGAATCCATGCGAATCAAAATGTCATCTACACGATCTTTCGTAAAATCACCTAAGAAAAGCGTCGGGTGGTATCCCATATTTGTTTTGAGTGGGATTTCCGTTCGTTTACCTGTCCTGCCGTCATGGACCCACAATGTAATTTTCTCGTAAAAAGGGCTGTCTGGGAAAGCCTTAGACCCAGTCAAATAAATCGTATCCTGTATACGATCGCCGTTTACATCGCCTCTTTTCATATCGAGAACAGCACGCTCGTACATTTGATTGCTCATATATACTTCATCCCCTTTTTATAGACTGCATTACATTATGAAAAATCCCTTGTATAGGTGAGGGACTAGCTATCTAACAATTAGATTATGGTAAAATGTAGTAGGCATAGATTAGAAGGAGGGGGATAAAGTTGAAAGAGAAGTTTTTATGGGGAGCGCTTTTAATTGTAATCATATCATGGATCGGAAACTATACATATCTTCAGTCCCAACAGGTAGAAGAACCCATTTTTCTAGATCATTATTATGAAGTTCCAGCGGAAGAAAACCTCGGTTTGAAGTTTTACTATTTAGCGAATAAGAATGATCAGTCACAGGTCAATTTTGTTGAAATGGATGATGTTCGAGCGTTTCCTGTGGAAAATGGCGGATTTGAGATGTTCACAGATAATAACCCTGTTCATTTTGAAAGGGAATTTAGGCATCAGCAATTACGATCGGTTCTTATAAAGATGCCTATAGACAAAATTCATTTAACCGGGGAGGAACATTGGTCATTTGAAACAATGACGGTACATTTCACGAATGGCACAGTAATGCAAAGTGATATAGGGAAGGTAGTGATTTTACCTAAACTACAATACATACCAATGTTTGAAATGCTTATGAGTGGAAGCAGCAACCAGCATGGTAGTGAAAAGATGTTATCAGCAACTCAAGCATTCGCCATACAGGATATTACGGTTCCTTTTGCCAATGAGGTAGCGAATGATATTGCAATTAAGTTGGACTTAGATCAACAAAAATTGAAACAGTCACAGAAAATGACAAAAAAGGGAATCAGACCTGAATGGTATATGGACGCCAGGGATAAGAAATGGAGTGATATCCCAGGTGTATCTTCACTCGTCGATGAATTGTACCCAATTGAATTCAAGGAAGACGATTTACTTAGATTAAGTATATTATTTAATCCAGATCGTCAAAGCTATTTTCAATTTGGTATAAAGTTAAAAGGGGAGACTACCGATGGAGAAACATTCATTAGACCTACACCGATAATTGATCACCCGTTCCTAGATGAAGAAGATGTCGATAAAATCATCGAAAAGAAAGGAGGGGGGTCTGAATGAGTTCAAGCTACCGAAAGATTTTCTGGGGATTCTTGTTGGTTCTTATCGAGATTCATATTATAGCAATTGATCTCCTTCCTGATCCAATCGGTTATTATTTTATTTTTTCAGGGATTAGTAAAATTGTTGAAGATTATCAATTTGGAAAAAACGCAAAAAACTTATCGATGTTCATAATTTTCATATCTGTCCCGACTGTCTTTCTTCAACAAACAACTTCGTTGAATCAGTTCGGGCAGATAACTGCCTTTTCAATTTGGCCAATGTATATGATCGTACTTGGCATTCTAAAATTAATTCTCGTGTTTTATGTTTTTCAGCTATTAATGAAAATCGTTAACAACCTGGGAGCGGAATCCCTGATAAGAAGGGCTTCTAATACGTTCAAGATATACATGAGCGTAATGTTTGTTTTAACTATTTTCCAATCGTTTACTATGAACCTGTCAAACGATTTATTGATAGCCCTGTCAGTCGTTTTTGTTGTTCTGAGCCTCATTATGGAAATCAGCTTTCTTTTATTGATCAGGAAAATCGGTAAAGTCATTGGAGATCACCCAGAAGATAATCTAAATGCTGAAACAACAACGTTAGATAACAATTTATAATAGGAATGAGCAATAGAAAAGAGCCTGAATTGGCTCTTTTTATTTGGAAATATCAGCTTTACGATCGTATGCTTGATCAACCGTTCCCAAACGGACCATCTTGCCCCCTTGAGGCAGAGGTTGTTTTTTCATAGGATTCATCACGTTTTGTTCGTTTGAACGCTTTCTTATTCATTTCATCCCCATAAAATTGGTTTCCGATTCCGAACTTGGATTTTATTATCCCCCATAGGATTGGAAGAGCCAAAAGTGCAAGTAAACCTAGTAAGACCCAAAAACCGTCCATTATGTCCCCCCTTTTTCAATACTTTTATATGTTTATTTTATCATAAACTTCCAAATTTCTAATCCCAACCTGTATATTTCATGAATGCTCGAAAAACACTAGAACAAAAGGAGGGATAGTTGATGGCAAAGGAACGTTTTACAGCGGTACGAAAAGATGACAATGGAAAAATTCAAATGTTTCAGACAAGCTCTGGCCGAGAAGTGCCCTATGAAGAAGCGATCAAAGAAATCGATGATGAGATGATTGAAGGCGTTAATGTTGTCAGGGAAGAGGATGGAGAAACGTATATTCGTTCGAATCCCGATAACCGGAGAGACAATAATTTAGACGGATTACCGATTTTTTAAAAAGCTGGAGCCACCAGCTTTTTTCTGAGCATATCAATTTGAAATACATAGGAAACGTGATAGTATACTAACTGTTACGTTACATAAAGTAAGTAACTAATCAATCATATATAGGAGGAACTATACAAAATGGCAGAAGTACTTTACATTTCAGCAAATCCAAAATCGGTTGAGGATTCGTTCGGACTTTCTGTAGGGGAAGAATTCGTGAATGCCTACAGAGAGGCGAATCCAGAAGATGAAGTCATCCGTCTGGATCTTTACCAATATGACATTCCTTATATCGATACAGATGTATTCAATGGCTGGGGAAAATTGCAGCAAGGTACGGCATACGATGAGCTATCCGCCGACGAAAAGGATAAGGTAAGACGAATCAATGCTCTTACAGAACAGTTTAAAAATGCGGATAAATACATTTTCGTTACACCGCTCTGGAACTTCAGTGTCCCACCAAAAATGAAGGCGTATATCGATACAGTGGCAATTGCGGGTCAAACGTTCAAGTATACAGAAGAAGGGCCGGTCGGGCTTTTAGGAGATAAAAAAGCACTTCACATTCAAGCTCGTGGAGGGATTTATTCAGAAGGTCCTGCAGCAGAACTTGAAATGGGAGACCGTTACATTCGTAATGTTATGAGTTTTCTAGGTGTTAATGATATGGAATCCTTGATTGCAGAAGGACATGCAGCAATGCCAGATAAGGCAGAACAAATCAAACAAGATGCAATTGAAAAAGCAAAAACAATCGCAAAGCAATTTTAAAAGCAAAGAGCCCAGGGTTACGCCCAGGGCTCTATTATTTGCTATTCGTCGTGAGGCTTGTATGGAACTTGATCGAGAGGAACAGCCATAGAGTAATCGTAGGAATGGAACTTTGAAGGAACAGCCCCATTTTGATAATCGAGTACAGAATCGTTTAAATGATTGTCGTTTTTAATATTCTCAAATGTCGGAACATCATGAAACGGTATATCTTGACGATGATTATACATTCGATAACCCCCATATTTATCGTTAATTAGTTAATTCGACGCAAGACTATCATCACCTTTTTATCCTATGAAAAAATAGTAAAATTTATACATAATGCGAGCATTAACGCTCTTCATCAAACCTTGAAAGGATTCTCACGACATAGTGCCGAATACAGACAATGGAGAAGTACAAGATTGAATCCATATAACAGGACAAGTGAGCAATTCTTTTATCGGAAAATTAGAACAAAATCTAAATATTGATGGGAGAATAGTAGATGGAAAATAAGAGATGGATCGATTCGTTTGAAGGATATGTGGAAAAGGTCATTAATAAATATGAACTTCCAGGTGCGGCCATCGGTTTTGCAAGGGATGGGGTGCCTTTGTATGAGAAAGGGTTTGGATATCGTGATGTTGAAAAACAGCTGGGTGTAACATCTGATACGGTGTTTGGAATTGCCTCTGTAACGAAGTCCTTTACGTGTGTAGCAATCATGCAGCTGCAAGAACAAGGGAGGTTATCGGTTCACGATCCAATCGTAAAATATTTGCCGGAATTTCAAACCCCTGATAAAACAAGAATTCCGCAAATTACAGTTCACCACTTAATGACACATACCTCCGGGTTACCACCGTTGTCTTCTTTGGTCTTTGCAATGAAACGAAGTATGGAATCAGATACATCTGTCGGGGATTATCCTGGACTAAAATGGGACAAGGAAAAGGAAGAGCCAATTGATACATACGAGGAGTTAATGGAATTCATCGCTAATTCAGAGTTTGAATTACTAGGGAAACCTGGGACAGAATTCAGTTATTCGAATGATGGTTATGCCTTACTCGGGGCAATTATCGAGCGAGTCAGCGGTAAATCCTATGAAATGTATATAAAAGAACAGATCTTGCAACCGGCTGGGATGGACAATAGTACATTTGACTTGGATGATCTTGAAGGATACCACGATATAACGAACCTTTATGCGACGAAAAATGAAGACGGAAAAAAGGAAGTATACGCAGCTCCGATTTGGTGGGATGCTCCATCGATGAGAGCGGCAGGTTTTTTGAAATCAACGGTTCGAGACATGCTGAAGTACGCTGGAATTTTCCAAAATGCTGGTGTAGTTGGCAAAGCGAGAATTCTTTCTGTAGAAAGCGTCAAGCAAATGACGGAACCCTATGTTGAATGTGAACCAGGGAGGTACTATGGTTACGGATTGATGATTACACCTGATTTTCATGGTGTAAAATTGGTCGAGCATGGTGGCAGTCTAAAGGCGATTTCTTCACAGCTGGTGATGGTCCCGGAAAAAGGGTTATCTGGAATTATTCTCACGAACCTGGCAGGGGTTCCTGCATACAAACTGGCGTTATCTGCTTTGAACTGTATACAAGGGCTTCCTGTCGACTCGACACACAATACATTCAAAGATTATGAGATTGCTGAAAAACACCTTCCTCAATATACGGGTCAATATACGACAAATGAAGGTGCTCAAATAGTGATTGGACTCGAGGAAGGAAAACTAACGTTTACGACTCTAGACGAAAGCTATCCAATCCGTGCTGTTGGTGAAAGTCTTTTTGTCGTCGATCTAAAGGATTCTGAAGCTCCTTTACGGATGTTATATGATGATGAAGGCGAAGTAAAAGGGATTACCTTCGGCTTCCGACAACTTTTAAAAGTAAAGGAAGAAAAGGTAAAAGAAGAAGTTACCAAATAAACGATATCCAAGGATACGAGAAAGTGTGGATCGTTATCGTAATGGTAGAATGGAGAGGTGAGTTTGATCGTGGTGAGTGAAAATTTATCAACGATAGGTTTTGTTGGAACAGGTGTTATGGGAAAGAGCATGGCTAATAACTTATTGAATGAAGGATATTCGGTCCTTGTACATACACGAACCAAAGCGAAGGCGGAAGAACTTATCGAAAAAGGGGCCATATGGAAGGATTCTGTAGCTGATCTTGCCTCTGAAGCAAATGTCACCATCTCTATGGTCGGTTACCCAAGTGATGTAGAGGAAATATACTTTGGAGAGAAAGGGATCATAAAGAACGCGATTGCAAATTCTTATATCATCGACATGACTACGTCAAGTCCTTCCTTGGCTGAAAAAATCTATGAAGAAGCGCATTCTAGACATGTCCATTCACTTGATGCTCCTGTGTCCGGTGGTGATATCGGGGCTAAAAGCGGGAAGTTGGCGATAATGGTTGGTGGTGATCCGGAAGTGTTTGATGCCGTAAAACCAATCTTTGACGTGATGGGAGAAAATATCGTTCTTCAGGGAAATGCAGGTTCCGGGCAACATACTAAACTGTGCAACCAGATTGCGATCGCTTCGAATATGATCGGTGTATGCGAAGCGATTGTGTATGCGGAAAAAGCAGGTTTGGATCCTTTGAAAGTGCTTGAGAGTATTACAACTGGTGCTGCAGGTAGCTGGTCCTTAAGTAACTTAGCTCCTCGAATGATTAGGGATGATTATGATCCTGGATTCTATATCAAACATTTTATAAAAGATATGAGCATTGCGCTTGAATCAGCAAAGGATATGGAAATGTTGACGCCTGGACTTGAATTATCGCTATCTCTTTATCAATCATTAGCGGAAAAAGGCGAAGAAGAGAAGGGGACCCAAGCACTGATAAAATGGTTTCAACAAAAGTAGATTCGAGTATAACTATAAAGACAGAGCTTTGTCTTATGGGTAAGAGACAAATGTGCTCTGTCTTTATTAGTACTTGGTTGGTTTTTTCTATAGAGATGTGAGCCTGCCTCGTAGTGTTCACGCCATCTTTTGTTTTCTTCTTCGAGATGCTTGCTCTCCATATTTCCTTCATTTTATTACGATAATGGTCTTTCATATAATTCCCCTAAAACTCGATAACCATATACTTCGAGAGTATAGCTGAATTTTTTAACCCTTTAGGTGCTATTTCCTTTATTTAAATAGAGCAGAAAATGTTGAAACCTTTTTAAAAGTCCCTCGTCTAAGTTACATCAAATTTAAAGGAAGTGGTTTAAATGAAGTATGTCCACAAGAAGGTTGTGATTTATAAATGCCTAAGATTGAAGAACTACCATTGAATAACATGATATCCAAAGAAGAAACGCTTATTGAATTGATGGATTCATATGGTGATATGGTAAAAAAACTAGCTTTTACATATGTCAAAGACCTAAGCACTGCAGAAGATATTGCACAAGATGTTTTTATTTCTTGCTATTATAACCTCCATCAATTTGAAGAAAGATCGAGCTATAAAACTTGGATTTTCAGGATTACAATCAACAAATCGAAAGACGTGTTGAAAAGCAGTGCTTTTAAGCGGTTACTACCAATGAAGAAGTTTGCAATTAAGTCAAATGAAAAAAACCCTGAGCTAAAACTAATTGACAAGGACAGACGATCAAGTGTGACCCAATCATTGATGTCATTAAATCCAAAATATAGAACCATTATTTATATGTTCTACTATGAAGGTTTGAAAATCAAAGAAATCAGCGAAATAACGCAGTTGAACGAAAATACAGTCAAAACAAGATTAAGTAGAGGAAAGGAACAGTTGAAAAAGGAATTTGAAAGGAGAGGTATTGAACATGAGTGAAAAAGAATTTAACAAACTCAAAAAGGATTTAGATCAGGACATTTATGGAGAAATCCGTTTTTTAAATAACGAAAAGCAAAAAGTGCTACACTCATTAACAACAAAGAATCCAGCAAGTAATCAATTCTTGAAAAGGATATTCTATAGTACTGCAACTGTGATTTTATTGTTCGGACTTGGTGCAGTATTGTTGAATGAAGGGATTGGTTCGAATCCCGATCAATCTGCAGTGGCGCCTGATATTTCTAAGAATGACGATGGTAACAATAACCCAAGTAATGATACTCCAACTAATGCAGCTTCTGACGACCAACCTACAAACGATGCCGGGTTGGACAAAAACTGGAAAGATGTAACCGACGTCGGAACTGTTCCTGATCATGAAACCAACAGTGCAAAAAAGTTGATCCGGATCAATAATGAGATGTTGCATGCGCCGGTACCAGAACAATACGATGACGAAATGTACTATCGAGCAATGGGTTCACACATTTTAAGAGGTTCTATTTGGTATATCGATGTTGAAGGTGAAGCGATTGAAAAGGATTTCGAAAATATTAAGAATCTAACAATTGTAATTCATATGGAAGAAAAGGAACGATACGAACACCTCGACCTACCAAAAGGCGAATGGCCACAAGCACATGTTGATCAATGGAAACAACCAAGTGAAAGAATGAAAACAGCAATGCGTTATTTAAAGGGTATCTTGAATGATCTTGACATCGCTATAAATAAAAACGACGGTGAAATTCTTGGATACGCACACATGGTCGATGGCAAAAAAGCCGCGGACATTGAAAACTTCATCCATGAAGAAGAACTCGTAGAATTTTGGTTACCGGCTATAGAGGAAGAAAAAAAGAAATAAAGTGATTTTTTCATTATCGTCTCATTATCCATAGTTTACTTGGTTTTGAGACGATTTTTCTTTGTTTTAAAATTGGTGCGTATAATTATTATTATGTAAACTAATTTTTTAAGCAAGTGGACACCGTATTTAACTCACAATGTTTAATGACAAATTCTGTTGTCTTAGATGACAAAAAAATGTTGTCGTTCCCTCCACTTATAAGTTTCCATATTATATTTAATTTATGTTTCATTAGGTTTTCTGCGGTAAAATTTTTCGCCATGCCATATAGTAAGCACTTGCAGTAAATAGCTGTGTTTTTATATTATTAGTGGTTATAATGCAATTACTGATTTGCTAGGATCTAACTCTTTTTTTACCATTCTATTTTCAAACTCAGTTGGTGTCATTTTTATTGTTTAATTACAATAAAGTTATTTAATTTTGAAGCCGCAAATACGATTACACCGTTCACATCTTTGAACGGTTTACAAAATAAAGTTGTTTAATTTTTGGTGCAATTGCTGAATAACACTTCGTAGATGTAACAATAAAGTCTTTTAAAAATCTAAGTTTTATTCCACAATCGCGCCCTTTTCTGGAATAACTAATAGTGATAAATCAAAAAAATATTTACTCATATATAGGAAAACCTTTACTTTTCTAACTTAATTTCTACTTTAAAAGTATCAATGCTTACAGGCTTTTTCAACTGGGCGGACACAATTGATAAATTATCTGTTTGGTTAGTCGGTTCAAAGGTTGCAACAAACTTATATTCGTCGTCACTTAACCGATCAGGTGGTTTTAACATATCATATTTTTGATTGGCATCATCTTTTAAGAAAAATGCAGTGGCTTGTTTATAGGGCTCTTTACCCTCCACTTCATAATAAATTTTAGTATAGTTTTTGCCATTTTTAATTTCAGTTACTTTTATGGAGCCTACCTCGCCTTGTTTCAATGATAATGGCAATTTTGATAAAGGTTTTTCTAATAACTTATTTGATCCATTCTTTGGATTTTGCACTTTTACGGCTTGAAATACCAAACGTTTTGGAAGTTTTTCGAGCGGCTCAAATCTGGCAATATTCCTGGTCACGATCTTGCCATCCTTCTCTGGCCCTCCTCCGCCTCCACTTCCTAAAGGATTTAACATAATTTCATTATTAAAAAGCAAATATTTAATGCTATTATGGTCATGAACTGAAATTTCCGCATCAAATATAATCGCTGTAACAATTGGGCTAAACACAACCTTTTTAATGCTATATCTGTTTCCTTGAAGTGATTTATTTAAAGATAACGAATATGATTTCACCCCTTTTATTTTCTTAATCGGTAATTCCACCATGCTTGATGTCAGATTTTGTTTCGAGTTTTTTTGATTCAAATATAAACTCAATTCGAACTCACTATTAAGCGGATTTCGAGGTGTCAATGTAAGAATGTTAGCCCCCTGTGAATTATTAATTTTTCGTTGATCAATTGAGTATCCGAAACCATCCATTGGTTTACCGTTCACTTTAAACGAAAAATGATAATCATGATAAACCTTATTGTACGGGCGTGTTTGATATCCAATATAAATGTTTATTCCATCATATAATACATCTGTTATTGTGATTGTAGTATCTTCCAGTTGAATTTTTTGGTTTACTTTTGTAGATAATTTATATTTTGATGACGTATCAAAACCCATAGTATGCATCTGTTGAAATACAGAGGTAGGGTATGGCTTTTCAGTGTTATTTGTATGATCAAGGGATGCACTTAATGAGGTCACCAAACTTAAAATAATACTTAGTTTTCCAAATAGCATTACACTCTAATCCTTTCTTCTTTGCGTGTTCTCTCAGTTTGGAATTCGAGTTTAGCATATGGAAGTATCCTTAAATAAATACCATCATGATGTAAAAAAACCTATGGTCAGATATAACCACAGGTTTTACTATTTATTCGACCGAATAAGATTTTTTGCTAGACCAGCTCTTTCTTCTAATGTATTTTAGATTTAGTGTTTTCTCTTTAGGAGGCGATAGTTATTAATTATTACCCCCTTAACTGGAGGAATAAATATAAAGATATTCTATAAAAGTTCTGAAAGGGAGCAACTGAAAATGGTGTTCCCTCATAAATTTGTTACGACCATATCTTAACTCCCTTTTCTAAACCATATTATATTTTTCGTAGTATGTTTCCAACAAAAATATTCCTATTGTTGCCATGCTATTCACAACTAACCTAGCATGTCTTTTTCCTAACCTGTATTGTTTACTACCTTTTCCATGAGCAGAACTATATCCAGTTCTTAGCACTCCTATGCCTAACCCTGCGTTAGTTAATCCTCCTAGAATCCTTTTTATTTCAGCATCCGAGTGAGCAGCAGATGATAAGTCTAACAGAGAAAAAGTCTTTGAAACTAATGATGATAAACTTTGATCTTTGGGATAATCTGTGGAGAAAAAATCTAACAAAGATTTACATATACTCTCTAGTGTTGAAGAAGCACTTGCAATTGCTTGATCTGAATCTTTCTCAATATTTGATACTGAGCGATTAAAATCATCAATAATATTCTTCAAAAAGTTCTCTTGTAATAAGTTATCTAGTTGGTTTATTACTTCTATATTGTTATGTAAGTTAATATTTAACCCGCTTGCTACCTGTAAAACTACTGAATCCGAAACCTTTGATAATAAATTAATAACATGAGTTCTCTTACTTGGAACAATAGTTTCATTATTATGTTCAATGGTAAAACCACTCAGAAAAAGGTTAATTTCTGTAGTGTTCATCTCCTGTTGTAATTTGAGGGCAACTTCATTAATTAGTTTAAACCTATCATTCTTCTTTAACTCAAATACTTCGGTCATAATTGTTGGCTCCTTAATTTAGTTTTAAATTTTCTTAGGTTAACCCGAATATCAATTGTCTTTAAAAGGAACTTATTATCCGTCTACTCCCAGTACTCCTTAAAACTGCCCACTAGTTAGATATTAAGCAAAAAGAGGCGTAACCCTTCTTGGATCAACGCCCCCTTATGTGGAATAAGTAGAAACCCATTATTAGCTGGTATAAATGAAAAACACCTTTATTGAAGGTTTGTAAGTTTAAAGAAATCAGGATCTGGTTTCATCAATTTTGTACCTTTTTTTGATTGAAAATAAATTTCCTCTTCATTTTCATAAAGAACCTTTATTTTTATGTCACCAAAATCAATCATACTTGTTTTTTCACGAGGTAATACTTCTTCATTCCAATCAATAGCACCGTTTATAAAATTTACAATTTCCTCTATTTTAATTTGATCTGTTACTTTGGAGCATTTTTCATCCATCTGACTTTCATAAATACAAATGCTTTCTGGAGTATAATTAATCCATATTGTTGTATTATGTATTGGCGTTTTGTCAAATTTCACTTCTGTTTGTTCTTCAAATTGGTTATAGTGTGCTGAAACAGTTAATTCACCGTTGAATCCTTCTTTTCTCCAACGAGAATAAAAGCCGCTCCAATCATTTTCTGGGTCTTTATCATTAAGGGCAGAGCCTTCATATTCAACATTCCAGCCAAGCTTTGGTAGTTCTTTTGAGTAAAAATCATAAATATCCAACCAATAATCACCATCTATAACATATTCGTGTTCAGTCGGCTCTAACCCCTCGAATAAAGGAATGTCCTCGTGTTCTTCAGGGATAATTGACATACCCTCGTAAGTATTATCAGTAGCTTTTTGGTAGGCAAACCAACCCATAGCAACTAAAAGCGTAATACAACTATATAATAGTAAACTTTTTTTACTCACTTAATCCCCCTTAATCATACTCCATTAAACTCCATCTAGTTAATACCAATTATTACAAATTAATTGGCCCTACTCAATGATTACTTTTACGAATAAGGAGGCATACCTTATTTCAGATATGCCCCCTATAGCGGAATAACGAACGCATTACAAAACCTTTGAATTGACTTCAAACCAGATAAATGAGAGTAGCTCCTTGCTTTTCTCAGGAGCTACTCATCTTACTAAGTACTATAAATGTGCAAATCCTTTAATTATTATTTATTGGGATCATAATTCGAAGTTCTTCTAGAATTTCAGGCATCGGATGTTTTTGTGTAACCACTTTTAAAGGTTTATCCTCTTCGTTAATAGGTTTAAATTCCAAGACAAACAAATTACCTTTAACACGATCGGGATAACGTTTTAGCGTAGTTATAACTTCCCCAGAAACATTTTTCAACCAAATTCGTGCCCCGTCCAAATGATTCGGGTAAGGGAACTCACTCTTTACCTTGAAATATAACAGTGTCTTATTCTGATCATACTTCACATCAGTAATTGTTACTTTTCCAAGCTGACCCTTATCAAGTGTAAGAGGGAATTTTTCAGCATCTAAAGCCCCAGTCACCTCTTGATATTTGTAATCCGGAATGGTGTACGGACTTAAAATGAGATAGTCTGTTTTCCGTTTTGGCGGTAAGAAAATATAATTGTTATGCATTACAAGGGTATTGCCATTCAGATCATCAGGTCTTGAATACCCATGTAAATCTAACAGGTTTAAAGCCGTGCCGTTATCGGTTAGTAAATTAAAACCAATATGTTCATCGTGAATAATAGTTCCGTCTTCTTTAAACGCCACCTTATTCGCATGATCAAACGTGATCGAAATCTCTGCAGGATTGATAGCCATTGAATTTGCCGTCAATGTAAATTCCTTATAAGATTTACTCTTCGCTATTAAAATTTCTTTTTCCGTAGACTTTTTTACAGGAAATTGGACAGTCCACTGCCCTACCTGATTAAAGATGCTATCGGTATTAATCTTCACATCAAAATGATCGGGGAGCTGTTTATATGTTTGAAATTCTACCACACCAATGTACTTATTTTCAGTTACTTTTTGATGACGATAGGAACCAGCATGATTGATCCATTTTCCATTAATGACAATATCAGGTCTTTCTAGTATTTGAAAAGGGCTTTGTTTCGAAGGTGGAATAAGTTTCTCCTTGGACTGTATTGTGTAGGCTACAGAAATTTTCTGTCCAGCAGAATATACCTCGTTAATGGTAAGAGTGATCCCTTTATCGGTTGCAGATTTGTCAACTTGGGCAGTTAGCCCTTCTTCACTTGCAATTTGAAACCCCCTGTCACCTATAAATTCAAAAATTGAATTCAAGTAAGGAATATTTGACATGATTCTCGCCATGGCGGGAGAAGCAAAAGCCAAACTGAATAACAGAGTAAAAAATAATACAGCAGCACTGATGGAATATGTTATTTTCTTGTTAACGCTCAACTTTTTCTTACCTTTTATCAAGCGATGCTGAACATTGCTTTTTATACGTGTGGCGATTTCTTCATCGAAATAATTTTCTTTATAATACTTTTTTACTTGCTTTAAATCTTCATCCATTAAAAAATCTCTCCTTTCTGGAAAACAAGATTTTCTTTTAATTTGGCCCGTCCTCTTACAAGCCTTGTTTTTATAGTATTGGTGTTTAAATTTAGTGTAACTCCAACTTCATTTATTGTTAGGTCATTGACATAATAGAGCTCTATAACCTCACGATATTTGTAAAGAAGGGAAAGAACCTTATGTAATAATTGATCTCTTTGATTATCTTTAAAAAAGCTTTCCTCTGGACTTTCCGTCTTTTGAAGATTCCCTAGTAACAATTTCGGGTATTTTAATCTCAACACTTTTTTCCTGACAAAATCTTTAGATGTATTTACAGTAATGCGATAGACCCAGGATTTAATGGAAGCATCTCCACGGAAGTTTTCAACATGCTTGTAACATTTAATAAAGACTTCCTGAGAAATACCTTCAGCCAATCCTTGATCTATTACAAAAGAATAGGCTAGTAAATAAACATCTTGGGTATATAAGCTCATTATTTTCTCAATTATTTGTTCCTTGTGTTCGCCTTAAGGTCAATATCATTTTTCAATTCAAATATTATGATTTTCCTTCACATATTTTCCTCCTTTCTGTACTTTTAAGAATTATGGTTTTTTATTTAGTTTCATTTTTTGAATAGTTTTTCTTGAATTTTATAAGGTTCAAATAAAAAAGCATTACAAATGTAATGCTTCATGAAATACCATTATACACATCAGTCCTTCTTCAATAATATGACCCTAATATGGAAAACATAACCTTCTAATTCCAGAAGTGCCCCCTATTATGGAATAACCAAGGAGCTTCTATTAGCTGGTATTACTATATAAATGAACTTTATTAAGTCCACCAATTAGGATAAGAGGTCCACCATTCTCCAGCTTCACTTAATGAGTTTTTTATCAGTTTTCCAATCTCATCAGTATTATCTTTATGGAATTTAAACATTCCTTTTACGTCTTTTCCAATTCGATGTCGATGCCAAGCAGAACCATCACCGATATAATAAACTTTCATTTTATTAGGTGTACGAAATTTACCTGAGACATCAGTATGTCCTTCTGGTGGACACTTAGAGATTTCAACATATAAGACTCCACCCCACATACTAAATTGAAACATCAATAAATCAGTTTGTTCTTCTAATTTCCTATAAAAGTGAGGAAAGGAACCCTTAAAACCACTTTCTCTTAATATTGGAATAACTAACTCTTTTAAAGATCTAATCATTGCATCACGTTCAACTGACATATGTTGTTACCTCCATTTGTAAACATAACCAAACTCTATTTTTCTTTTACATTTACTACTTCAACTACTGCCTAATTCTTCAATAAAACAAAGGCGATTACCTTATCCAGCAATCGGCGCAAGTTAGTTGAAGAAGAACAAGAGTCAAAACACCCTTGGATTATCAATAACTAACCACATATTTTCTTCATCATATCCAACAATTTTTCCTACTATTTTGTGTCCTGGATAAAGGTTTTCTGGGTTTGTACTGTCGCTAGATTTATTGTAGTCAGTGATACCAATTACATCTTGTGAAACATTAAAAATTACCCCTTGAGGATAAAAAACTTCAATTATTCCCTCAATCTTATCTCCAATAGGGAATTTTTCTTTTGTCTCGTTCCATTTATCAATAAGGTGATTTTTATATGTGTTCCATACACTATAAAAATGTTCTTCATTTATCTCGGAACCACCGTACTCTATAATTTCATCAATATTGACTGGTCCCTCTGCTAAATAAAAATGATGTTCTTTGTCTTTACGATTGGAAGCTATATACTTTTTTGGTGTTACTGCAATTTGTTTTGTTACATAACCATCATCAATTTCTATATATGTAGTGCCACCAATATAATCATCATCGTCCCAACTAAAATAAACGTTTCATAAAGTTCTTCCCTTCCCATTCTTTCCTACCCTAAATAATACCACTTCTTCTTCAACTAAACTGCCTCTATAGTTTAAGGACATTTCTTCACAATCTCTTCTATAAATTTTGATACAAATATCCATTTATTTTGAAAATGAGTTACTCAAGAATCTGGCCCGATTGTGGAAGATCGTTTTTAGATTGTCTACAATAGCTTTATTGCAGAAAAGCCTCCTTCTGTTGAAGAACAATCATGTCGGACGGGGGACGGTTGGCAGGTTCCGTCCAAGAGTTATTGTTTGATGGCGATTCACAACGCAATAATTAGTATTTAATAGATTTAGAGAGGGTTAAATCAAGAAATGACCCCAGATAGATTCCAGGGTCATCAACACTATTGTTAAATTATATTTCTATCCATATTGTAACTTCTAAAATTTATTTTGATTTATCCAATTCATTATTTGCTTGGCGTCTTTCCTTCCACTTGTAATACTTTTTATCAATCCAAGAGTTAGGTATTAAAAATCCTTGAAGTACCCAGATTCCACCTACATATAATCCTAAATCAACGAAAAGCGACTGATTAATATAGGCCATACCGAAAGTGAAAACAGCCAACAAATACAGAAAAACTACTGTTGCATATAATTTTACGCGTGAATGCGGTTTTAAATCTGCCTTCCTTGTATATAACAATGCATACGTTGCTATTATTAGGAATGGTATAATATAATACTTCGCATCTAACGAAGCTGGCATAATTCTCCCTCCTTTAAATTAGCATATCGATATAAATAGAAGCTTTTAATTAAGTGTTAATACCCGAACCAATGAAGGTAAGTCTCCCTTGGATTTTCGGAGAAATCAAAGTAGTAATCATGAATATCCTTAGCCTTACGTTTTACAGGTTTAATAACATTATCCTCTATATGTTGACCTGTGGTTTTTCCTGTTTCTTGTTTTACTAACATATTCACACCCGTGTAACCAGCCCCTATAGCAAATCCAGCTCCGCCAGTAGAAACCCCAAATGCAGCCATAGTTAAGCCAGTTGCTCCAGAAACAGTCGCTTCATCTAATGAAGCTGATGTCCAACTTTGTCCTCCAATAAAATGGTCTGTAGTTATTCCAATACCATTCCCAACAAAGGGAACAAATGAAGAATATTTGGCTAAAGTTGGTATACCCTCTAAGATACCCTTTCCAACTGTTTCTACATGGCTTGAGCCAACCAATCCAATAATTGATGTACCGAGATCAGACCATAATGAAGAGGAGCCCTCTTTTGGACTGTGGCCACTTGGATCTGTCAGTGTAACCGGATTGTTGTAGGCATAAATATATTTGTTTTGTGAGATCGGATCATCTTCAAATCCTTTGAAAGTATCTTTGGTTATGAATCTTCCGGTATTTGGATCGCCTGGTCTAGCGTACTTTTAATCGCTTTCACTTCACCAAGGCTGTTGTACGTATAATTGGTCGTTACCCCGTTCGGAAGAGTTTTTTGGTCAGTTAGCCCGCGTGGGTCCGGATCAATTTGAGTAACCTTACCGTTCCAATCGGTTACACTCACCATTTGATCGGCTTTGTTATAGGCGTAGGTAACAGTTGTCGCATCTGGATACGTAAGCGTTTTGAGATTACCGTTATCGTCATACGTATAGCTGACCTCGCGCCCGTTAGGGTCTGTCACACTATCCAATTGATCCCGGTGTGTATACGTATAAACCATTTCACCAGTTCCGTCCAACATGGATGAGCGATTTCCAGCTGCATCATAGGTGTAAGCTACCGATGTACCGTCTAAGTACACTTTTTTCGTTAATCGGTCTAAACGGTCATACTGATAATCTATGATTTGGCCTTTAGAATCTATTTTTGTATCAAGATTCCCATTCCCATCATACTCGTATTCAATAGTATTCTGAAGTGGATCTGTCTCGGTCACTCTCTGGTTAATAGCATCATACGTAAAAGCCGTGATGTTACCTTTGGCATTGGATCACTTTGGTCCGGTTTCCAACATTATCATATTGATACTCAGTAACATTTCCTTTCGGATCGGTTACCTTCGTCAACCGTGAAAACGGATCGTATTGATAAGATGTGGTTTGACCTTTTCCATCCGTCGCTGTTAAGACATTACCCATCGTATCATAGACAAAACTTTTCGAACGCTCTCCGCCGCCAATGTACTCAATAATTTTTGACTTTTGATTCCGTTCATTATAGAAGAACTCTTTGACTACAGGACCTTCGGTAATGGTAACAACCTCATTAGGCTGCCAAGGGTCACTGTAGGTATCCTGGTTTTCTCCTTGGTATCCCAACCTCAGAAGGCCGCTCGTTGCTTGTTCATATCTTTGTCTTTAGTTTTAACTCTGGTTACCTCTCCATAGGCACTAGTATCAGCATACGTTGTAGTCGTGTACCTGGTACGTAGTTTCGTAGCCGGTTGTTCAGCAGGCAAATTCACCCACTTCGAATCTTGATCAAAAGAATCCCGAAATACAACATACCATTGATCATTATACCAAGCTTCCACATAAAAAGTATGCTCGTAATACACATCATAATCAACATAAAAACTAGTGATCACGTCGTCAGAAATGGTGGCGGTGGATTGATCACTGACCGTTTTTTGATTACCGTTTGGATCATATGTATATGATGTTGCATTCACAATGTTGTTTCCCATTAACATAGGAGAACCACATGAACAATCGGGATGAGAGCCTCACTGAAAGCAATAGATATACAAGTGAATCTGTTAAACTACCCATTGCTCCAAACACATAACGCCCTTCTCCTCTAACCGAAAAATAAGAGCCAAACAATTCAAAATAACTGGCAGATAAGATCACAATCGGTAAAAACAAACTGCCGAGTACATGAAAGGCAAAGGCGGTTTTCTCGATTTTCAGCACTTTCTTAGTGAAATAAGCCAACCCGAAAAATAGGATCGATACGAGTGCGAGCAGCCCGGTTTTCATCCAGTTATCGAGCGTTTCCCACGTACTTGCTGCGAGTACCAACAGGATAACTCCTAAATTCAACGACCATGTAATGTTCCATCACGCACCTGTTGGCGATAACGTTTTTTCACTTTTTTAGGCTTTGGATCTGCGAGTTTGATAGTAGATTTTTCAGATTCCATTTCTTCTGCTGCCTGTTTCTTTGCCAGCTCTGCTCTCTTTTTTCTATCACATCTGAATAATAGTGACTTTGTGCCTCTTAAACCTGGACGTAGATCTCCCACGAAATGTAATGAATCCTATGATCACATATGGCGGCAAACCCTCCCACATCTCCCAGCATCATTTGACATACATTTCTTCGTTCAACCTATCCATGAAGTGGGGGCGGCGATGCTTTCTTGCAGGGTAAATGCCGTTTGTATAAAAATAGCCGACTGCTCCGTGCTTCGTTTTTTGATGTTGTTAAATAAAACAAATCTAACTTAGAAAATCAACTCTACAGATGTGACTTTACTTTAATTAAGCAGCTTCCCTATTTTGAAAATGAGGGATATCGTTCAACATTCTCTCTGGACTAAAGGCAACTTGTTTCTTACCTGCGATAAACAAAATTTTAATTAGCATACAACACAGGACGATAACGTACAAAAAAGCGCAATCCTTATAACAGTATTGCGCCCGTTTACAGAAAATTTGTACTATCCAAATTCGCGAATGTTTTGTTTTATAGCGATTAAAATTTTCGGCAGTCTTAATCGGAAGATTCCTCACGGAGAAATCTAACTGCATTTAGCCCGATGAACTGGGCAGGCATTGAGGTGTTCCCATCTGGTATAATCGGGCATATGGAAAGATCAGCAACTTTTAGTTTTTTTGTACCGAAAACATTTAGGTACCCATCCACAACTCCTTCTCCAATATTCCTTCCCATCTTACATTGACCTGAGAAATGTGCAATATTATGATAAGAAGCCTTAATATAATCGGCAAGTTTTTTATACTTTGTATCCTCATCTGCTATATTGAAAACATTTTCAGGTGGATAGACGACCTTATAAATGCCTCCTTTATCCAGTTTGCGAGCTCGTTTCATAATATTGAACGTTTCAATATATTGATCCACCATAAAATCCAAATCGTCAGGATCTGTAAGCGGATTAAGGTTGATGGAAGGATAAGCCTCTGGATCACTATGCGCAGCGAGAATTGTACCTCTGCTTTTAGGATTCAGATCGAATATGCCAACACTCATGACATTAGTTGGTTTGTTTGGATCAAACTCCCAGTTGTTTATATGGACATCCTGAACAGGGACAAACCTTGGTCCAGTGGATCCATAGAATTGAAGGCGACGCCCTCCTGATCGGCCATCTCCTTTAAAAGCACCTAATGGAAATGGCATATCTGGATCCGCATCAATGACCTGTTTAAGTCGTGATGTTTCTACTTCGACTCCGATTCCTCCGGTAAAATGTGATTGGAAATTATGGCCGACATTCACACTCTCTATTAAAGTAGATATGCCGATATTTGCCAAATCTGTTGATTTTCCGATTCCTGAACGCTGTAGAATAACAGATGAGAAGTTACCAGCACAAATGATGATTCCTTTTTTTGCATACGCTCTCTTAGATTTTCCATCCTTGACTACTTCGACTCCGACAGCGATGTAATCTCTTCCATCCTTTTCCAATAGCACTCTGTTCACTGTCGTTTTTGTCAGAATAACCAACCTTCTACCGTCAACCCCAAACTCATCGGGTTCGAACTCGTCTCCCTGAGTAACAATGTCTTTATTGAGATAACCTGTCGCAGTAGAGGAACGAACATATTGATCATCGACTTCCTTTTGAAGAAATTGGGACTTTAAAAATGTACAATCCCTTATCCCTGTATTGTAATCTTCGACAATCGGAATATCCAAAATATCGGATGTAGCTTTAACCAAAGTTGGTATGAGCCGACCATTTGGAATATCTTGCTGGCGGACATAGATCGGGCCTTCTGTTCCTCGTTCATCCGGTTCTTGTGTACTTCCAGTATAGGTTTCATTCTTTTTAAATAATGAACGTATACTGTCGTAGCTCCATTGTGAACCGACAAGCCTTGCCCATTCATCATAGAGGTCCTCGCTTCCGCGTACAGCATACATAGCATTATGTTCAGAACTTCCCCCGATTGCTCTACCACTGGATAACCGTAACTGCTGTCCGATATTCAGTTCACCCTTTGTAAGAATGTTAAATGAAAATTTGTTATCAGCAGCTAAAGATAATGCCCTGCTCCCAGAACCACTACGAAGCGCTTCCGTCATATTGGTACCCGGTTCCAGGAGAAGAACTGACGTATGTTTGTCATCTGACAATTCTTTAGCGATCACCCCTCCGGCAGTGCCTGCTCCGACCACGATATAATCAAATGCTTTTTTTGACATAAGTTTATTTCCCACCTTATTTTCAAAATATATATTCACATTCATATGAATAAGGATCTTATAAGGTGTTTGCCTCATCTTTGATAAAAAGAAGCTTTGTAATGTTTTCTGATAAATAAATCTGTGATAACAGGCCATCTTTATTTAGAATTAAGCTCAAAAAGAGCGCAATCCTTTACTATAGAAAAGCGCCTTTTTATTGAACCTTGATATAGGTAAGTGATCACTTGATAATCTATTAATAGGCCCCGCGGCTATTCTCCTCCCTTTCCTAAAACGTTTTTTTGAAGCAAATAGCAGCATAAAGAATGATTTACACTTCCTAAAATCAAGTGGCAGCTCGAGATTTTTATAGGAATAAAATTTGTAGAAATTATGGATTTATAAATTTTTAACTTAATATCTGGATGGGTTATTCAATACTTATGTTTTCAAAAAAAATCTAATATCAATCACTGTTTATCTTATCCATCTATTATTGATTTCCGTTTATGGATATCTCCATAACGTTTTGCATTTTGATATTTAATGTTTTAAAGGAAGGAAATGATTGGTAATGTGGCTAAAGGTTTGAAAGTGGAATTTTATGAAAAAGCGGCTCCTTCCCCCTTTACTTCCCGACACTCCCCCAAACTCTAGGGCTTTTTTATTTTCCCATAAATCTTTTCGAAGCCATTCATTATGTTTAATATATTTAGGATTCATTGCATTAGTGGCTATCTTGACGATTCCAAAAGCTTGGAGAGAACTGCAACCGGTTGAGGGCTGGATAATGCTTGGAGCATTTGTATTTTTTAACCCAGGCTATATTGAGAGGAAAACAAGAAAGCAAGAAAGTCGAATGGACAAAAAAGAATTATTTCTATCCTTAACTGGAGTGGTATCCATTGTTTTAGGAGCTTACTTTACTGTCCGTTCTGCAGAGAACATACTGACTGCTCTAGGTGTTTCAGAAATTGTTGGCGGTATATTTATTGTGGGAACCTTGTGTACCGCTCCGGAAGTGTTCATAACTTGGCAAATCGTCGGAAGTGGAAGACCAACTTCTGGTAGTACTAGTGTAACCGGCGATAAAGCCATTACCATGACACTAGGTTTTTTTCCGGCGTTTTAACTCAATACTTATCATTGATTTTCGGCCATTTTGAACAACCTCCTAAAGTTGATTTTTATTACATCATCAACTTTAACAAAACTTGTCTTACTGTAATTCAGCTTACATTTGGTAAGTACTTTTCTAACAAATTATGTTTAAATAAAAAAATGCCAGTGGGATCACTGGCTGTGTGATTAGGCGGGTGACTTACGAGTTTTGTCGGTTTTGATTAAATATGTGTGTTGAGGTATCTCGGTTAGGGTCAGTAGAGTAGCGGTTAGAAGAGCACCCATAATAGTGACTTCAGCATTGGGTAACATTACAGAGACAAAATATACGATAATTGCAGCTGCAAAAAAATCTAAAACATTACTCATCCGAAAAGTCTGTTCATTTAAAAGAAAAACTTCCATAAGGTGTGCTCCGATTGCCAACACTAATCCGACAATAATTGGCTGCCATAAGTTTGTGTAGTCAACATTTGGAAAGATAAAGAATGCTAGTAGTACTGTAACGGGACATACGACCAATTTAATTAGTAATCCTGTCATGAATACATCCTCCTTCTTTTATCAAGGAGTATTTTTTACAAGATTATGCTTTTTATACATCGATTACTAACACTTTTCGAATATTCCTGAAAAGAAGTACTTTGTATGTTCTTGTCGTTTAGACCTTATTTCTTGGTGATATGATGTTAGATACTCGTATCCTGGGTAATATTGATAACAGTCAGGTGATAGTAAAGTTACTTGCACATTTTACTTAAAGAAATAGAGGTAAACAAAATTGCTGCTTACCTCACAAAGAAAATGATTTGATTTATCTTTATTTAGACTCTTCATTTTTTGTCGTCCCAGGAATGACACAACCTTCTGGGCCACAATCGATTCCTTTCATTCGAGCCTCTTGTTCCTTCTCTTTTTCCAGCTGTTTTTGCTGCCATTCCGTATCGATGTCTGGTGAAAATTTTTCCGGATAGCGAATGTACCAGCGTTGCTTTCGAATTAAAAAGTTATTGGAATCAAGCATGATCGCTTTATCCAGTTCTTTTAATGCTTCTTCTTTCCTTCCGCTTTTTGAATATTCCATCCCAAGTTTAAATTTGGTTTGTGCAAGCTGTTCCTCCAATTCAGAGGTTGAATCCTGAGGTTCATAATAAGCGTCTTCTAATTCGACTTTTTCAACTTCTCCATTCAATAAGTTTTCAACGGCTTCCAAGTGTTCTTCTTCGGTAATGCTAAAACCTTGTTTTATCAAACGAATGATTCCGTTCTCATCAATAAATATCCCATTAGGAACGATATTGAATCCAAACAGGCTACCCAAGACGTTTTCAGAATCGACGACGGTCGTAAAGGTCGTTCCTTTCGTATAAGGTTTGACAACATCAGCCCCTTGGATGTCGACAGCTACCGAAAGAAGTTCAAATCCATTGTCTTTATGTTTTTCATAAAAGTCCTGCCATCCAGGCAGTTGTTCGCGGCAACGTCACCAGGAAGCCCACATGAAAATCAAGGTTTTCTTTCCAAGGAAATCTGTGGTTGATATGGTGTCTCCATTTTGGTCAGTAAAACGAATAGTTTGAAATTTATTCAATAACATGGCATACCCTCCTTATTTTCACCTTACATGATATGAGCATGAACTTAAAAAGAAATGATTTTTAAATGAAATGTAATTACCATAATACGGCTTGTAAAATCATGACCGGATTGATTGTTTCTAATTAGATTTGATATAAATCAACACGAAAACATTCAATCAGTCCTAACATGATTGACTTGTCTGCCAGCCGAATATTTCCATCCTAGAAAGATAGCCCTAAAAGGATGACTAGCAAACGTCCTTTTAGGGTTGTTTTATTTTGAGTATGCTTATACCTCTTGACTCATTGCTATATTCCAATCGAACCATCTCCCATGGCCATCGGTGTCCCCGATCACTTCATTTTGTTCGTTACCTTTGATGTAATAATCCAGGTGGAGTTTTCGGTCGCGCATATTGTTGTATATATGGAAGATATCTCTTTTCTCTCCAATCTCCTTCACTTGATTGAATAATTTTTGCTTTAACCTATCCGGAAATTGATTGGCAACATGGGTATGAAAAATACAGATTGTACTATCACTCGATACTTCTTCTGCATATTTCGTTAATAATTCCACTCCATCCCCTTCCACGAGGGTTGGCGGTGTATGCTGAATTTGTACTGCAGCTTTTTGAAATATTTCTAATCTCTCTTTATGTTCTGGCCAAATTAATGCTTTTAGCCATAAATACTCCTCTTCATGGTTCAAGTCAACTATGTTTAGATCCAGCCCCAAACGAGAATGGACAGGAGGGCTATTAGTAAGCATTTGTGGAGTAGTACCTTCTCTAAGAGAAGCGGTTAAATGTAGGAATGAGTCCTTATTTCCGTACACCTTATCGTCTCCATACGAGTAGGAATACTGATCCCACATCAATTGGAGTCCAGCGCTCGTCCCAATTTCTATTAATGATAAAGGTGTTCCTATCTTCTTATAGATGTGGCAAAAAACCGGGTAAAGATATGCACACCGTCTTACCTCATTGGTTTGCACCGATTTGTTTTGAAGAATTTGTATGATTTCCTTTCGATTATGCTCGCAAAAGTCCTTAAATTCTGTAAAGGCACCCTCTGGTTTTTTTGGTTCATTCACTAAACTAGGATAGAATTCATGCAAAGGATGATTCTTATCTTTATGTAATAAATAATGCACAGCACCTAAAAACAAGTTTGGAACTGGTTGACCTTCTGAAGCATATGAGCTTAACCTGAGCATGTCGGTATCTATAGCAATTTGTAAAGACAAGGCCTCATACAAAGGGCTTGAACCTTTACACTCTATAACCGCAAAGTTATTAAACCTTTCAGATAGCTTATTTATATCCATATGTTTCACTCCCATAGTTGGACATTTAGGTATTACTCCTTCCCATTCTCTTTCTATCCTCAAAATTCCTCTTTTCGGTTGTTGAGTACTGAGTAATGAAACAAAATAAAAAGGCCTCCTAAAATTGGAGACCTTTAACAGAGCTGTTATAATATTAAGCTCCTAAGTAAAGGATCAAGTTTTTGCTTATTCCTTTTTTGTAACGAAAATTCTTTGACTCTGTAACTAATACCATAGCAATAGTATTTACATTTATTGATGTTCTGGGTCAGCCATTTTTGATTTACCCTTCCAGTAACAATGATTCTGGATCCTCTAATAACTCTTTTATCCTAACGAGAAAGCTGACGGCTTCGCTTCCATCGACAATTCTATGATCATAAGAAAGGGCGATATACATCATCGGTCGGTTTTCCATTCTTTCGTCGTCTATGGCTATTGGACGCCACTGGATTTTGTGCATGCCGAGTATCCCGACCTGCGGCGCATTAAGTATCGGTGAGGACATCAGTGAGCCAAAGATGCCACCGTTCGTAATCGTAAATGTTCCACCTTGCAAATCTTCAATGGTAAGTTTTTTTGACTGAACTTTTTTCGATAGAGATTTTATATTCCGTTCAATCTCTGCAAAGCTCAGCTGATCTGCATTTCGAACAACAGGGACCACGAGCCCTTCTTCTGCACCGACTGCAATTCCGATATCATAAAACCTTTTAAGCAGTATCTCGTCTCCTTGAATTTCCGCATTTAATCTCGGGAACTTTTTTAATGCCCCTACTACCGCTTTTGTGAAGAATGACATGTAGCCAAGTTTTACATCGTTTTGTTCCAGAAACTTTTCTTTACGACGTTTCCGAATATCATTGATTGCGGTCATGTCCACTTCATTGTATGTTGTCAGCATCGCTGCTGTATGCTGAACCTCAACAAGCCTTTTGGCGATTGTTTGTCGACGCCGTGACATTTTGACTCGTTCTACTGGTTTATCTGTTTTAACGTCGGACTTCTTTGATTTCTGTTCACTGCTCGTTTTTTTATCAATGGATTGTGGTTTATCAGCTTTATCTGCCCGTGATTGATTTGCATGTCCCTTTACATCCTCAGATCTAACTCTTCCTAATGGATCACTTGCTTTAACTTGAGTCAAATCTACGCCTAGCTCTCTTGCTAATTTTCTTGCAGCTGGTGAAGCAATTGGACGGTTAGTTTCGTTTTGTTCTTCTTTAAAAGCAGTTTTTGTGGTCGTGATTTCCTCTGACTTCTCTTCTTTTTCACGTTTGGATTCACTTTGTGACCGCTCTTGGATTTGTTGTTCTCCCCCACCAGATGCTTCTTCACCCGCGTTCTCATTAATCGTTGCAATCACTTCGCCTACTTCCACTGTATCACCAGGCTCTTTTAATAATTCATGTATTACGCCATCGTTTTCGGCACTGACTTGAACATTTACTTTGTCGGTTTCTAGTTCCACGATGTAATCACCTTTATTGACCTGTTCCCCTACAGAGACTAACCATTCTGCTATGGTTCCTTCTGAAATGGATTCTGCGAGTTCCGGTACTTTGATCTCAATCACGAAACATTACCTCCTTCACTTGAAACAGTATTTGAATTGTTTAATTTCAGTGCTTCGTTTACGATCAGTTCCTGCTCTTTTTTATAGATATCAGGCTCTCCGCCTGCAGGACTGGATCGTTCAGGACGTCCAATATAAGAAACAGAAGAATTATCCGGAGCAATGGCTCTGATTTTTGATTCAATATACGACCACGCACCCATGTTTCTTGGTTCTTCTTGGACCCAGATGATTTCTTCCAAGTGTTCATACCGTAGGATCATTTCTTTCATTTCGCCTTCTGGGAACGGATATAGTTGTTCAATACGAAGAATATCAAGCCAATTCCAACCTTGGGTATTCGATTCGATCGCGGCCTCAAGATCAATGGCGATCTTGCCACTACATAGGATTAAACGTTTTACTCGTTCGGCTTGATCCCCAAGGCTTGATTGGTGCAAAACGGCTTCAAACTGACCTTCACTGAATTCAACAGGAGATGAAGCAACACGCGGGTTTCGAAGTAAGCTCTTTGGTGTCATGATAATCAAAGGACGAACCTCATCTTTATCCGTTATGATTGCTTGCTTGCGTAAAATATGAAAATATTGCGCTGCACTTGTCAAATTAGCGACGGTCCAATTATTTTCAGCAGATAATTGTAAAAAGCGTTCAAGGCGTCCACTTGAGTGCTCCGGCCCTTGCCCTTCGTAGCCGTGAGGTAAAAGGAGAACGAGTCCTGACTTCTGTCCCCATTTTGCCCGACCTGATGAAACGAATTGATCATAAATCACTTGAGCTGCATTTGCAAAATCTCCGTATTGTGCCTCCCATAGGACAAGTGTTTCAGGTGCAAATACATTATAACCGTATTCGAAGCCGACGACGGATGCTTCAGACAATGGACTATTATGAATGGCATATGATGCGTTTGCCTGAGGCAGCACGTGTAAGGGTGAAAACATTTCCCCTGTTTTACTATTGTGCAGTATGAGGTGCCGATGGGCGAATGTCCCTCGCTCCGTATCTTGACCTGTCAAGCGGATTGGTGTGCCATCTTTCAGGATTGTAGCAAATGCCAGCGTCTCACCTAACGACCAATCAACCTTCCCACCATCGTCAAGGGCCTTTTCTCGACGCTTTAAGATTCGTTCTAACTTCGGATAAACGGTAAATCCTTTCGGCCAATTTAGTAAACCCTTATTAATTTCTCGAAGGGTATCGAGTGGAACAGCCGTTTTACTATTAGGAAGGTCTTTTACGATCCTTTCTGGCACCTCTATTCCTTTCACTTCGCCATCTTTATTATCTTTAGAAACATTTTTATATATGGTTTGAAGTCTTTTTTGGACTGTCTCTTCCATTTGTTTTACTTTTTCATCTGTAACCACACCCTCTGATTGTAAAATGTTTGCATACAGGCTCCGAACAGTGGGATGATTATTGATTTTATTGTATAGCTGCGGTTGTGTTGCAGATGGATCATCCATTTCATTGTGACCAAAGCGGCGATATCCGATCAAGTCAATGAGAAAGTCCTTTTGAAACTGCTTCCGGTATTGATAAGCAAGGCAGATTGCAGCAAGACAAGCTTCCGGATCATCCGCATTTACATGAACAATCGGAATTTCGAAACCTTTCGCAAGATCGCTGGCATATTTCGTGGATCGGGAATCTGTACTGTTGGTAGTAAATCCTACAAGATTGTTTGCAATGATATGTATGGTTCCACCAGTATGGTATCCACGTAACTGACTTAAATTAAGGGTTTCAGCAACAATTCCTTCCCCTGGAAAGGCTGCATCCCCATGAATTAATATCGAAAAAGATTTTGTGACGTCTAGTTGAGGATAACCTGATGAGCCGCGCTCCTCTTGTGCTGCACGCGTATATCCCTCAACAACTGGGTTAACGTATTCTAAATGACTCGGATTATTCGCTAAAGTCAAACATGCGGGTTCCATATTCTCATCTTCTATTTCCAGATCAGCGCCCAAATGATATTTAACATCACCTGTCCATCCGTAATTAATACCCATTGAACCTTCGGAAGGCACAAGTTCTTTATTTGGTGAATGGTGAAATTCAGAAAAGATTTTTTCGTAAGGCTTTCCTAATACATGTGCCAAAACATTTAATCGGCCGCGATGAGCCATACCAATCATGATGTTGCGGGTACCATCGTGAACCCCTGTTTGAATGATGGTGTCGAGGATAGGAACCATTGTATCGAGACCTTCGATCGAAAACCGCTTTTGTCCAACAAAAGTTCGATGCAGAAAATTCTCAAAGCCCTCTACTTCTGTTAATCGTTGTAAAAGGGCAATACGTTCCTCAGATGACATGGAGGGATTTACCGAGCCGGACTCTACCATATGGTTTAGCCACTTCCTCTCCCTCTCATCATGTACATGGCTAAATTCATACGCTAATGACTTTGTGTAGATTTGTTTTAGCTTTGTTATGGCATCAAGCCCTGATGTAATATCATCAGGTGCATCGGCCCAAACGACTTCAGCCGGAATCGCTTTCAAATCATCTTCACTAAGTTGATATTCTGCCGGATTAAGGAACCGTGTATCCGTTTGTGCATCTTCTAAAGGATGGATGTCCGCGGATAAATGCCCGTAAGCACGAATATTTTCAGCAAGCTTCACAGCTGCAACTGCCTTCATCATAGTGGTTGCATCATTTGTAGTTTTGGATGTATCTGTATGATCCGTAACACCAGTAGTTAAAGGCGGCGGCCCCCATGTGTCAAAAAGTTCTCTAATCGTTTCTTCAACAGAATCGGGGTCCTCTTTGTACTGATCGTATAGTTCAATCGCATAGCCAAGATTGGGACCATAAAATCCCTGCCATGGTTGGTTTTTATTTGGTCGGTTTGTGCCCATTCATAATACCTCCAAGTAATTATGGTGTATTTTTAATTCTCTTATATACAAGCTATTGATTGGAATCTGGAAGATTATACTTGTTATTGGTATTCCATACACTTCTTAGAATTCCTTATTATTCAATAATCTAAACTTCCAGACTCTAAACTTTAATTTCTCTAAAAAATAACAAAATACTCCTTTTCTCTTTCTTTCATTACAATTCCTTCTCTTTCTTTACTTATTGAGTGAAACATCGAAAATGGTCACCAAGAGTGGAGACCTTTAACCGAACTAAAATATTAAGCGCCTAAAATGACAGGGATTCCGACTGCTAACAGAATAATCAATATAAAGATCATCCATGCTGCTGGACGGGCAAAATTCACTGTCCATCCTATTCCAAAACGTTTTTCTAAAAATAAGGAAGGATCTTTTTTATTGTAGTAAAACTGGCCGAGCTTCCAATGCTCGTCATCATCACGATTCAAAGCGGTTCCGCTTCCCTCAGAACGGACATTTATGCGACTCCCACCTTGCCCTGTTGAAAATGAAAGTACGATTGATCCAATCGTAACACCAATACCGAAAATGATTGGAACAATGGTTAAGAGCTGATTATTGATCGGATAAATGAAGGATAATTGAATGAACGAGAATAAGAGCGTTAACGCCGTCCCTGTAATGATGATGAATGCTGACCATCTTCTTCTGAAAACAACATTTTGTTGTAAGGATTGCTCAGGATTTTCGGCACTTACCTGCTGTTTTGCCTTTGCGATCATCGTATTGATGAACAAAAATAATAAGGTTAAATACACTTGCATGATCGGCATGACGAGGACTGAACGATAAGATTTCTCTGTCCAATTTGTGACTTCCCCTTCAAAATTATATTGCATCGGAATTCTGTCTGGGATTTGATCATAAAGTTGAAGAGTTATCATCATCATAGTTAACGAAATCGCAAAAGGCAAGATGAACCATAGATTCGAGTAAGTGAGTTTTTGGTTATGAAATTGCGTATTTAAAACAACTTGTGATGACTTCTCCTTTCCCCAGGCTTCAGCCGCTTTCAAAGATTTCATCTTGTTGTGAAATCTCAAGTAAACGAGGAAACCCCCACCAATCAATAGCATAACCATGATGCTTAATCCGAGACTAATCGTGTTCTCATTATCCCCTATAAAAGAAATGCAGATTAGAAAAATGAGCATGACCAGAATACTTAGGATTCCAATAAGAGCAGCATATTTCTTACGCATTTCTTTTAGTTCAGTATGATGGTAGATCTCCTGAGGGATGGAAACCCCAAAGCTTTCAGTTCTTCTTGTCCAGTATGGAATAAACATCAGTGCAATCATTACCGGAATGAAGATTAACATGACTAATAGTAAACCGATCATTGAATTCATTTCTTTTCTCCCCCTTGATCTTGAAAATCACTAAACAATTCTGTACAAATTTGCAAAAATTCTTTCTGATCCATCCCACGACATACCGATTCTGCGATGTATGGTTTCAATGTTTTTCTTAACTGTGAGCCATAGACTTTATCCGCTTGTGGGATTCCTTCTGGATTAACGACAACTCCCCTTTGTCGATGGATTAAGATGAATCCATCCTGTTTAAGCTGCTGATACGCTTTGTTCACTGTATGAAGATTGATACCTATATCTGATGCTAATGACCTTACTGAGGGCAATCGGTCACCAGGTTGAAGCTCGTTTCTAGCTATTCCGGCGATAATTTGATGCATTAATTGGGTATAAATCGGTTCATTTGATTCTAAATCCAGTTTTATAAACACAAGTCTATCACCTGCCTTTATGTTATGTTTGTTATATATATAGTATAACAGTTAGAACAAAAAGACAATAAAAAGAACTTGCAAATAGCAAGTTCTCTAAAGTAAAACATGCGTCCCTTGATGTGTTTATAAAACAACTATGCCCTGATTAATTGCGCCCGTTTCAGTAGTTGTGGAGCAATAGTTGAGACAATGATGGCTTTTATTGTATCCCCAGGCAGATAAATTGCAGATCCCGCAGCAGCTTTTTCCAAAGAAAGGTCAGTCAGAATAGCGAGCCAAGGGATCCCTATCATATATACAATAATGATTCCACCAAATATATTGATTAAAAATAACTTCCAAAAATTTATGTATGGCATGAATTTTTGGACAAGCAATCCAATAACATAAGCCGCAATTGGCCAGCTTAATATAAAGCCGCCGCTTGGTCCAATAATTGTTCCAAGACCACCGCGTCCTCCTGACAATATTGGTGCTCCTGCCACAACGAGCATGACAAACAAGAATAAACTGAGTCCACCCAGTCTGGCACCTAAAATAGTTCCGGCTAACATTACACCTAGTGTTTGGGCTGTTATTGGAACAGGTATAAAAGGTAACATGATTGGTGGTAGGATGCCAAGTACTGCAACGATTGCTGTAAATAATGATGCATACATCATGTCTGTGGTCTTCATATTTATCATCATCCCCTAGTACAAACTATAAGTATAGTTTAGCAATAGGTCGAAAGAAACGTCAACCCGAAAAAAATATAGGTTTACATATAACGCGGAATTTCCTATTGATGGAGTGATAGCTCAGTGGTACCTTTCAAAATAAGCTTACCGGATGGGTTTCTTCCATTGACGATGAAACGGATTGTGGACGTTTTATGATTGATATCTATTACTTTACCGCATACTATAAGTCTATCTCCTATGTAAAGAGGTGCTGTAAACCGGACGCTGAATGTGGACTCTCTTACACATTGATCGAACCATGGTGAAAGGAGACGGGAGGCAATTCCCATGCTTAGCATGCCGTGCACAATAATGTTGGAAAAACCGGATTCCCTCGCTGCTTCCTGGTCAAGATGGATCATGCTTTGATCACCGGAAATTTCTGCATACTTTTTCAACCATTTTAATGTGATTGGTTCCGATTCAATCGGTTCTAATTTATCTCCAACGTTTATATTACGAAGTTCCGGCATATGTATTCTCCTTTAAAACAAGCGTTGAATTCGCTCTGAAGGATGGATCCTTTAAAATCGACGACTCAACGCGACCAAATAACTCGTGTTCAAGAAATTGTATATTCCGTCTGTTTATGATTCGTTTTAATTGAATCTGACAAACATAGGACCTTCCCGCTACAATTGGCTCTGTATAGATGAACGTTTGATCTCGGTGCAATAAAGGGCCATGATTTTCCAACCATAACACCGAGGCATGCTGCCAAAAAATAATCGGGAATGTCAAAGGTGCTATAATATTAGGGTAACCTCCTGACTTCGCTGCCTCTGGATCATGATGTATAGGATTTTTCTCCCCTATTACCAGGCTATAATCCTGAATCAGTTTCCTGCTAACGTCAATCTGAAACGGATCAGTTGTTTTTCCTTCCCATTTAAGGTCGATCATTAATGATTTCCCCCGTTTCTATTCATACCACTTAGCAATTTTTCCTTTTAAGAGTTTAGGTGATATGTCTATATCTATTCATATCGTTTAAACAAGGTCGCCAATCCGATTCCCCCGCCGATCCCGAGAGTAGTAAGTCCTAATTTGGCTTTTCGAGATGACATTTCTCGGCCTAATCGGGTAACCAGCACTGCCCCTGATGCACCATATGGGTGACCGTAAGCAATGGCTCCCCCACCGACATTCACTTTTTCAAAAGGAATTGAAAGTTCCTTGATAGATGCAGCCACTTGTGCAGCGAATGCTTCATTAAATTCCACTAAATCAATGTTTTCTGGTGTTAACCTATTTCGCGTCAAAAGCTTTTGGACGGCAGGAACCGGGCCAATTCCAAGATAATTTGGGTCAACACCTGTCGCTATAGAATCAACGAAGGATAAAATCGGTTTCAATCCTGATTTTTTCGCCTTTTCTTCAGACATGACTAGAGCAATAGAGGCTCCATCGTTGACAGAACAAGAGTTGCCGGGGGTCACGGTTCCATTCTTACGGAATACAGGACGGGAACGCTTAAGTAATTTTTCGTAAGTCGTACTGTCTCTTGGGCTTTCATCATTCCATATTTCTTTATTAGTGCCATCCTCATTAGCTGAAAGGGGAACGATTTCGTCCTGAAAGTTAGACGACTCAATGGATTTCAATGTTTTTTGGTAACTCGATAAAGCAAAGCTGTCTTGTTCTTGACGTGAGATTCCGTATTTTTCAGCGACATTTTCAGCAGCAACTCCCATGTCCGGATCACCAATTTCCTCTGGTGAAAAACGAGCTCGTTTTAACACACGCGGGTTACTTCTGTTGTCTGATTGGTCTATTCTTACGGGTTCGGTACTTGTACTCTCGACGCCCCCAGCAAGGAAAACTTCACCAGCCCCGGCTTGTATCAATCTTGCTGCAAGGTTGATAGCTTCCAATCCCGATCCACATTGCCGGTCAATCGTAACCCCAGGTACATGGACCGGAAAACCTGCGGCCAATGATGAAAGTCGGGCGATATTCCCTCCAGGACCAACTGCGTTGCCAAGAATCACTTCATCGATATCTGCTGGATTTAGGCTGGATCCCTCTGCAATATTTTTCATCACTGCTGCAGCAAGCTTTTCACAAGGGAAATTCTTTAACATTCCCCCTTTTTTGCCGATGGGAGTTCGTTTGGCGATTACAATAACAGCTTTATTCATAAAACTCCTTCTTTCTCGTTTCCAGCCATTGTTCGAGACGTTTTCTGGCGATTTTTCCGCTGTTTGTATGTGGAAACGCTTCAACTGGAATCACTTCACGGGGGCATTTATATTTCGCAAGACGCTTGCGGCAATAAGCCTGAACTTCCCTCTCTTTCAGGTGATTCCCCTTGTTGAATTTAATGATAGCAACGATTTTTTCGCCCCAATAATCGTCTTTGATTCCAAGTACGACAGCTTCCTGGATCTCAGGTAACTGACGTAAAACTTTTTCAATTTCCTCAGGATATACATTAAGCCCACCATAAATGATCATATTTTTTTCCCGGCCGACAATATAAACGTATCCTTCGTTATCCCGACGAGCCAAATCTCCTACTGTTGCCCATCCATCCTGAAGAACTTTCTTCGATTCATCTTCATTCTGATAATACCCGGAAAAAATCATTTCGCTTTTTACGTAAAGCTTTCCAACTTCTCCTGTTTCAACTTCCATACCATGTGAGTCACGTAATGAAATTTCGATGTTATGAAAGGGACGGCCAACTGAATCTGGCTTTTGTAAATTCCCTTTTGGATCAAGAACCGTCACAAAGCTTAATTCTGAAGCTCCGTAAAACTCGTATAAGTTTACACCAGGAAAAAGATCAGCAATTTGTTTTTTTGATGCCGCACTCCATTTTGCTCCAGAAGAAATGACGTCACGTAAATGCGCGGGACGTCTATAGGCCGGGACATTGCTGACTGTACGACAAATCGCTTCAAACATTGTCGGAACAACATAAACTACTGTAACCGGTCGGTTCTCCATTAACTCTACTGCTTTCATTGCTGAAAACTTTTCTAGTAAATGAACGGTCCCTCCAATAGAGAGCGTATGTATTGAGGCATAAAGAAATAGAGAATGGACGAGAGGTCCCGGTATGAGAGTATGATCATGAGAATTAATACCGAACTCAACGTTACTTCCATTAAAGCTCTCCACCCATGAGCGATGGGAACGAGTAAAAGCTTTTGGCGTTCCTGTCGTTCCTGATGTGAACCCCATATAAAAGGGGCTATGTTGTGATAGTTTGTTTATCCGTGGCGCACTAACCGGTTTTTGTTCAACCCATTGTTCAAAAGAAACGAAATGACGGTCATAAGATTCCAATTGGTGCCTTCCAGCTATTATCAATGGGTAAGATATTGTTTTATTAGACAACTTTCTCAAGTGTTTTCCTTGAATGACAAGGACATCCGGACAGGTCTTTTCCAGTATTTCATCAATCTCTTCATTGTTCCATTTTGGGTCCAAAGGGACTGCGATCCAGCCTATTTTGGCGGCAGCAAGGAAGATTTGGAAAAATTCGATACTGTTGTCTAGTAAAAAAGCCGCTTTACAAACGCTCCCCGATTTCTTTCCTTTCTTAATAGAAAGCAGGGCATTTGCTGTTTGGTCTATAATACAATGAAGTTCTCCGTATGTTATTTGTCGTTGTTTGGTTTGAATTGCAATCTTATTTGGATTTTTATTTGCATGTAAACTGAAACCATCAGTTAATAGCATAAAATCAACTCCATCTAATAGTTGTATAAGTTTCCTGATGGTTTTCGGTGTTCGATGGTTGAAACGTTCAAAAAGGTTATAAGCTTTCTAAGGATTCGGTATTTTTATCATAACATACCTTTTTATAACGATTTAATTCGTAAATTGGATCAGCCAGAATTTCTTCGTTTAATAAAAATTTGGCTTGTACCCCTGTTTATTCTCAGAATATCTAAATGTATCCAACGATCTATAGGCTGTAGATAAACGCTTTAAGTATTGGACTTATTGACCGTATCAACCCTTATTGCACTTTTTTGGTACTGGCACCCCTGTCTATTCTAGGTAATTTTCACATCACTACCTCGAATGAATTTTTTTCTTGTCCATTTTTTTTCGAAATATAGCTACTACTAACATGAATAGGGGTAAAAATAACCCTACAGTCAATGAAAAAGCGCTTGCCGTTTTCAAATCCCATTCTTGTTGATAAATGACATCGGGATATATCACAAGCGAAAGGACAATCGCGATCATCCCCAAAGGTAAAGTGAAAGGGCGATAATCTTTTATGTTGAGAATTTGCGTAATCCCTAAAACAGAAGCGTAAAAATAAAGCACCATCTTAAAATAGATGGTAATCATCCACATTCCGGCCATAATTGCTTCTATTCGCGTCAAAAAATTACCAACATTAATCTTTTTCGCCAACTCATAGCCTGGATACACTTGTGTTGCTGAATGATAAGGACCCAGAACCAAAATACACAAAAAAGTAATGATGATCATCACCAGCCCGCCAATTAAATTTCCGATTAAAAAAGATTTTCCAGCTTCTTTCGGCTGATTGATATAGGTGGGAAAAACCATCAATAAAACAACGGCATTTATAGAAGACGTAACGACCAAAAATAAGATTGCACGAAGCAAAGGTTTTAACTTCACCTCAAATACAGGTTGTATGTTTTCAAACTCAATTTCAGGAGAGATAGAAAACACTAAGCAGATAAAAAGGATAACGAAAAATAGGATGAAAATCTCTGCCGATCGTGTAAATGTTTCTAGTCCAAGTCGTACTGCCATTACCATAATGATACCCATCAGGATCACAATGGCCTCGAGTGGCGTTTCTGGCATTATTTCTATAATGAAGAAATTACCGGTATAAAATAAAAGGGAAGAAGCATATAAAAATGAAAGCGAAAAAAATAAGAGGGAAATCGTTTTTCCTAACCATTTCCCAAAAACCTTTTGATTCATTTGGACAAATGTCATATTTGGAAACATGAGACCTAGCTTATTGTATAGAAATATGACTAACAAACCCAATCCGACACCGATGATGGCTGCAATCCAAGCATCTTGTTTCGCTTCGAAGGCTAAGACTGATGGAACGATTAAAATGGAAGTGCCAATGGTAAATAAAATGACTAAGACCCTGAATTGACGGACCGATATTTTTCGGTTTTCGAGCATTGGATCACCTCCTTTATCATTTCAATAAGAAATTATATATTAAATCAGTAAGCGGCTTAAAAATGATAGTAAGTCCCTTCGTTGGATTAGGTATAGTCAGTTTTAAAGCTTTTGCAATACTCAATCCCACTCCGAAGAGAAGGAATATTAAAAACACCCATAATTCCTTCTTCTGCTTCCTTTTTTTAAAATAGGGTCGTTCTATCATAATGATTAATATGGCTATCCCTATGATCCCTGCAATTGTCAACATGCGGATTACTCCTTTTGGCTCAGTACTAGTGTTTGTTTTTCTGTTGTAGCAGATCTAGACATCACCTGCTTCCGTGGCGTATAGCATACGAACCAGGACATTTTTTTGCCCTAAAGACTTTCTTATATGAGGTAAGACCGTTTGAAACGGCCATATCTGTAGTCGCTTTTACCGGAAGTTGCCGTATCTGACTCGATCAAACAGGAATCTACTCCTTTATTTTTTTAAGTGGTGAATTGCCAATTGTACCGACCCGTAGAATCTGTACGTCTACTTTTACCTCTACTGGCATGTCCGTAAATTTCTCGTCCCATTCTTTTCTTACCTTTTTCCAATAGTCGGGATTCGAACGGTGAATCGCCTCGCCAAAACCGAAAATATCGACTTTAAATTCTTCCTGGGATGCTGTTATCGTCGATTCAACGATCTCTTTGACTCTCTTCTCTGATTTCTTTTCCAAATCATTTATCGTTTTCGTTTTCGTCAAATCAAGCTTCTTGCATTGAACTTCACCAACATTCCCTTCCACCTGAATTTGAACAGTTCCTTTTGGTGAACCCTTATCAACTTTCGTTTTCAGATCAGCCTCTGTACGAATCACCTCAATTGCCACTTTCCCTTTTCCTTCTGGACAAGACACTTCCCCAATCGTACTTTTTACGTTTCCCAGAACATAATTAACCGCTTTACTTTCCTTTTCATTCAACCAGTCGATTAGTTTATCGTCTTTAAACACGGCCATGCCGCTATATTTCAATTGAACATCAGGTTCAATTTCCTGAACATTGTCATTCTTTTCCCCCTCTTGTACAACCCCCGTTAGCTGGAGTCCGGTTAAGTTTGGATGTATTCCCTCACTCACGATTTCCGATATCAGTTCATCTAAGGTAATGGACATTGAAGGGGCCCATGCTTTCTCCGATGTTTCAAGAGATGAAAACAGTTTGTTTGCGGGAATATCTTCTAATCCCGTCATTACTTTTAACACGTTTTCCGCTTTCGTATCTTTCGCAATCACAATAAAAAAGTCGGTTCGTAATTCGTGATCCCTTGATAAAAAATCTAACGCTCCGCCAATTCCTTCTTCCGCTAACTCTTCACCTATTGCGAGAATTCGCAGATGGGGAAAATAAAGTTTTCTAGCCGTAACCGTTGTCATTCTTCTTATCGCTTCAAAGACCGTGTTTCCTTTTTCCTGATATGTTGTAACTGGTGACTTCTGACCGCCGCCCTGTTTAGTGGCAACTTGCCCGGTATTAACGACCTGAGTGGTAACAACATATTGATCCTCCGATTTATCAATTCCCATTGCGACCACAATGGCAAGTTCATTTAATTCCCGTCGATTCCAACAACCGGATAAAAGGCTAAGTAAAAGGATGAGAATGACAAATACAATAACTTTTCTTCTCATTTCTGAACCTCATTTCTTTCATTCCCGAGCATTTTTCCACTTCCACTTCCACTTATACTTCAATAAACCGACTATGAACAGCTCCACGAATCAAATTACTTCTTTAATTTTTCTTGACTTCCTTTCACATCAAGTCTCACAGTATATATATATTTTTGTTGTGATAAGCAATCGGTACATCGGAATGCTCCTTCGAAACTACTTTTGCTTCCGAGGCTCCGGCTTCGGTGAAGGAGTATCTTCCCGCTTGACATTTTTCTGACTGATTAGACGTGGACGTGAAAATAGTCCCCAATGTGGAAACCGAAAAAGCGCGTCTTTTTGATCTGTGGCAATGAACGGAGCAAACGGAGACATATACGGTACTCCGAACGAACGTAAACTGCATAAATGAAGAACAAGGGCGATCAAACCGACAATTATACCGAATAAACCAAATGAAGCAGCCAATCCCATAAAAATAAAACGTACCATTCTTACCGAAATAGATAGATTGAAGGAACTGACAACAAAGCTTGAAATCGCCGTAATCGCCACGACAATTACCATTGCTGCGGAAACAATACCAGCATCGACTGCTGCTGTTCCAATTACTAATGTCCCAACAATCGAAACCGCTTGCCCAATCGTCCTTGGCATCCGAACACCGGCTTCCCGCAAAATTTCAAAGGTGATTTCCATGATGAGCGCTTCAATGAAGGCCGGAAAAGGAACCCCTTCACGTTGAGCAGCCAGGTTAATGAGCAACGGAGTCGGCAACATTTCCTGATGAAACGTCGTAATGGCGATGTATAATGATGGGCCGAGCAGTGCAATGAAAAATCCGAAAAATCGTAAAAAACGGAGAAGCGTAACAATATCTGCCCGTTGATAATAATCATCTGCTGTCTGAAAAAATTGAACGAACAGTGAAGGAACTAAAAGAGCATTTGGGCTCCCGTCAACAAAAATAGCAACACGCCCCTCAAGTAGATTGGCGGCAGTTACATCAGGACGTTCCGTATGAAAAATAGTAGGGAAAGGTGTGTACGTTTCATCCTGAATCAACTCTTCAACATAGCCGGTTTCCAAAATGCTGTCAATTTCAATTCGTTCGAGACGCTCCCGAACTTCCTCTACCACTTTGTCATTGGTGATACCTTTTATATATGCAATCGAAACGGCAGTTTTCGTTACAGTCCCAATTTTCTTCGTTTCCAACCATAGGTTATGATCGTTGATTTTACGTCTTAACAACGCTGTATTAGTACGTAAACTTTCTGAAAAAGCTTCTTTTGGACCACGTACTGAATTTTCAACTGTTGCTTCTGTCACGCCGCGGTCTTTTCCACCTTTCATTCCAATGGCAAATCCAAGCGTGAAACTGTCAAGTAAAAGGATGACGTTACCTGATAATAGAAAGGTAAAAAGAGTGTTGTAATCGGATAAGTCCTTTATATCTCCGACTGTCAAAACAGAATCTTTCAACAGATGCAAGGGATTCTCCCCGGAAGAACCCATTTTGTCTATATCGATTTTCTGTAAATCCAACATTAGAGTTTCTAGAATGAAGTTTTGAATCGAGGGTGTATCAATCAAACCCTCTGTATAAAATATAGCCGCTTTCAGCTTTCTTTCTTTTCCAATTCGAATCTCCCGGATGATAATATCATCGCTGTTGCCAAGTGCTTCTTTTATTATTTGTATATTTTCATTAAGATTCGCTTTTAACCCGTCCTTCTGCAACGGCTCGTGACTTTGATTAATTTGTGAAGACAAGGATTGTTTCCGTCGTTTTTTAAAATGTCTCATGATTGCCCCCCTGTCGTTTTTTTATCCATTATTTCCTATATTAGCTGTTATAAACTTATAACAGGGATTTGAAGGTAAGAGTTTATAATAAAGCTGTTATGTCAATTACTAATCTTACATCGATGGTTGTTTTGGAGGCCGAATTTTTATGGAGAAATCAAAAATAAGCCCTCAGCAGTTATTCTCTTTAATTGTATTATTTGAGTTAGGGACCGCACTTATCGTACCTTTAGGGGTAGAGGCAAAACAGGATGCTTGGTTGGCAGAATTGTTAGGAATGACGGGAGGTATCGTTTTATTACTTCAGTATTATTACTTATATCGCCATTATCCAAATTTGCTATTGACAAGTTATATACAAAAAATTTTCGGAAAATATATAGGTTTTTTTATCGCTTTGTCATACATTTTATTTTTTATATATGGAGCATCAAGAGATTTACGAGAATCAAGTGAACTTTTTTTACTTCCATATAGCGAGACTCCCATGTCTGTGCTGAGCGGGATTATGATGATTCTCGTTTGTTATGCGTTGTATCAAGGAATAGAAGTGATCGCAAGAGCGGGAGAAATCTTTTTTGTTTTAGTCTTTTCTATGGTTGTATTGACATTTTTCTTAACGATCGGTTCAAATGTTGTTCGGTTTGAGAACTTATTGCCCGTATTGGAAAACGGGTGGAAGCCTGTTTTAACAACCGCATTTCCTGATCGCGTGTTTTTCCCTTACGGTGAATTAATTTGTTTTACAGTGATTTTTCCATACTTAACTAAACCGGAATATGGGATGAAATTTGGAATGGTTGCCATGGTATTAAGCGGTGTGATTTTAACGATGACCATTGTAATTGAAATAGCTGTTCTTGGTGTGAACGGATTGTCGATCGCTGTGTTTCCGTTTTTGAAATTGGTCGAAAAATTAAATATAGCCGGATTTGTACAAGGTTTGGAAGTTATTGCGATGATCGTTTTAATCGTAGGCGACTTTTTTAAGGTAGCTGTCTTTACTTACGCAGCTGTGATTAGTTCAACCGATTTATTCAAAATTAAAAATCACCGCAAGTTCGTGTTACCTATAGGGGTGATGATCTTTATCACCTCGATGGTCGCAACGGATAATTTTATAGAACACATACAACAAGGGAAAATTGTCCTTAAGTCAATTTTCCCCTTGTTTGAATTTGTCATCCCATTGCTGTTAATTATAGTCTTGTCTATTCGTCGACGGATTGGCGGCAGTAATCTGCATTAATTTAAAAATTTGTAATATTATATTTTATCTTCGTCTTATAGCCACTCATAGTGTAAACGGTCTTTGCTTGGTCGTTTAAATGCAAAATATAAAATAAAAATATCAGAGTTTGGTCTAGGGTTTTAATATAAATATTTACATTTTATTACTTCCCATAAATCCATCTTTACACCGTTGTTTTTCGCCAATCCTTTCGTTGGGTGCAGTTGGATAGAATTGAGGAAAGCAGGTTCTAGAATCCTTGAGAATCGTACATTACGAACGACAATATAGTCTAGTACATGAGAAAAACCCTTTTAACCATTTCCTTGATTCGATTTTGGCAGCTTCAACTTTTTTCTTTTAGGAATTGAAAGCCATATAACATCAATGATTGAACAAAAAATATCAATGATAATTGTACTTTTTTTAATCGAACCAATGAAGCTATTCCTGTTTCTTTCAAGCGATCCACTAAAAAATATGTAAACATTGAATCAACAACAAGGTTTAAGGTCATAAATCCGTAGAACTTTCCATATGTAATTTTAAGAATCCACATCGACCCGATCAAAAATGGACCCCAATTAAAAGGGAATACCCCTGATAATTTTGGATGAGTTTTTATACCACCACCACCATTTTCGATTTTTTGCAATGAAATTTACAATCATCACTACTATTGACATGAATATCGATGCAGGTAAAAATCTTTTTATTGCATCCTTCCCCAGTAAAGGAAGGGTAAACCAAGAGAAAAGAATCATTGCTAGCGACAATATCTTCCGGATACTTTACATGTTTCATCAATCAACCTCCATCTTTATCAGAAACAATCTCTTCAGCACATAAAAAATATAAGTAGTAAAACTTTATACTATTCATGTTTTGATGGGTTAGTTCCGTATCTTCTCTACTTAAAATTCTATTGGATTGAATACTTTTAAATAAGAAGAAAAGAGCTGTTCTAAACCAGCTCAATTAATTTGCAACCTATCTTATTGTTCCTCAGGCATACCTGGAGGGTAATAATATGGAGGTACTTTTATCCAACCTCTTTTCCGCATCATCGTTTTCAATTTGGAACCATAAAGCATTTTTTCACTTTGTAATTCCATCCATATCAGTTGTATATCATTTCTAACACATTGACTCATGTTCGTTGCACACATTACCACATTAGTTCCAACCTTGACACTAAGTAAATTAGCAATTTGAGTATCTGTAGATTTTGCTCCTAGAGGAATTGCATTTGACTCAGTAGCAGGCTTGTGTGGATCGGCCTCAGGTAATGATACGCCTTCACTAAGCATAAACTTTGCAAGCCGATTCAGTTGAGATTCACCGAGATCCTTTCCTTCTTTTACAATAAGCTGCAATTCATCGTCTGTGGTCGTATTCAAGCAAATTTCTAAAGCAGGGATTTCCTCCGCAAGTGCTGTATAATACAACCAGCACCCCATCGCTTCACCGATATGTAATGGTGTTTTAGGTTCATCATCGAAAGTACCCTTCATGTGATCAACTAAAGCTTCAAATATATTTGCCATGACATCGCCTCCTTATTTTGTTAATATCTGCAAAATTACAGGAGGTATGCTAACATGAGTTATTTTTTTCATGTTCGTGTTTTGCCTAATTTTATATATACGTTAATCTATTTTTGCTATGGGAATTTCCTAAACATGAAAAGGAGGGATATTGTCAGATGTACAACACCCCAATGAATCCTCATCAATATCAGAGAGCATACCAGAACGGAGAAGGCGATCCAAAATCAGTTTGCAGAAGTTATATGAATTTCCACGTTATCGTACAAACGAGAGACGGATAACAGCTTGAAGGCATTATCACTGATATGGATGATGAAGGTGTCACCATGGTGCTGATGGAGAACAAGACAGCGATACGACAATCAGGCAATATGGTGGCTATGGAAGAAGAAGGTTTCGACGATTCCGCCGGCGTCGGTTTCCATTTTTCTTCTTCGCATTTCTGTTTTTCACACCTTACCCGTATTACTTTTAAACCTAAAATGGTTCTACATGAATCCGTCTAGGAGTATATGTATTTTGTAACGCCGTTGAATCGCGAGCGGTGTTATTGCTTAATCAGATTAATTACATATCCCTCCACTTGTACCGGTTTGTAGTTAGACCTTTTTCCTGCAGCAAACAAGCATGATTGACATACAATATCCCATGCGAATGAACCCAACTATTTTTCGAGAAGGTGTTTTTAATGAGACAAAATGAAAAGTGGCGAACAATGGCTGACGATATGAACAGGAGTCTGTACAGCGAACAGATGGTTTGTGCCATGAGCACACAATTGCTCCATATACCAGAAACAAGAGGATTGAAAGGAAATGCTGAAATGCATACGAGTCTTGTCCCTGCCTCCTATCACCGCGTAACAGCCACCGGCTCTGCGCAAAGGCTATTGAATGGGGAGAGTGCTCCGTCTATCGTGCAAACCTTTATAGCGTGTATACAAAATGCCGAAGTAAGAGATCGTAATGTCCGCGCTGGTTTACAGGTCATGTTGGAGGATGCCTCTGAATCTTACAAGCCGTTTATTCAAAACATCATTCGTTGGCAGGATTATGCTGAAATGTACTTACGGAACGCGAAACAATCCGCCATGCAAATTACAGGTGCTGCTGCGTGGCAAGGGCAACCCCAGAACGGCGAGGTACAGGGGTAAATGAAAATGAGGACCTATTGGGCAAAATAACCGGTTCTCTTTATTATGAGAGAACCAATTTTTGTTTTTATGAACTATTTAGTCTAAACATTTTTAATACCGCGTTTCACCTAGGTTTGGCGACAATTCCATTATGGACTTTAATATAGCCGTGTCGCTGGATATTGAAGCCTCCTTCGTACACGTACAACCCCATTTGGCGGACATCCATCAGTTCTCGATACGTATGGTTCATCACATCAGCCATGATGGTATAAAACAATCGTGATTTCAATTGCAGTCTAGGTGTCGTCATAAGTACATAGCCGCCTGGTTTAAGGAATTTCCTATGCCACTCCATCACTTCAGCATTATATCCATCAGGAAAATGCTCTAACAACCCAACACTAAGAACAAGATCAAACTCTTTTCCAAAAGGGAGATTACGGATATCGTTAACGACATAATGAATATTCATTTCATCCTTATGCCATACCTTGGGATGACCAGAAATCGGGTTTGTTCCAAGGAAAGGATAGCTGTTAGGAAAGTGCCCAAAGCGATTTGTCCGGCAAAAGTCATCATAATCAACCATCACAACTTCTCCTTGAGGATACATCGCATACAATTGCATCGCCTCATACCCTTCTGCTGCTCCAAGGAAAAGGATACGTGGCTTTTTTCCATCAAGCCCTTCAAAAAGAGCTCGTTTTCCTCGTGGATCCCAAACTCCGTCTTCTATACGGTGAGCGTAATTCCACAGCGACAATCGAACTGTTTCTCCCAAGGCTTTTTTTACATCACTCAGTTGAAATCGTGTTAAATACTTTAGAAGATCCCTCTTCGATTTAGAAAGTTCCTCTGGTAGATCCTTAACAAACCACTCGTGGAACGAGCGGTTAAAAAATTCCCAAGAAGTTTTAATGGACATGTCTCCATTTTCTTTTTCCCAGTCCCGCCTCGATTTTGCCACCGTCTTCACTTCATAAGGTTTACCTACGTCCTTCCAAGTTAGTGTTGACCAATCAGAAACCAAATTTGCGTTAATGAACCGATCAATGTTTTCATTCCCAGGATTGCGTAAATCAATACGGTGGCTAGGCATCAATTCGGTCTTCCCAAAATCTGCTTCTGAGAAAGGTTGCTCCAGCTTCATTTCTTCCATACTCATCGTTACTACCCACCCTTGTTCTCAATATAATAAACCTTATTCCACGTGTGCTGTTAAATACCTGCATTAAACATTTTCAGGAATACATTAGAATTAATATTTCGTGATGACTGGAAGTTACTGAAGATTTCACATTCAACATCGAAGGTTGAAACACCGACTTTTTTACCATGTGTGGTCGAATCATTGTATTCTGCGGCCGAATTAATTGGATATGTGGTTGAATAATTGAAAAAAGAGCTTATTGAAATCGAAATTATTCTTTTCAATAGGCTCATATCGACACTAAATCGACTTCAGAAATGCACCAATCGTACTCGTATTGGATACAATGCCACTGGATTTTAGCATGGGGACAGCTGTTTTCAATACATCTAATGTTCATTAAAAAAAATGCTTCATGTTGTCACCTTATAATTCCAAACCCCTCCCTTTAATTCCTTTTTCACTTGTCGATGATGTTCTAAATAATCCAAATGACCGATGATTTCAGACATGACCAAAGAGAATTGGCTCTCATACTTATCCTGATAAACCGCTTGTGCTATGTCATTCGCAGTCATACAGCCGCTATCAACAGATTTTAATAGTCGATCTGCTTTTCTTTTAATCCCTTTCAATCGGCTCGTCACCAAATCTTTATGATTGTAAATAAGATCCCCATGCCCTGGATAAACGATATCTGCTTCAAAATCTAAACATTTCCTCAAAGATTCCTCGTAATCTAAGACGGTAGATAGTCGCTTCCCATTTTGATCGGGCTCAACAATAGCGTTGCTCGAAATATGCTTAATCAAATGGTCCCCACTAAAAAGCCATTTTCGTTCATCATCCAAAAGAACGACATGATCAGGTGAATGACCAGGAGTTTCGATCACCTGCATCCTTGGTGAAACTGTTTGATCAATGGGAGTAATATCTGAATGGATTTTACGCTTTTCATGGTCCTTCATAGCCTCTTCTAACTTTATTACCTGTTGTGTTCCGTAATCTCCACTACCCATTTTTTCATACAGCTCTTTAAAAAAGTCGATCCTCATGCGGAAAAAATCCTGATCCCTTTTTAAGAGATGTATCGATTTCCCGGGAGCGTAGACCGAAATATCATGTTCCGTTACGATACGGTCGATTAAACCGACATGGTCCTCATGATTATGCGTAATGATAATTCTAGAAAGATCGCTTAGGTTGAATCCATGCTCTTGTAATGTTCCGAGGAAGTAATCCCAGCATTTATCGGAATTCACGCCGGCATCAATTAAAGACAAGGTCCCCTCTTCTTCCAATAGATAAAAATTAAAGGTTTTTAAGTTGGATCTTGTAGGTACTGATATTGGATAGATCATATGCGCATTTCTATGTATCGTTTCCACTCGAAGTCACGTCCTTTATGGCTAGTTCATAATTAACTTATCATACTAGGGTTAACTCTTCATTTAGCATAAACTATTGATGACAAAAAAACAGGTGTGGACATCCACACCTGTTGCACATTGCTTTAACTACTTTAACTCATCATATACCTTGGTTAATAACACTTCGTTCGGATCTTGGCTAAGTTCCCACACCATGGCTCCACCTAGTCCAATTGATTTAATATAAGAGGTTTTATAGCCGATTGATTCGACGTCATCATAGCTGATAAATGTGGAACCGTTAAACAACCATGGCACCTTGGAATCAGCTTCCCAGTAACGTGTAAATCCGTTTTTGTTCACATAGTTTGCTTCGATTTCAGCATAACTGATCGATGAACCTCCACCTTCAAACGATTGGTACAGGCCGTTGTTCACATTGTTCACTTGTTTCAACACTCTTCCGTAAAATGGGAGTCCCATCACAAGCTTGTCCGCAGGAACTCCGTTAGCGATATACGTCTCCACGGCATCCTGTACACTCAACTCTACATAAAACCCGCTCTCAGGATCCTTGTGCAACGGAGCATTCATCCCAGTAATGGTATCCCACTCACCATGAATGTCATAGGTCATGAGTTGAATGTAATCGACATACTGCTTAAGTGAATTCAACTCTAAATTACCAGAATGGCTGTTACTAGGACCTGCTGCAATTGTTAAAAGGTACTTTTTCCCATCCTTAGCACTTTGAGCATCTAATGTTTCTCTGATCTTTTTTAATAAAAGCGTAAAATTCTGCTTATCTTCCGGACGGTTAATGTTCCCTGCTTCTCCCCCGTTTACTGGATATTCCCAATCCAGATCGACCCCATCAAAATCATATTTCAAAATGAACTGCAGTACGCTTTCAGCAAAGATCGTTCTTGACTTTTCCGTAAGGGCAACATCAGAAAAGTGATCAGACCATGTCCACCCACCTACAGAAATTAAAGTTTTTAAGTGAGGATGCTGATCTTTTAATTTATTTAACTGATTAAAATTCCCTTTAAAAGCTTCAGCTTCGGAGTCCCCAGGGAAAGGTTTTTCGATATCGGCCCATGGATCTCCGACTGTTAACCTTCCATCTTCAGAGATGTTGGCAAATGCATAGTTAACATGAGTAAGCTTACTAGCATCAATGTCAGACACCTGGTAACCGGAATACGTTGCCCATCCTGCATAATAGCCAATTCGCTTATAATCGTTCTGTTCAGATGTACCAGAATTATTGACGAGAACGGTTTTTGAAACCTCAGCTTTCTGATTGGAGTGATCGTAAGCAACAACCTTTAGAATTTGCTCTCCGTCAGGGACCCAAGGATCGGTAGCCCAAGCAACGGAATAAGGCTCGGAGGTGACGGTCCCGATTAAATAATCACCATTGCTGCTGTAAAATTCTACTTTTTCAATTCCTTTATTGTCCTCTGCCTCAACAGATAATGTAACCGTTCCACTTACTGTTTTGCCGTCACTAGCAAAAGGAGCGACTGAAATGTCACTCACCTGTGGTTGCTGACTACCTATTTTACCTGAAGTTAGATCCTGTTGACTATTACTGTTAGTAGTTAAATCACCAATATAATAAGTAAAGATACTCAATAATAGAATTATAATTGAAAAAACAAATGGTTTATTAGAAAAGCAGTTGCCTCTATGCTGCTTCATTTCATCTGAATCTCCCCTATTGATACGTGTTCAAAAAGCGGTACAACAAGACCGGGCTTTTTGAACAACCTCTCTATAAAATTAGTTATCTCTAATTCTAATATGAGAACACAGAAGGTTATAGTGGTAAATATTTGAACGGACCTTATGAATGAAAATCAGAACGATGGAATAGTAAATTTCTGATAATAAGGTCATCATAAAAAAGCCTATCGAAAGTATTTTTCAATAGGCTTTTTTACATCTTAATTTGTTCTTGGCGGACCAAATTTTCCAGATTGATAATCCGTAAAGGCTTCCTGGATTTCTTGTTCGGTATTCATAACGAAGGGACCACGGGCTACAACCGGTTCTCGGATTGGTTCTCCAGCTACGAGTATAGCACGAAGGGGCTGGTCTGCGTGAAACGTTATTTCACTGTCATTCTGTTCCTTCTGGGAACCAAGCCATAGTACCTGTTTTTGTTCTCCCCTTGTTTCGTCTTTACCGAAATAACCGCTCCCCTCAAGTATATAAATGAATCCGTTATAGGTTCCAGGTAGGTCCTGGGTTACGGATTCACCCGCTTGTAATACCACTTCTACATAAGTGACAGGGACATGGTTGAGTGTTTTGGCTTTTATATTTTCTGACGAACCGGAAAAGACCTTGACGGATGCTCCTTGCCCCTGACGTACCGGCATATCTTTTGCTCGTAGATCCTGGTATCGGGGATCTGTCATCTTCTTCTTTCGGGGCAGGTTCACCCAAAGTTGTAAGCTATGCACGGTCTCACCTGGAAGAGGGTCTTCAGAATGGATGATCCCCTTGCCTGCTGTCATCCATTGAACATCACCGGGTTCCAGTACCCCGACTCCGCCGTGATTGTCCTCATGTTTAAGCTTTCCGTCAATCACAAAAGTCACGGTTTCTATTCCTCGATGTGGATGGAAAGGGAACGTACCCTGTTGAAACCAATCTTCCGCCATCATCAAGAAGGGATCAAATTCTTCCCAATTCCCTGGTGGCAAAACCTGTCCGACCTGGATATGAGGTCCCCCTCCTGGTCTTGTTACAACATCCCATACACGACTGACACTGCGCTGTCTAACTGACTTGTCGGCCATTCAATCCGTGCCCTCCTTTAGTATAAACGATTTTATAGATTATTTTTGAAAGTTACTAATTTTATGTAAGCATAATAGTACATCAGACTATATTTGTCAAACCGTCTATACTTTTTGGTCTTAGACAAGTTTTAGTAAAATAAAATAAAACGTAATGAGAGGGGGATTGCTTTGAAGGATATGGAGTGGCAAATGGTGTTATTCGTAGGCTCTTCCCTTGCCCATGACATTTGGATGTATTGGGGATTACCTCGTATCTATTACTGGGATAGTAAACGAGGATATTCGAACAAAAAAAACAATAACAGAGTTCGCATAAAAAAATCCGCATAATGCCAACAAAAAAAGAGGGTTTGGGTACATACATGACCAAGCTCTCCCAGTACAAAGTTTGCTAATTTATGGTATAATTAATTTACTGAAATTTCAAACAAATAAGGAGGTTTTCAATGTATCAAGTAAAAGATAAAGAAAAAATATTCATTTACACTGGACCGGATGGCTCTGGACGAAAAACGCTCGCCAAAATGGTTGCCACAGCGTTTGACATGGAAACTGTTCTTTCTTACACTACACGACCTCCCCGACATTATGAAACAAACGGTGAAGACTATCACTTCGTTACTGAAGAAACCTTCCAAAAAATGCACCAACAACAAGAATTTCTTGAGAGCGTAGATATTGATGGGTATCGCTATGGGATTCGTGAACAGGATATCGTCGGTGCGTTCAAAGATCACAAACTTGTATACTTAACCTTGAACCCTGAAGGTGCTGACAAATTGAAACAAATGTATGGGAAGAATGTGGTTCGTATTTTTATTTACGCCGATCGTGAAACTGTCATCAAGAGACAGCAGGAACGTCAGGATGATGAAGTAGAAATACGGAGGCATATGTCCCATTATGATGAAATTATGGCTCATAAACCAAATTGTGAACATGCGTTCGAAAATTATGATTTGCCACAGGTTTCTTACCAGATTAGTGAATTGATCGAATCATACTTAGATAGAGACTTTATTGTATCAGAATATTAACTGATGAAGGTTTTATTGATGAAGCTGTAAGATAAGAAAAGCAATCTCCCAAATTGTAAAATAAAGCATTAGAAAAGAGTTCATATCTATAGGTGAACTCTTTTCTTTTTTGTGTATTGTAATGGATATTTAGATTTTAAGTCACTGAAAACATATATTTGTAAAACAACTTCCACCTCTAACGATTGATACATAAAGTGAAACAATGAAATTTTTTAAGGAGGTAAAAATGTGAGTGATTATCAATTTTTGCAGAAGCATATGTCTGAAATAGATGATTTCATTGCTTACCTGGTAGCAGATTGGAATAAAGCCAGTGAATCGAGACAACTTACTATGCAACCGGAAATAAATCAATATAGTAATGACTTAGACAGCTTTTTAGATCAACTAGAACGAATAAAAAAGAATGAAGATACGATTGATGCAAAAAGGGCTTATCAGTTGAAGCAAAAAGCTTCTAATCTATATGCACAATGGCATGTCATTAAACAAGATGGTAATAGCCGAGCTGTAGCAATCGGTGGACATGAACTACCACCACTGACCTATCCATATGATGCTCTTGAGCCTTATATTAATAGAAGAATTATGAAACTTCATCATGACAAACACCATAAAAGTTATGTAGAAGGCTTAAATAAGGCTGAAAAGGAAATGGAAAAAGCAAGAAGAAGAAATGACTACGGATTGATTAAACACTGGGAGAGAGAAGCAGCTTTTAATGGAGCAGGCCACTATCTGCACACGATATTCTGGAATATAATGCATCCCCATGGAGGAGGGAAACCAAAAGGAGAACTTTTATCAGAAATTGAACGATGGTTCGGCAGCTTCGAACAATTCAAACAGCATTTTTCCGAAGCAGCCAAACAAGTTGAAGCGGTCGGATGGGCTATCCTCGTGTGGGCACCTAGATCCCACCGGCCCGAAATACTCCAAGCAGAAAAGCATCAAAATTTAAGTCAATGGGATGTGATTCCTCTCCTAGTATTAGATGTATGGGAACATGCCTACTATTTGCAATACGAAAACAACAGAGGAAATTATGTCGATAATTGGTGGAATGTTGTAAATTGGGGTGAAGTTGAAAAGCGATATAATAGTGCGAAAAAAGTAAAGTGGAACCCTTATTAATACGGTAATGCTCCTCATCTCTGGAAACATTACAAAAAATGGCTTGTTAAATCTGCAAGCCATTTTCTTTGAATAAACGCTTTAAGCCATTTTAAAACTTCTCCTTAAAATGGCTTAAAGCAAGTAGCGGCCAAATGTAGCGATAACTATGGTAATGGATATAAAAGCCCCCTGCCATCCCTTGGCCTTTTGGATAGGCAGTCGTCCAGTCCTGTTTATCTCCAGATCGGATTAAATATTCAATTCCACGTCGGATTTCTGGCGTTATCTCATTGGACATCAAAATCATCGCATCAACCGCCCATGCTGTATGTGTTAATGTACTTTCTCCTAACGGCACATACTTTTTGTTTATATCACTCTTACACGACTCTCCCCATCCCCCATCCTCATTTTGGATCATTTTCAACCAGACCATTGCTTTTTTGACAACTGGATCCGCAATTGACTTTCCACACGCCGACATTCCAGCCAAAGCAGCCCATGTACCATATATATAACAGATCCCCCAACGCCCGTACCACGATCCATCTGGTTTCTGGTCATCGATTAACCATTTTAATCCTTTTTTCACGGCTGGGTGCTCGTTGTTTATATGGGTGTAATTTCTGAAAAATTCAAGCGTTCTTCCAGTCAGGTCGGCTGATGAAGGGTCGAGTAATAAATATTCGGCTCCCTGGATCGGTGCAAAGGATAACAACTTGTTATCTACATTCCTTTCGAAGGCTGGCCAGCCCCCGTCATCGTTTTGCATGGATAATGCCCAATTCACTCCCCTATACCAGGCCTGCTGATAAAAGGAATGACTCTTGACTAGATTCCGGATCGATCTCAGGCTCATAGTTGTATCATCGACATCGGGATTGATCGTATTTATATTGGAAAAACCCCAACCGCCTGGTAAGGTATTTGGATTATGAATCGCCCAATCTCCAAACTTGAACTGTTGGCGGGATAATAAATAGTTATTTGCTCTTTGAACAACCTGGCTTGAAAAAGGAACACCAGCATCCTGTAAGGCATGACTTATCAACGAGGTATTCCATACATCGGCCGTCGTGTATTGCATATGGATATGATCATCGATTTGACAAGCCATCGACTTTAACCCTTTTATCGCCTTTGTAATCACGGGGTGATCTTTTGTGTAGCCAATTGATAAAAAGGCGAAGATCATAAGGAATGTTGCACTGAAATAGCTGTATAACGTTCCATCAGCTTCAATATGGTTCAACATATATTGCTTGGACCGCTCCATCGCTATTCCATGTGCATTTTTCGGGTTATTCGTTTGTTTTTGCAGCTGTACTTTCATTGAAGAATAGAAGCTCCTCCATTCTTCACTTTCTTCATAGTTTTCTTGTTGGAAAGCTCCTCGGTTTACAACTAAATCTGAAAGGTCCGGACTTTGCTTGGTTTTCTTTTGATACTTTCGATCATACAGTATTAAAATCGGAGCAAGGTTGGCTCTGCCAAAAACGGAAAAATCATAAAAATTGATCGAATAGGATATAGGAAATAGAATAATTTCTATCGGAAAAGGAAAATTGGATTGCCAGGGCAACTGACCTGTTAAGGACAATAGGATCTTCGTGAACATCCCTGTTTTTTCAATCCCGCCCATAGATAAGATAAACTTTCTTGCAGCTACCATCTCTTTTTCATCTGCTATACGATAACCTGAATAAAGCAATGCATAATAGGCCTCAACCGTCGCAGATAAATTCCCGCTGTCTTCATCATGGAATAATTTCCAGGCACCGTTTTGCTCTTGTTTGCTTAAAATTCGTTTCACTAGTGCTTGTATTAACAATTCATCATTTAATTCTAATGTACGTAATAAAATGATCATATACGCATCTGTTGCAATACCTGTATCAAACGCATAGTCCCATGAACCATCTGAGGTCTGATCTTCCACTAATATAGAAATGATTCGATTGATTTCTGATTCTACAGCTTCTCTCAAACCAGTCAACCCTCCCTGAAACAAATCCATTTAGCTATACATATTCATTTATCCTTCAATCAATTCATGAACAGGAGTGGATCAATTATTCTTGACGTCAAGCGGAAAATAGCGGAAACGAATATTACTCAGACCAACGCCTTGCTACAGCTGAAAAAGGATTTGAAAAATAAACTTGATTCTCCAAAACATCTTAATGAGTCCCATTTAACATCGGATGAGCAAAGGCTGGTCGATACGATCAATAACAAAACAAACACGTTGAATTTAAATAATGTAACCCGGACGCAATCCTACATTGAGTTTTATCTTGATCACCCAGAAATTCAATGGGCGCTCCTCGGTCACTTGGTGTCGAGAAACGGTGGATGGAATATGACTGATTTAAAAGGGGAATATCTTTCGAAGCTACTGTCAGAGAAGGAACAGGATGATTTCTTTATGTTTTTAGAAAGAGGGAATTGGCTGATCTTCCAGGATGTCTATCCGCAATTTTTACTTTATGAAGAAAGTTTAAAGAGTAATCGGCCATTGTTTCACCTCCTCCCCTATCTTCAAGTTTCTGCTTTTATGGAACCAGTATGGAATTATTTTTGGTGCTTTGGTGACCGCTATACTTTGGCGATCGCATTAGTCATAAATGAACAGAGCTATTTGGAGCAGCGAGTCATGAAAAATAAACAATTCAAAAGTAACGTTATTGAATCAATTGAATTCAGCCTTCAGGATTTACTGAGCTTAAATCATATTCTCTTTCCTGTTTTCGCAATGTTTGCGAAAACAAGATTAGTGGGACAATCCCTTCATTATTTCACTTCCCTTCATGAACGGATTTTACTTGGAAAGCGGTTATACTCGGTCCTTTTTGATGATGAAGAACGACTCAGGAATATTCTTAATTGGGCAAAACGAAATCCTCATACGGGTTCTCGAAAAGATTACTGGGTGCATTTATTTAACGATGTAAAAGAAACTTTACCAGGACGACTTTATAATCCGCAAATCAAAGATTGTAAATTAAAGCAAGGAGCCTCTAAGATTTTTAGTCCTCAGCTCCAATATGCATGGCCAAATGTTAAACACTTAAGTGCTTCAACAGAGGATTGGTTTAAGGATTTTAGTGCAGCTGATTACCTTAAAACACAGTATATACATGTGGATGGGGAGATTGAACATGCCTATTGTAAATCACTTGAAACACTTAGTTTTACTGTTTTTACAAAGAAAGCCATTTTCTTCAGGAAACGATAATTCATCTTTCCTATCTTATTTAGTTACGATGGGTTTCGCTTCCTTGTTATGTACATATTTAGAATTGTTTTTTACCGGAAAAGGATTCTATGCATTCCCGAGCCGACCGTTCCCGGGGATTTTTACGATCGATATTCGATTCACCCTTATAGGAATTCCGCTTTTCACCTTCCTTGTCTTGTATTCTATGAATCTGATGACCGGTTTTCTAAGGAGCTGTTTCGTTCTTACAATCGGGTTCATCATGATGATGATCGAAGTCTTATCGGAAAGGATCGGCTTGTTGACTCATAGCTCACAATGGAACCATATTTACTCGTTCTTTGGATATATCATCTTTATATTTCTAATATGGAATCTTTTTCAATGGTATGAATCTCCTCGTCTTAAGAAACCCCATGTCTAGGAAGTAATCAAGCTTAGTAGGTGTCTGTACAATCTGAATCTTTGAAATCAGCATAAATTAATGTATGGACAAAGCTTTTCATGAACTGACTCTTGTTCGTATCTTTTTGACAAGGGAGGTACCGAGATGGGATTTTGTATATTTCCAGGTTATAAATGGTGCGGGCCTGGATGTAGTGGCCCAGGAGCACCGATTAATGCGGTTGATGCAGCTTGTAAAGCACATGATGAGTGTTACGAGAGATATGGACCATGCTGTGAATGTGATCAGGAATTCTTGGAGCGACTACGTCGAGAAATGAATCCCTATTCTGAAGAGGGAAGGAATGCAAGATTGCTTTATAAGTTTATGAAACTGAAAATGTTGTTTACATGTTAATACAAGTGATCGATCATGCGGGGCAGAAGTCATAAATTTCTGTAGATCTAGCCTTCGCTTCTGGGGTGATTCATTTTATATACTATGCCTCTTTCAGTCAAAAAAACCGATTACGTTCCTATGTCCTAGGAAAATAATCGGTTTTTTTGTGCAGCAAGCCGTGGCTGGATATGTACGATGTGTGGTTAGGGATTCATACTTTGTTCGATCGCGCTATCCCAGTTAGGAAAATAATACAATGCATTTTTCATGAGTTCCGGGTTGGATTTCTTCACCAGTTTTTTTCGTAGGGGGTCGCCCTCTTGTTGCGCAAGCTCAGAAATTTGCTGTACAACTTCTTCCACACTCATACTTGCTTCCATTTTTCGTCCTCCTTCATTTTATTCAGTAACATTTTCTCCAATTAATAGGAAAACATACTATTTATTTTCGCTAACACTCACTATGTTTTTTTCCATTTTCAGTTGATAACTATACATGATCAATGAAAAAATGATGAAATTCCAGAAAATTGTTGGCCGTGTAAATTTTTTTAAGCGATAAAAACCAATGCGTTCAACTATAGGAGAAACAACAAAGCTGAAGAAACTATCCATCACTACATTGACAAAAAGATAGCGAAAAAAATGTCCGTAGGTCCACTTTAAAATCCAAATTGACCCAACCATAAATGGACCATATACAAAAGGAATACTCAGTGTCCTTCCTTTGGTCTTGTATCCTTTTATTTTCCACCAATTTCTTCCTCTGGAAACCTCGCTTTCTAATGAAAGCAATAAAGTAATAAAGGATGCTGCAGGAAAAAATCTCCAAAATGTTTTTTTCCCTAACAGTGGAACGGTCATCCATGAAGTAATCAATATTGCTAACCGTATCCATTTAATGTTTTTTTTCATGTTTTACCGTAAATCCCCTTTCCTAACAGAGGATTGCTGTAAACCTTAACGATTCTCATTTCATAAAGGTTCTTAAATCAGGAATCATGCATGGTTTGGCAATCTTTTGTTAACACGTAGTCATAAACTCAAAACTCAGTCTCAAAAATCGGTTAATCATCTATTTTATCCTTTGTTTATCCTTTATTTTTATGTATGATCATTCAGGAAACATGCTTTTGCTGACATTTGAACAACTCGCTTATTTTCTTCTTCAGTCATTCTATTACTCGTATCAAGATGTGTAATCCCGAATCTTGGCCAGTTATTTCAACGGATTAGGGAAAATACTCAGCGAATGCCAAAACAAGTGCATCTCTACATCCAAGCTCACTTATTAAAAAATGGGGTAAATCCTCGATTGTTGGTTGGGGAATGTTAATTTGGAAGTTTTACTTTATATTTGGGAGAGAAAAGATACAGACGTAGTGATGATTGTAGATGCCATGGCCACCAGGCTGTTGAAAGGGTTAACGATATCTTCGAAAATAAAGAAAACAATCAAAGTCAATGATGTGAATAACATGGTAAGCAAAAGAAAAAGCAGGTCACCCCGGGTGGCCTGCTTTTTCTGTCCCTTTTATCGTATGAATCAATTAATTATCTTCTATTTGGTTTTCTAGCCAATTATGTAGTTGACGAAAGCCATCTAGCGATAGTTGAATCCTTTGCTTTTCGTTACCTTCATCATTCATTTCTATTTCGATATTTTTATCATTTTCAGTGTAGGTAAAGGAAAAGTTGTTATTTTTGCCATGAATCTCTTCTTCCCAATTACACGTATAGCTTGTGACGAATTTTATTTTATTTTCTATGATTGAACTCATTGGTTTCTTCCTTTCCTTCGACTCGAATGTTTTCTCCTCTACAGGCAAATGAATCTCTTCTTTATACTGGTCATTATGCTCTTCTGTAGCAAGGGTTTCTTTTTCCTCTATTTTATCTTCAAGAATTTCATCCGTTGGTTCTGAAGTTGGTTGTTGTTCTACTTTCTCTTCAGATTCCGTTCTTTCTGTTTCCTTTTCAATTTCCTCCACAGATTCAGTACGTTCTGCAGCTTCAGTCGTTGCTGCCACTTCATCCGATACATCACTATTGGATCCGGTGTCTGGATTCGAATTATTTTCATCTTCACTATTTCCATCTTGTTCTTCTGAAGCATTGTCTGTATTTGTAGAGGAATTTACTTCAGATTCCGTGGAATCTATTGAAAGCTCGACATCTGTCTCCTCATCTTCGGTATCCTCTGAATCATCAGCAGAAGTCAAGTACGGCTCGGCATATTTACGGATGATGTCATTCATATGATCGGGCTTAAAGGGTTTCATCAGGTATCCCTTCGCACCTGCATCAAGTGATTCAAAGATTAGATCTCGTTGGTTGCTAGCAGAACAAACGAGCATAACGGCATCTGGGTCGATTTTCAGAATTTCCTTGATAGCATCGATCCCATTCATTTCAGGCATAGTCAGATCCATCATTACAATCTGAGGCTTTAGTTCTTTATATAATCTGATTGCTTCTTTACCGTTCGCCGCTTCCCCTACAACCTCATGGCCGTATTGCTTTAAGCAATCTGCTGCCATCTTACGCATAAAATTAGTATCGTCAACAACAAGAAACTTGTGAGACAAAGGAATTCCCCCTCATTTGATTGTGATCCTTTTGTAAAAATAAATCAGAATCCGGTTTGTTAATCTTCTGATCGGGATATTGAATTTTTGTATTAATGGACGACCTTCATAACTTCTTCAACGGTCGTCAATCCTTCCCGTGCTTTCAATAAACCATCATAAAGCATCGTTTTGAATCCATTTTCTTTCAGATGCTGTTCAATGACTTTCATCGGTCGTTTGTTGACAATCATCTCACGCATTTGTTCATTGACGACAAGCACCTCTTGTACGCCGAGGTAACCATGATAGCCAGTGTTGTTACATTGCATGCAACCATCCCCGCGGATCACTGCCATCTTTCCGCTTTTATTTGTTGTAACAAATGATCGGAAGTTCCCTAAAGAACTTTTTTGCTTATTCTTCTGATCATTGCTTTCTACTAATTCGTTTTCCTCGAAAAGTTTTAATTCTTCATCTGAAACAGGTACACTGTGGGCACACCTGTCACATACCCGTCTAATCACTCTTTGTGCGACGATCGCGGAAAGAGATGAGGCGATCAGGTACGGTTCGATATCCATATCGATCAGACGTCTGATCGTTTTTAACGCATTGGTTCCATGGATCGACCCGATGAGATGTCTTCCAGAAAGTGAAACCCTTGTTGCTGCTTCGGCTGTATCTGCATTCGGAATATCACCTAGAACCACAATGTTCGGGTCCTGATTTACAATGGACTGAAGCCCTTTAGCAAAAGTGAAATCACTCTGTTCGTTTGTTTCAACTTGCGTAATTCCCTCGATTCTGCGTTCAACAGGATCCTCTATAGTTATCACTTTTTGATTTTCATCGTTTAAATGGCTTAGAAGTGAATATAATGTGGTTGTTTTTCCACTTAATGCGGGTCCAGTGATTAGAGTGAGACCATTTTGTTTTTCATTTGCTTTTTCAATTTTTTTCAGGTTATCTTCACTAAACCCTAGATCAGAAAGTTTCATTATATCTTCTGATTGATCCATTATCCGGAGAACAACGCTTTCACCTTCTACTGTCGGCAGGGTTGATATGCGAATATCATAGTTCTTGTTATTCACTTGTTTATGTATACGTCCACTTTGCGGTACATTGCGTTCGGAAGTGTTCATACCCGAAAGTGTTTTAATACGTCCAATTACTGATTCTTGTAAATTCTTTGGTATCGTTTTCTGTTCCTGAAGTTCATTTTCGATACGATATTTTACCTCAAGACCGTCTTGTTGGGGGGAAAAATGGATGTCACTTGCATTTTTTTCAAAAGCGAATTCGATGATTTTGGTCAGCTCTTTTACGGACTCCAAAACACCGTAGTTATCAATAATTGCCTTTTCTACTTCAATTCGGGTGGCAATGCATGGCTGTACAATCATACCAGTTGCAACCTGTACAGCTTTGATTGCTTCTTGATTCAATGGATCGATCATTGCTACTTTTATTTTTCCGTTTTTTTGTTCAATCGGAACAATCCCATATCTTCGCGCAATTGATTCCTCAACTAGCTGCACAGTACCCTTATCAAGTACAACCTCATCCATATTAACAACAGGAATACCGAGTTGAAACTCCAGTGCTTCAACTAATTGCCGCTCAGTAATGAGTTTATTTTCAATTAAAATCTCACCGAGCTTCTTATAACTATGAGCCTGTTGTTTAAGTGCTTTTTCGAGTTGCTCTTCTGTAATAAGACCATTCATGACTAAAAGTTCTCCAATACGCATATGGACCTCCTTCTTAGAATCTAAACTCTATTGTATGTATAAATTAACTACACTAGTTTGTCGATCATTCACTTGGCTTAAACAATGCACAATCATTAGGTGGTAAAAAAACAACCTTATTAATATATGATTTGAATTATACCCGATAGATTGTGACGTAAAAATACATCAATTTCTCTAATTTAGTAATTTTTATTTTGAAAAATAATTCGAAAGAACTAGACGCTTGTAGTAAGAAAGATACAGTAATATTTTATGTGAATAATTTTTATTACTTTCGAAATGCTCTTTAAGTAGTATTTAACCTTTACCCCACTATTTGTTTTATTTTCTGAATATACCTTTTTAGTTATATCGGTATGTAATCCTATTTTTTAACTAATTACGACAAAAAAATCAGATTAGTCACTTTTTTCATATTAGACTTTTTGTTTTCTAATTAATTATGTAATGAGATAACTGGTGAACTCCACACTTCTGACAAGCTGTACTTGCACATAAGGATAAGATAGGAGAGTTCGTTAGGGGTGTGTGACATGAAGCAGTGGAGCGGTGCTTTTCAAATTGCGGCTGTCTATGTCGGAACTGTAGTCGGTGCCGGTTTTGCAACAGGAAAGGAAATCGTCGAGTTCTTTTCCAGATTTGGGTTTATTGGATTCATTACGATATTGATGAGCGGATTTTTATTTATCTTTTTAGGTACGAAACTTATGCTACGGGCAATTGACTTGAAGGCAAGTTCTTATGAGGAATTGAATGAGAATTTATTTGGCCGGTGGTTCGCGAAAGGTATGAATATCGTCATGATGCTGATGCTTTTAGGTGTTTGTGCGGTTATGCTATCTGGTTCAGGTGCCGTCTTCGCAGAGCATTTAGGACTCCCGAAATTAGCTGGAGTATTGTTGACGGTCATCTTATCTTTTGTCGTGATGCTGATTGGTGTAAAAGGTTTATATGCGGTTAACTCTTTTGTTGTACCGATCATGATTTCGTTTAATTTGATTTTGATGGTTTATTCGGTAACCGATGCGCATTTTATTAAGTCCTTTTTTACAATTCCATATGTAGATGATGGTTGGAAATCCATCGTCTCCCCTTTTACGTATGCAGCTTTGAACCTTGCATTATCGCAAGCGGTTCTAGTCCCTGTTGCAGCAGAAGTAAATGATAAAAAAATAGTCCGATTGGGTGGTATTTTAGGTGGAGCATTACTTACACTCATACTTATTTCAAGTCACCTGACTCTTATCATGCTTCCAAATGTTGCGCTATACGAAATTCCAATGGCAGTTGTTATGAAAGGTTTGGTTACGGGAATTTATTGGATTTATGTAATCATCATTTATGGAGAAATATTCACATCAGTCATCGGAAATATCTATGGCTTGGAAAAACAAATAAGTAAATACATCAATGTGAAAAGTGTTTGGATTTATTCAGGAATCATTCTGATTATTTTTTCATTAAGTAAAATTGAGTACGGGGTTTTATTATCGCTTTTATATCCATTGTTCGGTTATTTAAGCTTAGCGTTCATTTTTTTGTTATGGTTCAAGCCGTTTGATAAACAACAAATCAAGTAGACCTTCGATAAATACAGTTTGTTGTGAATCCCCTCCATTTTTCGATATAATAATCCGTAAAGCAGTAGAAAGCTAGAAGGGAATTTTCACATATGAATCCAAAAGAGATGGAAGAACAAATCATTCGAAACTACCAACAGGATGAGCAAATGATGATTCTCGTTTTTGCCCAGTGGTGTATCAATCATGACCTCGATCCAGTTCAATTATATGAAAGGGCTTATCCGGAACAAGTAACGAATCCTGCATTAAAACAAGCGATTGAATTAACGGTGTCAAAAGAGGAGTCTGGAGAGATTCCTGATGATACGTTACTTGGTGTGTTATCCCTTTTTGGAAATGAGGACCTTGCCTTTATCGTTACAGAGGAAATGGAAAAGCTGAAGCGTAATAAGAAGTAGAGTTCAGTTCTTATGAATAGGAGAAGGGATTGAGGCAAGTTTAGACCTGCCTGCCCCCTTCTTTTTTTGATGTGCATTTATAAAAACTAGTTGCTGAGTATTGCTTTGATTTTCTCATATTCATCCGTGTCAATTTCTCCGGATGCGAGCCGATTCTCCAAGATTGATAGAGCATTATGAGAGTCCCGATTAGATTTTCCGTATTTGCGTCTGTGCATCATGATATTTGAAATCAACAACCCTACAAGCAGTATAAAGAAAATGAACCCAATTGGATGAAATCCCCAATGCATAACAAACAACTCCTTTAAAATTTATTTGCCTTTTTTCATTAAGTGAAAAGCCTCTCGTGTCATGACCAGCGATCTCCAAAACAAGATCAGTGCGATGATTGGGTGTAGTGCTGATATATACGGGACACTACCTAATACTTGTGTGGTTACATATTGCAAAATAATCATCGCGAATAAAGCTGCACACTGCCAACGAAAGTGCTTAGGTATTCGACCAAAAAACGATACCAGTAACATGACAACCGGTATGAACTCAAAGAAATGGATGAAGCTTCGATGATAATTCCATTGTCCATAATCCACAAAGACCGCGACACCTGCTAGAAATACTTGAATGACAACACAACTGAAGAACAACACTGCAAGTACAGTGAAAACCCAGCGTATCAGCTGTACCCTCCCTGATAAATGATCGTTTCCCACTAACTCTTCCTCCTCTTAAAAACAATCCCTCATTGAGGTCATACTGATCGAACGACTCGTTTCCCCCACGGTTTAAATACGGAAATCACATACATGATAACGAGTGATAGGATTTGAATGATGATTCCTATAAACAGCTTTGATTGTATAACGAAAATATCCAAACTATTATCAGTCGTACTCGTTAAGCTGATCGCTTCCAATGTCCAAGCATGCATCGCCCATAAGTTTAGGCCGATTGCGAGTAACGTCAGTCCCTCCTTAGCAATGATCCAGTAGTAGTTAAACAATCCCCACTTGGTAAAAACGGAAAGAAAAATCCCTGTAACGGTAGCTCCGATCGTTGATGCTACCACCGAGGTCCCCGACAGCACATTCATTGCCTGATAACAGGCTTCTGCAACACCAGGATTTTCTGTTGCTGCTGCAGTAATACTGAGGATAAGAAAGGTCACCATATTGCCAAGCATGATCGCGGCAAATATGATGTGAACAATCAAGAGCCAACGTTTGGGTGTAATTGAAAGCTGCAACGCATTCACCTCCTTAACGTCCTATGTGAATAAGGATATCCTTTATGTCTAAACGTCCCCTAAACGTTTTCTTAAATATTTCTTAAATTATTTTCGTGCCGAAAATAGGGGTTGACCTCTCGTTAGATCAACCCCTAAAATATGTCTTATTTTTTGAATCGGTAGCCTGCCCCCCAGATTGTTTCAATGAATTTTGGGTTAGTAGGGTCCGTTTCGATTTTTTCTCGGATTTTTCTTATATGAACTGTAACAGTTGCGGTGTCCCCCATCGCTTCAAGTCCCCAAATTTTCTCAAATAAGTGTTCCTTACTAAATACCTGGTTAGGGTGCATCGCAAGAAACGTTAATAAATCGAACTCGCGAGTAGTGAAGGGAATCTCTTTTTTGTTCATAAAAACACGTCTAGATGATTGATTGACATGGAGACCCCCGATATAAATTTCATCTTTAGGAGTGTTTTTGCCAATTAAACGGACATACCGTGATAAATGCGCTTTAACCCGTGCCACTAATTCGCTAGGACTGAATGGTTTGACGATATAATCGTCAGCCCCTAAGCCAAGACCACGAACTTTATCAATATCTTCATTCTTAGCCGTTACCATCAAGATAGGGATATCGGTTTGTTTCCGTATTTGTTTACAGAGGTCGAATCCGTTCATAATGGGAAGCATCAAATCCAGTAGAATGAGATCGAAATTGTCGTTCAATGCTGTTTCAAGACCACTTTTTCCATCTGCAGCTATTTCTACGGTAAAACCTTCAATTTCGAGATAATCTCGTTCCAACTCAGCAATACTTAATTCGTCCTCAATGATCAGGATTCTGCTCATGTTCGTCACCTTCATCTTCTCGTTTATTAAGGGTGAAATGAATGGTTAACCCCTCACCCTGTGTACTCTCAGCCCAGATGGAACCACCATGAGCATCGATGATTTGCGCTGCGATAGCAAGACCAAGCCCACTTCCTCCTGTATTGGTATTTCGTGACGGGTCGCCCCGATAGAATCGATTGAAGATGGTTGAAATCTCTTCTAAAGGAATTCCAGGTCCGTTATCACTTATTACTACTTCAACCATATTTTCTGAATCTTTTAGGTCAATATTAATCAGGCACTTGCTTTTGTCCGCATATTTCACACTGTTATAGATAATGTTGTTCATTACCCGAATGAGTTTGTCTCTGTCGATCAAAGCAACTGCATTAATTGATTGTATTTTCAAGGTAAGCTCGACATTCTGTTCCGATAATTCAAGTTGAAGTTCGTCTAAGTAATCTTCGAGGAATGCCTTTATATCTACTTCTTCAAAATGAAAAGGAACTCTTTTCAGGTCCAATTTTGAGTAAAGGAATAATTCATCAATCATATGATCCATGTGTTGAGCTTTTGCTTGGATCGTATTCAGATATCGGTCGTACTTTTCCACTGTATTTGCGACCCCATCCTTTATCCCTTCAACATATCCTCGAATCGAGGTGATCGGGGTTTTTAAATCATGCGAAATATTCGCGATCAGTTCTTTTCGATTCATTTCATATTGCTCTCTCAGCTCCAAAGAAGTTTTCAGTCTTGCCCGCATATCATCGAATGAATTGACAAGCCTAGACAACTCGTCTTTCCCTGATGCATGGATCGTGAAATCAAGGTTCCCTTCGCTGATTTTAGCTGCTGCATCCGATAACTTATCCACCGGTTTTAATATGCTTTTTGACATTAAATAAGATAACAATACATTTGTAAGCACTAAAATTAGCAGTAACCCTATGAAGAGCAACGGAAAGAAGGATCTTGCAAACTGAATGAACGATCCGGCTTCATTTAAGAGAAAAATAGATCCAACTGAACCATCCCGGAAGTAAAAGTCATGTTGTTTCACTGAATATTGATTTTGTCCAAACCATGCCACAGGGTCATAACCTTCATTGCCGAATGGTGGAAGGTCCTTACTGGATAGGCTATCTATCCTGTCTGATGCATACAATAATTTCTCTTCTTTACGAATGATGATACCGCCATTTTCGATATTTATTTGTTGTTCTATCGACCTAAGGTATTGATCATCAAATAATTTTTCTTGGTCAATTGAAGTCGTTTTGATAAGTTGATCGAACAGTTGATCATCTAATTCATCTGTTTCCTGCGATCCATCTTGCCAACCATTGTGAAAATCATTGAAACCCCTATAGTCGCTGAATATGACGCCTACCAGGAAGACCAGTACAATTAGGATTATGACCGGCATAACAACCATGACTGTATTAGATATAAAAAGTCGTTTGCGGATAGACATGAACTTCACCTTCAAAAAAATAGTTTGTTCTTTAATCATGCACTTTTAGTCTAAACAGTATATAAAAAAGTCCTTAAATTTTTATTAACTTTTTGATTACCACTCTTCCTATTAGTTTCGGCTAATTTCATTCAAGTTACAAGTGAACTAAAATACAAAATGCCGCTTGCATTGCTAGCGGCATTTTAATGAGAATAATGTTGTTGTTTACAGGTTTGCTTGAATATTATTATCCGCGAATATTTGGTCAAGGTGATGATGCGTATGCTCAAGATAGTCATCTACTAACCAATCGAGTGTAACTAATCCTTCATCTTTTGTCAGGCACTTTAAGCTCCATTGTTCTTCGTTTAAATCGGTTAAAAGTTTAAGTATTTGTCTGTTTAATGATGTCCAGACGTCTACAGTTTCTTCAATCGAGTACCCGTCCTGGTAGTTATTTGCCTGAACCCATAATTCCTGTTGGTAGCCCACAATTTCAATTACTTCAGTTGAAATGAGCATTTCAACGAATCTTCTGTAGTTCACACTAGCAGAATCACATAAATGACCTAGAATCTCTTTCCTAGACCATTTTGTCGGTTTAGGCTTGTAATCTACATCTGTTAAGGACAAAACATTTTCGGGCACAGTAGAAATCAGCATTTCTAATTCAGATATTAGATCAGACAACGAATTCTCCCCCATCATAGAAAGTTATTAAATTAATTGCCATCAAGTCAGCTCTATAGTTGGGTATAGTTAATTACCTTTCTATGAACGAATGGGTTATTCCTGCTGGCTTCGATTAAAAAGGACAGAAAAAACCAGCACCAATGGAAAGAGCTGGTTTAATCGGTTTCGTCACAAAATGATCAGCAATCGACTACGGTTAACTTGAATTTTGCTTTTATTCCATTGTTCGATTGTTCTCATCAACTTCAAACGGTTTAGCTGGTTCAGGGCTTTCTCCGGAAGTGAAAATTCCGTCTCCCCCGCAAACGGTACAACCGTATTGCCAGTTTTCATCATCAGCAAGTAAGCCAGTTCCATCACAAGCTTTACAAATGTGATTACGGTCAACCATGGTTGATATCCTCCTTTAACATGAACGAATTATCCTTGACGGTCCTTCACCCAATTGATCAGTCCGCCTTCTAGCATGATTTCAACCTGACGTTCTGATAATGCGTGAGTAACTTTAATTTCTTTGTTTGTACCCTTTACCGTAACAGTGAGTTCTTTTCCGTTTTTAATTTGTTTTCTTAAATCGCTTAATTGAATGACGTCACCCTGAACCAGTTGTTCATAATCCGCTTCTTGACTGAATGTAAGTGGCAACACACCAAAGTTAACGAGGTTTTGCCAGTGTATACGCGCGAAATCCTTGACCAGGGCGACACGTAAACCGAGATATCTTGGTGCAAGTGCAGCGTGTTCACGACTGGAACCTTGACCATAATTATAGCCTCCAACTATGGCATGTCCTTCCTTTTGAATTTCCATAGCACGGTCATAATAGGAATCATCAACGATTTCGAACGTGAATTTACTGATTTCTGGAAGATTACTTCGATACGGAAGTACACGTGCACCTCCAGCTAGTATCTCGTCTGTTGAGATGTTATCGCCCATTTTTAATAAAACGGGAATTTCTAATTCATCTGGAAGACGGTTCATGTCTGGAATAGATGCAATATTTGGTCCTTTGATAAGCTCAACTTTCTGTGCCTCTTCTGGCGGAAGCGGGTTATCGAGCATTTCATCGTCGATCGTCGGCTTCTCAGGTTCTTTAATTTTTGGATAGTCAAAACCGAGTGTTCTAGGATCGGTAATCTTACCTGTTAATGCAGAAGCCGCTGCGGTTTCCGGGCTACATAAAAAGACACTATCTTCCCTAGTCCCTGATCGACCAGGAAAATTACGTGGAGTCGTCCTTAAGCTATTACGGCCAGTAGCTGGCGCTTGTCCCATTCCGATACAGCCATTACAACCAGCTTGATGTAATCGAGCACCTGCAGATAGTAAACTTGCGATATGCCCATCGTTCACAAGATCCATCAACATTTGCCGTGAAGTAGGATTGATGTCAAAAGAAATGCCATCTGCAATCTTTCTTCCTTTAACGATTTCAGCGGGAATTGCGAAATCTCTGTAACCTGGGTTTGCTGATGACCCGACATAGGATTGGTAGATCTGCTCTCCAGCAATTTCTTTAACAGGAACAACATTCCCAGGACTAGAAGGTTTCGCAATCAGTGGTTCAATTTCAGAAAGATTGATTTCTTCATGCAAATCATATTCTGCACCTTCATCAGCAACCAATTCTATCCAATCATTTTCTCGATTTTGGCTTTTTAAAAATTGTTTGATTTCATCATCCGACGGAAACACAGTTCCTGTTGCTCCGAGTTCTGCACCCATGTTCGCAATGACATGACGGTCCATGGCACTTAAATTCTTGAGTCCAGGACCATAATATTCGATGATTCTCCCAACTCCGCCTTTTACATCATGTCGTCGAAGTAATTCAAAAATAACGTCTTTCGCACTCACCCAATCTTGGAGTTCTCCAGTTAACTTGATCCCCCAGACTTTCGGCATTTTTACGTAAAAGGGTTCTCCTGCTATAGCCATCGCGACATCAATTCCGCCTGCTCCCATCGCTAGCATACCCATACACCCATTGGCACACGTATGACTGTCCGAACCGAGCAAGGTTTTTCCTGGTTTGGCTAATCGCTGCATATGTACCGGGTGGCTGACTCCGTTTCCGGGACGGCTGAAATACAAACCGAATCTCCTTGTCGCACTTTGTAAAAATAAATGGTCATCAGGGTTTTTGCTATCCTCTTGGATGATGTTATGGTCTACGTATTGGGCAGAGGCTTCCGTTTTGGCACGATCGAGCTTCATCGCTTCAAGTTCAAGCATCACCATCGTACCGGTTGCATCCTGAGTAAGTGTTTGGTCGATTTTCAGACCGATTTCCTGACCGGGTATCATTTCACCTGATACTAAGTGGTCTTTAATGAGTTTTTGAGAAACATTCAATGGCAACTTTCTCCCCTCAATTATTAATTGTAAACTTTAATTCTCACCTAATAATTTTTGTCGACAAGTAAAAAGATATACATGACAAATTAGCAATTCGCACAAATAACTTGACTCATGAATAGGATATTTGATTTTGAGGTTAGCGCGAGAACAGGAAGCTCATGAAATTTGAAGATGAATCTGATTTTAGTCGATCTGATTCATGCTTGACTATATTTTGCGTCTCAAAGAAAAAAAGGCATTAATAAAAACGCTGGAATTACCCGAGCGTTTTTGGCGTTTTTCTAACATTGTCATTGTTATCCATCGTCACTTCGTATATCGGTTGGCATAGCTTGAAGCAGCGATCGAATCTGGCTTGATTTTCGCTTCAATTCCATGGGCTTCGATGCGAGCGACCATTTCCGCAACAAATTCTCTTGTTTTGTTACGCTTTTCTTTTCCAATATCAAGATGACCTTCTACTGTAAAGCTCGCACCCTTATAAACATGGGGAAGAACAATATTTATGAGATCGGTTTTAATGGATTCATCGAATAAACTGGCGACTTGTTCTGTCAAAGCGGTTTCTAAAGAAATTTTTTGGTGTAAATTCTCAATCGGAAGCGGATATTTCATTTTTCGAAAACATGCCCAAGCGCCTCGTCCCATCCGTTGAATGACGATCCCTGTGATAAAAACCGTTTCCAAGGAGTAGACGTGGGAGTCCGTCCCGATCATCAATCTGTAGTTTCCCAAAGGTTCTTTGTTCATGAATGTTTTGATATGATCGATCACTTCATTGAAGGTTAAATGAGTATAGGTTAAATTCCGAAAAAACATAGTCTGATCTGAAAGTAGGCTGTTTTTCATAATGTCCCTATCTCCTTATATTGAGTGTTCGAAAAGGATGCTGGACTTTTTGAACAACCCCATGAATAAGCTTATTATTTGAAGCTTATTACATACTATTCACATTTTTCCCTGCTAGTTCTTATTCCTCCATTTTTATGGTTAATGGGTGATACAATTCTCCTGTCATTGCCCGCAAATTTTGTTCTTCAACTTCTCGAAAGCCTACGATTACACAAGTTGATGGACCAGCTGACTTCAGTACATCTACGTCGGTTTGAATGGAAGTTTCACTTAAGTTGCGGACTCGGTTCATTTTGATAAGTTCATATAGAATTCCTTTTGATCCGACAGGCCATGCCGTAGTATTTTCCATTTTAAAAATGGATTTCATGATTGAAAGTGGAATAACCTGATCCGTTTCTGTCATCACCTCATCTCCAACCAATGGTCTTCCAAGAACGGCGAATTTAGTATCTATTGGGAACTGAATATGTTGACATTCTCGCGTACTGCTTTTTCCTAAAACGATCACCCCAATAGCAGATTGAGCCAAGTTGAAATTGCTTTCTGTACTACCGGTAACCTTTACCTTATCTATCTCTAACTCAGACAAACCTTTCTTTACCCCTGAAACAAGTTTATTCCAGGATCCATTTCCGCAGAAGTTATGTAGGATTACTGCGAAAGGGTCTCCCCCTGCGGCCATACATTCCATTACAGCCACTCGGAACGCATAATAGGCGATGGTTTCATAAGGTACATTCACTTCGTCCTGCTCCTTCTCGCCTATCGCACCACTATTATCACTAGCGATGATCAAAGATTCCTCGCTGTTCAATGGCAGTATTGTCGTATTCCTCATCTTCTTACTTCTTTTTTTCGTAGGTTACCAAAAAAAATCGACTGAAGACGTGGAATCGCTAAAATAGCTAATCCTGTATTCAAAATGGAACCAATCAATAAGGAAGAGACAATCGCTGTATAAAAAGGCTGTCCCATCAGGAAGAAAAAGGGTAATGGTGCTGCAAAGGCGTTACCTAAGATAAATGACACGCTAGCTGAAAGCCATTTTCCTTTTTGATACAACATCCCGAATAACCAAACAAGAAGTGCCATTTCAATCGCGATAATGAGATGAAATGGTCCTAATGGCATTCCACCGATCAATGCTGAGAGTAGATGCCCGAAACCTGCAACGATGATACCAGGGCCCAATCCTAATAATATCGCAGCGACTAAAGCCGGAAATGAGTCTAACGCGACACTTCCGACAATTGCAGGTATTTTTAACGATGCCCCAGCCGCTGACATCGCCATGAACATTGCCAACCAGCTGAGCTTCTTACTGTTCATCAGTCGTATCTTCCTTCCGTTTTCCACCACGGAACACCTTTGCACTGCGGATATATTCGACGTCTTTCACATTCAGACGGTAGTTGATGACTCTGCCAAGTGCGAAAAAATAATCGGATAGTCGGTTCAAGTATTTCAAGGGTACTTCTGGTACATTCTCATCCGTTTTCATAAGCCGTACGACAAAACGTTCTGCTCTTCTCGTTACCGTCCGGGCAATATGGATGGATGAAGCCGGTTTTGTCCCCCCAGGTAAAATGAATCGCTCAAGTTCAGGTGCCTCTTCAATAAAACGATCGATTTTCTTCTCTAAATATGCGATGGATTCTGATGTCAATTTCATAGCACGCTTTTTGGATACGTTGGATAAATCGCCGCCGCAATCAAACAGTTCGTGCTGGATTTTTTCAAGATCGTCCAGTACATCTTCAAACTGAACAGGGTCCAATTCAGTCATTGCCTGTCCGACAAAGCAGTTAACTTCATCTACAGTCCCATATGCTTCTACGCGAACATCATCCTTATCCACTCTTCCACCGATCAAACTCGTTTGACCTTTATCGCCTGTACGTGTATAAATTCTCATTTGTTTTTCCCCTCACTTTATTTTTTGGTTGATACCGTACCAAATGATATCTATTCGTGTTGATTTTAAAGATGTATCTTGATAACACCATCCTGTTACATCACGCCAAATCCGGTTTTGTTCCTCTAAAGGAACAATGCCTTTCGTTATGTCGGTTCCTATGAGAATGAGGGTTCGTTGTTTAGCGGCTTGTTCCCACCCCAGCCAACCATTTAACGTTTCGTTCCAAATATCTCTGCATTCATGGGTCGGATGTTGGACAGTCATCTCCTTGATCCATTTTTCAATTCCTTCGAGGACGATATACGATTCCTTGACGGTGTACAAGTCATTCAGAAGGGATTGATCACTATATGCTGAAATCCAGTTCACGTTCTCTTGGTCTGCGAGCTGATAAGTTCTGATTACCCATTTACGTTTACCGTTAAAGGCACCTCCTGTAACAAAGTGCATCGTTCTCCCCTCCTTAATGCGTCTTTATCAAAAATGAACTCATAGGCTTTATCATGTGGAACGTACCATTCCCAAAATGCTTTTTGTACAGGTGCAAACTGTGATAGCAAATACCGGATTACTCCACCATGGGTTACCACAGCAGCACATCTAACCTGATCGTGTAGCAGCTGGCCGATGATTTTTGACCATCCTATATGAAGTCGATCTGTAAACTGATCAAAACGCTCACCTTCTGGTGGTGAACAGCCTGAAGGGTTTGAGATCCAGTCCTGATATGCCGGTACATTTTTCAATTCTGAAAACGTCTTCCCCTCCCATTGACCGAAATGCATCTCCCTCAGTTCAGTCAATGGGATCGGTGTTCGTTCAGGAAACAGCAAATTCGAAGTTTGGGTACACCTTGTCAAGTCACTAGAGAAATAGAGATGATAGTTTTGCTGCATCGATTGGATTCGATGTCGCCCAGCCTGGCTTAATGGAGTGTCTGTCCAACCACAATAGGCTTTTTGTTCATTGTCCTTCGTTACCCCATGGCGAAATAATGCAATAACCACAATGTCATCCATAACATCAATTCAACCCCTTCAACAGAAGCACCTAACACGTCGCCCGTAATGCCATTGAACCATCTCACCGTTTTCTTTTTAAAAAAAAGGTAACAACCTACTGTAACAGCTATGAATAGAATGATCGGCAAGATGACTTTATCCTCGACGAGCGACAGGAAAAGTATTGCAACAAATAGATAGACTGGATAAATCGTCAATGTCGTCATCCCTGTTGCATTGCGGAATAGCGCTCCGAGCCCTTCATCCTTTGCTGGCTTAACTGTCAACAGTAAGATTCCCATCATGCTTTTACTGAAAAGCGGTATGAGAACGATAAGTAGATATGAAGTAATTGATAGGTTCATGCTGATTTCATAAATAAATAGGAATCTAGCACTTAACAATAGGATGATGGAAAGGACACCGAATGCCCCTGTTCTCGGATCATCCATGATATCAAGTCGCTTATCGATACTACGAAATGAGAAATACGCATCACATGTATCCATCCAACCATCAAGATGGATACCACCCGTTAATAGGATGGTGGTCACCCATAAGGCAAAGGCGATCGCCAAAGTAGAAAATGGAGTCCATTGATTCAATGTATACAGAAGTGCTGCATAAACTACACCTTGGAAAAGACCTAATAACGGAAAAGTTTTCACTGCATTATTCAGATGCTTTTTATCCATCGGAAGTTCAAATGGGACTAGGATCACTGTGAAAAATTGAAGGTTGATCAGAAATCCTTTCAAATATTTCATATACGTGGGTCCCACTGGTCCATAATCGTTTTGAGTTGGCCCCAATCAAGGTGTTTTTTGATCTGATCAGCTAGTTGGTCATAGCGTGCTTCCCTCAAATGAGCGGCATAATTAACTTCCTTCTGTTGGAGTCCCTTCTGTCTGCGGATTGCATTCAACCACTTATTTCTCCATTCATCATTATGGAAAAGGTGATGGAGGTAGGTTCCGATAACCTTTCCACCGTTGCTATAATAGCCTTCTTCTCTCCTGTCAGTCATCAGAAGGAACGATTTTCCGCTTTGTGTGAGAACTGTCTTTCCTAGATGAATTTCATACCCTTCGACCAATCGCTTCGTCGATAGATTCGTTTTTGGATGATAAGATCCTTTTACTTGAACCGTTTCTTTTTCCGGGTGGAATATGGTCTGGGCTTGTATAATGTCCATCCCTTCTATTTGATGACCTTTCACTCCTGTATCCGATCCAGCTTCATCAATGATTTCAGTTCCGAGCATTTGGTAGCCGCCGCAAATTCCAACGATGGTGCCCCCAGCATCGACATACTTTTTCAATTGTGAATCAATCTGCAAACCCTTCAAATATTGTAAATCATTGATTGTGCTTTTCGTTCCAGGAATGATGACTGCGTCTGGCTCACCGAATTCTGATGCATCTTTCACCCACCGTATCGAGACATCCGGTTCAAATGAAAAAGGTTCGATATCACTGTAGTTCGAGATGAAAGGAAGATAAATAACCGCAATGTCGACTTCGTTTTTCACGTGGTGCTTCAGCTGGTTCTGCAGTGATAAGGAATCTTCACCATCAATTCCGTGTTGGTCGATATAGGGAAGCACACCGAGAACCGGTACCCCTGTCTTTTCTTCAAGCCATTCTATTCCCTCCTCAAGCAGACTGATATCACCGCGAAATTTATTGATGAATAATCCTTTTACCCTGTTCCGCTCATCGGGTGTCAATAGATCGAGTGTGCCGACAATACTTGCGAACACCCCGCCGCGGTCGATATCGGCAGTCAATATTACGGGGACATTTGCGATTTCTGCGACCTTCATATTCACAAGTTCGCGGTCTTTTAAGTTGATTTCGGCGGGACTGCCCGCTCCTTCTATGATTATGATTTCAAATTCCCTTTCAAGCTTCTGAAGAGCTGATTGAATGACGTCGATTCCTCTTTCATAAAAAGTATCTCGATACCCGTGTCCGGACATTGATTTCAATGCTTTTCCTAAAAGGACGACCTCTGACTGTTGATGAGATCTCGGTTTTAACAGAATCGGATTCATCCATACGTTAGCTTCCGTCTTTGCTGCCTCGGCTTGGATACCCTGAGCTCTCCCGATTTCTTCACCCGTTATCGTTACATAAGAATTGTTGGACATATTTTGTGATTTGAAGGGAGCGACCTTTGCCCCTTCATTGGCCAAGATTCGGCAGAGTGCGGTAACGATCAGGCTTTTCCCAACATCGGAGGCAGTACCTTGTATCATGATGCCTTTCATGGAATTTCCCCTTTCATTTCGATCTCAACCCCAGATTCCACCAAATAAGCACGCAATGCACGTTGTACAATCATTTGATGGAGGTGTCCAAGTACTTTTTTATAGGTGAAAACAAGCTGGTTATCCTGAATCGGTTCATTGAGCACCTCATTACTGACGATAATCAATGTGTGGCAGCATCGACTTAAGGCTTCGATCCCTTGTAAAATGGCGTTCATACTGCTTTGTTGATCGGCTCCGGTTGAGAACAGTTCATTATTCAAAAGTGTTGTCAGACAATCAAGAAGAAGAATGTCATCATCAGAAAAATGCGTAGCAAGTGTACCGATGTTCCTAGGCTGCTCCCATGTTGTCCATTGGCTTTCACTTTCTTTTCTTTGCTGACGGTGCTTCTGGATACGTTTTTCCATTTCAGAGTCGGATCGTTCGCCTGTAGCAATGTAATGAAGACTTCTCGAGGACCCGGTTGCAAGTTGAATCGCTAATTTTTCAGCGAAACTGCTTTTGCCGCTCCGGACCCCTCCGGTAATGAAAATCAACGAGCGTGTCGTTTCCACGTTCTCAACACCTCCATGAGCCGATCATTCTCATTTGAACTCTTGATCGCAAACCGCAGCCAATTTCCTTCAAGACCGGGAAAATTCATCGTGTGTCGAGGCACGATTCCTTTTTGGAGCAAGAACCGGAATAGAGGAAGCTGACCGTTGTAAGCTGGATCCCTTAAAAGATAGAAGTTGACGCCTGAAGGGGAAACATTAAACTCTTCCCTTTCATAAAAGGCAAACAGCTTTTCCCGTTCATCACGTATGAAGTTCTGCGTTTTATCGGTGAACTCTTCTTCTTGAATACAGAGACTACCAGCAGCTAAGGCGATTGCATTGACACTCCAATGAGATTGATAGCTTGCCAGTTGTCGGATGGTTGTCGGCTGTGCGATCATGTAGCCTAATCGGAGACCGGGTACGGCAAACATTTTCGTCAATGAACGGATGACAATCAGGTTACGATATTCTTCTAGAAATGATAGAACAGAGTCTCCGCCATCCGTCATATCATAAAACGCTTCATCAAGGATTAGAAAGCACCCATTATGTTGGCATGCTTGAATTAATTGCTCGATCGTCTTTTTCGCATAGTGCACTCCCGTCGGATTATTCGGATTACACAAGAACAATGCGTCGATATCCTGTAATGTACCAGCAATGTCGTCCACTCTCAATTCCCAATCCGGTCCGTGAAGCTGATGGTAGCGAATCGAACAATCACTAGTAAGACACGATTGCTCGTATTCAGAAAAGGTAGGCTGAACAAGCATCACTCTTTTACGTGAAAGCATTCTCGCCACTACGTTGATGAGCTCGGCACCACCGTTCCCTATTAAAACCGAGTCCTTATGAACGTTTTCTTGTTTAGAGATTTCCTTACGAAGTGTATTTGCATAAGGATCAGGATAATCGATGATCGTATCGTAAAATTCAAGCCATTTTTCTTTCAGTATCCTTGGAGGTCCTAGTGGATTGATGTTCAGGCTGAAATCAATATAATCTTCGGGCATTTGAAGGTTCATAGCTTCATAGATGTAGTTCGGATTTGAACCATGAGATGGCCAATTCAATAAGTACCCCCCTGTCCATAATAGAAGTAGAAATAAAAGTGATGTACGTACCATAATCGAATTTGCATGCAAGATATGCTCTTTATGCAACCGGACAAGTAGATCTCCCATTTTCGCCCGGTTTGAAACGATCCCCTCATAATAGTTGACTCCACCGAGCTGAACGCCGAGCAAAACGGCAACGGCTGCTTCACCCCATCCACTGTTCGGGCTAGGATGTTTTTTCGAGTCACGCAACAAAATTTGCCAAGCTTTACTTCGGTTGAGCAATTTAGGTCTTTCTGAAACGAACATAAGTACTGCGGTAAGTCGGCTTGGAATCCAATTGACGACATCATCAAGTTTTGCTGATGCCCAGCCAAATTGAGCATATTTTTCATTTCGATAGCCGACCATGGAATCACATGTATTGATCGCCCTGTATAGGATCGCGAATGGAGCTCCGGCAATCAATGCCCAAAATAGAGGTGCAGTTATCCCGTCACTCGTATTTTCTGCCACAGTCTCGACAGTCCCGCGTGTAATTTCACCTTCGTCTAGTTGTTCTGTATCGCGGCCGACAATATACCCGAGTTTCTTTCTTGCTTCGAATAAATCACCTTGATCGAGTGGTTCATATACGTCTAGAGCCGCTTCTTTCAAACTCTTTTGTGCAATTGTAGTGGATATGATGATTCCTTCAACGATGATTCCCACTGCCGGATGTAACCAATAACACACCCAAACGAGTATGCTCGAAACTCCACCAACAACCAGTAAAACGAAAATAAGCATTCCAAGTCCCTTTTGTCTTCGATAAGATCCGGTGTTCCATCTCTTCTCTATGACGCTGATCATCTTTCCGATCCATCGGACCGGGTGCGGCCATGAAGGTGGATCACCGATCGCTGAATCGATTAGGAATGCGAGTGTGATGGCGATCAAGTGATGAAGGATCATTTTCTTTTCCGTGCCTGATAATTCTGGATAGCTACAGTCGTACAATCATATACTGCTTTACTGATCAGCTTCCCTAATGGTGTGATCGTACCAGCGAATTCTAGTTTCTTCCCTTTCTGCGTGGCGGCAATCAGGATACTGTCGGTCGAAGTTCCTGTAGCCAGCGTTCCAGAGGCTGGATCGATCACATGTTGGTCGTGCAACACTTTCACCTTGGTCTCAGTTGCTGTTATCATCGCTTGAATGAACGCTTCCTCCGTCATCTCGCCATTGACAAAAATCCAAGTGTTGATCGTTCCCGGCTGCATGTTATAGGTGTGAAATTCACTTTTAGAGGCGTCGATCGCATTCCCGACACCCGCAGTAACGACGACAAAAGTGGAAAATCCATCTGACTCGACAAATCGATAGGAGACATCCTCAAGTATTACCGCTGTCATCATTCCAACTGTATCAGCAGGCTCGAATCCATTCTTATTCAAATAATCAGCCATTTCATTCCGGTGGTCTTCGCAATTATAGTCCAATCCGACATGACGGTTTACGAAGGTGTGGTTCCATCCGGTCCCGGCTCCGATTACACCTGAAGACATGGTCCGTAGTGGTTCGGGAGTATGTAATACGATTCGTTCATCAGAAAGATCCAACAATGATTGGTCGATACGCTTAGGAGAGCGTTCATCATTCATTTGATCTGGTAATAGAACCATCTGGGGTGCTGGAACTTTTGGATGCGGCTGCTTATCAATCTCTGTATTATAGACTGCTTGAATTCTCTCTTTCCGAAGCACTTCACTAGGTGTATTCTGTACGTTAATGACTCCTTTTTCGAGCAAAAGCAATCGGTCACAATATAATCCGGCCAAATTCAAGTCATGAAAAATCGAGACCACCGTTAAGCCACGTTCTCTCGTCCACTGCTTCAACAAGTCCAACAGTTCCTTTTGGAAGGAGAGGTCCAAGTGGTTTGTCGGTTCATCCAACAGTAATATTTCAGGTTCTTGTGCAAGAGCTTGGGCTAAAAAAACTCGTTGCCGCTCCCCTCCAGATAACTGCTGAATATCTTTGTCTTGGAAATCAGTTATTCCGGTTTGATCCATGACGTTATGTACGATTTCTTCATCGTCGACACTCCAGGTTCTGAACCAACCCGATTGGTGGGAATACCGACCGAGTGAAACGGTTTCCTTCACACTGTATGAAAAGGCTTGAACGGAATGCTGCGGTAAAACAGCGATGACTTTCGCAAGCTGTTTTTGAGAGTAACTGGATAAAGGGCTTCCATGCACTACGACTTCTCCATCTGTATACGGTAAAATTCCGCTGATCATTTTGAGAAGGGTTGTTTTACCACTACCGTTTGGTCCAAGTACCCCGAACATTTCCCCTTTTTCCACTTCGAAGGAAATGTCGTTCACGATTGAAGACCCTCCATATCCTCCTGTCAATTGTTTCACCTTAAGCACTATCAACCACTTCTTTCCGATCGTACTTTAATCAATATCAATCCAAACACAGGTGCACCAATTAAGGCTGTGATCACACCTATGGGCAGTTCAGTCGGTGATATCACGGTTCTCGCGACTAGGTCTGCTAGTATTAAGAACCCACTTCCAGTCAGAATCGACAACGGTAATAAATGTTTGTGATCCGGTCCCCACATTAGCCTCGTCAAGTGAGGAATAACGAGGCCGACAAAACCGATCGTACCGGATACAGCAACTGCAGCACCTGTTAAAATAGACCCGGCTGTCAATACGATCATCTTTCGGCGTTGAACATTGACACCGAGATGGTGTGCTCGATCTTCTCCGAATGACATCGCATTCAGTTCATTGACATTAAGAAGCAGTATCCCTGAACCAAGAATAAAAAACGGGAGGATGATCTTGACATATTCCCAACCGCGCATTGATACAGAGCCTAGAAGCCATCCGATGATTTGTCTCAATTCGTCCCCAGTCAAAGCAATCATCAGTGAAATCAAGGCTCCCAGAAAAGAACTGAATATAATTCCTGTCAAAATGATGGTTTCCACTTTCATAGACCGTTCAATTTTTCGTGCAAAGCTGATTACTAGAAATATGGTTATGAATGAAAATAGAATACTTAATAAAGGTAACGTAAATGATCCGATCACAGGAATTGTAAGATGGAAAAAAAGTGTCAATACGGCACCAACCGAAGCTCCTGATGATACCCCTAGTGTATACGGATCTGCAAGCGGATTACGTAAAAGACCTTGAAAGGCTGCTCCTGCAATCGCAAGTGCAGCACCGACAAGTCCAGCTAATAATACTCTAGGAAACCGAATATTCATTACAATGTTTTTGTACATCGGCTCAATTTGTTCAATCGATATAAAAGGGAAAATTTCATGACCAATGATTTTGATTATACTCATTACAGGTATCGAAACCGTTCCAACTGAGATACCTACCAGCATGGAAATGACTAGAAAGAGGCAAGCAGATACATAGGCTAGTAATTTACTTTTCGCCAAAAACTTCAGGGTAAACTGCTTTTGCAAGGTCCTCTACTCCTTCAGCAAGCCTAGGACCAGAACGGGTAACTAGGTCTGAGTGGACATCGTATACTTGTTCATTTTGAACGGCTGTAAGTTGTTGCCATCCATCTCTTTTTAATACCATTTCGGTTGCTTTTTCTGTGTAATAACCGTAAGTGGTGATGATTACGTCCGGATTCTTTTCAATGATAGCCTCTTGGTTGATTTTGGACCAGCCATTCAGGTTACCCGCAACGTTTTTAGCATTGATGATCGTTAACATTTCGTGCATGAATGTGTTTTTCCCAGGCGTATAAATTTCCGGTGCAGGTGATACTTCAATAAAAACGGTCTTTGTGTCTTTTATTTCTGAAGCTTTGGATTTAATCGAATCAATCTTATCTTTCATACCTTTGATGACTTGATCGGCTTTTGCTTGAGTGCCAGTCGCTTTTCCGATCATTTTGATAGAGTCATAGACCTGTTCAAAGTTCTGTGCATTGTTTACGACGAGAACGGTTATCCCTGAATCACGTAATAACTGAAAACCCTCAGTGGAATTATGCGCACTTGATCCATGTGCTAGCACTAAATCAGGTTTTAAAGAAATAATTTTTTCGACATTGAAGTCCATTCCGCCGATTTTATCTTTCTCTGCTACTGCAGCTGGATAGTTATCAAAATCGGATACACCTACGACTTCATCACCTAGCCCTAATTTAAAAGCAATTTCTGTATTGCTAGGTATAAGCGACACGATTCTTTCGGGCTTTTCTTCAATGACAACCTGATTATCAAGAGCATCGGTTACAGTGACAGGAAAAGCGCTCTCCTCTTGGTGCTCTTTAGGCACCTCACTTGCATTGTTTTCACTTGTAGGTGTTTCATTATTCCCGCAACCCGCAATAAGACCAACCGTTAATAAAAATAACAATACGAATGACAATAATTTTTTCACGTTAAAATCCTCCTGAATTGTTGAATGTGTAAAGAATGCTTTCTTTAGTCATAATTCCGAACAACAAAAAGGCATCTCCATAAAGAATGAAGATGCCGTTAAGATCCATTCGGGTAATACGAGTAAACAACCGAATCTTTGACACACCTCCCTATCCTCGTAGGTTTGTTAGTGTTGTTAGATTTGGCAGGTCTCCTGGCTCTTGGTCATAGATTGCTGCACCTTCCCGTACGGTTCGTACAGTGGTCTGTTTGCAGCTTACTCCCAATTACAGTGGCGGGACCGCGTTGGAATTACACCAACTTCCCTTTTAAGTCTTCATTGAAGAAGACACCAATCTACTTTTATAAAATTTTCACACTAAATAGGATTATACACTAAATCTACTATGTAGGCACCATCAAATCATGAGTAATTTAAATAATCCAATTGATAATAGTGAAAAACTAGGGAATCACAAAATACACGCCTGTTTGGACAAACACCGCCACCCTTTTTGTCAGACTTTCATAATCTAATAGGGAAGTTGACAAATTCATAGAGGTGAAAAAAATGTTTGGATATTCAATGATTCAGACAGTAAGAACCTATGCGCATAAGCTCGATCATCCATTGCGAGAACAAATGCTTCATTTATATAAACCGTTCACGTGGATACCGTGCTTATTCCATTCGACAGCTGAGAAAGTGTTCAAAAATTTAAAGAAGGTTTCCGTCATAGTCGAGTTTGATGAAGAAGGATATGGACAAGGCTGCCAAGAGCTATATCAACTAGCAGTCTCTCACCCTCGCTGTAATATGAAAAATACGTTTTCGTTCGTTTCATGTTGCAGTATGGATGTTACCCCCGCATTTTTAGGAAAGATGCTTGCCTCTTGCCCTCATATTAAAAAGGTTTACTTAAATCGTGAAGTAAAGGCACTTCTTGATGTTGCGGTTCCTTCAGCAAATGCACAAAACATTGTCAGAGACAACAAAGAGTTGACAGGAAAGGATATTACGGTTGCAGTTATTGATACTGGTATTTACCCTCATCAAGATTTAGAGGGGCGGATTGTTGATTTTGTAGATTTTGTGAATCAAAAAACAGTTCCATATGATGATAATGGACATGGGACACACTGTGCAGGAGATGTTGCAGGTAATGGTGAAGCATCCGGTGGGAATTTTAAAGGACCAGCTCCGAACGCCGATTTAATTGGTGTAAAGGTATTGAACAAAATGGGCGCCGGTACTCTCGAATCAATCATGCAAGGCGTAGATTGGTGCATCCGATACAACTTAGATAACCCTGAGAAGAAAATCAATGTCATCAGTATGTCATTAGGCTCAGAAGCACAAAAGTATGATAACGAGAACAAGGATCCCATGGTAAAGAGTGTAGAAAAGGCATGGGAAAACGGGATTGTCGTTTGTGTGGCGGCAGGAAACAGCGGTCCGAACCAACAGACGATAGCAAGTCCGGGTTTAAGTGATCGCGTCATCACTGTCGGTGCTTCTGATGATTTTAATACATTGGACAAGTCTGATGATGACGTTGCCAGCTTTTCAAGCCGAGGTCCAACTATTTATGGGTTGCAAAAACCAGATCTTTTAGCCCCTGGCGTCAATATTGTGTCTCTACGATCACCAAATTCTTACCTTGATAAACTGCAAAAATCGAACCGCGTTAATGGAGACTACTTCGTACTATCTGGTACATCAATGGCAACCCCGATTTGTGCTGGTGTTGTAGCGTTAATGCTAGAGAACAACCCTGATGCAACCCCAGACCAAATAAAAACGATGCTTATAGAAGGTGCAGACCGACAGGATGGACAAGACATGAACGTTTATGGCCACGGATTCATTAATGCTGATCAGTCAATACCTTAGGTCTTATAAAAATCAACAGAAATACTTTTTTATCATAACTTTTAAGCGCAAGATAAGTAATATAGTCAATGAAGGGAATAAAAAATAAGGAGCTGACCTAATCCCCAGCTCCTAAAATAGTTCAATGGATTTTGTACACACGTGATTCGTATGGTCTAAGTTTGAAGTCTAGAAGTTCGTTGTCGCAATCGTAATTGCTGATCAGGATTTCAATGTGATTAGAGTCCTTCAACCCGTCAGGTATTTCGAAGTGTATTATTTCTTTTCTAAAATTGCTGATAACCAACAGCTTTTCTCCATCTAATTCTCGAATAAATGCATAGATATTTTCATCGTCCTCAAGCAATGGCACGTATGAACCATAGATGATAATGTCATTTTCTTTGCGTAGCTGGATCAATTTTTTATAGTAGTTATAAACCGAACGAGGATCATTGATGTTCTGTTCTGCATTAATTTCCTTGTAATTCGGATTTACTTGAATCCATGGTGTTCCTTGTGTGAAGCCTGCATTTTCACTGTTGTCCCACTGCATTGGAGTTCGAGCGTTGTCCCTCGACTTAACGTATATAGATGACATAATATCCTCAAGGTCCGCACCATCCTCAATTTTCTCATGGTACATATTGAGTGTTTCAATATCGCGGTAATCGTTTATTGTTGGGAACTGTATATTCGTCATCCCAAGCTCCTCACCCTGATATATATAAGGGGTTCCTTGCATCATATGAAGTGTTGTAGCAAGCATTTTAGCTGAAATTTCTCTGTATTCAGGTGAATCGTTTCCGAAGCGGGATACGATTCTTGGCTGGTCGTGATTGTTCCAATATAGACTGTTCCAACCTTTCCCTTCGAGCTTTTGCAGCCATCCACTGAAGATCTTTTTCATTTCAACGAGTGACCACGGCTGGACATCCCACTTCCCACCAGGACCTGAGTCTAGATCCATATGCTCAAAGTGAAACACCATGTTCAGTTCGTTCCGCTCTTCCCCTGTATAAAGGGCTCCTTGTTCAGGGGTGATACCTGGCATTTCCCCGACTGTCATAATATCAAAATCCGAAAGAACTTCCTTATTCATTTCTTGTAAATAGTCATGTATTTTCGGTCCGTTCATAAAATATTGAGCACCGGATGCATAACGCTTTCCTTCAATAAGGTCGGCATCTGGATAGTTCGGATCTTTAGAGATGAAATTAATGACGTCCATACGGAACCCATCAATGCCTTTATCGAGCCACCAGCGAATCATCTTGTAAACTTCTGATCGAAGCTCTGGGTTCTCCCAATTCAAATCTGGCTGTTTTTTTGAAAACAAGTGGAGGTAATAATCGTCTGTCGCCTCATTGTAATGCCAAGCTGGTCCGCTGAATGCTGCTTCCCAGTTGTTTGGCTCCTTCCCATCCTTCCCGGAGCGCCAAATATAGTAATCTCGGTATGGATTATCTTCTGATTTGCGAGCTTCAGAAAACCAATGATGCTCGTCAGATGTATGGTTGACGACAAGATCCATGATCAACTTCATATCTCGCTTATGGATCTCTTCCAGCATTCTTTCCCAATCTTCCATCGTACCGAAATCATCCATTATTTTTTGATAGTCGCTGATGTCATAACCGTTATCATCGTTCGGAGATTCGTATACCGGAGATAACCAGATTACATCCACCCCAAGATTTTTCAAGTAATCGAGCTTTTCTATAATACCTGGTATATCGCCTATACCGTCATTATTGCTGTCATTGAAACTGCGTGGGTAGATCTGATAAATGACACTTTCTTTCCACCATGTACGGTTCATAAGTCTTCTCTCCTCTCGATGTGTTTCTATTTTAATGAACCTTTCATAACTCCGCTGATGATCCATTTTTGAGCAAATATATAAACGATGACCATCGGTGCTAGTGCCATCAAATATGACGCAAAAGCAAGGTTATAGTCTGTGCTGAACTGTGATTGGAAAATGTATTGCACTAAAGGCAATGTCGCAAGGTCCGGATCACTTAAAATGATTAATGGCAGCATAAAGTCGTTCCAAGCCCATAACGTTGTTAAAATTCCAACTGTTGCGTTCATTGGCATCAACAGTGGGAAAATGACACGCCAGAAAACCTGCCATCGAGTAGCACCATCAATAATCGCAGCGTCTTCAAGCTCTAATGGAATCGATTTGATATAACCCACGTATATGAACACATTGAACGCTAGTCCATATACAATGTACAAGAAAATCAATCCTGTTAGGTTATCCATCCCCCAATTGCTTGTCTGTTTAACAATCGGCAGCATAATGATTGGAAATGGAATGAACATTGCACTCACAAAATAATAGAATAAGAATTTATAGAATCGCTTGTGCATGTTACGTGCGATTGCGTATGCAACAAGTGAATTGGTTAACAACGTCAAAATAACTACTGAAACGGTAATGATTAAACTGTTCGTCAATGCACTAAAGAAGTTTGTCAATTCAATCGCATCTAAAAAGTTTTGCCATTTCCATTCTTTCGGTAAAGCCCAGAGACTATTTGCCAATTCTTTCGGTGTTTTCAATGCAATCGTAATCGTTAAATACAATGGAAACAAAATCAGTAGAGAACCTAGCATTAGAAGAACCGTTACCGGCCAATTGATTCGTTTGCCGAACATTATGCTTGCACCTCTCTTCGTTGCAATATTTTAATTTGCACCACAGAGACAACCAGAATGACAATGAAATAAATGACGGCGTTTGCTGATTGGTAAGCGAATTCGCCACCTTGGAAACCGCCTCGATAGATTAAAAGTGATATTGATTCAGTCGCCTGTCCCGGCCCTCCCCCGGTTAACGCGATAATATGGTCAAATACCATCAGGAAGTTTTTCATCGCAAGTACCATATTGATCGTGAAAAATGGTGCGATCATAGGGAAAGTAATCTTCCAAAACTTCTTCCATGCCCCTGCTCCGTCAATACTCGCTGCTTCGTACAAATCCTCTGAAATCGTAGCAAGACCAGCTAAATAAAGAATAGTATTAAAAGCTACAGCCTGCCAAACTGCGACAATGACAATCCCGATCCATGCCAGATCTGGATTCCCAAGAATGTTTTTCGAAAGTGCTGTAATTCCTAATGAATCCGCTATTTGAGGTAGAAAATGAGCAAAAATAAAATTGAAAATATAACCTACGATCAGGATGCTTAGAATATTGGGTAAAAAGTAGACAGCACGGAGAGTTTTTTGAAACTTGATTTTAGTGTTAAGCCCTACAGCAATAAACAGACTGAAAATATTTACGAGAATGGTAGATACGATCGCAAACTTGAATGTAAATAGGTAGGCGCTACCAGCACGATCATCCTGAAAGACATTCAAATAATTTTTGAACCCGACAAAGTTCCAGTCTCCGTATCCTTTCCAATCGGTAAAACTGTAGAAAATTCCCTGTAAAGCAGGGTACGTATGAAAAACAAAGAAAATGATGAGTGCAGGTACTGCCATCCAGATGTATGCACGTTCTTTCTTCATAGCCAATTCTCCTTTCAGAGGTTGTTCAAAAAGTCCGGAGGTTCACCCGATGTGAGTCAGTTCGACGTTATTACAGGACGTGATAGGTTTAATCGAACTTCCTTTATGAGGGCTCTTTTCCTCTTCCTTTTTGAAGCTCACTTTACAATAAAAAAAGAGAGAGGGCACCGATATGATGCCCCGCTACCCTTACAAGCAAGAAATGAATAAATTTTCAACAACTAGTCTATAGACGTCGTGGAAAAGTTTAAGCCTCTAGTATAAGCGTAACTATGGTTCAGCCTGCACAAAGGCTTGGCTAGAGGCCTCTAGGGAGGCCTTGGTCATACCTTTAGATCCCATTAGGGACCAAGTTTTCTTTATCGATTCAGGACTTTATCCCACTCTTCATCCATATTCTTCAAGAAATCTTCTTTGTTTTTATTGATTAAAAATTCTTGAATTAGATTTGCTGCTTGCATACCAGATGGATAATAGTGATCAGGGAAGCTTGTCAATTTACCTTCTTCGAAGTTTGATTTGATACCTTCAAATACAGGATCTTCTTGATAAACACCTTTCACAGCAGAAAATGCTTTTTGTTCATCAATGTATTTTTGTGCACGCTCTTCATTCATCATAAATTCGAAGAACTTCATCACATCTTTATTTTCAGCCGCTTCTTTTGAAACGGTCAATAGTACATCGACACCAGATACGAGTTCGTTTTTCGCTGGGTCATTTAAGACAGGCATGGCAAATACGCCAAGGTTGATGTCAGAGTTGATTTTTTTGATTTCGGGAATTGCCCAGTTTCCTTGCAAGTAATAAAGACTTTTACCATTTGCGAATGCTTTGTTTCCATCTCCATAACCAAGTCCAAAGTTATCCTCATGACCGTAGTTAAGAAGCTTTAACATCTTGTCTGCTACTTTATCATAGCTTTCCTGGAATGTTGTTTGTCCAGCGTTTTTCTGTTTCGCGAACTCTTCACCAGCTACGTTTGCTGCGATCGAGTTCCAAGCGATCATACCTGTCCATGCATCCTTCAACGTGAAGTAGATTGGTGTCACATCGTTTTCTTTTGCTACTTCAAGTGTATTGATGAACTCGTCCCAAGTTTTTGGTACTTCGAGTCCAAGTTCGTTCATAATGTCTTTGTTATAAATAACAGCATTTGCGTTGGTCGCATAAGGAAGACCGTATACTCCATCCTTTTCTTCCCCAACAAGGTCACCAACCATCTTAACGTAAGCTGGTTGAATCTTATCGACCAGTTTGGATTCAGAGAAATCGTGAAGTACGCCAGCACGAGCAAGATCACCGTACGTTGCGTTACCACCGATGGACATGATTTCAGGCATATCATCCTTCGTCATTCGTGTTTTCAAAACGGTTTCTGCTTCAGGTGGTGCATTAAGCTCGACGTTGATTTCAGGGTACTTTTCTTCAAAATCCTTAATAATAGCCTTGTACGTTTCGACACTTTCAGATTTGTTGGAGAAAATCTCGATTGAATCATCATCTCCAGAGCAGCCTGTAAGAACAATTGCTCCTGTTAAGGTAAGTAAAGAAGTCATCAATACTTTTTTAGATCGTTTAAACATCATTTTTCATTCCTTCCCCTTTTTAGTAAACGTTTACGTAAACGCGTAAAAAATTAGATAGAACGCACACTTTCACGTTCAATTATCTCATGTCTCATGATCCGGTTTTGCGTTTGATGAGTTCCGTTATCCAACATATCAAAAATCATTTCAGATGCATTCGCTCCCATTTCAGAAAACGGTTGTGCTACAGTCGTAAGTGGCGGAATCGTCATCTCAGAGGTTTGGAGATTATCGTAACCGATGATGGAAACATCCTCAGGTACTCTCTTTCCCAATTGATTCAACGCTGATATCGCACCGATTGCCATTTCATCACTTGCAGCAAAAATCGCGGTCAGATCAGGTGCTTGTTTTAATAGCTTTGGGATTGCATTCTTCCCATTTTGAAATGAAAATCCATTTTCGTGTACGATGTCCGATTGGCTCACAGAGAAATTATGCTGAATTAATGCGTCTTGAAAGCCTGCGATACGTGGTGTACCCGCAATTGGATCTCGGATAGGACCGCTAATCATTCCAACCCTTTGATGCCCTTTGTTAATTAAGAATTTAGTACCAGTGAATGCCGCGTGACGATCATCTACTTTTACGTATGGTACATCATGCTGGTAAGACATCGTTGAAACGAGTACCAGTGGGATATTCATGTGCTGTATGGTCTCATAGTAATCCTCTTTTAACGTTTCACTTACAAATATTAATCCGTCTACTCTCTTTTCATGTAGCAGCTTTAAATATTTGTTTGTTCGTATTCCATCCGAGGCTGTATGACAGACAATCACACTCGAATCATGATTGTGCGCAACATCCTCTATCCCGTGTAGGATCTCTGATGAAAGCATACTGGAAACGTTCGGGAACAAAACCCCAATTGTTTGTGTGTTTCGGCTGATCAAGCTACGGGCGACCGCATTCGGCTTGTACGAAAGCTCGTCGATAATCTCCAGAACTCTTATCTTTGTCTTTTCTGAAAATCCTGGTTGATTGTTGAGTATTCTTGATACGGTTGCTGTAGAAACGTTGGCTTTTCGTGCAACGTCTTTAATAGTTACCATGAATATTTCCTTTCTTTTTTAAGTAAACGTTTACGTTAACTAAAATATTAACATCTAATGTAAGCCCTTTCAAACATTTTTTTCAAAATTAATATACAATTGTTTTCTTCAGTCTTTCTTAAACCACCCTCTTTTACGGAAGCTGATGTACATCCCGATACCTATTCCGAACATTAAGCCGAGAACAAGAAAATATCCATACTTCCACCGAAGCTCTGGCATATATTCAAAATTCATGCCATAAATACCTGCAATAAAGGTTAATGGCATAAAAATCGTTGTGATTACTGTTAATGTCTTAATAATGTTGTTCATCCGATAGGAGTTAAGTGAAATATAACTGTCTCTGTAATCGGAGGAAATTTCACGATTTGATTGAATCATATTAGATAATTTCAGTAAATGATCGTACACATTTTGAAAATATGCACGCTCCTCCTTATCATCCTCCATTAAGAACCGGCGTGATTCTAGGACACGGTATAACAGGTCCCGCATAGGTACGATTGATTGACGCAGTTTCAGTAAATTCCCGCGAATATCAAATACCTCGTTAATCATGACCTCCATACTCTTTTCGTACGTGTCAGTCTCGATTTTACCTAATCGATCCTCCAAATGATAAAGAATGGGGAAATATGCGTCTACTAATTTATCCATCAATTGTTGTAATACGTCCATAGGTTTTAACAAGGTGCTAGTCGACGTATTGAATTTCTCCCATGCTTGCTCAACTTCTATTAAATCTGAAAAATGAAAAGTGACAATAAAGTTCTCTCCAATGAATGCATTGATTTCCTTGGCTTCAAGTGTTTCAGGATCAATGGCATGCATGACTAAAAAGTTGTGTTGGTCATAATATTCTAATTTTGGTCTCTGTAAAGCATGAAGACAATCCTCAATAGCAAGTGGATGAAAATGAAAGTAATCCGCCAATACGTTCACTTCTTCTTCATTCGGTTGATTCAGGTCAAGCCATAAAGATTTGATATCGTGTTGTTCTAGATGATCAAGCCTAATATCCTTAAGGCAAGTTCCTTCAGTTGTTTCTGCTAGAATCCTTATCATTTTTACCTCCAAATGGGTTCAGACCAGTTCATCCAATACTATCTTCCATAATAAAGACAACAAAAATACGAATAGTAAGGAAAATTTTTTTACGCATAAAACTTCGGATTAAATCAATAATGATATATGTAATTAAATCAGAAGGGAGATTTGAACATGCCATTAAGTGAATTAGAATTGCAAAACCTTCGTCACCTGATTGGAGGACATGAAACGACTGCAAATAAGCTAGAAGCATATGCCCAACAATGTACAGATCCACAGTTGAAGCAGATGCTGCAAAAGGATGCCCAAGACGCTAAAGCTCATAAACAACAACTAATGACATTTTTAGGATAAGCGAAGGAGGTTCCATTATGAATGAAAAAGATATGGTAAATGATTACTTAGCTGCATTGAATGGGAGCATTGGGAATTACGGAAAGATCATTGCTGAAACAGAAAACCCCCAGTTGCGCCAAGCCTTACAACAAATTAGAAATGAAGACGAACAACGGCAATTTTCACTTTATCAAGCTGCAACACAAAAGGGCTACTATAAGCCAGCAGCCCAAGCAAACCCTACTCAGATCCAGCAGGTCAAATCAGAATTGACAGCCCCCCAACAACAACAATAATACAAATAAAAATGGACTGGCCGATACTTAAACTGGCCAGTCCTTATTACTCTACTTTTACTTTAATTCGATCCATCGCGTTATACCCATAGCCTTTTCTATTCCATAGCGGTGTCTCCGGTTGCATTCGATTTTCTGAATCAGTCGCTCGTACCATGATCGTATATTCACCCTTCTGATGTATGCTCCAATGATAATTCCACGAGACCCAACCATACTTGTCGGAAGAATTAGCCCGAAAGTCACAGGTGTTCCAATTCTCCCCACCGTCCATGCTTATTTCTACCTTCGCGATCATCCCTTTACCTGTCCAAGCGATGCCTTTTACTTCATAAGAACCAGTATCTAAAATTTCCATATCCAATGGCTTTTGTATTGTAGAGTTTACATTCATCGTTGTCACAGGGAATTTTCCATCATCCTTCTCTTTATCAGGATAGTAAACATAATCGACTGATTGAAAGGGTCCCGTGAATTTGTTTTTGATTACAATTAGTTGTTTGATCCATTTTACCGATGCCATCGCATACCACTCTGGCACAATCAGCCTGAACGGATAGCCATGTTTAAATGGAATTGGTTTTCCGTTGTATTCATAAGCGATTATAGTGTCGGGATGTAGAGCTTTCCCAATCGGCAGGCTACGTACAAAATTATGAATTGAATTGGAATCTTTCCTTTTTCCAAAATCGTATCCCTCAAAGACAACTTCCGTAGCGCTTTCCCTTAATCCAGTATGCTGAAATAAACTCCTTAACGGCACTCCTTTCCAATATCCTTGGCTGATTGCTCCTTTTTCCCACTGTTCGCCAAACACCTTTGGGTCAAAGAACGCTCTTTTATTACCGGCACATTCCAGAACGACCTTGATCGTCTTTGCTGGTAAAGTCAAGATTTCTTGCAGGGTAAAGCTTTTAGGCAATCCTACTGCTCCGCTTATCGGTATCGAATAAAAGTTTGATATGAAATTCGGGTAAGCAAAGTGATTCCGTCTGTAAAAAAGAAGGTCACTTATCAGTTCACCTTCAGTAAATGAAATAGGTGTTTCTTGATTTTCAGGTAATATACTCCTCGTGGTCAAATAAGGTCTTACTACTGGAATAAACTTCATCGTCTTCCTCCTTATCTGTACTAGGCATTTACCTAACACAATTTTTATGAAAAATAGTAATCATATGCACTCAATGCGTAAATAATACAGCTATACTGCTGAAGGGTGTGGTCAACATTGAAACATTACGATTGTATTGTGGTCGGAGGCGGCCTTGCTGGACTGACCTGTGCGTTAGAACTGACTTATGAAGGGAAACATGTTGCACTTTTAGAAGCAAAAGATTATATCGGTGGAAGGACAGCTTCGTGGAATGAATATGGTATGCATGTTGAATCTGGATTCCATCGTTATATAGGCTATTATTCTAAGATGCCAAAAATGCTACATAAGGCAGGAATTGATTTGAATAAGATTGTTACTTGGGAAGAGCAAGTAGAAATACGTGTTCCCGATCAAGAAAAATCGGTTGTTATGGGGGTTTCACCTTTATTCGGTCCGTTAAAGATGGTGCGGGGGATTATTGCAAACCATCCGTCCCTGACGTTAAAAGATAAGCTATCGCTCCTTTCTTTCTTTATATATGGGTTTAAGGACTATCTACTGAACCCATCAAAACTAGATCTCGTCAGTGTTAAACAGTACGCTCACCTCTATGATGTCAGTGAAGATGCTATCAATCACTTGCTTATACCTCTTTCTGCGGGGATATTCTTCTTGCCGCCACAACGGTATTCGGCCTATGTGTTTTTCGGTCTCTTTGCCCCAGGAATCCCGAAGTTTTATAAAATGCGTATCGGTGCCTTTCTCGGAGGAATGTCTGAAGTGATGTGTAACCCGATTGCAGATCGAATAAAGCAATTAGGTGGAGAGATTTATTTGGGTGAACCGGTTCAATCATTATTGTTATCTGCCTCAAAGGATCGGGTTCTGGGTATTAAAACCTCCAAAGGGGAAGAGATCCATACTGATGATGTAGTTTGGGCAACTTCGGTAGATATCGCAAAAACTGTATTGGAAAATGACTTTGCAAATGAGGGGTGGTTCGGAAAGCTCAAAAATTTAAAAATGATGGATGCTTCAACCTTTCAGATCGAACTAACTTCACCAGTCCTGCCAAAGGATATCACTACCTTTGGTCCGAACACATGTCTTGGCAGTTTCAGTGAACAATCAAGAACAACCTTCCAGGGTTCAAAAGGACGTTTGTCGATAATCTTGACACCACCCGAAAAGTTTATCGAAATGTCAGCTGAACAAACATTGGAGTATGTTCTTCATGATTTACACCGACTGAACATCGACATAAATATGGATCAGGTCCTTGACTACCGGAAAATTGATCACCCTAATGATTTTTATAGTTTAGCCCCTGGTAACGAGCAATACCGACCTGATCAGAAAACATCTGTAAAGGGTCTCATTCTAGCGGGGGATTACACTCGACAACCTTATTTTGCAACAATGGAAGGAGCAGTCGCATCAGGTATCAATGCGGCTAAGCTTGTGTCGAACAAAACTTAATTCATATTTTCTCTTCTGTTACTTTTCCAGTACTTAAGGAGTATTTGTACGCACTTGATAGTAAGTGAAGTTTTATTCCTGATATCGTCATTTCATTTTGTTCGTCTTTCTTGACAATAAAATCGAGATCACGACCATCCATAATTGCAACGACATTACTTCCCACTACACTTAATTGATTTTCATCACAAATGATCGCTGTGTTTTCGTCAATGCCGATTCCAATCATTTCTGCTGTTAATCCTACTTCATAAACCAGTCGTCCAAACCTTCCCCTTTGTGAAAAGTGTTGATCAATAATCAGGTTCTCGACAAAACCAAAACCATCACCTATGGTCAACTCATTAACTTGGTCATTTTCTTCTTTTGATTCGAGAATCATTTTCTTCCCCATAATTGTTGCTCCCGCACTTGTTCCTCCGATCATTAAGCCGGTTTTCCGCTTCTCTTTAATTAATTCAAGAATTGTACTTTCTAGTAAAATATCGGCAAGTTGACGTTGATCACCTCCAGATATAAACAAACCACTAATTTGATCTAAATGGTGTATATAGTGGTCGGTATCGTTTTTTGATTCAATTTTGAAATGGATAACTTCTTGAACACCAATCGTTTCAAACACGTTTTTATAATCTGCAAACACCTCATCTGGAACATTGCTCGCAGTAGTCAAAATACCGATCTTTTTAAAGTCACATAGCATAGCAAATGCTTTAAGGATTTGCTTTTCCCCTTTTTTATCTTCATGCCCGCCAATTATCATCAGCTTACCTACCACCGTTGCACCTTCTTCTTTCCAGTATGTATAGATCGCTCATTTTCATGTGAATCGGTTCTTTTTCTATAGTCGATTACTTCCTCTTTATATAACAAAACGAACGGAAGAGCTATGATCCATAACAGATAGATAAATAATATTAGTTTAGCTGCATCAGTCATCAAAAAAAACGCAGCCAGGAAAAAAAATAATATTAACAACAGCGGGCTTGCGTATCCGAGAACATAGAACATATGATGATCCTCCCTCCTTTTCAGTCTCTATATCATTTCCAGAGCAGGTATAATATATAACTCCACTGTGAAAAATGAAAGCATCAGTGTGTTTGAGTAAGGGGACTTTACATATGTGGAGAAGGTTGAAAAAGAGCCAAAACAATATTAGAACAAGACAAAAAAGCATGAAACAAGTGGAGTCAGTCGATTCATTGATCTTAACACTTACACAATCCAAGGACTATTTGAGTTTCAGTCTGACGGGCTCAACAAATTGTGTAATTTCTTATATAAAAACGATGACACAACCAAAGTTTCTTCATCAATCTGTTCTTCCAGTGCTTAAAAACAATTCATTGAAAACACTAGAAGAGATGAAAGAAGAGATTCCTGTCGAAAATATTTTAATAACTACGGATTTAGAGGAAATTCGAAAAAAAGTCATGAATGGCTCTATCATGATTCAGCTCAAGGAAACAGCTCAAGAGGTGCTTCTCATTCCAGCCACTACAGTTGAAACTCGTAAAGTATCTATTCCTGAGGTGGAATTTAGTGTTGTCGGGCCGAAGGAAGCTTTTGTTGAGTCGTTAGACACGAATTTAAACCTGATCCGTAAGCGTTTACCACTGCCTGAATTGACTGTTCGAGAACTTGTAGTAGGTAAAATCACTAAAACTAGGGTAGCCGTTTTTTACATCGATGGCATAGCAAATTTGGAAAACGTAAATACAGTTGTACAAAGAATAAATGATATCGAATATGACCAAATCATAGACAGTTCGTTCATTACACAAATGATCGCGGATAACTCGAATTCTCCATTTCCGCAGTTGTTGGATACAGAACGACCAGATCGTGTAACAGGAGTGCTCGTTGAAGGGAAAATTGGCATTCTTGTGGATGGATCACCACATGCGCTTACCTGTCCAACTACGATTGTTGAATTCTTTTCAGCTTCCGACGACTATTATTTAACTTGGCACTTGGCGTCATCATTACGTCTTGTCCGATTATTTGCGGTTATCTTTTCCGTATTGACAACACCGTTGTATGTTGCAATTTTGACGTATCACCATGAAATGATCCCTGAGGACTTGATGTCAACAATCATAACCTCAAGAGCGGACATTCCTTTTCCCCCAGTACTTGAAGTAATCATACTAGAGTTGACCATTGAATTACTTCGTGAAGCTGGTGCACGATTACCCTCAAAAGTCGGTCAGACAATCGGTATTGTTGGTGGTATCGTAATCGGGACGGCTGCCGTTGATGCAGGTTTGACAAGTAACGTATTACTTATCATCGTTGCTTTGGCTGCTTTAGCCTCTTTTACAACACCAGTCTATCAAATCGGTAATACAATTCGGTTGATCCGTTTTCCATTTTTAATGGGAGCACAAATGTGGGGGTTGATCGGTATTTCAATGTGTATGGCTTTTTTTATCGGTCATCTGACAAAGTTAAGTTCACTGGGTAGACCCGTCTTTGCACCATTGTACCCTCTTCGTATCCGTGATCTGAAGGATGCCTTTGTACGGCTACCATTCAATAAACAATCTAAACGTCCGATGCAAACCCGACCCATTGATTCTGTCCGTTTTAATCCGAAGCGTGCCAATGAAAAGAGGGATATAGATGAATAAAAATCGTGGCACAACAACGGAATCTGCCTATGTCCCTGAAAATCATATGGTCCCACCAACAATGGCCTTTTTTACAATCACTGCAATGCTGATCGGCATTGGGGTACTTGGGTTCCAGCGATACATTGCCCGTGACGCTGGATATGATGGTTGGATATCGATTTTAGTCGGTGGATTGATCATGCATATTTTACTATGGATGATTTATCAGATTCTACAGGAAAGCGGCGGTGACATAGTTTCTGTTCATACTTATGTCGCAGGGAAATATTTGGGGAACTTTCTAAATATTATATTCAGCCTCTACTTCCTATTCATATGTGTGGTCATTCTACGTACTTATATTGAGGTTATTCAAGTATGGATTTTCCCTAGACTGAACGTATGGGTATTTACCTTCATCTTCATGCTTTTGATTCATTATTTAGTTTCTGGTGGTTTCAGGATTGTAGTGGGAGTTTGTATGTTCAGCGTCATCTTAGGACTTCCTTTACTCCTGTTGGACTTCTTTCCGATACAGCTAGCTCGTGTTGAAAACCTTTTCCCGGTCATCAATCATAGCGTACCTGAAATTTTAAAAGGTACGAAGACTGCTACGTTGAGTTTTTTGGGGATCGAATTATTGTTCGTGTACTATCCGTTTCTTAAAAACCCTCAATCATCAAAAAAATGGGCACATTTCGGTATGTTTTACACTACGTTATTTTATATGGGAACTGCAATAGTCGCATTTATTTATTACAGTGAGGAACAGCTTCGCCATGTCATCTGGGCAACGATCTCTCTTTGGAAAATCGTTGAATTCCCTTTCGTTGAGCGTTTTGAATATGTAGGAATAGCAATGTGGGTATACGTTATGATACCAAATGTATGTATAACATTATGGGCAGCTACTAGAATAATAAAGCGAGTGTTCCAATTTAAACAGCGGAAGGTTTTATGGTTTTACTTTATCCTTGTATATATTGCAACTTGTTTGATCAAGGATCGTGAAACAATTGATCAATTGAACAATCTTACCGGCAAAGTCGGTTTATATGTTCTTCTTTATATACCCGTGCTTTTTCTTTTGTTAAAAATCGTAACTAAAGTGAGGAATCGCAGATGAGAACAAAAGTGGTCAGGATAATAATGTTTTTTGGCTCTCTCATAATGCTGACAAGTTGTGTACCTAATTATAGTGTGGAAGATGCGGCAATGATTTCAGCCGCGGGCTATGATTATGTTGAGGAAGACAAAATAAAGGGAACTGTTTCAATTCCCCAGTTTGGTAGGCAGGAAACTGGTGGAACGATGCAGGAGAAAAAGTTGACAGCTTCTGCAAATACAGTTAGAGAAGTTCATGCAAGATTACAATCTAAATCCTCCAAACCATTAGTAATTGGAAAATTATCAGTGTCCATGTATAGCGAAGAGTTAGCGCGGAAAGATCTGGCTGATGTGATTGATAACCTAGGTCGAGATGCAAGGATCGGGAGGAATATCTTTCTTGTAATTGTTGATGGAAGTACGGAGCAGTTCCTTCAGAAAAGGTACTCGCAAACTGAAACGACTGCCAAATATTTGACAGGAATTATAAAGCATAATAATGAAAGTAATTTCCCAACGACGAATCTCCATGAATATTTATATGCCTACTATGCAGAAGGGATGGATGGATTCCTTCCAATAATGAAAACCGCGAAGGATCATGCCAAGATAACAGGCATTGCTTTTTTCAAAAAAGGACGTTTAGTATATACCATCCCCTATTCGAAGAGCTTCAATTTTAAGATAATGAATGAAAACTTTTCACAAGGAATTCAGGATATTGAGTTTAAGGATCGCCATGTTGTAATGGAGAATATCGGATCAACGGTCAAGTATCATGTAAAAGGTAATCACCAGACTCCTAAATTTCTCATTGATATTCACTTGACAGGAATTATAAATGAAGTATCGTCATTAAAAAAACAACAAGGTCCGAAAGTAGTTAAAAAAATGGAAAAAGCTTTTGAACAATTTTATAAAGAACAGTGCTCATTAATGGTCAAGGAGTTCCAAGAATACAATGTCGACCCACTAGGCCTTGGTAACGTGCTGAAAAGCCGGATCAGGAATTTTGATAATAAAAAATGGAAACAGCAATATCCAAATGCTCAAATTGATGTAAAAGTCAATGTTGAAATCGTTGAGACCGGAATATCGTCATGATCACTGTGACCAACAAATATAGATAAAAGACTCCTTTGCGCGGTGTCTTTTTCATTACAGGATAGTTGTTAATTCACAATAAAAACACTCACCTTTCGTATCCATCCCCGACTGATAAAATGGGATATCAGACTTTTGGATGAGAAAAGATTCTACGAATGAAGGATTCTCTATTCTTTTCAATAATATAGAATTTTAATTGATACTCCCCTTCTATTATGGGGAAAATATTGTTGGGAGAGTGATAATTTTGACTGAGATGGTTTACGTAGGTTCACTTGATGCCCTGAAAGATGAGGGTGCCAAGGTTATTAAAGGCGGTAGTCATGCAATTGCAGTATTTGTACATGAAAATCAGGTCTATGCTGTCGATAATCGTTGCCCGCATATGGGTTTCCCTCTGCACACCGGGAGTTTATGTGATGGAATCCTGACGTGCCACTGGCATCATGCTCGTTTTGATGTGAAAAGCGGTGGAACATTGGATCCGTGGGCAGATGACGTCCCTACCTACCCTGTTGACATTAATGAAGGTGAGGTTTGGGTTTATCCCGTCCCTTACAATAAGGTTACAGTCGAAAAACTAACGCGACGTTTACGGGAAGGTCTTGAGCAAAGTTTAAGTCTTGTAATCGCCAAAGCTGTTGTAGGATTAATAGAGGCTGGTTTTCCTGTGGCTGAAATCGCAAAGATCGGTGTTGAATTCGGAACGACCCATCGTCAAAGCGGCTGGCGTTCGGGTTTGACTATCCTATCTGCAATGACGAATGTACTTCCTAAATTAGATAAAACCGGTCAAATTTTAGCGTTGTTCCAAGGACTCGTTCATGTTGCCAGAGAAAGTTCAGGGATGGGTACACGATTTTTACTAGGGGCACTTCCTCCTAACACCGATGAAATGAAAGCACAATCATTCGAGCAATTATCTGAATGGTATCGCCATTGTGTAGAGGTTCGTGATTCACAGGGTGCAGAGCGAGTATTGTTAACCGCAGTTGAATCCGATTTCTCGAACGAGCAGCTTGCAAATATGATGATGACAGCGATTACGGATCACTTTTATGTAAACACAGGTCATTCACTCGATTTTCATAATAAAGCATTTGAGATAATTGATCAGATCGGTATTGAGCACCGTCCTTTTGTTTTATCTTCATTACTGCCTGGCATTGGTGATATATCGCGTAGTGAGGAATCCCATAGCTGGCAATCACCGGTGAACTTGGTCAACCCATTGATGGCAGCGTTTGAGAAACTACCCGAAATTCTTTCATCTGCCTCTTCTGAAGGAACCGTCGAATTGGATGAAGCCGCATTAGTTGAGCAAATTTTATCGGATGATGTGCTGATAACTGTCGATTCGATGTTGGAAGCACTTAAAACCGGTATCTCCCCTGCTCGATTAGCACAGCTCGTAGCATTGGCAGCTGCAGAAAGGATTGCCCGTTTTCATGTGCAGAATGATTTCAGTGATTGGATTACTGTCCTTCACACGTTTACCCATGCACATGCCGTCCACGAGTCATTACGTCGATCGACAACACCCGAATTAACTCGGGCCGTCTTCCATGGTGCGATGAGTGTCTATTTGGATCGGTTTCTAAATACACCTTCTGCACGAAGACCAGAGCCTGTTGATGTAGAAGCTGAACCAAAGGATCCTTCTGAATTGTTGATTATGATGAACCAACAACAGCAAGTCGCAGAATCTGCAAGATGGGTCGTGAACTATCTTGCGCGCGGCGGTGATAAAAGAGATCTGTTTAATACGCTGGGTCACGCTTTACTTAGGGAGGATGCCGAGTTTCATTCGTTCCAAATGTATGAAGCAGCGATGGCTGAACACGATCATTGGGAAAAAGAGCACTCTGAACTTGGAAATCGAGCACAGGAGACATTGATTCTTGCTGCAACCCGGTATCTGGCTGGTCATGCTCCCACTGCTCGCGAACTTCCACACACAGCACGGATTGCGATGCGCCTCCACCGTGGGGAAAAATTATTTGAGGATGAATAATTGCCGGAAAAGGTGAAGCACCTGGGTACTAAAGCTAGACATTCATTCGAGACACCTTTCATATGAACGTAGCCGCTTGATTGATTTCAAGCGGTATTTATTTTTCGAGAAAATTCAAAAAAAAAAATATCTTATCTGGTACACCTACATATACTGGTATAAACCTTATGTAATTTTATTGGTACAGGTTCTAATTTTATAAGGAGTGATGCTCATGAGGGAAATCCCTAACTTTAATGAGTTTTATCAGCGGTCTCTCGTACTAATTGGTGAGGCGGATCGATTGTGTGTAGTTGAGAACACATCAGAAAAAGAGCATATTGAAAAATTTACGCACTGGTTGTTCACTCTTGAAGGGTTCGAAGCCGAAAAGGCGACTGGCAGATATGATTGGAATGTTTCCGTATATCCGTCGAAAAGCTGTGGTGGTTTCGACTATAAACATCCGTTTTTGGTGTCTGATGCATTCCAAAGTATTCATGAAGCGATTGATTTTGTGAAAGAGTTGGAATTGAAAGCAAAAGGAGATATGTTTTGCACGGTTGCCGCTATATCTGAATAGAAAGAAAATCGAATAGATTCATTCGATTCTCTTTTTAGACGTTTATGTGAAAGAATGTACATACAAAAAAACTCAAAAAATCATCATTTAAACTTCGAATTGTACCCCACCTCCTTCATTTTAACTCCTTAAGTCTCAGTTTTTTTGAATAAAGTGAACTTCAGAGTAAAAACCCCTATTTTAACGTTGGATACTCACCCCTTAACACTTAGATGATAGTAAAATAGGCCTAATTCCTTTCATGAAAAAAGTGGCCGACCTCAAATCGAGTCAGCCACTCCCTATTAGTATTAGCTCACAATAAAAAAACTTTACCCTAACCTGAAAACGATTCCGTGCCCGCCTTTCGGATAAACCCAGTCGATATTTTCGTGTGGGCATCCGATCCGACAACTGCCGCATTCATGACAGCCTTCGTACCCGATATGCATCCGGATGTCTTCCCATTTGTAGATTTCTGCTGGACAGAAAATTGTACATATTTTATCGGGACAACTCGTCAGACAAATATCCGTATCCTTTACATGAAGATGGGATTTCGTATCGGCATTGAAACGGACGAGATACTGTTTCTCTTCAATTGATTGCCCTTTCTTCTCCTCACTCATTATTTCATCACCCTCCAAGCTCGATAAGCATCACGAGCAATTTTGATTTTCTCCCTGGCTGGACCGATGTCTCTCCAAATTTTCTTTTGCTTCTCCCATTTTGACGATCCATCCACAGTGAACATTTGACTTGCAGCGCGGTTCATCATCGGAATATATTGATCAAAGTATTGAGGGAATTTATCAAAATGATGGGTAGAATCCTTGTATTTCTTCATATCCTGGCCGACAAAGCTCTGCATTAACTTTACACGGTAGCGATCCAACATTGGCTCGGAAAAATCGTTTGCCTGCTTGGCTAAATGTATCGTTTCTGCTGCAATCCGTCCTGACGTCATTGCGAGGTTAGACCCTTCACGGTGTATCGCATTTACGAGTTGCGCCGCGTCCCCTACGACGATGACACCATTCCCGACAACCTTCCCCATCGATTTATAGCCGCCTTCAGGAATCAGGTGTGCCAAATACTCCTGTTGTTCACTCCCTTGAAGGTATGGTCGGATCATCGGGTGGTTTTTTACGTATTCAAGTAATTCATATGGTTTTATCTTATGCTTGATCAGTCCAGAAAGTAACGTACCGACCCCGATGCTTAATGTGTCTTTGTTCGTATATAAAAAACCCGTTCCGAGAATACCCTTTGTTGCGTCACCGAACAGTTCGATCGTACATCCTTGATTTGGTTCAAGGTTAAAACGTTCTTCTATCGTTTTTTTATCAAGCTTTACAATTTCCATCGTGGCGAGTGCTACTTCGTCCGGGCGGTATTCTTTATGAAAGCCGAGCGATTTCGCAAGCAGTGAGTTGACGCCATCTGCTAAAACGACTACATCTGCATATATATCTCCATCCGGGCGGTCTGTTCGTACTCCTACAACTCTTCCATCTTCAACGATACACTGTGTCACAACCGTTTCATTGACCAGGACCGCCCCCTGCTCAACAGCCTTAGAAGCGAACCACTGATCGAATTTCGCCCGTAATACGGTAAAGTTGTTATAAGGCTCCTGCCCCCATTCCATCCCTTTATAACCGAATGTAACCGCGGATTCCTTATCCATCATCATAAACCGTTGTTCAACAATTGGACGTTCTAGAGGGGCTTCTTTATAAAATCCAGGGATTACGTCCTCCATCATTTTACGATATAAAACGCCTCCCATAACGTTTTTTGATCCTGGATATTCACCTCGCTCCAAAAGTAAAACGCTAGCGCCACCCTTCGCTAACTCAAGCGCACAGGATATTCCTGCTGGACCTGCCCCGACGACGACACAATCAAACTTTTCCGGCATGCTTGACCTCCTCTCCAGCCATAGCTTGTTTAAATTGTTCAATGAGTAATGGTATGATTTCAAATGCATCCCCGACAATTCCATAATGACACGCTTCGAAAATTGCAGCGTTTGGATCTTTGTTGATCGCTATGATCAGACTGGAGTTCCGCATCCCTACAAGGTGCTGGATTGCGCCAGATATTCCAACTGCAAAATAGATCTTCGGCGTAACGGTTACGCCGGTTTGACCAACCTGATGATGATGCTCGATCCAGCCAGCCTCAACTACATCGCGACTTGCACCTACCGCCCCACCGAGCGTTTCGGCTAAGTGGTGGATGAGCACGAATCCTTCTGAACTCCCTAAGCCTTTACCGCCTGCGACAATGATATCTGCTTCATCAATCCGAACTTTTTTTGTTGTTGCCTTCACGATCTCAAGCACTTTTGTTCGGATATCGCTCTCATCTAATTGTATGTTCTCTTCAATTAATTCTCCGGTTCGACCAGGCTCCGGTATGGGTGACTTCATCACCTTAGGACGTACCGTTGCCATTTGTGGTCGGTATTTTTTACATAAAATCGTTGCCATGATGTTACCGCCGAACGCAGGACGGCTGGCAAGCAGCAACCCGGAATCCTCCTCAACATCAAGCTCCGTCGTATCTGCAGTCAAGCCGGTTGGAAGGTCGGTTGCGACAGCACTCGCCAGATCTTTCCCTGTTGAAGTCGCACCATATAAAATGATTTCCGGCTTGTGTTTTTCACAACAGTGGAGTAAGGCCTTCATAAACGATTCCGTCCGATAATCCTTAAAAATGGGTTGATCATAGACATAAACGGTATCTGCCCCATTTTCGAATATAACACTTGATAAGCTTGTAACATTTTCTCCAATCAGAACTCCGGCAAGGCCACATCCCCGTTTATCTGCAAGACGTCGACCAGCTCCCAATAACTCAAGGGATACTTGAGCAATGTTCCTATCGTTTTCTTCAATGAACACCCAAACACCGCTGTATTCCTCAAAGTTCATTCAGCTCCCCCCTTCACTTCGAATAGTTCCTTCTTTTCGAGAATGACGGAAAGCAGTTGGTTGACTTGCTCTGCAGGCTTTCCTTCAAGCATTTTCCCACCCTCTGGCTTTGGTGGTGCCCAAACCTTTGCCACAATGGTTGGGGATCCTTTTAATCCGAGCTGTTTAATGTCGACATCTTCCAAATCAGCGACACCCCAAATATGTGGTTCATAACGAGTAGCCTTCAGCATATTCGGAAAGGTTGAATATGGAACATCATTGATTTCCTTTTCAACCGAAAGTAGGCACGGCAACGAGGATTGAATGACTTCATGGCCGTCCTCAATTTTTCGATGAACGATGATGTATCCATCCTCCGTATTCACTTCTTCGACTTTTTTTACAGATGTAAGTGGTGGGATATCCAGTCGTCTCGCGATACCGGGGCCAACTTGTCCGGTATCACCGTCAATCGTCATCTTTCCGCAGATGACAAGATCCACTGGTGTGATTTGCGAAATTTTATCTATTGCTTTTGTCAGCGCATAGCTCGTTGCTAGTGTATCCGCACCGGCAAATTTACGGTCTGAAATCATATATCCTTCATCTGCTCCGATTTCGATACACTTTTTAATCGCTTTTACTGCAGGTGGTGGCCCCATCGTCAGGACAGAAACGATCCCCCCATACCGATTACGAATGCGAACAGCTTCTTCGACGGCATGAGCATCATATGGATTTAAAATTGCTGGTGCGCTGGCACGATCCATGGTGTTCGTTTTCGGGTTCATCTTGATGATTTTCGTATCAGGCACTTGCTTAATGCAAGCGACGATATGCAGCATTTCACTCTCTCCTTTACTACGGAAATCGTTTTTTTGTTGGTACTAAATACCGGAAATATATTAGATTTTCTCATTACTATTACTATATTAACTAGGGTGCCATTAAATGCGGATTTTAGGAGATTTAAAGAACTCGACTCATATGTAAATAAGTAGATTAAGTAAAGAAAACTTGGCTAGCGCCAAGCCTTAGTGTAGGCGATCGCCTTAGTTGCACTTATACTTGGGACGCAAACCTTTCTCCAAAGTCGGTAATTCTTCTTGCTGAAAAATTATGCTTTCCTAACGTGTAAAAAAAGGCATTCCAGATTCTGAATTATTTACTGGAATGCCCTTATGGTTTTGCTATTAAAATCCGTCAAACTGAGGGGAGAATGGTATTGCTAACCTGTTTTCCACGATTCGAAGTCTCTGATTCAATCTATTGAGTCGACCGGTATGGCGACTCACGGTTTGATCTAGACGATTCACATCTCGTCTAAGTTGGTTGACTTGTCGTTCAAGCTGGTTGACCCTTCGCTCTAGTTGGCGAATCTGTGGCTGGCGGTCTGGATCAAACTCTTGTTGAGTAATTGATTCACCATGTTGATGAAAGATTGGGTGGTTAAAGCCTTGCTGATCATAGATGTCGTAATGTTGTGTTTCAGAAAATTCTTCTCCACCTTGTGCATACCCGTTAAAAAAGTTATTTGGGTACATCACTGCATTCCTCCGATCTGTTTACTATTATCCCTGCAGATGGTCTAGTTTACGTCATTTAAACTGGGAAGGGCACGGCATTTACACACTCCAACTGAAAATTATCCTGTTCGAAAACTTCTTTAAATCTGTAAAGTCAAAATAAAAAAGCTAAGACAGGAAAATACTTTCCCTCTTAGCTATACATTACGCTTCAAATTCAAGTTGTTCATAGCAAGGGTTTGAAGCGGAACGGACCAAATAGTCATTATGGAGATTATTTCACAATCATCACTGGACAATTCGCCCTTTTTGCGACCTTATGGCTTACACTTCCGAGTACCATTTCTTGAAAGGAATTCAAGCCTCTGCTTCCAATAACAACTAAATCATAACCTTTTTCATTCGCGAATTTTACAATGGTTGGACCGGGTTCCCCTTTTAGAATCTTACTTTCATAAGCGATATCATCTAGTGAAAAAAATTCTTCTGCTTTGTGTAGTTTTTTCTTCCTTTTTTCTTCAATCGCTTCTTTACCACCAGCGGATAAAACGTCTGACTTGGAGGAATCCCCGTCGACAACGTAAAGAATGGTTACCTTTGAATTGGAATTGGACTGGGCGATTCCCGCCGCTTTTTCAGCTGCCCTTAATGAATGTTCTGAGCCATCGGTTGCTAATAAAATTTTTGTAAACATAGGATCCTCCTTAAGCTGCCTCATCAAAGAAAGTTTATAACTTATGCTTCTAATTTTCTCACTATTTTTAATTTTTTACAATTGTAAGACTTTTTATGTTGTAAACATTTATCGCATATCATCAAAAAATGGAGCATTTAAACGAATCGAGTAGTAAATAAGGCAAGAACGCGTTTTCATGCGATTCTCAGCTTTTGGGAAATGATGTTATAATCCGTATGTTCACAACGGCCCCGACTTTCATGAGAGTTGAAAGTCATCAAAAAATACAACAAGAGAGGTGCATTATTGCTTTGAACGTACAAAACTTAAAACAGGAATGGTTTGGAAACATTCGCGGAGATATTCTTGCTGGTACAGTAGTTGCCCTTGCATTAATACCTGAAGCGATTGCTTTTTCAATAATCGCTGGTGTAGATCCGATGGTGGGTCTTTACGCGTCATTTTGTATTGCAGTCGTGATTGCTTTTATGGGAGGACGTCCAGGAATGATCTCCGCTGCTACTGGTGCTATGGCTCTGCTTATGGTTACACTTGTGGCGGATCATGGGCTTAAATACCTGTTAGCTACAACGATCTTGACAGGAATTATCCAAGTGTTAATGGGTGTTTTTAAGCTTGGGAAACTGATGAAATTTATACCGAAATCGGTTATGGTCGGCTTCGTTAATGCTCTTGCTATCCTAATCTTTATGGCGCAGCTTCAACACTTTGTAGGCGAAACGTGGATCATGTATGTAATGGTCGCAGGTGCACTAGCTATCATTTATCTTTTACCGAGATTTACGAAAGCAGTCCCTTCCCCACTTATTGCAATTATTGTGATCACGATTATCGCGGTTACTACGGGAGCCTCTGTACGAACAGTTGGTGACATGGGGGAATTAACACAAGCTTTGCCGATGTTCCTGATTCCCGAAATTCCATTGAACTTCGAAACACTAAAAATCATTTTTCCGTATGCGTTCGCATTGTCGATTGTCGGTTTGCTTGAATCATTTTTGACTGCACAAATCGTCGATGATATGACCGATACCGAAAGTGATAAAAATAAAGAAGCTAAAGGTCAAGGAACAGCGAACATTATTGCAGGATTCTTCGGGGGAATGGCTGGTTGTGCGATGATCGGACAGTCTGTCATTAATGTGAAATCTGGAGGACGTGGTCGTCTTTCAACGTTAGTAGCCGGAATCGTCCTGATGCTGCTCATTCTCGTCTTTAATGATCTATTAGTACAAATCCCGATGGCTGCCCTTGTCGGAGTCATGTTCATGGTATCGATCGGTACGTTTGATTGGTCATCACTGACAAGGTTGCATGTTATGCCAAAGACAGATGCGTCTGTCATGGTTGTAACGGTTGTTACCGTTGTCGTGACACACGATTTATCTAAAGGTGTCATTGCAGGCGTGATATTAAGTGCAATCTTCTTTGCTGCAAAGATATCCAAGGTTCACCTTAATAGTACAATAGATGAAGCAAGCAGCATGAAGACGTATCATGTACGAGGTCAATTGTTCTTCGCTTCCGTTACTGAATTCGTATCGAGATTTGATTTTAAAGATGAAGTTGATACAGTCGTTATCGACTTTACGCACGCACATTGCTGGGATGACTCAGCGGTCGGTGCCGTCGATAAGGTTGTACTGAAGTACAAAGAAAATGATAAGAATGTAAAAGTAATCGGACTTAATCCAGAAAGTCATACACTTATAAAAAAGTTAGCAGTGTACGATAAGCCTTAAACAAATCATTAACATTAAGGACTGACGTTGAATACGTTGGTCCTTTTTGTAATCGTGAATCAATTTTAAGTTAAATCATTTATAATCATTTATAACTCAATATTATGTGTTCCTTTTATACACGATTTAAATCTGTTATAATCGAGAATAGATTTCTATAGAGGAGCGATCTTTTGTGGATGATAAATATCCTGAAATCATGACAGTTTCACAGGTTGCCGAGTACTTGCAAATCAGCGAAGTGACAACCTATAAACTGGTTCAAGAAAACAAAATCCCTGGTTTTAAAATCGGTCGTCATTGGCGAGTGAAAAAAGATGATTTAGCTATTTTCATTGAAAAATTAAAGAACGGTGAAAGAATTTAATCAACCTAGTGACTCTTCGTGTTAGAAAATACAGGTGAACATGTTAACCTGCTGAAGCGGAGTCAACAAACGGAACAAAATAAACAAATCATAAACGAAACTAAATGACGGAGGTCTCCAAATGAAAAAAGCTTCCCCTATTAAGTTGTTTGCACTCGGTGGACTTGGTGAGATAGGGAAAAACATGTATGGACTGCAATATGAAAATGAAATGATTATAATTGATTGTGGAATCAAATTTCCCGATGAAGAATTACGTGGAATCGATTATGTCATTCCTGATTTTACGTACCTAGAAAAAAACAAACACCTTATCAAAGGTGTATTCATCACCCATGGACACGAGGATCACATCGGATCGATCCCCTTTCTATTAAAGCGTTTAAATGTACCTATCTACGGTGGGAAATTATCTGTCGGATTCATTAAAGCAAAACTCGAAGAACATAATTTACTTCGAAATGCAAAGCTGACAACTGTTGATGAACACTCTAGAATTGAATTTGACAATTTATCGGTACGGTTCGTTCGAACGAGTCACAGTATCCCAGATTCGTTTGCAATCAGTGTAACGACCCCGTATGGAAACATTGTGCATACTGGGGACTTCAAGTTTGATTTAACTCCTGAAGGCGGTTCTTATGATATCGGAAAAATCGCTGAAATTGGAAACGAAGGTGTTTTCTGTTTACTGTCAGATAGCACAAACAGTGAAATTCCTGGTTTTTCCTTATCTGAAGCAGCAGTAAAAGAAACATTGTTTGATATTGTTGATCATATTGATGGCAGGATTATTTTTGCAACGTTTGCATCAAACATCTACCGGTTGCAACAAGCCATTGAAGCTTCCATTGCTTTTAATCGTAAAGTAGCAGTGTTTGGCAGGAGCATGGAACGGTCTATTCGTATTGGCCGGGAGCTAGGATATATCCTAGCATCCGACGATACGTTCATCTCAGGACATGAATTAAACAAGTACCCTTCAAATCAAGTTACGATTTTATGTACAGGCAGTCAGGGTGAGCCTATGGCTGCATTGGGCCGAATTGCCAATGGGGTACATCGTCAGATTCAAGTCATACCTGGGGATACGGTAATCTTCTCCTCTTCTCCCATTCCTGGTAACGCAACGAAAGTATACAAGCTTATCGATCAACTTGAACGGATCGGGGCGAATGTCATACATAACAAAATGAGTGACATCCATACATCCGGACATGGAACCCAAGATGAACAGAAGTTGATGATACGTTTATTAAAGCCGAAAAATTTCGTGCCAATCCATGGGGAATATCGGATGCTCGTCCATCATGTAAAATCTGCGATCAACTGTGGTGTACACGAAGAAAATACCTTTATCTTAGATAACGGGGATATCCTCGAACTAAACAATGAGAGTGGAAAAGTAGCAGAATCATTTTCTGCTAATCCGGTCTATGTAGATGGAACTGGAATCGGTGATATCGGAAATATTGTCTTACGGGATCGTCGTCTTCTTTCGTTGTGTGGCACAGTCATTGTAACGGTTACGATTGATTCAAAAAGTGCACAGCTGCTATCTGGTCCAGCACTTGTCTCACGGGGATTTGTTTATATGAAAGAATCCGTCGAGTTATTAAGTGAAGCTGAACGGCTTGTTGAAAAGGAAGTTAAAGCTCTGTTGGACGAGGGTGTAACACAGTGGACGGACCTCAAGAAAAAAATATCTGATCTTCTCACCTCTTACTTTTTTGAACAAACAAAACGGAATCCGATGATCCTGCCCATTATTATGGAAGTTTAAGGGGCAGGATGATCAGTATACAGAAAGGCAATTACAATATGAAACGATCACAACTAGAAACGGAAATCAATAAACGAAAAACGTTTGCAATCATCTCTCATCCAGATGCAGGTAAAACCACCCTGACAGAAAAGATTTTATTTTTGAGTGGAGCCATCCGTTCTGCCGGTACGGTAAAATCACGGAAATCTGAAAAGTTTGCTACCTCAGACTGGATGGAAATGGAGAAACAACGCGGGATTTCGATTACATCAAGTGTCATGCAGTTTACGTACGATGGGTATAACATCAATATTCTCGATACCCCAGGTCACCAGGATTTCAGTGAGGATACGTACCGTACATTGATGGCTGTCGATAGTGTTGTCATGATCATAGATGCAGCCAAAGGGGTTGAAGCGCAAACGAAAAAGCTATTTAAAGTTTGCAGCGACCGTGGAATCCCCATCTTCACGTTTATTAACAAAATGGACCGACAAGGGCGGGATCCCTATGAACTTCTTGAAGATATTGAAGAAGTTCTTGGCATACAATCCTTTCCGATGAATTGGCCGATTGGAATGGGGACTACCTTCCAAGGAGTCTATGATCGGAATGGGCACAAGATCCATCTATATAATGAACAAAAAGAACATCAAACCTATACGTTAGAAAACGAAGATTTTACCAGCCACACATTAAAAGAATTGATTGACCCGGATCAACTATTTGAGCTGCAAGAGACCATTTCCCTTTTGAATGAAGCAGGAGATTCAATGGATTTAGAAGCTATTAAACAAGGTAAGCAAACTCCAGTATTCTTTGGAAGTGCAATATCGTCTTTCGGTATCCCCGCCTTTATGGAACATTTTCTGGAGCTAGCCCCTGAGCCACAAGGACGTGAGAGTAATAATGGCTATATTGCGCCATCTGAGCTAGATTTTTCGGGTATTGTTTTTAAAATTCAAGCGAACATGAACCCAGCCCATCGTGACCGGATTGCATTTATGAGAATATGTTCAGGTACGTTCAAAAAAGGAATGGACGCTTGGAACGACCGAACGCAAAAATCCGTCAAGTTAGCGCAGGGTCAACAGTTCTTTGCAGCATCAAGAGGAAATATTGATGAAGCTTACCCAGGAGATATCGTAGGATTGTATGATCCAGGTTTGTATCAAATCGGAGATACACTTTGCGGTACGAAAGATACGTTTTCTTACGGAAAGCTCCCTCAATTCCCGCCAGAGCATTTTGCAAAAGTTCGAGCAAAGAATGCGATGAAGCAAAAACATTTTTATAAAGGTGTTGCACAATTATCCGAAGAAGGTGCTATTCAAGTATATAAAACAGCTGCGATGGAAGAAACGATCATTGGTGTAGTAGGAGTCCTTCAATTCGAAGTATTCGAGAGTCGTTTAAAAAATGAATATGGAGTGGTTCTTGAAATTCAACCCCTCCCCCACACCTGTGCACGGTGGATATCGAACGATCAGTCTTTGAAAATTGAAAGTACAAATTACAAGGCTTATGATCAACAAGGAAATCCCTTAATTATATTTGAAAATGATTTTGCTTTAAGGTGGTTCCAAAACAAAAACCCAGATATTGAATTGTATGAAAAACGTTAAAAGGCAATCGATTCTCTTCGGAGATTCGATTGCTTTTTTAAATTGTGATTGCAGAACTATTTTATTCGAGGATCCAAAATATTCGACTTAATAAAATAAAATAGTTAACCACCTACATGCATATTATTAAACGAAAGGTGGTGATGTGGACAAAAAATGCAGCTATGTCCTTTACCGATTTCCCCCTGTCCTTGGAACATTTTCAGGAGGTGTAGAAAAATGGCTGGTCAGCAAGAAACAACTCGCAAACAGCAAGAATACTGGAAGAAAAACATTCGGTTGATTCGGACTCTTTTAGTCATTTGGGCGCTCGTGTCATTGGTTGCAGCCATCATCCTGGCAGTACCACTTAGTAAAGTGCAATTTTTTGGTGTTCCTCTCTCCTTTTGGTTTGCACAGCAAGGCTCTATTCTCATCTTTTTAATTTTAATCTTCTACTATGCAAAAAAAATGGATAAGCTTGACGAGGAGTACGATGTTCAAGAAGTCATCTTAACGAAAGATCCAAAGGATAAGGGGGTATCGACATGAGTGTTGAAGCCCTTACGTTAACGCTCGTTGTCCTTACGTTCGCAATCTACCTTTACATCGGTTGGCGGTCTAAGGTGAAGGATACGAGCAACTTCTTCGTCGCTGGGAACGAAATACCAGCCGTCGCAAACGGTGCAGCAATTGCGGCAGACTGGATGTCCGCAGCATCCTTCATTTCAATGGCGGGATTGATTTCCTTCCTTGGTTATGATGGCACGATCTACTTAATGGGATGGACTGGTGGCTATGTGCTCCTAGCGCTATTACTTGCTCCATACCTAAGAAAGTTTGGTCGTTATACGGTTCCCGATTTTATTGGAGATCGTTACTATTCTAATGGTGCACGTGCAGTCGCTGCGGTTGCGACACTGTTCATTTCCCTTACATACGTTGCGGGTCAAATGCGCGGTGTTGGGATCGTTTTCAGCCGATATTTACAGGTTGACATTGTTGTTGGAGTACTGATCGGAATGGCGATCGTTGCTTTTTTCGCTGTCCTTGGTGGTATGAAAGGAATAACGTGGACACAGGTTGTCCAGTATACAATTCTGATTGTTGCCTTCTTAATTCCGGCTATAGCTATTTCATTAAAGCTTACAGGTAACCCTGTTCCTCAACTGGCGCTCACTTTCGGTTCTATAGCAGAAGACTTAAGCAGGTTGCAGATTGAATTGGGACTGACTGAATACTTGGCACCGTTTCAGAATATGTCGGCCTTAAATGTATTTTGCGTTACGCTTGCTTTAATGATCGGAACAGCGGGTCTTCCTCACGTTATCATCCGTTTTTATACGGTGAAAAATGTTCGTGCCGCTCGATGGTCTGCTGGATGGGCTTTACTTTTCATTGCTCTACTCTACACAACAGCCCCTGCAATTGGCGTTTTTGCAAAATACAACTTAATTAATAGCTTTAACGATCAAACCCTTCAGGAAGCACGTCAAGAAGCTTGGGTTACAAAGTGGGAGGAAACTGGACTTCTGACCCTTGAGGATAAAGATGGTGACGGTGTTCTTTCGTTTACTGCTGATCCTGCAACGAACGAGGTCGTCATTGACCGTGACATTATTGTTCTTTCCACTCCTGAAGTAGCTGAACTCGCACCGATTGTAATCGCATTGGTAGCGGCGGGAGGTCTTGCAGCTGCGCTTTCTACAGCATCAGGATTGCTCCTTGCTATGTCGAGTGCCGTTTCCCATGATCTCTATTATCGGATATTCCGACCTGAAGCCGATGAAAAGCAGCGTTTAAAAGTAGGGCGTCTTATGATCCTTTTGGCTGTACTTGTCGCGGGTTATTTTGGCATTAATCCGCCTGGATTTGTCGGTGAGGTTGTGGCGTTTGCGTTCGGGTTGGCAGCAGCTAGCCTATTCCCGGCGATCTTACTCGGAATCTTTGATAAACGGATGAATCGAGAAGGCGCGATTTGGGGGATGTCGATCGGTTTGGCTTTTACAGTAGTGATGATCGTGCTTATGCGTTCGCCACAGATTTTCGGTACTGAAGCAGCTGTTGTGGAAAGCTTCTTCGGGATCAATGCACAAGGTATTGGCGTCATAGGTGCATTATTGAACTTTGTTGTTTCGTTTATCGTTTCAAGACGAACTGAAGCTCCACCTGAAGAAATTCAGCAAATGGTTGAAGATATCCGAGTACCAAAAGTACTGGACAAAACAAGTTAACGAAATCAATGTGTGTAAAAAGAGGTTGGAATTTTCACTCTTGTAAGTCCAACCTCTTTTGTTAGATGTAAAATTGGGTTGGACCGATGAAATGGTTCCAGCTCATTTACATAAAAAGGAGGTCGGAAATGACAGTTTTTTTCGGAATCGTTACTTTGGGTCTATATGTGTTTCAGCCCTATCTTGATTTGAAGGCTATTCGTAAAGCATTGGGTATTGCTCTTTTTCTTGAACTCTTTTACCTGATCGGACATTATTTTACAGATTGGCCATTTCCAGGACCGCAAATCATTTTTCAAATCATCATCGTCTCGTCTCTAGGTGTTGCCTTAGGTGTCATTTTTTCCCGTATTTGGCCACTCCCTCAAAGTAAAGGGATTGAACGGATCATGCGTACACTTTTGATCGTCATTCCAGCTCTTGGGTTAGGTGTTGGACTTCAGCTTATCCTTCAAGGCAACCATGCGACCCAAGCTGTTTATCTCATGTTTGCACTTTCTGCTTGGTTGGGCTCTGGTCATTTTATTAAAGAAATACCAAAAGAAGCGTAGTGCTTTGAGACGCACTACGCTTCTTTTCAATTTCGCTTCTCTAACAAAAGTCTAAGCTAAGTTAAACTATATTTTTCTTCGGATACATTGTCCATGAACGGACTTTTTTCACTAATCGAAAAAATGTGGAGCTCATGCATCGCTCTTGTACATGCTGTATAAAAAAGCTTACGTTCATACTCGCGACAATACTGTTCTTTTGATCCATTGTAAATAATTACCGCATCAAATTCGATTCCTTTTGCCAAATAGGCAGGAAGAATCAAAATCCCCTTCGTATAGGAATCAGTTTCATTCACCATGAGCTGGACCTTGGCTATATGTGAAAGATCATTAAATGCGTTGATAGACTCTTGAGCTGTCTTACAGATTATTGCAATCGTTGGATGATTATCATTCTTAAGAGATTGTAACCGTTGCATGATTTTTGAATGCAGAGACTGTTTGCCTTCAACAATAGTAATTGAGGGTTTCTGCCCATTTCGATTGAATGCTTCAATTCTTTCACCGCCGTCAATCAAGCCTTTGGTGAATTCGACAATTTGACGTGTTGAACGATAGCTCCGTGTCAGTGTGATCTTCTCCTGTTTTTCCAATTCGAATAAGGTGTTGTTCAAAAGTGTCGGGGCGTTCAGGGTATGAGCATAGATCGCTTGGTTGAGATCACCCAATATGGTCATTCTGCAATTCGGAAAGATTTGTTGAAGAAAGGCAAACTGGAATGGCGAATAATCCTGAGCCTCATCGATAAATAAATGACGTATCATTGTATTCGACTTTCTACCTTCGAGTTGATCTTGTAAATATAGATATGGAGTTGTATCTTCGTATAATAATCGATTATGAGATAAGTTCCTTAAAGAATGTTTGCAAATATCATTCCAATTCGATGGTATTGTCGGAAACGATAGGCTGTTCAACTCCCATTGTTCAAATAGCTGCTGATAAATTTTTGTCATATTGATAAATTTCAATTGCTTGATCGTTTTTTTGACTGGTCTAAAATATCTTTTCACGAGCTCCTTCGCTAGAAGTTCCTGTTCACGGTCTATATCATCAAACGTGTCCTCATTCCATCGCTTACCTTTCTGTAGTTTACTATAGGCTTCTAGATAATCCTCTTTCTCTAACAGTTCACATTCTTCAATTACCCAGTCTTTTTTCTGTTCGACGTGTTCGAACTTGGCGATTTCTTTTGATAACCATTCCGATACCAGCTGGATCCGATTCGGGATTGAAATCGATGGATCAAGAGAATAAAAATAATCGTGAACCTGTTCGGCTGAAATCAGCGTATCTCCTTTAAACGTAATTGAATTGAAAATTAGATTCTTTTGTGCAAGAGATTCGACATATCGATCGATAAGTTGCTTGAAATCAAGGCTAGCCTTATATTTAATTGCGTCCATTCTTGTTTTAAAATTTGGATCGTCCATAGAGGTAAGCAAATACTCCATTTGCTGAAACGGATCCTCAATTTCAAACTGTTTTTGGAGCCGGGTTTCAATGTATTTCTGAAATGTCGTTTGAATCATATTGTCTTCTCCTAATTCAGGAAGTACGGTAGCAACATAGCTATTAAAGAGATCGTTAGGAGAAAACAGCATAATATTTTCGGAATTCATTGTTTTACGATACCGGTAAAGTAAGTAAGCAATACGCTGAAGTGCAGCAGAGGTTTTGCCGCTTCCGGCAACTCCCTGTACAATAAGGAGCTTACTTTTTTCGTTTCGGATGATTTGGTTTTGTTCCTTTTGAATGGTGGCTACAATACTCTTCATTTTCGTATTGGCATTATTCCCGAGAACCTCTTGTAACAATTCATCTCCAACCGTTATATCCGTATCAAACATGCTGTTGATTCGTCCGTCTTGTATGATATATTGACGTTTTAATTCCATCTTTCCAGAAATCGTTCCTCCGGGTGTTTCATATTTCGCAAGACCTGGTGAATAATCGTAATACAAACTTGAAATCGGCGCTCGCCAATCATAGATGAGGAAATCCTCTTCCTTTTCATCCATTAATGAGGTAATTCCAAGATAAATAGGTTCAGATTTGCTGTGCTGATCCTCTTTGAAGTCGATACGTCCAAAATAAGGGGAGTATTTCAATCTGTTAAGATTTTTATGGTGGTTATAGGATTGACGATGGCTTCTTTCTCGCTCAGAAAGAAATTCGGCTTGCTGTCTGATGCTCGTGACTGTTTCTATCACTTCATCCGGATTATCGATGTTAATCTTGACGTCATCCCAAAAACTTTTACGTATTGAGACGATATCCTGTTTCAAACTACCGACATTAGTGCTAAGAGCAAGCATTTTTTTATTAATCAAACTAAGTATCAAGTCGATTCGCTGTTGTTCCTGTTTCCGTTCTTTATTATTTTCAGTCAAATAAAATCACTCCCCAAAAAATAGTTGACAATCAAAGGATTTTATTATAAGATTATAGTGGGTATTTTTATAGCCTTATAATATTTATGCACACAATAAGATATATGATAGCACAAATCCATTGTTGATACAATCTTAAAATTTTAACAAATATGAAGAGAACAGATAGCAGGTCTGTTCTCTTTTTTGCGTTCACAATGTTAATTTGTTGGTCCATAGTAGATCTGAAATTGTCATAAAACGGTTACACTTTAGGAAGTCTATCATCGTTAGGTCCTGTTATAATAAACCAAGTATATAAATATGCAAAGCTATTATTATATGTATAGTTTTAGGAGTTGAATTCATAATGAGAAACCCTCTTGCTATTTTTAAAATTGTAGGCTATTCAGAAGGGATATCTTTCCTCGTACTGTTAGGCATTGCCATGCCATTAAAATACATGCTGGATTACCCATTAGCAGTTACAGTTGTTGGATCGATTCACGGTGGATTGTTTGTCCTCTATGTAATGATGGTCGTCTATTTGAAATTCGCTTATAAGTGGAGTGTAACAAAGGCTTTACTCGGATTGATCGCTTCTGTCCTTCCGTTCGGTCCGTTTATATTTGATGCAAAACTAGTAAAAAGTTGAAGCATAAGTTTGATGTGTGAAAAGAGGGATGATCCGTGTCATCCCTCTTTCTTATCTTTATCCGATTGCTTCTTTTTGTCTTGTTTCATGTCCAGTATTTTTTGTCAGTACAATGTAAAGCAACATGGAAATAACTACAGAAACTGCTGACACCAGATAAATTTGACTATAACCGAACCATGAAGCGATGAAACCGAAGAAAATCGCTCCCGACCCTACTCCGAGGTCAAATGAAGAAAAGAATGTCGCATTCGCCATCCCTCTTCTATTCTTTGGTGCCTCCTGGACTGCCCATGCTTGCAAAGCCGGTTGGACGGCACCGAATCCGATACCGAAAAACATTGCAGCAGACAGTAGCATCCACTCATTTTCTAAAAACGATAAATCGATCATTGCTAGTAAAATGAGTAGGGTCCCAGGAATAAAGATCGCCCGATGACCCCTTTTATCGTACACCCTGCCTGCAAACGCACGGACAATCATGAGTGAAATGGCAAAAACGAAGAAATACCATTCTATTCCGCTCACGTGCTGTTGTTCAGCATAAAGTGGTAAAAACGATGTGATTCCACCGAATGTCATCGTGATGAAAAATAAAAGAACTGCGGGTACGAGTGCGGATTTTTCATAGATATCCCACTTCTTTTTTGGACCCGTTGATTTTTCACCTGGTGTGTAACGAATTAATGCTGCAATACCGAATGCAGCTAGTCCGGCAAATGCTGCAATCATAAATGTCCATGAAAAATCGAGTACTACGACGAGTATTAATCCTAATGCCGGTCCAAAAGCCATTGCTAGGTTACCAGCCAAACCGAAGTAGCCCATCCCTTCCCCTCTACGTTTTGCAGGAATAAGGTCTGTTGCAATTGTACCGACAGCAGTGGTTGACATCCCCCACCCTAATCCTTGGACGATCCTCATCAAAAATAAAAAAATGATACTCGAAGTAAAGGAATAAGTAGCTACTGAAATCACAAAAATAGCCAAGCCGGTAAGGTAGACAAACCGCCTTCCTAACGTTTCTAGCACATGGCCAGACCAAGGCCTGATAAGTAAAGCGGAAAAAGTAAAAATACCGACTACTAGCCCGATCAACTGGTTACTTCCACCAAGTTCGTTTACAAAAAGCGGAAGTGTTGGAAGGGTCATTTGAAAACCGGCAAAAATAAAAAAGTTCGAAATACATACGAATATAAAATCCCGAGTCCATATTTTATCCTTGGAAATCAAGGTTGTATTTTTCATACTGGAAGCCTTCTTTCTCCTTAGTAGCATTCACCTATCCTATGTTACATGAAAACAGTGTACCTTTGGAGAAATCTGCTTAAATTCATCTCGCTAAAATTGTTTTTCTACGAACGTTCTATTAAGACGAATGATATGATACAACAAAATAAGTGAGGTTTGAGCCAGTACATATGTTGATACTGACCAATACATTGAGAACCCTTTTTCGTAATGGAACAATCCCACTTTTAATGCAATCCATTCGTTAACGAGCGAAAAAAGAACCCAGATAAATACATATAAAATATTTTTAAATCCCTTAATACGAAACTTAACATAAAAGTAAATGAAAAAATAACTATGTGGTCCATATACCAAATAGCTTATAAAATCAATCACCTGATAGGCGGAGCTATCATTTACATCGTAAAAATCCCACGGTTTTACGCTAACCGTGTGGTCATAAAACATACCAACAAAAATCCCGTATAATAAATAAACGATTGCTTCTGTCAGGGGGAGGATCTTCGGTGTAATCCAAACGAGAACAATTAGAACAGTAAGAGTAGTCAACACATACCATTCGTTTATATCAAATGAATTTTCATAAATTACCTTCATTTTTTTGAGTCTCCCATTTTTTTACGACGATCGTAAGCTTAGCCAACCACAGTCCTACAAATAACAACACTAAATTGATCAACATTGCATAAAAATAGTTCCAATGAGGATATGAAAGAATACCTAGCGTAACCATTAAATAGTCAAAAACGGTAAGTATGATTAAAGCAGCTGCGGTAAGCAGACCTTTCATCAAGTTTGTGCTCGACAACAAATAGAGGTTTACAAAAAATAGGATGGAAATGGGTGACATTATTCCTCGCTCAAAAAGCAAGGAAAGAAACAATGCTTTATTGCTGGTAAACTCAATATATTTTAATTGAAGAGATAAGATTGTAAAGTAGTTCATAATGAAAATTGAGAGAACCATATACACGATCATGTTTTGTACAAATGATAATGATTTCTTGGAATACCAATAAACATTCAATACCAACCAACTTATAACTATAAACAGAGAAATTGCAAATGCGATGCTTTTCATATCTACACCCTACTTTAATATTTCAAATGGAATTTTAAACATGTTCCATAAGAATAGGATCCATAGCAAAGATAATCCCCAAGCGATTAATGGATTTTTATGATGGACTCGCAACATTACAAACATCACTACGTTAAATGCAAGCGACCACCAATTATTCCAACCATTTTGGTGATTGATTAAATGTAAAAAACGTGAATTGATAAATTCAACTACAACATAAATTAGAATCCAGAACATAATCCAAAGTATTTGCTTCCCTTGTTCATGTGGGAATTTCCCAAGATATATCAATACCGTTGATGGGTATACAATGAACATGATCATAAGTGAAATGATAGTGTGTTTGGTTAAGATATCCTCCAAAAAAATCGTTTCTTGATAGGCCCACATACTATGATTAAAGAAAAGGAAGTTATAAAGAAGATCCCCAGTAATTAAAAATAAGATGGTCGGATAATAATCTCGCCATCGTTTCCAATCTCCCCACTTTAATGCTGCCATCAGAAAAATACTGATAAAGATCAAATGCATATAAAACTACCGCCGTTTTTTATCTATACTAACCAACTCGGAATGTTTTAAAACAGTATAGAGAAATCTTGCATTTTCTAATGTACAAGGAAAATCGGACAGGTTAAAATTGAGGTGGAATATCAGATAGGAGGTAATAAGATGGCAGTACATAGCTTTTTTCTTATAGCAAGTTGGCCGGGACTTCGAAATGATGTAGGAGAGATTGAATCAGAGAATTTACAGACGAAGGTTTCGATCCCCAAGGAGATGGATGGTCCTGGTGTCGGAACGAATCCAGATGAAATGCTGCTAGGTGCAGCAGCAACCTGCTATATCATAACCCTTGCAGCTATGATGGAACGTAGTAAGTTGGAGAAAAGACAATTGACCATGGAGTCTGAAGGGCTTGTGGATGTGACCAACGGCGTAATCACATACAAAAAAATCATTCATCGCCCTTATATTGTTCTGAAGGCAGATACTACTGAAAACGATAAACGGCTAGTACTTAAGCTAGCAGAGAAAGCGGAAAGGTCATGTATGATTTCACGGGCACTAAAAGGGAATGTAATCATTGAATTGAAACCGACTATTGAATAATGTATTGTGAATAACCTCATATTATCGCGGACATTATCCTCTTCTCCACGGTGTCCGTCTCCCCTTTTTATATCTAGTTCCAATAACACATAAACGATGAAAAATTTAATAAAGGAAGTGGTATTTGATGAATGTCAAAAAACGAACGGAAAGTCCAGAGCTACTGACTTTGAGCTCGTTGAATGGCCGAATGAAGTTAACGGGTAAATGGATGCTACAATATTCTAATTTGGAGAAAGGATTTGAAGGAGAACGGAAATTTGATGAATGGCTAGTAACCCTCCCCAGCACTCACCTCATATTAAATGATTTGCTGTTAGAACACAAGAACTCCCAATTCCAGATTGATTCATCGATCATTTGTCAAAAGACGATCTTCAACATCAATGTAAAAAATTTCGAAGGTGACTATTATATTGACGGGGAAAAGTGGTTTACCAAATCCGGAAAAGAAATTAATAATCCGTTCCACCAATTGGATCGGAGTGAATCATTATTAAGGCTATTGCTTAATGAACTCGGTTACAAAAACTTTCGCTTGGAAAAGTATCTTGTTTTTATAAACCCCGAATTTCACCTATATCAAGCTCCACTAAAGCTACCTATGGTTTTTCCAACTCAAATCAATCGTTTTATACATCAAATTTCCAATTCACCCTCAAAAATATCCCATACGCATAAGAATCTAGCAGAAAAAATAGTTTCACTGCATTCTAGCCGACCACAAAACCTACGATTACCCGAATATAGCTATGGACAACTAAAAAAAGGGGTTTCTTGTAAAAGCTGCTGTTCTTTTATGGTGGAACAGAAAAACGACTTCATCATATGTAACAAGTGCGGAACGTCAGAAGGGATGGTGGTAGCCGTTTTGCGAAATGCGGATGAACTCAAGCTTCTTTTCCCAGATATAAAAATTACAACGAGCATATTGTATGATTGGTGCCAAGTTATTAAATCAAAGAAGAACATCCAACGAATTCTCTCCTATCACTTTAATATGAAAGGAGTAGGTCGGTCCTCTTATTATGTAAAAAAGAATGCTAAATAGTAGGTGACGTCTATGTGATCACGTTCCAGGACCCATTTCCCTAAAAACTAGGAGGTTGAGTCTCACAAATCGTTTTTCCAGGACCCATTATCCTAAAAACTAGGAGGTTGAGTCTCACAAATCGTTTTTCCAGGACTCATTATCCTAAAAACTAGGAGGTTGAGTCCCGCAAATCGTTTTTCCAGGACTCATTATCCTAAAAATTAGGAGGTTAAGTCCCGCAAATCGTTTTTCCAGAACTGATCATGTAAATTCATCCTCTGAAGCAATTCTTCTATCCTGAGCACCAGTCCTGTAAACAACCATTCATCGTTTGTTTCCATTTTTTTATGTCGCGATTTGCTAGAATCCTTTATGTACCGATTGCTGTAATTCGGGCCTTTGATTCGAAAACATTCATTTTTAACAATTCTCGTTAAAAGGTAGTAACAATTGATAGTGCTAATTATATGCAAAAAATAAAAATGATTATCCTTTAAAAATCTCAAATTCATAATGAATCTGTTCTTCGTTCTGATTGATAAAACTTTTTTCGGTGAAATTAACATTTTGATTTTTGTCTATGGTTAACACAGTAGAAGATCGTGTTCCGTATTGTTCAGTCGTGATATAGATAGGAGAAAGCTTCCTTTCCCATTCGATACTAATACCTGTATTCGGTAATTCCTCGGGTACAGCTTCTTCTGTTCGGCTAAGCATTTGAAATAAGCATTCAGTGTTAACCTCGTCTGCATTCTTCAGACAGTTTCGGAAGAGTTTTTTGCCAATAGAGACTTTTGGCCACGGAGTATCGAGATAGTGATTGCTTAATCCATAAATACCTGGGTTCAATTTGTCAACATCGTTTTGTACATTGAATAGTACCAGAGGGAATCTGTATCCCCAAGCACTAAATTGAACCCTTGGTATAGCATGCGATTTTCTTGTAGTTGATTGAGAAATAAATCGGAATCACAATGACTATTTAGGAAATCTCTGATAATATGCCCTCTGGATTTTTTATTTTCTTTTGTTTCACCTGGATTTCTAAAATTGGTGATCGCAGCAAAACGCCCATTTTTAGATATCCCGAGCCATGTTCCCATTTGTTTTAGATCTCTTCCGGCAAGAATCTTAGTGTTTTCCTCCCAAAAGTGAGCTTTTTCAGTAGGTCGTTTGTAAAACTCGTCTCGATTTGCAGCAACAATCAAAGGATAGTTTGGATGAATTTTGTAAGCGAAAAACAATACACACATCGGGATTTTCCCCCTTACGATCTAAAAAGTTTGAGAATTGGTTTGCCTCAGCTTTTACAAGAAAAAAAGCTTTGGTTTTCCAAGTCAAGAATTGCTTTGCTTTCATCATGATAATTGACAACTGCACCGAGCTTTTCAGCATACCATTTAGCGGATTCAGATGGATCTACACTATAGGGATCTCGTTCCAACCCTTTGTAATTGCGTCATGAGTAACAACATCTTGTAAAACATATAGTCACAATTTCAATAGTCGGTTTCCATTCTCCTTTTTCTTGCTCAAAAGAAAAAGGAGCTGAATTCTACAGTACGCATGTTAAGTCTAAAAAGGAAGTTTTTTTGCTTCCCCATTGCAAAATACCGCTTATAAAAAGTAAAAGAGCCCTGGGACTCTTCTTGATTTTATCAAATGAATTTAGTATGAATCATTCCAGACGATGCTTCCGGTTTTATCTTCGTAATCGATTTCAACATTAAAGTTATGCTTTTCGTAAAAGTGGATGAGACGTTCAACGTGATCCCAATCCCGTTCAGCGATGTCTCCTGTAATGTAAGGGATGTTTTTGTCTTTAGCTAGCTCTTTTAAATAATTGATACAAATTGAACCATATCCCTTATTTGCAGGGCCTTTGATGTCGCCAATGTGAATCGTGTCATCTTCAGGGAACAACGCCTGAAGCGAAAAGTCCCAATCACCTCTAAAGGAAGTTTCACAATCGTTCAACATTATGTTACAACGCTGTTCCGAGTCTGACTTGTAGACAATGACGAGATTCTCATCGTTGGTCTGATCGATTCCGACGACGTCCCACTTTTTTGCGATTCGTTTCATATCCTCTTGCATACGGAAAACCTGAAATTCCAACTCTTCTGGGTCCTTTTTCCGTTCCTGAGTGAATGGTTTTCTGAGTGCTGACGACATGTGCTCCCTCCTCTCCCCTATTATAAAAAACTCCGTACAAAATACCTATAAAAAAGGCACACAGTGATGCATTGTACTAGAAAGTGGATGAGATTTCAAATCGATGAGGAGTGATGGAGAGGATTAATTTCTTGTTTCAGGAAAAATTGAAAAAGAGCGCAGTCAATCTGAACTGCACTCTCCCTTTCTTAATCATTGATTGCTCTTGCGGCAAGCATTCCGATGACTGCATCGTCCATAGGGGGATTGTGTAAACCTGCTCTCACATCCCGGTAATATCGTTCGAAGTTTGCATTTTTTGATAAACCTCTTCCGCCAGCTATTTTCATAGCCAAATCGACAACATGCTGTGCAGCATTTGTTGCAATAGTCTTGACAGCAGCCAGTTCTGGACCAAGAGCCATTCGATTTTCAGGTTCTTTATCCCACTTTTCCGCAATTGAATACATAAAGTGGCGTGCATACAATAGCTCAAGGTCCATTTCACCGATTTTTTGCTGGATATGTGGGACTTTGGAAATCGTGGTAGTCAGACTGTTCGGTTGATAGCTTTTAGCAAATTCGAGCGCTTCATTTCGTGCTGCAATTGCAATTCCTAAATAGCACGCTGGAATATGCAATAGCCACCCTTTAGGCAGAGCAGGCTCTTTTTTCGTTGGATCCTTTATTTCAACGAGTCGATCGACAGGCACTTTTACATTCGTTAAAACGAGGTCATCACTCCCTGTTCCTCTCATTCCGAGCGTATCCCACGTGTAATCAACATCAACACCGTCCTGGCCTTTTTCGATGATAAACCAGCCGATCGACTCCTCCTCTTCAATAAAAGCTGAAACGATAAAATAATCTAAAACATCCGCCATTGTTGTAAACGTTTTTCGTCCATTGATTAGATAGCTACCTTCACTTGGAACCGCTCGAGTTTCAGGAATTCCTCCCCTTGTCGGACTCCCGGTTGCACGTTCAGTCGCTGCCCGGTTTACCAGCTTTTTTTGTTTGCTGATTTCGTTTGCCAACCATTTTAATGTTTCAGGTTTCCACAGTTGTTCATCCCTTAACTCCATTACGATCCCAAGATGCCATCCGATTGATAAAGCCACCGATCCATCTCCGACCGCAAGTCTTTCTTGTAAAAGGACAAACTCATATAACGAAAGATTCTGTCCGCCATATTGTCCTGGTAAGGTTAAGCTTAAATAACCGGCTTCTTTCAAGTCGTAAAGGTTTTCCTGCGAGAATGCAGCCTGTTGGTCCGTTTCAGTGGCTCGTAGTTTTACTTTTCCGGATAATTCTTCCGCAATTTTATACAAATTATATTGTCGGTCGTTTTGAATTAATGGTTTATGTATATCCCACATCTTTTATTCACTCCTATATAACACCGATCATCATTATTAAAAGCATACAGAAGTAGTCGGAATTTAATCAACTAATACGCACCACTAAAATGGTGAACCGTCTTTTATTTAGTAGGATGTGGGGGTCGAAAAATTTTGAATGAGATTAACTGCCGTCGTCCATTAATTTCTCATCAAGCACTTCCGCTAATTCATTTTTCTTTAAAAGGTATCGCAAATGTTGGAGCGGCATTGAACCATAGCCTTTCTTATTACCGAGTGTAAAAGACACAATGCTCCTACTGTGTGATGTAACCTTTAATGTCTCTGCAGAATTGAAATTTCCAAACGAATGCTTCGCGATCTTATAAATGGTTCCTTTTTTGACGTTCATTTGGTTCCTCCCTTTCATATGTTCACTTTCTATCATGACCAAACTAAATGACGAATATGAAAAAATGGGAGAATCAAAGAAAATAACCGGACCATGATCCGGTTATTTATTTGACGTTTTAGTTGCAATCTTCAAGCTCTATTAAGCTTCTGCATGATTTGTTGGTGTGTCGTAGACCGATTGATCCAATCCATTCGTAACTTTATCGGTTAAAACTCCTGCTGTCATACTGCCGCTGACATTAACTGCCGTTCTCCCCATGTCGATGAGCGGCTCAATTGAAATAAGGAGTCCGGCTAAGCCGACTGGTAAATTCATAGCTGATAGAACGAGGATGGCAGCAAAGGTAGCTCCCCCTCCGACTCCTGCAACCCCAAAGGAACTAATCGCAACAACTGCGATCAATGTGAAGATAAAAGATGGACTTAAAGGATTAACCCCAACCGTCGGCGCAATCATGACCGCAAGCATTGCTGGGTACACACCAGCACAGCCGTTTTGACCAATTGACAGCCCGAACGATCCTGCGAAATTTGCAGTTCCTTCCGATACACCAAGCTCTTGTGTTTGAGCACGAACATTAAGTGGCAAGGTTCCTGCACTCGTACGCGATGTAAAGGCGAACGTAAGGACAGGCAACACTTTTTTCAGGTAGGTGATCGGGTTTAATCCGAAGAATGTCAGCAGCAATAAATGGATTGCAAACATGATCAGTAATGCCACATATGACGCAACAACAAACTCTCCCAGCTTCCAAATTGCATTATAATCACTCGTTGCTGTGACGCGTGTCATCAACGCTAGAACACCATATGGAGTAAGTCGTATGATTAACGTAACGATTCTCATGACAATCGAATGAAGGGTATCAACGATTTTGGTAAAGAAATCTGCCTGCTCTTCATTTTTCCTGCGGACACCAAGGTAAGCGAATCCGACTATGGCTGCAAAGATCACGATCGCAATCGTTGAAGTTGCCCTAGCCCCGGTGAAGTCATGGAACGGATTTTCAGGGATCAAGCTTAATATTTGCTGCGGCAGCGTTAAATCGGCAACTGCAGCTGATCTTTCCTCCAGCTGCTCCGATCGAGCAGTTTCGGCATCTCCCTGTTCAATTTGAATTGCCTCCAAATCAAAGCCAATCGTAGTAGCAATACCAACTGCAGCAGCAATCGCAGTCGTCCCTACCAAAATTCCGATGATCCAACCACTGATTTTGCCGACGTTGTTTTTGAGTTTCATTTTAGTAAACGCGGAAAGGATAGATATGAAAACGAGCGGCATGACGATCATTTGAAGTAATTGAACATATCCGCGTCCGACAATATTGAACCAACCGATCGAGTCACTCAAGACATCTGAAGTTGCCCCATAAACCGCTTGTAACACGAGACCGAAAACAATTCCTAGACCTAATCCCGCAAACACACGCTTTGAAAACGAGACACGCTTCTTTTGTAAAGAATAGAGGCTGAGAATCAGGACAAGCATGACAAGGATGTTTAACACAATGAACCACATTGCTTTCCCCTCCTTTTTCCTCAATTATTAATAAATATGTTAGGAGAAGGGGCATATTCCTTACTAAATAAAAAAGACTTAAAGACTTTTCGATCTAGTTTACCTATGAGTCATTTCATTAAATATGTAGATTGTTAAACAGGCTATACAAAACTGTCGTGTCGTTCCGGCGCTTAGAAACAAAAAGATTGAAGCGGCACACCCTTTTCGTTCTGCCGAGTCTTCTGCGTACTCTTTGGCACAATGCTTGCACAGTGAATATCCTCTTTTCTTTGCCTCCTCCTCTTTAATTTTTTCTGCTGCTGTTCCTCCTTTTAAAATCCTCGACGTTGTAGGGCAATCATCATCGAAATAGTGATAATACTTACCAGATTTTGTGATGAAAACTTCATCGCCTTCATGCATTCGAGCCCTCCTCTCCACAAAATTTTTCTTTAATGAGTTTACTGTAAAAGAAACGACTCCTTCAAGAAGACTTGCACTTAAAGGAGTCTAATCTAGATTTACGAGTGATGCTGTGCTTTCCGGTGACGATACCTTAGCCAGCGATACCGGATGAAACAGCCGATGCAAAATCCGAGAATGGCAACAAAGGATGCTAAAGCAACCATAATCGTAGCAATGTAGGCTGCAATCAACCAACCGAAGAGAAAGCTTATGAATCCGACGGAAAGTAAAATCACAGCGATCGCTTGGTTGAACTGCTGCTGTTCTTTATCTTCTGGAACATAGTCTTTCAACGGTCGGGTTAAAAATTTCCTCGCAATCTGGATTACCGGATTGAAATTAAAGAAAAAGCCAAGTATACCTGAAAGTAATGGCACAAGTAAAATCCACTCCATTCCAGTAATCCACGTCAAAACAACTGATATAAAAATAGTCCACTGATTTGCACGAACGAGCGGTCGAGGGATGGACTGTGGTTCATTCATCATTTAATCCGACCTTTCTAATTTGTTTTACTCTTATAATAATCGGAATTGAACCATTTGAGAACTTGAACGCTCGCACTTAATCCGAACTTTCACGTATCGTTACCTCTCCAATTTGTTTGTAACTGTCCATATTGTGTGCCGAAATCTTTGTTGGTGAGATGGCATATATGTTGTCTTCAATGTAGATCATCCGTCTGATTGTACTTTCCCACTCTTCATATGGACTGTTTCCTTCTAGGTGGGATATTTTTTTCTCAAGCTGAATACCATCTTTCAAATCAATGTTGTATACCATTGCACCTTGGAAAATAAAGTTTTGTTCATAGTGGTTGCCATCTTCCACATTTTCATAAACGGAAATCGGGAAAGCAAAGAGATTTCGTTTCTTATGAACGAGCAGTGCTTTATGATCGTGATTTACAGGAGAATGGGTTCCTCTGCCACCGATGATTTCACTGAACTTCTCTTTCGGATTGTGGACATCACTGACATCAAAAAGTGAAATCTTTACCCCTTGCGTAAGAATTCTCGGCTCCCCCTCCTGCCCTTTTCCGGTGACGATTTTCGTATCATGACCGAAACCGATCAGATGGTTTTCATCGTATGGATGCAGGTAATTACTGAATCCAGGAATTTTCAACTCTCCAAGTACTGACGGATTTTTAGGATCGCTTGCATCGATAACGAACAATGGGTCCACCTGTTTAAATGTCACCACATAGATCCGATCTTGCATGAACCGAGCTGAATAAATCCGTTCACCACGAGCGAGATCTTCAAGATTCCCGATTTGCTTTAAATTTTCGTCAAATATATAAAGGTTGTTCCCAGATGGCTGTTCGTCATTCCACACTTGCCCTTTTGTAGTGACAATCCGGAAGTTTCCATCGTGCTCATCCATTGAAAATTGGTTCAGGACTGTACCTGGTACTTCGGCCGAGCCTTCAAAAGTCACCTTTTCTTCATCGATTGAAAACTTATAGATGGTTGAGTCTGGTGAAAAATCACGTCTCGTTTCGAACGGGATATCTGGGTAAGACATTACCGCAAGAAAGAGGTTTTCTTTAGACATATACATGTCACGGCCACTACCAAGATAAGTTGTAAACGTCGCATCCGCTTTCGGTTTTTCAAGGTTGAACGAACTGATTATCGTATAGTTCGTTTCCTTTGATTGAGGAAAATATTGAATATCGGTATAGTTGATCGGTTTCTTTTCATCAGACATGGATGTATCGAATACCCTTGGGCGTAGATCGATCTTTTCATTTTTATCAAGCAGCCAGTAGTTTGGATGATGTTGGGCTACAAGATACACATACTCGTTGATTCGACGGGCAGAAATGTAGTGACCTTCCATCTCGACTTCTCGTATAACCACTGGATTGGAGCGATCGCTTACGTCATAAACAATTGCTTTCATTGAAGAAGAAGCTGGTGCAATCATCAAATCTGCTCTATCGCTAGCCTTTTTCTCAGACTTTATCTCTTCATAGCTGTGCCCAATCACGACCATTTGTTCTTTATATAGAAAAAGCTGTGACGGTGAGAATGATGGCTGCTTATAGGTAATTGATTTCATCACCTTCATTTGGTTTGCCGGTATAAGCTTTGTAATGATGATTCTTCCATCCATCACCTGGTATAGGTAATTGCCGTCTGTTTTCACTGTGTCTGCTTCGTCTACCCCGCTTACCTGGTTATTCGTTTTTGAATAGTCAGGATTTGAATTCTCTGCTGATTTTGCAGAATCCATAGACAATGCTTCAGTATTTGCTGATTCTTCACCACTAGCATCAGAACCAGAATCGAAGCTGCGGCGCTCTTTCATCTCTTTAATAGCTTTTGAAAAATAAGCATTCAGCTCTTGTTTTGAGCCTATAGATGGAAGCGTTTCTTTTACGACGAACGAAAGCGATTGGTTTGATTGAAGCTGGCGACCATTCGTGGCCATAATTCCATCCAGAATATGGAGTGTGTAATATTCAGCGGCCATTTCATATCCATTTTCTGGCGGTTGAACGATTATAGCTTTTTGGTCGTTGCTTAGTGAAACCGAAACGGACTGCCGTTCTCCCTTTGCATTTATCACATACACATGATCCTCGGTTACACTTAATGGATCAATTTCGTTCGAGCAAACCACCTTCCAAACTTTGTTATTAAGTACAATCGGTTTGTCATTCGAAGCCCAATTATTTACCACCCTTGGTTGTGAGTAAAAGTAAGTACCTAATAAAATGCAAACAATGAGTACCATTCCCCCACAAATCCACCACCATTTTTTCATTGTACGTCCCCCTCGTTTTTAACATAGACGTTTCTAATCCCGCTAAGGTTACAAAGTTAGAACGTTCTCTTTTAATTCAATTCTGAATCTGTTGATCCGAGAAAGCGAACCGATCCGAACCGATCCGAACCGATCCAACCGCAAAAGTTGTATTACTGCATATCATCCGAGAGTCGAAGTACTTTATTGGTGTCATACAAACCATACAAAATCAAACACTGACGGTAACCTCTTTTAAAAGATTCAAAACACACGATCCTTCTTCCATTCTTTTTTCAAATCTGGTACGTTAGTTAGGATGAAAGGAAGTGGATAAAATGGAATCATATCGTCTACTGATGATCGGTGCAGGTCGGATGGCTGAAGCGATCATATCCGGATTGCAGAATCAAAATCCATCGTTGTTCTCAAGCGTGACTGTTGCAAACCAAACGGATGAAAGACGTTTAATCAATTTAGCAAAAAAATATAACGTACATACAACAACCGACTGGAGAGACGTAATTAATGAGGTAGATGTGGTTGTTTCAGCTGTGCCTCCTCAAGCTCATAGTACGATTCTAGAAGATTTAGATTCTATTGGTTATAAAAAACTATTTATCACTGTTGCTGCAGGAGTGGATCCAACATTCATGGAATCAAAAATCTCTGAAGGTACACCGGTTTGCTGGATGATGCCGAACACAGCTGCACAGGTAAAAAAGTCGATGACGACCTATGTGTGCGGTCGCTTTGTTAATGATGACCATCGGACGATCATTCATCATTTATTAGAATCGATCGGCGACTATGCTGAGCTATCCGAAGAACAGGTGCACGATTTAACAGCAGTTACGGGTAGTGCACCGGCATTTTTGTATCTCTTCTGTGAGGCATTAGAAGAGGCAGCCGTATCCTATGGACTTGATGAGAAACAAGCGAAGTTACTTGTTACCAAGATGATCAGCGGTTCTGCTGAAATGTTAGAAACAGGGATAACCGCTAATGAATTACGTGATCAAGTAACCTCACCTGGTGGCTCCACAGCTGCAGGAGTCGAAGTGCTTGAAAAAGGTCACTTTACTGAGCTTGTTCAAAACGCCGTCAAAGCCACGAACACTCATGCACGCGGGAAATAAAATATAGTTGTGGAGAATCGTAATATATTCTTAAAGGATTCTGTTTAGAGGAATTAACGGCAAAGGTCCCTTATAATTGACTTAGTTTAAAGCTAAAAAGACTCGTCCACATTTGACGAGTCTCTTGTCTTTAGCGTGACCGGACCTTGACCAACTTCTTCCATTAAAGCCCCTTTCGTCAAAGAAGAACTGACTCATTCATAAAACTAAACGGGAAAGCCTTCAAAAATAATTAATAGATTTTTGGGTGTATCAAAGGCATTGATGGGGTCATAAATCCATAGATTCCTTTGGTTATCCAATAGGTTACTGGTAAAAACTTTTTTGTATATATTGGGGTTTTTAATTTTTATATCCAAAGATGAAAGCGACTCATTAACCGAGAAGTATGAAACCCCAGTAATTTTAACTTTGATGTCATCTTCCCCTTTTGTCTTACTCCCATCCTGGAAAACTGCCCAAGACATGAACGGATTTGGTTTCACTATCACCAAAATAAATAAAATGAATACATATCCTGTCACCTACAGTTTCAATAATGGGTGTCCCCAGTGACTTAATGAACTGTATTTTCTATCATTGATGGTTTCTTTGATATATGGACTTTGTACTTCATTTATTTTCATTTATACCCCCTCATTTCTTGTTATTCTCTCGTGTCTTTCACTAAACCCCCTTATTCTTGAATAATGAACACATTCCTGTACTTCTGAATTGCGCCCGATTATGGAAGATCATTTATGTTATCTTATTAAAGATAAGAACCCGTTAATTTAATATAATCTCCATTTTTCTACCCTTTGTTGTCATACCAATTGACTCATAAAATTCAATTGCATAAGGATTCTTCTCTGATACTCCCAATTCAATACAATCAACTTTCAGGCTTCTCCCAAAATCAAAAACATATTTCATAAGTCTTTTTCCGATCCCCTTTTTTCGCTGGGCATCGGCAATGCATAAACTGTTTATAAATAATACATTTCTTACTTTCACAAATGAATTTTCAGTTATTTCTTCTTCCTTCATCACAACGACTCCGACTAGTTCATTACCAATGGTAGCCACAAAAATGTGTTGTTTAACATCATTTAACTGACTTTCAAAGAACTCTTGACTTACTGGAGTGGAATTCTCTTTGTACAAATCTGGTCTTTCGTAAACGTGTAAATCATGAACTTGTCTGAATAAAGACAATAAAGATTTGTAATCATCTTTATTAGCCTTTCGAATGGATAAATCCATATTTTTCTCCTACCCCTCAATAATTGTTTAACAGGTTAAATACCATTTGCACACTTTCAAGAAATGCTTTTTTAAACTATCCTTTCAGTTTAGCTCAATAAGTCTTCCTTCAACAATCATAAAAAGAGAGCGCAAATCTTACTCCAGATTTGCGCCCTTATATGGAAGACTTGATTTCAAGTATAATACAATTACAATTTCCATCGTTCCCCTGTTTCTTAAAAATAAGAAAAAGGGGTTGCTTTTAATTGAAGCCACCCCATTAGGGGTACCGCCAACAGTTTAACGAAAATATACGCTAAGCCCTGAATTGCGTCCGACTTGGCGTTTCCCCTTACTCTAAGCTCAAACGACACGATCACCCGACAAACTGAATTAGACTGACTCGTAAAAAAAGCAGTGACGGACTAGGAACTCGAAAGACCTAGACTACCGCAGCTTTTATTGTACTAACGTAATCCGGTTAGCGTAATCTACTTTAGGAGACAAGGTCATCTAACCGTCTGGTAAACGAGGCCTATGGCTCCAGAATCAAATGTCTTGTTTTCGATAAGTTTAAGATTGATCTTCTCCTTGAGGCCTTGGAATAACGGCAATCCGCTGCCGATCAGGACGGGAGAAACCGTAATTTTATACTCATCTATTAAATCAAGCTGCATAAGGTAGTGTGCGAACCTAGGACTGCCGAGGATGACCATATTCTTGCCTGGCTGCTGTTTGAGGTTCTTGATCTCTTCCTCTACATCTTCTTTCACCAGTCTGGAATTGTTCCATTCGACTTTCTCCAGCGTCGTGGAAAAAACGATTTTGGCTGTCTTTTCGATCCACTCGGCATGGTTCCGTTCATGCTGCGAAGCTGATGGGTTCGAAGGCACAGATGGCCAGTAACTGTGCATCATCTGATAAGTCCCACGTCCCCAAATGACAGTGTCGGCAGTACTCAGAATTTCTTTCGCGTGTTTCTCCAAATCAGCATCGTAGGAAACCCAGCCAATGTCCATTTCACCATTCGGCCCTTCTACAAAACCGTCAAGCGATGCGTGCAGAAATAGAACGAGTTTTCTCATTTTCAGTTCTCCTTTGTTCATGAGGGATATCTACATTATACTTTACAGTTCGATTCACATCGATCACCTTTGTCATTTGATTATATAACTTTTCAATCTGTTCATGATTATCAACCTTCTCCAAAACCTGACTAAGGTGATCCTTATTATGATAACGGTTAATTTCTAAATAAGTATCTCGCTTTCGTGTAGTTCGACTACCGAGACCATTCCTTCACAACCATATTCCGGCTGAATAGATGCAGCAGTATATGTTTCGCTCTCGATTGCACCATATTCTTTGTAAATACGTTCAGCTTCTCAATTAATTTTTAAAAATTGTTCTTTGTTTTCTTCCGGTACTGGATAAAGATAATTTTCTAAATACATGATTTCTCCTCCTTTAGATAGAATTATTAACGTTATTGGCAGAGTCAAGTTTAGCACACATAACAATCAATAATTTCTTCTTGATTGCTAAAATTCTTTATTCAACAAAGTGGCCCTTTTCATGAAGAAAGACACTTTCCTTATTTCAGAAAAGCGCTCTTTTCTGGAATAACTTATTGAACTAACTCACCCGTTCGTGAAATTAAAATTCTTAAAAAAGCTAATAATGATTAGAAGCTTTTATGATCTTAAAAGACAAGCTCGATAAAATAAATGCAACTACTATTAGTATTGGTGTTGGTGTTACTACAAAAATTCCTAACAGGCAGGTTTTATAATTCCACGGCACAAAAGCTTCCCATAATTCACCAAAAACTTTCCATAATACAATAAAAATAAATTTAAAAACGAGGAGACCTTTGACGATCACCCCGTTCTCATTTCGCTTTGCTATTTCTTTTTATCCATTCCTTTATTCATCGCATCTGCTGTTTTGTCCACCGTATTCATTGCTGCGCTTTCTGTTTTCTCAACCGCACTTTGGAGGTTATCAAACATCGTATCCGCATTATCTTTCACAGCTTTTGCTGATTCCTCCACCGCTTTTTGATTTTGGTTCTGCTTATGTGTCATCCTAACACCTCCTTTTTTACACTTTAGAAAGCATTAATGTGCTTTCTGAAGTACAAGTGTAACTGAGGCTCAGCCTGCGCAAAGGCTTGCTTTGCCTAGTTTTTCTTTGTAAAGGACTTTCACGGTTAGGATGGATTACATACTAGATAGTTATGCATAATTTACCATTCTCGAATTATTTTTCTCGCTTATACGGTTACATCCCGTTTACAAAAAGTCAGCCATGCTCCACCAAGAAAAATCAGAATGTACACACTTAATATCGTGATGGAAAATGGAAGTGTCATCCCTTCAAAAAGTGGACGGTTTCCATTCATAAACTGGCTTAAATTCGTATTGGCGAAAAGTACATATTTTCCCCACTCAATGTTGAAATGAGCCAACACCTCTACAAAAGATCTTCCTGTTAGAACAAGGAAAATTGCAGTACCTGTTGCAAATACACTACTTCGGAATACCGTTGATATTGAAAACGCAAGGGTAGCCATCACTTCTATTTCGATGAGACGATTCAAATATAGCATCGGCAACCTGTTTAAAATTTCAAAATCACCTGTGATGTCCGAGAATCCGAACAACAGCATTCCAAATATGAAGGCCAGTATTAGATAGATCAAGAGAATATATATCCCGATTAATAGAACCGTTATGTATTTGGAAAGTAGAACCTTCGAGCGTTGTGCAGGCCGAATCAGTAATAATTTGATCGTTCCCCAATCGAATTCATTCGATACGATCGATCCGGCTAAAATAATAAGAAAGAACGGCATCAGAATCAGGAAATTTGTACTGAACAAAACATAATCGAGAAAGCTTTCATCTGATCCAGACGATGATAGTAGATTTTTCACCATAAGAGCTAATAATAAGCATATGATTCCTAATATTAAGAACAAAATTCGATTGCTTTTTTTATTGAAAATTTTTATATGCTCGTTTTGAATCAACTTAATCATAATAGGTCTCTCCTATCACATTAAAAAATGCTTCTTCTAGTGATGGGTGTAATGAATTTACTGCAAATATCGGTATTTCATTCCTTACTAACAGACAGATGACTTCCGGAATTTGCTCCTTCTTTAGGCTGAGTGCAACTCCATCGGGTAAAAGCTCACCGGATATTCCTTGACCTTCAATAAGCATCAACGCTTTTTTGCGTTCAGGAATTTCAAATCTTACTTTGTGTGCTGTATCTAATTGGTTATGTAACTCTGTGACCTGAATGATTTCTCCGGAATGAATGATCGCGACCCGGTGGCATACGTCTTCGATTTCACGTAGAAGATGGCTAGCAATGATGATGGAGACGTTTTCTTTTTCACAAAGAGCCTTCACATAAGTACGAAACTCTCTTATTCCCATCGGATCCAAACCATTTGTAGGTTCATCAAGGATTAATAATTTCGGTCTATGTAAAATCGCCTGAGCAATTCCTAGCCTTTGTCTCATACCCAGTGAATACGTGCGGACTTTATCATGAATCGCATGTTCAAGATTTACAAGTGCAATTACTTCATCAATCCGTTCATCCGTAATCTCCTTGTACATTGCTGCATATTGCTTCAAATTTTGATAACCCGTTAAATACCCGTAAAACTCGGGGTTTTCAACAATCGCACCTACATGTCGTATCGCTTCATTGAAGTGTTTATATAAGTCTCGATCGCCGATTATGATTTTGCCTGTATTTGCTTTGACAAGTCCAACAATTGTCCGGATTAGAGTTGTTTTGCCGGATCCATTAGGTCCCAGTAACCCTACGATTTCTCCTTCACCAATTTCTAAATCGATATTAGAAAGTATCTGATGTTTACCTATCTTTTTACTCACATTCAATAGTTTAAGTAATGGGTTTTGATGCATTTCTTCACCTACAATAGTTTAAAAGTTTACTTTATGAGTGACTTCAGTATACCATTTCGGCACCACTTTTTTGAAAATGACATGATTCTCTAAGACCGTAGTTAGTCGTTTCACCATTTGGCCAAGCCGGTCAGGCGTATATTTTGTTGCATACAATTTCTACCTATGTCTAATTAGTTTAATTTCGATATTCAAATTCGAATTCCTTCCACATTAAAAAGGGCGGTAGAAAAATATCTACCCCCGAAATGAAACGTTTCTAACGATATTGTTCGAAGAATTCCAAAATCCTCCGGTAAACCTTGATTTCATTTTCCTTTTTTGAAAAGCCATGACCTTCATCTTCCAGAACCATGTAATCTACCACTGTTCCATTTTTCTCAAGTGCTTCAACAAGTTGATCAGACTCAGCCTTTACAACACGTGGATCATTCGCCCCTTGAATCATTAGCATCGGTTTTTTCATATGATCGAGATAGGTTGATGGTGAATCTTCTATTAATTTGTCTTTTTGTTCAACAGGATCCCCAACAAACTTATGCATTCCAGGCTTCCAATGTTCCGGAACACTATCGATAAAGGAGAAAAGATTGCTTGGGCCACAAATGTCTACAACTGCCTTGAAATATTCAGGATGTCTCCCGTGCAACAATAACGACATGTATCCTCCAAAACTTCCGCCCATCAAAAAGACTTTATCGTAATCGACATATCCGTTTTCGACGAGCCATTCGATTCCTTTAACATTGTCGAGACGTGGACCGAATCCCCAGTCCTGTTCAACCATTTTCATGAACTTTAGTCCGTAACCAGTTGAACCCCTGAAATTAGGTGCAAAAATCGAATATCCTCTATTTAATAACAATTGATAAAGGGAGATGAAGTATTTCCGTTCACTCGATTGCGGTCCTCCGTGCGGCCAATGGATAACATGACCATTATTCCTTTCCTCATTTGCCCGGTAAAATAATGCTTCAATCTTTAATCCGTCAAAAGAAGTATACGTTACAACTTCAGGTTCAACGAGCTCTTCCTTTGATACTCCTGGGATCTTATAGTTTGTAAGTTGTTCCCAATTTCGTTCAATAATATCGAGTCGGTAAATATTGTTCAGTTGAGTGGACCCTTCACCAAGTAAATATAAAGATCCTTTTGTAGAGACGATCAGTTTTTTAATAAAGTGTATTGGAAGAGAAATTTGTTTAGATTGGTTGTTTTGAAGGTCATAAACAAATAATCGATCTTCCGCTTTACTTGTACTCGTAATGAACAACCGACCATTCGTTTTATCATATTTAATGGATGAAAGCTCTTCACCTTCCAGCTCTAGAACCTTTGTGAACTCGTTGGTATGTATGTCGAACCTGGCCAGGTAAGAAAAATCAGCTTCATAGTTCGTCGTAAAATATATTGAATCATTTGTCGTAAAAATGGCTTCAGTTACCGTAAACTCATCATCGGTCGGTGGTGTGAGGGATAAATCCTTTCCGTTTGTTTTTACAATGGCAGGCATAAACGAATTTGAAAAATGCTTTGAATACAAGATGCTCTTTTCGTCTGCACTAACATCGATCAGTTCAATTATGGCCTCGTTCCCCTCCACAACAACGGTTTCTTCTCCTGTTGTCAAGTCGAAACAATAGCCGTTTAAATAGGATGGATTGTCTTTTGATGAGGTGTAAAATAGACGTTCTCCGTCATCGGTCAACGCACCAAAGTAGTGTTTTTCTCCCTCTTTTTGTCTTAGATCCAAGAGGCTCCCACCACTCGGTTCAAGGGCGTATAATTGGATGTTTTCATCACCGTCCTGATCGAAGCCGACAATGAGAAAATCTCCATTCTTTGCATAATGCAAGGCGTGCGTTTTTTGATTCTTCGCGGTTAACGGATACGGAAACATGTTTGGGAGGTCCATCCCCCATAGGTTATAGTGCCCGTTAATATTAGAACTCACCACAAGCTGTTTTTCATTTGGACTTAGGACAAAGTCTTGTACCGAAAGAGTTTGAAAAAACTGTTCGATATCTGGTTTTGGAAAAGTTAACACAATCATCCTCCTCAGAAATTGAATTTACTTCTTACTTCGATAAAAGGTAATGGTTTCCTCCAGTCGACAGACACTTACTGAACATCGACAACATGCATTGTATACGCTGTTCAGGCTCGATCCCTTTATGAATTCAATATAATGGTATCGAACTTTTTCAATCTAAAACACACTCTGGAGGAGGTTTTCGACTCGGTCTGAAGACGGAATCTAGTTTTACGCTGGGTTGGTTCTTTAGAGGCATGTCCAACGTAATAACGAGGAAGCCAACTCACCTAGTTGAATTTTATAAAATCCTTAAAACAAGGTACCCGATCACTACAGCGATCAATGCACTGAATAAACTTCCAATCAGATAATACTCCGAGAACTGCTTGTTTTCAAACTGCTTAAATCTCGTTAACGATTTGATTGCAATCAAAAATGGCAACCCGTGCGGAAATCCTTGAACAATGAAAATGATGATCAGGAGACGCTCGATCATTCCGATATATCTGCCAATATTCTTTGGGGAATCCTTGTAAAATTGCTCTGTTTTAATGGTTGTTACTTCATTGACCTCTTCCCCTTTTTCGTTAAATAGTGTTTTGATTTCGGTCTTTTCATCGGTAATGCTGTACGTTCCTTTATTCAACGTCGGATTTGGCCCGAGGTTTTTCAGTACGATACCTAAGAAGTAACCTGCTCCCTCCGTTGATAGGATTAAAAGATTTAGAATGAGTAAAAGTTTCGTTACGTTTGTAAACTCGATCCCTTCAAACAGAAATTGAACAATGTCCCTGTTCCACTGTTCCATCGAATAGGTCACCATTCCGAGGACATTCAATATGAGTAAAATTAAAATCAAGTGAAGGAGTTGATCAAAAACGAACAGACTTCCGGAAACGAAAACATGGTCATATTTCTTTTTTACCGTTTCCTTCAACCAGTCGATAAAATAGTGCCCCACAGTGATTGCCAATACAGCGATCAAACTTTTAATGACTACGCTTAAGGACCAATCTTCATTTACGAAATAGTAACTGAGAACACCAGCTAGCGAAAGAACAAAGTGACAAAAAACATGTCGCAGTAACCCTTTGTGAAAGTTTGTTTTCTTTAGTTCTATAATATTGCTTCGTTGAAAAATGAAGTCTGCCATCAAATGAGCGAGCACAAATACAAGGAATAATTGAAACATATGTTATGACCCCTCTTTTTTATACCGTTGCTGTAATTCTTCCAATAAATTCACAAGACTTTCCTCCATCGCTTTCACGGTATTGAAGCTTGCTCGTGAAAGCAAATAGCTTACGGTCGATTTCGGAGATTTGTAGCCCATTTGTTTCCCGATTTGTTCATATGTAAGTTTCGGGTTTTCATTCACAACTTGAACGACTTCTTTTTGCTTATCACTTCGATTATGAATCTTATCCTCTATGGAATAAATGAGAGCATTGAGGGCTTGATACGGATAATCATTCGAATAAATAAATATGGACGATCGCTTCTCGTCAACAAGCCAGTTTCGTGCTTCTGGATGGTTTTTCTTTAAAAATCGGTCTCGTGCATCGAGTGCATATAATACTGCAGATCCATTCATCGTGTGGATCGTCGACAACTCATTGGATTCTAATTGTCCTAGACCAATGCCTATGTATAAAAAGACATTTTTTTCAGCCAAGGAATCCTTAAGCTTTTTCGTGAGTTCATACCCTTTTGAAAAATCCCTCACAACTCCAATCAATTCATCTCCATTACGGACATCAAATGGGATAAGGAGATCTCCTTGATAGTTCCGATTAATTTGTTCAGCACTTTCTAACAATATGGTAACAAAATCCTTTTTGAACGTACGTGATGATTTTACGTCGCAAGCAATACACATACATCGATTGTCCACATGACCCACCTCTTTCAGACTTTTATCAACCAATCATAGGTTGATAAAAATGCAACAACTTATACTAGGTTGATGCATTTGTAACAACAATAAACGTTATTGAGTAGAAAATCAATAGGAAATGCAGCCTAAATAAATGGAGCTGGGGTTGGAGATCATTGAAGAGTATGAAAAAACGGCAACACGCAGTGCTTAAACTGTTTGCTGCCGTTTTCTTTATGTCATGATTTTCATCAATTTCGTCGATAGCATCAGCAGGGTCAAGGAGCCCTATTGACGCAAATGCAGTTTAGACCCTAGATGAATTGTCAATTTCATCTACATGCATTAGCTTTTGCAGCGGTTTTGAGAGGGCAAGTAGTACTAACCCAAGTGCAAACGCAGCAATTCCTAGATAGGTGAAGATCTCAAGGTACCCAAATTCAGTAGTTAATGATGCGATGTATCCAGCCATGTAGTTAGCAGCTGCATTACTCAAGAACCAGACACCCATAAGTAATGAAGCAATCTTAACTGGAGACATTTTACTTACAAGCGATAAACCTATTGGTGATAGCGAAAGCTCACCTAGAGTATGAAGTAAGTAGGTAACGATCATGAACAACATGGAAACTTGAACTGCAGCGGACTCATCGCTTCCCGTAATCATTACTGCTGGAACCATTACCATGAAACCTAATCCTAGTAAGATCAGTCCAAAAGACATTTTTGTCGGTATCGAAAAGTCACCACGCTTAGTTCTGGATAATTTGTACCAGAGTGCTGAAACGACTGGAGCCAATAACAAGATGAATAACGGGTTCAGTGATTGGAAGAACGATACCGGTATTTCATAACCGAAAACGGTACGATCAACGAAATCACGTGTATAAAGTGTGAAAGATGCACCCGCTTGTTCGAATCCAGCCCAGAACATGACAGTGAAACATGCCAAAATCAAGATTACTGCGGTACGATGTTTCTCGTGCTTTGTTAAAGGCGCTGCGTTTTTCCTATCTTCAGGCGTTGCCATTGTTGCTGCAGGTTTTACACCTACATCACCTAAGTATTTTTTAGATAGGGAGTTAAAGGTTACTTGCCCGATGATCATCCCGATCGAAGAAGCTAAGAACGCATATTTGAATCCGAAAACTTCGATTCCATTCGCTGTTGTATCGTGGAACCAAGTCGCGTAGATCAACCCTGCAACAAGTGGAGAAATAAGAGCTCCTAGATTGATTCCCATATAAAAAATGGTAAAAGCTGAGTCCTTACGAGGATCATTCTTGTCGTAAAGCTCTCCTACAAGGGTTGAAATGTTCGGTTTGAAGAAACCGTTTCCAATGATCAATAAAAGTAAACCTAAATAGAGTCCCCACTGTTCCTGTACAGCGAACAAGGTAAAGTCCCCTGCTGCCATCGTAATTCCACCGATGGTTATGGCGGTCCGGAGTCCCATAAGCCGGTCTGTAAGGTAACCTCCGATTAATGGAGTAAAATAAACTAATCCAGTATAAAGTCCGTATAGCATCAATGCAGACTCTTTATCCATCCCTAATCCGCCACTGATCAGTTCAGCAGTCAAATAGAGAACCAGGATAGATCTCATTCCATAGTAGCTATAACGCTCCCACATTTCAGTAATAAACAATAAAAATAGACCTTTAGGATGTTTTCGCTTTTTTCCTGTTTGCGAATTCTCGTTGATTGCCCCTTCCATTGTATCCCTCCTATGTAATGTTGTATAAACCATACACTGATTCAACGTGTCTTATTTAATTTCTCATAATGAATATGGGATGATGCTTTTAAATGTAGAAATCAAATTTAACCACTCTTGTTGACTGATGTGTAAGTATACATACCCCCTAAAATTAAAGGGTTTTTAAAACGACAGCATCTATAATATCACAAACGGACTCTATAAATAAAGTTTTTCCCCTTTTTTTCAAACAATTTTGTTTTAAAAAACGACATAAGGTACTTTCGCACTTTAAAAACCAAAGTTGTAGGTTGGAGCTAATAGTCGAAAATGTAAAATACTTTTGAAAATAAAATTTTTTTGTAGAGAATCCTTATATACTAAGGGTTTCGTATTCAAGATACTTTCTCAAAAAAGGCGAAATATGTACTATTTGTACATCTACAGTAATCGTGAATTATAATATGGGCAATTTTAATAGGTTTCAATTAATCAAAACTAACTAGGTGGATTCCCCATTTTACTTAAAGTTAATAGGAAATCTATTACATAGACTATCGATGGTTGTCGGAAAGATGTTATAATCACAAAGTATATGAATGATGGAGGAATGAAAAAATGATTACCGTTACAAATGTTGGTTTACGGTTTGCGGACCGTAAGCTGTTTGAAGATGTCAATATAAAGTTTACACCCGGAAACTGTTACGGGCTGATCGGTGCGAATGGTGCCGGAAAATCTACGTTTCTTAAAATTCTATCAGGTGAAGTTGAACCTCAAAAAGGAGACATTCACATTCCGCCTGGTCATCGTATGACCGTATTAAAACAGGATCACTTCGAGTATGAAGAATTTGAAGTGCTTAGTGTCGTCATTATGGGTCATGATCGCTTATATGAAATCATGCAGGAAAAAGATGAAATCTATGCTAAACCGGATTTCTCTGAGGAAGATGGGATAAAAGCGGCAGAGCTTGAAGGTGAATTTGCCGAACTGAATGGTTGGGAAGCTGAATCCAATGCGGCGATCCTGCTTAAAGGACTAGGTGTTGATGAAGAACTCCATTCTAAGAAAATGGCAGATTTGACGGGTGCAGAAAAAGTCAAGGTGTTATTAGCACAAGCGTTGTTCGGTAACCCTGATATCCTCTTACTGGATGAGCCGACGAACCACTTGGATTTAAAGGCGACCCACTGGCTTGAGGAATTTTTGATCAATTTTGAGAACACTGTCATCGTCGTTTCTCACGATCGTCACTTTTTAAATAAAGTTTGTACTCATATTGCCGATCTAGACTTCAATAAAATCCAACTCTATGTCGGGAATTATGACTTCTGGTACGAGTCGAGTCAACTAGCACAAAAAATGGCCCAGGATGCCAATAAGAAAAAGGAAGAAAAGATCAAGGAGCTCCAAGGGTTCATCGCTCGATTCAGTGCAAATGCTTCCAAATCGAAACAAGCAACTTCACGGAAAAAGCTGCTTGATAAGATTTCATTGGATGATATTCGGCCGTCCTCTCGCCGCTATCCATTTGTTGGATTTTCACCAGCACGTGAGATTGGGAATGACCTTTTACGTGTTGAAGGACTGACGAAAACAGTTAATGGTGAAAAGGTACTTGATAATGTGAGCTTTATTATGAACAAGGACGACAAAATCGCATTAGTAGGGAAAAACGAAATTGCGAAGACTACTTTATTCAAAATTTTAATGGGTGAAATGGAGCCTGACGCTGGTTCTTACAAGTGGGGAGTGACAACATCGCAAGCCTACTTCCCGAAGGATAATTCCAAGTATTTCGAGGGTAGTGATCTGAATCTAGTCGATTGGCTACGCCAATTCTCTCCAGAGGATGACAGTGAATCGTTCTTACGAGGATTTCTTGGCCGTATGCTCTTCTCTGGTGATGAAGTAATGAAAAAGGCAAGCGTCCTTTCAGGTGGGGAAAAAGTCCGCTGTATGCTATCAAAAATGATGTTAAGCAATGCCAATGTTTTATTGTTGGATGATCCGACGAACCACCTTGATCTAGAGTCTATCACTGCCTTGAACAACGGTTTGATGAAATTCAAAGGATCGATGCTATTCGCGTCTCATGACCATCAGTTCGTCCAAACGATCGCAAACCGAATTATCGAGCTAACCGATAAAGGTGTAATGGACAAGCAAATGACTTATGATGAGTATTTAGAAAATGCAGACGTTCAAAAACAGCTTGAATTAATGTACATCTAATAAAAAAAGGCTGACCCAAGAACATCGTTGGATGTTGGGTCAGCCTTCTATTTTGCTCTCGAAGCAAGTCTCATCGTTCGAACTTTGTAATATTGCATCAGATTCCATGTTTCACAGTAATTTTTTGAGTTCCGCAGTAAATTCTCCGGTTTCGCGCTACAGCCTATCTTTTTTTACAGCAATATCAACTATAAACGAACGTGTAGATATAATTCCTCATGATTTTTACTTTGTAGATACTTCAATCACCTCACCGGTATACGCATCAACCGTTACTTCTAATGTATAGGGTGCATCTCCAAGCTGGTTCGTGTATTTTAGTTTCCAATGTCCGTTTTCGAAGAATCGACCAGGCTCCTTTATGCCAGTCGGTAAGTTCTTGTATGTATCCTTGTTGACCCGAACCCAGTCTCCATTCTCCCGAATATAATAATTCCCATTGTCTTCTTTCGCAACATTGTCTCCTGTATGATTTTCAATCCAATCTTTGACCTTATTATGTTCATGTACCGCCTTATCGATTTCTTCAATGGTTAATAATTGTTTCCCCCCATCAATATGTACCGATTTTTTCACAGAAATTCCGGGCTCACCCATTTCGAATCCCATTCTTGCTGCAACCTGATAATCACCAGAAGGAGCGGGTACTAATTCAGTATCTTCTTCATGGCGGAACAGGGTCATGTTCAACTTAGGAATATAAGATTTTTTTATCTCGATAGATTCACCGCTTTGTAACGTTTTACGGGTTGCATTCGTGTCATTACAGTTCGATTCAACTTCAACAAACCTGCCAAAATAGGGACTCCTGATATCCAAGGTGATCCCACATGATCCGTTCGATAAGTATGAAATATCTTCCTCACTCGTATTGGTTGCCTTGGCTGTTACGATGATCTTGTCCTCTAACGTAAAAGAATCTTTGTTGATATGTAATTCCAGCTTAACTTTATCTTGAACGCTGCACCCCGCTAAAAATGTGAAACATAAAACAATTGAAAAATAAATCAGCCTTACCATGAAACACCTCTAAATCATTTTTTTCTAAACTTACCACATATTGACTAAAAGAAGTACCCTAGATTCAAATTGTGTAGTTGTTTAATAAATTTCTAATGCTGTATACATGTCACTTCCCTTTCGGTTATAAAAATTATCGATAAATAGGAAAATATGACCGATTATATCATTTGGGTGTTAAATTGAGTATGAATCATATCTTTCTTATCGCCTTTTATATATAATAGAAGAAAGACAACGTGAATCTTCCACAATTCAAACGTTCATCTCAATTGATTGATAGCCTTTACTCCGCAATTTCCACATGCTTCGATCAAGGAAAACGCTTCTGCAAGAAACACCAAAGTGAAAACATTAATTACATCACAGCCATACACTTGAGAATAAATTTTAACCCGTCTTAGTTGTTTTTACAGTATACTCGATAAAAATGATATGTATTTTTAAGGAAAGAAGGTGTGTTCCATTGCGTTCACTCATTATCCGATCCTTTCATAACGATGAAATCCGATTTGCTTTTGTTCATAGTGGCAGACTCTATACTCTGATGATGAAATGGTACGAAGATCAATCCCACTGGAATCTACATTCGTATGATCAAGAGCTATTAAATAACCCGAATAAGTACCGTTTTGTTGTTCAGGTATTGTTAGCAGACGAACGGGTCATCGATTATTTACAGAAAAGAAAGATCGACCTTGCCGCTGTAAAGTGTTATGAATGCAATAATGTTATTCTCGACTCATAAGTTCACATGGAAGGCATGTTAAACACTCTTGCATGTTCGATTTGTGTGGATTAATTTAATTTTTGATCAGTTTACCCCATCGATCTTTACTCGTAATTCTCCTTCATACCCTTCTCCTCTTAAATAATTCTCTAAATCAATCATTATATTTTCAACTAACAAGCTTCTCTACATCACTCTTTAAACGCTTTTATCCAAAGTCTATCACTTGTACGGCCTATAATCCTTCTACGTTTATTTTTCGGATGTTTATCTGGAACCTGAATGGTTTCCGAAAAATAATGCAATGATAATAGAGAGAAGGAGTGTCCATCGTATGCGAGAATTGAAAATCATGACGTTTAATATTCACCATGGTGTCGGTACGGACGGAAGACTCGACCTTGATCGGATTGCAACGGTCATTATTGAGAGTAATGCTGATATTATCGGCCTAAATGAGGTTGATCGTAGTTTTTCGCAACGAAGCGATTATATGGATGAAATTAAGTATCTAGCTGAAAAACTGAAGTTCGAGTATAGCTTCTCCCCTTCCCTTACATTAAAATGTCGTTTTTCAAAAAATGGAGGAAAGTACGGGAATGCACTTTTATCAAAGTTTCCATTGGTTGCAAAGAAACCTCATCAAATGGATTTTATATCAGGGATAATTGAAGGCCGATCCTTGCTGCAAGCAACGATCGAACCTACATACTCTTTACCAATACACTTTTTTGTTACGCACTTGAGCATCAACCCTTTTTTGCAACGGAAACAAATTGAGTTTATTTTAAAGCATACTACCGCTTTAAAAAATACCCCTGTATTAGTCATGGGTGATTTCAATTTAAGATCAGGTCAAAAAAACTGGCGGAGATTAAATTCAAAGTTAAATGATCTTGGTAGCGGACAGCCAACCTACCCTTCGAAAAGACCAAGGGTTCAACTGGATTATCTGTTTGGAAACAACCATGTCAAAGCTAAGAATATCCAGGTGTTTGATTATCTGCCTGAAGCCTCTGATCATTTACCGCTTCTGGCAACCATTAAGTTTTGAAATCGGAACTACTCCAAAAAGTCCTCATACTCATATTCGAACATTAACATGACCCACTTTTTAAATTGTTCATGACAGTATTGGATCCACATGAAAAAAACCTCCAAATTGTATGAATTAACCTCATGAATAGTGTGTTTTGAAATATGAAAATAATCCTATCCAATGTTAGCCATACTAAAAACATTATCTTCAATTGAGGTTGGTAAAGGATGAGAACATTGATAAAGTTAATCGTTGTTATTTTCGTCATATTACTTGTAGTGGCTGTGTTCATTTATATAAATGGCTATGAGGGAAAAGGAATCCAAAAACCTGTTTCATCATCAAAAAAGCCCGTTATTCTTATTGTCATCGATTCAATGATGGACAATTCCTTACAGAAGGCAATACAAACCCAAAAAACCCCTGCCCTTGAATTTTTAAAGAACCAGGGACAATACTTTCCAGAAGCGATTTCTGCATACCCAACTATGTCTGTAACGATTGATAGTACCATTTTGACTGGAACCTATCCGGATCAACACAGTCTCCCTGGGCTTGTTTGGTATGACAATAATGAGAATCGGTTCATCAACTACGGCAGTGGAAACAAAGAAATCATGGCACTTGGTGTCAAACAAGTCTTAAAGAATGGAATCATCAATCTGAACAACCAACACTTAAGTAAAAATGTAAAGACCATCCATGAGGAGCTTGCAAAAGCAGATCAGGATTCAGCTTCAATTAACGGGCTTATTTATCGTGGGGATACTCCTCACGCGCTATCTAAACCTAAGTTCGCGTCAATCCTGAATTTATTACCCGAAGACCTTGTAACGATGGGTCCATCCTTACTTTCACTCGGTCGTCTGTCACAACTGAATCCGAAAAATAAACTCCATAACCGATTTTGGCAAAGGTTTGGATTGAACGATGTATATACTGCAAATGAATTAATTTACTTGATTGAAAAAGACCAGCTACCTTCATTCACATTCGCATACTTTCCTGATCCGGACAAGACCGTTCATAAAAACGGTCCTATGGATTTAAAAGGAATTACAAAAACGGACAAAGAATTGCTGCGGGTATTAGAAGCATTCGGCTCGAAAGAAGAAGCGATTGAGAATGCGACATGGATTGTGATGGGAGATAGTGGTCAATCCCCGATTGGAGATGAAAAGGAAACCGCTTTGATCGATTTGCGTTCAATATTTGATGATTTCGATCTCGTAAAACCTGGTCAGCCAATAAACACCAATGACCAACTATTGCTAGCTGTGAATGAACGGATGGCATACATTTATTTGTTAGATGAGACATTGAAATTTGACGACATTAGCGATTTACTTTTAGCAGATGAACGAATTGGTTTTACGGCATGGAAAGAAAATGATGGAATAATCATCAAAAGCCCAGAAGATAACGAAGCTTTATTAGTGAAAAATGATGGGGATTACGAAGATGATTACGGCCAAAGTTGGTCGATACAAGGCGACCCAGCAGTGTTAGATGTATCAATGAATGAGAACCAGATACAGTTTGGAAATTACCCAGATGCATTTTCTCGACTCTATGGGTCACTCTTTTCCCATGATGCACGATTTCTTATTGTTGATGCAAAACCTGGACATGAGTTGATTTCAGAAAAGACGCCAACTCATATCGGTGGTGCTGGTCATGGCTCGCTTCATCGATTGGATTCAACAGCACCAATGATCATTATCGGTTCGGAACAATCGCCAGACTCAATGCGACATGTTGATTTAAAACAGTATATCATGACATTGATTCAAAAAAATAATACGGGGGAAAATGACAAAACCTGATTACAAAGACAACTTAGAAGGTGATACGTATGAGATTCAAGTCAGTCGCGGTCATATTGACATCATTGTTCGCATTAGCTCTAGTATTCGTTTTTTATCCAGCAAATGAAGTTGAGGCTCCAAGAGGCCAAGGTAGCGAGATCAATCCAAACAGCCCTCAGCCTCTAGGAATTTCGCGGCATTCGGATCAACTTGTTGAAATAAATTCACTCGAATTCGGAACTAAGCTGGTGCAAAAATTGAACACAGACCCTTCCTTTGGTGTCATTACCCATGAAAATAAGGTGAACAGTCATTTCCAAGAGCATGAAGCAACCGTTAAGTTTGAAGTGAAACCGGATTCCGATGAACTTTTACAAATTAACAAAGCAATCGATGGTGAAGTAGCTGAAAAGCTGGATTCCACCTATATTTTTAGGGCGAAATCCCTCTCTACACCAGATCTGATCGACTATTTTAAAAAAAGAAATGATGTTGTGTTTGCAGAGCCGAATTATATTTACTTACAAAATGCGATAACCAACGATCGGCTTTATCAACAATATCAGTGGAATCTACCAGCAATACAAACCGAGGATGGTTGGAATATTTCAAGAGGCAATGAGAATGTTGTCATTGCGGTTATTGATACAGGTGTAGATATGAAGCATCCGGATCTCATGGGGCGACTTACAGACGGTTATAACGTGCTGACCGATAGTCCTACACCAAATGATGATAATGGGCACGGTACCCATGTAGCAGGTATCATCGCTTCAGAAACGAATAATGGTCTTGGGGTTGCAGGAATGACGTGGTATAACTTAATCATGCCGATCAAAGCCATGAACGCAGAAGGCTACGGGACGTCATTCAATGTTGCAAAAGGAATCCGATGGGCAACCGATCACGGTGCGGATATTATCAATATGAGCCTAGGGAATTATAAAGCATCACAAGCAATGAAAGAAGCGGTTGACTACGCGAATAATAAAAATGTTATTTTAGTAGCGGCAACTGGAAATGAAAATACGAACCAAACAAGTTATCCCGCAGGGTTTGAAGGAGTATTAGGAGTTGCAGCAGTAAACCAGAATTTGAATAGGGCTTCTTTTTCAAACTATGGAAATTATGTAGACGTTGCAGCACCGGGTGTAGATATTGCGAGCACGTATCTAGATGGGCAGTACGCAGCCTTATCGGGAACATCGATGGCAACGCCTCATGTCTCGGCTTTAGCAGGGTTGATTCGTTCTCTTAACCCGGATCTAAAAAACACTGAAGTACTCGACATTATTAAGGAAACAACAGAGGACGTTGGACGGCCCGGAAAGGATGTTTTTACAGGGAGCGGTGTCATCAATATCGCTGAAGCACTCCAAACGGCTAACGATGATACAAGCCCAAATGGGATAATGGGCAACTGGTTTAATGACTAAAAAAGAAAACTCGGCGATCGCCAGGACCTTAGCGTAGGCGATCGCCGTATTTGCGCTATTACTATAGGGGCTGACTCAAAACTCGTTAATCCCTCTTAATGATTCAAGTTAAACGCCAAAAATTTGTGTACTATGTATTGAACTAACGATCACGTTGCTCATCCAACCGTTCAAGGACAGTATCAAGCTTTCTTTCAATGTTTTTCATTTGCTGTACTTGGAGGTCATGTGTTTCATCGAACTGATTGATCAATTCCCCTAGTGCCCAATAGATGAGTCCTCCAACAAAACCTCCCCACCACCAGAATAACATTGTGATAAAACCGACAACAAAGGCAGAAATTATGCCACCAATCAAGCCGATCACTACATGTATTATTCCAACATTTTTTAATACTTTCGCTAAAGTACTTTCATAATGTTTCAAACTAAATCCTCCTTTCTCCTGAAATTAATCTATTTCTAATAATGATGATAATCTCCTTCCAAAATTTTTGTACAGGCACATTTCCTCATTGTTTGTCGCATATGTTTTTAAATAAGGACAAGATCAAGGAGGACAAGGAATCCAATGACCATTGGTTTTGCAATAATGATAATCGTGTCATACAATTTATTTCTGTATTTGTTCTCAATTGTGTTGAATTATAGAAAAGAGCTTTTAATCATGGAAGCAGTGTGCGTAGCAATGTCCATCGGGATGGCAGTAGGTCTTGTATTGGGGAGTTATTTCGGATTCATATTCCATGATGATTTGTTCCTATCGACACTAGTGAGTATAGGACTCGGCGGATCGCTTGGCCTCGTATTAGGTTTGCCGTGCAGTTTGCCTGCTTCGATAGACGGTTTCCTTTCTGGTGTTATGGGCGGAATGATGGGAGCGATGCTTGGGGCTATGCTGCCACTTGATGATTGGAGCATGATGCTGAAGATCCTCTTCCTGCTACAAACTGGATTAATGATCCTCATGATTGTATACTTAACTAAAAAGTACATACCTGCTTCATCACTAACGCCACACTCTTTTAAAAAACTGCTCTTGTTTTCATTCGTTCTTTTTGTAGGGATCGCAGCAGCGATATTTCCGACAAACCTAACCATCCAACAAAATGATCATAACGATCCCAAACACGAACAGCATCCATAATTGTTCCAGGCTCGTCCTTGCTTCTTTAATGTGATTATTAATGAGAAAATGACTTTGTTCTCCGTAAAAGGGATTTTGCTACCATGTAATGGACGGCACATACCTTCACTTTATAAACAGATCTTCCATTTGAACAAACGATATCGCGATTGGTTCCTGTTTCCACTCTGACAGAAATGTTCACTTCTTGTAACTTAGATAATACCCGCTTAAGTTCATCCTGATTACGTGCGATCCATACTACTGTCGGGAAACAAAACAAGTTTCGTATCCAGTACATTTTCAACCACCTCTATATAGTAAAGTTAAGCCTGCGAGGAACTTCTTGCGCAGGCTTTTTGAAATACGTGTTACTTTTAATTGTATGGTATTTTCAGAAGATATCAATATCAATATTTTGTGAGAGGTCCCCTTGTTTTGGAATACGGATGATTAATTGTTTTCCAGACATCGACGCTTTTATTTTTTCATGTGATACATTCGGTGGTATAGGGACGTACCGTTCGATACGCTTTGAAAAGTTCTCTTTTCTTAGTGTTTCTCCATGCTCATTTTCAACTTTCTCAGATTCGAACCGTTGGATTAAGATTCTCAACTGATGGTTAACCATGTCAAGCTTAACGCGATCATTTTCACTTATTGGAAGGGTTGCTTTTAAAATTAGTTCATTTTCCGTTTCTGTTGTATCAATATCAAATAAGTAAGTTGAATGAAACTGTTTCATATGTTGATCAAAGTTTGACAAGGATTCATTCAAATATTGGTCCATTGAATTCACAAATTCGTCTAACCGCTTTTCATCAAAAAGATTCATCAACTGATTTTTCCAAAAATCCATTTTACTCCCCTTTTCACTTTTTTATCAATTTGATTAATGCATTCAACTAAAAATTCGCAAGGTTATTTGAATCGCTTATATCCGGATCAATTGTATTTGTTATATTCCAGACATTGTTTACAAGCATGAAATCACCTGTATTCCCGCCACCTGAACCTGAAGCGGATTTGGAAGTTGACTTCGGTGATATATATAACGTATCACCGAAATTGACGGTACCATTACTAGATACTGCACTGATCTTTATTGGAGCTAATATGATAGATGGCATTACGTTACTTTCTCCTCCCTTGTTACCTGCAAAAATGGATTATTCCTTCCTGTAAAACATCAAATAAACATTTATGATATCCTATGCAGTTCGCTGATTGATGGCAACTGTAAACGAACAACAAACCGGGTAATCGCATAAAGTGGTATAAACTAGTTAGATTAAAAGGATGTTTCCCATGCCTGCCTTTGTTGGAGCAATTAAAATCAACGATATCTCCGGAAGTGCGGTTGTCAATATAGGTGATGTGTTTCATATTGAACCAAGGAGTCAGACAAAAACATTTGCAGGGGCTGGATCATTTAACACTGGAAATTACCTCCGAGTCAAAAATGGTTACAGTGTTACCCACACGGTCGATGCAGACAATGTTGACAACAGTAATATCGGAAACACTTAGGCAATATCACTCTCCTTCCCATTTTTCCTTTACATGCTTATGTGAACACAGTTAATTTTTTATTTTTAACGCATAGGCTAGTAAAGGGGGTGAGGACTTGAGCAATTCAAACTACATGCATCAGCGGATTCAACAACTAGAAGAACTTTTACGTCAATTACAAAATAAAACAGAATCTATCGAAACAACTTTATCAACATTAAAGACGGAATTAGCTCAACTCAAGCAGGAGCCCCGAACGATTGAATATAACTTCGATCAGCTTAAAATTGATACGTTAGAAGGTACTTTGAATATCGGATTATCGCCAGGCGGGAGCGGACTTGAAAATATTGATGAATTCACTATAAACGGAAATCCACCGGATATCGGTCAACAGTCAGGAGCCGGAGACGCATATTACAATGATTTCTATCAATGGATGAACCAGTGTGTTGAGCGCTATTTGAATGAAGATATTTATTCGGACATTAAGCAAGTCGAACAGAAAATGAACTATTTCGTAGATCCCTCACGGCATAAAGCAATTGTTGATGACATAAAGCAACAAATGGGCATGAGGCTGCCCCATTATGTGATGGCTGCAAAACATGAGGAGGCTCGAGCTAATCCTCACCAGGAAGTGGATCGGATTATGAATCAGATAAAAAAAGATATCATGAGTGGGATCGAGATCTACTTAAATCAAGAAAGACAAAAATCACAAGGTGGAAACCAAAATGGAACTTAATGTGGTCAACAAACAATTATCAGTTGGAGATATTCAAATCATCGGTGTCGGCATCTCTTCCTTAGTGCTCGTTGGTGACAGTGATATCATCAATTGCCAATCAATGTTTGACACACCTCCAGAATCGTTGATTATTGGAACTCCTTTGGTTCCATTAGCAAAGGAAAGTTAACGAATGGAACGGACGTCGATTGTTCAAAAAGTCAACATTCAAGCAGTATCTTCTTCTTCTATTTTTCAGGCTGGAGATACTCGATTCCTGACCCCATATGCACAATCTTTAGCGGTCCAGCGACAGGCCTCAAGCTATGATGAGGAAGAACATACATTTGAATTATACCCGTTTTTCAAAACGCCATTTCCGAATATTGATATTGAGGTAATTCCTGTCAATAAGGAAAACAGGGATTCAGCGATACAAGTAAATTCAATACAAATATTAGGAGTAGCAGCTGCTTCATCAGTTCGTATTGGGAAAACAGACTGCATCACTTCACAAAGCCGTGTGAAACATATTCGACATTTTGTTGTTAATCCGTATGAATAGGAGGTCTTATTGTGAAACTATTTGTTAATCAAACGATCTCGATACAAACACTCAGGATTGACGGATTATCCAACTCTTCTGTATTGCAAATAGGAACGTGCGGGGTAATGAAACCTTCGTCCTATTTATACAATACTGGAGGGTTCACAGGTCCTGCCCCAGAAATGACGCAGCCCTTTGACGGGGTGTATGAACCTAGCATTGAGGGTCCGCTTGTACCATTGAACCCACCTACTTAAATACTTTTGTTAGATTTGAGGAGATGTTATGGATTCCTGGTCTAAGATGATGGAATGGAAACAACTTGCGGATAAATATATGAACCAAAGTTTCTTTCCCGGCTTCGATGATAAAAAACAATCTACAGGGCCGCATGTTAACCTTTACGAATCAGACAATGAACTAGTATGTGTTGTTTCCTTGCCAGGTTTAAAAAATATCGATGATGTCGAAGTCTATGTATATAAAAATGCGGTGAAGCTGATTGGGAACACGAACTTTCATGTTAGTGGAATGTCTGTTCGACAGGATGAAATTTTCCAGGGTAGATTTGAGCGGGAAATCGACCTGCCTTACTCTGTTCGTGAGAATCCGATTGAAGCATATTACCGTAAAGGTCTCCTATATATCCGCTTGTACCGTTTATTGACAGATGAACGTAAGAAGAAAAAGGTCGAAATCAAATATGAGGATGATTAAGTGGGACTGAATCAATCGAAAAGAACTTTACCTGCATCCTACAGTGATAAGGTAGCAAGCTCGAATCGTTTAACAGTCCCACGTTTGTTATACGTTTCCGATGTTGTCACTATCACTAGCATCGGGATCAATCGGTAAAGTAATATTGAAAATCGTAGTAGAGGTCATAAAATCACCGGTATTTCCTCCGCCTGCACCCGAGGCAGATTTTGACGTTGATTTCGGAGCATTATAGAATACATCTCCAAAACTCACAGTCCCATCTCCGCTGACAGACGTAATCTTTATCGGGGCTAAAATAATAGATGGCATTTCAATTCTCCTTCACTATTTTAAAAATCACTCGAAAAAGAAACTGACCCAAACACAAAAGCTTTTATGGCTTCGTGCTTGAGTCTGTTTCAATCCGATTAATATTTCACAAAGCTAACTCCAACAATAATGAGGAGAATAAACAATACAACGATTAAGGCAAAGCCTGTTCCGTAACCGTAAGACATTTATAGTATCCCCCTTTCAAGGATTATTAAAAAAGAGTAATCCACACAGAATTACCTTCTTTTACAATACATAATATGTTTTTCACCCTTTCTTTGATAGGGACAAGTGATTGGTTTTTAAACACAATTTCATATGAATTATCACTAGGATACCTAAGTTCGATCAGAAGCCCCTATTTTTTGCACGTTAAAAAAGTCTAAAAATACTTTCTCTAGTGTAAGAGCAACTATGGCGACCGCCGTCAAAAGTTTGACGCTTGCCTCGTTTCCTTTAAAAAGTTAAGTATGTTATGATTATACTGTTTGATTATTATTCATGCATTTACATCTAGTCCATTATACAGAAATTTTCGCACCCATAGTCTATTAGACAAGCTATCGATTTACATGTTTATACAAATAAATGGTAGTATGCTTGTTTCTTTAATTTACGAATGGGGTTCTGAAGGAAATAATACTAGGTAAATGTATTACAAAATTCCACAACATGAGGTGATTTATAACACATGGACAGCAAGAATTCACAGCAAGCTTCAACCCAAGCATTAACTGTAGCAAATTATGTAAAATTCATTATCCCTTCATTAATCGGAATATTCTTATTCATGATTCCAATCGAATACAATGGTGCGGTTACAATACCTGTAGCGTTACTTGCAGATTGGCTTCAGAGGTTATTGGGGACAAGTATCCCGGCAATAATGACCGCGATCATTACACTCACTGTACTTCTAACTATATTTGCAAGGCTATCCAAGCCTTCCTTTATTATGAAAAATGTATTTTTAAAGACCCTGTTTTATGTACATCCGGTTTGGGTCATCACTCGTATACTTGGAATGATTTTTGCAATTATAACTTTGTTCCAAATTGGACCTGAATGGATTTGGTCAGCTAATACAGGAGGCTTATTGTTAGAGGTACTCATTCCGGTGTTATTTTCCGTTTTCCTATTTGCCGGATTGTTTTTACCACTACTCTTGAATTTCGGATTATTGGAATTGTTCGGTGCGTTGTTGACGAAGTTTATGCGACCTGTGTTCACGCTGCCCGGGCGCTCCTCTATCGATTGTTTAGCTTCATGGCTAGGTGACGGTACAATTGGAGTATTGTTAACAAGTAAGCAATATGAAGAAGGGTTTTATTCAAAGCGTGAAGCTGCAGTGATCGGGACCACATTTTCCGTCGTTTCGATTACATTTACGATTGTCGTCCTTAAACAAGTAGGATTAGAAGAATATTTCGGTCCGTATTATTTGACCATTGTTCTTGCTGGATTAGCAGCTGCATTGATCACGCCACGTATCCCTCCTTTATCTCGCAAAAAGGATTCTTATTCTGAATCAGTCGGAAATCGTAACGTCGAGGCGATTCCAGAGGGCAAAACTCCTCTTAAGTGGGGATTAGAAGAAGCTGCAACAAATGCTCGTAAAACCAAATCATTTGATGCGATCATCAAAGGGGGCACACAAAACGTCCTTGATATGTGGATGGGTGTTATCCCGATTGTCATGGCCATTGGAACAATCGCTTTGATCATCGCAGAATATACACCTTTGTTTGTATGGCTCGGGGCTCCGTTTGTACCGTTGTTGGAGCTCATGCAAGTTCCTGAAGCATCTGATGCGGCACAAACAATAGTTGTTGGTTTTGCAGATATGTTCCTTCCAACCGTTATCGGAAGCAGCATCATTGAAAGTGAAATGACATTATTCATCATTGCTTGTTTATCCGTAACCCAGCTTATTTATATGTCTGAGGTAGGCGGATTGCTATTAGGGTCGAAAATACCGGTTAACTTCAAAGATCTCGTAATCATTTTCCTTGAACGTACATTGATTACACTACCGGTTATCGTATTGATGGCTCATATTATCTTTTAAAGTTTCTATAAAAGAGGGACTGACAAAACATCGTCAGTCCCTCTCTTAATATTTGAGCTATGTCTTACTAGATAGAATTCGTTTTTCTCATAAAATAGTCGCCCTTTTTCATCAAATATGGGTAGGAATAAAAAACACCAAGGATATACAGCAGAAAAGCAAAATACGCTGGAGATAAGTGGTATTGATCGACGTATCCGATGTGATAATGAATGCCGATACCTGCGGCAAACCCAGGGATTCCCCCTAGCGTCAATGCCCACCAGACCCACTTCTCTCCTTCACGAAAGCCCCACAATGAAATGAGAGATATGAGCAAGCCAACCGATAGTAATGCACCTCCAAAACCTGCACGGTCATGAGCTATCAATGGGATAAAGTTTTCATTATGTTCATGGATTTGGTCAGGTTCAAGGTGCAAATATCCGAGGTCCTCTTTTACAAACACATTGGTCAGGCCGATGAATGAAATCACAATACCCGCCGTTAAAAAGGCTGCACCAAGAATAATGAACATGCTTTGACCGAATTGGCTTTTTCTCCAGGCATCTGTGTTACGTAAATTGTAGCCTGTTTCACCTTGTGACATCGTTCTAGTGTGATAGAACCCGTACAGAAAAAACGGTAGAATCAAGGCGTTGTACAACAAATGGATGCGGTCAAGATAACCGAATCCTAGAAAATAAAAAAAGTTTAAGAAACCAAGTGTCGCTGCAACGTAAAAGACCTTTCTTGCCCAATGCTGACCTGTACGAATTCCAAAATAAGCAAGCATCATATAGAGAAATCCGGCTGATATCATTACACCCGCTAGACTGATTCTATCGTGTGACATAAAATAAAAAAGCTGCTCACTAAACTGTTGAATTTCTTCCTTCTTCATGCCGAGGAACTGTTCATCATAAGCAAGTAATACATCGGTCAAACCGACAAAACATGCAATTAGTCCAGCGATGAATACTCCAAATCCCATAAAAAAACTGGACAACCAACCTCTCTGGTTATGTTTCGGTTCAGTATGATTCGATGAAATAACTTCGTTGATTCGTTTCGGTAGACCAGGTCCAGAATAAACAAATCCGCTATGAAGCTGAATCAAATCAGCTCCGGCTTCGAGAAGCTCGAGTGCATCCCCTGGCTCATGGACCCCTCCTGAAGCAACAATTGGTTTTCTGAAATGTATTAAATGTTTGACCTGATCCAACTTATTGGGAAGTTCAAATTGTCCCACTTTATATGTACGTTGATTTTTTTGCCCTTCTGATAAGTAAAACCCGTCAACATCATTGAACAAGGACTTTTTAAATGACTTCTCATCGACATTAATTAAAATCGGACGTTTGGTCATTTTACGAATCAATGAAAGATCCTCTTGTTTAATGTTTATGTCGACGACAATCCAGTCAACAAAAGGATTTAATTTTTCAATGATATAAAGGATATCTTTTAGAGACTTCTCGCCGATTCTTAACAAAATTGGCACATCGAGATTAATCACAGACAATACCTTCTCGGTTTGCTCTACACCTCTATTCTCCAGCAAGTGACTGTATTCAATCGTATCGTTTTCGGTATTCAACTTAATATCAGGTTGTTTAACAGTATTTCGTGTAACAGGGCCGATTTCTATAAATCCAAATCCGAGACAAGATAAGGCTCGAATTCCTTCAAGCTGTGGATCGACCTGTCCGCTTAACCCGATCGGGCTGGAGACTTCTATCCCACATACTCTTTTTTGGATTGATTGCAAGGGTGCCATATGCCCAAAAAATTCGATGACCCGATAGCCAAATGGCAACGAAACCAGGGTGTTCATCGTTCGAAGTGTGATTGTTCGTGCTTTTTCAGGAGCAAGACGATTCAATAATGGTTTAAAAAACGTGTGGTAGGACCAGTCCGGCATTTTCTCACCCTTTCCCCTATCTATCTATATATTAAAAGATTAACCAATGAAAATGAAGTATTTTCGAAAACGTCAATTTGGTAAAATGAAGAACTGGCACATTGGAGAAGGAATCCAAATGCCAGCCCTGTATTCGAGAATTCTTTTTTTACTTTTATTTATGGTTACCACAACCATGGATCGCGTCTATCGTCTTGTTCCTCTTCCGTGTCACCCTTTTCTTCAACTTCTTCGATGTCGGGCTCTTCATCTGATCTTAATCCCCACATTGCGTCCCATGGGTTAACAGATTGTTCATGATTTTCCGGTTCGTTCAGTGACTTCTTTTTCGCTTTATCCTCCACATTGTTCCCCCCCTTTCGTGGTGTGTCAGAGAATATTATTGTTTATATTTCTGAATTTGTTTTCTGTCGTTACTAACATATAAAAAAACCGGGAATTTGGAACGGACAAACGCCTATAATATAGGTTTTTTTCTTATTTTTATAATTCACTGATGATATCAACAAAAATAAAAGGACTGATACGATCAGCCCATCAATAGTACTATGACAAAGATATGAGTCAAGTAAAGCATTCCAGTAGCTAAGCAGAAAGAATACTTCCAATGATTGCACTTTTCATAGCGATCTCCTTTGTTGAAACGAAAAATTGTGTGAACCCAACAATTTTCATTAGTATATTGTAAGGTTCAGGAATCGTGGATGTTTAGCATAAATAACAGATTAGTAAAAAGCTTAGTCCTTCCATTCTGACCGAAGTACAAGCCTATTTCATCTAATAGGTCAGTCCGTTTCAAATCGATAAACGATGGATTCCCCAATGGTACGATAACCTATTTTTCCATAAATTCGATTAGAGGTCGGATTTGATAGGTCGGTATATAAACTACAAAACTTGTATCCACTATCAAGCAGTTTTTGACTCAGTGCGGCAACACAGGACGTCGCGTACCCTTTTCTCTGAAATTCAGGAGGCGTATAGACCAAATTGATCACAATCCCATTCTTTGTCGATCTAGCCTGTCGTGCCATGGAAACTGGTTCCCCGTCTTCCCACATATGAATAGAACGTTGCCCGATGAATTCCTTCGCACGTTTTATAGAATCCTCCTTGGACAAGGGCGCTTCAGTCACATTCGTAAACTCATGTATCCAATTGATAACCAAGTCTAAATCCTGTTCAGTAGCAGCTCTCATTTTCCCTGGAATCACCGGCACACTTTGTACTTCGGTCAATTCATAGATGGCTTGTTCCATTGCAATCACAGGTTTAGCACCAGTCGTTTTCCCCCATTGATCAACAAATGGTTCCACAAGCTGGTTGGCGCCGATTACACCAGGTATGGTAACACGCTCTTTTAAAAGATTATTTACTGCGATTGTGAATGCATGGTCAAGGTCGCCATGTTTTTCATCACCAAAAATCCCTAAATTAAAAGGCGGTGTCATTATTAACGTCAATGCAATACCTTTGTCATCTCGTATTAATGCAAAATATGGCTTTGGATCAGTACTTTGACTCTCTCGTTCCTTTGCAGCGCACTGGCTTAATATTCCGAGTGGAAGGTTATGTTTGGCTTCATCTAGCAGTAAAAAATCTTCCGCTTGTTCTATAAATTCAATGGCACTGTAATATCTCTTATAATTCATTAGCTTTCTCTTCCTTCTCCAGAAATCCTCTTTATTACCTGTATCGTTTTCTCAACAGAGTTATGTATATATTGAATGATGTCTTCAAACTCGAATACCTCAAGGGGCCTTGATTCGGTATCGACAGGTGTAATAAAATCATTCTGCATATCCTCGAGAAAAGGTTGGACCTTGCTAACATCCAATTCTTCAATTCCGCCATTGTAAGTTCCCGTCTTTAAAACTGCTTGAAGTGACTCATTTTTATTCCATCTTAACAACATACTGTTCAACCGTCTGAAATCTCGATGGTATGCCTCTTGAAACCCTGGATTTTCCTCTACTTTTTCTTTGATCCAGGCCAAAAAAAAGTCTTTAAGCCAAAAATCATCGGTTATCAAATGGCATAAATACCCTAATTCGAACGGGGTGTGATTATTTGGCTGGTATTTTTCGATAAATCTATTGTAGTTAACCGCAATCGTTAATCCCTGAGGATTATAATCAAAAAAATGTGTCAAATCTTTCGGTGTTTGAGCATCAGGAACAACAGCACCTAAGTAAAAGTGTGAAGCCTCACTTATTGTCAATTGTCTACAAACTAGGTCTGCTGTAACTAAATGCATGATACGTGAACCCATAACTGCCTCCTTTAATTCGTCCATTTATACAAATACAACAAAATGTGCAGAATCCCTCCTGCACATTCAAAAAATATAGCTTTATTAAGTTTACATAATTATATTATGTTTTACTGCCTGGAGATCGTATTTATCGGATCGTCTAATGATGTATTATTTTCATCCCCGGGATAAGATTTATCCTGGACGACTAGCAAGGCTAACCCAAGCTCTACAGCACATAGAAACACGATGACTAAAAATCCTGCAACCATAGTATCCCGCTCCTCCGTTTAAGTAATTACAATTGATTATAAGGTATATTAATGAATTAGACAAGTAGTAAATTTAAGTTATATAAGTAATTAAGTTTAACTAAGTTGCTCATGCCACTTAATTAACTTATAATATATTTAGACCATTTTTAAGGAATGATTGCGATGTATCAAGAAGAACGTTTATTGGAGATCATTGAGTATTTGAAGATTCATGAGCGGATTAGCGTAAATGAGATGATGGATGAGTTCAACATCTCACGTGATACGGCAAGACGAGATCTCGTCAAGCTTGAGGAGAAAAATGCAATCGTACGAACTAGAGGCGGAGCAATCCTTCCAAAAAAGAAGGAAGAGATCAAGAGTTATTCTGATCGCTTACAATTTGATTCGGATGTCAAAACTAAGATTGCAAAGCGTGCACAATCGCTTATTCAACGTAGAGATACGCTGCTTTTTGATACGTCCACTACCGTTCAATATCTTGCGGAAATACTTACGGAAAAAGATGCCGTTGTGCTTACAAACTCGATTCATCAGGCACAAATTCTCTCACAAAAACCGAATGTAGAAATCCATTTACTTGGAGGGATCCTAAATAAGGAACATGGTTTTTTATATGGTTCTTCGCTGATCGAAAGGCTCAATCATTATTACGTTGACAAGGTCTTTATCGGTGCGGCAGGCTTATCTGTAAAAGGATTCACCTATCCTCATGAGGAAGACGCTATGGTTAAAAAAGAAATGACCCGCCATGGTGAGCAGGTCATCGTCCTTGTGGATCATACGAAGTTTAGGAAGAAACAGCTGTATCGAAGTGTTACCTTTCAAGATGTTGATATCATCATTACAGACCGAACACCTGACAGCGACATTGTATCACTTTTGCAAGAATATAATGTTGAGCTTATTATCGTGGAGTAAAACAGATGAAGACTCTCAGGAAGAACGTATATAAATCGGGAAACATATTCAGAATTTGACCAGTTGAATTCTGCTTAATAAAACAGTCACTAGTTAAAGAGCAGACTTTACACAAAAATCATTTGTTTACGGATTCAAACGGACATTATTTTCTGTGCCCTGACAAACAGAAATTGTGGTTTCTTCGTTAATTCAGCATATGAATCAGGTGATTTCTCCCGGTACTTTTCAGTCGGCATTGGCTCTATGATTTTTTCGATTGTAAATCCATTCAAATATAAAGGTTTGATGATCTCAGTTAGTGGACGTCGATAGAAGTGAACCTTTACTTCCCCTTCAGGTATTTTCCATGTATCCTCTAATAGCTCCGTTGCAAAATAGTTTTCGCAATTAAACTGTGTGTAATCCATAAAAGGATGGTGTACGGAAAACACTAATCTTCCTCGTTCTCGTAACACACGATTGAATTCCTTAAAGGGGACATCCCAGTCTTTTATATAGTGAAGGGTTAATGGAGATACGATGAGATCATACGTATTCCTTTCAATCATAGTGAGCGGTTCTGAAAGATTTGCTTGATACACCTTTGCGTTTTGACCGACTCTCTGTTTCGTTAGCTTGACCATGTTTGGACTGAAATCGATCGAGGTGACGGCAGCTCCTTTTTCGATCAGCCATTGTGTATACCAACCCGCTCCGCATCCAGCATCAAGAACACGTATGCTCTCGACATCCGGAAGCAACGATAATGTTCCTGGTCGCTCATAATCAGCATTTGCAGGTTTTTCATCTACATGATGAAAATAATAATCGGCGAGTTTTTGATATGCATCGAGTGAAACTGATTTATTCAAACTGATCCCCCTACTCATCATGAGGTTTTTTGAGTTATATACATTTTACATTCATATATATGTAAGTGAAGCACATTTTAAGGTGAAGGTAGGTAAACCCATTGAAAAATGTACTCCTTTTTACAGATCCAGGAATTGATGATTCACTTGCAATCATTTATTGTATACTAAATCCGCAAATCAATTTGGTCGGTATCGTTGCAAGCTACGGAAATGTCCCAAAAGAACAAGCGGTTGAAAATGTAAATTACTTACTAGAGATAAGCAACCTCCAAAAAATTCCCGTCATTCGAGGTGCTGAAGGTCCGCTGACTGGTGATATCTCTGTATATTACCCTGAAATCCATGGACCTGAGGGGCTTGGTCCGATACTACCGCCAGAAACGGTATCACAAGAGTTTAAATCATTCAATGAGATTTTTAAAATAGTTGCAACTTATGAAAACGATCTAGTTATCGTCGACGTTGGACGAAATACAACTTTAGCTATGGCCCTTCTTCTGGAGCCGGACATTATGCAGATGGCGAATGAATATTATATGATGGGTGGCGCTTTCCTCGTTCCAGGTAATGTTACTCCTGTAGCTGAAGCAAATGTACATGGGGACCCGACCGCCACAGGAATTGTTCTTACAAGGGCCAAAAACATAACCATATTTCCTTTGAATGTAACCAATTATGCCTATGTAAACGAAAATATGGCGGAATTCATCCAACAGAAAGCTCAAAATCCATTTCGCACATTGGTTCCAAAAATCATTGAATACTATATCGAATCTTATAAAAAGCTTGTCCCTGGACTCCCGGGCGCACCACTTCATGATGTGTTAACCGTTAGTGCTCTCGTTAATCCTGGGCTGTGCAGTTTTATACAGAAGGCTGTTATTGTACAAGATATACTAGGTCCCGCATTTGGAATTACGATAGCTGATTTCCGTAAACGGGCGAAAGAAGATATCGATCCCTCCATAAAAACGTGCCGAATTGCGATTCAACTAAACTATCAACTATTTTATCAGGACTTTCTGGAAACTATGACACGGAAGATTGTCGAATAAAACAAGATAAGGTAAATTATGGAGCGGACTATAGTCAACGAATGTCGGATCCGCACGCTATACCACCATTATTTTCAACTGTTTTTTTCGAACAATAATCGAATCGCAAAATAACCGAACACTAATCCTTTTGCACGGTTTACCCATGTTAAAATAACAGGATTTTTCCAGAGTCGATCACCGACTGATCCGGCAAGTATCGATAACAGAGTAAAAATAACCAGAGCCTGGATGATGAACAATACGCCTAACACGACCATTTGCACTGGAATGTTCCCCTCTCCGACAGCAACAAATTGGGGTAGGAAAGCAAGGAAGAAAATCGAAACTTTCGGGTTCAATAGATTCATGAATATTCCTTTTCGATATAAAGCTGATGACGTGTAACGTTCTGATTTTTGCTCTTCAGGTTCACTCGTTTCTCGGAATGCCTGTACTGCCATATATAAAAGATAAATTGCACCCGCTAGTTTGATCACATTGAACGCTAGGCTGGATTGATATATGATGGCAGAGATTCCGATTGCAGCTGCGAGTGTATGACCGACTAATCCAGTACAAAGACCAAGCCCTGTTGCAAGTCCTGCTTTTTTCCCCTGTGAAACACTCTGTGCGAACACAAACATAAAATCAGGACCTGGTGTGATTGTAAGTAAAATAGAAGCGACAAGAAAATAACTAAGTGTCTGCCAATCCATATCACCTTAACTCCTCTTTTTGTTCTAGTTTAACATGTTCTTTTCCCTAGTAGGTCCTGGTACAGGATGTAATAAAGTACAAAATAAAGATGATCAATTCATGTTGGCCATCTCTATAGTGTTAGTGTGGACGGATTCCGTTGCTATTCGCTTTGGCTTGCAACCTTTACCATGTATTTCCCTATGTTTTCACCTTTAAAAAGTCCTAGAAAAGCATCTGGAATTTTATCAAAACCTTCAATTATCGTCTCACGATAAGATAATTTTCCATCCTGGAGCCATTTCGCAAGATCCTTTATCGCTTCTTCAAAATGTGCACCATAATCTGAAACAATGAACCCTTTCATTAACGCGCTGTTGATTAATAATTGTGATTGCATTCTTGGTCCAAGATCCGGTTTTTCGAGGTTGTACAAGGCGATTTGCCCGCAAACCGGTATTCGAGCCCCCTTATTGATTAACCGTAACACCGCATCTGAAACCTCTCCTCCAACATTGTCATAATACACGTCAACACCATCATTACATGCTTGCTTCAATTGATCTTTAAAGTCTTCTGATTTGTAATTAACGACTTCATCAAAGTTCAATTCATTCTTTAAATACGTCAGCTTTTCGTCTGACCCAGCTATCCCGACAACCTTTGCCCCTGCAATTTTTGCGATTTGCCCAACAACTGTTCCAACTGCCCCTGCTGCCCCAGAGACAACAACCGTTTCCCCTTCAACAGGTTTTCCGATATCAAGAAGGCCAAAATAAGCAGTAATTCCAGGCATTCCTAAAACGCCGAGTTGTGTGGTTATCGGTGCTTGATTTGGATCGATCTTACGCAATTCGTTCTCTGAAGCGACTAGATACGTTTGCCAACCAAGGTTGCCGATGACAATATCCCCCACCTGTAAATCCAGACTATTGGTTTCTGCAACTTCAGCGATCACGCTTCCTTTAATAACTTCGCCAACCTTGTAGGGCTCAACGTATGACTTGCTGTCACTCATCCGACCTCTCATGTACGGATCGACCGACACATATAACGTTTTCAACAAAACTTCACCTGAATCAAGCTGTTTTAGCTGTTCTTCCTTCCAATTAAAATCAGTTTTCTCGGGCATTCCTTTTGGTCTTTGTGCTAAGCGTATTTGAGTTGTAGTCATTGTCATCATTTAATCCATCCTTTCATCTCTAACCCTATTATAAATATCAAAAGGCAAACAATAAAATAGTACGCTTTGACCGTCCATTTCTATTATCATGTGATATAATATCGAAATTACGTTTAAAAGAATGATGAGGTATGTATATGTTTGAAACGAAAACAACAGGGCAAAAGTTAAGGCAATTTATATATATCCTATTCCCGATTGTCATCACACAGGTCGGGTTATATTCCATGAACTTTTTTGATACGCTGATGAGCGGTCAGGCAAGCCCAGAGGATCTCGCTGGTGTAGCAATCGGTTCGAGCCTATGGGTACCGGTTTTTACAGGCTTAAGCGGGGTCTTAATGGCATTGACGCCAATTGTTTCTCAGTTAGTAGGAGCAAACCAGAAGGGAAAGGTTCCTTTTTCAGTGCTGCAAGCTTTATATTTATCATTCTTCCTTACAATTGTTGTCATGACTGTAGGATTCGTAATTCTCAGTCCCATTTTAGACGGTATGAATCTTAATCAAAAAGTAGAAACGGTAGCATTTCACTATTTAGCCGGTCTTTCTTTTGGTATGCTTCCTCTCTTTATGTATACCGTTTTACGTTGTTTTATCGACGCTCTTGGTGCGACCCGGACAACGATGGTCATCACTTTACTGTCCTTACCAATAAATGTGCTCTTCAATTATGTACTGATCTTTGGAAAATTCGGTTTCCCTAAATTAGGCGGTATCGGTGCGGGATATGCCTCTGCGATCACCTATTGGTTCATATTGATCGTTGCAATCCTTGTGGTCATAAGACATGAGCCATTTTCCCTTTATCGAATTTTTCGAAAATGGTATCCGATATCCTTTTCAGCATGGAAGGAACTATTGATAATTGGTGTTCCGATCGGCTTTGCAATCTTTTTTGAGGTTAGCATTTTTGCGGCGGTAACCTTATTAATGAGTCAATTCAATACGACTACAATTGCCGCGCATCAAGCAGCGATCAATTTTGCATCGATGTTATATATGGTTCCGTTAAGTATTTCGATGGCTTTGACGATTGCAGTCGGATTCGAGGTGGGGGCAAAACGTTATAAGGATGCTAAACAATACAGCACGCTCGGAATTTTGATCGCGATCTTGATTTCATTGCTATCAACTGCCATCCTCATCTTGTTTAATGAAACAATTGCGGGCATATATACGAATGATCAGCATGTGTTGGAGTTGTTGTCCCATTTCTTATTATACGCGATATTTTTCCAGCTTTCCGATGCGGTTGCTGCCCCCATTCAAGGTGCATTACGAGGATATAAAGATGTAAACATTACACTGATTATGGCATTGATCTCATATTGGGTAGTTGGCTTGCCGCTCGGATATATTTTAGCAAAATATAGTTCTTTTGGACCGTTCGGTTATTGGATTGGGCTAAGTTCAGGATTATTGTGTGGGGCGATTACATTGTATGTCCGTCTCCGGCATCTACAGCTCAAATTTCAATCTCGGACACCTGGCCATCATATACCTACTTCATAATTGCAAAACGTCTACCGATAAAATGGATAAGTACGAGTTTTGGAGGTAGAAGATGGATATTGCATCAATTATGGCTTCAAACTTGCAGCAGCTACAAACGACGTTGAGTAGAAATTTGTTAAGTGGGAGTCTAGCGACACAGGCGGCACAAAGCACCGTCATGCTGAACGATTTCACCCAGAACCAGCAACAGCTTCAACAAGCATCACACCCCACATCAGGTCATCATGTGGACTTAAAAGCATAAGCTCGTAAATGAACGGACACAAGCCGAATTGGTTCTGCCTTGTTGTTCGTTTTTTTATATGGCGGGATTCAATTGATGTATGTTTTCGTTTCAATCATCGGATACTACTACACGAACGATGATGAAAGGACTGTGGATCAATGGAACACCAGAATAAGTTCGCCCTGTTTTCTCTAGCATTCATTCCATTAGTCATGACCCTTGGGAACTCGATGTTGATCCCGATCTTACCTACCATCGAAAAAGAATTAAATCTAAGTGAACTTCAGGTCAGTATGATCATCACACTTTTTTCAGTCGTTGCAATTATTTTCATTCCGATAGCGGGCTTTATATCTGATCGATACGGTCGAAAAATAGTGATCATTCCAAGTCTGCTTATTGCAGCAATTGGAGGTGCCGTTGCTGGATGGGCCTCTTCACAACTCGAGGATCCGTTTACATGGATCTTGATAGGTCGGATCATACAAGGATTGGGTTCGGCAGGTGCAGCACCCGTTGTCCTCCCTTTAATTGGTGATATGTATAAGGATGATAAGCAAATTAGTGAAGGGCTCGGTGTAGTTGAATCGTTTAACACATTCGGGAAAGTGTTAAGTCCGATTCTCGGTTCATTATTAGCAGTTCTAGTCTGGTTCATGCCTTTTTTTGCGATTCCAGTCTTTTCTGTCGCAGCTGCAATACTCGTTCTTTTTTTCGTCAAAGTACCAAAACAAAATAATACCGATAAACGTAAGATCAAAGAGTTTGTAAGCAGTGTTAAAGAAATTGCAGTCCGGGAAGGTAAATGGTTAGTTGCTATCTTTATGATGGGGATTTTTTCTATGTTCATTTTGTTTGGAGTTTTGTTCTTTCTGTCTGAACAATTGGAAAGTGAATATGGTATGAAAGGTGTAATCAAGGGACTCGTACTAGCAATCCCTCTCCTTTCCTTATCGATCGCCTCTTATATTACAGGTAAAAAAGTTGGGGACAACAAACGTTTGATGAAGGTAATTATCGCCGCAGGATTAATCCTTGTTACAATCAATTTAGGCTGGATCGGTTTTTCGGAAGGGATTTATACATTGTTGACCGGACTATTCCTTGCCGGGCTTGGAATCGGTATTGCGTTACCTGCATTAGACGCAATGATTACCGAGGGCATTGAAAAAGAGGAGTGTGGCACTGTCACTTCCATATACAGCAGTATGAGATACGTCGGAGTTGCACTAGGTCCACCAATTGTAGCCGCAACATTAAATACAGGGCGGGAAATCATTTTCTTTGGTATGATGGGGCTTAGCGTTATTGCCAATATTATTGTTTTTGTATTGATTCGTCCTGAAAAAGAAGAAAAAAACGAATTGGAACCCGCAAAAGTGTAAAGAGGAAATACCATAAAAAGGAAAAGAGCCTCGATCGTTGCTCTTTTCCTAGGTTCTGTATCCCATGTAAATTAAGTACTTTCTTTTTGAACCTCTTTTCGAACGGTCATCCCACCTGAAAGGACAAACTTCATCGCTTCTTCCGGCTTTACGTCAATTATTTCGATATCTGCTTTTGGAACAAGGAAAGTCACGCCTGCTACTTGAAAGGTTTGCGGGACATACACCGCGATATGGTCAGATAAAGTACGATCGAGCGTATCGACATCCTCAGACATGACAAATCCGATCGCCTTCATGTTTGTTCCTGGCAAATGAACGAGAGCCACCTTTGAAAAGGACTTTTTCTCACCAAGAAACGACTGGATTGTGTCTTTAATAACAGAGTAAAGGCTTTTTACGATCGGAATCCGATCTAAAAGCTTATCAATCAGTTCGACTATTTTCCCGCTGATATATTGTCTGGATAACCAGCCTAAGACGGTGATAAGAATGATAGACGCGAGCAACCCCAATCCAGGAACATAATCCTCTTGTAAGAAGCCGCGAAATGTGTTTCCAAGAATACTGTCAAGAAATTCAAATACTTTAATGACGACGTAAATTACTAAAATAATCGGTACAACTGTAATGATTCCATTTAAAAAGTTTTTTGCTAAAGCTTTCATGTCAACCTCCGTAAAATATCGAGTGCTGTAAAAAGGTGTAATCAAAAAGAGCAACAACTCTGTGTTACTCTCCTTGGAAAATTACCCATGACTAATTATAGCTTACTGTTTAGAATTGTACTAATGTTACTCGATTACTTCCGATAGACTCCATATTGAATGACATCAAAGTATTGGTTCAGTTGATCGAGGAATGGATCTGGATCAACGAGCAGCTCTTTCTCTATGCCTTTATAGGCCTGAAGCATGTTGCGGTTCAATTGATCGATGACATTCATTATATAATCGATGACAAACTGCTTCGTCAATCCTGGTCTTAAGTCCTCCTCTTTCAAATAAGAGAACAAGTACGTTTCATTCGCGTCTTGAACTTTTGCATAGTAGGACCTATTGATTTCCTCAATTTCTATTTGCAGCTCTTTTGGTGTATCTAAAATGGCTTTCATAAGGATTTGATATTCATTCGGATAAATTAAACACACATTCATTTTGATTACAGATACTTGCCTGATCCGTTCAAAAAAATCAGTTTGATCGAACGTTTGCAGTTTCTTATATACCTTATCAGCAATTAGCTCTATAGAATGTTGAACAAGGTACAGGAATAATCCCTTTTTATTCTTAAAATAATGGAATAATAAGCCCTTAGAAATGCCAGCCCTTTGGATGATCCGGTTAGTCGATGTATTTTCATATCCGTTTTTCGCAAACTCTTCTATACAAATTGCTAAAATTCGTTGTTTTTTCTCATCAGGTAACTTTTCAAATGCGCTGGTCATATTATAAAACCTCGCTTCACACTGCGATATCCTTTTTACGATAGTACATAAACGTAAGCACTGTACTAATCAGCATAACCGCAACCATAATGAAAATATACAATCCATCTAGCGATTCATCAAGAATAATGTCAGCAGCATCTACATAAGAAAATGGACTAACGAATTTCAAGTTCTCCAAAGAATCAGTAACACTTGAAATAATCTGCAAAAAGTACGTGATGAACACGAGTCCGACCGTTACAGAAAGTATTTGTCGCCCTTTTTTAAGAACACTGGATAGCAAAAAGGCGATAGCTGCGAATGTCAGATGTAACAATACTGGTGCGATTGAGATGAGTAAATACTGATTAAACTCAAACGATCCATCATCGACGATCAAGAACGCACTAAGGTTAATCAGCGAAACGATCAGGTTGAATAATACTACGTTCAAAACTACAACAAGAAGCTTCTGAGTAATCATAGACGTTCTGGTGATCGGTTTTGACAGTAGAAACTCTATCGTCTTCTCGCTTTCCTCTTTTGCGAGCATATTTCCTGCAAGCAAGACAACGTAAATGCTGCCGATCAGGGTAATTAGCATGTAACCTTCAATTGCATAAAACCCAAGAACCGTTCCCATGCTGACTTTATCCATACCGAATGCTTTTTTTATTCCTTCAGGATACGCCTCCAACAACGCCTTCATACCTTCTTGCTGTTTTGCGAAATCAGGATATATTTGCATCATTAAGAAAGTCAGACCCCCGATTATGATTGACCAGATAATCAGTGAACGAAGGTTCCACTTGAATTCTTGTTTAAATATCATTCTCTGCTCCTCCATTCTTTTCGTTTTCATAAAAGTGCATGAAAATTTCATCCAAAGAAGGTTCTTCGATCAAAAGGTCGCGATACGTGTGCTGGCTGATTTCATGAACCAATGCATGCACATCACCTCGATATAACAGCTTCAATGTTTGCCCCAGTTGTTCTTGACGAATGATGCCCTCGAGAGTGAGATCGATTGTTTGTTCTTCTGCTAATAATATCGTTACATTTTTGAATTGATTTTTCGTTAGGTTCTCGATTGTATCGTTAGCAATCAATTCACCCTCTTTAATAATCGCAACCCGATCACACATCTTTTGAACTTCGCTCAAGATATGGGAGGAAAAGAAAATTGTAACCCCCTTCTCTTTTTCTTCGAGTAGCAAATCAAAAAACGTATGCTGCATTAGTGGATCGAGTCCCCCGGTCGGCTCATCCATGATTAGTAAACGGGGTTCATGTAACAATGCTTGAACGATTCCTACTTTCTTCCGGTTCCCAAATGATAAATCCTCGAATTTCTTAGAAAGGTCTAGCTCTAATCGATCTGAGAGCTCCTTAATCCGCGTATTAGAAGCCTTCTTTTTATAAAAACCAGCGGAATAATTAAGTAGTTCTTTTACTTTCATATTGTCATAGTAATGTACTTCAGAGGGCAAGTAACCAACATCTTTTTTTATTGCCATCGATTCAGTAATGATGTCCTTGCCAAAGATTTTCGCATAGCCTTTCGTCGGGAAAATAAAATTCAGTAACATGCGAATGGTCGTACTTTTGCCTGCACCATTCGGTCCGATGAATCCATAAACTTCACCTTCTTGTACGGTTAAATTCAAATCGGTTACTGCACGGTGTTTTCCGTAGTACTTCGTGAGGTTTTGCATTTCGATTGCTTTCATTTCGATGCCCTCCTTATATTGACCATGTAGTCAACTCCATTATAATCCACATTGACCATATAGTCAATGTGGATAACGCGATTATCTGAATTTATGCACAAATGGTATTCGGGCTGTGGATAACCCTGGGCTGTTCATCATCGAAAAAAATAATAGGCCATATTTACTACTATTTACATCTCCTATAATATTGACCAACCAGTCAATACTACTCTCCTTTTTAATAGCTTTTATACACAGAACAATGAAGTCCTGTGGATAAGTTTTCAGAATATTCGACAAAATATTTCTGGTTCATTCGGACCAGGTGGTGCGAATTTGCAAGAACGTTGTCTAAAATGTTTACTCTCCATATGAATCGCCATTAATTTCTGAAACCAATCGTTCCCTAAATAGTTCTTTTAAGAAGGACCTGCAAAACATACGCAGCCAATACACACTTACATACACAAAACTAAACCACAGTAACTTATACTGCTACTGTGGTCAGTTTGAAATCATTTCTTTCTACCTTGATATTTATGATGTTTAAATTAGAAGTCGAAATTATCTGGATCTGGACCAAACCGTTCATTTCGATTCAGTCCATCAATCCGGGACATTTCTTCTTCAGTTAGTTTAAAATCAAACAGATTTGCGTTTTCATGTATCCGATGTTCGTTCACTGACTTCGGAATTGTTACGATCCCGTGTTGAAGATCCCACCGTAAAATGACCTGTGCTGGTGATTTACCGTATTTGTTGCTGATTTCTTTCAAAGCAGGATGATCAAGCAGCTTCCCATGCATTAATGGTGACCATGCTTCCATCTGGATATTTTGTTCACGGCAGAACGTTCGGAGCTCTTGCTGTGTAAGGTGCGGATGGAATTCGACTTGATTGACCATCGGTTTAATTTCAGCATCTTCTATTAAATCCTTTAGATGATGGACTTGAAAGTTGCTTACACCGATTGCCTTCACTCGCCCTTCCTTGTACAACTTCTCCATTGCTTTCCACGTTTCTTTGAACTTCCCTTCAACTGGCCAATGGATTAAATACAAATCAAGATAATCCAAGCCGAGCTTATTCATGCTCTTTTCAAAGGCTCCTAATGTAGATTCAAATCCTTGAGCCTTATTCCATACTTTTGTCGTAATGAATAAATCCTCACGAGAAATTCCCGATTCGCGGATCGCTCGGCCGACCCCTTCTTCATTGCGGTAAATAGCAGCAGTATCAATACTCCTGTAACCAGCCTCAAGTGCCCATTTTACAGATTGAATGACCTCATTTCCTTCTTCAACTTTAAATACACCAAAGCCTAGCCAAGGCATTTTCAGTCCATTATGTAAAGTTGTCGTACCCTTAATCGGTGTAACCATTCCACCACTCCTCTTTTTATAAACGTACAAATGATATTCGGTTTAAAATAGCCTAAAATTCAGGATTTGAATCATTCACAGATAACCAGAGTCGGATTAACTTTTCAGTGATTAAATCGAGTATATCTTTGTCCTTTACATATTCAAAATGAGACGCAGGATTCCAGTTCTTCAACAGGTTGCCTACATTCATTTCCCGGTCTTCCTCTACCGCTTGCTCGTATGCCTTACTTAAGGTTCGTAACGGATAACCTAGAATGTCATCTCGGTCGTATAGGTTGATCCATGACCCCTTTCCTGTCGGATAGATGGTATTGAACTGAGGGGCGGGCACTTGGATTGGTCGATCAAAGCTAGCGTAACGTAAACTCCATAGAGCTAACGGTGATCCTAGTGATATGAATTGAGCAAAGGTTTCCCCTTTTTCAATAGACGAAGCATTTTCAAGCATCTCCGTTAAGTAATCGGTTTGTTGTGGTCGTTCTTGTAAATCATAGAAAAAGTTACTCGTTATGACAGTACCCAGACTATGACCAATGATTGTTAGAGGGGCATCCTTCCCTGCTTTTTGACTCAATTCCTTCAAAGCGTGGCTATATACCTCATGAACCCGTTCATAATTTTGATGGCGACGCATCGTAGGTTGGTAAGCGATCGCATCGCCGAGAAATTCAATGAAAAACTTTCGTAACCTAGTAAAATTTAAGGGGCCGCCTTTCTGGACATCTTCCCAAAGCTCCCGTTCTTTATCATTGAATACGACTCCCCAATGAACAGGTTGAAACACAAACTCTTTGCTGGTAAATGGAAGCCCGCTTCTCCGCATACGAGTTTGTATATGCTTTTGTAAGTTCTCGATTAAAATCTCTGCAAAGTCCTCTTTTTGAATTCCAGCTCCATGAATGACGGCAACAGCAATTGATTGAGCCATTGTTTCCCCTCCTATGACCTGTTCCTAAAAGCATATCATAATTCGAGAGTATTACGTCCAAGAAAACTCATTACATACATCAGATCAGAAAAATATGAGATCGACTCATATAGAATGTCTCCTTATCAAATTAGGTCCGTTTCTTTGTGATGCCCTTTGATATATTTAAAAGCCCCGCACCCACGGACTTTCGGTTAAAGCCTAATTTCTCCGTATTATTCATGAGGAGTCGATAAATTTCAGCTTCGGACAGAGTTCGTTTCAATTTAGATTCATAGCCTTCAATCAGTAATGCAGCAGCTCCCGAAACGTGTGGTGTAGCCATTGATGTGCCTGATAGTTCTGCATATTTGTTATTTGTGTATGTTGAAACAATGTTCACACCAGGTGCAACTAAATCAATTTCATCGTTTGTATTCGTAAAATCTGCTGGTTTCTTATCTTCTGACACCGCACCGACACAAACAACCTCAGGATAATAGGCAGGGTATGTTTTTTTAAACGTATATCTTTTTCCATCCCCTAAATTGCCCGCGGAACAAACAACAAGGATGCCCTGTGCTACTGCTCGCTTGATAGCAGAATGTAATCGTGGGTCATTTATGCCTCCACCTAGTGAGAGTGAAATGACGCGCACCTGCTCCCCATCCCGTCCCCTCCAATCAATTGCATATTCGATCCCTTCGATTAGGCTTTCATACGTACTCGTTCCATTTCCCCTGATTACCTTAAGGATAAGCAAGCTTGCCTCGGGTGCCACTCCAGCAACGCCGAAACCATTTAAACCTGCAGCGATCGTACCTGAAACATGCGTCCCGTGATAATGATTATCCAAAAATATTTCTGGGTTTCCATTGTAATCAGAAGTGAAATTTCTCCCATCAATCACTTGACCTTGCAAGTCAGGATGGTTATATTCACAGCCTGTATCTAATACTGCTACCACTACACCTCTACCTTTGTATCCAATGTCCCACATTCGTGGAGCCTCAATCATATTTATACCTTTAGGGATTTCGTTATGTTTTGTATTTGTTGTGCTTACCTCGATTGGAAATAGATGTATGTCTGACATATCATTATTCTCCTTTACCTATCATCTATCAAGCTCTCTTATTTCTAGTAAATTCAAGGTCAAGGAGATTGGTATAGGGTGTTGTCCTACATAACACGAAAAAGACACCTGAAATATATCCGTATTCCCTTTCTACTGATTGGCGGTATCTTTTTGAAGTCATCGAGGAGATCAGATTTCAATAAAAAAGAAGCATTTCCGTCATTGGAAATCCTTCCTTTTTCTTAGTACCCGTATAGGTTATTCAATGATTACCTACGTTAAGTGCATACCTTTTATAATGTCATTTCTTCTTCTCATCTTCTAATTTTTCTAAATCAATCGGCTCTTCCCGTGAAAATTCTTCTCGAGCGATTTTTGCACCTTTAGGTGGCCGATTAATCGTACCTTGCCTCTTATGTTGAAAATTTTTGCCTCTTCCCATTAATGGCTCCCTCCTTCATATTGGATACTTATAAATTACCCACAGGTCACCTGATTATCCAAATGAAGCAGTTTGTGTCGAGAAAGCCAAATAATCATGACAGACCTTTGCAACTTCCCGGCCTTCGCGAATGGCCCAAACGACCAAACTTTGCCCTTTACGTGCATCCCCAGCTGCGAATACACCTTCATTGCTCGTCATATACGTATTATCCTCTGTCCATATCGTTCCGCTGCTCGTTTCTTTTATGTGGAAATGATCAACCGTCAGCCTTTCTGGACCTGTAAAACCGATTGCGATGAGGACGAGTTGGGCCGGCCACCTCTTTTCTGTCCCAGGTATTTCAGTAGTGACAAGTTCACCCTCTTGATTTATTCTTTTTTTGATTTCAACGGTATTCAGGGCAATAACCTGTCCGTTAGAATCAGTTTCAAATTCTTTTGTTAAAATTTCATATTTACGTGGGTCAGCACCTTGGGTTTGAACCGCTTCCTCGTAAGCATATTCCAATGAAAACGTTAAGGGCGGCAACGGCCAAGGGTTGCTCTGTTCACGGCTTTCAGGCAATGATGGGTGTTTTCCGAATTGGACAACGCTATTGCATGTTTGCCTCAAGGCAGTAGCCACGCAGTCAGCCCCAGTATCTCCCCCTCCAATTACTATAACGTCTTTTCCTTTTGCGTCGAACGTATAGTCCAATGGATGATCATCGAGCATTTGTTTCGTTGAATGGACAAGGAAGTCCATTGCAAAATGGATGCCCTTTCCATCACGATTCGAAATCGGTAAGTCTCTCGGCTTTTGTGCACCGACACAGAGTATGACCGCATCGTATTCTGTTTGTAATTGTCCGCGGGTAATATCTTTTCCGATCTCCGTGTTGAGTACGAATTGGATCCCTTCTTCCTTCAACAGCTGGATTCTACGTTCAATCACTTCTTTTTCAAGCTTCATGTTCGGGATTCCGTACATTAACAAACCACCTGGTCGATCATCCCTCTCAAAAATGGTAACGGAATGTCCCTTCTTGTTTAGCTCATCTGCAGCGGTCAATCCAGCGGGGCCAGACCCGACGATTGCTACTCTTTTCCCGCTCCTTTTTTGTGGAAGGGATGGGTTGATCCAATTGTTCTCAAATCCACGTTCGATGATTTCATTTTCAATCGATTTAATGGTCACCGCTTCGCTATGAAGTCCGAGCGTGCAGGAGCCTTCGCAAGGTGCAGGGCATACCCTTCCTGTAAATTCCGGGAAATTATTCGTTTCCTCTAAACGATCGAGTGCTTGTTTCCATTTCCCGTCACTTACAAGCTCGTTCCATTCGGGTATCAAGTTATTGATCGGGCAACCGACAGTGGATCGCCCCCATTCTGCACCTGTGTGGCAAAACGGTGTGCCGCAGTCCATGCATCTTGAACTTTGCCGCTTAAGTTCCCGGTCTGTCGGTCGTTTTGTGTATTCATTCCAATCGTTGATCCGTGTTGAAGGATTTCGTTTTCCGATGTCTTTTCGCGGGTACTTCATAAACCCTGTAAGTTCCCCCATTTTGTTCTCCCCCCTCTTGTGAGCGTCCATTAGGATAATGTGAGTAAGTCTTGTTCTTCCGGGTCATTTTGCTCATCGTTTTGTTTCTGCATTCGTTTGTATTCAATTGGAATGACTTTAATGAAATGAGCAACTGATTCACGCCAGTTTTGCAAGATATACCTTGCACGGATACTGCCTGTATTCATGTAATGCAGCTGTATCATCTTTTTCACTTCTTTAATTTCCTTGTAATTGGCTAACTCTTCAAACTGGACCAATTCTTTATTACAATTTGCGATCACAGAATCGGAACTCTTCGACCAAATATAGGAAATACCTCCGGACATTCCAGCTGCAAAATTCTTTCCAACAGAACCGAGAATGATGACACGTCCGCCTGTCATGTATTCACAACCATTGTCCCCTACACCTTCGACAACAGCGTCAGCTCCACTGTTACGGACTGCAAAACGCTCTCCAGCTGCCCCATTTATAAATGCCTGGCCTGATGTTGCGCCGAACAAGGCTACATTACCGATAAGGATCTCCTGCATTTGACGAACAGTCGGTTTAATACGCGGTGATACGATAATCCTTCCACCTGATAATCCTTTACCGACATAATCGTTGCCATCACCTCTTAAATTCAAAGTAATTCCTTTCGGCACAAAAGCACCAAAACTTTGACCTGCGGAACCTTTAAAGGTGAGATGAATTGTATCATCAGGTAATCCGTCTGAGCCGAAACGGCTTGTCACTTCATACCCTAATCTCGTTCCTACAGCGCGATCGGTATTTTTTATTAACGCATCAAATGTGACACGTTCTCGATGCGAAAGCGCTCGTCTTAAGTTAGGAATTAACACTTGTTCATCAAGATGGTTACATCGATCGTCGTTATTCTGATTATCTTTATAGGCTATGAATGGCTCTGGTGTGTAGAGTAAAGGGGTTAGATCCAACATACGCGCCTTTGGATGCTCATCCATTTTTGGACTCACCGTTAACTTTTCAGTTCTTCCGATCATTTCCTCCATTGTTCGGAAGCCCAATTGAGCCATCAGTTCACGAATTTCTTCGGCGATAAATCGCATATAGTTGACGACATGCTCGGGTTTTCCCATGAATTTTTTTCTAAGCTCAGGGTTTTGAGTAGCAATCCCGACTGGACACGTATCGAGGTGACATGCACGCATCATAATACAACCAAGAACAACTAGTGGAGCTGTCGAAAAACCAAACTCTTCAGCCCCTAATAAGGCTGCCTTTACAACGTCTTTACCTGTCATCAATTTCCCATCGGTTTCCAACACGACAGAGTCACGCAATCCATTTAGAATAAGCGTCTGATGCGCTTCAGCTAAACCGATTTCCCATGGAAGTCCGGCATGACGTATACTCGTTTTAGGGGATGCTCCGGTACCGCCTTCGTAACCACTGATTAAAATGACGTCCGCGTTCCCCTTCGCAACTCCAGCAGCGATCGTTCCAACTCCAGACTTTGCTACGAGCTTTACACTGATTCGAGCCTTTGGATTAGCAGCTTTCAAATCATAGATCAATTGCGAAAGATCCTCGATGGAATAGATATCGTGATGTGGCGGTGGTGAAATTAGACCAACCCCAGGCGTAGACTTTCTAACCTCTGCAATCCAAGGGTGAACTTTTTTACCAGGAAGATGCCCGCCTTCTCCTGGTTTTGCACCTTGTGCCATTTTTATTTGTAACTCATCCGCATTTACTAGGTAATGACTCGTTACCCCAAAACGACCTGAGGCAACTTGCTTGATTGCACTGCGGCGATTGTCCCCATTTTCATCAGGGGTAAAACGAGTCGGGTGTTCTCCACCCTCACCACTGTTGCTTTTTCCACCAATCTGATTCATGGCGATGGCTAGGATCTCATGGGCTTCCTGGCTCAATGATCCGTAAGACATCGCCCCTGTTTTAAATCTTTTCCAGATGGACTCAACAGACTCTACCTCTTCAATCGATATCGCAGTATCATTCCGATCGATTTCAAGTAGATCTCGTAAAAATGTAACCGTCTCATTTGAAGCGAGCTCAGAAAATTGTTTATAAAGCCCATAGTCATTCGTTCTGCAAGCGTGCTGCAGCGTATGAATCGTTTTAGGATTGAAAGCATGATGCTCTCCGTCATGTCGCCACTGCATTGCTCCTCCGGATTCTAAAGAACTGCTTCCACTAAAGGCATGCTGATGACGTTTCTCCGTTTCCTCAGCAATCGTTGTTAAATCAACGCCTCCGAGTTTTGAAGCTGTACCAGGGAAGAACGAATCAATCACCTGGTGACTGATTCCAATTGCTTCGAAGGTTTGAGCACCACGATAGCTTTGAATAGTAGAAATACCCATCTTAGACATCACTTTTACAATACCGGTAGTAGCTGCTTCAATGAATTGACTGATGGATTCGTTGTAATTGATGGTTTCTAAATGCTCGTCGTCGATAAGCTTTTCAATCGTTCGATAAGCAACATAAGGGTAAATCGCATCAACCCCATAGCCGATTAATGCAGAAAATTGATGAACATCACGCGCTTCGGCCGTTTCAATTATGATGCTTGCCTTTGTGCGAAGGCCGACTTTGACGAGATGATGATGCAGGCCACTTACGACAAGGAGTGATGGTATTTGTGCATGCCTTATATCCAAATCCCGATCAGATAGTATTACTAAGCTGACACCGTTACGTACCCTTTGTTCAATCTTTTCAAATAATCGGAATACGGATTTTTGCAGAGTGGCTGGATCCTGATCAACTTCATATAAACTAGAAAAACGGGCGGACTTAAACCCTGGTCCGCCACCACTAAACAATTGGTCAAACTCATGTTTTTTCAGGATTGGAGTGGATAGCTGGATTCTTTGGGAATCCTCAAGGTTATCCTGAAGTACATTCCCTTCTGGACCTAAGTACGTCTTCGTTGAGGTGAAGCCCTGTTCCCGGATCGCATCAATCGGTGGATTGGTCACTTGGGCAAACAGCTGTTTGAAATAGTTGAATAATAGCTGCGGTTGTCTTGATAACACAGCGAGTGGAGTATCATTCCCCATTGAACCAATCGGATCTTTGTTTTCTTTTACCATCGGCAGGATATTTTTCATGACTTCTTCTGTTGTATAGCCATTAGCAAGCTGATAAGTTAAGAGTTCTTCCTCTGTCACGGATTCTTGTTGGTGGTCCTGTTCTGAATTCTTTAAGGTGATCAATGTTTGTTCCAGCCATTTTCGATACGGGTAAGCTGTTGCAATTGACCTTTTCAGTTCAGGGTTCAGGATAATTTCATTCGTTTCTAAATCAACCAATATCATTTCCCCCGGTGCTAGTCGCCCCTTTTGAACAACTCGCTTTGGTTCAACATCGAGCACCCCCACTTCTGAAGAAAAAATGATCGTGTTCTGATCCGTTAAATAAAAACGTGCAGGACGCAATCCGTTCCGGTCAATCAACGCACCGATTTGGTTTCCATCTGTGTATGCCAGTGCTGTCGGTCCGTCCCATGGTTCCATTTTACAACTTAGGAATTCAAGGCATGCTCGTTCTGGGTCTGTCATCTGATCATTTAAATCCCAAGCTTCAGGAACCATCATTGCTGCAGTGTGCGTGAGCGACCTTCCATTCATAGCCAAATATTCAAAAGCCTGATCGAGCATACCGGAGTCACTGCCAGAATCAGAAATCACAGGCAATAGATCATGATGTCGATTACCAAATACATCAGATTCGGCTGATTTTTCTCGAGCTTTCATCCAATTTACGTTTCCAGTGATCGTATTGATTTCTCCGTTGTGCATAATCATTCGGTTCGGATGTGCTCGTTCCCAGGATGGGAATGTGTTTGTGCTGTAACGTGAATGTACCATTGCAAAGGTACTCCTAAAGTCTGGCTGTGGCAGGTCTTCATAGAAACGATCTAATTGATAAGACGATAACATTCCTTTATACACAATGACATCTTTGGAAAGACTCGCGATGTAAAAAGGATGTTGTTCCTGCCAATCTAGTTGTTCAATCTGTTTTTCAATTCGTTTTCGGATTAAATAAAGTGAACGAGTAAACGCAATGTCAGATTCGATCCACTTTGGCTTTCTAACAAAAAATTGACGGATGAACGGCATCGTTCGCAATGCTGTTGATGATACAGCTTCCTTTTGAACTGGTACCGCTCTCCATCCGATCAATTCATGGTGTTCTTGGATAATGACTTGTTCGATTATTTTTTCTGCACGAGTTCGTTCATGTGCATCCTGTGGAAGGAACACCATTCCGACTGCATAATCTCCGCTCTTTGGTAATTTTTCAGACCATATTTTCCGAAAAAAACGATCGGGTATTTTCAGCATGATGCCTGCCCCATCACCTGAATCCGGGTCAATACCTTGACCACCTCGATGCTCGAGACGACATAGCATGCTCAGTGCATCTGTAACAATTTGGTGTGATTCGATGCCATCAATTTGTGCGACAAAACCGATACCACAAGCATCTTTTTCATTAGCAGGGTCATAGAGTCCTTGTTTGCATGGAAATCCCGTTCGATTCATAGTATCACCCCATCATTTTATCTAATTCGGAAATTTCTGATAAAAGTTGTTAGTTTCCATACTAGTGACTTTCTGTTATGCTTTCAATATATAAATTCGATGAAACCATTCTCTAAGTGAGAACGATTAGTCGTAAGGGTTGATATAATGGAGTTAAGGCAGATTTATTATTTTATAAAAGTGGCAGAAATGGAGCATGTGAGTCATGCAGCTGCGGAATTGCACGTAGCACAGTCCGCAGTCAGTCGACAAATTTCGAATCTAGAACAAGAGCTAGGGGTAAGCTTGTTTTTTCGCGAAGGTCGTAATATACGTTTAACACCTGTGGGGAGAATTTTTTTAGATCATGTCAAAATCGCCATTGTGGAATTGGATAAAGCCAAGCAAGAGGTCTTTGAATATCTGAATCCCGAAACAGGTACGATACGGCTAGGGTTTCCGACGAGCCTTGCAGCAAAAACATTACCTACTGTTATTTCAGCATTTCGAAAGGAACACCCCCAAATTGGTTTTCAGCTTCGTCAAGGAACGGTGAACGAATTGTCGGATGCCGTTGTTCAAGGGCATATTGATCTTGCCTTTGTATCCCCTGTCCCTGCGAACAAAAAGGACCTTAAAGGACATATCTTTTTTACTGAAAAAGTTCTGGCGTTGCTTCCAGTGAGTCATCCACTCGCAGACCAATCTCAGCTTAGGCTTAATCAGCTTCGTCATGATCCATTTGTCGTGTTCCGACACGGGTACATATTACGAGATTTGATTATGAAGTCATGTCAGCAGGTAGGATTCACTCCGAGGATTGCATTTGAAGGAGAAGACGTGGATACAATCAAAGGCCTCGTTTCAGCTGGTCTTGGTGTGAGTATGCTTCCGGAAATTACACTTCATGATTTGCCTGATCGTGAAAATGTTTCCATTGAAATTATTGAGCCGAACGTAACACGTACAGTAGGGATCATCATTCCACAAAATCGCGAGTTGGCCCCTTCTGAAAAAGTATTCTTTGGGTTTCTAAAGGAGTTTTATGATACGTTGGATCGTTTCGGACAATAAGGGGCCTATTTTATAGGTTAATGATTCCCGAAATTGTCAATACTGGTATGTAAAAAAGGATGAATAATTTGGAATCATTTCGTATTTTTTATACGTATCGGACACGCGAGCTCAATTTTATAACGGTTACCGGCATGGACATGTGCGAAAAACGTCTCTTTTCGGTTCTCGTTTATTCAGCAAATGATTCGATCGATTTGACCCACCCTCTCACACCGGCATTACCTGAAGACCTTCGAAATCTGTTGTACAGTGAAAAAGAACAAATCGACAGAGGATATTATGACCTTGCTTCTTGGAACACTTCGGTACTCCACTAATGATGGTGGAATGAAAACAAGGCAGTTGCCGAGCATTTAGGCGAAAGCAAAGTTGCAGCACCTAAAAGGCAATGCTCTGTAAAAAAGACAGCCTGAGTAGTCATCGCTATTCAGGCCATTTCATTTAAATGGGCAATCAGCCCTTTTCTTTGGAAAGCTTTATTAATTTTTTCACTTTTTTATGAACGGCTTCCTCATCTAAATGTTCCGTTTTGATTTCCTTCTCTAATTTTTCAATTTCCATATAGATTTTTTTGTCAGGTGTAACAGTAACCTTTTTATTAGGATGTTGTTTTTTAAGTTTTTTCTTAACCTTCTTATTTATTTCTTGCAATTGAAACCGATCAAAGTTGGTCACCTTTATTGCTACAAGTAATTTGTCTTTTGCTTGGACCATTCGTAGATCTTCCACACCTTTAACCTTTTCACCGCTTTTTATGATGTAAGGCTCTTTCGTATACGTAATCTCCTTCGTCTCTGCTCCCTCTTGTGCTTGATCATCATTATTGTTGCAAGCACTCATGAAAATCATCGTAAATAACGTGATTATAATTAGGTACTTTCGCTGGCTTATCTGCATATTGATCACCTTCTGATTCGTTCACATTTTAAATACACTCTTTTAGGTTGGGATGATGAATAAGGAATTATACTCCGTTTTCCAAAACTTTCGTTAAAACCTGTGTAGCTGTTCTCTGTTCAATACGATGGTGATAATCGGATATTTTCGACTGGCCATCGGTAAATACATTCGGGTCGTCCAAGATCTGTAGTATGTCCCTTTCGGCTTCTCTCCACCGAAACAACGGGTAGACTAACTGTTGTGTACTTAAATGTTCTAAGTTGTACTCCTCTTGACCAGGTAAATGATCATATATGAAAATCGGTAGACGCTTCTTGAGGCATTCTGCAACGGTAACACCCCCAGGTTTTGTAATAATCGCATCGTTTTCATCATATAGCTGGTTCATCTTTTCTCGGCAATCAATGTAGGGCAGCGGGTGGATCCAGTCCTTTTGTAATTGGCTAATTCGTTCATATAGTCTCTTATTTTTCCCGCAAAGAATTTGGTAGCGAATTCGACCGTTCGACTGCAATTGCTGTATGAATTTTAATAAGTTACCTGTACCTAGATTGCCCCCCGATACAAGTACTTTATATGTTTCCTTTTCAATATGGTCCCGTTTTGGAATCGATTTTATAGAATGATGAACAGGAATTCCTAAAACATGAATTTGATCTGGTGGTACACCATTGTGAATTAATGTCTGTTTAAATGCTTGATCCGGAACGACATGATAATCAATGTATTGTTTCCCCCATATATCGTTAATAAAAAAATCGGTATAAACGTTTATGATTGGAACGGTCAGCTCTCCCGACTTCTTCAAGGTTTCTAACAAGTACGAGGGTAAGGCATGTGTGCAAACAACAAAAACAGGTTTGTGTTCGCGTATGATCCTCCTTAGGGAACGTAAAAACATTTTTTCAAAAATGGTATAACGGGAATCTGATTGGACGTTCGATTTAGCCAGTTTTTTATAAACAGAACTATACAATGTTGGATTGTATTGAATCCACTTTAAATAAACATTCGATACAAGTCGTTCTCCAAACCCGAATGTACTGGATAGCAGTTCTTCTTTTTTACATTTAAAGTTTCCAGTTTGTTCTAATTCGATCTTTATCGCATCTGCAACGTGATGGTGACCTGAAGAAATCGTCAACAGTGGTAACATCAATACTCGTTTCATCAAAAATCAGCCCGTTTTTAGTAACTAGTGTTTGAAGTTCTATCTCGAATCATTCGACTGAGCGTCCATCCTCTTATTTCCATTGATAATTAGCATTTCAGATACCAACAATATTGTTGAATCATATATCTTGAAGGAGAATATCAGCATGAATTTCAGAGGATATGCACTCACGATTTGGGAAACACTTGATCCCTTATATTACACGTTTACACGATTAACGTACTTAGATAAAGATAAAGAAGAACCGTGTATTTTTCGAGTCCGGTTAACCCGTTATAAGGGTCGTTCGCTCACCTTGAATGACGGAACAACAATTACCAAAAACGATGTTTTAGTTAAGATTCATCTGCATAATGTACGGTTATTACGCACAATGGCCAATCAAAATAATGATCTTTATAAAGCCCGTCATTTATACAGGCTTGTCCAAAAATCATTGCCTAATGTTGCAGAATATGTTCAAAAACATTCGGATTTTGGTCAGATAAAAGGAATCATTGGCATCACCCTACTTAATAAAGGATGTCACCGCTTAGGATTTGAAACCTTTTCGATTAAAAGTAAAATTTACCGTTTGTTTAAGCTGTCAGCACTTTACCCAATCTTCTTATTATCTTCGTCTCGTAGTACGCAATCGTTGAAAATACCTGATCCTACGTATTTAATCATGACACGGGAACAATTATTAGAACGCTACCAGCAATGACATTTCGTTCAGCTCCCATCATTTACCGGTTCCAATTCCCCTCATAAATTCCTATAATTGTATATAGGGAGGGGATTTTTTTGATGTATATACTTATTGTTTTGTTGTTATCCATTGCATTTTTCGGAATTTATAAAGCTTATAAAAATACACATCAGTTTACACTGAATCGAATAAAAATCAATTCCCCTGAACGTGAAACGACTTCGAAACTGAACATATTGCATATTTCTGATATGCATTTAGAAAATATCTCTATTACACCAGAACAGCTTTTTGAATCATTGCAAGGGGAGCCAATCGACCTTATAGCATTAACCGGTGATTTTTTGGATCGGAAACGAAGCCTTTCTAAATTACCTCAATATTTGAAAGTATTTCAGTGTTTAAATCCAACATACGGAACGTATGCCGTGTTTGGGAACCATGATTATGTCTTGAATAAGGATCATTTTTCCACATTAGAAAAAACCCTTCGAGAGCATGATTGTAGAACACTCCGTAACGAAAACAATACGATCGATATAAACGGAATGTCCGTCAATTTAATCGGAATCGATAATTTCGGTACAGGTCATAGCGACTTGGACAAAGCGTATAAGAACTTGCCGGAAACTGGGTTCAACCTTGTTCTTACACACGACCCGAATGTTGTGCTCAATATGAAAGAGACCCCATATGACTATTTGTTATCAGGTCATTTCCACGGCGGCCAAATACACTGGCCAAAGCCTTACCATTTAATTAAAATGGGTAAGCTTGTCCGTTTAAACATGGTAAAAGGACTACACCACATGAACGGAAAGCCATTTTACATCAGTGAGGGACTTGGACAAACTGGATTTAATATCCGAGTAGGTTCACGGCCCGAGATTACGTTGCATGAGGTAAATATGAAAATAGCTGAATCTAAGAATGAAGTAGCCTCATAATGGTATGTAACTGGACTGGACTTTTGGACGGGATATCTTCCATCCAAACAAGTTCAGTCCTTTTCTAATAATAAAGTGGTTCAAACCCGAGCTTTATCAATTCATTTGCAATAATTTCATAGCCCTTTCCATTTGGATGTAGACCATCAATCGATAACACTTTACGTCCCCTCTTTTTAAACGATGGATAAACATCAGCCACCTCAATATTGTTCTCTTTAAAACTGTTTAAGTACCTGTTAAAGGCTTGAACCCAATCATCACTAAACACGATAAATGGAAATGGATTATACAATCCGATCAAACGTATGATATATGGATACTTGCCTGCTATTTTCAATTCGAAGATTTTCGTCAGGATCGCTGAAATGTTTTTCATGCACTCTTTAAAAACCTCTTCAAAAAACTTTGTCTGTTTGGTTGAAATGTACGATCTAGCAGCCCGAACTAGATCATTTCCACCTGCGCTTATCGTGATGATATCGGCATCCTGAATGGCATTTTGTACGTTTTGTCTTGATAAAGCTGTCAAGATATCCTTTGAAGTCGCTCCATTCTTCGCAAAAACATTTTTAACCACGTTCTTGTGTAAAGTCTGTTGAATAGACTCTACATACCTAGGCACAAACCCGGGAGCTATCAGTGTTCCTGTTCCAAGTGTTAGTGAATCTCCAAGAGCAACGTATTCCAATTTGTTAGTGTTCATGGCATTTCACCTATCAATATTCGTTAACGTTCTTAATACCATATGTCGAGTCACACACCATCGACATGGACAACCGCTGAGCACATTGAAAATTTGAATCTTCATATTAATCACTTTGTTTTTCGGACTGATTTTCGGTATGATGGAATAGGTAATCAGACGATTAGGAGGCTCTTCATGAACGAGAAATCGCAAAAATTCTTAAAAGAACTGCTTTCAACCCCTTCCCCATCTGGATTCGAAATGGCAATACAGCGGAAGTGGATTAAATATGTTGAAAAATTTGCAGACATAATTGAAACAGATCATGCTGGAAATGTAACCGGTGTCGTAAATCCTGATGCTCCATTTAAAGTGCTTTTAGCCGGGCACTGTGATGAAATCGGCTTTATCATCAATCGAATTGATGAAAACGGTTACATACATTTCACTAAACTAGGTGGAATCAGTCATAAGCCGGCTATTGGAATGAAGGTTGAGATACTCGGATATAAGAAAACGGTCACTGGAGTAATCGGTGTAAATGCCGAACATCATGGAGGTATAAAGGAAAAATTTGAGTTTGAAGACCTTTATATCGACTGTGGTGCAAAGAGTAAAGACGAGGTCGAACAGTACGTCCAGGTTGGCGATCTGGTGATCTATAAACGAGACGTGGAATTTTTAATGAACAACCGTATCAGTGGCAGGGGCCTTGACAACAGAACAGGCGCGTTTATCGTTGCTGAAGTTCTACGTAATGTTGCTGAAAAAAATCCGAATGTGGGTGTTTATGCAGTTAGTACTGTAAACGAGGAAACAAATATGGGCGGAGCATACTTCGCTGCCTCGAAGATCAAACCGAACTTCGCTCTTGCAGTTGATGTAACGTTTGCAACAGATTATCCAGGTGTCAATCGAAATAAGCACGGTGATATTCGATTAGACGATGGACCAGTCCTTGCGAAAGGCGCTCCAATCCATTACAAAATAAACAACCTGCTTGAGGAAACTGCGAGAAAGCAGGAGATCAATCTTCAATATGAGCTGACTCCGAGGGTTACAGGTACAGATGCGGATAAAATGCGTTTAACCGGTGAAGGTGTTCCGATTGCACTGGTATCCCTTCCGCTCCGATACATGCACTCCCCCGTTGAAACAGCAAGCTTAAAGGATATCAGCGAGGAGATTACTTTAATTACAGAAATGATCCTATCACTACAAGGAAACGAAAACTTAAAACCACTTGAATAGAAACAAATAGAGTGATATAAAAGGACTTACTCCTTTTATATCACTCTTCTTTTACATAGATTGTACGAGTTACTGGTAAGGAAATCGTTACAGTTGTACCGTTGTTTTGTTTACTATCAAATTCCACGGAACCTTTATGGTTCGCAATGATTTTTTGACTGATCATTAGGCCAAGTCCTGTGCCTTTCCTCTTTGTTGTAAAAAATGGCATCCCTATTTTAGAAAAGGTGTCTTTTGGCATCCCGTGACCGTGATCGACAACCTTCACTTTAAGAAAGTGATCATCTGAATCGATCGTAACTACAATTTTCCCGCCTGGTTCAGATGCCTCAATTGCATTCTTCAGATAGTTTAAGAATGCTTGTTTCAATTGGTTTTCGTCACATTCGATCTCAGGAAGCCGTTCTGCAAAACTTGTTTCAATTTCAATATTTTCTTCAATCGCCTGTGTATTAATTAAGGTAAGGATATGGTCTAATAATCTCTTGATACACGTCTTTTGAAATCTGACAACCTGGGGTTTTGCTAAAAGTAAAAATTCACTAACGATTAAATTGATGCGCTCTAATTCAGACAACATCAATTCATAATAATGCTTTGTCCCTCGCCCGCTATTGGAATGCAGAAATTGAAGGAAGCCTTTCAGAGAAGTTAATGGATTCCTGATTTCATGTGCGATACTGGCTGCCATCTGTCCAATTACCGCAAGCTTATCGGAGTTTCGCAGCAATTCTTCCGTATGTTTTCGTTCAGTCTGGTCACGAACGACCATCACGATGGAATCGATTCGGTTTGTTTCATTAATGACTGGTGTACAGTGAGCTTCTAATGACACCCAGTGACCATCGTTATGAAGCTCCCGATATTCTAGATGGATCGGACTCTTATCTATGATCATCGACTGAAATTGTTCTCCGATTACAGGCAAATCATGGGGATGGATAAAACTGAAATCGCGAATACGTTCATAATACTTAGAATCTCTTCCTAGTGTCCTCACATGTGATGGTGATGCATATATGATTTGTCCATCCAAATTCAATATTCGAATGAGGTCCGCTGTGTTTTCTGCGATCAGTCTATATTTTGCCTCGCTTTTTTGTAATTCCTCTCTTGCCTTTTTTTGTGAAGTTATATCCCTGAGAATGTTGGCCATTGCGATAACCTTGCCGTTTTGAGCCATTACTGGTGAATAGGTGATACTGACATCAATGATTGTTCCATCCTTCTTTTTGCGTAAGGTTTCAAAATCTTTTATCGATTCCCCAGCTTTAACTCTATTTTGTAAATCCACTACTTCTTCCCTGTAGCTTTCATCAGGAATGGTCACAACCTTGTTCCCTATCAGCTCTTCCCTAGAGTAGCCAAAGACTGTCTCAGTCGCTTTATTCAGTTTTAAAATATTACCGTCGAGATCGAACAGACCAATAGCATCAGCTGAATGGTCGATGAATGATTCCCAGAATGAATGATCCATAGCTAGTTCCGCTTTTCCATCAAAATCTGTATGTATTGCAGCATTTACTTGTTCATTGATCGACATAACTTAACCTCACCATCATCAAATTTCCAGCTTTATATACATAGTTTGACAAATTACGCTAAATCCCTTTATTCTAATTTATTGAAATTTGGTTTACCCATTGATTGTTACAGTTGCCGGACCCATTTACGTAAATTTATTTATGCTGAATGTACTGGTTGTGTTTGATAATGCACATCCCTTTAGCGATACGTTTAAGGAACTTCCAATGAGGGGTATGGTACATATAAATGAAGGAATGAGGTGTTTTCAATATGACAAACCGAAATACGTACTACGTGTCACCAAAAGGAGATATCCTTCCCGTAAATACAGATATACGGCTGCAATTATTTGAAGTGGCAGTATCAGACGAAGAATTAAACCGTTTTAGAATAGCTGTCAAAGAGTTCGATTCGGCAGAAGATGTTGAAAAGGAGGACTTTTTTAACCTCACACACTTTAAAGAGGTAGAAGTTGACGAACATAGACGGATCACATTCGGTAAATTGGTTCAAATTTATAAATGGATCTATACACATGGGACAGCCACAACTAAATTTGAAATTGAGAAAATGAACATTCTACCTAAATTAGAAGAAAACGCTCGAGATCGATAATAATTCAACCGGCTCATCCCAATATAGGATGACCCGGTTTGTTTAGACTATTCCCACGGTTTCTGTGTACCGAAATTCTGTGCCAACTGTTTACTCTCGTCTCTTCGTTTTCTACGCCGTTCAGCCCGTTTTGCGGCCCCTTCAAAGAGTCCCTTTTCTTCCTCTGTTTCTGGTATCACACCTGGAACTGGGGTAGGCTTTCCATCTTCGTCGATTGCTACAAATGTTAAAAAAGATAGTGCACACAGCTCACGATCTCCTGTTAATAAATTTTCAGAGACGACTTTTACAAAGACCTCCATTGAAGTACGATGACTCCAGGATACAAACGCTTCAAGGCAAACGGAATAGCCTTCCTTGATCGGATGTAAAAAGTCTACTGAATCACTTGAAGCTGTGACGACATACTTTCTTGCATGTCTCGTTGCTGCAATGGCTGCAACATCATCGATGTAAGCCATCAATTTCCCACCAAATAATGTTCCGTGATTGTTTGTATCAGGAGGTAGAACATGACTGCTTTTAATAGTACGCGATTCTCTAACTTTTTTTGGTGATATCGACATTATTTTGCCCCTTTTTTAAAGCCTTTATATTAGTTTTTTCCTCTAGCTTATACGAGGGTATCCAGTCTCATACATCGACAATATGCAACCTAAGGAGATGACCCATGTATTTATTGATTATCATTCAACTTAAATATATGTTCAACTATTGAATCGTCATTTGGACCGATTATTTCAAGTACAATCTTTTTAATCCAGAATTGTTTAGCAATAATCGTTTGTTTTGCAAGCTCCAAAGCCTCAGAAGCTTCAATTTGACTAATAAAGCGTCCAATCGTTACATGTGGAATGTACGTCTGATTTTCCGACTGGTACTGTACTAATTTTTTTGTGTATAACCGATTATGTATTGCGCAGATTTGTTCTTTTCCCTCGTCTACTAGATAAAAAAGACAATGATCATCAGCAATATGGAAGTCATTAAGTGTGATTGAAAATGGTTGCACTTTTTTTAACGTTTGAGAGAGATGTTCGATGCACTCCTCAGTTGTCAGTTTACTCTCAAATGGAAAAACCAATGTAATGTGAGGAGGGATGACAGAATATAAGTAGTCGAATTTTTTGCGGAACGCTTCCACTTCTTCAAGTTGTACGCGTTCTATAAATATGGATATTGATCGTTTTTTCATCTTAACCTCCTCTTACCCATCTTTTTATACTATTATATTTTTATAAAAGGAGTACGGTACGTGAAATTTATTTATAAGAATATAAAATATAAAGGGAGGGCTTTGGTTCGATCTCCTCCCACTATAAAGCATTAAATTACATTTGTTTTCGATCGTAAACGATAAAATAATAGTCATAAGGATTTTTTTCGTTTTTAATCCCCTTCTCCTTCGATGAAACCTTCCAGTCGGATTCATCAATTTCAGGAAAGTACGTGTCACCGTCAAAATCAGCATCAATGTAGGTGAAGTAAATCCGATCCGTTTTCGGTAGCACCTGTTCGAAGATTTGTGCTCCCCCGATAACAATTTGCTCTTCGCCATTTTGTTCAAGCGCTTCATCAATCGAATGAGTTACGATACAACCTTCAGCTTCATAGCTTTTATTCGTGGTCACGATTACATTTTTCCGACCTGGCAGCGGCTTGCCAATTGATTCATACGTTTTCCGTCCCATAATGATCGTATGGCCCATCGATACCTTTTTGAACCACTTCAAATCCTCAGGTAAATGCCATGGAAGATCGTTATCTTTACCCATCACCTGGTTTTTTCCGACAGCAACTAATAGTGAAATCATACTGATACAGCACCTTTTATATGAGGATGAGGATCATAGTTTTCGAGTGTGAAATCCTCGAATTTGAAATCAAAAATCGACTTCACTTCTGGATTGATTTTCATTGTAGGTAGTTGTCTTAGTTCTCTGGAAAGCTGTAATTCAACCTGTTCAAGATGATTCAGGTAAATGTGAGCATCTCCAAACGTATGGACAAACTCACCAGGCTCAAGGTCACAAACCTGTGCAATCATCGTCGTAAGCAAAGCATACGATGCAATGTTAAACGGTACTCCTAAAAATGTGTCCGCGCTGCGCTGGTATAACTGACACGATAATTTCCCATCGGATACATAAAACTGGAACAGGCAATGACATGGCGTTAATGCCATTTCATCCAACTCGCCTGCGTTCCATGCATTGACGACAAGCCGTCTTGAATCAGGATTTTTCTTGATCTCTTCAACAACTCTCGTAATCTGATCCACCGTTCCGCCATCTGGTTTTGTCCACGAACGCCATTGTTTTCCGTAAACCGGACCGAGGTCACCGTTCTCGTCAGCCCATTCGTTCCAGATTCGAACTCCATTATCCTGAAGATACTTAACGTTGGTATCCCCATTTAAAAACCAGAGCAGCTCATGAATGATTGACTTTAGGTGTAACTTTTTTGTTGTGATCATCGGAAAACCCTCTTGAAGATCAAAACGCATTTGATACCCGAAAACACTAACCGTTCCTGTGCCTGTACGATCCTCTTTTTTTGAACCATTTTCTAATATATGTCGACATAAATCTAAGTATTGTTGCATGCTACCCCTCTCTTTCAACAAAGTATGTAACCTGAATTAATTATAGCATGTGGAATTTCGTGTAGAAACAATAAATCGGAGCCGACTTTAATTCGTCAGCTCCGATATCGTTTAGCTCATCCAATTGGGTGGTGTGTTTTGATCCCAATAAATACTTCCTAATTCATGATGCTCGGCAAACTGATCGCTAGAGGCATGATAGTGAAAGGAGAACCAAAAGCCTTGGCCAGGAGGGTGTTCTCTACGAACATGGAGGCGGAAAACATCCTCACCCGATTCTCGATTCATAATATGGAAGATTTTTTCACCTTTTCCTTTGGTCGGCTTATCTGTAATTCCTAAATTTCTAAGTGTTTCCTCATCAATTTGACTACTCAATTGTGCGATCGTTTCTTCAATCTTTGGAAGGATGATCGAACGGAACTCTTCCCCACGCTTTTGTTCAATTTTTGTACCGAATTTCTGTATCGTTTGGTGATGCGCCTGATAAACGGTATGAGCTACGAATGCGTCCTGCAATTGCTCAGTACTATCGATAGAGGCTGCAACTTCTTCCCAACTATTCGAGTACAGATCTATTTCTTCTTGTTCTTCAGAAGTAATCGGATCTTGATGACTCTGTATGTAATCGCTAGCTGCCTTTTTCGAGTCTTCTTTATTACTGTCTGCCAGGAGGTGTGGTGGTGGTGAAACGGTTCCTAACGTGAATACTGTTATTAATACGACGAGTGTTTTACGTAACCATTTGGGCATATTCTATCCACCTGCTTTTTCGTTACTTCAACTTTATCTATTATCTCATAATGAGAATCATTTTGTTGTGTAAAAAGTGAGAATCTTGTTACATTTGCCTATTGGTTACATTCGACGTTTACGATTGGCCTCCTGCATTGACTTTTTCAGCTTCCCAATAATAGTCAGCAAACACTTCTGCAATAGCTTCGATTGAACGATGGAGTTCTTCTAGATTGTTATCTACTCCACCAACTTCGATTAAGAGGGCTCGTTCGGATAGGTCTTGATTATATAGACCATTCCCCTCACTTTTATTTTTCTTTAATACCGCCCTGCTAATCCCCGGAAATTTTTCATTAAGAAGATGATGCATCTTCTCAGCAAACTGCAAATTCTTTTCAAAATTCGGATTCGCTTCTCCTATTACAAATGCTAAACGTGCATAGCTTTTTCCATCAATTTTAGTAGTTGTAACTTCCCTTCTTCTATCATCCCGGTGCAGATCAAACGAAAAGGTGATGTCGTTATTCTGAGAAACTGCGGACTTTACGATTTCACGAGACAATTGATAGGAATCGCTATAGCTCCAATCTCGTTTAAGCAAAACTTCTTCCATATTCGTTCGATCCTGTAAAGTTCCGATTCCGCGCGATTCCAATTCTTTTGTAAGCATCTCACCAACTCTGATCATGTTTGCTTTCGGATTCCTTGACCTAGCCTCATTGGGCTCATCAGCATCTTTTAAAAGTGGCAGAAAGGATTCTGTAGAATGCGACTGGTAAATGTAAACAACATCCCTTCCATTCGTAGTGAGGTCCGGTTTTTCTTCTTCACCTGTATCATCCAATTGAAGCTTTTCTTCGACTACTTCGCGTTCTTTCAATAGAACATCAAGCGGTGGAGCTGATTCAATTGGCAGCGTCGTATAATCTGTACCCTCACCTGCAACGAGAATTTCAGTATCATAAATCGCAAACCCTGGCAATTCCCTACCTAATAAAGAGCGAATATCACCCGGCCTGATACTTGTTGCAAGTTCAAATGAAAGACTTTGCAGTGATGGCGGTTCATATGAATTTGGCAGACCTTGCTTGAAATATGGGTTGATTGTTCCCATGAAGGTAACCAGTTGTTCCGTGGAAAAGATGTTCAACGTTCCTTTTAATGAACTCGAGTGTAATTGCTTTTCGAGAAAGGAAGACGATAGAACAGACACGGTTATGAAAAACAACAAGACAACGAAGATTAGCAAGCCTGATCTCTTTAAGAACGATTCTTTTTGGGAATCTTGCAAGTTATAAAGTAATGTTCTTTTTTTCATCTAATCCATCCTTTTCAACCCATTCTATGATTTATGAGTATGAGGGAAATTTTAAAAAAAGAAGACGAACAACGATTTAAGAGAAAAGAGTCAATTCCTTTCCATAAAAAGTACCTCTAATTACTTGCATTCACTTTCTCAGCTTGCCAATAGGATTCGCTCACAACTTCTGCCAAGGCTTCAGTGATAAGCAATCCCGATCTTTTCATGTATGATTCCTTTTGGGTACGTTGCAGGCTATCAAGTAAATTACTTTTTATCATGTGTGAACCCTTCCTTTTGCACCCATTGTTTAATCTATTAATATGTGGGCATTTGAAAAAATAGAAGAGAAACAACTAAAATTAATAGAGAAAAGAACTGACAATGTGTCAGTTCTTTTTTGATTCGTATTCATCTTTAAGTGTATTTAGTCGTTGCAAAGCAAGCTTTGCGTAATCACTACCTTCATTTGATAGATTTGAGATTTGTAAATGAACTGCATTTAGTAGCGATTCACGATAATCAGGTACAGCCTTATCGTACTTTTTAATGTTTGTTAGTGGTACAAGTGCTTTTTCAGTAAAAGCTAACGCCGGTCGTTCATGAAAAAACGTCACGTCAGCATTGTTCGGTGAATGGAGGTCACCTTGCTTCGGATGAACGAGTACCGCAAGGATTTCAACTACCGCTTTTTCCATTGAGGGTTTCGATTCAATGACTTTTCCGATATACCTCCCCGTTTTATAGGATGCCGTTACCATATTCCCTTTTTCGATCGACATACAATCCACTCCCTCATTACGTATCATGTTTCCATTTGCTACATATGTTATCAAAAAAACGCATGATGTACACATATTCACTACGAAAGAAGGAAACGATTATGAATATGGTGATAAACGTAAGGAGTGGCAACCATTGACCCAAGCTGTATTTCTCGACCGGGATGGTGTAATTAATTCTTATGAAAAGCATGTCAATAAACCTGATGACCTGTATCTTTATGGAGGCGTTGGACCTGCAATCCGTCGCCTGAATGAAAGTGGATATATGGTTTTTATAGTTACGAATCAGGGAGGTGTCGGATTAGGATTTCTTACTGAAGAAAACTTAGCGGAAATTCATGAGCACCTTGAATCAGAACTAAAAAAAGATGGTGCTGCAATTGATGAAATAACTGCATGTACACACAAACCAAAGGCTGGCTGCGGCTGTCGAAAGCCTGAAGCAGGAATGATTCTAGAGCTTGCTGAAAAATATGAGGTTGATCTCGCTGAAAGCTATATGGTCGGTGACCGGAAAACCGATATTGATGCTGGAAAGAAAGCAGGTACGAAAACGATTTTTATTGGGAACGAAATTTCAACTGCTGACTATAAAGCCTCTAACCTTCCGAAAGCAATTGATTGGATACTCCAACAATACAAATGAACATAAATTTTGTTTACATAAATATATTATTGTTTCCTTGTTAAAAAGAGTAAAACGAAAATCAGGTTCCTATCATTATAGGAACCTGACCTTTTATTAAACTCTATTAATATAGGATATTATTTTGCGAAAATATGCTTACCGATTTTTGTCGTTTGTGTTTGGGACCAAATCCAATCTGAAGTTGCTGTATTTGGATTAAAGTAAAACACTGCACTTTCCGTTGGATCCCATCCTTGGATTGCATTATATACAGCACGGTATGCACCTCTTTCAGGTGACATATAATATTGACCATCCGCAACTGCTGTAAACGCACGGTTTTCAAAAAGGACACCTTTCACTGTATCAGGAAAATCGTTGGACTGTACTCGATTTATAATGACCGCAGCAACAGCGACCTTTCCTTTGAATGGTTCTCCTCTCGCCTCACCATGTACCATTTGAGCCATCATCTGAATCTCATTAACCGAAAAGGTTTGTTGGTACAATTGGTTCCAAGTAAGATGACCAGCAATACCATCTACTTTCAAACCGAAATCTTGTTGAAAATGAATGACTGCTTGCTCTGTATCCACACCAAAGATTCCATCCATATCTTCTTTTAAATACCCAAGCTGTTGCAATCTATGTTGAAGGTCCCATACATATCCGTAACGATCACCAGCCTCTACCGTTTTTGAATGAGCGCTTGCGTCGTCAACAGGTATACTGAATAAGGTTCCTAAGACAAACAATGATGATAGGATAATTTTGATTCCTTTCGAATGCATAATCATATACACCTCCTTGAATCTGTACCATTACAGTTTATAAGCTGAGCACTTCTGTAACAATAGGAGGTTGCAGGCAATACATGTATATTATGGAAATCAGGTTGGTTAACATACTCTTTTTATCTAGGTCTGAATTCTACTAAAAAGAGGCTGACTAAAATTAAATTGTTTCAGTCTTCTTACTATTGCAAGAAGTTTTATAAAATTGATGAAAATTTCAAGTTGCAAGTGCAAATTCTTATTTATGTAAGTGTTTACGCCCTTTGATTAAAGGGAAGATGGAGGTTTCTCGTGCAACGTAAATTTTTGGCGTGTAACTTGAATGATTAAGGAGGGACTGACAAGTTTTGAGTCAGCCCCTTTAGTGGATTATTCTAGGTTAAATATTTTTGAAAGCTTGTCCGGATCAAAGCCCGTCATCACTTCATCACCAATCACAATCGTTGGAGTTGACATCGAGTTGTACTTATCGATCATTTCGTCTCGAGCTTGTGCATCCTCAGCAACATTAAAAGCTTGGAAGTCAATATTATGATGTGAAAGAAACTCTTTCAACACTTGGCAAGGTGGTCAGGACGGTTGAGAATAGACAATTACGTTTTGTTGGCTCACTTGTATCACTCCTTTTCTATACAAAATACCAACTAGGATCTGCAATTGCAAGAAGACTGCTTTTGTGAATCCTGTGACCTAATCAACTTTTTATCAGTACACATCCTCCTAAATACTAGGAGGGTGTGTCCCGCAAATCTTTTTTATAGGACACATTCTCCTAAATACTAGGAGGTTGTGTCCCGTAAATCATTTTTATAGGACACATTCTCCTAAATGCTAGGAGGTTGTGTCCCGCAAATCATTTTTATAGGACACATCCTCCTAAATACTAGGAGGTTGAGTCCCGTAAATCATTTTTGTAGGACACATTCTCCTAAATACTAGGAGGTTGTGTCCCGCAAATCATTTTTATAGGACACATTCTCCTAAATACTAGGAGGTTGAGTCCCGCAAATCATTTTTATAGGACATATTATCCTAAATACTAGGAGGTTGTGTCCCGCAAATTATTTTTCTTGGCCAGTTAACCTGGGGTTCTGGCCACTTGCTCCTAATATCCGGAATAATTTGTGCAGAAAATCTCCAATTCTGGACACTTCCTCTTAAATAATGAAAGGTTTTGTAAGGAATAGCATTTACTTAGGACGCTATCTCCTAGTTGTTGAAGAACATGCCCAGATTCAATACGTTCATATCGTGCCATTTCCTTTAAGCTTTTATAATTTACAAAACAAGCACAAAAAAGACTGACCATAGTAGTCAGCCACTTCGATAACATTCATTTATGCATTTTGATCTAATTCTTTTTCATAACGATTGCGTGGGTGCTCGCGACATTCGTCTGAGCAGGAACGCATATGCTTTTCTTCACACTCTTCACATGCAACATGCTGCAAGTTGCATTCTGGATTTGCACAGTTTATATAACGGTCTTCTGGTTTACCGCAGTAGTAACACTTTCCGACAACGTTATCCTCAACCTTGTTGATCGGTACAGAAATCCTTTCATCGAAGACGTAGCATTTTCCATCATAAAGTTGCCCTTTTGCTGTTTCATTTTTGGAATAGTTGATGATTCCACCGTGTAACTGGTTTACGTCTTCAAATCCTTCCTGCATTAAGAATCCTGAAAATTTTTCGCAACGGATTCCCCCTGTACAGTATGTTAAGATCTTTTTACCATGGAATTTTTCTTTATTTTGCTTTATCCACTCTGGGAGATCCCGGAAGGTCTGGACATCTGGACGAATTGCACCTCTGAAATGTCCGATGTCGTACTCATAGTCATTACGTGCATCGATAATGACGACATCTTCCATTTTCATTGCTTGATAGAATTCCTCAGGGCTTAAATGCTTACCTGTTGTCACATTAGGATTGATTTCTTTGATCACACCTGAATTGACAAGCTCAGGACGATAACGAACGTGCATTTTCTTGAATGCATGTCCATCTGCCTCATCGATTTTGAACTCAATGCCTTTGAAATGTTCATCGTTACGGAGCGCTTCCATATAGGCATCCGTTTGTTCGATTGTTCCTGAGACAGTGCCATTAATGCCCTCATCGGCAATGAGGATACGACCTTTTAACCCAAGCTCGTTGCAGAACTTCAAATGTTCTTCCATGTATTCCTCTGCATTCTCAATCTGAACGTATTTGTAGTAAAGTAGAACTCGATATGCTTTTGCCATGTTGATCACCTTATCTCTGTAGTATTGTATTGCAGGTACAACACCAGTTACAACGTAATATATTAGCAGAAATCAACATGGAATTGCAACCTTAATTTTACTGTATAACTTTTCCAAACAATTTATTAAAAACGGATAATACGTGATCGATATCCGAGTTGCTAATGTGGTGATGGGTAGTCAGCCGAATTGTATCGGCACCGAACGGCACTGCGAGAACTCCTTCTGCATGTAATTTCTCAAGAACCTCATTGGCAGCAATCCCTAAGCTGCTTGTATCTACTACGACAATATTCGTATCGACCCGATTGACCACGTTCAATTCATCAATGTTGGAAATCCCTTCAGCCAATTGTTTAGCGCGTTCATGATCTTCATACAGTCGATCTGCCATTTTCGTAAGGGCAATGATTCCTGGAGCAGCAATGACACCAACTTGTCGTAGTCCGCCTCCGAGGCGTTTTCTCCACTTTTTAGCACGATCGATAAACGACTGGCTTCCCGCAATAATCGATCCAATCGGTGCACCGAGTCCTTTTGACAAGCAAATCTGAACCGTCGTCGTATATTGTGCAAGTTGATCCACCGACACTCCAAGTGCCGCTGCAGCATTAAAAAGCCGTGCTCCATCCAAATGGACTGGAATCTTATGTTCTGCTGCCAGCTCGTAAACTTCCTTCATATTTTCAATCGGGACGATTGCTCCCCCAGCCCGATTATGTGTGTTCTCCATACAAATCAAACCCGTTTCTGGGAAATGAACGTCATCACCACGAATCGCTTTTCTTAAATCATTCGGTGAAATTGCACCTCGATCCCCTTTTATCGTACGTGTTTGTACACCAGCAAAGGCTGAGATCGCACCGCCTTCGTAATAGAAAATATGAGCGTCTTCTTCAAGTAGAACCTCATTCCCTGGTTGGCAATGTGTAAGAACGGCAATCTGATTCCCTTGTGTTCCACTCGTTACAAACAATGCAGCCTCTTTACCAAGCTGTTGTGCGGCGAGCTTTTCTAATCGAGCTACTGTCGGGTCTTCGCCATACACATCATCCCCAACCTCCGCTTCGAACATAGCTCTTCTCATTTCTTCCGTCGGTTTTGTAACTGTATCACTGCGTAAGTCGATCATACTGTCATCTCCCCTTAACGTGAAAAAGAGGTCAACCCATTTGGAGTCACCTCTTTTATTGTTATTTGAATTTTATCATAACTTAGCAAATAATTTAATCTTTTCTTATTCGGAAGAAACAAGCTCTTCCGATTTAATTTTTGCATTATGACGGTTTTCCTCATCCTCTAAGATCCAGCGGTCGAGGGACAAGTAAATTATTCCAGCAATCACACACCCGATACCGAGAATACTGAACAAAACGTTACCTAATTGATAATCAAGCAAATAGCCACCAAGGATAGGGCCTGTAACGCCTCCAAGAATCCATTGAAGTCCTGCAGCACCCATGTAGGTCCCTCTCAAATGCTCTGGAGCAATGTTTGCTACAAACGTCATTTGGACTGGGGACATTAACATTTCACCTAAAGTATAAATGGCATAAATGACGAGAAAAATCGATAAAATCGCCCAGTAATCTGCTTTCGCCATAAAAAAGATTTGTGGCAGCCAACCCACTGCAAGGAGTCCAAGCCCGAACAAAATACACCCATACAGCATGACCTGCCCGATTTTTCTCTCTCCAGCCCATCTCGCTACCGCAAATTGAAAAAGGACTACTAGCAACCCATTAAAGGCAAGCATATACGTATATGGATTTTGTGCATCTGTTAAATGCGGTAAGGTTTGATCGAAATGAACTGGGAGCATTCCTTCCGTTTGTGTAAACGACATCGAAATGACAACACCTGTAATGATGAAGACAAACAAGATCTTATCCTTTAAAATCACTTCAAATGGACTCGGTAATCGCTCTTCTTTATGATCATTTAGTCCCTGTTCTGTTTTTTTTCGTTCTTTTTTTGGTAACGTTTCCCGGATCCAAATGATGACCAAGAGCGCATAAATGAACATCGTCGAAGCTGAAATCATGAAGATGATCGATTTAGAAAAAACGACAATCGAAGCTCCCAAAATCGGCCCAATTGCTGCACCGATGTTATGTCCCATCCTCAAAAGTCCAAATGCCTCAGTTCGTTTCTTTTCCTCAGTAACATCAGCAACCATCGCAGACGCGGCCGGATGAAATAATGAGTTGAAGAAGCCTAACAATAAGGAGAGAAATACGAATGACCAGAAATCATCGAGCCAAACAAATCCAAGCATAACAAATGCATTGCCAATCATTGAGACAACCATCAGTGGCTTACGACCATAAATGTCCGCAAGCCTTCCGCCAATCATCGTCCCTACTACTGAGGCTAGTGGGGAAACAGCCATCACAATCCCAACCTGCCAAATATAATCGACCCTATCTTTTAGGTATAGCGCTAAAAAAGGAAGCAGCATCATAAACGCAATACCGTTAATTGATTCACCAATGAACCGAATCCAAACATTCCGGTCCATTTCTCTGTATGCTCTCCACGTCTCTCTCATTCTTTCCCAACTCTCTTGTCTGTTCTGATTATATAACGTTAAGAAAGCATTCTATTTACTTTCTAATGCATAAGTGTACGTACCCTAAGTTTTCGGCTTTATGGAACGAAGACCATGATTTACGCTCCATCGCACTGAACAAGTCTTTTTTATGCGACATATGGAGCAATCAGCATGATGATCATTAGCAGATTGATCGCTATAAAATAGGAAAATTCCTGGATAACGCCCCATTCTTCCCCTTTTACAAATTGAGTGATTATCCAGCTTAATAGCAATAGAACAACCGGAATCACATATGATGCTCCCGAAAAGGACAAGTAGTCCGGTGAGACGATTGCAAACAATGGGGTGAAGAACTTTTGGATCAAGGCAACCTGAACGATACCACAAAATCCGGCTATACCGTATCGAACCCAAGCTTTCCTCTCCTCCATCGTTTCTTCAGAAAAAAACGTAACGATGAACAGGATTAAATATGGTGGTGTTGCCCAAAGTGCAGCATAAATAAGAATGATAAGCCCAAAACCTAGAGAAGACAAACTTGAATAAAAGCCTTGTTTCCAATCCTCAGACGTAACGCCACCTAACCGTTTGATTGCTGCAGGTTTTTCTGAAGCAGCCATCAAGTTCGGATCTTTTCCAGTATAATCCAGCCACATTACGGTAGCTTCCCCTACCCAACTCGGTTTGGTAGATATTTCTTTCGTTGTACTTATTCTCGTAGCGATCCATTTACTGTCTTCTAAGACCGCTTGATAGATGTTATCGGTTTGAACCCTAGGTGTTAAAGTACCCTTTGCGGTAAATAAAATCGCTGGTTTGTTATCGACAAGACTTAAATCGATTTCGTTCGGTTTCCGAATTCTTGTGCCTGATCCTTGTTCACGTATGAGTAGTTCATTGAACCTTTGTTTCGTTTCCAGATCAGATAGGTCGAATTGATTATGATAAGCTCGCCAGGTTAACTGTTGCTGAGCTGTACTGTATGTTGTGAAAATGACATCAATCAGTTGATCCCTTTGTGTAAAATCAACATCAATGATTCTCTCCGTACCCGCCTCAGATGCTTCAAATAACAATTGTCCCTTATATGACTCCGTTTCTGATTCTTTATAAAGCATAACCTTTGTTGTGATTTCTTCTTCAAAAACGGCTAAAAAGGAAGACGTCGAATTGCTTAAGAACAGATTCGTAATTTTGTCCGATGCCGCACCGATTTTACTAGACTTGCCCAATTTGGTATCAATCTCGAAAATAGTCTTTCCTTTCCAATATAAAATCCGGTTACCACTGATTTCCATCCCATCAACTTGTTCCTGGAATACTGAACTTTCTGACCCGTCGTATTCATATATCGTTTTGTCTTCAAAATAATACACCGTATTTCCACTCGCCCAAAAAGGTGTTTTCGGTCCAATCGAAACAGGGAAATCCTCAGAAGACTTCACTTTCAAACTCTCATCCAACGTAAGATGAGTAATCTGTGCATCGCTATTCGGTATATAGACGGTGTAAGTTGAATTCTCTTCAACTGCAAATGGTTGGTGTTGACTGACATTCGGAAGGAGCTCGGCTGTTCGACTCCACCCATCTTCAGCAAGATCTTTACGAACATTTACTTGATGAACGATAAGTGCCAAAAATAAAATAACCACCAAAAAAATAGGTATCGTTAGTACACTGGATTGCTTCAATCTTTTTATCATAATTAACCCCCAAATTTCCCTTCTCACCCTATTACATCGGATTTATTAATGAATTCTTCAATCTATCCTAATAATAGGGATTTCTGGCTATATTGACAATGATTGTTCGATTTTCATTCATTGATCCCCCATCGTTTATTGAGTCTTCTATACGTTCTACGAATCGTGCCTATAAAAGTTCCACTATGTTTTCGCCTTATACACGACGGATGTAATGGCTTTCTGCCGGTTCAAAATAATCAACAATGTTCCTCCAAAAAAATAGGTTAGTACACAAAAATTCCACGAGTGTCCCCGTTGCAGTTTAGACAATCGTACATATTTTGTTAGTATGATAGACCAGATTATACCAAACATTGGAGGGAAATACCGATGGAAAAAATGAAAAAATACATGGGCATGCCAAAGAAAAAAGAAATGCCGGGGGAGCATGACATGCATATGCCATACATGATGCCGCATATGGAAGATCACTGCTATCCAATGGATCACGGATACGGACATCACGGTTACGGTTATGGTTATAGTCATGGCCACGGTCAAACGTTTGCGATCATCGTCGTCCTGTTCATCCTCTTAATCATCGTTGGTGCTGCAGGGTTCGTCGGTAAGTCAGGCAAACATTAATCATAAGTAATTCCAAAACGCCGAATCATTGTAATGGATTAGGACTGAGAAAAAAACAACAGCCTAAACTATTACTGCGGATTGGTGTGTACACGACTCAACTGGCTCATTAGTGTTGAACCATCCAACACTTATAGTCAGTTCTTTTTTTATTGCGGATGCCCTATGCAAAAAGGATGTTGACTCCGTTCCTGAAGTGTATAATGGAAGTACCCCGTTTGGAATTTGGAGGAAAACTATCCGATGAAAAAGTCTTACTTTGACATGCTTAGCTCGTTCGTTTTTCGTTTTAAGAAAACAGTAGTGGCCATTTGGGTCTTCTGTGCAGTACTATTAACATTCTTCGCCTTCCAACTCCCTTCTGTACTTCATGGGAGTGGTTTTGAAACAGAAGGATCCTTTCAGAAAACGCATACGATTTTACATGACCAATTCGAACAGCCGAAATCAACGATGATTTTAGTATTTGAATCCAATACATATGAAACCGATACGAAAGAATTTCAGACTCATATCAATCATACTTTAGATAAATTGAGCGGTGTCGATCACTTGGACGTGGTTACATCGCCAGTTGATAACCCGAAGATGTCTAAAGGAAATACAGCTTATGCTGTACTAGGGTTTGATCGTAGTTTTACCGATCTTAAAAACTCGATTGAACAAATTCGATCAAAAATTGACAGCTCCGACGATTTTACCGTTCGTTTAACCGGTGGACCAGTCATTGCCGAGGATATGAATAAAGCCAGCCAGGATGATCTGAAGCATGCAGAAGCGATTGGGATTCCCGCCGCACTTATCATTCTCCTTTTTGCATTCGGTGGCATCACTGCAGCAATTATCCCGATTGTAATTGGACTGATCAGTGTATTAAGTACAATGGGGCTTCTTTATTTTGCAAGCTCTGGGATGGATATGTCGATTTTCTTATTAAATGTTGTTCCGATGATCGGTCTCGCCCTCGGAATCGATTTTGCGTTATTGCTCGTGAACCGGTTTAGGGAAGAAATGAAAAAAGGATCTGTAGAACGTGCGGTATCAGTATCGCTAAAAACAGCTGGACGTTCTATTGCTTTCTCTGGATTATGTGTGTTTTTAGGTTTATCTTCAATGCTGATCATCGATATTAACATTTTCCAGACGGTTGCAATCGGTGGCATGTTTGTTGTCGTTTTATCTGTCGTCTGTGCGTTGACATTCTTGCCTGCGCTTCTTGGACTGCTGGGTGAACGTGTGAATAAATGGATGATTTTAAAACAAAAGTCCCGAAAGAACAGCTCCTGGTACCGATTTGCAAAATTCGTCATGAGACGCCCAATCATTATGTTCACGCTGACATTACTCATTTTATTAACCGCCATCATTCCAATTACAAACCTAAAAATGACAATTCCAGAGGCCGAGGCATTACCAAGTTCATACGATTCCCGGCAAGCCTTTGAAACATTCAAATCAACCTTTGGGGAACAAGAACTCTACCCAGTCACCATGATCGTAGACGCAGATGGACCGATTTCCTCATCTAAGAATTTGAATTCTCTAGGTCAGCTCGAAGATGATATAAAGCAGGATACGAACGTAAAACGAATCTCATCATTTTATACAGAAACAGGTTTAACACCTGATCAATTGAAAAAAATGATTTCGAATAATGCTGTTCCTTCGGAGTTACAGCCGGTTGTTGAGCAATTTATTCAAAAGGATAAAGCGATCATCCGCGTCTATTTAAATGTGAATAGCACCTCTGAACAGGCAAAGGATTGGGTACGCGAATGGGATGGCGGTTATGAATCGTTCCAGCTAATTCTCGGGGGCAATAGCAAATTCACGCAAGAAATCTTTGATGAAATCTATCAAAAAGCTCCGTTTGGGATTGGATTCGTATTAATTACGACCTATTTTATTCTCATGTTTGCATTCCGTTCTCTTTTTATCCCATTGAAAGCGATTGTGATGAATGTAGTCAGTCTGTGTGCAACATTCGGATTGGTCGTCTGGATTTTTCAGGAGGGCCATTTCACAGACCCGACGAATGGTATCGGTTTAATGATCCCTGTGCTCACGTTCGGAATTGTTTTTGGGTTAAGCATGGATTACGAGGTGTTCTTAATATCCCGAATTCAGGAATATTATCACGAATCGAAGGATAACAATAATGCAACTTTATTGGGATTAACGTCCACAAGTAAAATCATAACCTCTGCGGCACTGATCATGATTGTCGTTACAGGAGCTTTTGCCTTCACTGGAGTTGTTCCCGTTAAACAAATGGGTGTTTCTGTCGCTTTGGCAATTTTGATCGATGCAACACTCGTGCGGATGATCCTCGTTCCCTCTCTGATGAAATTGATGGGTGATTGGAATTGGTGGGTCCCTTCATTGAAACGAAAACAACGAATTCGGGAAAATGAGTAAGTAAACACGATAGATCGAACGGGGCTGACCCAGAAGGTAATTAACTTTATCTTTGGTCAGTCCCTTATGATTTCCTTCTGCTTCTTTTACGATAAAAATACAACAACACCGCGGTCGCAGACCCTAACAGCCAAAACCAACCTCGTACGACCATTTTGTTGTCATCTAGTGTAACAATAATCGTATGTATTAATGATGATTCGGACATATTCCCAGGTCCATCTATATCGGATCGTATTAATGCAACGAACACATTAAAACCAATGAATAGGACATCTGCAATCAGGACAAAGCCTATGATCCGAAAAATCAGTTTGTCCAGAACTTTCGACTTCAAATCTGGACCTTCCATTTGGCCCGTGTAAATTGGTAGACGAAAATCACTGAGAATAACCCTAACAACAGCCCCGCCTTCATCCAATCTGAATGTGTAGTTCCGAATGCGACGACATTATAAGTTGCCGAGTCAATTGGTGCATAGAATGTAGACCCGCTACCTGGCTTATAAAAGTATGTCCTAACCGCTCCAATCAACATCGTAATGACCGTATAACAGCCAAAAATCAGAACGGTCCATACCAGAGAACTCCAAAAGATCCTATTCATATCATCATTCACCCTCTATCGCCTTTCAAAAGTGCCTTTTCGGTTATTTTATCATAAATTTCCAGTAACTTTAACGATTTTGTGCCGGTTCGAAAGTGAGCTTACTAGCGGAAAAATGAAAATTACTGCCAAACTCGGAAATTAACTGCGAAACCTGTATTATTACTTGAAATTGAAAAACTGACCCCAAACAATCGAATCGGGGTCAGCTTCTGTTCAACTCTTAGTCAGTTTACTTGCAAAATGTCTCAAAAGCGTTGACTAAGTTTTGTCTGATGTCTTCTGGTTCGTGATCTTCAATTTCTTCACGCGGAATGAAATGTACGAGCTCTTTACCTTTGATAAGAGCAATCGACGGTGAAGATGGTTCTACATCAATAAAATACGATCTCATTACCGAAGTTGCAGCTTTGTCCTGTCCAGCAAACACGGTTACAAGATGATCCGGGTGCACGTCGTGAGCTACTGCCTGGCGAACGGCTGGTCTTGCTAATCCCGCTGCACAACCACAGACTGAATTGATCATGATGAGTGTAGTGCCTTTCGCTTTTTCCATATATTCATCGACTTCTTCAGGAGTTCTTAGTTCCTGAAAACCCGCTGTTGTTAATTCATCACGCATCGGTTGGACAAGCTGTCTCATGTATTCTTCATATGCCATTGACATGGATCATACCTCCATTTATTTTAATATGTGTTCAAAACGTAGACGACTCAGAAATTCCTTAAAAGAAGTGCGACTAAATACGTTACGTCCTATAACAACGTCGAACTGATTCACATCGTGTGAACCCCAGGCACAACAGTTTTGAGGAAGGCTCTCACTTGAACGCATCTTTGCTGCCTTGCACCGAGGAAGCTTCCATCGATAGCGACGAGAGACAACTTGCATATAAGCTACGAGTTGTACCGAGGAAGCCTCCATCCTAGGATAAGCTTGTAGACGCAGGTACACGTTAACAACCTAGTTAGACGCAGGTGCACAATGAATGTACTTCGATGAAATCAATACTTCCTTATAATACGTGAGGACCGGAAAACCGAGTATCGTAGAAATTCACCGTTTATCAGTTGGATACTTTTTGAACAACCTCTTTTATCTAAAATTACTCTATCACTGTCTTCCTAAAACATCAACGAACATTAATCGATTTTATTGCCTTGAATGGTTTCAGTCATCTGCTTCCAAACGGATCCCTTCGCTACTTCTCCACCTTCAATTCGTTCAAGTGCCATATTCACCTGCATAGCAACCTCAAATTCAGGGTCATCCTTTGCCGCTCGTAACGATGGAATCGCAGTATCATCACCGACTTCGTAAAGGAACATAGCAGCACGCCAGCGAACTAATTTATTCGGATCCTTCAACGCTTTGATCATGATCGGAATTCCTTCGGTAAAACCTAAGTCCGACATGCAGTCACCCGCTGTCCGACGAACCGTCACTGATTTATCGACCAACGCTTTCGATAGGTAAGGCAATACTTTTTTATCCTCGATCATACCGAGATATACCGTTGCTAACCTTCGAATCGATGTCTTTTCATCCTCTAACGCTTTTTGCAAAACCGGTAGATCCTCTTTAGACGGCTCCAATTGCTCAAGTGCTGCATACCGTTCCTTCCAATCCGGGTTGTCAAGCATTTCAAGCGTGACCTTGTACGGCTTCCGCTTGCTTTCCTGAAACTCTGGCTTGTTTTGTTCATATGCGAGATCTTTTAAAAGTTCTAAACGTTTTTGGTCGTAGGCTGCACTGATTTCCTCTGCCACTTCAGACCCGATGGCATCGATATCGCCGTATCTTGGACTTTGGTCAACCCACTGACGCTCCATTACAAGGTTATCAGATGCCGATTGTGCTTCAAGAACGATATTCATAAATCGGTCGGGCAAACCGATCCGTTTCTCTTCTTCGCCTTTAAACAGCTTGATTTGCATTGGGATTCCCCTGAACTTCTGGATCTGAACCTTCACTTCTTCAAAATCTTCGTCCTGCTCTTGATTTCCTGTTGCTTCTCCTGCAACCTCACTCTTGTCACCGAAAATACTTCTTGCCTGTGGAAGTATGACTTTCCAATCAAATTTTGCATTTCGCTCAAGTGCAATGAAATCCGCTACGTAATAAAGACCCTTTACTCCTTCAATGGTTAGAAGTTCCTTTAAAGGCGACGGTGCTTCTTCATGCTGATTGTTTTTAAAGTTCATATTTTTTCCGCTCGGTAATGTTTCATCTACAATCAACTTCATCGTATTCGGACTTGGAGTTGGCTCGATTCCTCGAAGTTTCATCCACAATCAGACCCCTTTCTACATACAACTTTATTCAAACTATAACATACGACAGTAACCAGTTTGAACTATAGAGCATCATACATACATGGTTGGTGTAAACGCCCATCATCTCGACAAGATTCATCAAATAACAAATCAGTATTCTTGAATTTTTAATATAGTTTCTGTCTGCAACAGTAAAATTTTAATAATTTTGTCGATTTAAGCAGAAAAGTATTTTAAAAATTCCGATAATTCGACGCTCGATTTATGTAATAATAAGATAAAGAAAGATAAAAAGGACAAGTATTCGAAAGGAGAGACGATATTATGAAAAAACTCCCTATTGAAGGAAAGGTCATCCGGATTACGGAGGATCGAATTATCGCTAAGCAAGGTGAACAGATATTCACCTACAATCGCAGCTACTATGAACTCACACCTCAAGCCTTTCATACTTATACTGCATAATCAATCAACTCTTCACTATAAAATCAGGAAGAAACGAGCTAAACTCGTCTCTTCCTTTTTCATGACCTTTGCAATCCGAAAAATCGATCATGAGCGGATTAGTGACCAGCATGTCCAGAAATTCCCTCTGAATGCACTATACACCCGCTTTAGCAGCTGATATATCCAGCATTTTGCTCCAACAGGCACACTTAAAGCAAACTTATTCATTACCATTACACCTAGTAATAGGTATTTTTTAATTACCAGCAACAATTCCGCGAATGATGCCCTTTTTAAAGGACATCATCCATTCCCTTGACGTCCATGAACCACTTCATCCAAAACACTTAAAATTGTGTTATGCATTTCACGTATAACAGCACCAGTATCCATCAACTGGTGTGAGCAGTCATTAGGCAGATCATGCAATGTATTATTCGGTGCAATTTCAAGTTTTTCACGTAACCTCATTAATGGAACCTCGATCAGTTCAGTCCGTGCAGCGTTGTTCTGTTCAACCACTTGACTATCTAAGCCTTCTGAACGCACCAAGATAAAATGAATCGTCGCACAAACGGCATGCTTACAAATGAAGGCGTCATCCGGACAGCTGCAAGTAACCGTATACTCATCAGGAGCGGGTAACCCTCCATCCATCCTGAACGTTCCGATCACCTCATACGTGTCCTGTTTTCCACGGATATTACACACAAAATGATTCGGATACATTTGGAATGAATGGATTCGCTTCTGATCAAATAGCTTCAATCCTCGTGTAAAACGGTTATAATCAACACGGTCAGCAAATTGATTCAACCACCTTTGAACTGGCCCCTTCAATTTTTTAAATGGATCGGACATTACGTCAACACCTTTTCCCGCAATTGAATCAGTTCAATAAACTCAGAATCACTTAGTTCCGTGACCCATTGATTTTGATTCGTAACGATTTGGGACGTTAACTGTGACTTACGATCAATTAACCGATCGATTCCCTCTTCTAGCGTTCCTTTTGTAATCATTTTGTAGACTTGCACATTTTGTTGTTGCCCGATTCGATAGGCACGGTCCGTTGCTTGGTTTTCGACTGCAGGGTTCCACCAACGGTCAAGATGGATTACATGGTTCGCCTCTGTCAAATTGAGGCCGACCCCTCCTGCCTTGATCGAAAGAATAAAAATACACCTGTTCGAGCGAGGTTCTTTAAACTTTTTCAACAGCTCCTCCCTTTTTTGGGAAGGGACACCTCCGTGTAAAAAGTAAATTGTACTTTCGGGATCAATTTCCTTCAACAATCCTTTTAATAACTTACCCATCTTAACGTATTGGGTAAACAATAGAACATTTTCCCCTTTTTCCACCTTTTCGTTGATAATCAGGTTAGCTTGTTGCATTTTACCTGAATGCGTAAGGATCGGTTGTTCTCTCGTCAGCAAGGATGGGTGGTTGCATACTTGCTTCAATCGAGTAATACCGCCGAGAATTAGTCCTCTACGCTCCATTCCGGTAGCTGTAAACAACTTTTCTTTCAATTCCTCGACAACCGATTGATAGAGTGATGCTTGTTCCTTCGTCAATGGACAGCTAACTTTCTCTTCAAATTTTTCAGGAAGATCGTTGATGATCGACGTTTGCATTTTTGATCTTCGCAGCAGGAATGGTTGAATGAGTCGCTTTAAGACGTTGATTCGTTCGGTCTCACCCTTCTTTTCGATTGGACGGATAAATTGTTGTTGAAATGACGCCCGATAGCCGAGGTAACCTGGATTTAAGAAATCAGAAATGGACCAGAGCTCCTCCAGCTTGTTTTCCATCGGTGTTCCGGTCAACGTTATCCGATGAGTGGCTTTCAACGCACGAACCGCTTTACTCTGTTTCGTTGCTGGATTTTTAATCATTTGTGCTTCATCCAATATAATTGAATTCCAGTTGATCGACTGGAAGAGTTCTTGATCCTTTACGACAAGAGAGTAGCTTGTAATGATAACGTCCTGCTCACTACACTCTTTTTTAAAATCATCGGTATTCCTCAAACGATCTATACCATGATGTACCAACACGTTCAACGATGGAGCAAACCGTCCGAATTCACTTTTCCAATTACCGAGGACAGATGTCGGGCACACAATCAGATGTGGACCGTCCTGTTGACCGCTATCCAACAAATACACAATCGCTTGTATCGTTTTCCCTAGACCCATATCATCCGCAAGGCATGCGCCAATCCGTTTATCACGCAAGGACCGCAGCCATTCGTAGCCTTTCTGCTGATACGGCCTCAACGTTCCTGTAAAGCTCTCCGGCACGACATACTGTTTTTGAACAGGCTGTAAAAACGATTGTAAATAATCCTTCGTCTCTCGATCGATATGCAGATCGATTTCATTCTCGTAGTCATCATGGGTTGACTTCACACCAACAAGAGAGGAAAAATTACTTCTTTTTTTCACGAGCGGTTCAAGTGCGATCAATTCATCATAAATCTTTTCAAGCTTTCTCGCGGGTAATGAAATCCACTTTTGTCCTTGTTGTATTAAAAACTGTTGTTGTTCAACAAGCCGTTTAAATTCCAATACACTTAATGAAAGTTCGCCGACTGCGATGCGCCAATCAAATTCAAGGATGCTGCCTAACCCGATCCCATTTTGGTCCTGATTGGAAACTGAAAGGGAAACATCGACTTCCGCTTCATTAATTTCCTTTAAATCCCAACCTTCTGGAAAAAGGAGCTGGATATCCATTGACGCCAGTAGCTTTTCATTGATCTTCATCGATTGTAAACTCGAAAAAGGAACCTCTGTTGTTCCGATTTTAAAGATTCGGTTTCTTGTTTGGTACAGGTTATCATCCATTTGAATCATGTAATCCAGCCTGTCTTCAACCCACCTTTTCGTATGGGAACGCATAATTTTAGAATCGTTGACAGGTAAATAGACATTCCGACCCTCAAACAATCCTTTAAGCTGAACATCCAAATCCCATAGCATCAAATTCGTACTTGATACTGGCTTGCAATGAATGACTAACTGTTCAGGCTTGATCCCAGATTGGATAAACTGTTGCTTAAAATGAATGAGTCCTTTTTCAAGCGGTCTGTATGAATCTGAACTTACTTGCGAGTGCCACTTTCGAATCTCTCTGACCAAAACATGCAGCTGTTGAACCTGTTGTTTTTCCTCCACAACATGAAAGAAACCGGACTGATTCTTGGTAAGGGCTTTATGCCATAATTTTGTAAGCGTCGTGTCGGTTTGATCGATAAAAGGAAGTGGCTCTTCTTCTGAGTTCAATAATAATTTGATAACTTGGTCGGTCCATAAATCGATCATCAGGTTTTGCCACTCACGAATTGGTGATGTTGCAAGATGTTCGAAAGCAAAAATGAGTGGCGATGCCGTTTTCAACCACGTAGAAAGACTTCCTTCATCATCGAGAACGTTTCGACTTAACATCCATTGCGCATAAATGAATTGCCGACTATCCTTTGAGATGGCATACATCGTAGGATAGTAGTGACCATTACGTATTAATGAATCGAGGCTTCTCGCGACGGTCTCCCAATATAGAAAGCTTTCCCCGATCTGAACAGCACCTGATACGGTGTTGGCAACCTTGTTCTGCAGGAATAAATAGACCCGCCACATATCGACAAGGACACCTTCAACTTCATAGAACTCATCGTTCCATTCCATCATCAATGTCTTCATCTCATCCGTCTCACCAGTAAATACATGTGCTAGATCCGCTTCGCCGATAATCCATTGGAAACGAGTCTGTGACATTTTGATCGGTTCGCCATTTGGTTGTGTCATCCAGATGAAAAACTTCCCTTTTTCATCAAGAGACGGTATGAATGTCATTTGTAGGTGATAGTATGTAATCATGTATAATGCTCCTAGTATCGAGGTTGTTCAAAAAGGGTTCTATATAAGAAGTTCATCGATTTTTTGAACACACCTTAAAATGGTCCGAGTAAAATCGCTATCTTTCATTGTAACATATTTTATGATATTTCCGCTCATAGACAAGACTTATAGGAAACACTAGTTCAGGCAGCCTCCGTTATCGGTTTTGCTGCCTGACCGTTTTCACAAATGGGTTGATCTGAATGATTATCTTGACGTCAATTGTGCGATGGGACTTTTTTTGTCTACAAGCGTTTGAACCACCTCAAACGGCACAGGAATTTCAAGGAAACCGTAAGCATATGGTGTGTATTCATACAGTTGGTAAAACAAAACCAATGTATCGTTTGTTAAATAATACTCTTGTTCATCGGTAATGCCCTTATATTCTTCAATCAACGTGATGTTCTCCGACTTAATATACGCTTTAGCATATCGTGATAATCTCGTTTTATAATAGCTGTTCATCCTAAACAATGAAGGGAACGGAAAACATGTACCATTGATTGTCGAAAAGGTTAACGCTTTCTGAACCTGCATCCCATGGGCTGCACCAGCTGTATAATAATCGAGTAAAAATATAACGCTCAATACGCCATTTTTATTCACCTTTATCGTATAGGTGATAGACACAGTAGTATTAGGCTGATCACCTTCTTCCCGGAGTCTTTGTACGAGCAAAAGAATTTGTTTATTTATGTTTATTCCTACATCGCGATCATCCATACATACAAGTTTAGGATATTTGACCTTTGTTCCGGGCTTTTCCACTGTTATCGTAATGACCTGGACAGGACTGATGACATCATACATCCTTTTCCCTCTTTTCTACAGGAAACTTGGCAAGCGCTTTGCTTTAGCATAGGCGATCGCCATAGTTACGCTTATAATTCAGAAAGTATTTTTACTTTCTTATCATGAAAATAACTGGGCGTTTATCCTTATCGATATAGTTTATTCAACAGTGAAAAATGGGTGCAGTAATAAAGAAAACTTGGCTAGCGCCAAGCCTTAGCGTAGGCGATCGCCCTAGTTGCGCTTATACTTAAGAAAGTATTTTTATACTTTCTTAACGTGCAAAAAAATAAACACCTGACAGGCTACAACAAGTTCGTTGTATGTCAGGTGCCTTCTTATTAATCAAAAGATTTCTTTTCGAATCCGTCAAAAATATCTTCGAGCTCTGTCAAGAAGTTCAGTTGAAGGGGACCAGGTAACGTAATTGAAATCCCCTCGATCTCTGGCATCGATTCCAGCTCCTCGAACTGAGTAGGTTTCTTTTCCAAGCTATCGTACCATTTCTTCAGTTCATCAATCATCTCATAGAAATGACGTTCAAACCGTTCTGCCCATTCAGCCCCGTCATCACCGCTCGTCAATTGCATTTGCTGCCAATCATAGAGTGCTTCATCCAACGCTTTTTTTACGTGCGCAAAATCGTTAGCTGTCATTAGGGTCCTCGTTCGCTTTCACTACCTTTGCCCCGAGCGTATTATTAAAATGATCCAATGCCCAGTCATGACCAGCAGGATTAAAGCTTTGAACGGCGTCTTCATGAATGACAAGCTTAAACCCTTTGTTATACCCATCCACAGCAGTATGAAGTACACAGATATCGGTACAAACACCAACAAGATGAAGCTCAGAGATTCCACGTTCTCGTAGCTTCAATTCAAGATCCGTTCCGGCAAACGCACTGTATCTAGTTTTATCCATCCAATATATTTTTTCTTTTGATGACTGGTAACACGTATTCAACGAACCAAATTGTTTCCGACCAGTAGTTCCTCGAATATTATGCGGCGGAAATAATGTGTATTCCGGATGATACGTGTCGTCCTTGTCATGAACATCCACCGCAAAAACAACATAATCATCGTTTGAGATAAATGAGTCTGTCAGTTCTGTAATTCTCGATTCAATCGATTGCCCTGCTTCTCCGCATGTCAAACGGCCATCGTCTGCCACAAAATCGTTCGTATAATCTATTACGATCAAAGCTTTCATTCTACTACTCACCCTCCAAATTTCATTTAAATAAAGTGTTCAAAAAGTAGGATAAAAAGAGCCGCAATTTCTGAAGTTCAATTAACTACGTCACACGCCCTGTGACAACGTTGAACTGATTCACATCTTGTGAGCCTCCGGAGTTTTTGAACAACCTCTTAAAAAGAGGCTGATCCAATAGTGTTTTGAATCAACCCCAATACTCTAAAAATCGTTTAGAACAGTCCGACTGCTTTCCCGTCGTCGGTTACGTCCATATTCAATGCTGCTGGTTTTTTCGGTAAACCTGGCATCGTCATCACGTTTCCAGTCAATGCAACGATGAATCCTGCTCCTATGGAAGCACGGAATTCTCGAATTGTAACTTTAAACCCTTCAGGACGTCCAAGTAACGTCGGATCATCAGAAAGGGAATATTGCGTTTTCGCCATACAAACTGGTAGATCGCCCCATCCGTTGGCTTTGAATTCTTTGAGTTGCTTTTTCGCTTTAGTAGATAGTTCGAACCCTGCTCCACCGTAAACCGTTTTAACAATTGAATCGATTTTCTCTTCTATAGAACTATCAAGCTCGTACAGTGGCTTATAGTTGTTTTCTGAAGACTCGACCATGTTCACGACTTTCTGTGCGAGTTCCTCTCCACCTTTACCGCCATCTTCCCAAACCTTCGCAACCGCAACCTCGACACCTTGGTTCGCACACCATTCCTTAACGAATTCCACTTCACTATCGGTATCTTTTACAAAATGGTTAAGTGCGACGACAAATGGTAATCCAAACGCTTTGACCGTATCAATATGCTTCTGGAGATTGACCATTCCTTTTTCAAGGGCTTCAAGATCTTTTGTACCCAGCTGATCTTTCGGAACACCTCCATGCATTTTCAGCGCGCGAATCGTTGCAACCACAACGACAAGGCTTGGATCAATTTCCCCATAGCGTGCTTTAATGTCAAGGAACTTTTCTGCTCCAAGATCGGCACCGAAACCAGATTCCGTAACGACATAATCTCCTAGCTTAGTGGCCATTTTCGTGGCAATGACACTATTACACCCGTGTGCAATGTTTGCAAATGGGCCACCGTGAATCAATGCCGGTGTATTTTCTAACGTCTGAACGAGATTAGGCTGGAGTGCATCCTTCAATAATAAGGTTAATGCGCCTTCCACACCAAGATCCTTTACAGTAACAGGCTTTTTATCCTTATTATAGGCAACGACCATGTTAGAAAGACGTTCCTTCAAATCACGAATATTTCGTGCTAAACAGAAAATCGCCATGATTTCAGATGCAACTGTAATATCAAATCCATCTTCACGCGGTACACCTTGCACCGGACCGCCGAGACCGACGACGACATTTCGTAGTGCGCGGTCATTCATATCAACAACCCGCTTCCAAACGATTCTTCTTGTATCGATGTCGAGTTCATTTCCTTGATGGATGTGGTTATCGATTAACGCCGCAAGCGCATTGTTTGCAGTCGTAATCGCATGGAGATCACCAGTGAAATGAAGGTTGATTTCCTCCATTGGCATCACTTGTGAATAACCGCCGCCTGCCGCTCCGCCTTTCATCCCCATGCTTGGTCCAAGTGATGGTTCGCGCAAGGCGATGATTGCCTTTTTTCCAATTTTATTAAGAGCCTGTCCAAGTCCGACCGTAACTGTTGATTTTCCTTCTCCAGCTGGTGTCGGGTTAATCGACGTGACAAGCACTACCTTTCCGTCCTCGTTCTCTTTTAACCGGTCCATTACATCAAGCGAGATTTTCGCTTTATAACGGCCATATGGCTCCAACTCATCTTCTTTTAAATGCAATTGCTCTGCTATTTCTTGAATCGGTACTAGTTTCGCCTCTTGGGCAATCTCGATGTCTGATTTGAACGTTTTTTTGTCTGCCATTTCCGTGTTCCTCCACTCTCCGAATTAATGTGTTTGTATATTGTTCTCTGTTGGCGAAATTTCCGGGTCAGGATCGCGCTTTTCATTTAAGCTCGTTACAAGCAATTGAATCAATAGAAAAGCAACGATGATTGTCCAAAACCACCATTTTTGCCAGATCGGTTTGGTTCGCATTCGTAACGCTCCCTTTACAACGATAACAATTCTCTGTAAAAAATGAAAGCACTTTCACATGCAAAAATGACCATCTATGCTTATCGTTCTTTTAATTTCGTTCCATCCGCAGTCTGCTCCACTTTTTTATCCTTCATCAGCTTCCCGAGCGCCCGCTTGAATGCAGCTTTTGATAGTTGAAACTGTTGCTTGATCTCTTCGGGTGAGGATTTGTCATGAAAGGGCATAAACCCATCATGCTCAGATAAATAGTCGAGTAGTTTTTGTGCGTCCTCTTCATAGGCAATCTCTTTCGGTGCTTTAAAAGAAACATTGATCCTTCCATCCTCACGAATAAACGTGACCCTTACTTGCACACGTTGACCCAGCCTCACTTTTTTGTCTGCTTCATCTTCATGAAGAAAAGCAATATACCGGTCATCTGTAAGAATGAAGGCACCAACCTCATTAAACCGATACACATAGCCTTCTAGATATTGATTTCGAATCGTATCCGGAGCGGTTTCTGATAGCGTTTCGAACTCCTCATATGTAGCTAAATCCGCAAAAAGGCGACCTCTTTTATCCAGTTTTAAACCGCAATATAATTTATCCCCTTCTTTTGGCCAGTTGTCCCAATCATATGGTAAATCATCCTTTGAAAGCAGAACGTCTTTTTTGATTCCGATGTTAACGAATACACCAAGTTTGCGCTGGACTCCAACGACCTCGAGCCATGCCACACTGTTCATATCAATAAATGGCATCGTCGCAGTTGCGGCAAGCCTACCTTGATGGTCTTGGTATAAAAATACGTTCAATTTTTGATTCTCCTGAATATCATCAGGGGCTTCCGATTTATGAAGAAACACCTCTTCACGGTTTGAGTTCATCAATATGTAACCAAGTTCCGTCTTACGTTCTACTATTAGATTAACTGTTGTTCCAGGATTGAGCGAATTCATGTCATCAATACACCCTTTAATTTATACTTTTGTACATATATCCTACCCCATTATAGAGGATGTACAATAATTATCCAAGAGCCCATGCACCTGCATCTTTCAGGGTTAGCTTAAGTGTACCTGCGTCTACAAGAGTATCCTGGGATGAAAGCTTCCTCGGTACAATTCGTAACTTTTGTGCAAGTACCGCTCGTTGTTGAGTTGCAGAAACAAACTCATTCATAATATCTCCAACGAATAAGTGTTATAGTATACTGAAGAGGATTTTGAGACTATCAGATTTGCAACTTGATTTATGATAGCCTGTAAAGGAGGACGATGGATTATGCCAAAAGTGACAGTACCTGATCATGGAACATTCGAAGTGGAACAAGGGAAAAAGCTCGTACTTGCCCTTGAAGACAACGGGATTGATATCCTCCACCGCTGTGGTGGAAAAGCAAAGTGTACGACATGCAAAGTGGAAGTCGTAGCAGGCGATTTTGGTGATCTGACAGACATTGAAAAAGAAGCTTTCTCACGAAAAGGTATTCAGGAAGGACTACGTTTATCGTGTCAGGTTCGAGTACATGATGATGCAACGGTACTGCCGATGATGACAGAAAGCAGTTCAAATATGGATGCTGGCCCGAGACCTGCAGAATAATAATTAACGCAGAAACGAGATGCCCCCGCCAGTGAGTTTATGTAACATAAGGTGGGGGTGTATTTTATTTTTTCCATTCCTCTAAAAACGCATTAATGAAGGTCTCCATGTAACGGTGACGTTCTTCAGCGATTTTTAATCCAGCCTCCGTATTGATCCGGTCTTTAAGTTGAAACAATTTTTCATAAAAATGATTGATAGCCGTACTCTTACCACTTCGATATTCTTCCTTGGACATTGTATGCATACGGGGTGAAAGGTCAGGTTCATGCATCGGTTGACCCTTTGATCCCGCATACATAAAGGTTCGAGCAATCCCAATCGCACCAAGTGCATCCAGTCGATCAGCATCCTGAACAACCTTTCCTTCAATCGTTCGCATCTCCTGATTCCCACCACCCTTAAAGGACATCGTCGTTATGATCTCAACGATATGAGCGGATTCTACATCCTCTACATTTAATTCCGACAACAATCTTTTCACCTCGAGAAGAGCTGCCTCCTCATCCTTAACGAGTTTATCATCAATAACATCATGAAGAAGGACAGCTGCTTCGCAAATGAACAAATCAGCGCCTTCTTTTTCCGAAAGATCGGTTGCGATTTTTCGGACCCTTTCAATATGGAACCAATCATGCCCGCTCGTCTCACCTTTAAGCTTCTGTTTAGCAAAAGTTTTAATCTGTTCGATGATTTCTTGTTTTCTAGACACTTGAATGACCTCCGATTTTATAAAAAAAACATAGCAAACGCCAAGCCTTGCACCGCGTTTGCAGTAGTTGTCCTTATACTTTAGACAGTATGTTCGATACTTTCTAAACGTGTTAAAAACAGCATCTCTAAGAAATGCTGTGCTTTGTATGTATGTTGATTGAATCAATTCTGTTGCGAACAAACCGTTTGGCACCGTGATTGTCCTTCACACCAGCTTCTTTAAACGCTTCAAGGAGTGCTACATAATAACTGCCATCAAAGCTGACCTGGACCTTCAGCGTTGTTTCGATTGCAGTATTCACCACTTCCTCGGCTGAATCTGTATACTTTTTTCCAAAATAAATAAAACCGATATCCTCTTCTGTCATATGAATCCCTTTGCTACTTAAAAACTGAATATACTCCCCAGTCGATTGAACATGCATATGTCTTTCGCCCTACCCTTAAAAGTATTGATGAGTTCATTTTACCATATTATTCAGAAAATACAGGGGGTATTACGGGCGAAACGATTATTTCTCCATTTGTTTAGATGAAAGTGATTCTCCAAGTTTCTGTAGACGTTGTCCGATTGAGCAATCACGATTACAAAATCGCTGCGAAAAGTTTTTTCCGTAATCCTTTTTAAACGCATCACGGACAAAACACTCCCGGCAATACGTGTTCAACGTCCATTCGATTTCCTTTGTCACAACCCTTCGCTCCATACCATTCACTCCTGGTTCTTCTTGTTCCTATAGTATCTCATTTATTTCTCATTTTATTGCGAAATCGGCAATGCTAAAACTCTATCTTTAAACATCCGTTTTTAACAATGTATGCTGCAACTGTCTATCCTCTACCCAGGAAAAACACAAAAACGAGGGAGTCAAACCAGCTCCTATTAAAACAAGCTTCAGAGCAAGGATTAGACCCCTCTTATGAAAATCCTGTTTAAAATTTCATGTTTAAATTATTTTCCATTGTTATTCTCGATCACGTTGATCAGTTCTTTTAAATAATCAGGTAAATCAGGTGGGCGTCTGCTTGAAACGATGTGGCCATCGACAACAACCGAATCATCCGACCACTCAGCCCCCGCGTTCATCATATCATCCTTAATCCCAGGTGTACTTGTAACCTTTTTACCCTGAAGAATCCCAGCCGAAATAAGGACCCAACCAGCGTGGCAAATTTGACCGATGACCCGCTTCTGATCGTTCATAAACTGGACAATCTCGATGATTTTCGCGTCTCGACGGAGTTTGTCAGGTGCCCAACCACCCGGAACAAGCACCGCGTCGTACTCTAGGTAATTAACATCGTGGTAACTATAGTCTGAAACAATAGGAACACCATACTTACCTTTGTATTCCTTATTTTCTTGATCGCCGACCACATGAACAGTTGCACCCTCTTCACGTAATCGCAACACAGGATACCACATTTCCAAATCTTCAAAATCATTCTCAACAAAAGCGATGATTCTTTTGTCAGATAGTCTCATGTTTGAGAACCTCCCTTTATATAAAAATTCGAATACTCTAATTCATACAAGTGGGTGTTTCCAGCTATCGCATTTCGTAATACTTTCACGTCTTCTGTGCTACAATATCGTTAGCAACCTTATCAAAGCAGGTGAAAAGCATTGATTGAAATCTATATTGATGGTGCAAGCTCAGGCAACCCAGGTCCTTCCGGTGCCGGAATCTTTATAAAAGGCCTCTCTACAGGACCAGAAACGTATTCAGTCCCGATCGGTATCATGACCAACCATGAAGCCGAATATCTCGCATTGATCCATGGACTGACCATTTGCATTGAAAAAGGCTACAAGGTCGTTTCGTTCCGTACGGATTCCCAGTTGGTAGAACAGGCGGTCGAAAAAGAATACGTTAAGAAAAACCTATACCAACCTCTCTTACAGCAAGTCTTGTTTTTGAAAGATGAGCTCGACCTCTTTTTTATAAAATGGATCCCAAGCTCTCAAAACAAAAACGCAGATGAATTAGCCCGAAAAGCGATTCAGATGAATCGCTAAATCCGTGGAGATGGGGATTATCCCGTGGTAATCGTGGTCATGAGGACTGTTGAATCGTTTTTCCTATGTAAAATGTCTACATGGGCCATTCAAGCGGACTGTTGCATCAATTTTTCGCTACAAACTGTCTACATGGACGTTTCATGCGGACAGTTGACTCCGATTTCTGCTCTAAACTGTCTCCATAAGCCCTTCAAGTGGACAATTGCATCAGTTTACCGCGCTATACCTCGTCATGAACTCTTCATACCGACCATTTGATCCGGTTTTCGCTTCAAACCATTACCATAAACTCTTCAAACCGACAGTTCGCACCAGTAGTGACATAACAAACCGCATCAACAAACATCTATTGATACGGCATCATTGTTACATTCGAATCCTCAGTTCGAGACGTTCTAGTTCTTCCTTCAGCTTTTCTTGATCAAGCTGTAATGAATAACCATCCCAAGGGGACTCCATCAGAACTGGAATGTCTGTGTAAATGGTGACAAGCTCTTTACTTAAAAACGCCATTTCTCTGCCCTCTGCAATTTTTTTTCGGTACCGTTTAAAGAGTGGATCGATTTCCTCTTCTTCATAAATTGCTTCGACATTTCCGTATTGCTGTATAAGCGGAAGCGCCGCCTTTTCCCCGACACCGTGGATACCTGGAATGTTATCACTTTTATCCCCAAGCAACGCCTTTACGTCAATCCATTGAGAAGGGTGGATTCCATACTCATCACTGAAGTGCTTCAACGTGTAGGCATTTTCTTCCTTCTTTTTCGCGATGATTTGTGATACTTTACCTGTGATCAGTTGCAGTAGATCACGATCATTACTATAAATATAACAATCGCCATCCATTTCATCCGACCAGCGGCGAGACAGCGTTCCGATAATGTCATCCGCCTCATACGGGCTTAATGTCATTTGGGTGACACCAACGGTATCGAACAATTCCGTTAAGGTGTTATACTGTTGGATCAACGGTTCGGGTAGCTCATTTCGAGTATCCTTATAATCCTGAAACCGCTGCTTTCGAATCGTTTCCTCCCGTTTTACATCCCAAGCGACCAATAAATGTGACGGCTCATATTTTTCAATGAGGTTCCACAATTTTTGTATGTTAACTCGAAGTGCGTTCGTGTAAAGTCCTGCACTGTTCTTTGGTAATTCATGATTTTCTTTTCCATAGCTTGTCGCAAAATAACACCGACTCAATAAGTTAAAGCCATCAATCAATAATAACCGGTTTCCCATTTTTTTTACCCCTTTACCCGAAAAATCAGTCTACACTTATTTTAGCATAAATTGAAAAGAGAGACCGACTCGTTGTGTTACACCGTGTCAGCCTCTCAAGTAAAACCTATATGTATCCCGCACTTGCCGTGACACTTCATGACTCATAAACCCACATTAGCAGGTGGGTACCCGCATCAATCCGTTCGTCTTCCGCAATCCGAATGAGCGGCTTGACGTCTAGACTGAAATTTAAGGTTCCCTTTGTCATGTCATCGGTTTAAGACATAAACGTGTCACTAACAATGCAGGAATTTTATTATATCGAGGTTTGTGCGGTTTGTAAAGTTGATTATTTTTCCATATATACAGGAACTTAGTCGTGGTTAACCTAGATTTAGACAAAAATAGAACTAATTTTTTTCACAATTTTACAAACATTTAAGGATGATAGTACTAAAATTGATAATGTGGTGATGGGGTAACCCCTTTTGTAAAAGGCAAACTCGTTGAAAGGCGGGGACGCAAAGTCACAGATCTACGGTCTTTGTACTAGGACGGCTGGGCTACCAAGAGGCATGATACTTTTAGGGGGAATCGTTGGTATGGAAAAACAGTTCAAACAAGTGAAGTTAGATCACGAATGGGTCGAACTTATGAAGGTCGCAAAACAGGCTGGTATGACGAAAACTGAAGTAAGAGCATTTTTCCAGCAAAAGTTCAGTCTAAAAGCTATACAACCAAAGGTGTAATTCATCATTACATAGCCTATTTTCAGAATTTTTATGGTATAATAGCATTAAAGAGAATTGTCATATAACCTGAAGGAGTCAATTATGATTGGGGAACGTCTTAAACACTACAGAAAAGAAAAAGGAATTTCTCTATCAGAGCTTGCGGATCGAGCTGGAGTCGCTAAGTCCTACTTAAGTTCGATTGAACGAAACTTACAATCAAACCCCTCAATTCAGTTTTTAGAAAAAGTATCGAACGTTTTAGATATATCCGTAGATAACCTCTTGCATGACTTGGTTGATAGTGAGGCGGATGATCTCGATGAGGATTGGCTTGATCTGGTTCAAGAAGCGATGCAGTCTGGTGTGTCCAAGGATGAATTCAAAAACTTTCTGGAATATAATAAATGGAAGAAAGAACAAGAAAATAATTAAAGCACTGCCAACAGTTCTCTGTTCGCGGTGCTTTTTATTTTGTTAATTCTGCCATATGTGCCTGAAGGAATTGCCGGACTTCTATAGAAGATAACCCTATTCCCCGAGCCTCTTCCATGAGTGATATCCAATCAGGATCGATATATAAATCTTCTAACTCGTAAACATCCAGATTCAGTTCCCGTGCAATTTTCAACATGTTAAAAAAAGATGGATTCGTTATTTTACCAGACTCTATATTTAAGATGTATGCTTCTGATACATGGGTTCGTTTTGCTAATTCTATAATGGACAATCTTTGCTGCATCCTTAATTGTCGAATCATATCTCCTAAATTCACCGTTCCTTCCCCTTTCACTTGGAAAAAGAAATATTAATCTTTAGACCGTGAAGTTGATCAATGTACCTACCTTTAATTCTCTGAATAAAATTTCATCGTCGGGTACATACACTTTTTGGGCACGCATCTTATTTTCAATTCTCTCGATTGCAGCTTTTGTATACGAATAGGGACACTTGGCGATGACTTTATTATTAATACTTAGTTCTCCGATATCCTCATAAAGATAAGTTAAGCAAATTTTCCGATTTCTAATATACGATATGTAGTCACCATTTAACCTACGTATCATTGGTATCACCCACTATTTAGATTTTTTCAAGCTGGCTTGGACAATAAGACGATGGGTAGGGTCTTTAATCGGCTCACAAGTAATTAGCGTCATGATACTTTTATCGGGACTAGATTTAAGGACTGACGTGTCATCAGGAAGTACGATCATCGTATTGAAGACAGTATAGGTATATGTTGCAACATTTGTTGTTATGCTTATTTCATCACCTACGTCTATTTCATCAAGTCGATTAAAATCTTTTCCATATGTATAGCTACGATGGGCTGCGATTGCAGCATTACCCTCTTCTCCAAGTGGTGCCGTTCCTTCAAGATGTCCTGCTGCCTTTTTCATATTTTCTATTGTAGCTCCCTCAAGAATCGGCATTTCAAGATCAATCTCTGGTATCTTAATTGACCCTAAAAGCTCTCCTGTTGAAGGAGCCTGTTCTTTACTATCATCAGAAGCGAATACCTTTGTAAGAGATGTATAACTTTGTTTTGCCTTATCCGAATTTGTATTTTTCCACTGCTCCAGTAACTGATCTTGTTGGTGAAGACTATATTGAGCTTTCAAATAAGGAAAAGACGCAACACCTATACCAATGAATATGATGACTAATGCTAGTAATATTCTCATCAGAATCTACCTTTTTATCCGAATACTAGGTCGATCACCTTTTAGACTCTTTCGAAGTACTCCTAGGCCAAGTCCCGCTAACATTATTCCTGATAGATAGTACCAGACAGGATTTGATTCGCCGGTCTTTGGAAGATCTCCATCATTAGTTGGAGGTTCACCATTACCAGGGGGAATAACTCCTTCAGCACTAAACTCAATCGTGAATTTGGTTGCAAGACCTTGAAACTCATTCCCTGATTCCCATGGAAACTCAACAGAGAATGTTATATCTTCTTGTGTCTTTTGAGCAAGAGACCTAGGATCAAACCCTTTGAACTCACTAAGTTTACCATCATATAAAGATCCATTTTCATCCTGGATATGGAGTTCAAGTTGATTGTACAGAAGGTCAGAGCCTGATTTGAAATCAGCTTTTGTCGTATAAGTAAAATCTTTATTTCCTTTGTTTTGGATGGACACCTTTCGGTTCATCACATCACCAGGTTTAATGTTACTGACATCAAATAATACTCCAGAGGGAGAAGCAGCAATATCTATTACTGGTGAGCTTTCATCCGCTCCAGTACTGCCAATAGGAGAAAAGATAACTAGTGTTAGAGCTAGTAAACTATAAAGAACAATCCACATTTTCTTTAGTTTCATTATTTGACCTCACAGTTCTACCTGACTTGAGGAAAGTTTTAAAGAAAAAGGTGGGTGATATACCCACCTTTTATTAAAATCTTTTATTACTGATCTTGAGGATCCGCGGTTCTGTTTTCTTCTTTAGTGTAGTCTCCGCTAGTAGAGTGAACTCCTTGCCATTGAGTCGCTTCCATCTGGAATGTAAGATTGATAGAATCGCCTTGGTATTTGTTTTGCTTAAACTCGCCATATGCTGCAGATGACTTATCAAGGACTTTTGCAGGGTCATCGATGAATGATAATTTAATTTCTACGATTTCATAATCAGTTGGGTTAGCTGGGATTCCAGTATATTCTGGTTGTGTAGAATTTGTTGGTGCAAGGTTAATACGACCAGCAGTATCAGTAACTCCAGATTTAGTAAAGGATCCAGTAACGATATCTTTTAATGTAATGCCCTCAGTTCCATTGATAATATAATGATCTCCAGGACTACCTGCTTCAACGCCTGTTCGAAGAATTTCTACTTTAAACTGGTCTAAAAACTGTAGTGCATTATTATCTGGTTGTTTATGATCACCCACGAATTCATTGGTACCATTTGTAAAACCTGATTGGATCATATCTAACCATACTTCTTTAATAGCAAGTGAACCTGTGTTATTTAACCTAAACTGACGAGTCATGCTGTCTCCTGGTTTAAGGTTGCTAAGATTAAAGGTCGTATCAAAATCTGGTTCCTTTGCAAGATCAAGATCCAATGTTCCTGCAGCGAACGAGTTTTCAAGGTTTTCTACATCATTGAATGCTGCCCATGTTCCTCCACCCACTAGTGACAATCCTAATGCCGCTGTTGCTACGCCCAAACCTAATTTCTTTTTAATACTCATTTTGTTCCTCCTCTTTCTTACCCTTTTGGGTATGTAAAATTTTTATTTTGAATCTGCATAGCGGGTTACTATGCAGAGATTCAACTATTTACTTCAGTCGACTGTTTCCCCTTTGTATCATCAATCTCTCTTAAAGCTCTCCAAATCGAGAGTCCAGAGTATATTAGCAGTACAATTCCAGGAACAATCAGTAATAATGCACTACCAATTTTTGAATTTGCGAAGTTCATCAAGTATCCTAAAAAAGGAATTGTAAAACCCGTGTATTCCCCAATCACATTATCTGCCAGTACAGGTTCATTATCAGGATCTTCGTTATTATCGCCTTTAGTAATGTACTGTAATGATTGATTGGAACCCCTAACATCTATAATTCTATGGGTTACAATGTTTGTTTGGTCTTTCATAAAAGTGATGACATCGCCTTTATTAATTGTTGAAATATTATTGATTGGTTTAACTGCTATGATAGAGCCAGTAGAAAAAGTCGGTTCCATTGATCCGGATAATACAGTTTTTAACTGGTAGCCGAAAAAGTTCGGTTCTCCTCCTGAAGCCTTAGAAGATATGACTACAAAAGCCATAAGCACAAAGGTTAGAAACAAAAGCACAGTTGTTAAGCTGCTAATAATTTTCATTACTTTAACTTTCAATTTAAGTCACCACCAGTTTGTGTAGTATTTGATTTTTCACTGCTCAATTTATCGCCACTTTGTTGTGTACTTGTAGTAGTGTTATCTTGACCCTTACTAGTTTTTGGTTGATTTGTTTCATTTGTATCATTACTCGGTTCGTTAGATTCAGTTGTGTCTGACTCTTCCGAAGTGCTACTTCCGTTGTTAGTTTCTTCAGTGGTTGAAGCTTGATCACTATTGGTCTCAGTCGAACCTTCTTCTTCAGCATCTGTATCAGACGATTCCTGTTGTACATTCTCATTACTTTGTTGGTCCGTATTCTCATCAGGTGCTATTTCAGGACTTTTTTTGTCCTCTATTTTTTCATTGTTATTGTCATCTAAATTTGTAATTTCCTCATTGCTGTTAGTTATTTCACAAACTATCCCTTCTGGTCCATTACTCCAAAGGACTCCTTCTCCTGGATGACCATCCCGCTGGAATGCTTTGAACTTGTAGTTACCTGATAGTTCAGGGGTAAAAGTAAGTTTTATTTCTTCACCTGCTCCTAGTGGATCAATCCAACCCCAATCAACCAATGTACCATTCTTTGCATTTCCAGTTTCTATCCAATAAACTTCATATTTAACCGGTCCATCCATTGCACCAGAGCCATTACCATTTTTTACGTTTGCAAAAATCTCTCTGCAATCTCCTCCTGATCCAATAAACTGTAGTGAACTTTTATCCCAAACGACTGGAAATTCATTTGCTACACCTAAGTGGTGTTTTAAATTTTCCACATCATTAAATCTTGCAATAGTTGGTGAAGATAGATAGACGATTGTCACTAAGATTAGATATAATGACAAAATCCCTTTTAAATTAGTGAACAACTTTATTCGTCGTTTTCGTTTCATAGTCAACCGTCCTTTTCTTATTGGACTCACCCTTTCTGGATGTGACATTTTGTGATCGTACGTTTGTGTTCTATGTATCGTTCTTTTTAACGAACACCTTACATTTGTGAGTATATACCTTAATAACGAACGATTAAACCGCTAAATTCGTTCGTATTGTTCTATATTTAGAACTTTAATTATATTTATCTCCTGTATTCTCTTGTTTTCTTAGTATTTCAACTTTTTCAATAGTTCTTTCCAACGAACAACACAATAAAAAAATAGAGCTAACCCTTTACAGGGCAGCTCTTTTGTTCGTTCTTTGTGTTGATCTCGTTTTATAAATGCTCATATTAATTATATTTTTTATATTCTTCTTACTCGCTCTCCATTTTCTTCTGTTCAGCCTCAGCGTAACTGGCCATGTGAGCTTTTTCAGAGCGTTTTTGCATTTTTTTTGCGTTGTTGTTGCGCTGTGCGTTTGCATTTCCCTTCTTTTGTCTTCCCATAATTCTGCCTCCTTCATCTGTTCTCTTTTTAATATGTACAAATGTAAATTCATAATTCATCCTTTTTTGGAAAGGCTATCGAACAGGAGGTGTTCTATATGAGTGGACCGTATTTATGTCCGAACTGCAAAACGAACCGTACACGATTCAATATGATTGAACAAATTCCGAAATCGATCAAGATGGATCCTGAAACAGGAGAAGTTGTCCAGGAGTATACGAGCGAAAATTTGGACGCTTTTCACATTCCATATAAGGGATCTCATTATCGTGTACAGTGCGGGGCATGTGGTTTGATTGAAAATGAAGAGATGTTTACAGCACGGGCTGGGGCCTCGAAGAATCCGTTTTTATCATGAAAAAAGCACCCCTAAACAGGTGCTTTTGATTTTTAATAGCTTGTTTTTAACGTAGGCTGTGTGAATTTTATTTTGTTTTTCTTGAATGGCAAGATCTTTGGTATGTTATAAAGCTTCACCTTCAGTTCATTTGCATTTTGAATAGCTTCATTTTTCACGTCGAAAACCTGGACCACCTTACCATCCACATTCTTATAGCCTGCCCTCGTATCAATTTGAAGCCGCTCCCCTTTTTCATTATAAACTTCGATTACCGGGTATTTATGTGTTGAAGGATCTCTCGAATTCTCCCCTTGAAAATATCCATCAAATCGAAAATGTGTGTCCAGATCTCCTTTCGCTGTGAACATCAGTTCGAAAGTAAAATTGGCATCATCAGAGTTTGAAATATTCCCCCTGAGGTTCATTAGGTCAAAAGAAATGTGATTCACTTTCCCGATGTTCCGATCAACCGAATAGGATACGGATTTCCCACTTTTTTGTACAAGTGACCTATATGCTGCTAAATCCTGTTCCGTAATCGTGAATTCCAATTGATTTCTATCTAGGATTTCGAAGCTTTGCATTTCCATTTCGATTTGTTTTTCTTTTCTATGAGGTGGATAAATATTGATAAATGTCTCACCATTTTTGTTCATTTGAACACGTGTTTGATTATATATGACACCATCCCTGATAAAAAAGAGTTCAGAACCTTCAGGAATTGAAGGAGACACTTGGAAATACAGTCTGTCATCAATAAAACTCATTTCATATCTTTTAAGAGTAAGTGTATACGTTTCATTAGTTTGGATGACTTGATCAAGTGGTATTTTTTCCAATGCAGTTGACCGATTAATAAAAGAGACAGGCAAAGTAATCGATGTGATTTCCTTCTTTTCTTGAAGTTCATCTTCTTTTAATGTGATCAACTGTACATTTTCTATTGTTAGTCGCTCTACTTCCGTTATACCTGCCCGCTCCATCAAATGTGGGTTGGTTTCGCCACCAGACCATTCCAACAAAGTACTATAGATCTTCTGATTCATTTTAGGTTTTACATGGAGAATCCGGTGTATATTTCGCTCGAATACAACTCCATCATTTTGCCAATGGTGATATTGAAGAGGATCTGGATCTTGGATATTCATTTGCAGTTTTTCGTTCCCGTTATGAAGGGTCATTTCTTTAAAAAATACGTATGGCATTGTCTCAGGGTCGTCATCACGCGGCAGCATGTTCATACTGTAATGAATGAAAATATCCGAACCGTAATTCCATATTTGATTAATTTTTAATGTCCTTCGAGTGCCTGGAACTTGGAATGTCTGATCATCGTATGACGTATATAATTGATACGCCTGCACTAAGTTATAATAGTTCGGGATACCGCTAATTGATGTAACTGGTATAAACTTCTGTAATTCTGCTTGACTATCCACCAATTTAAAAACTTCTTCATCAACATCAAACGTCGTGATTTCTTTTTGCTGGACAAATTCACTGATCAAAAAGAATGCTGCAAGGATAATCGGTACAGTTGAATATTTAATGATTTTTCGATTGACCAGGAACACATCCCTTCTAAAAAGGATAAAGACACCAAAATCGGTGCCTTAATCAATAGCTGGAAGTTTGATATGGATTTTATTTTCCGAAAAGGATATTTGATCTGGAATATTGAACAGCCTAACATGAATTTCTTCCGCTTGGAGAAACTGCTCTTCATTATAACCATGGTATTGTGTCATCATCGAACTTGTAGATGATGACCCGTGATTTTCCGTTACCATCAATGGATCCCCATTATCATCCGTTACTTCAATAAATGGTGAGTCTAAATAATGTTCACGGTGTTCCTCTGGAATACCTTCTAATTCCTCTTGATGACGAGCATAATCCCTGAACCATATCCTTTGATGTGAGGCTTCACTTCTGATTCCTAACTCAAATCCAATTGAATCGTACGGTTGTCTTACTAAACTGCTTAGGAAAAATTCATTCTCTCCGTGTTTTCCTACAGGACGATCAATCTGCAATGTATTTGATTCATCCTTTTCGATTAATGTCTTGAATCCATCAAGATCTTTTTTCGTGATTGTAAACTTTACTTCGTTATTTGCGGGAACGATTCCACTGATTAATTGCAAATCAAATTCATTGCCTAGTAATTCATGCATATTGGGTAAATATAAACTAACCTCACCATCCTCATCCGTTCCAAAACCACCTCCATGTTCATAATCATTCATTTTAAAAGTAATTTCAGAAAACGGTGGATGTTGATTTACGAATTCTAAATACATTTGACTATGTCTTAGCCGCATATCCAATCGTTTATACAAGACTTGGATGCCATTCCCCAAGTCTACGGTTTTATTTAACTTTATTGATTGGAGTACTTGGTTGCTTTTCCCTAACTGCATATTGAATGTGAGGTTTTGGATTTGTGTTTTTTTTCTGGAACTATTCTCACCTATATGGACGAGCTCAATATCTTCAAAGCTAACTTGATCGATGGTATGGATGGCGTCATCCATAGATTTCAGTGCTTCATCCTCTTCAACCCACTTGTTTAACGTTTCAAAAATCTGTCCGTTACCATTCGTTTCAACCCAAATCGTCCGATATATCCGATCTTCAAAGACAATTCCTCTATTAACCCACTCATATTCAGAATCGGAACGCATTTCAATTCCAAGTTCGAGCGGATCTTTGCCTTCAGCTTTCAGCGAAATCCTGTCCATCGTTAAATACGGAATGGATTCTGGACCTTTGTCCTCCGGTAGAAGGTTCAAGCTGTAGGTGACAATAAATCCGAAGTTCTCCTCCCATACCTTTTCAAGCCGAATGGTCCTGTTTTCTTCTAATACTGGTACGACCATATCTTCTAATTCTGTCATCAGCTTATATTTTTTGATCATTTTCAAATCTTCTGGGTTGTAAAAAGGAACACCCCTCATTAGCTTTTCTTCAAGTTCTTCTTTAGTATCAACGACATTGAATTTTTCAGAATCAACTGCTAATGATGCTCGTTCTTTTTCTTGGAAGTTTTCACTGATCAGGAAAAAGACGACGACAATGACGAGTGCGAAAATTGCTTTTACCGCATTGTTATTCTTCAAATATAACGACCCCTTTGGATAGCTCTATGACCGAATTCATTACTTTTCAAATGTTAGTTTTCTGGCAACGTGATTGTAATTTCATTTTCACTGAATGATAGTCGTTTCGGGAGATGGAAAAGACGGATGTTGATTTCTCTTAAGTCTTTGAATACTTCTTTTTCCAAGCCAAAAAAAGATGTATTGTCATATTGGTACCTATCAATGATTTCAATCGGCTTCCCATTGTGATCCGAAACTTCAATAAAACTATATGGATAATAGTTTCGTATCTTTATATGATCTTCATTGTGCTTTTGGTAACCTGTATAGTCTTGAAAACGTAAATCCATTAGATGAACCTGCTGTTGAGGCCACTCCACTTTCAATTCAAACCCCAACGTCACTCCTTCTGAACCATGAGCGTTAGTTTTGATTTGATGAAGTAAATACGTTTGTTGATCCACAGTTCCTATTTCTCTATCAATTTCGTGCTTGGCAGTGATTTGAGCTTCTGCGAGCTTTGTTTTAAATGCTTCTAGCTCTTTAGATGTAATCGTTGTAAGTAATTCTTTATCGCTGTGTACAACAGTATTTTTAAGTTTTAGGACATATTCATCTGTTGGTTTATTCAAGTTTTCAGGTAAATGTATGAATGTCTTTCCATTCTCATCTTGCTGAACCATATAATCTCGAGACATCCCATTGATATTTGAATAAAGCTGCATCAACTTCTCTTCTGAAGCTTCGAAATAGAGTCGTCTATACCTTAACCCAACAATAAGTTCAGTAAAATGAATTGATTGGGAATCGCCATATTCGATCGTCTTGTTGACAGGAATCTTTGCGATTGGATCTTTACCGCTCGTGAAATTCATTTTTAATGAGATCTCTTTGATTTGTGTCTCACTCTTTGAAGAATCAACTAGCATTACATTATTAAAGGAAATTTTCTCAACTTGTTGAAACACTTTATTCATATTTGAAAAGGTAGGTTCTTTTACATCAGTCCACTCAAAAAGCTTTTCGAATGTAATTTCATTAACCCTCGGATGGATCCACAACGAACGATATAATCTCCCGTTGTAGACGACCCCTTTACTTAGCTTAGAAAATCCGTTTTGACCGTGGAGGAGGTGATCGATATCAAGTCTGATCGATTCCTCACTATCATTATGTAATGTAAACCCTTTAAAGTTCAGGGATGGGATTGAATCCGGTTTATCATCGCCTGGTAAAATGTTTACACTATATAGAAGATAAAAGCTGAACATATCGTTCCAGGATTCATGTATTTTCAGATCACGGTTAAGCTCCATCACTGGAATTTCAATATTTTCAAATTCATTGATCAGATTGTAACGATAAACGCGTCTCAACTGATCCGCTTGATAACGATCCATGTTGCTAAGCTGCAACTCTCGCATTTCATCAAGTGAATCCGCAACCTGAAAGACTTCTTCATTGACTGCTAGAGATGTTTGTTCTTTTTCATGAAAACGTTCGCTTATGTAAAAAAAACCGATAACTACTAGGATGATAACAAGTGCTCTTACTGTCTGTTTTTTCTGTTTCATGCTTACCCCCTTGCTATAATCCTACCATAAGTTCAATAATATGGGAGATTTTATAAGTAGAAAAATCAAGAAAACTACTCAAGATTCATCAATCCTGAGTAGTCCTGGTTCGGCTATGTTGCAATGTTTGTTCGGGATTTTTGGAATTGTTTTTCCATTTGGTTAGCTTTCTGCCCCACACCAGTCATAGATTACGAGTGTGAAAAGTTCAGCTGCTTCGAAAATTTTATCTAGTTCAATGTACTCGTTCGGGTAGTGTGCAACAGAAGTCACTCCTGGTCCGATCACGATCGAGGGTGTGTTGCCGACCTGAGTGAGTAGTCCGCCATCTGTACCCCAAGGGGATGCTTCAATTTCTGGCTCACGTCCAACGACTTCTTTAAATCGACTTTGTAAAATACCCATCAGTTCATGCTCGACATCGATGGATCCCGGGAGCCATTGTGCTCCGAACCATTCGATTTTTACCGGGTGAATGTTCAGCCATTCATCATCAATATCATGTAGAGCTTGTTCGAATTCTTCCGTTACCGCTTCTAAGGTTTCATCGGGTCCGACTCCGACTCGTCCTTCAATTGTCACTACATCCGGAACTGATGATGGCCAGCTCCCTCCGTTTATCGATCCAATATTAATCGGCAGTGGAATAGGTGTTTTTTCATAAAGTGGACTCTTCACCCGTGCATTTCGGACCTTTTCAAGCTGTTGGATTTGCTGGATGATTAGCATCGACTTTTCGATTGAACTGACTCCCTCATAGCGTGTGCCACCATGGGCCGATCTTCCGGGCACTGTGATTCGGAACCACCTCGACCCTTGTTGTGCCGGGAATATTTTCATATTGGTAGGTTCAGGTATGAGGGCAGCATCAGCCGTGTATCCGCGGAGTATGGCCGCAAGTGTGCCCGCCCCACCGCTTTCCTCTTCTATTACACTATGAAACAAGACATCCCCTTTTAATGAAACACCCATATCTTTTAAACATTGGAGTGCTAAGAGAAGTGAGACATTACCGCCCTTCATATCTGTAACGCCGCGACCATACATTTTTCCGTCTTGAACCTGTCCGCTGAATGGATCGTGGTCCCACTGATTCGGATCCCCTGAAGGCACTACGTCGACATGACCATTTAAAACAAGGGATTTTCCACCACCGGTTCCTGTCCATTTTCCAACGACGTTCGGGCTTTTCGAAAAGTCCTTCCGTGTTGCACAAAAATAGGGATGGTTTAAAAAGGCGTCATCATCAGGAATCCAGAAATCGACTTCAAGATTTATATCGGTCAATCGATCTCGAACCAACCGTTGTACCCCTTCTTCGTTACCTTGTACGCTACCTTCTTGAACAAGCTTTTGTAAAAATGAGACGGCTTCTTCACGATGTTCCTCCAGCCATTCCTTTATTTGTACTCGCATCAAAACGCCCCCCTCCTGTTATATGTATCAAAAAAGCTCACGAATTGATCGTGAGCTGAGTACTCACATAAAACGTTGCTTCAGTCGCCCTTTCTACTTCTTCTAACGTATACGGTTGCATGATCTCAATAAGCTCGAGTCCTTCTTCATTCACTTGAAATACCGCCATTTCCGTGATAATCATATTTGCACCTTTTTGGACCGTTAATGGAAGTCGGCAGCGATGAACAATTTTGGATCCTCCATCCTTGTTCTGATGGTTCATCAATATGATAACTTTTTTAGCTTTCTGGGCGAGGTCGATTGCACCACCCATGCCTGGTACTCGTTTCCCAGGAACGATCCAGTTTGCGATATCGCCTTGTTGACTGACCTCCAATGCACCTAATATCGTCAAATCGAGGTAGCCCTTGCGGATGATTCCAAAGGCGGTGGCACTATCAAAATAGGATGCACCTTGTATCAATGTCACCGGGTAACCACCTGCATTGGAAAGGTGGCCGTCCTCTGTTCCTGATGCCGGTGAGCCCCCCATCCCTAAGATCCCATTTTCAGTATGCAGCATGACCCCTAATTCTGGTTGAATATAATCACTGACAAGCGTCGGAATTCCGATCCCGAGGTTGACGACCATTCCCTTCGTTATTTCTTGTGCAGCGCGTTTGGCAATCCGCCTTCGCGTTTCAGCTCCCAAACCCATTTCCAGTCCACCCCTTTACTCGGTACAACATAATCCACATACACGCCCGGTGTAACAATACATTCAGGATCGATCTCACCGATTTCCACGATTCGTTCTGCTTCAACAATGGTAATATCTCCAGCAGTTGCTACGTGCGGATTCGTATTCCTAGCACTTTTATCAAAGGTAAGATTGCCATAGCGATCCGCTTCCTTAGCAAACACAATCGACACATCTGCGGTTAGGGCAGGCTCAATCATGTATGGTCGATCGTCAACCGTCACCTGCTGTTTTCCTTTTTCAACGAGGGTCCCGAATCCTACATCGACAAGAATACCTCCAAGCCCCATTCCTCCGGCTCGAATCTTTTCTGCAAGCGTACCTTGCGGATAAAACAAAACTTCCAGCTCGTCATTATGCATCTGCTTACCTGCTTCGGGATTTGACCCTATGTGTGAAGCAATCAGTAACTTGACACGTTTTTCAGTGATTAACTTCCCAGGACCAATCCAAGGAAATCCGACATCATTAGAAATGAGATTGATGTCTTTCGTACCGAGGTCCAATATGAAATTGATAAGCCCAGGTGGTGCACCTACACCACCAAAGCCACCGCACATGAGCGTCATTCCATCTTTAAAATGATCGGTTAGTTGCTCGTAACCTACTAGCTTATCAGGGATGTCATGCTTCAATGCACAGCCCCCCTTTCTTTTTTTAACGGATGTGTATTCCTGTTAGTTAGACATGTATTTTTCGAATTGGACATGTATTTCTGAAGTTGGACTTGTATTTCGGAAGTTGGACTTGTATTTTCCGAGTTAGGCATGTATTTTGGAAATTAGACATGTATTCTTCAAGTTTTGCACGATATAAACCTATTTTTTAAGTACCACAAAACGGATTTTTAGGGTTAATTTCACGTCTAACTGATCGAGCGGTGATTCAATAGTCCTTCCTGATCAAGCTCTAAGCTGATTTCTGTTATTGCTTCTTCAAGTATCGTGGTAAGCTGGCGAATCTCTTCTTGGTTTATTGTAAGCGGCGGTGCGATAATGACAGAATCACCGGAAGTCCCATTAATCCCACCGACAGCCGGATAAACGATCAAGCCTTTTTCAAAACAGCGCTTAATTATTCGCTCCGTCACAAACGTTTGGATTGGGAAGCATTCCTTCGTATCTGGATTGCTGATGAATTCTAAGCCCCACATCATTCCAAGTCCTCGCAGATCCCCGATAAGCGGATATTTGTTTTGCAATTGACGAAGTTCTTGCTCTAGGATTGCCGAGTTGAAGGCTCCAATATCAATCACTTTATTCGCTTCCATATACTTTAGAACAGCTAGACAGACGGCTGCCGATTGCGGATTGCCACTCAACGTATGTCCGCTCATGATTACCTTTGATCCGCTTTCAATCGTTTCGATAATACGCTCTGAGACCATAGTTGCTCCAATTGGTGTATACCCTGCACTTAACCCTTTACCAAGTGCCATAATGTCAGGTACGACTCCCCAGTGTTCCATCGCAAATGTTTTCCCTGTTCTACCAAAGCCAGTCATCACTTCATCTGCAATCAAGAGGACATCATAGTGATCGCAAATTTCTTTTACTCTAGCAAAATACGGTTCAGGCGGGACGATTGCGCCGCCGGCTGCACCAATAACCGGTTCAAATACGAATGCAGCTACCTTATCAGAACCGATACGCTGGATAGCCGTCTCCAATTCATTCGCACACTTCATGCCGCACGTTGGATACGTGTCATAAAATGGACATTGGTAGCAGTAAGGAGGTGAGACGACTGGATAGTCGGCAAGCAGGGATGAAAACCGATTTCGTCGCAGGACATGACCAGACATCGATAATGCACCTAGCGTAATACCGTGATAACTGGTCCAACGAGAAATGACACGATCTTTTTCTTTCCGCCCTTTCTCTTGCCAATATTGAACCGCAATTTTCAGTGCCGTTTCCATCGCCTCGGACCCACTATTCACAAAAAACACATAATTCAAATCACCTGGGGCGATTTGTGAAAGTTTGTCGGCTAACTCTTCTGCAGGTCGGTTCGTAAACTGCGAGCGATAAACGAATGAGATTTTTTCAGCCTGCTCCTTCATCGCCTCAATGATTTCGGTAACACCATGCCCAATATTAGCTGTGACTGCACCGGATGCTCCATCCAAATATCGGTTCCCTTCTGTATCGTATAAAAAGATTCCTTTCCCGTAAGCAACTTCTGGATATTGTGCACCAACTAGAGGTTTTATTAGATGTGAGTGGTTGGCCATGGCGAATGACACCTCTTTTCTGTAATTCGGATCTGACTGATCAGCAAGATGCCAGTCAGACCCGTACCACATGCTAGAATTTGAAATAATTTCTTTGTAAAAGACGTGGTTGTGCCATTAATTCTGAAAATGGTATTGAATTCGGCAGAAGCTTTGTATTGATAAGCATCAATTGGTCTTCAATTTCCTCAATCAATGATTCTACTTGATATTCCATTCCGCAATCCGGACAAGCAACCGATGGCATCTCTGTAATTTCGATCGCCCTTGTGCCATCTGGAAGTTCCCAGTAACAGGTTTTTGCAGACTCTTTCGCATGAGTTGAATCACACCACATACACTCCATTCAATCACTCCTTAATCTCCGGCAGTCATCTTCTTCTGTTCGGCTTGCCATTTGCGTTCAACCATTTCATCACGTTTCGACCGTTTGTCTTTTAATGAGCTGTGTTCCGGATCACTCTCATAAGTTTTACGACGATTCAGACGCTGAAGTCCTTCGGGCACAAGGTTGAATGCTTCATCATTCATAAGACCAGCGACCCCAATTGTTTTCGGTTTTTCAGTTATTTCATACACTTCATCAAAATAGGCATCTGCTCGACCTGGAACGTATTCCTGCGGTTCTGGATAGGTTGTGATCACCCCTTCAAAGTTCCGGAGAACGACCTTGTCAGCACTTTGAGAAATCATGTAGTTCGGCTGTAAGGAAATTTTCCCTCCGCCGCCAGGTGCATCACAGACAAAAGTCGGAACCGCGTACCCACTCGTGTGGCCGCGAAGCGCTTCGATGATTTCTAATCCTTTCGATACCGGTGCGCGGAAATGTCCGATGCCTTCCGATAAATCACATTGGTAAATATAATACGGACGAACACGGATTTTGACGAGGTCATGCATTAGTTTTTTCATTATATGCGCGCTGTCGTTGATTCCTGCAAGGATAACCGATTGGTTTCCAAGCGGAACACCTGCATCAGCAAGCATTTCACACGCCTTCTTAGCTTCCTCTGTAATTTCAATCGATGTATTAAAATGTGTATTCAACCATACGGGATGGTATTTCTTTAGAATGTTGCAAAGGTTCTCAGTGATCCGCTGCGGGAATACGACTGGAGCTCGAGTGCCAATCCTGATGATTTCAACGTGTGGAATTGCTCGTAAGTTTTTCAAAACGTATTCAACAATGTTGTCATTGATCAATAGACCGTCCCCACCGGATAGCAATACATCGCGAACTTCTGGTGTATTGGCGATGTAATTGATCGCGGCATCGAGTTGTTTTTTCGGGACACCCATACCGATTTGACCAGAAAAACGACGTCTCGTACAGTACCGGCAATACATCGAGCATTGATTCGTAACGAGGAACAGGACGCGATCAGGGTAACGGTGCGTAAGGCCAGGTACAGGAGAATCTTCATCCTCATGTAAAGGATCTTCTAAGTCGTACTTTGTTTTGTTGATTTCCGCTGAGATCGGAACTGACTGCATCCGAACAGGACAACGAGGATCATCTGGATTCATTAGAGATGCATAATATGGTGTGATGTTCAATGGGATTGTCTTTGTTGAAATTCGCACACCCTCTTCTTCATCTGGGGTCAAATTAATTACCTTTTTCAAATCATCAACGGTCCGGATCGTGTTTGTCAGCTGCCAGAGCCAATCGTTCCATTGCTCTTCGGTCACGTCTTTCCAAAGTTCAATGTCTTTCCAGTGCCGCTTCGGTTTGTAAATAGATTGCAGCATGTTATTCCCCCCATTTATTAGTCTCACCCAATTAACATGCAAGTTTTGTGCCAATTTCCACTATTCAGAAAAATCAGTTGCTAGTTCACTATATGAATGGGGGGATATAAAGGGTGATTGACTATTTTTATTGAACAATAGGTTAGTGTGATTTTTAATTATTCAAAAACACTGCCTAATTTTCGGCAGTGAAGTTTTGATCTAGCTTTGAAAGCTTATATTGTAATGTTTGCCTTGGTATTTTCAATAGCTTTGCGGCGCGTTGGATATTTCCATCGGTTGCTTGCATCGCCTTTCGGATCCATTTCTTCTCTGTACTTGAAACTACGTCTCTCAAGGCTGGGATAATCGTTTCAACCCCAATCTGATTTGTTGCTTCGAGTAGATGGAGCGGTAAGTGTTCAATCGTCAACGTGTTACCTTCAATCAGATTTAATGCTGATTCGATCGCGTGCTCGAGTTCTCTTACATTTCCGGGCCAATTGTATTCGTAAAACACCCTTTTTACGTCCTTGGCAACGTGTGTGACCAATTTTCCGAGCTTAAAGTTGTAGCGCTGTACAAAATGATCGATTAAAAGAGGCAAGTCTTCCTTCCGCTCTCGTAATGGAGGAATTTTAAAGTAAATGACATTCAAGCGATAGTAAAGATCCTTGCGAAGAGTCTGTTGATTCATGCACCAATTCGGGTCTTCGTTCATCGCTACAATTATACGGACATCTACGGTTCTTTCTGAAGTACTCCCGACTCTACGGATTTTTCCATTTTGCAGTACCCTGAGGATTTTCGCCTGCGTATCAAGCGGCATCGAATTGAGCTCATCTAAAAACAGTGTTCCACCATCTGCTAACTCAAATAAACCCGGTCGTTCGATCGCACCTGTATAACTTCCTTTTGCAGTACCAAATAAGATGCTTTCTAACAATGAGGATGGAATAGCGGCACAGTTTTGAGCGATGAAGGATCGTTTCCTACGCTCTGATGCATTGTGAATTCCCTGCACCATCAATTCTTTACCTGTACCGGTTTCCCCGTAAATAAGAATGGGTGACGAAGATTCAGCTGACTTTAATGCCTTTTCTTTTATACTGGCGAATTCATCATTAACTGTAACAATATCTGTCAAACGATAACTCGCACTATTTTCAGAAGGAGAACGTTTCTCCTGTAAATGGGTTTCATTTACTCTCGCTTCAAGATCAATGAGCTTCCAGGATAGTTGCTGTATTTTTGTGAAATTTTTAGCGATTTCTACCGCACCTATCACTTTCCCGTCCACTAAAATCGGTAATGTCGTATTCACCGTTTCAATCAGCTGACCTCTTACATTCGGGTATCGTTGATGCTGGTTGTAGATCGGTTCCCCTGTTTCGATGACCTTTAGCAGAGTGCTTGTTTCTTTCGAAAAGGTCGGAAACACATCGAGCAAATGTTTAGCAAGCACATCGTTAACGACAACCCCATCATGGCGAGCAGCGATTTCGTTGTAAAAAACAGTCGTACCTTCCGCATTAATGACGTGAATTCCTTCATCAATTGAACTTAAGATTGCTTGTAGCATTTCCTTTGTATTGGTCACATCTAGTAGCATTCTACTTCCTCCTCACCTAGCTGCCCATTTCTTGTCACTCACATGCTGATTTTTCGGCATCCCATCTACCTACGGGACAAATCACAGACCCATAGATTCATATCTTCTAACTTATTAAAAATGTTGCAGTTTTTCGTAAAGCGTCCTGTGTATGTGTAATGTCGTTGATGGAACACGGCATTCATTCCGAACGACAAGGCACGTGCAATCGAATACACACAAAAGATATGTCTGTCTTTTAATTCCGCCTCAAGCTTCATGATCAGGACTTTCATAAGTCCATTTTTCCGGTGGTCTTGTAAGGTTGCACAATCCGTCAACTCCGCATTATGATAGGTAGCATTGATATCTGCAGAGGCAGCACTGACAATTCCCCCTTCAAATTCCGCTACGTAAAAAATGGAATCGCCTTCAATCAGCTTTTGTATGTAAGAAGGATCGTTCATGGGAGTCGGATAGATTTCAAAAACGGCTCGGTATAATTCCGCTAAATGCACTGCGTCTGCGATAACCGCTTTTCGAATCGTATAATTCGGTGTGTTCGGAACGTCCAAGGTGCGGGACAGTTCTTGAATCTGGGTCAATGTCTTATCTTCATTAATCCAGTAATCACTCGTTCTACGGCTATTATCCAAAAACATCGCCATTCCGTAAGCATCATTCCCATTGAAATAGCGTTGAAAGAGGGCTTCTAACTGGTAACCAAATGAAAGGAAGGTCATCCAGTCTTCTTGGCGTGATTTCACGATTACTTTTGCGAACGAGTGCTCATTCGAGATTCGTTGGATTTGTTTGTGAATCGAGTTGACATTTCCACGATAATCTTCCACTTTTAGCCGCTCACTGAAATAATCAAGGCGGATTTTCATCGTAAAATCGCCACCACTAATTACGCGATTTTCACTAATTTGGCTTGTGTCCTTCATTTCGTCAACGACCCCTTTTATATCATTTTATGTAGAGATACCATTCCATATATCGAAGTCTTTTTCCTGCACAAGAATGATTTTGATAAAAAAAAGAGAGGCCGACTTATGTGAAAACACGATTAGAGTCGGCCTCAATTCTATTTTATTTATTTTAAAACTACGATCTGTAGTCTTGTAGAATCCGGTGCGGCAGCTTCCAATTATATATCGCTGAACACATTCGTAAAATGACGATTACTGCCCCTAGCGTGTAGAGCTCCCAAGGTTGGTCAACAATTCCTGTTCCGATGACAACTCCAGCGATCATCGCCCAGACTGCATAGATGTCATATCTGAGCACAGTCGGTTTTCGACCTGCAAGCAAATCACGAACCACTCCACCACCGGATCCGGTCATGACTGCAGCAACCACAATCGCGATGAGAGGAAGCTCCATATCTGTCGCATACAAGGCGCCTTGAATGGCGAACGTCGATAATCCAATCGCATCGAAAAAGTTCAACCACCGTCTGGAAAATTGAATCCAACCATCTGGAAGGAAAAAAATGACAGTCATCACGATCAAAACGATTTTTATGAGCTCGTCTTGCTGCCAAACCTGTGAAACAGGTAAATCAATTAATATATTTCGGATAAGACCACCACCGAACGCCGTTGCCAGTCCAAGGATGAAAACACCTAAAATGTCATAATCCTCTTCCATAGCGATGATTGCACCACTTATCGCAAATGCTATTGTACCAATTATATTCAATACATCCCAAGTCAATCCGGGTCTCTCCTTTATCTTTGACATATGATTTCAATTTAATGCCTTATAGAGTTTACAACGGATTCACCTGAATGACAATGATTTACGCTGCATTTTCCTAGAATGCTGTGATTTCAACGACCGTTAGTGAAACACCAACATCGATTTATCGGGAAACAGTAAAATACTTTTATAAACCTAGCTGGAATTTTACTTATTTACAGTACGGTACGTGAAATTTTATTTTATCAGTTTACATAAGTCATTTATGGTTACTCTGTTTCAACTTCATTGTCATCATAGGAGGACCAATCACTCCAGCTTCCAACATAAAGCCTACTCTTTTTCCCGATTTCGTCGAGTGCGAGTACGTTGACGCATGCAGTAACTCCTGACCCACAATAATTGATGATTTCTTTATCTTGATAGTGTTGAAAGCGTTCCTTCAATTCAACCTGTGATTTCCATTTTCCTTGGTTCAAATTTTCCATAAAAAAGTGATTGACCGCCGACGGGATGTGTCCAGCCTTTTTATCGATTGGTTCTGTCCGTCCGAGGTAGCGCTCTTCTCCCCTTGCATCAATAAGTAATGTGTTTGGATGATTTTTTGTTTTGGACTGGACCTCTGTAATATCAGCAGCCAGTTCCTTTTGAATGGCAGGCTCAAAAACCACCTCGTCCACAACAGGAATTTCCTCTGTTACCGGAAAATCTCGCTTCAGCCATTCGGGATAGCCTCCATCGAGTACATAAACCTTTTCGTGTCCAAGATAGTTCAGCATCCACCATAACCTTGCTGCCATTGCACTATTTTGCGCATCATAAACGACAACTGTTTTTGTACCGTCGATGCCGAGCGATCCGAGAAATCGTACAAACGTATCTAAGTCTGGCAACGGGTGGCGACCCCCGTGTTCGCGAACCTCGCCTGATAGATCCTTTTCTAGGTCTGCATACACTGCTCCCGGAATGTGCGACTCTTTATATTCGCGGTACCCTTTGTCCGGATCCTGTAAATCAAAACGACAATCAACCGGTACAACATTTCCATCATCTAATCGGTTCTTCAACCATTTTACGGATACAAAATTTTTCAATGAATACACCTGCCTTTTCAATGTTACTATTATTGTACAAAACCACTGCCCAAAAGAATAGTTGTTCGTTGACGGACAGCGTTTTAAACGCTACACTTCAAATTAGATTCTTTCAAGGAGCGAACCTATAGTGGAACAATACCTTAATCCTCGCGTAAAAGAAATTCAAATATCGGGAATCCGACAATTTTTCAATCGGGTTGCGAACTATCCAGATGCCATTTCGTTAACACTTGGCCTGCCTGATTTTCCGACTCCCGATCATGTTAAATCAGCCGCAAAAACGGCAATTGATGATAATTTTACGACCTACACCCATAATGCAGGTTTCATTGAACTCCGCCGAGCGATTTCCAGCTTTGTACAAAAAAAATACAACTTACAATATGTTGCGGAATCTGAGATTATCGCGACGACAGGGGCAAGTGAAGCGATTGATATTTCGCTACGTACGATCCTTACTGAAGGTGATGAGGTCATTCTGCCTGGACCGGTTTATCCTGGATATGAGCCTGTAATCCGGTTGTGCGGTGCAACACCGGTACATGTCGACACGAGATCCACTGATTTCAAGCTGACTGCTAAATTGATCGAACAGCATTTAACCTCTAAGACAAAATGCGTGATTCTGCCTTATCCTTCAAATCCGACTGGCGTATCGCTTTCTCAAGAGGACCTAACAGATATCGCTGCTCTACTAATGGATAAAAACGTGTTTATATTGTCCGATGAGATTTACAGTGAGCTGACGTATGGCGAACCACACAAATCAATCGCAACTTTTGAGAAAATGAAAGAAAAAACGATCGTCATTAACGGGTTGTCAAAATCACATTCAATGACCGGTTGGAGAATCGGATTTGTGTGTGCAGATCAATCCATTGCACAGCATATGCTGAAGGTCCACCAATACAATGTGACGTGTGTTTCATCGATCACTCAGCGGGCAGCTCTCGAGGCGCTTACAAATGGGATAAATGATGCCGCACCAATGCGCGATACGTACAAGGAACGGTTACACTATGCGTATGATCGACTTCAAAGGATGGGGCTTGAGACGTCAGAACCAACAGGAGCCTTCTATCTGTTTCCGTCGATAAAACAATATGAGATGGACTCTTGGGGCTTTGCGACAGCATTACTTGACGAAGAAAGGCTTGCAGTCGTGCCCGGAATCGCCTTTTCTAGTTATGGAGATGACTATATCCGTATTTCATATGCATATAAAATGGACCAATTAAAAGAAGGGCTTGATCGACTCGAGCGCTTTATCGCAAAAAAAACATGATTATCAGGATAGCAGGCGTAAACTGGTTGATTGAGGATGGTAACCGTGAATGGAAAAACCGGAGTCAAAAAATATTAATGCAGCATTTCGTGGACACAAAATCACTCTTCCTCAAATTTTTGCATTAGTTGGTACGCCATTTTACCATTTAAAAAATTGAAAGGCCGCGGATACGTTCCGGCAGCCTTTCAAGAAAATTGAATTCTAGTTCCGATTGATTATTTACGATTACAATACTCTACTATCATTTCAACCGTTACATTTTCACGCAGTGGGACAATCCCCTTTCGAGAGATCTCATTCATTTCCTTCGTTACATCATTAATTTTCTGTACTGATTCACCGAACGGCTTACCATCCTTACATTCATTTAACGCGGTTTCGATCCAGTATTCACGTTTCGAATCAAGCTCTAAAAACGTGCGAATACGCTGATGTTGGTCTTGACTATGCTTGCTTATGTCGATATGAACAGACAAAAAAATCCCTCCTCAATAGTTCGATCTATTCTATTGTTGCTTTTCCATCAATTTTCTCACTTGCTCCTTGGGGCTCCAACAATCGAATTTGTAATGGGGCTTCGTTTCGTAACCGAGCCGGGAACATCGGTATTCAATCGGCTTATTACTGCGATCGGTTCTAAAATGAATACAGCTAGCACAGCAATGGAATCGATTACGATTCACTGATTACACCTTCTTGTTCAGCAACCAGTTCATTCAATATTACTTTTGTCTCATCTAAATCCTCAAGCTGGTCGGATGTAAATGCTTCAAGAACTCCTTGATAGTATTGTTCAACCGTCGTTTCAAACGCTTGCCGTAACTTTGATTCTTCCTCATTCAATGCATGTAAATAGTGTTTTGAAAATTTCTCCGTGTAGGACTCTATACTAGCTTCGAGCATTGGTCTAAATTGTTCGATTAGGCTTTCTCGTACTTCATCCTTCCCGGTGTTCTCAAAAAAATGTTTCGGGCTTTTAAAGCCTTTCAATGCCGGTTGAAGAACAATCACAGCATCGTTTGGCCATTCCGATGAGATGTCTGGAGTGGAAAGCTTCGCATCATCTGGTGCCAGGAGACGGACCCTACTCGCTTTTTCAGACGTAAACTCTGCAACCGATTCAAAAAAGCGCTGACGTTGTACGTTGACAAAGCGTTCCAATCTTAGTGATGTTGCACGAAGCTCTTGATCCAGCTGAAATGCCATCCTGGTAAGCAATTCATCCAGACAAAGTGTGAGCTGCTCCCGCTTCATATCCTTTGTTATAACAGATGGATTAAACGCCATTTTAAATTCATCATTAATTGTGAGCATTAACCTTTGTACAACATAATGTAATAGTTCTTCAGCTTCTTGCTGAATCGCTTGCTCAAACGATGCAAACGAGAAGGAACGAATTTCGCGAACAATCGTATCCTTTTCAGATCTCAATTTTTCGATTTCCTGCTCACGTTGTTTTTCATCGGTTTGTGCCCGGACGATCCACTCATCGACTCGGTCTAAGCCTGTTTTCAGCAATTGTGCGGCCTGCTGTTGAGCAATCGAATCCCGCTCTTGGATTGTATTCGTTTGAAAGGATTGCTCGAATGTATCAAATTGTGAGGAACCGCTCGTCTTATTTTCCTTCCGTTCAATGAGTGCCTGTTTACTAGAAACAGCAGACATCCTTGGGTGACGGATTCCATATTCAACAAGCTGTGATTCAACGTACTTCACGACATCCGCACGTTCAGCAGCATCTGTTGCAAGGTCAGCAGCATTAATGACAAAATACATTTTATCCATCGAAAACGTATCTTTCACTCGTCCTAGCTGTAATAAGAAATCCCTGTCCGCTTTCGAGAATGCATGATTGTAGTACGTGACGAACACAATTGCATCCGCGTTTTTAATGTAATCAAAGGCGACCGAGGTATGTCTCGCATTGATCGAATCTGCCCCTGGAGTATCAACGAACGTAATGCCTTGCCGGGTAAGCTCACAATCATAATAAAGCTCGACGGACTCCGTAAAACAAGCCCTCTCTTCAAGGGAAACAAATTCTGTAAAGCTCGTGTGATCAAGAATTTGGACGCTCCCGAGGTACTCTCGCATTGCGTCATATCCTATTTGTACTGCCAATAAAAAGCTATGATGCGGTTCAGGTCTGTCGGTTACGATTTTTGAAATCCCCTTTACCGCTTCATCAAGTGTGTCACAAATAATCCCAAAACGCTTTAATGCATGTTGAATTTCTTCAAGTAACCGATCGGCTGTTTTCAGTTTGATTTTCACTTTACCATGTTCATTTTCATCGGTAACAGGCATAATCTTGTTTATCGTTGCAGTTGTCGGGTTAGGAGATACCGGCAGAACGTCATTTTTCATCCACGCATTCGCAAAGGATGATTTACCAGCACTGAACGCTCCAAATAACGCAACCGTAAACTCCCTGCTCTTCATTTTCGCCGCATGTTGACGCATCCTCGAAATGAGATCATCCATCGAACGCCATGGCGAAAGGGATTCAGCCGCTTTTTCTAATCGGTTTGCTATTGTAGTTGGATCGATTTCGTTCATCGTACTCGAATGAACCTGTTCCGTAGATTCCAACGGTGGATTCGTACTTTCATTTTTTTGGACCAATTTTGAGGCAATCGTCGTTTCGATTTGTGGACTCTGATCCGCTACTTGCTCACACCAACGTTTTGCTCCCTCAATCTCTTCAACCGTTCCTTTTGCTTGAAGGCATTTCATTAGATGCGCTTGATCGGTTTTATAGTCTGCTACCGCTTGAGCAGCTCGATCTAGTTCCTCTTTCTCAATCTCAATGTTTCGGATTCGTTCATCTAACAGGTTTTGTTTGGGCTGCTGCTTTTCCAAGAATCGTTCCTTAATGGCTTCTACGATCTCCAAAGCGATTTTACGATAGTTCCGCTTGATTGAATCTTCAACGTCTCGATTGAATTGTAAAATGTATGCCTCATTAAAGGTCGCACCATGCTGTCTTAACGCAAGGACGTCTTCAGACGTGAACGAAAAAGTGATTTTATGAATCCGCTCTTCCAGTTCGGGCTCCGTTAGTCCAAGTTGCTTCAGAAGCTTGAACAATTCCTCCTTCACCTGCCACATCAGCTCCGTCGAGGCGTTTTTAGTAATCGCCTGTAAGTACCGGTCCATGCGCACTTTCCGTTCGTCATCGGTTTTTTTCTTGGCAAATAATAGACCTGTTTTAAAGTTCCGCTCTAATGACTCCAATACATGCATACCTAATTGACGTACGTCATATGGAATGATACGGGCGTTTGCGATTCCTTTGCTTAATGCTTTTAGAAATTCCTCTTCAGCTTGTTCGATTAAGGAGGAAAGATTGTTTTTCTCTTCAACCACTTTTTCCAATTCAATTGATAGCACGTCAAATCCACCCACTTGCGATTGCTGCTTTTCAATGGTGGGGTATGCAGTGGATAGATACGTTTCCAATAGATGCTCAGACATTTGAGTGAGCGTTCGTTCAATAAAATCATGCTTATGTTGTTTAATATTTAAAAGCTTTGTCTGTAACTGACCCATTTCATTGTCCGGGTTTGTCCGGTCGCGAATTGAGGTAAAGTAGAAATCAACAGGATATACACCCCATTGCTTAAACCCATTTATCGTTGACCTGCGAAAGGAAGAAAAGGAGAGCTCATCATCAACGTGTTTGTCGATTTGATTGATGACAAGAATCAGTTTTTTTCCAGCGTCTTGCATTTTTTTCGTAAAATTGAAATTCAATTCTGATTGTACGTGGTTGTAATCCATTACGTACACGACTACGTCTGCTAAATGGAGCATCGATTCGGTTGAAACCTTGTGGGCATCATCTACTGAATCGATTCCAGGAGTATCCATGATGACTGTCGAATTTACTAAGTATGGATGTAGTTTATGAATCTCAATCGATTGAATATCTGCGCCATTTTTCGAAGCTTGTTTAATTGTGTCGAGATCAAGCTCCCCTGCTAACGTTTGTACATTTCCGCTGTGGTCCGTCAATCGAACGATCGGTTCACCATTTTTGATCGTTACAACGTTCGCACTCGTTGGAATAGGTGAAGTCGGAAGGAGTTCTTCATCCATCAATGCATTGATCATACTGGATTTTCCAGCAGAAAAATGACCGCAAAACGCGATGGTCAATTCATCTTTGTACGCTTTTTGGGCAAGTTCAGTTATTTTGAAAGATGCCGGTTCGCCTTTATCCTGTTTCCGCAAGAAACTATACATTTGATAAAAGCGATGGATCCATTGGTCTTGTTCGTTTGTCGTCTTTGTCATTACCATACGATCACACCTGATTTTTACGTTTTGCTTTTACTTTATCATATTTCACAGCATCTGTGCGGAACTTTGTCCAAATGCTCCGTGATTGTATGTGTTCGTTGTTACTGGGCAAAATGTGGATAGAAAAACGTACTTTCGTGCAAGGCGTTGTATTACCGAGCTAAAGATGTTTCTAGTAGAGAGGAGACGGTTATGGAAACTCAGTTTGAACTCGTATTGCTATTGCTTGCAATTGCAGCAGGAATAACTGCTGTCGCTAAAAAGCTGAAAAAACCTTACCCGATTGCACTTGTTATTGTTGGGGCGATCATCGGTATTTTACCCTATGAAGGCTTAAATGAGCTGAAATCCTTTTTTGCAGAGGATGAAATATTTCGCTTTGCTATCATTTCTATTTTTCTTCCAACCCTTCTTGGTGAAGCAACCCTTAACCTGCCGTATGCCCATTTGCGAGAGAACAAAGTCCCGATCCTTCTTCTTGCTGCCCTTGGAACAGTAATTACCTTTGTTACAGCTGGTTGGATGACGGCTGTATTTCTTGGGCTGTCAATCCAGGCTGCTCTCGTTTTTGCTGCACTCATGGCACCGACTGACCCGATCAGTGTTTTGTCAATTTTTAAGACGATGGGAGTCAATCAAAGACTCTCAGTCATTATGGAAGGCGAAAGCTTGATCAATGATGGATTAGCTGTGGTGTTGTTTTCCATTGCTGCATATCAATATGGTTTGATAATCGAAGCTGGTGCTGCTGGTATCACGATTGCTCTAACTGAATTCCTTAAAGTGGTTATCGGTGGACTACTGGTCGGCGGCGCATTCGGGTATTTCTTTTCCCGGCTGACATCCCTTTATGATGATTATCCGTTAGAGATTGTTTTTTCAATGCTATTATTTTACGGGTCATTTTTTGTTGCCGAAGCCTTCCACGTTTCTGGAGTGATCGCAGTCGTTATCGCAGGGTTGATATTTGGAAATTATGGTCGTCAAATCGGAATGAGTCCGACGACGACCTTAAGTATACGTACCTTTTGGGATGTCGCATCACTTGTCGCAAACTCTCTGGTGTTCTTGCTCGTCGGCCTTGAAATCACAAAAATAATCGGCTCAGTCAACTGGGTACAGATTTTCACAGCAATTTTGATCGTTCTTGTTGCAAGAAGCATTGCTGTTTATACCTCGGTAGGCTTAATTTCTTCACTGCCCTCAAGGTGGAAGCATATTTTTAATTGGGGTGGTCTAAAGGGCTCTTTATCGCTTGCCCTCGCATTAAGCTTGCCGATCAATTTTCCGTTTCGTGAAGAGATCTTAATGCTTGCCTTCGGAGTTGTATTCTTTTCTCTCATCGTTCAAGGGTTAACGATCAAACCGCTCGTTGGTTTTCTCGGAGAAAAATCAATTCGGAATGAACAGCTTCAATATGATCGAATCATATCACGGATTTATAGGTACCACTCCGGAAGAAAACAATTAGAGAAAATGACAGAAAAAGGTACCCTTTCCCCAATCGTTTTTCAACACTTAAGAAAACAATATGAAGATGAATTAGAAGAATTGAATGAAGCCCTCGAAGGACTATACAACAAAGAACCTTCCCTTCGTAAAGCAACAACTGACCGGGCAATTCAAGAGGCGCTCTATGCTGAACACGAGGCTCTGGATGATTTGGAACGACATCATCTCATCTCTGATGAAATTACGAAAGAGGAAAAACGCTATGTACGTGACTTACTTGAACGCGATGAAATGGGAGACCGCGTTGGAGTCATACCTGATACAGAGGAAAAGATCAGAGAATAGGGTGAGTTTTTTTAAAGAAATCGGTTGGTGTCGCCTTGACATCGACATCACATGCAACCAAAAAGGGGTTGGATCATCTCCATATTATGGAGTAATCCAACCCACTTTAGCTTAGAACATTAAAAGAAATATGCCATATAGATTTCGTCCTGAAACGTATCGCCGATCAATAACTGATCCTTCTGAGTCCCCTCAACGACAAAACCATAACGTTCATATAGCTTTTGAGCATTTGGGTTTCCAGAAAAGACGGTTAAGCAAATTTTATGAAGTCCTTCTCTCTTTGCCCACTCCAGGGTGTATTCCATAATTTTTTTGCCGATACCTTTCCCTTGAGCATCGTCGGTCAACCACGTTCTGAATACACCTGTATGCCGTTTCATGGAAAGGTCGCCACGGATGATTCTTGCGATTCCCAATACCTTTCCTTCAACTTCTACTGCCGTATACATATGTCCCTGTTTTTTCATTTCTTGAATAAACCTTATCTCTTGCTCAGGAGTTTTGGTTTGTTCCTTTTGAATAAAAGATCCGCTCATAACAATGGATTGAGCGAATGTAATAATATCGTAAGCGTCTTTTTCCATAGCAGGGCGAAGGGTGACCGCTGAGCCATCCTTCGCTTCAAAGTTATAAATTAGTTGCTCTTGTTGTTCGTTCTCCGATGTCATTTCTATCCTCCTGCGCGGATAAAAATCATTTAATGTTCAATCCGACTTATTTAACTCGTTGACGATATGATCGATGTGATCGTTTGTTTTTATTATTGTTAGAGCGGTTATTTGAACGATTATAGGGTCTGCCTTGACCCTGACCTTGTTTACCACGTTGAGGACCGCCTTGGCGTCGGTTATTCGACTTCCGCTTCGTATCAAGCGGCTTCAGGGATGTGATCTCTACAGGTGTTTTATCCGTTTCTTTCGTCATATTCTTTAATGCTGCCGCAACCAAATCGCGCGCATCATGATTATTTAAAAGTTCATCCGCAACAGAATGATACGAAGTCAAATCATCTGAATGCACACTTTCAGTCAGTTGATCCGCTGCAACGCGTTGTTGACCTTCAAGTGCTTCATTAGAACTCGGTACTTCCATTTTTTCCATGCGGCGTTTAGTGATTTTTTCAATCGTTTTAAGGTGATCGAATTCTCTTGCTGTCATAAACGTGAGTGCCATTCCGGACTTCCCTGCACGTCCTGTACGACCGATTCTGTGAACATAGCTTTCTGGATCCTGTGGTATATCGAAGTTGTAAACATGGGATACACCAGAAATATCGATACCGCGGGCTGCTACATCCGTTGCGACGAGAATATCGATTCTACCCGCCTTGAATTTTTTCATGACACGATCCCGTTTCTGCTGTGTCAGATCGCCATGGATTCCGTCAGCAGAATAACCACGTTTGATCAGTGCATCTGCGACTTCGTCAACACGCTTCTTTGTACGTCCAAACACAATCGCCAATTCCGGTGCCTGAATATCGAGCAGACGGCATAATACATCAAATTTTTCTTTTTCATGCATTTTAATGTAGCGTTGATCGATTTTTTGAACCGTCATTTCACTAGCTTTAACCTGAACAATGACACGTTCTTGTTTCATGAATTGATCAGCTAAGCTCTTGATTGCACGTGGCATTGTTGCAGAGAAAAGCATGGTTTGGTGTTCAGATGGGATCTGTCCGAGAATTTCTTTGATATCATCAATGAATCCCATGTTCAACATTTCATCTGCTTCATCGAGAACAACTGTTTTCAAGTCATTGAGTCGAATGGTTTTCCTTTTTAAGTGATCGAGTAGACGACCTGGTGTACCGACCAGAATTTCCGGTCGTTTTTTCAAAGCCTTAATCTGAAGGTGGATCTGTTGTCCTCCGTAAATAGGTAATGTACGGATTCGTTTATGGTGTCCGATCCTGTTCATTTCTTCTGCTACCTGGATAGCAAGTTCACGTGTCGGCGTTACGATGAGTGCCTGAATTTTCCCGGATTCTTTATCGATGTTTTCGATCATCGGAATTCCAAAAGCGGCAGTCTTACCTGTACCTGTTTGCGCTTGACCAATCAAGTCTTTTCCTTCTAATGCGGCTGGTATCGCATCCTTTTGGATTGGCGTTGGTTCCTCGAATCCCATTTCGCTGATTGCCTTTAATGTTCTTGTTTGAATACCTAAATCCTTAAATGTTGTCAAATCTGTTAACTCCTTTTTTGGTATCGCCATGATTCTTTTTGCATCTAAATGAAACGTCTCATTGAATTTGTATCAGCTCAATACACTTTGTATTCACAATTATATTTTCCCCGCATTTTAAATGTTCAAACGGTCTAAGACAAAAGCATTTGAATTTAATCTGTTGTTTTTGAACATTCCTTGTCACAACAGCGTGGAAAGAATCTATAGATGCAATTTTTTCCATAGCATTTCATCATTAAAAAAGGCATTTCCGTATTCCGGAAATGCCTGACTCGGTATGTTTTAAATACGAGCTACCGGTTTAATGTGTCGAACACTACAATATCACGGACGCTATCGAAATGCAAGGATTCAATTCGCAGCTGTCAGTAATTTTTCAACCTTTTCATCAAATTTCACTTGAATCTGTTTCGTGATTGGGCCAGGGCTTCCCGAACCGATTTGAAGGTCATCAATGGTCGTTACTGGTGTGATCTCCATTGTTGTACTTGTCACCATCACTTCATCAGCACTCATAAGCGCCACCTTATCAAACGATTCTTCTTTTACGGCCAACTGCTGTGTTTTGGCAATCTCGATGATTACGTTACGCGTTATCCCATTCAGTATATAGTTGTTCGCAGGGTGTGTATAGAGGGTTCGATCCTTGACAATGAACACATTCGTAGAGCTTCCTTCTGTGACTGTGTTGCCTCTCAATAAAATCGCCTCATCACAGTTGGCTTCCTTTGCTCGTTGTTTGCAAAGGACATTCCCGAGCAGGTTCAAGCTTTTAATGTCGCAACGAAGCCACCGGATGTCTTCTGTCGTGATTGCTGATATTCCTTGGTTTATTTTATCGAGCGGGCGGCCAGTTTCTTTAGTATATGCAACAAGTGTTGATTTCGGATTGACTGGAAAATGATGCATTCGCTCAAAGACACCACGAGTAACCTGCAAATAAACTTGACCGTCTTTCAATTTTGTTGCGTTGATCAAATCATTTAAGCGTTCCTGTAAAAGGTCAGTCGGATAAGGAAGTTGCAGCTGAATTTCACGCGCACTTCTTTCAAGCCGTTCCATATGTTCAGCCATCCCGAAAAACTGTCCGTTATAGACTCGGATCACTTCATATACCCCGTCCCCGAACTGATATCCACGGTCCTCTATATCAATATGTACTTCTGAGCGATGAAACAATCCGTCCTGCAATAAAATCATGTTAACCCCTCCGTTTTTCACAGTATATTATTCAACACTATTCGCACCCTAATGAAAGATATTACTACCATCGTATGTTCAAAAACGGTTCCTTATTGAACTTTTCAAAAAAGACGGATAAGAAACAAATAGTTCGAGGCACGACAGTTTTAAGGACCGAAACATATGTAGTTAATACGTCAGGACCGAAAAAACCGAGTAACGAAGAAATACGCCGTTTATTATTCGGTTCCTTTTTGAACTTCCTCTAAAGGGTGATAAAAATGGATGCAGACTGGCTCTCACTAGTTCCCTTTCTTGTAGTCATACCAATTGCGATTTTTACGAAACAAGTACTTCCAGGTATCTTTATCGGATTGATCGTTGGATCGTATATAATCAACCCGTCACTCATTGGCGGCGTCGAGACGATGCTGACTTATCTCGTAACAGCTCTTGTAGATAAGAATAATATAAAGATCATCGTATTTCTATATGTATTTTCAGGTCTTGTTGGTATGATTAAAGTCGCTGGCGGTATTAAAGGATTTGTAGAAGCAGCCTCTGAGCGTGTTGATACGAAAAAGGAAGCGATATTGCTTACATATGTTTCGACAATCGGAACATTCAGCGCCCCTAGCTTCCGTTTTGTTACGATTGGGCCGATTATGCGGGCCTTGTTGAAACGAGTGAACATGACAAAAAAAGAACTTGCTTTTGTAATCGAAACGACGACGACTCCGATAATTGTGCTCATTCCAATCGCAACCGCATTTGTGGGCTATATGGTGTCTGTAATTGAGCTTGGACTTCATAATCAAAAAATCGAAGGGGATCCATACAGCCTCTTTATTCAAAGCATCCCATTCAATTTTTTTGCAATTGTGATTTTCCTTGTCGGTCTTTATTTAAGCTTCTTCCACCGTTCATCCGATGGGGACCAGAAACAAGAATCCCCAAAAAAAGAAGAAGAGGATGACGATTGGCACAACTGTGACCCCGCTGTATCATTGGATTTGCCATCAAAACCATTCAACTTGCTCATACCTCTGTTTCTGGTTATTGCCCTGACACTTGTTCTTACGTGGTGGGACGGGCATCAAAAGGGGTTCGGATTGTTTAAAGCCTTTATTAAAGCAAATGTGTTGGATGCAATGGTCATTGCTTTATTAATCACAACCTTTTTGACGTTTGTTTTTTTTCTCTTCCAACGATTCGAATTAAAGATGATGATTGATAGCTTTGTGTTTGGCGGCAACAACCTGATGGCCGTTATTCTGCTTTTATCAATTATTTGGGGACTTGCTTCGGTCACAGAGGATCTCGGATTTTCAACGTTCATTACCGAACACGCAGGCTGGATACCACCATTGTTCGTTCCACCGATCCTGTTTTTATTTGGCTCTGCTGTTGCGTATTTTATCGGATCGGCATGGGGAACATGGGGGATTTTGATGCCCTTAGGTATATCGATGGCAGCGCTCGCGGATGTTTCACTGCCCCTCGTGATTGGAGCTGTCTTTGCAAGCGGGACTTTCGGCTCGTTCGCATCCCCGTTAAGCGATGACACAAATACAATCAGTCGGATCCTTAACCTACAGGTAATGGAGTACGCACGGTTTAAACTGAAAGCTGCGCTTATTGCTGTTGGAATCTCAAGCATCTTGTACGGTGCCATCACGTTTGTTTTATAGGGTGTACGCTGTTATTGAACGGTCAATCTACTGGTAGGGCGATATATTCTTCTATTCGCTCTGCCATTTTTAAATACCCTTGATGATTGGGATGCAGCTTATCGGATGAAAACAAGTCTTTGCTATCCTCACCGATAAAAAGGTCTTGGACTGGAATATAAGTCGTGTTACCGTTCAGTTCAGCAACTAATTCTATCGTATTGTTCCATTCTTCAATGACATGATCGACCTCATCGATATCCTGAAAAAAATTATGGAATGGATTGAAAATCCCGACCAAATAGATTTCAGCATCCGGGTTTTGAGAACGGATCGACTGAATGATCACAAACAAATTTTTTCGATAGCGTTCCAATCCTGCGTCAAACACGTCCATGTTCAAGCTAAAAAAATTGTATTCAACAATGTCGAGTATGTCATTTCCACCGATTGTAACGAAGACATAATCAGCTTCTTCAATATGCTTTTGTACTTCTTCATCTTGCATCTTTTTAACAAGCTTATTACTTGGATAACCATGGATCCCGAAGTTTTTCAAACTTACTTCCTCATTGGTGCTTTCTCGAATGTATTGAGAAACCGGCTGGATGTAGCCTTTATCTGTTTTATCACCTGAACCTTTTGTTAACGAATCACCAAGTCCGATAACATGTATGTCCTCGATAATCGTTTCTGGCACAGGTTGCTCATCCACTTTTTCCTTCTTATCCGCTTTGGTTTCCTCTTGCGGTTTCTCCTGCTCCTTATCCTTTTTCTTTTTTTCTTCAGGTTCCTTATCTGGTGCAGGAGCATTAATTATCGGTCCCGTTACAGGTGTTGATTGCTCTGGGCTATCCACTACTAGAAATACACCGATCGTAATAAAAACAAGGAGAAGAGCTAGCAGTATACTCGTTTTATTTTTCATGTTGAATCTCCCCAATTATGGAAAGTATAATTTTTAATATAGATTTAAAATATCCAATGGACTTCCATTTATATTACTACTATACCATGATTTCTTCTGTAGTATGAGCTTCTGGCCTGCAGATTAGTTGCAAAGGGATGAATCAGTTGATACTGTTGGTAAAACACATTACCCGACTTATTCGATTCTAACAGGAGGGACGTACATGGAATTGTCAATTACAAAACCAGCCGTACAATGGTTTAAAAAAGAAATGGGTTTGGACCAAGGAGATTTCATACGATTTTTTGCTAGAGTTGGTGGTTGCAGCACAGTCCAAACTGGGTATTCTCTTGGTGTGTCAAAAGAATTGCCGATGGAATCAGGCCTGTCGACCAACGTAGATGGAATTACATTTTTTGTTGAAGAAAAGGACCTTTGGTATTTGGATGGACATGATCTAACAGTAAAATATCAACGAAAATACGAAGAGATAACCTTCGACTATAAAAAAAACTTGGCCTCGACCTAAAGGGAAGACCAAAAGGTAGATCTAAAAGCCTCACTGTCTGTCACCTTAGTTGCCTCTTATACGATAGAAAGGACTTTTCGGTGCTTGTAGTTTAACCTCTTCAATCAAGCTTGAATCGTTTAATTTGGTCCCACTGGTCTTCTTTTTTTAAAATTGAAAGCTGACGGTCTCCAAACAAATCAAAATGGGGGTAGCCTGAACGGTCGTCAATCCATTGGTCGTGGAGACCGTACTGTTTTCCCCACTTCTTCAGCTTTTCTAAATCGCAACAGCCAGCCTTCGTTACAGTATTGCATGTCGGAAAACGCTCATCAATCCAAAAGTGGGTCAGGAAGGAAACTTCATTCTTCTTTACATTTTCCTTCCATTTTATGAGTTCATCTCTTGTAATCCCAAATGCCATTTTAACTACGCCCTTTTTCCTCTACCACTTCTGAATAGGCCATATGCCATTCAGGTAGCCGCTTCTTCATCATGATCGGTTTAAATGATTCCTTGTCGACACATGTGTGAGTCGATGTCCCTTTAATACAAAGTTCTCCCTCACCATCATAAATGCCATAACCATATATCGCACGAATGCCAGTATAGTCTTCGAGCCAGGTATGGACTTCAGCCTGCTGTCCATATCTGAAAGGCTTTTTATACGATATCGTTATATCTGTTACAGGTGATAATATCCCTTCTGATTCAAGCTTTGCATAACTGAATCCTAGATCTTTTATAAATTGAGTCCGGCCAACCTCAAACCAAATTAAATAAGTAGCGTGGTGAACAACTCCCATCTGATCGGTTTCTGCATAACGTACATCAATCATCGTCTTCGATTTAAACATAGTGCCCCCCTTAATTTTACTGTTTAAGTGCTGTGTCGAAGTCCTCTTTTTTTAATAAGGTTAATGTGTCATCGTTTTCTAGCATATTCTCATTCGTAATTCGGAAGGCTTGTTGTTGAATCGCACGATCTATAAGGTCTGTGGCAAAACGGCCATTGCTTGATGGATTGAATAGTTGGCGACGCAAATGAGAAGTGATGCCTTCCTCCCATGTATACTCGTACGTATCCGAATACCCCTTCATTATTTGGATCAACTCATCAACCGTGTAATCCTCAAAGAAAAAGTATTTTTTAAAACGAGAAGCAAGCCCTGGATTACTGCTAATTAACTGGTTCATTTCTTCTGGGTACCCTGCTAATACAACAACAAGGTTTTCATTATGCTTGGTCATTTCCTCAACGAGTGTGTTGATCGCTTCCTTACCAAAATCCTGAGCTTGTCCGGAAAACAAAGAATAGGCTTCATCGATAAACAACACGCCGCCAAGTGATTCCCTTATTTTTTTACGGGTTTTAAGTGCCGTTTGACCGGAGTAACCAGCAACGAGATCCGACCTCCCTGCTATTACAAGGTGCCCCCGTTTCAGAAATCCTTTTTTCCTCAATAACCTTGCATAAATGGAGGCCACAGTCGTTTTTCCTGTACCAGGGTTTCCTGCGAACACAGAATGCAGCTGGATTGGAACAGTTGGCAAATCCGCATCCTGTCGTTTTCGTTGGACTTCAACGAACGAACTTAAAGCTTGCATATCCCGTTTAATTTCATCAAGCCCGACCAGTTTATGAAGTTCTTCATCCGGATCCACATCAAGCTTCGTATCCAAATCAGGAATATCTTCTTTTTCAATAACGGTAAAATCATGCATCGTTAAGTTCTCTTTTGAAGAAACACTTGCACCTTTTTGAAAAATCACATCTAAAACAAGGTTCCGAACGGTACGTGCATTTCCGAACGTTTCATCAACACGGCTATTTTCAATCATTCGATGCATTTGCTTTAAAGCCTCATTTGTAAACGTGTAATCATTCTCGTACGCAACCTTTTCACCAATTGAAAGCAATTCATCAATTGAATAATCAGGCAAAAAAATGTGATTACTTTCTGGGAACCGACTCTTCAGCCCAGGGTTTGACCATAAAAATTGGTTCATTTCCTCTGGGTATCCTGCTAAAATAACAGCGAACTTCCCAGCATACTCACCACTTGTCATAGCAGAAACGAGTGTATCGATCGCTGTCTGACCATAATCGTTGCCAGACGCTCCTTCTCGCTTTAGGCTGTATGCTTCATCGATGAATAATACACCGCCAAGCGCTTTTTCAATCATTTTGATTGTATTTTCCTCCGTCTGGCCTACATAGGCACCCACTAGGTGAGAACGGTCAATTTCTACAACATCGGCACGCGGTAAAATGCCAAGCTCATGGTATATACTTGCTAGTAACCGGGCGATCGTAGTTTTTCCTGTCCCCGGATTTCCCGTTAAAATCATGTTCAGGCTCGGTTCGTCTTTCATTAAAAAGCCTTTACGCTCCCGTTCTTTCTGAAATAAAAGAAACCGATACAGTTTATGGACACGAGCCTTTACTTCATCCATTCCAATCATTTCATTCAGCATACTTAAAGCAGAACTACTTTGTTGTTCCTCTGAAGAATTGTAAAAATCCCAATCGGATTGCATTTGTTCGACCGTTTTTATCAGTTGTTTTATTTCAGTTTGTAGGGCCGAAGGATGAAAAGAGCCTGATAATGATGATTGATATTCTTCTGCGGCATCGTGTAACCGTGTAAATGTATCAATTAACTCTTGCCCTTGTTCAGAAATAGTACTGTATCGCTCGATTGTATCCTTTTCACCAACCAACTCAGCGGCGCGAGCTCCCTCGTTGATCCTCCGTTTCAACCAATATTCATCTTCAAGTACCTTTTCCGATAGATGGATTAAATTCTCAGCCGCTCTTCGCTTGGAAGCAACATTATCGGTTTCACGAATCCTCGGAAAACTCAGTGGCTTTAACCACTCATGTAGTTCAAACAAATAAAGCTCACTCACTGTTTCGTTGACAAGTGGATCATTCGGATCAATGGAAATTGCACGTTTCAATCGTTTTTTCATAACCGAATCCACTGTTCCGACGCGTTGATACCTAACTTTAACGAGTAATGCATTTATTTGAGCCTTAAGTTGAGAAAGCTTTTCTTTCTGCTGACTAGACGTTAAGTTTTGACAGAGTTTTTCAACGTGTTGCAGTTGTTTCAGCATATCTATTTCACCATACTGATCCACAATGTCTGCATCACGATAATTTCGGATAACGTTAATTATTTTATTTAGTTCATTCATATTCGTTTGCATATTTGGACTACACCACCTGCATTTACAATCGGCATTATTATATCATACAGGCATCTACCTTCTCTTCTGATCTGTTTACGATCGAAAAAAAGGATGAATCAACATAGGCTCAACCTCCACCGTTTTAAACATGAAATCCATGCTGTGGAAAGGTATACCTAGTGAATCATCCCTAAATCATAACGTTTTACTTTCTCAAATGATCATTCGGACACGTTTTGAACTTCCTCTAAAATCATTGGTGTCACATTATCAACACACGATCTACAAGCATCCCGCAACCTCTTCCAATACGAGACAATCTCATCATCTTCCTCTACACTCATCGCAATTTCCAGCCAGCCTAGTTCTTCCTGCAATCGTACTGCGGACCCGATCCATGTTTTTTTCTGACCGATTTTCATATAAAAGGGTTCATCGAATCGAAATGGGAGATAAATCCCACTGTCATTGGGGTGAAGAATTACATGCTGATAGACGGTCCCTTTCGTAAGCTTTGCATATAACAACAAAACACCATCGTTTTTTGCTGTTCGTTTTTTAAAGTTATGTAAGGTTTCTGAATCGCCTAATTCAATGGTCGCAATTGGTGTTTCCCAGTTCAACTCTTCTTTAAACGAAACAAGGTGACCTAATCCTTGCATATAAATTTCAAGCTGTCGGTAAAACGGGTCCATCGTGTCCTTGCTCCTTGATATGTCTAAAGGCTGAATCTTAGCCTGTATTGTCATAATTGCTCACTCCTCCCACTACATCATAAAACATTCGTAAGGAAGATTAGATTCACGTCGGCTTTTCACAGATTTTGTCTCATTCAGAGCATGGTAGATACAGGAAACGGTAATATAGAAGGCTGGCCATATATGCAGCCAGCCATTTCAATTACCCTTTTGGTGGGATATATTGTGGTTGTTCGTTTGATTTCATACTCATTTGTTTCCCTTTGTTCCCACCACCTACACGTGGTTGTGTACCGAGGTGATTCGGAACGAAATGTTCAGGATGACGTTTTGGATTACTCAAAACAATCGACCTCCCTTCAACCTGTATTATTCCCTACTCGTGACTTTTTTACGAAAGAGAAGCTGATTTCGGGGTTTAGGGTACAAAGGATTGTCGCAATGGCTCACATAATTAAGAGTGATGGTGAGTAATCATGCTCGGAATTAACAGATACTGGGATATGCGGTCACGAATAGAACTTAATCTTGCCCGTAATTAACAATTGATAAGAGATACAGTCACGAAAAGAGGATAATCTGGCATGGTATTTGCAATTATTAGGAGAAAACGCACCGAATAAAGCGTAATTGGACATGGCTTTTACAGTAATTAGGAGCATGAACGCCGAATAGAACATAATCGGACATGGCTTTTACAGTAATTAGGAGAATGAACGCCGAATAAAGCGTAATCGGACATGGCTTTTACAGTAATTAGGAGAATGAACGCCGAATAGAACATAATCGGACATGGATTTTACAGTAATTAGGAGGATGCACGCCGAATAGAGCGTAATTGGACATGGATTTTACAGTAATTAGGAGGATGCACGCCGGATAGAACATAATCGGACATGTCTTTTACAGTAATTAGGAGAATGAACGCCGAATAGAGCGTAATTGGATGGATTTTACAGTAATTAGGAGAATGAACGCCGAATAGAGCGTAATTGGACATGGATTTTACAGTAATTAGGAGAATGAGTCCTGCTGCTTAAAAAGTACAACAATAAAAAATAAGAGTATACACCCTCGAAGGCATTTGAGGTGTATGACTCTTATTTAAACCGCATTTGTTCAGCTATTTTTCAAATGGCGATTTTCTAAGCGGATCTCTAATCGTTCCATCGCTTGTTGATCTTTCAGCAGTTCCTGTTTATTTTCTGATACGAGCTCTTTAAACGTTCGTTTTTTCGACTTCATCCAAGTACCTCCTTCTACAACATCTCAATATCTCTGTTATACCCCTATTTTTTCCTTTTTATTCAAATTATCAGAAAGTTTTAACACAGAGTGAAACGTTGTAGATTTTTAGGTTAACGCTTGGAGGGACGGAAGCCTGATTGTTGTGCTTCAGATTCAGTACAAAACATTAGCTCGGGTTTTGTGACGTCATAATAAGCCCCATCTGGCATATGGTAAATTTTTTCGTCGTCAGAATTAATATTCCCTTTAATGCTGCAATCGGAATTCGGTTGTACCTCTGGTCTTGAATCACTCGTAAACCCGTCTTCAGTCACATAATTCTCGATGCTCCAAATGCCTCGCTCATTAAGTTGTGCTTCCTCTTGGATTTCTTGGAATCGGTCTACATATTTCGTGTTCGGAGGGTAGATATATGCGACTCTTGCCAGACCTTTTTCTAACAAAAGTTCATTGATCATTTCACCCTCTTCATTGTATACGTAAGCAAGAATCCTTCCATATTTACCACGTTCAGATACATCGAGCTCGAGTTCAACTCGTTCTCCTGATAACTCTTGTTTCATCCAGTTACTCGCTTCTTTCCCAAATGGCTGCACTGGTTTTTGTGGATGGACGGTTTCAGGTGTATCGACTAACAGCAATCGGATCGTTTCTTCTCGATCGTTATATTGAATCTTAAATGTATCACCGTCAATAACTTCTGTTACCTTATATGTTACGTCAGACTCACTTGTTGAACAACCTGCAAGCAATAAGATCGTAATGGACAATTGAAGGATTCGAGTAAAAGTGAATTTCAATCAACTAACCTCTTTCGTATGTAAAAAGAGGTTGACCCCAATGAGCCAACCTCTATTTTAACAATTATAGTTTGTTACGCAGAACCATTTGAAGGATTCCACCATGACGGTAGTAATCGATTTCAACTTCACTATCGAAACGAGCAATTACTTCAAATTCTTTCTTGTTACCCTCTTCATCTGTTGCCGTTACGTTCAACGTTTGACGAGGTTTGACAGTTTCATCGAGCTCAACTGCGATTGATTCCTTACCTGTAAGTCCTAATACCTCAGCGTTTTCTCCCTCTTTAAATTGAAGTGGAAGAACACCCATCAGCACAAGGTTACTACGGTGGATACGTTCGAAACTTTCAGCAATGACTGTTTCGATACCAAGTAAGTTTGTACCTTTAGCAGCCCAGTCACGTGAGCTTCCCATTCCATAATCTTTACCGGCAAGAACCGCGAGTCCAGTACCATTTTCTTGATACTTCATGCATGCATCATACATGTACATCACTTCTTTAGTCGGCCAGTATGTTGTCCATCCGCCTTCTGTACCTGGTGCAATCTGGTTACGGATACGGATGTTCGCGAACGTACCGCGCATCATTACTTCATGGTTGCCACGCCGAGAGCCGTATGAGTTGAACTCAGAAGGTTTTACTCCGTTGTCCATCAGATATTTTCCAGCAGGACTATCTTTCGCAATCGCACCTGCAGGAGAAATGTGGTCTGTTGTTACAGAATCAGCGAACTTACCGACAACTCTTAGGTCTTTAAGCGGTTTTACTGTACCTGGTTCACGAGAAAGACCTTGGAAAAATGGAGGATTCTGAATGTAAGTAGAATCATCATCCCAGCTGTAAAGCTCTTCTTCTGTTGTGTCTAGCTCATTCCATTCTTTGTTGTCATCAAACACTCGCTCATATTCTTTCTTGAAGAGCTCAGGCTTAACAGAATTCTTCATTATTTCTTTGATTTCATCTGTAGTCGGCCATAGGTCTTTGAAGTAGACTTCGTTTCCGTCCTTGTCTTTACCGAACGAATCGTTTTGAAGATCGATATCGACAGTTCCAGCTAAAGCGTACGCTACAACAAGAGGCGGTGAAGCCAAGTAGTTTGCTTTTACAAGTGGATGGATACGTCCTTCAAAGTTCCGGTTACCGGAAAGCACTGATGAAACTGTGAGATCATTTTCTGCGATCGCTTCTTCAATTTCATCTGCTAATGGTCCGGAGTTACCGATACAAGTCGTACAGCCATATCCGACAAGGTTAAATCCTAACTTTTCCATATAAGGCATGAGTCCAGCATCTTCAAGGTAGCCCGTTACAACCTTAGATCCCGGTGCCAAGCTTGTTTTTACATACTCAGGAACTTCAAGGCCCTTTTCGACTGCTTTTTTCGCAATTAGACCTGCACCTAACATAACACTTGGGTTCGATGTATTTGTACAGCTTGTGATTGCGGCAATTGCTAGGTCACCTGTTGTCATATTAGAAACTTTTCCGTTAGGGTGTTTGACCTCAATGGACTTTTCAATATCCTTTTTAGTCAAACCGAAACCACTGTGTCCAGCTGGAGCTACAAGTGCACGGTTGAATGCATCCTTCATTTCTGAAAGTGGAATCAAGTCTTGTGGACGCTTAGGTCCTGCAAGGTTCGGTTCGATTTCAGAAAGATTCAGTTCTACAACGTCAGTAAACTCAGGATCTTCTGTACCAGGTGTGTAGAACATTCCGTTGGCTTTTGTATATTTCTCTACAAGCTCAATTTGCTCTGGAGAACGTCCAGTAAGACTCATATAGTTGAGTGTTTCTTCATCTACTGGGAAGAATCCACACGTTGCGCCGTATTCTGGAGCCATGTTAGAAATGGTCGCACGGTCCGCAAGTGTCATATCCTGAAGTCCTGGGCCAAAGAATTCAACGAACTTCCCAACAACATTCTGCTGACGCAAGACTTGTGTTACTTTTAAAGCCAAGTCTGTTGCGGTTGTTCCATTTGGCATTTCACCCGTAAGCTTTACACCGATCACTTCTGGAACTGGGAAGTAAGATGGTTGGCCGAGCATTCCGGCTTCTGCTTCGATACCACCAACACCCCATCCGAGAACACCGATCCCATTGATCATTGTCGTATGGGAATCTGTTCCGACCAATGAGTCAGGGAATGCGACGAGATCGCCGTCCTGCTCATTCGAAGCAACTACTGAAGCTAGGTATTCAAGGTTTACTTGGTGGACGATTCCTGTTGCAGGAGGAACTGCACGATAGTTATCAAATGAAGTTTGAGCCCAACGCAAGAACTTATAACGCTCAAGGTTACGTTCAAATTCACGTTTCATATTGAACTTCAATGAATCTTCCGTACCCGCTCTGTCTACTTGTACAGAGTGGTCAATAACAAGATCAACCGGGATTTCAGGATTGATTTTATCAGGTGATCCACCCATATCTGCCATTGCTTTTCTAAGTGATGCAAGGTCAACTACTGCAGGTACTCCAGTAAAGTCCTGTAAAATGACACGGGATGGTTTGAACGGAACATCAATTTCTTTGACGTCTTTTGTTCCCCATTTTGCTAAATTTTCAATATGTTCTTTGTCAATCACTTTTCCGTCGTATTGACGCAAAACAGATTCAAGCAGGATTCGAATGGAATAAGGTAAACGAGATACGTTTCCTACTCCAGCATTCTCTAATGCTTTCAAATCATAATAATGATACGTTTTTCCACTTGTTTCAAACGTTTTTCTAGCATGAAATACATCGTTTGTTGACATGCCAAAACCTCCCTCTCCTATCCATGATACATGACAGTTTAAAGACTGTCGAAACTTAAACTTTAGTGTCAGTTCAAAAAAGAGGACAAAAAGAGCCAAGAAATTCGAGGCGCGAAATGTCTCGAGGACCAGAGCGTATTGTGTATATACGTCAGGACCGTAGAGACCGAGCAACGAAGAAATTCGACAGCAATTTTTACCGGACTTTTTGAACATCCGCTATTGATGCAAAAAAATGTTTTACCCTTCCTAATACTATTGTAGAATACAACAACACATAAGTAAATTCCAATAATGTTATTAAAGTTAATAAGTTCTCCTTATCGGATGCCTTTTTGACTTCTTTAAATATTTGTTCAAAAAACAGACGAATCAGATTTTCTTAAAAGAAGTTCGACTAAATACGTTACGTCCTGTAACAACATCGAACTGACTCACATCGTGTGAGCCCAAGGCACGACCGTTTTAAGGACCGGAGCGTATGGTGTTAATACGTGAGGACCGGATAAACCGAGTAACAAAGAAATTCCCCGTTTATCATTCGAATGCCTTTTTGACTTCCCCTTTTGTGTATAGATCGCAACAAGGCGCTAAAACTATCCACAGGAGGTGACCATCACTATGGCTAAAACGAAAAAGTCTCCACAATCATCCAATCTTTCGGATCGTCAAGCGGTTCAACAAACATCACAATTTGATCATGAATTTGCAAATGATCCATTGACAGAAACGGAAAAACAAAATAATAAAAAAAGAAAGAAAAACCAATAATCACATGGAAAAGGAGGTGGCCTATAAGAGGCACCTCCAACAAATGAGCTACTATTGACGTGCTTTTTTATTGTATAGTTCCTTTGGATGATTCACGTTTCGTCATACTGTTGGTTGAGTTTAAATAACTCCTCTTGATATTGCCGTAACTGTAGTTGTTGATGTTCACTGGCAACCTCTAACGCATTTTCAATTTGTTGAAGGGCTTCATTCATTTCCTGTTGAAATTGATGCTGTTTTGCGGCATAGTCGTAGTCTACTGAATTTTCAACAGCTGTATCTCTGGCCTGTATTGCTTGTTCGTAGCCTTGCTGAGCAGCTTGAAATGCTTGCTGCTTATCCTTGTGATACGGCATCACAATCCCTCCTCAAAATTTGAATCTCTTGTTAATATGAAACGGGACAGGTGTAATTATTCCTGAAACTCGCTGAAAACATCCTTATTGGAAGGGTTCAAGAACATCCTCTATCAATGTATATACTACCCTGCTCTTTTGCATAATAAACCAAAAGGAGGATGGACTTCATGGCAGAACGTAATACCTATAAAGACCAACGCAAAAATGCACCAAAGGGAAATAATCCTGGTCAACCCGAACCACTTGACGGCTCAAAAAAAGTAAAAAACAGAAATCATACACGACAAAATCACGGAGGGAGGCTGTAGAGCATCCCTCCTTATTCTTTATTAAATACTTTGATCATCTGTACCATTTCAACCTGTTCTTCCTTTGTTATCGTTCGAAAATCCAATAACAGCTCATCGCCCTTTATTCGACCGATGATTGGTGGATTGGATTCACGGAAACACCGATTCAGCTCTTCCGTTGATTTCTCATTGTGCCTAACAGAAACGACTGACGTTGGCAGTTCAACTTCCGGCATAGTGCCACCACCGATGCGTGATGTGCCATCTTGTATCGTGAAACGGAAATCATCAAACAGGCTGACTTGTTCAAAAAATTGTTCAGCCCTCTTTTGAATTTCTTCTAATGGGGACAATATATCCCGTAAAGTTGGTATTTCTTCGATCTGATCATATTTATAGGCCAAAAGGGTCGCTTCTAGTGCAGCGAGGGTGAATTTATCTACCCTTAGGGCTCTAGCAAGCTGATGCTTTTTCAATTGTTCAATGATGCTCGCCTTTCCAGCAATAATACCTGCCTGTGGACCGCCTAAAAGCTTATCCCCACTAAATGTAACGACGTCAATACCAGACTCAATGACATCTTTCACAAGAGGTTCACTGCCGATTCCTTTACTTTTCAAGTCGTAAAGAGCACCACTTCCAAGATCCTCATAGGTTAAAATGTTGTCGTGTTGGTCTGCAAGGTTAACAAGTTCAACGGTTGGCACACTTTCAGCAAATCCGATCACTTTAAAATTACTCGTATGGACCTTCATGATCATGGAAGTTGTTTCATCGATTGCTTGTTCATAATCACGAAGATGCGTCTTGTTTGTTGTACCTATTTCTTTTAAAACGGCACCGCTCTCTTCCATGATTGATGAAACCCGAAACGAGCCTCCAATTTCAACAAGCTCCCCTCGTGAGACGATGACACTTTTTTCACGGGCAAGTGAGCGTAACGTCAGAAAAACAGCCGCAGCATTATTGTTGACGACCATTGCAGCCTCGGCACTTGTTATTTCACAAAGCAAGCCTTCCACGAGTGAATGCCTTGATCCCCTTCCACCTTTTTCAATATCGTACTCCAAATTTGAATAATGCCTTGCGACGCTTATCATCTGTTGGACCGCACGCTCACTAAGTCTTGCCCTGCCAAGATTCGTATGTAAAATAACACCTGTTGCATTGATCATAGGTCGAAGAGATGTTTGCTGTGAAATGAGTTCAGTTTCAAGTTTTACAAGCAAGTCATCAGTAATTAATTTCTTTGTAAATGGGCCATCCCATCGATCCTCTAACATTTGCGACCGAATCTGATCGATTTGTTCCTGAACGATTTTCGTAGCACCCTCTATTGAAAACGAACTGTTCTTAACAATCTCTGTAAACCGTTCATCTGCTTGTATCGTATGTACGGCTGGGAGCACCTGCAATAAATTCTTCACGTGAAATCGACCTCCTGTAAGGTCTTCCGGTAATGCGAACGAAAGGGATGATTCAAATTCCAGAGACACTCAGCCCCCATTTTGAATCATCCCCAAATCACTAACGGTTACCTTTGTTCCATTTCGTTAAACAGCTTTTCGAAATCCGGAAACTCGCCTGCTTCCAGCTTCGAATAAATCTTTTGTCCATTTACGGTTACTTCAAATGCACCGCCTGAACTTGGAATCAACTCAAGTGTCGTTACATCTGATCGGAAACGATCAAATAGTTCCTCCGCGAAACTCGCGGCTTTAGGAGCATAGTTTCACTGCATGCAAAATTCTACTGAAACTTTGTAGCTCATTTGAAAATAACTCCCTTCCCTAGTACAAATCATTGTTCGTTTATTAAAAAAGTTTTCTGAATTTAGGTTCATTGTAGTATATTATTTCTCATATCGCAAAAAAAATGTTTATACTACCATTAGGAGGTGCTTCAAAATGTCAAAAGAAGAAAAGATAAGACTTACCACACTGTCCTCAAAAGGTGGTTGAGGCTGTAAAATCGGTCCTGAAGACCTGGCGCAAGTTTTGCGTCAATTACCTGAACGAGAACATGATCCCAACCTGCTTGTTGGATTAGATACATCAGATGACGCAGGAGTCTATAAGCTCACAGATGATCTTGCCATCATCCAAACGGTGGACTTTTTCACCCCGATTGTTGATGATCCATATATGTTCGGACAAATTGCAGCTGCAAATTCATTGAGCGACGTGTATGCGATGGGTGGCAAGCCAAAAACAGTGATGAACATTCTTGGCTATCCGATTAAATCATTAGGTCCTGACATGCTCGCTGAGATTTTAAAAGGCGCTGCAGATAAGGTGAAGGAATCTGGAGCACTTATCGTTGGCGGTCATTCGATCGACGATCAAGAACCGAAGTTCGGGTTATCTGTTACCGGTTTGGTCCACCCTGAAAACGTTTATAAAAATGTGGGTGCTAAACCTGGAGATGCACTCGTCCTTACGAAACCAATTGGGGTCGGGGTGCAAACAACCGCGATCAAAGGTGAGAAGCTAACGGAAGAACAGCACGATAAGGTGATAGCTGTTATGGCAGAGCTCAACAAAACGGCTGCAGAGTCACTTGAGGACTTCCATCCGAACGCAGTCACGGATGTAACAGGTTTCGGACTGTTAGGGCATGCGTCTGAAATTGCGAAAGGCAGTGACGTATCCATTCATGTTCAATTTTCAAATGTTCCAATCCTTGATGGCACTTTGGAGCTTGCTGAACAAGGTGTTGTACCTGGGGGTACGAAGGCGAATCATCGTTGGATTTCAGATTGCGTTGCGTACAGTGAACTAGACGAAATCAAACAGTGGATCCTATGTGATGCCGTTACGTCGGGTGGTTTACTGATCAGCATGCCGATGGATGAAGCAGAACAATACGTAAAGGTCATGCACGATAAAGGAAACACCGATACATCAATCATCGGAAAAGTTACGGAAAAACAAGAATGCTACTTATACGCAAGTAAATAGACCATAGCTTCTTTTCAACACAAAAGAGGATGACGTGATGTCATCCTCTTTCTTCATAAATTTCCTCTAATATATCTTCGGTCAGGTCATCTGCAGTGCCATCGAAAATGAGCGATCCCTCTTTTAACGCTAAAATTCTTGAAGCATACCGTTTCGCAATCACAACATCATGTACATTGATCAAGGTCAGTAATTGATGTTCTTCATGAATTCGACCTAGAATCTGAAAAATCCGATTTGCTGTTCCAGGGTCAAGACTAGCAACCGGTTCATCACCTAGAAATACCTGTGGACTTTGGATCAGTGCACGAGCAATCGCTACCCTCTGCTTCTGTCCGCCGCTCAAATGCTCGACCCGCTGACGGACATGATCACTGAGTCCCACTTCCTCAATAAGGCTAATCGCCTCAGAACACTCGTTTTTTGTAAACAGTCCGAGCAGATTCTTCCAATCAGGACGTTTCCCGAATGTACCCGTTAAAACATTTTGCATGACCGACAAGCGGGGAATCAGGTTGAAATGCTGAAAAATCATCCCCATTTCCGTTCGAACCTTTCGAAGTTCTTCTTCACCATAGACGGTTATATCATTACCATTATAAAAGACATGACCTACTGTAGGCTTTTGAAGTCCATTCAAGCAACGGATCAACGTCGATTTACCTGCCCCGCTCTTTCCAAGTACACATATGAATTCACCCTCATGAAGCTCGATGTCGACCTCTGAAAGGGCGTCCGTCTTAGCTCGTAAATAACGTACCGTTAAATTTTTCACTTTTATTACTGGTTCTCGCTTCATCAGATCACCATTTCTCTGATTTTACTACCGACAAAATCCACGACGACGACCATGATCATGATCAATAGAACATCGACTGCAACGGATGGATAGGCAAAAATTTTAAAGTGAATAAAGAGCTGTTGACCGATTCCTCCGCCACCGATGAACCCGAGGATCAGTGAGGTACGAATCGCAACCTCAAAACGGTAAAAATAGTGGGATAATACATTCGGCCAAATTTGTGGAAGAATGGCAAACAGGTTGGCAATCCATCTTCTTGCACCGACTGATTTCATCGCATCCTGCGGACCGTCATCAGCTGCCTCAATCAGTTCGGAGATAAGCTTACCGAGTACCCCTACATTATGTAAAACGATGGCAAGTACCGCTGGGAACGGCCCAAGTCCAAGTGCTGTTAAGAAAATAAGACCAAACACAATTTCAGGAACCGAACGTAAAAAACTTAATCCGATTCTCATAAATCCGTATAAAAAACGGAAACGGCTCGTATTCCGAGCCGCCATAAAACTTAATGGTAACGCTAGAACAAGACCGAGCAGGCTCCCCAAAAATGCCATCGCCAACGTGTCAAGACTCTCCACGACCATGTCAGGAAAAATTTCCATATTCAACGGGAACCATCCAGATAAAAATTCAATCATATTATAAAAGTTTTCAAATTTCGAGAGTTCGAATTCTGTCGCCTTCATACTTTGATTAATGAAAAGGATCAGGATGATTCCAATTATCAGGTGACGTCGCTTAAACCAAACCATGGCCGCCTCTACTCCTTAATAATGCCCTGCTTGACTGCTGCCTTTCGGATACTTGCGTAATCCTCGTTGCTTGCTTTCGTAAATCCAGATGCTCCAAAGGCATTTAAAATTTCTTCGTCTTTTATATCGACAAATATGTTCTGAAGTTTTTTGATCAGGTCTTCGTCCATGTTTTTGTTAACAGCCCACGGGTATTGGAACAATTCTTCCGATTTCCAGATGACTTTAAGCTTGTCTCCCTTAATCTTTCCCGATTCGACAAGCTGATTATAGATGGCACTGTCAATCGCACCTACGGTTACTTCCTGATTTTGTATTGATAATGCTGTCGCATCATGAGAACCTGTGAAACGAATCGTTTTAAACTCATGGTCGCTTTGAGACGTGTACACTCCACGATCCTTTAATTCAATACTCGGAATCAATGAACCAGAGGTTGAACTTGGGTCACCAAAAGCAAAATCGACTTTTTTACTATTTTTCACAATATCATCTAAGGATTCATAGGGTGTATCTTTGTGAGTGATCATAAACGAATGGTAAAACGGTTCCCCATCGACAAGCTGCGTGATGATTGCTTTTGCACCACTTTTTTCATGAGCAATAACATAGGTGAGTGGTCCAAAGAACGCCATATCGATATTGTCATAGTTCATCGCTTCCACGACACCGTTATAATCCGGGTAGGTTTCAATCGATACAGAACGATCTAGTTCATCGGATAAAAGCTTTTGAAGCTTATCCATCGCCCCCTGCATCTCCCCTTCGGTCTGTGCAGGAATGACGCCGATGGTCAGCTTTTCCTTATCACCGTCACCGCTTGCACCATCTGAGTTTCCTCCACCACAAGCCGCAAGTGCAACCAACAATATAACTGCAAATAAAATACTCGTAACCTTTTTCATCTCATACACCTCTTATTAATTTGTACTTCTCTTCATATTGTTTGATTTCAAAATCTAAGCTAAACTTACTACTTGCCTTATCTTTTGCATGGCTAGATATGTCCTTATATAACTTTTCATCATCAATCAACCTTACAAATTGCTCCGTAAATTCACTAGGATTACAAAACATTAGACCATCTGCACCGTCATCAACCAAACTACGATTACCTGCATTATCCCTCGCTAAAACAGGCACCCCGAAGGCCATCGCTTCCATTAAAGCAAGTGGCTGCCCCTCAGTTATCGAGGTATTAATGACGACATCTGCCCATTCATACATTTGATGCATAGCTCCTAGCGGAATGCCACTTATGTAACGGAACCAAGGATAAGCCTCTTCATGAGTTTTAACTTCTCGCAATATATCTTCTTCTAAAGACTCTCCGACGATAGTAAATTTTATCATAGGATAGCGGGTTTGTAGCAACTTTAATGCTCCAAAAACATAAAAAACATCTTTCACTGATCGAAGTCCTGCCGGGAGCAGTAGTTTCGGAAAACCGGATTCAAGTTGTAACCCTTGATAATTGGTCCTTTCCGGCAGCCAAACACTTTGCGGAATCACTGATATGCTCCCTCGTGCGCTAGGATAAACATCTTCAACAACGGTGGCTGCATCTTTCGTAAATACAGTAATCGCACTTGCGTTGTTGAGAAGTGCATTCATTTGCTCCCTTTGATCAGGATTGTGGATATTTTGATGGACATCGGTTCCACCCGAAGTAACCACATAAGGCTTGGTTAAACCAAAACCATTATGGATTTGCCACATTGAAAAGCGATAAAAATGCAAAATATGAAAAAGATCACAAGTGCCCATCCGTTCTATACTTTCTTTATTCCACGTTTCCTCTTCGTATGAAAATACTTCTACATCATAGCCTGCTCCCCGAAGACCAGTGACAATTCTCAATGCTGTCGTTGAGTTTCCCCGTTTGCTTTTTAAATATGGGGTCCAAAAACCAATTCTAGTTTGTTTACTTTCTAGAGATGTATGAGTCAAGTTTATGAGGCACCCACTTTCGTTCATTTTCGACCCGAACCGTAACACCTAGATCATCCATCTTTTCAAGCAGCATAATGCAGTACTTTCGCGAAAGATCAAGGATAGACTTTGCATCTTGCACAGTAAAAAGATTTGGGACATGATTATGCAGCTTTTCTATCGTATCGACAAAAACATTGCGATGCACGAATGTACTATCTTCCATTACGATTACACTTCCGGTTTCAAGTAAATAGTTTTCAAACTCTGAATAGTATTCTTCTGGAATCGATTGTTGATCAAATATGGATCGTAGTCCTTCATGTTTTATCCCTGCATTTTTCAATTGTTCAACGACATTTCTAAACCGTTTCTGCCACTTTTCAGGGTAGGACGGTTTGTGATTATACATAGAAAGGAGAGGACCCTCTTTTCGGATCTTCTGGTCTGTTTTGAGCTGTTCGATGACAAATTCGATAAGCAATGTTGGGAGTTGTCCTTTCAATTCCTGTACAATTTCTGCTTTTTGGCGTCCGGTCCGCATTGGATACTGGTGATGATACTCCATTAGTTCCTGAGTCAACCATTCACTTACTCGGATTAAACCTTCAACTAAAGCATAGGAAGTTGCGTTCAGCGAGATCACCTTGTTTTGATCCAGTAAAGAAACAATATTCGTTTCTATTTCTTGTCTCGGTTCACCCACTTCTTTACTAATATCCTCTATTGTAGCGAGTTTCATTTTCTCAAGAGTGCTTATTATCCTTTCCTCAGGTGTGCCTTCTTTTTTCTGTTTTAGTGTATCAATAGTACCTTGTCCAAACCTGTACTTAGCACCATGTGGATTGAGTATCCATCCGCCACCAATCGTTTCAACGGGTGAAGGTCTCCGTACAATAAACCGATCCTCTCTCATCACCGCTACTGGTTCATCTAAACGGATCTGGCAAAGGACTTCATCTGTTGTTGATTCAGTCAACTCATTACGGTCAAAAAATACAATTGTTCCCATTACTTCAGATGTTCCTGTATGGAATTTAACTCGTGATCGCTGTTTTAATGGATGTTCAGGGACATCTTGTACGTTTAAAACGAGATCGATCGTTTTGCTGGGAGTAACGGTTGAATTTTTCGTCAGAATGTCCCCTCGATCTATTGCACCAGCCGTGATACCACCGAGATTAATAGCTGTCCGCTGACCTGCAACGGCTTTATGAACGTTTTGTTTATGTACTTGTAGCTGTTTTACTCGAACAGTCTTGTTCTGAGGAAGTAAAGTGAGTGAATCACCTTCCTGTACAGTCCCATCAAAGACTGTCCCTCTTACAATCGCCCCTTTTCCCCGCAATGTAAACGATTGATCTATTGGCATACGAAACGGGGAGGCTGCATTCCGTTTTGACACTTTAGGTAAAGTTTGCTTGATTCCACTTATTAGATCTTCTATCCCTGTTTTAGATATACTGTCAACAAAATAAAGCGGTGCATGTTCCAATACTGATCCAGTCAACTCGGTTTGGATGTCTTCCGTTACAAGATCCAGCATTTCCGGATCAACCTTGTCCTTTTTCGTCACAGTGATAACCGCATGTTCGATACCTAAATAATTAAGGATTTCCACATGTTCTTTCGTCTGCGGCATCACACCTTCATCACCAGCCACAACTAATATAACAAGATCAATTCCTGCCACACCAGCAATCATCTGTCGAATGAATTTTTCATGACCGGGTACATCTATGATTGAAACATTGTACCCATCACCAAGTTCAATTGGCGCAAATCCCGGCTCAATTGAAATGCTTCGTTCCTTTTCTTCTTTCAACCGGTCCGTATCTATATTCGTCAATGCCTTTGTCAACGCCGTTTTCCCATGATCGATATGACCCGCCATACCAATCGTAAAAAATGTATCGGGCATGCTACTCACCTACTGTCTCGAAGATTCTCCTTTAACTTTATCCACATGCGTTAAGAGAATCAAGCAATTGCAACTAGAAAGGCAACAATTGATGACTATAGTCCTCAACACATTTTTACAATTTTCTGTTTGATTTTCCATTTTCACATTTAGAATTCGTTTAATTTGAAAATACTCCGGGGTTTCAATATAATTAGATTCTGTGAGATAAATATGGGGCTGGTTGTGTAGCTGGTGCTTACCTAGGTCTTCAAAACCTCTTGGGAGGCGCGTGCCGTCTCTGGTGGGTTCGATTCCCACACAGTCCCGCCAAAAAAACTAACAACATAGGGATATCCAAATGGCCCTGTACATTTTCGTAATCTCTATCAATTAATAGAAGGTTATTTTTTATGTAGTAAACCTTCACTATAGATGTTTCGGTTTTTTCAGTAATTGAGTATTTCGTAGTTCATTTATAGTTGATACCCCTACCCCAAACATCGTTGCTTTCAATTCAAACTCGATCAGATCAAATTGATCTAGGATATCGGATTGCTCGGATTGAACTGCACGTGGGAGTAAGGTTCTTCCAAAACCGACTAGATGCGCTCCTAAACCGATTGCTTTAGCCGCCTCTACACCATTGGTAACGCCTCCGCTTGCAATTACGGTTGTTGATACCCCCTGTTCCTTAAGTTCTTCGAGACAGTTTGCTGTCGGTGTTCCCCAACCTTGAAATGCTTTTGCTGCCTCATACCGGATGCGATCTTTGTTTCGGTATTTTTCAACCTGTATCCAAGAAGTTCCACCTGCGCCAGCGACATCAATGAATGATACGCCGATTTCGACAAGCCGCTTGGCTGCCAAACCATTGATGCCCATCCCGACTTCCTTGATCCCGACCGGAACGGAAACATTACTTGCTACTTGCTCGATTTTGTTCAGTAAATTCGAAAAATCCGTATCACCTTCTGGTTGAAATACCTCCTGCAAACTGTTTAAATGCAGGACGAGACCATCCGCTTCAATCATATCAACCGCACGTTTGCACTCCTCAACACCATATCCATAGTTCAACTGCACAGCGCCGATATTAGCCAAAATCGGGATTGTCGGTGCAATTTTTCGGATCCGATAGGAAGCAGCATTACCTGACTCGAGTGCCGCTCTCATCGACCCGACACCGATCGCCCAGCCTTTCGTTTCTGCGATTTCAGCCAATTTTTCATTAATACGCTTTGCTTTTTCTGTCCCTCCAGTCATCGAACTGACCAGAAATGGTGCTTTTATTTCCTTCCCGAGAAAAGTCGTATCGATATTGATAGCATTAAAATCCAGTTCAGGGATGGGGTTGTGGTGGAAATGGTAGTTTTCTAAACCTGTGGTAAGGAGATTTTCTACAGGTTCTGTCAGACAAATATCGATATGCTCGTTTTTCCTTTTTTGCGTTTGATTATCTTTCATACTACTCATGTCTATTTCTCCTATTATAATTCGTTTGTTTACCATAATTATTTTATGTTACTTAAATATTATTAATGTTACACATAAAGTTAACAGAACAATAAGGATGAGTACTTGATTTCATAAATTCAACGCCTGTATAATGAGGTGGAAATGCTATAAAATCAGACAGAGGTGTCCTTATGTTAAGCGGTTGGTTTGGCGGATTTATTGTATTATGGACAATCTTCCTCATCACAATGATGATAATCGGCGGATTTTTCATGTTCCGGAAGTTTCTTAAACGATTACCAAAGGAAGATGGTAAGTCAATATTAGATTGGCAGGATCAATATATACGAGAAACAAAGCATTTATGGAATGATGATCAAAAGCTTCTTCTAGAAGAGCTCGTTCAACCAGTCCCTGAACTTTTCCGTGATGTCGCTCGCGAAAAAATTGCTGGTAAAATTGGTGAGCTTGCCTTAAAAGAAAAAGCAGATTCCATCGATCAAGACTTGATTATACGTGGTTATATCATTGCAACACCCAAACGCGACCACAAATTTCTCATAAAAAAGCTGAATCAAAAGCAAATTGATATTACGCCATATGAAAGGCTGTTAAGTTAAGAAAAGGGTGACTCGTTGCAGAGTTATCTTTTTTTATTTGAGTAAATCAGCTCGATTTGGTGATTGTGGCGGTTGTTCTATCCACCCTCTCTTGATCATTATTTTCAAGCCTTCGTTTCCGTATTTTAGTATTTCTCCTATAAATGTTGTATAACGAACAGCCAAATCCTTTCTCGCTGATACAGACATCGCATAGCTGAGCGTCGTGAATCCGAGCTGCCCTGTGACGCTGATTAAAAACATGATTAATTTATCTGAGAAAGGTGAAACAGTTGAATCTGTAACCTCTAACGTTACAGGGAATGTAGGGAAATTCCCATTATCCTTTAAAATTTGATTAAACACCTCAATTTGTTTTTCACTCAGTTTTTTCCCTTTTATCAAGTAGTCTTTAACTTCTTGATCATTGGTAACTTGAATGAGTCCGATCATTATGATCAACCCAATACAATTCCTTTCGATCGCAAAAAAGAGCTCTCCTAATTCGAATGCATTTAATGACCGCTCCTCTCCAAACCAAGCTTTTATCAAAGATGAGGGGTGGTCAATAAATTCAACATTTTTTGGATAACTCATTTTTGGAGGTCGATCATATATCCCTTTTGATAACATAAGATCCAACGATTTGGTATACAGTGACTTTCTCGTAGTTAAACCATTATCAAATACATTGACAACGTCAGTACGTGCGACTTTCCCTAAGTATGTAGAAAAGTTATTGATCAATATTTGACCACTTCGGTAAACGAAGCTTAAAGCGAACAAATCTGTAAATAAAGCAGGGGCTGACAGGTCAACATCCTTGTCAGAAAACCCTACAGGTATCGGAAAAATTTCCGTTGTGAAAATAGCTTTTATTTCTTGAATATAACCTTCATTCAATACTAACGCTTCTTCTAGTAGAGGTTTTATTTCAACGTCACTAGTATGCTGCAGGAAATGTTTATAAAAACAATTTTCCGCTGTGCTTTGGAGGTACGTGCTCCATAATGCAGCAATCTCTGGCGAAGTTAAATTTATGTTATCCACATTCACACCTCCATCAGTTTTAAATAGCATTTTACAAAACCGTCTGGATTATTCGAGTCTTTGCATTAGAAAAGAGGATGAACCAAATGCATTGGTCCATCCCCCGTATTACGTCGTTTGGAGCTTTTTAAATTTAACATACATTGCAATCCGCCATGGGGCAATCATTCCAAAAGCGAGGATATAGAACAGTCCACTCGTCTCTTCAATCGAAATCTGCTGTCCGAGGTAAATCTTCAGGAAGATTCGAATGAGGAGTAAGCCGATTAAGATGATGATAAATGCTTTCGACCTTTTTAAGTAAATATCACCGGTTCGCCTTTCAAAAGAAGATGTCCGTATCAACAACAACGAAAATACGACACCGACAATGAGCGCCTCCATTGCCTCACTCCAGGACACTCTCGCTTGTGGGTACAAAAACATTAAAAACCCAGTCGACATGAAAAGTGGCGGTAAAATAATTTTCTTGACGGTTGCTGGCTTTCTCGCCGCTCGCATTCTTATGAACATTGCGAGACATCCCATTAAAATTGCTAAAATACTACTACCTATTATCCAAAAATTCATCTCTTCCATACGAATCAACTACCCACGATCTTGAGCGATTTCTAACAATATTGTCATCGTTACCCCTATAACGGTGATGTAAACTCCTAAATCAAACAGCATGGCCGTCGCGAGCTCTGTTTTTCCTAATATCGGAAGGTTGAAATACCCATATGTATGGCTCAAAAATGGTTGCCCGAATAAAAATGATCCCGCCCCCGTCAGAAAAGCGATCATAAGGCCTGCTGCGATAAAATAGCGAAAATTCACCTTCAGAATTTTACTCATCGTCTTTAAACCAAACGCAATATAAAGAAGTAAAAACCCGCCTGAAGCCATCAATCCACCGATAAATCCGCCTCCGGGTGCATTATGTCCAGCGAGAAATAGGTTTACAGAAAAGGCTAGTATGACGAAGACGATGATTGCGGATGTTGTTTTTAAAATGATATCGTTTGTACGCATAGACAGCTTCACTTCCTTTCCTATGTAAGATCAATCTTTTTTAAAATCCATAAAATCCATTAAAGATTCGATTGGCTAAAAAGGATGTCACCTTCGACATCCAGTCCAAATAGAGAAATACGCCCATAACGATCATCAATACGCCGCCAACTCGGACTACGTGATGACTATATCGGTTCAGCCATTTTATTTTACCGATGAAAAAGGACATGATGAAAAAGGGCACGGAAAATCCTGCGGCATAGGCAATCATATAAAGCATTCCCATACCAGGGTGAGAGGCTGCTAAGGCAATGACACCAAAAAGTATCGGACCCGTACACGGCGTCCAACCTGCTGCAAACCCCATACCGATCGCAACAGAACCAAGAAATCCACCAGGCCGTTTACGAAAGCTGATTTTACGTTCCTTCATCAAAAAACCAGGTTTGAAAACACCTAGTACGACAAGACCAAATACAACAATCAAAATGGCTCCGACTTCTCGGATCAGATCCTTGTAACGGAAAAAGAAATTGCCGAACCAGGAAGAACTGAATCCAAGAAAGATGAAAATTATTGAAAACCCCAATAAAAAGAGAGCTGTATGAAGCAGAGCCCTTCTTTGTAGAATCCCCTGGTTTTCCTTTAGTTCATGCACTGATACCCCTGTAACATAGGAAAGGAATGCTGGGTACAGCGGTAAACAACAAGGTGAAATAAACGATAGAAAACCCGCACCGAATGCGAGGAACAGATTTACGTCTGCAGCCATATATTCTCATCTCCTAAAACGCACAATACGTTCTTATAGAACTCTTATATCTACTAGTAGTTTACTGCGAAGCGTTAACCTGTTCAACTTGAACACCCAAATATTCTTCAAGTGTCATATTTTGTTCATGAATTTTTGTTGCATGTTCTTTGCCAACATACCTTAAATGCCATGGTTCGTATGAATACCCAGTAATCCCCTCTTTACCTTTTGGATAACGGATGATGAACCCGAATTCATGTGCATTTTGCTGTACCCACTTCCCCGCCTTCGTTTCAGCGAATCTTTCAACTAGGAAAAATTCTACGGCAGGCGATGTCACATCCATCGCAAGACCCGTCTGGTGTTCGCTCTGGCCAGGATGGGCACTGAATTTGTTCGCTTCCTCTTCCCCGTGCTGTTGTACATTCGATGCAAAAATCGCCTCTTGACGGTCATAGGAACGATATCCGGATTGAGCAAACAATGGAATGTTATCCTGTTCCGCTTTAGTAAACATCTTCTCTAGTGCCTTCGCTGCCACTTGTTGCATCTTCTTTTTTGGAAGGTCCTCTGTAAAAGGAAATTGAACATTTGGTACCACAAGACTTTCAGGAATATAGTCTGATGGTAGATTTCGCGTCTTATTTACGAGTACTAGGGTATCATTCACGTTCGTAACAACTTTTTTCCCATCAGCATTCACCTTCACTGTTTTCTTTAACGATGGAAGATCGGCTTGTTCGTCCGATGGCTCATCATCATTTCCATCTTCCTGATCGTTATTGTTTTGGTCAGGCTTCTCACCACTTTGCTGTTCATCGCCACTGTTTTTTTCATCAACTTCAGGTTGAGATTGTTGCTGATCCTCAGTTGATTCACTTGAATCTTTTGTAAATGGATTGTCGAATGAGCAGCCAGTCATCATGAGGGAATTGACCGTAACGACTACCATTATTGTTTTAAATTTCATTGTTCACACCTCTATAGCTGACTTTTATTCTTTTTACGAGTAGTGTTCCATAATAGAACGAGCAGTGCGATACTCATACACGCAAGAATCATTTTACCGATTCCGTTCCATTCTATAATATGATAAACCGAAATTGCTTCTAATAAAAGAGCAGGAATTTTACCAATCGTGCTTGCAAGAAAAAACGTCCACACTGAAACAACACCGATTGCTGCAAAAAAGGTCACAACACCCGACGGAATGAACGGCATTAATCTTAAGGAAAAAATCGCTGTAAAGGCTCGACTGCCTCTGATTTCGATCAGTTTTTTTGCCTGTTCATAGCGGTCCAGCTTTTTCTGTAAAGCAGACTGAAATCCGTGCCGATACAGCATAAAGGCAATCAAAACGCCGATCGATTCCCCGATAAACGAGATGATTGTTCCATCCCAAAAACCAAAATAGACGATGTTTGCAGCAGTTAGAAAATAGCTAGGAAGTATCCCCGCTACCGCAATCACTATATTTAAAAAGAGACTGATCAAGACCGCAAATTCCGGATTGTCACGCAATACCTCAAGAATGGAGATGTCCATTTTGCGTCACCTCAACATATTTCACTATTCAATAGGTCGGTTGTTCGGGGAAGCTTAAGTGTTTTTGTCCTGCTAATTCGTTCTTACTGGCTCTAAATCGACTTTCATCTGCTCGATTATTGTTTTAATTTCGGAAAGTCCTGTTTCGAAATGCTCTATAGATAATTCGGTAACAGAAGATCGATAGCTTTGGGCAGCATGGTCGTATCTTGGGTCGTAATAGTATTTCAACAGTTGTCTAACAATTTCTTTGTAGTCATTTCGTTCAAATGCTTCCATGACCGTCTCAGCAACCTCAGGCTTCAGCCGTTTTCGAAGCTTTGTAACGGCTTGACCGATTTCCTCGCGATAACATTCTGGCTGATAGACCTCACAAATGTAATCCACACGGTCCTCGAAAGGATAAGTGATGTGAATCCGATGTCCTTGATCTTTTCCATTTAAAATCCAGTCTGGAACACGAACCCGGCCAATCCGTTTACTTTCCGATTCGATGATATAATAAGGAGTCTTCTCTAATTGTTGTAATCGGTGAACGAGAGCTTGTTCGAATTCTTTTTGCGAACGTCCTTCGATCCCAACTTGTCCAAAAATCGAACCTCGGTGTCCCGCCATCTGTTCAAGGTTTAAGACCGGATAGCCTTCTTCCTGCAAAATTTCCAAGTAATCGGTCTTACGCGTCCCAGTCAATCCCTCCAGAACAATGAATGGCTTATGGAGACCACTAAAATAGTCAAGTGAATTGACGATTTGTTTACGGTAGGACCGAATTCCACCTTCGAGTTGGAAACATGACAACCCCATCATTTTCATGACAGTAGCGACACTTTTACTTCTCATCCCACCACGTGCACAGTAGATGAGATAAGGTTTTTGATCTTTCTCATTAAGTGTATTAAGCTCTTTGAACATATCTGACAGCTTCGGAGACACGATTGAAAGACCGAGCTCCTTCGCCTCTTCTTTTCCAATTTGTTTATAGGTAGTTCCGACTTCAGCCCGCTCCATATTTGTGAAAATAGGGAGATTATAGGCTTCGTCAATATGAAACTCTTCAAATTCACCTGGAGACCGAACATCGATCAGGTGATAGTCGTTTAAATTACATGATTGAAGCGAGACTATCGGAACTGTTTCTTGACCACTCATACGTAATCATCCTCTAAATGACATAGCTTGTTGTAAACGAAACTATTACTCATACTACTTTAGCACTTCTATTAAAAAAATGCACAAAAAAAGAAGACCTGCTAGAGTCCTCTTTTTTTATATCGATATAGCAAATGGGATAGCTTACGTAAGCATCCCATTAGTTACCCACCTTTATTTCATTTGGTTTTGCATAGCTTTCATCATCTGGTTGATTTTCTTCTGAGATGGCTTTTGTCCCATCTGCATCATCATAACGCGCAGCATGTTTTCATTAATTGGTGGATTTTTCTTCAGGTAAGTCATCATATATTTGCGGGCGATAAAAAAGCCAATCGCAGCACCGGCGAGCAGTGCGATTAAGCCCACAACGAAATACATCCAATCCATTCTTATATTTCTCCCTTCTCGTTGTCTAGCACTAGTGTACTATAAATTCTTGTTCAAACTCAATATTTCGACAAGATTTTTACACGATATTTAAATATAGTGTGCCTGTTTTAACGGACTTAGCCATCCAATGCTCTTTCCTTCGAAGTTAATCGCAAGAAAACTGGCTTCTAATTTCCTTAAATGCTCGAACATCAAAGTTTCAGCCTCATAGTTCCCTTCAGCGATCAGAGTAAGCTTTCTCCCGTTATTCCGAAGCACAGCTTTACTTGTTTTCGAAAAAAGAATGATTTCCTGCCTTGATTTTTGCATCTTATACCCTTTCCTTAAGGCATCGATTTGTTTCACTTGATAATCGAAGACATAAAAAGGGATCGATTTCGTTATATACAAAAGCTGTCGTTCAATGGTTTCTTTTAAATGTGGAATTGGATGAGTAGCTTCCACAAAAAAGTGATATAAGATTTGTTCACGACCAAAATAATGATAGGCTACTTCCTCTTCAATTAAGTAAAGATCATAATTCCGCACCAACCTTCACCCCTAACAGTCGAACTTGTCCATTGAGTATAACCAACCAGGAGTGCAATAGGTGTCTATATGTGTAGATATCACTGACTAATTTTGTCGAAAACAAATGAAAAAGGAATCAGACCCTTATTTGTATTACTTGCTGAGCCTGATTCCTTATAACTTACTACCACTTTCTTATTTGTTTAAAAGTGCTTTCACTCTTGCCACAACATTTTCAACAGTAAACCCATACTCTTTCATAACAGTTCCGCCAGGTGCAGAGGCACCGAATCGATCGATAGCAAGTACATCACCTTGGTCGCCAACGTATTTATGCCAACCATGTGAAGAACCCATTTCGATCGCAAGCCGCTTCGTAATTGCTTTCGGAATTACACTCTCGCGGTAATCCTGTGGTTGTTCGTCGAAACGATCCCATGAAGACATACTCACTACTGATACATTTATGCCTTCCTTTTGAAGCGTCTCTTTTGCTTCAACCGCTAAAGAAACTTCAGAGCCTGTTGCTAAAAGCATCGCATCTGCAGTACCATTTTCAACAGCAGAAAGGACATAAGCACCTTTGCGCACACCATCCTCACTCGAACCTTCAAGCGTAGGTAGACCTTGTCTTGTTAAAACAAGAGCTGTCGGCTTCGCTTCACTTTCAAGCGCGATTTTCCATGCCGCGACGGTTTCTGTCCCGTCAGCAGGACGAATGATGCCAAGGTTCGGCATTGCTCGAAGTGAAGAAAGCTGTTCAACCGGTTCATGCGTAGGGCCATCTTCTCCGACTGCGATGGAATCATGCGTCAATACATATGTGACAGGCATTCCCATTAAAGCAGACAATCTCATTGCTGGACGAAGGTAATCGGAAAAGACGAAGAACGTTCCTCCGTATACCTTCAACCCGCCGTGAAGAGCCATTCCATTGAGTGCGGCAGCCATCGCAAATTCACGTACACCAAACCAAATGTTTCTTCCACTATAATCATTACGGGAGAAGGTTCCTTCGTTCTTCATCATCGTTTTGTTCGATCCGGCAAGGTCAGCCGAACCACCAAAGAATTGAGGCACACGGTCCGCAATCGCATTAAGTGTTTGCCCGGATGATTCACGAGTAGCTAGTTTACCCTCACCTGCAATATAGGTTGGGAGCTCCTTATCCCATCCTTCAGGGAGTTCACCTTTCATAGCGGTTTGAAGCTGGGCGGCAAGCTCCGGATACTTTTGTTGATAAGAATCAAAAAGCTCATTCCACTGTTGCTCTTTCCTTGCACCGGATTCCTTCAGTTCATTGAAATGATCACGGACTTCAGAAGGAACATGGAAATCTTCTTCAAACGTCCATTCATAATATTCCTTCGTCATTTTCACTTCATCGATTCCAAGCGGTGCACCATGGGATGCCGATTTACCTGATTTATTCGGAGAACCATGACCGATAATCGTTTTTACCTCGATCAAGGTTGGTTGATCGGTATTCGCTTTCGCTTCAGCAATCGCTTTATCGAGTGAATCGATATCCGTACCCTCTTCGACATAAATAACCTGCCATCCATACGATTTAAAACGGTCTTGCACACTTTCAGAGAATGACATGTGAAGGTCTCCGTCAAGGGAAATGTCATTTGAATCGTATAGTACCACTAAGCGACCGAGACGAAGGTGTCCAGCTAGGGATGCTGCTTCGGAAGAAACGCCTTCCATTAAATCACCATCACCACAGATGCTGTATGTAAAGTGATCAATCACATCATGTCCGTCGCGGTTGTAAGTAGCAGCAAGATGTCTTTCTGCCATTGCCATCCCAACTGACATAGCAATTCCTTGACCTAATGGACCTGTCGTTGCTTCAACACCTGGTGTGTGTCCATATTCCGGATGACCTGGTGTTCTGCTGCCCCATTGACGGAAGTTTTTCAAGTCTTCCATTGATACATCATATCCAAAAAGGTGCAATAAGCTATATAAAAGCATAGAGCCGTGGCCTGCAGAAAGCACGAAACGGTCTCGATTGAACCAGTCCGGGTTTGCTGGATTATGATTCATATGTTTGCTCCATAAAGTGTATCCCATTGGAGCGGCTCCCATTGGCATTCCTGGGTGGCCAGAATTCGCCTTCTCAACACTGTCAATTGAAATGGTACGAATCGTGTTAACTGCTAATTGTTCGATTGTTGTTGACACGCGGTTCATCCTTTCTTATCCATCCTTATTCTTTCATTCCATACTCATGATATACTCTCCGGATAAAATTCACAAGACTAGCCTATCGTAGTACCAATTTTCTAAATTCACACATCAAAAAAACCGACTCCTCGCTCTATCGAGAAGTCGGATAGGTAGTTACCTTCATGCTATACTTGGAAGCTCCACCGAGAAATTTTCTCCAGACGCATCATAATCCATCGACATTTGATCGACAAACCATAGTTCATCTGATTTAACAAAAAAACGGATTCCATCGATTTCTCTGACATAATCATCGTTTTCAGGCAGTCCAGGCTCTACTCCTAGACAAAATCCTAGACCAGTTCCTGCATACCGAACAAATAATTGAAGTGAATCCCCTTTTTTTAAGCCTAATTCTTCTTTGTACAGTTGAACCGCTGGACTTGAAATCGAGAACATCAGTTTTTCACTCCTTCAACATTGTTATATAACAGTATATCAACAATTAGGACTGATGCAATACAAAAACAAGCCCAATTTGATAATTCCATCAAATTGGGCCATTTGTCCTTTAGTGATTTCGTTTCTTTTCATTTTTTAATTTTTCAGGTGTCACATCGTTGCCTTCAGGATCGACGATCTTGACGTTGTGAAGTTGTTTTTTAAAGTCCCCTCGGAACGCTTTCAGATATTCTTCACGCAGCTTCTTTTGCTCGTCCTTTTCTTTCGGGTTCAGTCCTTCTGATTTAGACTTTCGTGACAGTTCATTGATCCGATCTATTTTATGTTTAGGTAGCATATAAAAACTCCTTCTTGAAATGTTTGTTTCTATATACTAACTTATTTGCTTTTATTTTTCTACCGATCCAGTTTCAATCCCTGATTGCTCATATTCTCGGTATCTCCTATGTACGGTTGCTTTCGATACATCGTAGCCAAAGCCACGTAACGTACTTGCAATTTCGTGGAACGTCAATTCCATATGTCGGAGTCGGACGATTTCGCTTAAAGGAACCTCTTTTTTGTTCCGGCCGCCAGAAGACAAGTTTGATAGGTTCCTTTCAGGATGATACCCATTTTCAACTGCTCGCTTCATTCCCCGTTTGATTTTGGCATTATGAAGCTTACGTTGATATTCTTCTACAAGACTGACAATTTCCATTACCATAGAGTCCGCTTCAGTCAATTCGAGTTCTCCGTTATCGCTGATGGTATATGTACGTATGTTGTACTTCTGTAATGTGTGTAAAATAGCGATCTTCGCACTACCTCTACCAATTCTCGTTTCATCTTGAACGAGGAGGATATCCATTTTGCCCTCTCGCGCTAGATCTAGTATATGTAAGATTCCATCCCTCTCAACATCGTAGCCGCTCTTTTGTTCGTGGATACGATCGACAATTGTTAAATCGAGCTTGTTTGCCATGTGTTCCAGTTCCGAATCCTGACGTTGTAAGGATGAAACCTGTGCTTCTTTATCCGTACTGACTCTACTATAGATGACTGCTCGCATCATTCATTCCTTCCTATCCTTATTCAGATGCAATCTGGACGAGTTCTGTTCCATCTGGGACTGGAATCACAACCGTCTTCCCAGGCTGTAGTCGATCCGCCTTTACTTCATTCTTTTGTTCAACCCATTGGATGAACTCACTATGTGATAGTTCATGTCCACCTTGGAACTTTTCGGACAGCTCCCATAATGTATCTCCTTGCTCGATAGTTACATTAACGTATGACTTCTCAATATGTGACTTATTTGTAATAAACGTGTATGCACCCATTGAAACCATAATTACTATAAATACGATAACAAAAGACCAGCCGTTCTGCCTTGATTTTTCCATTTGAAATCCCTCCGTACGAATGTTTGTTCTTATTTTATAAATCTAGTATATTTGAGAACATCTGTTCTTGTCAACCGTTTTTTCGAACTTATGTTTGTGTTTTTGGAAGGCAAATGATATACTTGATAAAACAATTGAGGAGAATTGGGGTGGACAGAGTGAAATTATCACGGCGTCAACAGGACATTTTAAATTACATAAAACACGAGGTTAAACGTAAAGGGTATCCCCCGTCAGTCCGAGAAATTGGGGAAGCCGTAGGTTTGGCTTCAAGCTCAACCGTTCACGGACACCTTTCCAGACTTGAGAAAAAAGGACTTATCCGAAGAGACCCGACAAAGCCAAGAGCAATTGAAGTAATTTCCGATGATATGGAAGCGAACATCCCAAGAGGTAATTCAGTGAATATCCCGGTAATCGGGAAAGTCACAGCAGGTCAGCCGATTACTGCGATTGAGAACGTAGAAGAGTATTTCCCTCTTCCTGAACGTCTTGTAGGAGATGAAAATGTGTTCGCACTCGTTGTACAGGGTGATAGCATGATCGAGGCAGGCATTTATGATGGAGATATGGTCGTAGTACGGCAACAACCAACAGCTACCAACGGAGATATCGTTGTAGCGATGACAGAAGAAGATGAAGCGACTGTTAAACGTTTCTTTAAGGAAAAAGACTACATCCGCCTACAGCCGGAAAATTCCTCACTTGAACCGATTATTTTAAATAACGTAACGATCCTGGGAAAAGTCATAGGCGTTTATCGAATGTTACATTAAAAAGCAGCGATTTTGCATCGCTGCTTTTTTTGTATTAGTAAAGCGACATATATTGTTCGCATTCCCATTGGTGGACTTGTGACCGGAACACAGATCCTTTGGCAACTGTTAATGATGACCAAACTAAAACATAAAAAGTGTAATTAGTTTGAATTCATCTTAATAATCATAGTCAAGGGTGATACGAATGAAAGCAATATTTTTAGGAATTCTGGCTTCTTTCTTTTTCGCATTTACGTTCATCTTAAATCGTTCAATGGAACTTTCCGGGGGAAGTTGGATCTGGAGTGCTTCACTTCGTTTTATTTTTATGGTACCACTTTTATTAATCGTGGTTATGCTGAGAGGGAATTTAAGGGCTCTTTTTAAGGAAATGCAGCGTCAGCCATGGAAATGGATCTTATGGAGTTTTGTAGGTTTTGTACTCTTTTATGTTCCGATTACCTTTGCTGCGGCCTATGGTCCGGGATGGTTGATTGCTGGCACCTGGCAGATTACTATTGTGGCTGGTGTTTTGTTAACCCCCTTTTTTTATAAAACCACTGAAACCTCTACAGGAATTATCAAACAGAGGCAAAGGATACCTTTAAAATCATTAATAACTTCATTTGTCATTTTAATTGGTGTTATGTTAATACAAGTTCAGCATGCAAATCACTTTTCTATAGCTTTATTAATTGCTACTGTTAGTCCTGTTCTCATCGCAGCTTTTGCATATCCACTGGGAAATAGGAAAATGATGGAAATTTGTCGAGGTAGATTGGATACTTTCCAACGTGTACTTGGAATGACCTTGGCAAGCCTACCATTTTGGTTGATGCTTTGCATTTATGGGGCTGTCTATGAGGGTCGTCCATCCGTTCAGCAAATAATCCAGACATGGATTGTAGCATTAACAGCCGGCGTGATTGCAACGATCTTATTTTTTTGGGCTACTGATATGGCGAAAGACTATCCTAAAAAACTTGCTGCTGTTGAATCGACACAATCAGGAGGCGTTGTTTTTACAGTAATAGGGGAATATTACCTCTTATCGATCAGTATCCCATCCGGGTTATCCCTAATCGGCTTAATACTAATTACTGGTGGCATAGTTTTACACAGTAATATGACCCATAAAAGAAGGCTTGCAGTAAATTCATAATTGAAAATGGCGGAAACATGTAAATTCATACACCCATGATTACTTCACGGTTAATACTGGACAGTTGGCTCTTTTAGCTACTTCTGACTCTTTTGCGCTGTTACCAGTCCACATAATAGAAAAACCCTCAATACCATTAGTATCAAGGGTTTCATGCTTTTAATAAAGCGACATATATTGTTCGCGTTCCCACGGATGGACTTGCGTACGGAACATATCCCATTCGATTTCTTTCAATTCAATGAAGTGTTCGGTCGCATGTGCTCCAAGGGCAGTCGTCATAATCTCACTCTTTCTGAATACTTCTAGGGCATCCTTGAGTGTTGCCGGTAGATCTGTGATACCTGCTTCTTCCCGTTCGTCCTTATCCATTACATAAATGTTCCGGTCAATCGGATCTGGTGCTTGAAGTTTATTTTTAATACCATCAAGCCCCGCAGCCAGCATAGCCGCCATTGCAAGATAAGGGTTTGCCGCCGGGTCTACACTACGAACTTCAATTCGGGTACTTAGACCGCGTGATGCTGGAATCCGGATTAGTGGACTGCGGTTTTGCATCGACCATGCTACATAACATGGCGCTTCATAACCAGGCACTAGACGCTTATAGGAGTTGACGGTTGGATTCGTGATCGCTGTAAATGACATAGCATGCTTTGCGATCCCTGCAAGGAACTGCATTGCAACTTCACTCAATCCAGTCTCTGTGCTAGGGTCGTAGAACACATTTTCCTTCCCTTTGAACAACGACATATTTGCGTGCATCCCAGAACCATTTACACCGAATAGTGGCTTGGGCATAAACGTTGCGTGCAAACCGTGTTTTCGGGCAATTGTTTTGACCGCAAGCTTGAATGTTTGAATGTTGTCACAGGTTGGGACTGCTGAAGCATATTTAAAGTCGATTTCATGCTGACCTGGTGCTACTTCATGGTGTGAGGCTTCAATTTCAAAGCCCATATCCTCAAGCTCAAGAACGATATCACGCCGGCAGTTTTCACCAAGGTCTGTTGGTGCTAAATCGAAATATCCGCCTTTATCATTCAATTCTAGAGTTGGTTCGCCTTTTTCATCATTTTTGAATAGGAAAAATTCCGGCTCAGGTCCGATATTAAAGTCTGTGAACCCTAGCTCTTCCATTTCTTTTAGAACTCTCTTAAGGATACCTCTAGGATCTCCCTCAAACGGAGTTTCATCTGGATTGTAGATGTCACATATGAATCGTGCCACTTTTCCTTTTTCAGATGTCCAAGGAAAAATAACGAACGTATCAATGTCAGGGAAGAGATACATATCGGACTCCTCGATACGAACAAACCCTTCGATTGAAGAACCGTCAAACATCATTTTATTGTCCAACGCCTTATCCAATTGACTGACTGGTATTTCAACGTTTTTGATCGTACCGAGTAAATCAGTGAATTGTAGTCGGATGAATCGAACGTTCTCCTCTTTAATTTGTTTTAAAATATCCTCTCTCGTATACTTCGAACCCATTTTTCTTATCCTCCTTAGTTTTTAAAAACGCATAAAATTGTACTATTTTTTAATGAAAAAATCTAGATAGTTCTCCTTGGATCAATGAGGCTTTCCCATGACGTCCAGCCTGAAAAAGCTCTTTCTTCAGTTGTTTGTGCAGGTCACCTTCAGTTGGCTCTTTCCGATGAACAGGATGTTGTGTACCGTAGCCTTTTTCTTTCATTTCAAAAACTTCACGAATTCCAGCTAGGTTCACACCACGTTCAATCAAGGCCTTAATCTCAAGCAATCGATCCACATCATTGAACGAAAACATTCGCGTATTTCCTTTAGATCGGGCCGGCGTTATCAGGCTTTGTTCTTCGTAATACCGAATTTGCCGTGCTGATAACTCGGTTAATTGCTTGACAATTCCTATGGAGAACAGCGGCATATTTCTTCTAACCTGATCTCCCATCTCAAAGCCTCCCTCTCTATATTTTATTGTATTATATGCTATGTAAGAAAAGATGTCAATAAAATGTTAGATAATCTAACATTAAAAAAGAGAGAGTGAAAAATACACTCCCCATAGTAAATTCCCTATCCTTTTGATTTTAAACCTGCCTCGAAAAGATCGTTCAATGCACTAATGACAGCGATTTTTACATGCTGGTACGTAAGGCCGCCCTGTACATAAGCTTCATAAGGATCACGGATCGGACCGTCAGCAGATAATTCGATACTTGAGCCCTGGATGAACGTTCCCGCCGCCATGATTACATCGTCATCATAGCCGGGCATATGGCTTGGGTGCGGAACAACATGTGCATTGACAGGTGAATTTCGTTGGATCGCCTGACAGAACCGAATCATTGCATCACGGTCTCTAAATTTAACGGATTGGACTAAATCTGTACGCGTACTGTCCCAGGCGGGGTTCGTTTCAAAGCCAAGCTCCTCTAAAAAGGCTGCCGTGAATACCGCACCTTTTAGAGACTGGCTGACAACATGCGGCGCAAGGAAAAATCCCTGATACATATCAAGCAGTGTATCTAGAGATGCGCCTGCTTCCTTACCTATGCCAGGAGAAGTGAGGCGATATGAACACAACTCTACAAGAGCTTCACGTCCAGCGATATAGCCACCGATTTTCGCCAAACCACCGCCAGGGTTTTTAATGAGTGACCCTGCCATCAAATCAGCACCGATATGGGTCGGTTCCATCATCTCTACAAATTCACCATAGCAATTATCAACGAACACAATCACTTCAGGCCTGATCTCTTTGACAAAGCGGATCATCTCTTCAATTTCCTCGATCGTAAATGAGTGTCGATCAGAATAACCTTTTGATCGTTGAATCCCAATTACCTTTGTCTGTTCATGAATAATCTTTTCAATCTCTGGAAAATCGACGTTTCCATTTTCTTTAAGGTCTACCGAGCGATATGTAATACCGAATTCCTTTAAAGATCCTTTTCCATCCCCTCGGATACCTACGATTTCTTCAAGCGTATCGTACGGTTTACCCGTCATGTAAAGCAATTCATCCCCAGGTCTCAATACACCAGAGAGCGCAAGATAAATCGCATGTGTACCAGAAATGATATGCGGGCGTACAAGCGCAGACTCCGCTCCAAAGACATCGGCATAAACACGTTCTAACACATCTCTTCCGGAATCATCGTAACCATAGCCTGTTGACGGTGTAAAATGAAAGTCACTAACTTGATGCTTGCGAAAAGCATCTAGGACTCTATGCTGGTTTTCCTCTTCGATGGCTTCTATTGATTGGTGAATTGGATGGATTTTTTCTTCAATCTGTGCTGCGAGTTGTGTGAGCTTTTCATTATTTTTAAAATGTATCATTGTGAATCCTGTGCTCCCTGCGTTTTCAGCGTTCTGATTCTATCGTATATCGGAAGTGATGCGTGTACATACCCCTCGCATTCAAAGACTTCATCTGTTTCATTCCAGCTTCTATGCTCCAGGATCGTTAATGTTTTTAACTGACTTAGCAGCTTACCGTTGGAAGACGGCACTAGTATGCGGTACGGAATCATCGCCGATTTGACTGATTCTTCAATCGCCTCTAGCAGCTGCTCTCTGTCTGTTTTACGATGTGCAGATACCTCAATCGCTTCATATAATGGATAAACCGATTCATGAGGACGGTCATTCTTATTGAAGACGGTCAGCACCGGAATGTCGTCTGCATCAAGCTCTTTGAGCAGTTTCAAAACCGTTTCAATATGCTTGTCCCTATTCGGATCAGAAATATCAACCATATGTACGATAAGATCCGCTTCACTAACCTCTTCAAGTGTCGATCTGAATGCCGCTACGAGCCCAGTCGGTAAATCCTGAATGAAGCCGACCGTATCGGTCACTAGTGTCAGCATGCCACTTGGAAGTTTTAATTTTCGAGTCATCGGGTCAAGCGTTGCAAACAATTGATCCTCCTGAAATGAATCCGCTTGTGTCAGCTCGTTAAACCAGGTGGATTTTCCAGCATTCGTATACCCGACAAGTGCGATTTGATGAGTCTGGTTCAATTTTCTGCGTTCACGGTACCGTTTCCGATGTGAAGAAACGTTTTTCAATTGGGTTCGGATATCGTCGAGCCGGTTACGAATGTGTCTTCGGTCTGTTTCAAGCTTGGTTTCACCGGGTCCTCTCGTCCCAATCCCTCCACCGAGCCTAGAAAGCTGTGTACCCTGACCCGCAAGGCGAGGTAGGATATATTCCAACTGAGCAAGCTCGACTTGAAGCTTACCTTCCCTTGAGTTCGCTCGTTGCGCGAAAATGTCGAGAATCAACTGGGTTCGGTCTATTACTTTTACGCCAAGTGCGTCCGTCAAATTTCTCAATTGACTCGGACTTAATTCGTGATTGACGACAACGAGGTCGATTTCGATTTCCTCGATCAAGTTTCGTATTTCCTCGACTTTTCCTTTTCCGAAAAATGTAGCAGGGTGGATGCGCTCACGTTTTTGAGTCACTTCCATGACAGGTATGCCCTGCGCCGTTTCAGTCAATGCAGCAAGCTCCTTCATCGACGACTCAAATCGGGTATCGCTTCGATCAGGCAGCTGACACCCTGCTAGTAAAGTCCGTTCTTTCACTTTATCATTGGTCAAACTACATTCCCCTACTTTCAGTAAGCTGTACTGCTTAAATCCTGCTTACATCTTATCAAATTCGGGATTGTTCTGCTAGGTGAAGGTCTTTCTCGGTAATCATCATTAAATATTCCTTATCTTCTTTACCTTCTTTTAAAAGCCTCATCGATTGCTTTCTCATTGATTTTTCCAGCAGGTTACGAATATATCGTCCATTGGAAAATGTTCCGCCCTCCTTGGAAACGGTTTGAATCAAATGATTACGCAACTTCCGTTCAGCATCATAGGATAATTTGTATTCACGTTCCTTCGTCATTTGTTTAGCGATCTCCATCAGCTGGTCGACCGTATAATCCGGAAACGAAACGACTACAGGGAAACGAGATGGTAAACCCGGGTTCAGTGTGAGAAAATGATCCATCTCATTCGAGTAGCCTGCTAGAATCAGGATAAAGTCGTTCTGCTGGTCCTCCATAGCTTTTACAAGGGTGTCGATGGCTTCTTTGCCGAAATCCTTTTCTCCGCCTCGTGCGAGTGAATAGGCTTCATCGACAAATAAGATTCCACCAACTGCTTTTTTTATAAGTTCACGAGTTTTTTGTGCAGTATGACCAATGTATTCTCCTACAAGATCCGCTCTCTCAGCTTCTATGATATGACCTTTTGATAGGACGTTCATATCATGGAAAAGCTTCCCGATCATTCTTGCTACTGTCGTCTTCCCTGTTCCTGGATTGCCTTTGAACATCATGTGAAGCACTTGTTTTCCAGTTTTCAACTGTACCGTTTCCCGGCATTTATTAATATATAGCCATGCATAAATCTCATTGATCAGCTCTTTTAATTCCTCCATGCCGACAAGTTTTTTCAGTTCTTTTTGTATATTTTTAAGTGGAATATGTTTTTCCTTCTGTTCTACATCTGTATACCAGTCGTCTTTTGGAATAGATGAGGAGGAGCTATTACCGAGCACGACATTGATTTGTGTTTTTGAATTACGACTGATCGTCTGTTGCAAGACCCTTCACCTCACATTGAGATTGTTGTGTATTATACGCCGACCGCCCAAAAGTGTGACAAATGCCTAATTGCCAAAAACGATATGGTAGTTTGTTTGTATTATAAAATTCATACTTTCGCACAGTAGGAACCATGTATTTTTTGTTGAAAGGTAGGATTAAAGGATACTAAGGAGGTCACACAGTGAAAAAATTTCGATCATCAACTTTTATCATTGCCTTGTTGGTCATTTTGTTAACAAGTACCTTACCAAGTAAAGCTGCGGTCGAAACAATTGAGGGAATTGATGTCCCTGTCGTATCGAGTGACAATGTTGAACTGGTTGGCAACTTTCCAAACGCAACCATAATTTCTGCTGTTTTTTCCAGTGAGAAACCGTATATGTATGCAAACACGTTGACAGGAGTTACGATATATGACATCTCTGATCCTACCAAACCCGTCCCAGTAGGAAAACTCGCCAGTGCCCATTTCGAAAATGAAGACGCCACGTTCGGTGAGCGTAAGGATGGCACGAAATTTATGCTGATTGCCTATGATCCAATTGGGGTAACACCTGCCTACGAAGATAAAAGTGTTTCGACCGGTAACGAAATAGTGGTTGTCGATGTTTCTGATCCAACTAATCCTCATGTTGTATCACGTGTGGAAACAACAACGCGAACCCATACAGCCACTTGTGTAAATAAAGAGTGTACTTACGCTTACACTTCAGGAAGCACAGACGAGGAAGACAGCCCTGCATTCTCCATTATCAACCTAGTAGACCCTTCCAATGCCTATGAAGCGAAAGTGTACCCGAGTTCAGTCGGCACAACCGGACATGACTGGCAGATTGATTCATCCGGAGTCGCATGGCTTACGGGGTTACAAGGGACGGTCGCTTATGATATTTCTGATCCATTAAATCCCGTAGTACTTAATTCTACTGATGAAAGAGCTCTAAACGGAACAGAATGGAATTCATTCATTCACCATAACACGCTACGTCCAAATGGAGATGAATTTAAATCCCGTGGGGAAGGTCAAATGGAGTCTAATGAAAGTCTAGAACGAACCGCTGATCAAATTCGCCCCGGTGAAGTGCTGATGGTCACTGAAGAAGATTATCTACATCCGGGTACATGTGAAAATGAAGGATCGTTCCAGACTTGGCAAGTCCAACGGCTTAACAAAAGTATAGCAGGATCTGATAAATCTCAAATTCAACCTGGTACTGGAACCATTGAACCATTAGATTCGTGGAACACTAAAATCTTAAATACCGATGTCGATACCCCGGCTGGTCTGATTTGTTCGGCTCACTATTCTTCGTATCACCAGGATGGTTTTGTAGCGATCGGCTTCTACCAACAAGGTGCCCGAATTCTTGATGTTCGCGACCCGACTGATATCAAACAAGTTGGGTACTGGTTCATGGGGATCCAGGAAGTCTGGGGAGCTCAGTGGATACCGGAACGTGATGAAAACGGCCGTGTAACTGGGGATGTGTCCAATTTGGTCTATACCTATGACCCAACAAGAGGATTGGACATTCTTAGAGTCACACTCCCAGAAGAGTCACCTGCACACACAGACTCAATCACCGCACCGATTTCCACGGATATGATTCAGGTCCCGGCGACAGAACTCTCTGAAGCATTACAGGAAAAAATGTCCCACACGCATACCCATTAGTTGATTTAGAAAATACAAAAAGCGCCTATATAGGCGCTGCTTGTAGAGAAACCCTATGTTTTTTCTCTACAGGCTTTTTTATTTGGATAAATTTCTCTTAGAAAATGAGTTGTTTTTTGAAAAAAGACTCCCACACACCCATCCTAACCGGGCTAGGTGTGTGGCAATCTTTTTCATATTCTGACACGCTGCGGTGAGTAATACTTGCTCACTCACATTTTCTATTCCCCTCAACCTACAGTAGCGAAGCCCATGCAGTTCTTTTGAATCTGCGAAGCTTCGCTCAACTTTCTCTTTTCTAAATTTATAAAGCTGCTTACCTGATTTGGATAACCGGTTTAATCGAACTTTTTCTTTGTGCTCTTCCCATACGTGCCGAGTAACAACCTTTTGGTGATTTTTTGATCGTGTACATTGATCAAGTAGAGGACACTCCTTACACTTCTGAGAATCAGATTTATACTCTCGATACCCTCCACGTGTTGTTGTTCGATACGTTAAGACTTCACCATTCGGGCAAATATATTGATCGTTCTCGGACTGATATGTAAATTTCCATTTTGGGAAAAGACTTTTCGTTGGCTGGTATCTTCGATGAGCGATGACTCCAAAGATCAATCGGTCTGATATTCCTTTACAAATCGGGTTGGTTAGATAACCTGAGTCCAATGCGACAGCTTCTACTTGAAAGTCAAAGCGTTCCCTTTGACGATCTAAGCGTGATAGATAAGGAACTGAGTCATGAACATTTCCAGGAGTGACAAAGGCATCCGTAATAATGTTGAACTTCATATCTGTCGTACGATGATCAAGGTAACAGAACATCTCCTGCTTATGATCTCGGGACATGAACCCACAATCCGGATCGGTTGTACTTTTTCGAATTTCTTTGGTCTTTTTCACCTCCTTCCGTTCCTTTAGAGCTTTTTTCCGTTCTTGTTCCGGTCCTCTTCGATCGCTTGATCTAAGTCTTCAATGTAGTCACGGGTTTCTACTTCAACGGTTTCTTTCGTGAATTTATGTTTATTGGCATCCGCCTTTAAATGGGTGGAGTCTGTGAACAGGGCTCTGCCTCCAACCATTCGATGGCTCGTGGCTTGAAGAACAATTTCATCAAAGATTTCTTGAAAGATATCCGTTCCTTTAAATCGTGTACGGCGATTCCAACTAATCGTAGAGTGATGAGGAACAGAATCAGATAGACGTAATCCAAGAAACCAACGATAGGCAATGTTCATTTGAATTTCTTTTTCAAGTTGTCTCTCGGAGCGAATTCCGTAAAAATAGCCAATAAACATCATCTTGAAAAGTACGAGAGGATCAAGAGAAGGACGTCCGTTATCTTCTGAATAGTAAGGTCGAACTCGATCAAGGATGAAGGAAAAATCGATGTATTGATCAATCTTTCTGAGAAGATGATCTTGAGGAACGAGGTCTTCAATGGATACAAATTCAACTTCATTTTGAGTCGCGCTTCTTGTATGGAACAATCGTACCACCGCCTTTATTTATTACCTCTATTATAACATATTAACGCGGTAATTTATTAAAGTTCAGGAAACTAAATCAGGCTGTCGAGAGACTTTCTCGACAGCCTGAGCGCCTATATAGGCGCTTTTTTCGTTCCACTCCATAAAATCGGGGATTGAATCTGTTGATGAAATCGTCCATCTTGTCAGCGATCATGAATGGGATCTTCGTGCAAAATCGACAAATCGGAATTTGTCTAGTCGATGTCTTGATTCCGTATATTGAAAGAGACGTGCGTCTTCAAGGTAAACAAAGTTTTTGACCAAAACGAGCTGTTCATAATCTTTGAGGTCCAACCTCATTTTGTCTGTTTCAGAAGCCCGTTCCACTGTGATTTCCTTTTTTGCAAAGCTAATTGGCAGTTGCAATTCACCTTCAAGATATTCATAAATCGAACGTTCACAAATTTCTTGAGTTAACGTTGGAACGATACTCTCAAGGAAAAAATCCTGGTCTAAAATGATTCGCTCTCCTTCGATTTCCCTCGTACGTACGACCTTCCAAACCTTCTCATCGGATTGGATGTTCAGCTGCCGTCGAAGGAATGAATCAGGATCGATTAAAACCACCTCGTGCACTTCTGTCGATACTTCTTTCCCCATCTTGTTCGCCAATTCTTTAAAGCTGACAAGTCCGGAAACTGGAAAATTGAACTTCCCTACATCTAAGACAATTGACCCTTTCCCTTTCACCTTCTGAATGTAGCCATTTTGAGCAAGTAAATTAAGCGCTTTTCTAGCCGTTTCTCGTGACGTTGAATATAGCTCGGTCAGTTCGTGCTCTGAAGGCAGCTTAGTATCTGGCACATATGTTCCATTTTCAATTTTTTCTTGTAACTCCGTATAGATTGATATGAACTTGTTTTGTTTCAATTTGTATCACCACTAATAGTTTATCACTTCTTCTTAAGGTGATAAACGATAGATTCGTATGGTCTTAATTGTATGCTTTGAAAGTCCTTAGTTGAATCTCCATAATTAGAAAGCAAGATTTCCGATCCGTAACCCGAGACTTGTACAGTATCCGGTAATTGAAAGGATACCTCGTCTGCATAAAAATTATTAACGACAAGGAGTTTTTCGTCTTCTCCATTACGAACGTAAGCGAAGACTTTCGGGTCATCTTCCAGCAAAAGTTGATAATCCCCTGTTGTAATTACATCGTGTGATTTTCGCAAGTCGATTAGTCTTTGATAATGGTGAAAAATTGAATCTGGTTCCATCACAGCTTTTACTGCATTCACTTCATCGAAATTATTTGCCACATCAATCCAAGGTTCTCCTGTTGTAAAACCTGCATGTTCGCTATCTGTCCATTGCATCGGTGTTCTTGAGTTATCCCTCGACTTTTGTTTTAAAATATCGATGATTTCTTCTTCTGACATCCCTTGTTTTTTCAAATCTTTAAAAGCATTGACCGATTCAACATCCCGATACGAGGAAAGCTGATCAAAGTTCGGGTTGGTCATCCCAAATTCCTCGCCTTGATAAATGTAAGGAGTCCCTTGCATCATATGGATGGTGGTAGCGAGCATTTTAGCAGACTCTGAATGATATTTGCCTTCGTCCCCAAATCTCGAAACAATCCTCGGCTGGTCATGATTGCACCAGAACAGTGCATTCCATCCGTTTCCTTCATGCATTTTCACTTGCCAGTCAGATAGGATTTGCTTCAGTTTTATAAAGTCAAAATCAGCTTTCGTCCACTTTTCACCATTCGGATAGTCCACCTTCAAGTGATGGAAGTTAAAGGTCATATCGAGTTCTCCGCGATCTGGGTTCGTGTACTTGATACAATGGTCTACCGTCGTAGAGGACATTTCACCTACTGTCATCACATTGAACTTTAAAAAAACATTTTCATTCATCCCATGGATGAACTCGTGGATTCGAGGTCCATCCGTATAAAATTTACGGCCATCTCCAGGCGGCACAGAATAGTCGTCATCCGGGAACTGCTGGTTTTTCGATAGTAAATTCACGACATCGAGCCGGAAGCCATCGACACCTTTATTGAACCAGTACGTCATCATTTCATAGATGTTGTTTCTTAACTTTTCGTTTTCCCAGTTCAAATCTGCTTGGGTTACGTCGTATAAATGAAGGTAATATTCACCCGATTTGCCGTCATACTGCCAGGCGGACCCGCCGAATTTCGATTTCCAGTTCGTAGGCGGCTCTCCATCTTTACCTTCTTTCCAAATATAAAAGTCACGAAATTCACTGTTCGGATCGTTCAATGCTTCTTTAAACCAACGATGCTCCGTCGATGTATGATTGACGACAATATCCATGATCACCTTAATCCCGCGTTGGTGTGATTCAGATATTAACCGCTCAAAATCCTCCATCGTTCCATATTCTTCATGAATTTTGTAATAATCACGGATATCATAGCCATTATCCCGTTGCGGAGAATCGTAAATCGGTGTTAGCCAAATCACGTCCACGCCAAGTGTTTTTATATAATCAAGCTTTTGGATGATCCCTTCAATATCACCTACGCCTGAGCCAGTCGTGTCATTAAAGCTCTTCGGATAGATTTGATAAACGACTGACTTTCTCCACCATTCCATCAACTTAAGTCAACTCCTTTAAATTCATGATGTTCTTCTCTTAGGATGTAAGGCATCTCACAATGTGAGATGCCTGTTTATTTGAATCTTATTTGATCTTTTTGACCTTTGCGTAGAAATATGTGAGAGCGAAAGGCACTACAATTACAATCGCCATACCGGTGAAGAATGCTCCCCAGAACTCGTCCTTAATCGATAAGAATCCAGGTATACCACCGATGCCAATCGAAAATGCCGTTACATGATTAAGTGCGAGGATCAAACCTGCAATCGCTGAGCCAAGCATCGCGAAGACAAACGGATACTTGAACCGGATGTTTACTCCAAACATCGCTGGCTCAGTGATACCGAGGTACGCAGAAAGAGCTGATGTACCCGATAGGCCTTTCAGCTTTTCGTCTCTTGTTGCAAACATCATCGCAAGTGCAGATGAACCTTGTGCAATGTTTGATAAGGCGAGCATCGGCCATAGAAATGTTCCGCCTGTACTCGAAATCAATTGAAGATCGACAGCTAGGAAGGTATGGTGCATTCCTGTTATAACAAGTAGTGAATACAAACCACCGTACACAATTCCACCTAGTGCTGCAAAGTTTTCAAAGATTCCTACAAATAAATCAGTAATCACATTCCCGATTGCAAACGTAATTGGGCCGATTACTATAAATGCTAGGAATCCAGTAATCAGTAACGTTATCGGTGCAACGACCAATAATTTTATGGAATCTGGAATTCGTTTGTTTAAAAATTGCTCAATTCTCGCTAATACATAAGAGGCTACCAGAACAGGGAGGACCTGACCTTGATACCCAACCTTTTCAATGGTTAATCCGAAGAGATTCCATGCTGGGATTTCTCCTTTTTTAAGCGCATCACCATACGCCCACGCGTTCAATAAATCTGGGTGGACGAGCATTAATCCGAGAACTATACCGAGTAATGGGTTACCGCCGAATCGTTTTACTGCGGACCAACCGATTAACGCAGGTAAAAAGACGAATGCGGTATTTGCGATCAAGTTGATAATACTTGCTAGATCTGCCCATTGTTTATGCACTTGCACAATTGACTTTTCATCATAAAAAATACCTTCACCGACAAGTACGTTATTCAATCCCATCAAGAGACCAGCAGTAACAATTGCTGGCAGGATCGGAATGAAGATGTCTGCTAAGACTTTGACCGCTCGTTGTAACGGATTCAGCTTGTCCTTTGCAGCTTCCTTGACATCTTCCTTCGATGCTTCACCGATACCGGTTTCTTCGACCATCTTTTTATACACTTCATCAACAGTTCCTTGGCCGATTACGACCTGGAACTGACCATTTGTAGAAAAGGAACCTTTTACGATATCAATAGATTCTAATTTCTCCTTATCTACTTTTCCCTCATCGTTTAATGCAAGACGCAGGCGTGTAACACAATGTGTTGCCGTATTGATATTGTCACGTCCACCGAGCGCTTCCACAATCATTAGAACTGTTTCACGACTAATACTCATGATGTACTCCTCCCAGTGAGTGGAAAACGGTTACATACTTTTTCAAAAAAATTTATATACCGCTTTCATTTTCATCTTGTATATACATGTTTGTTTCTTCCGTTAGTATAATCTTGTATATACAAGATTGTCAAATGAAAAAATAAATTCCAGTTGGTTGAGTCTTCGACGGAGAAGTATCATAACGGATTCAGCACAGTATAATATTTTAAACAATAAAAAATGACCCATTCTTTCTCGGGTCACTTCTCAACTATGGCGTTTCTTTAATTCGTTCCTGTTGTAATTCTTCTTCTGATGGCAGTGCATCATTGCTTGGATAATTATCATTCGGTTTAATCTGGCTGATCATGACACCAAGGTTGTTATATATATTTGCTTTAAGTCCACCTTCATTGATTTCATCGCCCCATTTTTTCAGCTTATTCAAATGTGTCGGATCAGTCGTCACAACCGCATTGGCACCGCGACTATGAGTATTTACCTTCTTATATATATTTTCAATCGTTTTTTCCTTGTCATAGCCGGATTGAATTTTCGCCCCGATAACGGAATATATGCCGGATACGATCGATCGTGCATACTCCACACCTTCAACCTGTTCTGTCAATTGCACAAGATCTTTGGCACTTGCCGCTTCTCCTGAATTCTTTAGCACGATTGGTGAAGAATTTAATCCGTTTTTATTCGTTTTAAAATTTTGTTCCGTCGGGTTTGTATAATTTTCCTGTCCAGGGTCCGCTTGATCCCAATTACAGGCTGATATAATACTGAATACGAACAGAATCACGGCTACTTTCTTGATCATCATGTCCACCTCAACACTCTTTTTTTATATCGTTTGATGAATGGAGTTCTGTTATACACTAAAATGCAAATCGAACATGCTATAATGAGCCTAAAGGTGGTGAGTGTGATGAAAACCGAAGAAAAGCCACAGCATGCAATCGAATTTATCATTTTTTTGGAGAAAAGAGGTAAACGTCCAGCTACCGTTAAACGGTACCGATATGATCTCGAAGATTTCCTCGCTTGGATAAGGGTAAATGAACTTACATACATAGATGGCAGAGTTTATACATCAGAGTTTGTTCAATCCTATTTTGATTATCTTGCTCATGAACGGGAGTACTCTTTTCGTACTATAAAACGTGTTTATAGTGTACTTAAGCAGTATTATCATTACCTGACTGATCAACGTGTTATTCCTGAAAATCCGTTAAATGGGATTAAGATCAATGTGTTGGAGAAGGAATATTTTACGGAGGACATGTTTGTAACAGAAGGGGAAACAGCTCAACTACTCGAAACCATGTCATCTGAAAAAGGATTGACCGAGAACCAGCTCAAAGCACATCCTTACTTGGCTCCAAGAAACGTCTCAATTATCAGCCTAATGCTCAACTACGGATTGTCGTTGCAGGATATTGTATCAATGGATATTCGACATGTTTCTTTTATACAAAAACAGATCGTCGTTCGAAGTTCAAATGGCCAATTGGACCGTCATATTGACATTGACGGAGAAATAGCCAACGGTTTGTACAGATACTACCAACTAATTCCAGAAGCAGTTCGTCCTGCACAATACCATTCTGACCCGCTATTTGTAGCTTTTGACTTTCAGCGATTGACGTACCGATGGAGTTATGAAGAAGACAGGCCGAAGCGTTTAACAGAAATCGCGATTCAAAAAATGATCAGACAAGAGGTAGAAAGGTCTGGACTGCGAAAAGGAATTTCAGGGCAGCATTTTCGAAGGACTGCCATCCTTAAAGCAATTCAATCCGAAGAAAAACCTGAGACGATTCAACAACGTTTTGGACTTAAAACACCACTGACCTTAAATCGTTTTTACGAATACTTAAACTAATAGAAAAACACCAAAAAAGCTGACCCTGAATTTATGTTTCTCCACCCTGAAATTGTGGCGAAGTTACTGTTCTTAGGGTCAGCCTTATTTTTTTCCTTTTTCAATGGAACTTACTTTTCCTTCTAATGAAGAAGGTCCGTTAAAGAAGTTAAGATACCCACGAGTTCATTTCGATTATCCGTTATTGTTCTCGGAGGTGAATTCAACTGATCGCTGCGGTGTAAATGTGGAAATAGCGTGCTTGTAGATCAATTGTTGCTTTCCATCCGATTCCAGTACAACGGTAAAATTATCGAATCCTTTTACTAGACCCTTTAGCTGGAACCCATTCAAAAGGTATACCGTTACAAATACATTTTCTTTGCGAAGAGTGTTCAGAAATTGGTCTTGGATATTAATGGATTGCTTCATATGTACAGGCCTCCTAAATAAACGTTCATACATTAATTCGATTAAAGACTGAGCTTTCCTGCCACAAATCGTAAAATTGATGGAATTTTTTCATCAGGTGTTGTTGTCATATCAAACCACTCAACATCCAATTGATGTCTAAACCATGTCAATTGTCGTTTTGCATACCTTCTGGAGTTCCGTTTCAGTGTCTCGATCGCTTTTTCACGCGAATAGCCTCCATCAAAATATCGGTAGATTTCCTTATACCCAATTGCTTGAACAGATTGCGTATTTTGAATGTTTGCCTCGTACAGTTTTTTCACCTCGTCAAACAATCCCTCCTCGACCATTAAATCAACCCGATGATTGATTCGTTCATAAAGTAGGTCTCGTTCCATCGTCAAGCCAACAAGAGCGAGATTGAATGGAGATTCCGGTTCGTGTTTACTTGAAAATGCACTCCCTGTCATTTGAAAAATCTCAAGCGCTCGAATGACTCGTCGAGTATTATTCGGATGAATCTGTTTAGCACGTTCAGAATCGACTTTTGTTAAACGGTCATGCAACGCATCCGCACCACAGTCATCCACATACTTTTCAAGCTCTTCACGATAGTCAGGATTTCGTGGTGTTTCATCAAACTGATAATTATGCGCAACTGCACGGACATATAAACCTGTTCCCCCAACCATGATCGGTAAATGGTTGCGACCATGAATTTCGTCGATCACTTCGTTAGCATCATGCTGGTATTCGGCTACCGAATATTCTTCGTCTGGCATGCAAATATCAAATAAATGATGTGGAATCCCTTCCATTTCATCGGGCTTTATTTTTGCGGTACCTATGTCCATTTCTCGATAAATTTGCATCGAATCACAGTTGACGATTTCACCAGCGAACGTTTTTGCAAGTTCAATACTTGTTTTCGTTTTCCCGACCGCCGTCGGACCAACAACCGCTACAAGAGTAGGTTTTGTCATGCTATGCCTCCACCCATCTGTTACAAATAAATGTTCAAAAAAAATGACAAGGTCGAACTGACTAATATGCTGCGCCTGCGGTTACTCAGCGCAAAACCGCATTGAAGCATTCCATATCTGTAGTCTTGTTAGCCTCAGGACTTTTTGAACATCCTTTACATCACTCGCTTAAACATCTTCTCCATCTCATACTTCGTATACTGAACGATGATCGGTCTGCCATGCGGACATGTAAATGGATCACTTGCTTCTCTTAATGAGTCGATCAACGTGATCATCTCATCATGTCGTAAATGGCGATTTGCTTTAATGGAACCCTTACAGGACATCATAATCGCTGCTTCTTCTCGTAACTTTTTTATGTCTGTTTTTTGGTTCTGTAAAACCTGATCAATGATTTCCTGTATCGTCCTCTGCTCTTCGCCGTTTGGAAACCATTGGGGATGTGAGCGGACGATGAACGCATTCGTTCCAAACGATTCTAAAAAGATCCCGACTAAGGCGAATTCCTCGAGATGAGAACGAATGATCATTGTTTCAGTGTGAGTGAATTCAAACGTGATCGGTACGAGCAACTCCTGAACTTCATGCTTCACCTCAGCAACCTTCTCACGATAAAATTCATATTTGATCCGCTCCTGAGCTGCATGCTGGTCAATAATGTACATCCCGATATCGTTTTGTGCAACGATGTACGTTCCATGAACCTGCCCAACCGGATACATCGGTGGTACCCTTTTAGTCATCGGGGCATTCTCATGACTTTCTTCTGATTCAGGTAAGCCAACATCGCCAGTAGAGATGTTTTCATTGAGTTCACCAAGCTCATCAAAAGATTCACTTTTTGGTGAATCATGATCGTCGGATTTAAAAACCTCTGAAAAGATTCGCGCTTTCTCTCTTACAAACTCGTTTTGATTCGATCGAGTTAATTTTTCTTTTTGAGGTGTTCCATTTTCAAACTCAAAGGTGTGCTGTTCGGAATTCGGCTTTATCGTTTTTTCGTGAGAAGCACTCGAAACGTTCGGAATCAACTCTGTTTGGCCTAAAGTTTCCCGGATGCCGTCCTCAATCGCTTTTGCTAGCTCCTTCTCCTTGCTGAATCTTGCTTCAAGCTTTGCAGGATGCACATTAACATCAACGAGAATCGGATCGAGTTCAATAGATAGAACGACGATTGGATATCTACCGATCGGGAGCAAGGTATGGTACGCTTGTTCGATCGCTTTATAGACGGTGTAATTTTTTATATACCGCCCATTGATGAACAGTGATATGTATTGCCTTGAGGAACGGGTGATTTCTGGTTTAACAGCAAAGCCGGAAACGGTATAATCAAGTGTTTTATTTTTGACTTGAAGCATTTTTTTAGCTACCGATAATCCGTAGATGGCTGCTATCACTTGCTGGATATCCCCGTTCCCAGGTGTCCTTAGTACCGATTTTCCATTATGCTTCAAATGAAATCCAACATCCGGATGTCCCATAGCCAACCGGTTGATGACATCAGTTATATTCCCTAACTCAGTATGGACGGTTTTAAGATGTTTTAACCTTGCTGGCGTGTTATGGAACAATTGAGAAACCGTAATATCCGTTCCTTTCCTGCTATCCGCTTTCGATTCAGTCATTACCTTCCCGTATTGGATCTCGAGGTAATTGCCTGGACCACTTCCTGTACTCGTTTTGACTTCAACCTTTGCCACAGAAGCGATACTCGGTAATGCTTCCCCACGAAACCCGAGTGTGCGGATGTGGAACAGATCATTTTCCTGTTGAATTTTACTCGTAGCATGGCGTTGAAACGCAAGCTTCAGGTCATTACTATCGATTCCCTCCCCGTTATCTGTTATTCGGAGTCGGGACAACCCACCTTCATCTACCTCGATATCGATACGTGTACTACTTGCATCAATTGAGTTTTCAACGAGTTCTTTTACAACAGAAGCAGGTCGTTCGACCACTTCACCGGCAGCAATTTTATTGGATAAAAGATCGTCTAACTGTTTGATCTTACCCATTTCGATTCCTCCCGTTTATCTTTTTTGAGTGTCATTTGTAATTCATACAGTGCATTCATCGCTTCTAAAGGGGTCATCGTCAATAGTTCAAGTTCCTTCAGATGTGATAGGACAGCATTTTGATCCTTGCCTTTTTGTTGACGGGGTTTGGATTCAGCCTCATGTTCGAATAAAGACAATTGATTGGAAGGTTCATTCACCACTTCATTTCTCGTTGCTGGATCGCTCGAATCGTCAGACTGTTTCGCTTCAAATAAACCGAGAAGCTCGTTCGCTCGATCGATTAATCTAGATGGCAGGTGAGCTAACTGAGCGACATGAATTCCATAGCTCTTATCTGCCTTCCCGTCTTCAACCCGGTGTAGGAAAACAACCTTTCCATCCTCTTCAACCGCTTTTACGTGGACGTTTTGCAAGCGCTCCAAACTGTCTTCCAGTACAGTCAATTCATGATAGTGTGTAGAAAATAACGTCTTTGCTCCAATTTGCTCGTGGATATACTCGACGATCGATTGCGCTAATGAAATTCCATCATAAGTAGATGTTCCCCGGCCTATTTCATCAAGTAACAACAAGCTTTTATCGGTTGCATGAGATAAGGCATATTCGGTTTCCATCATCTCAACCATGAACGTGCTTTGGCCGCCAGCAAGATCATCCGCAGCTCCGATTCTGGTGAAAATCTGATCGAATATCGGAAGAGTTGCTTTCTCGGCAGGTACATAACAGCCCACTTGGAGTAGAATTGAGGACAGGGCGACCTGTCGCATGTACGTGCTTTTTCCTGCCATATTCGGACCCGTTATAAGTATGACTTCACGCTCATCATTCATATAGACATCATTCGATACGTAATCCTGGCGATTCATCATTTTCTCCACGACAGGATGACGGCCTGAAACGATGTGAAGAGTACCATCTTCTGAAAGCTGCGGTTTACAAAATTGTCCTTCTTCACTCACGACTGCGAAGCTTTGTAATACGTCAATCTCACTTAATTGTTTTGCTAGAAGCTGAAGCTTAGGAATATATTCTTTTACCTTTTCACGGATTGTAAGGAACAATTCATATTCCAGCTCAACCGACTTTTCTTCCGCCTCTAAAATGATCGACTCTTTTTCCTTCAATTCAGGAGTAATAAAACGTTCAGCATTTGCTAACGTTTGTTTTCGTTCATACCGTTCTTCGTCGATCAAATGAAGATTACTTCTGGTACATTCGATATAATAGCCGAATATCCGATTATAGCCGATTTTCAAGGATCGAATACCAGTTCTTTCTTTTTCCTTCTGTTCAAGTGAGGCGATCCATGATTTTCCGTTCACACTGGCATCTCGATAAGCATCCAAGCCTTCATGATAGCCATCTTTTATAATATTTCCATCCTTGATTGTTAGCGGTGCATCCTCATGAATGGCACGTTCAAGCAAACCAGCCAGCTCCTGGCAAGGATCCATTTTACCCGACCGTTCCACTAATCCGGTATGATCCATATCGAGAAGGATATCCTTGACTTGGGGAACTTTTTGTAATGACCGTTTAAGTTGATGGAGATCACGGGCATTTACGTTGCCGTAGGAAACCTTACCTGCCAACCGCTCAAGGTCATATACTTCTAAAAGCTGTTCCCGAATTTCTTCTCTTTTGAAAAATTGCTGCATGAACGCTTCAACAATTTCGAGCCGTTCCTCAATCTGAGCTTGTTGTACCAATGGTCGTTCAATCCACTGCTTTAGTAGCCGACCGCCCATTGCTGTCACCGTCTTGTCCAACAACCATAGTAAAGAACCCTTTTTCTGCTTTTGACGTAACGTCTCGACCAATTCAAGGTTCCGCTTCGAGTTTGGATCGATTTTCATATGTCCAGATCGGTCGACATAGCTAAAGCGTTGAAGATGATCAAGCGAACGTTTTTGGGTCCTAACCAAATAAGAAACAAGTCGCTCTGCACTTTCTCTAATTTCCGGTACATCAAGATGCTCACTGATTGTATGTAATGGTTCTGGTATTTCGATATCGTCTTCTATAGACACTGTCAAATGAAATTGATCCCTAAGCATTACACGTGATTCGGAATCAACATTACTCGGAACAATGACCTCTTTGGCACCGACCGATTGGATTTGGAGGCAAACACCTTTCCAATCTTCGTCTAACAGCGTTATTGAGCATTCCCCTGTCGATAAGTCACACGTCGCGAACCCATAACGATTTTCAAAAGGAGTTACAGAAGCGATAAAATTATTCGCTTTTTCATCGAGCATGCTTCCTTCCATAACGGTGCCGGGTGTAATGATTTGCACGACGTCCCGTTTTACTACCCCTTTGGCTGTTTTCGGATCCTCTACCTGCTCGCATATCGCAACTTTAAAACCTTTTCCAATTAACTGTGCGATGTAATTTTTTGATGAATGGTGAGGAACGCCACACATCGGTATCCGGTTTCCCTTGCCGCCATCTCTGCTCGTCAGTGTAATTTCAAGCTCTTTAGATGCCTCTAATGCATCGTCGAAAAAGAGTTCATAAAAGTCTCCAAGACGAAAAAATAAAAAGGCATCTTGATAGTCTGCCTTAATAGTTAAATACTGCTGGATCATTGGAGTGTATTCAGCCATGTCAACCCTCCGTCATATACGTAATCTACACCCCATTATAGCATATTCTTAGAAAAGCGTAAGCGCCCTGCTTAGCCTCGTAGGTCAATGGAAGACCGACGAGGAGGCATCAAACCAACCAAAATACAGATTGGATCTGCGTGGGTCAATTCCCGATGTAAATCAGTGTGTCGACCGCCGCAGGAGCTCTGAAGTGATCCGGGAGGTTGGGCGCTGAAGCTGGACAGACCATCTATACGTCAGAAGCTTTTTCACTTCATGAAAAATAAAAAGGATTGACTCAAAAATCAGGTGTCAGGCACCTCCATCCTGCGGAGAGCCAGACCCTTATGAGTCAACCCTTTCTTTACTCCTCCAAATCCCCTAGGAGGAAGTTAGGATCAAGATCTTCAAACTCTTCATCATCTACTTCGTCTTCCCATTCATCTTCTTCAATATCATCTTCCTCTATGCCTTCAGGATTGACATAGACCCAAACCTTCGTTTCTCCGATAACCTCTGCAAGGAATTCACGCTCGACCTGTACGAGTACTTTGTTTCCGTTCGGTGAGATTGTCGCTTCTAATGTATTTGGTTCCTGCAATGCTCTTGCATTGACTTCTAGATGAGTTCCTAATGACTTCTCATCCTTTTTGGACAGATTACAGCAATCTTTATAGCGGACTGTTTCCGTTACGACTTCTGTCTTTGTATTGTTATTGTAGGAATACCAAACATTGATATCATAGCTTCCTTCAACATCGACCGCATCCCCGTTATCTAACGCATTATACTTGTGATTAATAATCCAGCAGCCTAATATGCTAGACGGTTTATGTGCAGGAGTAATCGTATGTGTAGCCTGTGAAAACTTTCGACCCTTGCCGCAAACTGCTTTAGTTATGATCTCTCTGTAACTGAAATCGTTTTTGGCCATGTAACTAAATCCCTCCTCTTCCAATCTTCAATTCATCCTATGCAGGGCGAATGACTAGTGTGCTAAAAATTTTATAACTCGTTCATAATGTCCCGTTAGTTCAGTCTATGAGGATTTCAAGAAAATATTGTTCATTTTTTTGTTTTTTATAAAATAACTGGAAAGGTCTTGTACAGGGACATTAGCGCGGTTGAACAGCATTAAAAAACCACCAATAATGGTGGTTGACGCGACAATCATTACAAGTCATTATTTTTTGTCTTTGTTTCTGCTGATAGGTGGAACGTTATTTAAAATAGGGGCAATATCTACCGTAGCATCATTTCTTTTTCCAAAATACTCATTGATCCTTTTATTTGCGTATTCAGCTTCACCTTTTTTATCCTTCATTGCTCGCATAACCTCCTTTGGTTTGTAACTTAACCTAAAAATCGGAAAGATATGTCCTAAGTATAATAGGAAGGAGAATTACAAAAAGTAAAAACAAAAATACTAAAATTATGGGCTGCAATGGTTACTGGTTAAAGAATAGAAATAGCTCAGTTCACATTGAACTGAGCCTAGTAAACACATGCTTTTTAAAGGATAAACTGAGTTTCATAAACTTCTTTTTATAATCGATTATGCTTTACAGCAGATCCGGTGAGACCCTTCAACTGATCTCCATCAGTAGATTCGATGATTTCATCGGTAACGGTGTTTGAAATCGTGCTCGTAACAAGCTGTAACAAATCATTTACGTCGGTTTGTGATTGTTTGAATTCCTGAACGATCGGAATCGAATCGACCTCAGCATGAAGTGCCTCCAGCTTTGCTTCTACCTTTTGCAGTGCCTCATGCTTTTGGTAATGTTGTAAGTTGACTGCCTCTTGTTGATAAATTTTGATTTTGCTGATCAGCTTTTGCACCTTATCATTTTCATTGATTTTCGATTCAGCTCTCTTGAAGAAATCAACTTCTTCAGTAGATGCAATCATTTTAGCAAGTTCTTCTGCCTTTTCAATAACTTCTTTTCTAGACTTCTCTGCCATTATCGACTCACCTCTGCGGTTTCGACGAGTTCGCCGCCCATGCTCCACGTTTTAGGATCCGTGATTTGAACGTTGACGAGCTCACCGATTAATGATTTAGGTCCATGGAAATGGACGACCTTATTCGTGCGTGTATGTCCTGTAAGAACATCTGGATTTTTCTTGCTTTCTCCTTCAACGAGTACTTCGACAACTTCACCCTTAAGAGCAAGATTTTTCTTTAAGAAAATCTCGTTCATCACATCATTCAACCGATGCAGGCGCTCTTTTTTCACTTCCATTGGAACGTTATCCTTCATCTTCGCTGCAGGTGTTCCTTCTCGAGGTGAATAAATGAACGTAAACGCCATGTCATACTCCACTTCTTTTACAAGAGACAACGTTTCTTCAAACTGTTCTTCTGTTTCATTCGGAAATCCAACAATAATATCCGTTGTAAAAACAGCGTTCGGGATCTTTTTCTTGATTTTATCGACGAGCTTCATATAGTGTTCACGTGAATATTTACGCGCCATCAGTTTCAATACCTCAGAACTACCATGTTGAACTGGTAAATGAATGTGTTCGACAAGGTTACCGCCTTTCGCGAGCACATCAATCAAATGATCGTCAAAATCACGAGGGTGACTGGTCGTGAAACGTACCCGAGGGATATCGATTTTCCGGATTTCATCCATTAAATCGCCAAGGCCATAGTCCACACCTTCAAGGTCTTTCCCATATGCATTCACATTTTGACCGAGTAAGGTGATTTCTTTATAGCCATTTCTCGCTAAATGACGGACTTCTTCAATAATATCCTCTGGATGTCGGCTACGCTCTTTTCCACGTGTATAAGGAACGATACAATACGTACAAAATTTGTCGCAGCCGTACATGATGTTAACCCAGCCCTTGATATTTCCTTTTCGGGCACGTGGAAGATTTTCAACGATATCGCCTTCCTTCGACCATACCTCGATGACCATCTCTTTACCGAAAATCGCATTCTTAATAAGGTGCGGAAGCCGGTGGATGTTATGCGTACCGAAAATCAAATCGATATGCTGATGCTTTTGTAAAATTTTATTGACGACAGACTCTTCTTGGGACATACATCCACAAACCCCAACGATGACACCCGGTTTTTCAAGTTTAAGCGGCTTCAAATGCCCGATTTCACCAAACACTTTGTTTTCAGCATTTTCGCGAATCGCACATGTATTTAATAGAATGATATCTGCTTCTTCTGTAACAGAAGTCGACTCAAAGCCCATATCTGACAGGATACCGGCCATTACTTCTGTATCATGCTCATTCATTTGACAGCCGTAAGTACGGATCATGAATTTCTTCCCTTTTCCTAATCCGTTCATGTCCTCAGGAATGGTAAAATCTTTATGGAATTGGACCTTCTCTTTACCACGACGCTTAGCATCCTTTAAAGAAGGCGGTTGATAGGTTGTTTGAAAGTATTTTGAGTAATCTTTTTCCTCAGATTTCTGATTCGGAGTTTCGATTACAGGAAATTCTTTTTTCATCGTGTTCACTCCTTACTACCTTTTACATCTATTTAAAATTGATTTTCATTTAGGCATATAACTCTAACAGTATAACAAATTCACAGAGGGATGACCACAATGAAGGCTATGTAATAACTGTGAACATAAAGAAAGGAGAAGGATGTTCACCTTCTCCATACTCTGTTATTTAATGATATTCAATTCTTTACCGGCTTTTTCAAATGCATCTAAAGCTTCCTGTAAATCTTCTTTCGAATGCTGTGCGGTGACAATTGTACGAACCCGCGCCGAACCTTTTGCAACTGTCGGGAAAGCGATACCTTGTGCAAATACCCCGTTTTCGAACAGTTTGTCAGATAACTTATGAGCAAGAGCTCCATCACCTACTACAACAGGCGTAATCGGCGTTTCACTTTTCCCTGTGTCAAATCCTAGCTTTGTAAGTCCATCTTTAAAAAACTTCGCATTGTCCCATAGCTTATCGATCAATTCCGGTTCTTCTAATAACACATCGATTGCAGCAGAACATGCGGCAGTCACAGCAGGCGGGTGAGACGTACTGAAGAGGAACGGACGACCTTTGTGAATTAGATAATCTCTCAACGTTTGGGTACTTGCCACATATCCACCTAATACACCGATCGCTTTACTTAACGTACCTACCTGTATGTGCACGCGTCCATTTAAATCAAAATGATCGATAGAACCACGACCGTTTCTTCCAAGAACACCGCTGGAATGAGCATCATCAACCATGAGGATCGCGTCATACTTTTCACAAAGCTCCACGATTTCAGGTAATGGGGCAATATTTCCGTCCATTGAGAAGACACCATCTGTTACGACAAGACGCACTCGAAAGTCTGAGCATTCTTTTAAAGCCCGTTCAAGATCCTCTACATCAACGTGATTGTAAATTTTACGAGCCGCTTTTGTTAAACGGATTCCGTCAATGATGGATGCATGGTTAAGCTCGTCCGATATGACAACATCCTCCTTCGTTAAAATAGAAGAAAGGACACCTTGGTTTGTAGTAAACCCGGATTGAAACACAAGAGAAGCTTCTGTATGTTTAAATTCTGCTAATTTTTTCTCATATTCTTCATGCATTGATAATGTCCCTGCGATTGTGCGGACAGATCCAGTACCTACCCCATATTTTTCAACTGCATCCAGGGCGGCTTGTTTCATGCGTGGGTGATCCGTCAGTCCAAGATAATTGTTCGAAGATAGTTGTATAACTTCCTTTCCTCGAATAACAACTCGTGACCCTTGCTTTGATTCTAATGGTACTAACTCTCTGTATACACCCTCGGATTTCATTTCATCCAATTCATTCTGAAGATACTCAAAGCCTTTCATTACATATTCCTCCTATCAAATTTTCATTTATATGTAGAGAGAGGTCATAACCTCCCCATTTAAAAAATTCACTTCGACGTTTATCAACGAGCGGTACTTGCACAAATGCTACGAGTTGTATCAAGAATACATCCTAGAATACAATTGCAGGCGCATGTACTTGGGCTCTTGTCAATTTTTGAACTTCTATATTATGGCTTAAGGACGACTTTACCACACTTACCCTCTAGCATTAACTCAAACCCTTTTTCGAAATCTTCAAGCGGGAATTCATGTGTAATCATTTTCTCAACATCCACTTGGCCAGATTCTAACAGACCTGATACTTGTCGCCAAGTTTCATACATCTTACGACCGGTGATCCCTTGAACGGTTATTCCTTTAAATACGATATCATTCGTAATGTCTACCTCAACCGGCTTTACTGGTAGGCTTAAAATCGACATTCTTCCACCGTTTGTAAGCATCTTGAATCCTTGGTCGATTGCGACTGGATGACCTGACATTTCACAAACGACTTCAACCCCATTACCACCTGTTAAACTCATTGCGATTTCAACAGGGTCTTTTTCACGAGAGTTTACAGTCATAGTTGCGCCCATTTGCTTTGCCAAATCAAGTCGATATTCATTCAAATCGTATGCGATTACCTGTGAAGCACCGGCAGCTTTTGCAACACCGACAGCCATTAAACCAATCGGTCCACACCCGATTATCGCAACGCTTTTACCAGTAACATCCCCAGCTAAAACCGTATGGACTGCATTACCCATCGGTTCTTGGACAGATGCAACTGACTTCGAAAGATCAGGATCATTCTTCCATAGATTTTTCGAAGCAAGTGCCACGTATTCTGCAAAACAACCATCAATGTCTACACCGATAATTTTAGTGTTCCTACAAATATGGGCATTGCCTGTTAAACACTGCGGGCACTCATCACATACGATGTGCGTTTCTGCAGATACTTGATCTCCAATTTGTACGTTTGTTACATTTTTTCCTGCTTCAACTACCTCACCTGCGAATTCATGACCAAATACATATGGTGGGTTTACCCTGCTTGCGGACCATTCATCCCATGCATAAATGTGTACGTCCGTACCACAGATCGATGTTGCTTTCACTTTTATCAATACTTCATCTTCATTTATTTGGGGAATATCCACCATCTCTAGTCTTGCACCTTTGTCACGGTGGTGTTTTACAATCGCTTTCATTTTTCCTTCCAAGACGAACACTCCTTTAAAGATCACTTAAACCAACTCGTCAAAATTGTATCATGCCAGGTGTATACAGTAAAGTGGTGTCCTTTTGGGGAGAACAATTGGCCTTTTAATATAATCGATCAAACCCTTGTCTTTTCTTTTTTGCATGTGGTCACCTTTAATATACCCGACTTTTCCAGTTAAAAACGGGTTCAGCTACGAATCATCTAAGACTACGATTCAGATAATGTTACTGCCTAAATGAAAAGATACTGCGAAATTGGAGAATTTACTGCGAAAATAAGTGCGTTAACATGGGGGGCCTTAATTATAAACAAAAAAAGGGGGACCCAGTACGTGAGTCGCCCCTTTTGATGCAGTATTCATTTACATAAATTCTGATAAAAGCTCATCGAATTGTTTGTCATCAAGACTAAGGTCAGCTTTCGAAAGAGCTGTCTTGCTATAACCGTGTGCAAGGTCTTGATAGGATTTCTTTTCTGTATTCTGATAAATCAAGCCTTTAACGAGGCCTTCGTTTTCCATCAACGTTTGCATAGCGATCATACGATTATGCGGATCGTATCCGTCGATATCAGAAAGACTTACTAGATTTTCTTTAAACCAATCGTACGTATTAATCTTGTTGTAGGTTACACAAGGGCTAAATACGTTGATTAAAGAGAATCCTTCGTGATTGATACCTTGCTCAATCAAGGAAGTTAGTTCTTTTAGGTCGCTTGAGAAGCTTTGAGCCACGAAAGTAGCACCAGCAGTCAATGCAGTTTCCATGATGGAGATAGATGATTCTACAGACCCTTCCGGCGTACTCTTCGTTTTGAAACCGAATTCAGAACGAGGAGACGTTTGCCCTTTTGTCAGTCCGTAAATCTGGTTATCCATAACGATGTATGTTACATCAATATTTCTACGAATTGCGTGGATCGTGTGACCCATACCAATTGCAAATCCGTCACCGTCACCACCAGATGCGATGACTTTGAGGTCACGGTTCGCCATTTTCACACCTTGTGCAATTGGAAGCGAACGACCATGAATCCCGTGCAGTCCGTATGAGTTGATGTACCCTGAAATACGTCCGGAACAACCAATTCCAGATACAACCGCAAGATCTTCCGGCTCTAGTCCAATATTTGCAGCAGCACGCTGGATGGCAGCTTGAACTGAAAAGTCCCCACAACCTGGACACCAGTTTGGTTTTACTGAGTTTCGAAAGTCTTTAAATGTTGCCATCTTATAACAACTCCTTGCATTTTGTGTAAATTTCTGAAGGCAAGAATGGGTTGCCGTTGTATTTCAATAAATTCTTGATTTTATCTAGGTTACCTAGGTTCATTTTCATGATGTTTGCAAGCTGTCCAGTTGAGTTGTTTTCAACGACAATGACATTTTTTGCAGCGTCAACCAATTCTTTCATTTCATCAGTTGGGAACGGATGAATCAATCGAATGTGTGCGTGGTTCACTTTTAGTCCATCTGCTTCAAGCTGAGGAATCATTTCTTCAATTGCGCCGCGAGTTGAGTTGAACCCGACAACAAGCACATCTGCTTCATCATGTCTAACATTCTTGTAAACTGGTGTCTTAAAGTTCAAGTTACTCAGCTTACGGTGACGCTTATCCATTTGCGATTGACGATTATCAGCTACCTCTGAAGGTTTACCTGTTTCATCATGCTCAACACCAGTAACGTGGTGAATTCCATTTTTCGTACCAGGCAAGACACGTGGAGATACACCATCTTCGGTCAATTCATATCGCTTGAAGTATTCTTTCGCTTCAAGCTCAGGAAGATCACCTTCAGGAAGCTTTCCGCGACGGATTTCAGTTTTACTGTAATCGAGCGGTTGTACCGATTGCTTTCCTAGAGATAGTTGAAGATCAGAAAGCAGGATGACAGGGCACTGATATTCTTCAGCAATGTTCAATGCTTCAGCAGCATCGTAAAATGCTTCTTCAGCAGTACTTGGTGCGATGACAACTTTTGGAATCTCACCGTGAGTACCGTAGATCATCGCCATCAAATCAGATTGTTCCTGTTTTGTCGGAAGACCTGTTGAAGGTCCGCCACGTTGTGTATCTACAATTACAAGTGGTGTCTCGGTAATACCAGAAAGTCCGATTGCTTCCATCATTAAAGAAAGGCCAGGACCAGCTGATGCAGTAATTGTACGAACACCTGCATAGTTGGCACCGATTGCCATCGTTGCAGCAGCAATTTCGTCTTCTGTCTGAATAACCGTTCCGCCATGTTTAGGTAAATGCTTGATCATATATTCCATAATTTCAGATGCAGGAGTTATTGGGTACGCTGACATAAAACGCACGCCACCTACGAGGAAACCGAGGGAAATCGCATCGTTACCAATCATGAACATCCGTTTTTTTCCATCAGCCTTTTCAAGCTGTAAACGTTCAATCGGTCCGCCTGCTTGTTCATTGAAGTATTCTGCACCGTGTTTTAGTGCATCCATATTTTTTTCAACGACCTTTTCGCCTTTTCGCCCATAAACTTCTTGAACGACTTCGCGATAATCTTCAGTCGATTGTCCAAGAATTGCACTTGTTGCACCAATTGCAACCATGTTTTTCATTAGTGAAGTACCAAGTTCATTCGCAATCTCTGTGAATGGTATCGCATACAACTTCGCTTTACAATCTTCCGGAGCTGTCGGGTTAAACTTAGAATCCGCAATAATGATACCTTCTTCATGCAGCTCATGATAATTCACGTCAATTGTTTCTTGGTCGAATGCTACAAGTATATCTAGCTCATCTGACACAGCACCGATTTCCTTCGTGGAAACGCGAATCTTATTGTTCGTGTGGCCACCTTTAATTCGTGAAGAAAAGTGGCGGTACGTGTATAAATAATAACCAAATCGATTTTGAGCAAGTGAAAAAACCTCACCAGTACTGTCGATTCCTTCACCTTGTTGTCCGCCAACTTTCCATGAAAGTTGATCTACCATTTAGAACTCCACCCCTTCTAATGTTCCAGTCCATATTCAATCACTATTCTAATACTTTTCTTCCTACCTTCATTCTATCTAAACCCTTACAATTGGAAGAAAAATGATTAATAACGTCTACAATAATAGACCTATCACTTTAAAATTGCAAGTATTCTACTTAAAATTCTTCCATCAATTCGACAATTTTCAATTTTCTAAAAAGGAATCCTGTCATAGAAGTTTTTATAGCACAATCCACGGACAAATTCTTCAGGATAGTGTCTTATTAATTCATTAATAAGGCGTTCGTATCCATAATAGGAGTCCAAACCTTTCACCGTCTCTGAGATTCCGTCAAAATCAGAACCGAATCCAATGTTACTGGCACCACCTAGTGAAGCGATGTAATCGATATGACGGAGGATCATCGGTATTTTCACAGGGGAGACATCATTTAAGAAATAAGGTACGAACGTAATCCCGATAACACCATCCTTTTGAATTAGTGCACGTATTTGGTCGTCATTCAGATTTCGGGGATGATCATGGATTGCTTTCACATTTGAATGCGAAGCTATTACATAATCCGTACGTTCCATGACATCCCAAAAACCCGGCTCGGCAAGGTGAGAAACATCCGTCCAGATCCGTTCGTTGTGCAAGTATTCAACTGCTTCCCTACCAAGGTTCGATAACCCTGCTCCTCTTTCTTCCAACACGCCATCCGCTAAGTCGTTTCCATAGTTCCACGTTAAACCGAAGGACCGTACACCTAGCTTGACCAACGTCCTTAATCGTGTCAGGTCATTTGAAATCGGCCCGCATCCCTCTAAGGTCAGCAACGCACCGATCTCTCCATCCTCAAGTTGGTCAATATCATCACGGCTATACACTACTTTTATATCAGGATAGGGTTCAACAATTTTAGTGTAAAATAGATCGATCATTTCTAAGGCTGCTTGAAACCGAGTGTCTCCGACTAAATCGTCTGGAACATATACAGCAAAGCATTGAACTTTTGCTCCCGTTTTTTTGAGTGATGGATAGGACACTTGTAATCCAGCAGAATTACTAAAGGACAGTTCAGGATCCTTCCATAATTTTAATAGTGCGTCACAATGCGCATCAAAAATTCTCATCGTTTTCCTCCTTTTGAAATCATACATACTTTATGTAAAATAGCTCTTTCGTTCATTTTAAATGAATGCACAAAAAAAGCCTGACTAAACTCTTCTACCAGGCTTTTCCAATCATATTATCTTGGTTCCACGATGAGTTTGATTGCTGTCCGCTCTTCTCCATCGATCATGATATCTGTAAATGCAGGGATACAAATGAGGTCAACTCCACTAGGTGCTACAAATCCTCTAGCAATCGCTACAGCCTTCACAGCTTGGTTCAGTGCACCTGCACCAATCGCCTGTATTTCGGCGTTTCCTCTCTCACGGAGGACTCCAGCTAGTGCGCCAGCTACAGAATTAGGGTTGGATTTTGCTGAAACTTTTAATACATCCATTGATTTGTACCTCCTTAATATATCCTACCACTTATACTATATTCACGAACTAGGCTTGTATTCCTTCTAAGTTTTCTAATAATTCTAATGAAAGCGTCGGTTAGTCGAAAAATGGGCGATCATCATTAATTTGGATCCGTTGAATTTTAGTTGCAAGACCAGTGCTTTTATCAAGATCGATGACGACCCCACTTAACTGTTCCCGCCCCTGTTCTACTTCAAACCTTACTGGAAGATTCGTCAGGAATTTATTCAATACGGCTTTTTTACTCATGCCAAGTATTCCATCATAAGGACCTGTCATTCCTACGTCTGAAAGGAAAGCTGTCCCACCAGGTAAAATTCGTTCGTCAGCAGTTTGCACATGAGTGTGGGTGCCGACAACCGCCGAAACCTGGCCGTCCAAATACCAACCCATCGCTTGCTTTTCACTCGTTGCTTCAGCATGAAAATCTACAAATATATATGAGGTCCTTTTTTTCAACTCCGATATAATTTCGTCCGCTTTCCTAAATGGGCAATCCAATGGCGGCATAAACGTACGACCTTGTAAATTGACAATACCAAATTCCGCATCGTTTATTTTTACGATTGTATAACCTTTTCCAGGGGTACCTTCCGGAAAGTTTGCTGGTCGGACCATTTGAGGTACATCATCAATAAAATCAAATATTTCTTTGTTGTCCCAAGTATGGTTTCCCATTGTGATCGCTTGGGCTCCCCATTGCTTCAAATTGCGAGTAATCTTCTCGTTAATCCCACGTCCATGAGCGGCATTTTCTCCGTTTACAATCGTCAGCGTTGGTTGGAATTTAGATCGCAGCTTAGGAAGATAGGTTTCAACCATATTCCGACCCGGTGATCCGACTACATCTCCAATAAACAAAATTCTCATTATTATTTGCTCCTTTTGCACAACCTCTATTAATGAAGCGATTGTATATGAATGTTTCTTCTTACTATGCCATGTTCAACATAAAGAAAACTTGGCAAAACCAAGCCTTTGGCGATGGTTCAGCCTTAGTTGCACTGATACTATAGAAAGTATCATAATACTTTCTAAATGTAAAAAAAATAAAGTGGCTTGTCGCCACTTTATTTAGCATACTCGACGGCTCTCGTTTCACGAATTACCGTAACTTTAATATGACCTGGATAATCGAGTTGATCCTCGATTTTCTTTGTAATATCCCTCGCCAAACGATGGGATTCAATGTCATCAACCATATCTGGCCGGACCATGATTCGGATTTCTCTACCTGCTTGAATCGCAAATGATTTCTCAACACCCTCAAAGGATTCAGAAATCTCTTCAAGCTTTTCGAGACGTTTGATATACGTTTCGAGCGTTTCTCTACGTGCGCCCGGTCTTGCAGCAGACAATGCATCCGCAGCAGCAACGAGTACAGCTACTATCGAGGTTGGCTCCGTATCACCATGGTGTGAAGCGATACTGTTAATGACAACCGGATGTTCCTTATATTTCTCCGCTAGTTCAACGCCGATTTCAACGTGACTACCTTCAACCTCGTGGTCGATCGCTTTACCAATATCGTGTAACAATCCTGCTCTACGGGCAAGACTTACATCTTCACCAAGTTCAGCCGCCATTAAACCAGCAAGATATGCGACTTCCATTGAGTGTTTCAGTACATTTTGGCCGTAGCTCGTTCGATATTTCAAACGCCCAAGCACTTTGATAAGGTCTGGATGTAGTCCGTGAACTCCGATTTCAAATGTCGTTTGTTCACCAACTTCACGAATATACTCATCGACTTCTCTTCTGGATTTATCGACCATTTCCTCGATACGTGCAGGATGAATCCTGCCATCAGATACGAGTTTATCGAGAGCGATTCTTGCAATCTCTCTTCGAATCGGATCAAATCCGGAAAGAATTACAGCCTCAGGAGTATCATCAATGATAAGATCAATTCCCGTCAACGTTTCAAGCGTTCGAATGTTACGGCCTTCACGTCCGATTATTCGACCTTTCATCTCGTCATTCGGCAGATTGACCACCGACACAGTCGTTTCTGCCACGTGATCTGCTGCACAACGTTGGATGGCTAAAGATAAAATTTCCCTCGCCTTTTTATCTGCGTCTTCCTTGGCACGATTTTCGCGTTCCTTAACCATCGCTGCAAGCTCATGATCGATCTCTTGTTGAGCCTGCTGCATGATTACCTGCCTCGCTTCCTCGCGGGAGATACCAGATAAACGTTCGAGCTCCTTCTGCTGTTGTTGAAGCACCAGCTCCACTTTGCTTTCAATCTCTTCAATTTGTTGTTGTTTTTTGGTGAGAGAATCCTCCCTCTTTTCTAATGATTCCTCTTTTTTATCTAAGGTTTCACTTTTGCGGTCAAGGACCTCTTCTTTTTGGACCAATCGATGTTCTTGTTTTTGAAGCTCTGTTCTGCGTTCACGAATTTCTCGTTCAGACTCTACTCGTTGTTTATGATTCTCGTCTTTGGCTTCGAGCAAAGCCTCTTTCTTGCTAGCTTCAGCTTCTCGTTTTCCGTCTTCGATAATTTGCTTGGCTGCATGCTCCGCACTGGAAATTTTCGCTTCAGCAATCGATTTACGAACAAGATATCCAACAACTGCACCTATTACTGCAGAGACGAGCGCAATGGAGATGATGACTAGTATATTTTCCATACCTTTCACCTCCTCTTGCTATCTAATTGTTGGTTGTAATTTGGAATAGTTTATCAAACAGCTAGCTATTCACATACAGCACATTTCATTGTTCAATCAAATAATTGTTAAAGAAATCAAACAATATACATTAATTGTATAGATGTCTATTTTCATTGTCAAGAGCCGACATACAGGAGTAGAGACTAATTGGAAAATCATTTTGTTATATCTTTTTCTAAAACAAAAAAACCAGCCTACCAATTAGGTAAGCTAGTTCCAATTAATTATACGAGTTTGTCTTTTTCTTCTTCCTCTTCAGCTGCTGCTGTTTCAGAGTTCAATTGATAATAAACACGCACTTGCTGATAGATTTCAGATTCGATCGCAGCATTTTCCTTTAAGAACTGCTTTGCATTTTCGCGTCCTTGCCCAAGCCGTTCCCCGTTAAAGGAATACCATGCACCACTCTTTTGAACGATGTCGATATCAGAACCAATATCAAGGATTTCACCTTGTCTCGAGATTCCTTCACCGTACATGATGTCGACCTCTGCAACTTTAAATGGAGGTGCTACTTTGTTTTTCACGACTTTGATACGAGTTTTGTTACCAACCATATCATTGCCTTGTTTTAACGTCTCGGCACGACGTACTTCCAGACGTACTGAAGAATAGAACTTCAGAGCACGTCCACCCGGCGTCGTTTCTGGGTTTCCGAACATGACCCCCACTTTCTCGCGGATCTGGTTAATGAAGATCGCAATCGTCTTCGACTTGCTGATTGCGCCTGATAGCTTTCTTAATGCTTGTGACATGAGGCGAGCTTGCAAGCCGACATGAGAATCTCCCATCTCACCTTCGATTTCCGCTTTTGGTACAAGCGCTGCAACGGAGTCGATGACAAGAATATCAACTGCACCGCTTCGCACCAGCGCCTCTGCGATCTCCAACGCCTGCTCGCCCGTGTCTGGTTGGGATAATAATAGTTCATTTATGTCAACACCTAGCTTCTCGGCATATACCGGATCGAGCGCGTGCTCTGCATCGATGAAAGCGGCTTGACCGCCATTTCGCTGAACTTCAGCGATTGCATGTAGTGCTACCGTCGTTTTACCAGAGGATTCGGGCAGGATTGTTATACACAAGGCTTTTTATCCTTGCTTCTGGAGGTCGCCCCCATCATCATACACCCTGGTAAGTGTATGACTACAGCCGGTCATTTCCAGCTCAGCTCAGCGTACATATTTTCCCTCAGCATACTCCGTTAGGGAAGGGACACTCATGCCAGAATTATATTCTGCAATTAAGCAGGTTCATCTGGTACGCGTTACGGTACCATAGGTTTTTTACTTCCCATAGTTACCTCGGAATTGTCTCATAGAGATGTTCTCCGATTTTGCCCCTTTCTACTTTTTGGTTTCCCAATAAGCGGGCGATTGTTCGCTTAACTTTAGCAAAATCACTATTAGCTTCGCTTAGAAAAATTGTTAAGCTGATAGTTCACCATATACCTCAATTACTCTTCCTCTCGGGTAGCCACCTACACCTAGTGCAATGTCAAGTGCAAGGGATCCGCTTGATGAAGTCGAAACACGATTTTCCGTTTGTTCGCCCAGCTTCATCACAGATCCTTTACCGAATTGCTTTTCGATTTGTCGTAATGCCATATCTAGTGCTGCTTTACGATCACTCATTAAATCACTCCTTTAATTTCAACCTGATTCCATCATACCTTTTTTCATCCTGTTTGCCAATACTTATTACGAACATTTATTCGCATTAACCTCGGTTATTTTTTCGTTCCTTCTTCGAGTAACTTTTTCAAGTAAAACAGCCCGTAATTGACTGTTCTCGTGCGTACTGCATTCCGGCCGCCAGCTAAGCGAAGCGGGTAAACGAATGTTTCTTCAGGTGTTGCGATTCCTACAAAAACAGTCCCAGGCGGCTTCCCTTCCATCTCGTTCGGTCCGGCGACACCTGTAAATCCAATTCCATAATCACTCTTGAACAGTTCACGGACATTCTCTGCCATCAATTTCGCGCACACTTCACTTACCGCCCCGTCCTGTTCGAGTATTTGTTCCGGAATCTTCAATTGGTTCTTTTTGATTTCGTTCTGATAACAGATGATTCCACCTTTTAAAACCTGTCCTGCACCTGAGATCTTTGTCAGTTCTTGACCGAATGAACCACCGGTTAAGCTTTCGGCACATGATACCGTTTTACTTCGCGTCTTAAGTGTTTTCATCACCTCATCAGCCAATGTCGTTTCATCGTACCCATAAAAACAATCCCCAACTCGTTCGAAAATTTTCTGTTCAACTTTTTCGATCATTTCAATGCCTTTAGCCGTTGTTTCACATTTAGCCGTTAATCTTAAGGTGACTTCGAAGTTGCCAGCAAGTGGAGCGATCGTCGGATTGGTTTGCTCATCGATCATATCCATCAGTTTCGTTTCAAGCGAAGATTCACCAATTCCATAAAAACGCAATACCCTTGAATAAATTAATGAATCATCCTCACGATACTGTTGTAAAAACGGAATGCCGTAATTGATGAACATTGGTTGTAATTCCTTCGGCGGTCCTGGAAAAAGCATATAAATTTTCTTGTCATGCTCAAGGGCAATTCCGGGTGCCATTCCGTTCTTGTTCGGTAAAACTTCAGCACCGTCAAACACGAGTGCCTGACGTCGATTGTTTTCTGACATGATCTGATCCGTCTTTTTATAATAGGCATTAATTTGTTGCATTGCCTCACCATTTTCTACAAGAGAAGTTCCAAGATACTGAGCAATCGTTTCTTTTGTAAGGTCGTCTTTTGTCGGTCCAAGCCCCCCAGTAAAGATTAGTAAATCTGATCGTTGTATCGCTGTTTCAATTACTGAGACCAAGCGCTCGCTGTTATCACCGACAACAGAGTGATAAAACACATTGATTCCTTGTTCCGCAAGACGTTTCGAAATAAATTGTGCATTCGTATTTGCAATCTGTCCTAACAGTAGTTCTGACCCGATCGCAATAATTTCTGCATTCACTATCCAGCACCTCATTTTTATTGAATTGAAAAAGACTGACCCGTTTCCAAGTATAAAGTACCGTTAATCAAAAGGATACTAAACCGGGTGAGCCAGTCAATAGGAATGCGTTAGGCGATTGTTAAATAATAAACGAATCGACACTTGTCAAAGTTATTTTGACTTAAGCATGATCTGTTTGTTTTTCATGAAGTAATCCCACCCTGAAAAGACGGTGATGACAACAGCCGCCCATAAGGCGATTTGAGCGAATGGAAACGACATTGCTGTGAATGGTAAGTTGTGTAAAAGAAGTGCAGCAATCGCAATGATCTGAATCCATGTTTTCAACTTTCCTAATTGGCTTGCCGCAATGACATCCCCATCACTTGCTGCAATTAAACGTAGTCCTGTCACTGCAAATTCTCGACTTAGAATCAGGATTATCATCCATGCTGGAGCAAGTCCTAATTCAACAAGCCCTACGAACGCTGCTGTTACTAACAGCTTATCGGCAAGAGGATCAAGAAATTTCCCAAGGTTCGTGACTAGGTTCAATTTCCTTGCATAATAGCCATCGACCCAGTCTGTACATGAAGCTACGATAAAAATAAGTGCAGCGATAAAATGATGGACTGGTAACTGACCAGAAAACATTTCAATTGTTCCCCACTCGAAAGGGACCAATAATATAATCATGAAAATAGGTATCAAAACGACTCGGGATAATGTGATTTTATTCGGTAAATTCATATCTGCCTCCTGTTTTTGTTCAGCACAAGCATGTATATTTTACCACAACCTTTTAAAAAGGAAACGTATTTCTACGAGAACAGACTTCAATAAAAAAGGGGTGACTCATTAAAATCCAGTCACGCCCTGTCTAAAACTATCGCATTCTTCTATTATATTTATTGAGAGTCGGATGCTACTTTAACATATTCAATGATAATTATTTGATGGACTTGATCAGAAGGGAACGTAAACGGTTGTCCATTGATCGTCATATCAACATTATTGGAAGCTCCAATGTTGAACCTTACTTTTGTTTGATCCGTTAATTCGTAATTTAAGGTCTCCCCTGTTGAAAACGTTTTAGGACCAGGTTGAATATAGTCACCCGCATTATCTTTTACATCGATATACACGTTACCCTTAGTTTTGATTTCAACCTTAAACTCTTCTGCGTTTGTAAGTTTGTATGTCGTAGTTTTTCCTTCAGAAGATACCTTTTTAACCTTTTGCTCTGGCTTTTCATTTTCAACTGGCTTGTCCCCGGATTCTTCATTCGCTTTTTCACTGCCTGTAGGTTCGTCACCAGTAGTTTTGTCTTCTGGTTGTTCTTCACCAGCATCGCTCTCGAAGTTGTCAACTTCATTCTGATTCGGTTCTTGTCCGGAACCACTATTGTTATTCGTATACACCCAGTAAAACGCGACTAACAAAGCACCGATTAGAAGAATTGTTAAAAGAAAAGGGAAAACTTTCGATAGCCTATTTTCCTTCGGGACATTATTATTCGCCTTTGACGATCGAGGCGCAAAGTCTTTGGGTTCCTCTTTCATCTCAGGAAGATCACTTGCATACTGTTCAAACAGTTCATCTGGATCCAAACCAACAGCTTCTGCATAATTTTTAATAAACGCCCTAGCATAAAATGACCCAGGAAGAACTGAATAATCCCCTTCTTCAATTGCTTTGAGATATCGTTTCTGAATTTTCGTGTGATCTTGCAGTTCTTCAAACGTATAATTTTTTTCTAAGCGCGCCTCTTTTAAACGCTGTCCAAGCTCTGTCACATTACCACCTACCACTTTACTCAAAATCAAATGTTGTCGTGTTTGTATCAATCAAATCATATGTAATCTCTTCATTCGGGTCATTTCGAAGTTCGATAATATAATCAAAATCATCCATCTTATATTCGGAGTCACGTACAAAAATATCGGGATGTTCTACAATTTTCGTTGCAGGAAGCCTCATAACCTCTCGTATAAGCTGCCGATGCTTTTCAGTTGATCGCTTCATCGATACGATTCCATCGATCAAAAATACATGGTCATTGCTATACTCATCATCCGCAAGTTGACTGCGGATCGTTTGACGTAAAAGTGTGGACGACACAAATACCCATCGTTTGTTGGCACAAACACTTGACGCTACGATGGACTCTGTCTTTCCAACTCTCGGCATTCCACGGATCCCGATCAATTTATGTCCGTCAACCTTTAACAGCTCAGCCATGAAATCAACAAGAAGTCCTAATTCATCTCGTACAAAGCGAAATGTTTTCTTATCATCGGCATCCCTTTGGATGTATCGACCATGCCGCACCGCAAGTCTGTCACGAAGCTTAGGCTTGCGCATTTTCGTCACTGTAATATTGTCCATCGTTTCGAGAATGGTCCTTAGACGTTCGACCTGTTCGGGCTTATGGACAAGTAAAAGCATTCCACGTCGTTCATTATCAACGCCATTAATCGTTATAATATTGATACCTAGCATTCCGAGCAATGATGAAATATCCCCTAACAATCCGGGACGGTTCTTATGTATTTCATATTCTAAGTACCATTCTTGTTTTTCCATTGCTCATCTCCTTCCCTTTTTACACATTAAGAAATCTTATCAAACTTTCTTTCGTATAACGTTTAATTAGGGCGAGTGCCTACTTACACTTAGCATTTTTCTTGTTTTCCGTTCTTTTCCCTAGATTCCGACACCCTTTTCTTTTATAATAAATGATTTTACAGGTTTAGAAAAGGATAAATATACCGTATTTCACAAAACCAAGTGTTATTTAAATTCTAAAAATAGAAAAAGGCTAGCTCATATGCATTGAGCCAACCCCTTCTCGAACTTTCCTATACTTCTTGAACCGTTACTCTGACTTGTTGTTCTGAACGAGTTTCACCATCGTGCTGGCAATTGAATGACGCTCTTCCTCAGAGGCAACACTCCAAAGGTCCTTCAAAACTCTTTCTTCAGCATTCTTTGGTTCAACTTTGTCAGCAAGGTATCCGCCAATTTCAGTTGCGACTTCAGTAATCGCATTTGAGTTCATTCCTTTGTCCTCTGCTTGGCGTAAACGGCCCCCGAGAAATCCTTTCCATTGATCCCAATTTTCAAGAACAGACATGCTTTGTCCCTCCTATAAAATAAAATCCTTCACACTTTAATATCTCTAATAGAGGGAAATTTATGCATCAGAGCTTTAACAATACCAAGCACCATTCACAGAAATGATTTGTCCAGTGATATAAGATGACTTTTTGGAGACGAGAAAACCGACCGCATCAGCAATCTCATCAGGTAGACCTAGTCTTCCGAGAGGTATGTCATCCTGGAGGTCATCAAGTTCTTCCTCTGTTAAATACTGATTCATTTTAGTTGCGACCATACCCGGTGCCACTGCATTTACTCTAATTCCACTCGGTGCAAGTTCTTTCGATAATGCTTTTACCATGGAATTGATCCCGCCTTTAACCATTGAATAAAGGACCTCACAAGATGCCCCGGTTTCTCCCCAGATCGAGGAGATCATGACAACTGACCCTTCCTTTTCTGAAATCATATTTGGGAGCAAATATTGAACGATCTGAAAAGGACTTTTCAAATGGAGCTGGGTCATTTCATCAAGTTCTTGCGGTGATACATCGGTAATCAATCCTGTCACCGAGCGCCCACAGTTATAGACAAGTACATCAATCGGTGTTGAAAGCTGACGAACAAGATTTTGAACTCCATCAGCTTGAGCAAGATCGGCTTGGACAAGATGGCACTCTACCCGCTTATCTAGTTCATTTTTCAATTGCTCACAGCTCTGTTTATTTTGAAAGTAATGTATGTAAAGGTTGTAGCCGTCTGCAGCAAGTCCGGCTGCAATCGATTTGCCGATATCCCCGCTAGCACCTGTTATTAGCGCATATTTCTTCATCAGTTCCTCCATAATATGAATCGTAAAATCCGTGCTTCAACTTAAGAAAAACGTCCTCTAAAAAGGAGCTGACTCAGGTGAGCCAACCCCATTACCATCCACATCCTATTATCCCTTTTTCGGTCGAACTTGACAACTTGTAAATGCTTTTTGATCAAAATGTTGGTTCAATGTTCGTTCTAAAATTTCCGGTGTGACTTTTTCATAGGTTTCGACCACTTTGAAAAGATCCATATCTCCAAACTCATAGCGAGTAAACTGATTTGCAATATACTCAGGTGAATTCATTGATCTTAAAAATCCGCCCATTTTTTTCTTTTTTAAACGATCTATCGATTCAATGTCGATCCCTTTTGATTTTACTGTATCAATAATTGATACTAGACGTTCCGAGAGCTGATCCGGATCACTCGTATCTCCGCCAATCAATGAAAAACCGAATTCACCTTCTTCAGTGTAATCAAATGAAAATGTTTGATCGATCAAGCCTTCATTATAAAGCTCTTCATAGTAGATCGAACTTTGACCGAACATATAATCGAGAAGCAGGTTGACAGTAATCTCCTGTACTAAACGTTCCTCACCATAACGGTTCGGTTTTGATTCCTTGAATCCAATCATACATTTTGGTGTTTGGACTGTCATCTTTATAACCGATTTCTTTTTTGCGACTTCAGCAGGTTCTTCTTCTGAAAAGCGTTTAATCTCTTCCTTGGGGGCGAACTCTTTTTTGGACTGATTTTCTTTAACAAACTTCATGATTCCTTCAGGTTCGACATTACCTACGACAAACAACAGCATATTGCTTGGGTGGTAAAACGTTTCATAACACGTATAAAGAAGATCCTTCGTAATTTTTGCGATTGACGGAACAGTACCTGCGATATCAATCTTAACTGGGTGATGGTGGAACATATTTTCGATTACGCCGAAATATACTCTCCAGTCCGGATTATCATCATACATCTCGATTTCCTGGGCGATAATCCCTTTTTCCTTTTCAACTGTTTTTTCTGTAAAATACGGTTCTTGAACAAAATCGATTAACGTTTCTAGATTTTTCTTAACGTATGATGTACTCGAAAACAAGTATGCCGTACGCGTAAAGGAAGTAAATGCATTTGCGGATGCTCCTTGTTTACTGAAATCTTGAAATACATCCCCATCTTCTTTTTCAAATAGTTTATGCTCGAGAAAATGAGCAATTCCATCAGGTACAATGACCTTTTCGTCTTTTCCGAGTGGTACAAAATGATTGTCAACCGATCCGTATTTTGTGGTAAACGTTGCAAATGTTTTGTTGAATCCCTTTTTCGGTAAAATATAAACCTTCAATCCATTGTCAAGCACTTCAGAATAAAGTGTTTCCTTCAGCTGGTCATAATTGATCTCATTCATTCGATTGACCCTCCCCTTTTAAGAAATAAATCGTATCGAGGGTTACTGTATCCGCAGCTTCAACGACTTTCTGTAACGTAACTTTGCTGATTCCTTCCAGCCATTCATCAATCGTTCTTTCCACACCTGAAACTTGTGAGTGGTACAACAATTCGATCCAGCCGTTAGGGCTATCTACGGATTCAAGTATTTGATTCCGCAGCATTTCCTTTGTTTGATTAAATTCAGCATCTGTTATTGATCCGTTTTTCATGTGATCCATCTGTTCACGGATAATCTTTACTGCCTTCTCATAATTTTGGAATTCAATCCCGGACATGACAAAAAGTGCACCAATATGACTCTCCATTCTTGAAACTGCATAGTATGCAAGGCTCTCTTTTTCACGGACATTAATAAACAATTTCGAGTGTGAGAACCCCCCGAAAATTCCATTGAACACTTGCATTGCGTAATACTTCGGGTCAGAAAACGTTATCGAGGTCCGATAGCCGATATGAAGCTTGCCTTGTTTGACATCCTGCTCATCGAATATTACATTTTCTTTTTGTTTTCGTTCATATCTAGATGTACCCGGATCTACAACGTTTTCACGCGCGCTTAATTGAAAATTTGTTTGAACGCTGTTCTCAACCGATGTGCCTTCGATATCGCCAATCACATAAATATCGATTTCATCGTTTTTAAGCACATTTTGATAATAAGAATAGAGATCAGCAGATGTAATTGAATCAACCTCCTCTTCCTTACCAAAAGCGTGGTGGGCATAGACATCATCTTTGAACATTTCTTCAATCAGACGTTTATTTGCATAACGCATTTTATCGTCATAAATCGATTGAATCCGCTGTTTTAAAACCCGTTTTTCCTTTTCAACAATTTTTCCGTCAAACTGATTTCCATCAGTCACTGGATTTTGAACAACTTCTGCAAGAAACGCAAGTGCACGATCCAATAGTGGCGTTTGCTCTAATAAAAACCTTTCATTCGAAACATCCATGCGTACTGAAATGATCTGATATGTCCCTTTTTTTACGACAGACGAAGAAAATCCTGCCCCGTACATATCTTCTAAAAAACGGTGGATATGTAGTGAAGATGGATAGGATTTCGTTCCGCTTTTTAAAACTTGTGACAATAACGCTCGTTTTGTGACATTTTCAGGTTCGATTTTTCGTTTGATGTTCACTGCAATTGTTGTCGTTTTATACTTTTCAGTTTCAATAAGATGCAGTCTAAAGCCCTCGTAGTTGGTTGTACGAGGTTCTTTTGTTTTTGTCATGAAACGGACCTCTCCTTCTTTTTTTAGTTAGTCTACCCTAACTAGTACGGAATCATAAACCAATATAGTATACGTAATGGACATATAAAAGTATGAGAACATCCTATAAAAAAGAACTTCCCTTATAAAGAGAAGTTCTCTAACCATCATCGTTTTCCTTTTTCGTAAGGTTTTCCGATTGCTTTTGGCGCATCTGCACGTCCAACGAATCCAGCAAGTGCAAGAATCGTTAACACATAAGGTGAAATTAGCAAATATACATCCGGAATTTCCTTCAATAATGGAATCTGTTGACCGGTAATGCTTAAGGACTGCGCTAACCCGAAGAATAGTGCAGCACCAAGTGCTCCGAGCGGATGCCATTTCCCAAAAATCATCGCTGCAAGAGCCATGAATCCTTGTCCTGCAATCGTAGAATGCGTAAAGTTTCCACTGATCGATGTAGCATATATTGCTCCACCAAGTCCAGCAAAAGCACCACTCAGCATGACACCCATGTATCTCATTTTCGTTACATTGATTCCCATCGTGTCTGCAGCCATAGGGTGTTCCCCGACAGACCGTAGTCGAAGACCGAATGGCGTTTTATAAATGATATACCAGACGACAAAAGCAAGTGCAATTGCTATATATGACGTTACATAAGCCTTACTGAATAATAGTGGCCCAATGATTGGTATATCACTTAGAAAAGGAACATCACCTTTAAAAATCCGATGTGTAATATAAGGTGACTGCCCTGCATCGAATATCTTTTTCACGAGGAAAATCGTCAGTCCTGCAGCAAGAAAATTCAAGGCAACACCACTGACTACTTGATCGGCACGAAAAGAAATACTTGCCACTGCATGAAGCAATGAAAACAATGCACCGAAAATGATTGCTACAACAAATGAAAACCATGGAGAAGCAGCACCAAAGCCCCAAGTCTCTCCGAAATAAGTGAATACGGCACCCGTGAAGGCACCCACCATCATGAGGCCCTCCAAGCCGATGTTGACGACTCCAGACCGTTCACTGAATACTCCGCCAAGTGCGGTCAGGATTAACGGGGCAGCAGCAAAGATGGCTGTTGGTACGATGATTGATAAGATTTGCATGAGATCCATCTAGATTTTCCCCCTTTTGTTAATCCGGTTTCGTAACCAGTGAACGAGATAGCTGGATGCAACGAAGAAAATAATCAGCGCAATGACAATTGTGATCAGCTCCGGTGGAACATTAGCGATTGCCTGCATGTTCAGTGCACCGATTTTCAATCCTCCGAACAAACCTGCAGCTAGGATGATGCCGATTGCACTGTTCGCACCAAGAAGGGCAACAGCGATCCCATCAAATCCGACCCCTGTAAATGCTGCATTAATTGTCATATATTGATACGTTCCCAAGCCTTGCATCGCACCTGCTACTCCTGCAAATCCACCAGAAATACACATTGATAGGATGATGTTTTTGCGAACATTGATCCCAGCATAATTTGATGCATGCTCATTGAATCCAACTGCTCTTAACTCGTAACCTGTTGTTGTTTTCCAAAGGATATACCACATAAGTACAGCAGCTATTAGAGCTACGATGAACCCATAATGCATCCTGGAAAAGTCTGTGATTTCCTGTAAAAATGGTGAAGCCAACGATGCGCTCGATTGGATATCTTCCGTACGCTCACCCGGAGCAAGAAGATACGCACGAATAATAGCGTTTGTTACATGCAATGCAACATAGTTCAACATAATCGTAGTAATTACTTCGTGCACTCTGAATCTTGCCTTTAAATAACCAGGTACCAATCCCCATAAAGCACCTGCTGCCGCTGCTGCTAGAATCGCAAGCGGTACATGAATAAATGCCGGAAGACCTTCAACAGCAATACCGACATAAACAGATGCTAGCCAACCAACAAGCAATTGACCCTCAACACCGATATTAAATAGTCCTGTACGGAACGCAAACGCAACTGCGAGTCCAGACAAGATCAACGGTGTCATTTGACGAACTGTCTCGCCAAGGAAGTACGGTTCACTAAAAATCCCATTGAATAATGCCGTATAAGCTTCAAGAGGGTTATACCCACTTGTCATCATGATTATCGCACCGATGAGGAGACCTAACATGACTGCAATTATCGGTACAATGAGCTTGACTAATGCTTTTTGCAGTTTCACTTACATCTCCTCCGTTTTCTTTTGCTTAGAGCCTGCCATTAGCAAGCCTAATTCTTGTTCTGATATTTCTTTTGGATCGACAATTGCAACAATTTCCCCTTCATAAATAACCGCTATCCGATCACTCACGTTCATAACTTCTTCAAGCTCGAATGACACGAGTAGAACTGCTTTATTCGCATCACGTTCTTCAATCAATTTAGAATGAATGAATTCAATCGCACCTACGTCAAGACCCCGGGTAGGTTGTGCCGCAATTAACAAATCAGGGCTTCTGTCAACTTCACGCGCAATAATCGCTTTTTGCTGATTCCCACCTGATAATGCGCGAGCCATCGTTTGAACACTAGGGGTCCGAACGTCAAACTGATCGATCAACTGCTTCGCTTTACTGAAAATTTGATTTGCATTCAATTGTTTATATTTAGAAAAAGGTTCCTGATAGTACGTTTGCAGCACCATGTTCTCACCGATTGAAAAATCAAGTACAAGACCATGTTTATGTCTGTCCTGGGGAATATGACCGACACCCGCCTCAGTAACCTTACGAGGCTTATGATTGGTAATGTCATTCCCATTCAATTGAACCTTTCCGCTTGAAACCTTCCTTAAACCTGTGATTGCTTCAATAAGTTCGGTCTGGCCGTTGCCGTCAACACCTGCGATTCCAATGATTTCTCCTGCCCGTACGGTAAGATTCAAGCCATTGATAGCAGAAATTCCCCTTGAATCTTTAACCGTAATATTTTCGATTTCAAGGACAGACTGCTGCGGCTTGGCTTCATCTTTTTCAATAGTAAATGAGACATCACGTCCGACCATCATCGATGCCAATTCATCACGATTTGTATCTGCTACATTCACAGTTCCGATTCCTTCACCGCGACGAATGACCGTACAACGATGGCAGACCTCCATGATTTCCTTAAGCTTATGGGTGATCAAGATAATTGATTTGCCTTCTGCAATCAGCCTCTTCAAAATTTGAATCAGCTCTTTGATTTCTTGGGGTGTAAGCACCGCAGTAGGTTCATCAAAGATCAGAATTTCCGCACCACGATAAAGTGTCTTAAGGATTTCAACACGCTGTTGCATTCCAACCGAAATGTCCTCTATTTTTGCAAAAGGATCAACTTTCAGACCATATTGCTCGGAAATTTCTTCAACTTTCTTAGCCGCTTTTTTAATATCTACTTGTCCACCGCTGACAGGCTCGTGGCCAAGGATGATATTTTCAGTAACGGTAAAATTCTCTACGAGCATAAAATGTTGGTGGACCATTCCGATTCCAAGGTTATTTGCAATGTTCGGGTCGGTAATTTCTACTTTTTCACCACGAACGTAGATCTCTCCTTTTTCTGGCTGGTACAGCCCAAAGAGAACGTTCATCAACGTAGATTTACCAGCTCCATTTTCTCCTAATAGTGCATGTATTTCACCTTTTTCAACCTGGAGTGTTACATTGTCGTTTGCAACAATGCCAGGGAACTCTTTACGAATGTTCCGCATTTCAATTACGTAATCCAATAACCATCCCTCCCGTTCTCATATCCTTCTATTCTCTTGAATAAATGCTGTTCACCTGAAAATTCCTAAAGTCCGTTTTCATCGTGCTTTTTTATATAATCTCCCTTATTTTCCACCAATTAAAACTATGCTATTACATGAACAAAGGCCAGTAATGAATACCAGCCTTTGTAATGTGCAATTAAATTAGTTACATTTCACTCTTGAATGTTTCGAACTCTTCATCAGTCTTTGGTACAGTTACATCACCGTTGATGATCTTTTCTTTGTACTCGTCAACCGTATTAAGAGCCTCTTCAGAAACGTTGTCCTTTGTTGGAGCAATTCCGACCCCGTCTTCCTTTAGTCCGAATTCAACAATTTCTCCACCAGGGAAGTTTCCTTCCATCGTTTGAGTTGAAACTTCGTATACTGCAGTATCTACACGTTTAACCATAGATGTTAACGTTACACTTTTGTTTTTTTCCTTATCGTAAACACCTTCAGCAAACTGGTCACGGTCAACACCGATCACCCAAACATCCTCACCATTTTTCTTACGGTTGATTGCTTCAGTGAATACGCCTGCACCAGTTCCTCCTGCTGCATGGTAGATGATGTCTGCGCCTTTACCGTAAAGTGTAGAAGCGATGGTTGCACCTTTTGCAGCATCGTTGAAGTCCCCTGCATATTGCACATAAATTTCAGCGTCTGGATTTGCTGTAAGAACACCTGCTTTAAATCCGTTTTCAAACTTTTTGATCAGTGCGCTTTCAACTCCACCGACAAAACCGATTTTATTCGTTGTAGTTTGAAGTCCTGCGACTAGTCCAACTAGGAATGAGCCTTGATGCTCTTTAAAGGTAATACTTGCAACGTTTTCAAGTGGCTTTTTATCTTCTCCAACTGCAACACTGTCAACAAGTGCAAGCTTTGCATCCTTTTGTTGCATTGCTACGTCTTGAATATCCTGCTGCATAAGAAACCCGATCCCGAATACAAGATCATAACCTTGACGAATCAAGTTATTAAGGTTTGGGCGGTAATCACTTTGGTCGTTTGATTGAAGGTAAGTGTAGCCTTCATCTTCCTTCAAATCATTGTCTGCACCAAACTTTTTAAGACCTTCCCATGCTGATTGGTTAAACGACTTATCGTCTACCCCACCAGTATCTGTAACCATTGCTACTTTAAACGAATCCTCTTTCTTTCCTCCAGTATCTCCTGCTTCATCGTCTCCGCCACCGCATGCAGTTAGCAAAGTACCAGCAGCTAAAACCATTGACATCAATAAACCATAACGTTTTTTCATGTTCGTAAAACCCCCAAAAGTTATATTTTTTTAAGTATAATGCAATCCCTTCTAACACGACTACTAACGGTTAGGCCCAACACCCCCTTAAATTAGTTGACTTTCATCACACCCGACGTCTGACAACATGGAAGTCAAACGTATCGGACCGAAAATAATTGACTGAGTAAAGCACGGGTTTATCATTCTGGTCATAATGCATTTGCTTCAATACAAGTAATGAAGCTTCCGGTGGACATTCTAATATTTCAGATATCCGATTATGATAACCAATTGGTTCGATGTGTGTAACCGCATACAAAACACTTCTGTTTGCCTCTTTTTCCAGCAAATTGAACAATGATTCTTCTTGATTATGTTTTATTGGTAGAAGGTTGGATGGAATGTGATCCAAACAATAGACGACAGGTACATGATCTGCTGTACGGACCCGTTCAACAACAAGGACAGATTCCTCTGTATGAAGCTTGAACCGTCTTGCTTCTTCCTCTGTAGCTTGTCTCGTGTTTGATGATAAAAAAACTGTTCCAGGCTTTTTTCCTCCACGTTCAATCATTTCTGTGACACTGAACAATTCCTCTATACCTGACGAAAATAGTGCTCGTGCTCGTACAAACGTACCAACACCGTGACGACGTACAACGATGTTTTCATCCTCAAGAATACGTAACGCTTCCCTCAAGGTTGCTCTGCTGATTCCCAGTTGCTTGGAAAGTTCAAATTCGCTTGGAAGCCGTTCACCCTCTTGGTATTTCCCAGCTTCTATATCCTGTTTTATGTGTTCGATCACTTGTAAATATAATAACCTATGGTCTGTTTTTATAGTCAACCGTTCTCCCACCCCTAGAAAGCGTATACATTTGTGTAATGTTCAAGTAAATGAAATGTAACAAGATTCGACAATACTATATCATTTTTACAATGATAAATAAATACTAATTTTACATAAAAAATAAAATTATTTCGTTTAGATTACTAGTATGTCATAAAAAAGGAGCCTTCAGCAAAAAAATTGAGAGCCTGAATGGCTCTCGATTTTACTTAACCGATCGACAGAACGCTTCTTATGATTTTTGAATTAGCTTGATGATGCATCGTTTTCGTGTGCTGAAATTAAAACCTCTCTCGGTTTGCTTCCCTCATATGGACCAACGATACCTCTTGCTTCCATCGCATCGATAAGCCGTGCTGCTCGTGTATAGCCGATTCGGAACCGTCGTTGCAGCATTGAAACAGATGCTGTTTGCATTTCCAAAATCAAGCTGACCGCATCATCGAACAAGTCATCCTCAACCTCCTGAATGGTTTTTTCAGGTTCATCAGTAGGAATCATTTCTTCCTGATATTTTGCTTTTTGCTGGGATATGACGAAATCGACAACCTTCTGGACTTCTTCATCGGATAAAAAGGCTCCTTGTACACGTGTAGGCTTGTTCGCACCGATCGGGAAGAAAAGCATGTCCCCTTTTCCTAAAAGCTTTTCCGCTCCACCCATGTCAAGAATCGTACGTGAATCTGTTGAGGAGGACACACTAAACGCAATTCTAGATGGGATATTCGCTTTAATGACACCCGTTATAACATCAACAGATGGTCTTTGTGTTGCAATGATCAAGTGTATTCCAGCAGCACGTGCCATTTGTGCTAATCTTGTAATTGCATCTTCGACATCACCTGATGCTACCATCATTAAGTCAGCTAATTCATCTACGATTACAACAATGTATGGCAGCAGCGGTTGTTTCGCATCGGTTCCCTCGTTGTTACGCTTGATCATATTGTTATAGCCCTCAACATTCCGCGTACCACTATGCGAAAATAGTTCATAGCGACGTTCCATCTCATTAACAACACGTTTTAACGCTTGAGCTGCCTTTTTCGGTTCTGTTACGACAGGTGCTAATAAGTGAGGGATTCCATTATATACATTCAATTCGACCATCTTCGGGTCAATCATCATCATTTTCACTTCATGCGGCTTAGCCTTCATCAGGATGCTGGTAATGATGCCGTTAATACAAACACTCTTCCCGCTTCCTGTAGCTCCAGCTACAAGTAAATGCGGCATCTTACTCAAATCTGTAAGAATCTGTTCTCCGGAAATATCTCTACCAAGACCGATGCTAAGCTTTGATTCATGATCATTCCGTTTCGAATCGATTACTTCCCTTAAGGAAACCATTGCAACTTCCTGGTTCGGTACCTCAATCCCAATTGCTGATCTTCCAGGTATAGGTGCTTCGATTCGTAAGTCCTTGGCTGCTAAAGCAAGAGCAAGATCATCAGTCAGGTTTACGATTTTGCTCACCTTTACTCCGATTGCTGGCTGAACCTCGTACTTTGTTACGGCAGGACCTAAATGCACCTTTACAACCTTTGCTTTGACACCGAAGCTTTCAAAGGTTCTTTCAAGCTTTCTAGTATTCTCTGATACATGCTGCCGTTCCCGGTGCTGTCCCGTTTTTACAGGACGATCCAGAAGTTCATAGGAAGGAAGCTCATACGATTCATTTTCCACTTCTGTAACCGAAAATCCAGAAGATACATCCAGATTATCGCTTTTAGACACTTTTGGACTCTTTTCAGTGCTCTTTTGTACATCTGCTTGCTTGTTTTCTTGTTTATTGTTCTTGAGCTCTTCAAACTCAAACGATTCCTGATATGCATTTTCAGTGAAATCTTCAATAATCGGCTCAGAATATTCGATGCCTTCTTCATTTTTATCATCCGACTCTTGTTTTGTCGTTCGATGACCTCGTGATTTCCGTTCTTTCTTTTTCTCAGCCTTCTTCTGATCTTTCCATCCTTGTAAATGGTCCTTCCAATCCTCATATGTATTTATTATTAATGATTTAACCGGTAAAATGAACTTTGCAAGAATATCCTTCATCGATAATCCGGTTATTAACAGAACAGCTATAATCCAAAGGAAGAAAATAATGACCTGTGTCCCTTCGGCAGCAAATAAAAAATACGTAAACGCAAAGCCGACCGCTCCGATCATACCCCCGCCAAGATCGTCATACGCTGGGTTTCCACCCTGCTTCAACACAAACAATTCCCACGTATTTTGAATGACAGAAGCATTCTTCCAATCCCCATTCCCTGATAATAGCTCAAACAGTTTTATATGGCTCTGCAATAGCAATCCAAAAACGAAAAGGTATGCTCCTGTAAGGCGACGTGTAAAAAAAGCAGGAAGCTTTCGTTTCCAGATCATATAAATGGATAAAAAGAAAACTCCTAGTAATAATATTCCGTACCACTCACCACCGAATATTCGGAATAAATTTGCAAAAGCTTGGCCTACCTTCCCGAATTCAGCAGCAGCGATCAGTGTTAATGCAAGCAATAACAAGCCGAAGATCTCAAAAGAAAGTTGAGATTTCCAGCTCGATTTCTTTTTGTTTTTCTTTTTTCGTTTTGGCATGATTCGATTTCACCTCTCATTAATTTTAGTTTCTTGATGTTATGTAAGGGGTGATTATGTAAATTATCGATGAATATGTGTTAAATAAAAGACGAATATGTAATAAGAAGTCTATAAAAGGGTGACTCACATTCAAGGAGCCAGGCACCCCAAAATAGATCTTACTCAAAGAACATTAGCCTGTCCAAATGAGTAATCCTATTTATCCGGAGCGAGTCTGGCCTCTATTGAGTCACCCTCCTGCTGAATATTGTAATTATATCATACGAAAATGAAGTGAACTAGCACGACTTTACTCCCACGTGTAGGACATCTTTAAGATTGTTCCTGGTTGAAGGTTCGGATTCATAAAATGGGTTGGATCCGTGCTCATCATACGCACAATTCTGCAGTTCTGGTCTTCCATACGTTCGACCATCACAGGTACGCCGTTCAATTCAATGACCGACTGCTTTTCATAATCGGACAGTTTAGACTCGAACATGAACTCATGAGGCATGACTGTATATAAAATCATTGGACATAATCCTGTTCTTCTTTAGGTTTATTCGATTCGATCAACTCGTTCAATTTCTTCATTGCCATCCCAAGTCCGCCTACCTGATTGATCAGTCCATATTCGACAGCATCATCACCAACTACATTCGTACCGATATCCCGTGTAAGGTTTCCTTTTGATAGCATGAGGTCTTTAAATTTTTCCTCTTCAATATTCGAATGCCGCAAAACAAAACTGATTACCCGATCCTGCATTCTATCCATATATTCAAAGGATTGAGGAACTCCGATAACTAAGCCTGTCAATCGAACTGGATGTATTGTCATTGTAGCGGTTTCTGCGATAAATGAATAATCTCCTGCTACAGCGATCGGAACTCCAATCGAATGCCCTCCGCCTAAAACAAGACATACGCTCGGCTTGGAAAGGGAGGCGATCATTTCAGCAATTGCAAGGCCTGCCTCTACATCTCCGCCTACTGTGTTCAAAATGACAAGCACACCTTCTATTTTCGGGTTTTGTTCGATTGCAACGAGCTGGGGAATCATATGCTCATATTTAGTCGTCTTATTATTAGGCGGTAATTGTACGTGCCCTTCTATTTGTCCAATAATCGTCAAACAGTGGATATTGGACTGCTCCACTTGTGGAATGTTCGTCTGTCCCATTTGCTGTATTTTGTTTACAAGATTATCGCTGTCTTTATTCGGTTGATTCTGCTTTTGTGGTTTGCTAGGCTGCGCCGGTGTACTAGGTGTTACCCGTGCATCGTTTCGGTCCGGTTGCTGATTCATGGGTGAGGCTCCTTTCACAACAAGCTATACTCTCACTTTAGTATTGTCTTATTGTGATTCATTCTATCCAAGAATTAGCCTTATTTACAATTTTTCAAATCGAAAAAAAGACTGACACATTGATCAACATCTCATCATTCATGGAAGATGCCAGTCACATTGTCAGTCTCTTATAAATTAAATTTCGCTTAACACCGCAGATAACCGAACACGTTCCTGTTCATTCAAAGGAACAAGTGGTAAACGTACACCACCAACATCAATCCCTCGAATCTGAAGTGCCGTTTTCACAGGCGTAGGACTCGGTGCTGCGAAAAGTTCACGCATCACCGGTAACAGCCTACCGTGCTTTTCGGCTGCATCCTTTATACGACCTTCCTTGAAATCCGAAACCATCGCCTGCATTTCATTTCCAATAACATGCGATGCAACAGATACGATGCCATCTCCTCCTATAGAGAGGACAGGCAGCGTTAATCCATCATCACCGCTGTAAAGATGGAAATCATCAGAAGTCTTCGTAACAATTTCTGTCATTTGATCCAGATCGCCACTTGCTTCTTTTACACATACGATATTTGAAACCTCAGAAAGACGAATGATCGTATCAATGGTCATATTGATTACAGAACGTCCTGGTATATTGTAAAGCATTACCGGCAGGTCCGTTGACTCAGCAATCGTTTTGAAGTGTAAGTATATACCTTCTTGGTTAGGCTTGTTGTAATATGGAGCGACGAGCATAACTGCATCTACACCAGCTTCCTGTGCTTTCTGTGTAAGCTCAATGGATGCGTGGGTGTTATTGCTTCCGGTACCTGCGATGACGGGGATCCTATGATCCACTACCTTCACAACGTGTCGGAATAGAGCGATTTTTTCTTCTTTCGTTAATGTAGGGGATTCTCCTGTTGTACCCGCAACTACAAGAGCATCGGAACCATTTTTGATCAAATACTCAACTAATTTTGTCGTTTTCGTAAAATCAATATTTCCTTTGTGGTCAAATGGTGTGACCATAGCTGTTAATACGCTACCAAATTTCAACATTCTCTCCTCCTTTTACTTGTATATCCCTTCTGCCTTGCTATTCACTTCGATCCAATGCAAAGGCTTTATGAAGGGCATTTACAGCCTTCGCCATATCGTCCTCTTGCACAAGAACCCATATGGTTGTATGGGAGTCTGCAGATTGGAGGATATGGATCCCCTCTTTGGCTAGGGCTTCAACTATTTTTGCCGTTACACCAGGTGTTCCTGCGATCCCTGCACCGACAGCTGACACTTTCGCGCATCGGTGGTGCAGTTCAGGTTCATAACCAATAGCCTTCAAAGTTGAAACAGCAATGTCAGTTAGATCGGCATTAATTGTGTATACAACACCCTTAGGACTAATATTTATAAAGTCGACGCTAATCTGTTGTTTAGCCATCGCCTTAAATATATTGCTCTGGAAATCATAATCTCCGTCTTTTGCATTTACTTTGAGCTGTGTAATATTTGCGACGTGGGCGATCCCTGTGATCAAACGTTCCTCAATGTCTTTTCCTGCTTCTTCACTAATCGATGAAGTTACAAGTGTCCCTTCATTATCACTGTAGGTTGATCTGATCCGGAGTGGGATTTTCGCTTGCATAGCAATTTCAACCGCCCTCGGATGAATGACTTTTGCTCCCTGATAAGCCATGTTACAAATTTCGTTATAGGACACGATGTTCAACGGGCGTGCATCTTGTACGATTCTCGGATCTGCCGTCATTACTCCTTCAACATCTGTAAAAATATCTATTACACTTGCATTAAGAGCCGCTCCGAGTGCTGCAGCAGAGGTGTCGCTTCCGCCACGTCCGAGTGTTGTCACATCTCCAGAGTCAGATTGTCCTTGAAAACCAGCAACAACAACGACATCATTTTGCTCAAATGCGGTATAAATACGTTCACAATTCATTTCGATAATTTTCGCATTATTGTGCTCATTGGTCGTTCGGAAACCAGCCTGAGCACCTGTTAGTGAAATGGCACTGATCTGTCTACTGTTTAAAAGTTCAGTAAATACGATAGATGAAATAATTTCTCCGCATGACATTAATAAGTCCAACTCTCGATTGGACACTTTCGATTGGCTCCCACCGATCAGGCCCAACAAGGTGTCAGTTGCGTATGGATCCCCGTTACGTCCCATCGCTGAAACGACGACCACCACTTTTTGGCCTTTTTGAACTGCATTTAAAACATGATCAATCGCCTTGCTGCGACTGTCCTCATCCTTTAAAGATGTCCCGCCGAATTTTTGTACAACTATGTTCATGAGTGCACCTTCTTAAACTTATTTCAACATTCCTAACTTTACTAGACTTTCTACGATTTGAACTGAATTCCATGCTGCCCCTTTAAGCAAATTATCTGATACGACCCATAAATGGAATCCATAAGGTCGATCCAGATCCTGTCTTATGCGGCCGACAAATACGTCACGCTTTCCAACGCAATGTGCTGGCATAGGATAAACTTGATTTGCCGGATCATCCTCTAATACGATTCCTGGAGAATCTTTAAGCAGGTTTTTCAATTCTTCAACATTTACATTATCTTGATCAATTTCAATGTAAATAGACTCAGAATGTCCTGTTTCTACCGGAAGTCGAACACACGTAGCGGATACTTCAAGCTTTTCCATATGCATGATTTTCTTTGTTTCATTGATCATTTTCATCTCTTCAAACGTATAGCCGTTTTCTTGAAATTTATCAATCTGCGGAATCGCATTGAAAGCGATCGGGTAGTGTTTTTCATCACCTGCAACTGGCAATACTTCAGGTGTGTAGTCCTTATTATCCAAAATAGCACGTGATTGGTCCTTTAATTCATTGATTGCACTCGCACCGGCACCTGAAACCGCTTGGTAAGTGGATACGATTACTTTTTTAAGTCCATATTTTTTTCGAATCGGTTCTAATGCAACGACCATTTGAATCGTAGAACAATTCGGGTTTGCAATAATCCCATTATGGTTGCGCAGATCTTCTTCATTTACCTCTGGAACAACTAGAGGCGTTCTTCCATCCATTCGGTATGCGCTCGTATTGTCAACTACGATTGCGCCTCTTTTTACAGCCTCTGGAGCAAGTTTTTTAGAAATTGAACCTCCAGCAGAAAACAATGCCAATTGAACCCCTTCAAACGATTCAGGTCTAGCTTCTTCAAGCGTATATTCTGAACCATTGAACATTATCTTTTTTCCTGCAGAACGTGCACTCGCAAGTAACTTTAACGAGGCAATTGGAAAACTTCTTTCTTGTAACGTTTGGAGCATCTGTTGTCCGACAGCACCGGTTGCGCCGACGACAGCAACATGATAACCACTACTCGTTTCCATTTTGAATTTGTCCCTCCTCTTACGATTAAACCCCTATCCACAATTGAACGGGGTGACTCATCGGACACAGACTTTTACCAAAGAAAGTGAGATCCCATCTTGGTGGCCGTCTGAATCTATATTGAGTCAACCCCATTTTATACAGTCATATTGTCATTTATTTTACCATAACATTGAGTATAGAGATATGCCCTATAATTAATATATTCGTAAGACAGGCTGTAATTGTAGACCATCTAATGCCGCCTCAACAGTTTCTTTTAATAAATCCATTTGGGCAACGAGTGAATTGGGTTTATTTTGAGGAGAGTCTTGGCCGTATGGAATAAAATAAATATTTTTCGCTGACATTAATCGCATGATGTTTACCCCGTTTAAACCAAGACCATCATTTGTTGAAATCCCCAATACGACTGGATTCAAGTTCCTCATCGTAGCTTTAGCAGCCATTAGTACTGGGGAATCTGTCATTGCGTTGGCGAATTTACTAATCGAATTACCGGTGAGGGGCGCTATAACCATGCAATCGAGTGGTATTGTTGGACCGAATGGTTCTGCTTTCACAATCGAATCAACTACTTCAGTTCCAGTAAGTTCTTCTACTTTTCGGATCCAGTCTTCCCCTTTACCGAAACGTGTTGTCGTATTTTTCACTGTAAACGTTACGAATGGCGTGACTTTCGCACCCGCGTCCATAAGGCTTTGAATTTGTGGAGCAACTGCTTCGTACGTACAGTGAGATCCTGTCAATCCAAAGCCGATGTGTTTTCCTTCGAGGTTCATTCTCCTTGCTCCCTCCCAAATTATTGATCTGCGATTAGCAGTTGTGTCAATACATTCGCTATGATTTTACCCGCAGTTTTCGGAGCTACAATCCCAGGTAATCCTGGCGCCAACAATGCTTTGATTCCTCTCTTTTCAGCAAACCGAAAATCCGTTCCTCCCGGTTTGGAAGCAAGGTCAATAATGAGCGTATGAGCTGGCATTTTAGCAATCACATTCGCTGTTACAATTTGGATCGGTATGGTGTTTATACAAACATCAACCTTATTCACTTCTGATTCAAGATCTTTAAGATAAAATGCCTTCAAACCCATTTCCGTAATTCGTGCAAGGTGTTCAGACTTCCTTGCTCCAACAGAGACATTTGCCCCAAGATTTGCGAACGTTCGTGCTACAGACATACCTACACGCCCAAGCCCAAGAACCATTACGTTTGACTGATGAATTGTCGTATCGGTATGTTGAATGACCATCATGATTGTGCCTTCAACGGTTGGGATCGAGTTGTAAATAGCTACATCATCCCGCTCGAACAGCTTGACATGTTTTCGATTCAAGCTTTTTGTACAATTTGTCAAATAATCATTTGTAATTCCAGAGTATACTGTGCAGGTTTGATTGGTCTGTTTAAGTATCTCTTCAGTAAGATATATTTTTTTGTTTGAAAAAATCGTTTCAATTTCACCCGTTGAACCACTTCCGCTAACCGGAAGTATAATTGCATTCAGTTCATTAAGCGGAATTTCCTCTAGGCCTACTTTCTTAGCACCTGTAAAACCATGGTCTAATTGATCAAAGCCGACTAAATACAACGTCGCATTTAATTCAGTCAACTTCCGTATGACCTCAAGCTGACGTGCATCTCCACCGATGATTGCTGCTTTAATTCCTGTTAACATCCTTCCTCCCCTTCCTCTTTCATGGTTTTGATTGGAGGAATAGTAATCTAAGTGCTGATTCTTCAACATCATATGAAGGAGACACCATCATGGTGATTATTTATAGTCGGATTGTACTTCTGCTTGTGATGGATCAATCAAAATCGTTTCTTCACCAACCCGGTAGATTTTGTTCCATTGAAAACGTATCGTTGATTTTTGTTTTCTCCACCCATTCCATTGGGATACTGGAATTTCAAGAGAGTGTATGTATCCAGAATGTTCATCAATCGTAAATTCTGCATGTGAAAGAACTCCTAACTTTTCACCTTTCGTGTAATCAATCATTTCTTTACCTAAAATTTCACTTAGTCTCATCATTAGCCTCCAGTACATATGTTTTTATAGTAAGTTTCAAAAATAGACTATTCAGAAGCTTATGGAACTTCGACTAAATACGTTACAGCGAGCCCTTCGTTACCTTTTGAACAACCCTTATACATATATATGAGCAAAAACTCAGAATTACCATGTAACATTAATTAGTACCTTTAAAGCTTCTAATTGTAAATGCACTTCTAAAAGGTTCAAAAGGGCTGACTTCAACATCAACTATCGATGTTGGAGTCAGCCCCCTCTTTTTCATTATATTTTAATTCGGGAATTTAGATGGAAATTGTCCAGTTGGGCTAATCAATGAGCTAGAAAAGTCATTTGAAAAAATCGAATGGACCAACCGGTCTACGTTTTGTTTGGACACTGCATCAATACGCTCCGTCATTTCATCCAACGATCGATGATGCTTCAACAAAAGCTCGTGCCTTCCATTTCGACTCATACGACTATTAGTACTTTCCAAACTCAACATCAAATTACCTTTAATTTGCTCTTTACTGTTGGAAACCTCTTTATCTGTTACACCGTTTTGTTTAAGAGAGTCAATGATAGAGTCGATCGTTTTGTAAACCTCATCGATCTGACCAGGCGCTGTACCTGCATAAATGTTGAATACCCCTGTATCAAGATGTGCGGAGTGATAAGAAAATACTGAGTAAGCCAATCCTCGTTGTTCGCGAACTTCTTGGAATAATCGACTGCTCATGCTTCCGCCAAAGATATTATTCAATACGATCAAATCAAAAATGCTGTCATCCCCAACAGGAAGTCCTTCATATCCAAGGCAAAGATGTGCCTGCTCTGTCTCTTTCTTACGTGCCTTTTTTTCAGCACAAAATTGAGGTTTGATCATTTCAGGCTTTGTATGTTCAGTTTTAAAACCCCCAAAATAATCTTCAACTTTTTGAATAAATGAGGCATCGATGTTACCAGCAATAGAGATCACGATATTATCAGGTGTATAATATTCATTCATATACTTACGCAGTGAATCACCTGTGAAAGATTTCAATGTCTGTTCAGTTCCTAGGATCGGGTAGGCAAGTGGATGGTGACTGTAGGTTGCCTGACTCAGCAGATCATGAACGATATCATCTGGTGTATCCTCATACATCTTAATTTCCTCTAAGACAACATTTTTTTCCTTCACCAATTCCTCATCTACAAATGTCGAATTAAAGAACATATCAGCAAGTGTATCTAGTGCATAGTCGGCATGTTTGTCCAAAACTTTTGAATAATAACAGGTGTACTCTTTTGACGTAAAAGCATTAACCTGACCTCCAATGGAGTCAAATGACTCAGCAATCTCTCTTGCACTTCTCGTTTTTGTACCTTTGAAAAACATATGTTCGAGAAAATGGGAAATACCGTTGTTGTTTTTATCTTCAAATCGAGATCCTGTTCCAATCCATATTCCAATCGCAACTGAACGAACTGTTGGAATATTTTCCGTTACAATACGAACTCCATTTTTACATGTATGTTTGGTAATCAATATTTATCCTCCTAATTCATTCAACCAACAGGAAAAACTATGTATTATTTGGGCATCCTCTATAAGTATAATTATGGTTCTTTTGTCTAACTTCTAAAACCACTATACCACACTTAAGTACTATTTCGACAATTTTTTGTCGAAATCTACCTTTGTATCTGAACGTATAACCCGCTTTTCATTCATTAGCTGGGAGACGGTTCCGATTGAATAACCTTTTTCTTGGACTCCTTTGATCATTTGATCCAAAGCTTTCTCAGTAGACACAGTTGGATGCATAAGAACAACTGCTCCTGGGTGTATGTTGTCGATAATTCGATTCGCCATTTGTTCAGGATCAGGCTTCCTCCAATCGATTGTATCAACAGACCAAAGAATCGTCTTCATTTTTAGTGAAGCAGCAACATTGACGACATTGTTCGTCCAACTGCCACTAGGTGGTGCAAACCAAGCGGGAGTCACATTTAAGGTGCTTTCAATCATTTCGTTCGTCTTGCGGATTTCCTCTTCAATACGACCATTCGTCAACGTTCTCATATCCGGATGTGAATATGCGTGGTTGCCGATTTCATGACCTTCCTCGTATATGATTTTCGCCATCTCTTGGTTTTTCCTGACCCAGGATCCATCAAGGAAAAATGTCACGTGTATTTTGTGTTCTTTCAATGTTTCAAGCATTCCTGGTAGGTATTCGTTCCCCCATGCAACGTTTATTAAAAAAGTGACCATCGGTTTATTAGGGTTCCCACGAAAAATAGGGGCAGGCGGTAGGTCGTTGAGAGTTACTTCTGGGGATGTTTGCTTGTAAACGATCAACGACAAATCGAATTTTCCCTTCTTTTTCATCCGGTCATACGATGCATCTACATCAACAAGGATACCATTATAACCCGGGATCGCTTTCCATACAGGATCTATTCGGGCATTGATTGGTAATTCATTTCGCTTCGATGCATACGTTTTTATTTGTTCCAATAATTTATCCGGATGAACCTTCTGATTGGAAACTGGTTGGGATGTTCCTTTTAATGTCTCTATATATCGATGTGACAAGGGGTTTTGAATTATCGAGTATGTGACTATGAGTAAAACAACAACTATAACAATATGAATATGCCGTCTCAAACCCACTCTCCCCTTTCCAACACTGATTATTGCCTCTATTTAAAGGTTATGATTTGACCGGACAAGATAGAACAAGGTAAAAAAGGCAAAAAAAAAAGAGACGGACTAGTTATCCGACTCTTACTTTTGCTCTTGTGCTTTCTTTTGTTCTTTTATAACAGCCTTCCGTGAAAGGTTGACCCGGCCTTGATTGTCGATTTCCGTTACTTTTACGAGGATTTCATCTCCAAGTTTCACAACGTCCTCAACTTTTGGTATACGTTCTTCCGCAAGCTCGGAAATGTGGACGAGACCATCTTTACCACTGAACAGTTCTACGAATGCACCAAACTTTTCGATTCGTTTTACTTTCCCGAGGTACACTTCTCCGACTTCCACTTCGCGAACGATGTCTTCGATTGTTTTCTTTGCTTTTTGGTTCATCGATTCATCTGCTGAGGCGATGAATACCATGCCGTCTTGCTCAATGTCGATTTTCACTCCGGTTTCTTCGATGATTTTATTGATCACTTTTCCGCTTGGACCTATTACATCGCGAATCTTATCCGGATTGATTTTCATTGTCAAGATCTTTGGAGCGTACCGAGACAACTGATTGCGGGGCTCGGAAATTGTACTTAGCATTGAATCAAGGATGGCCATTCTGCCTTCTCTCGCTTGGAATAATGCTTCTTGAAGGGTTTCTCGGCTGATTCCAGAGATTTTAATATCCATTTGGAGCGCTGTAACACCTTGCTTCGTTCCGGCTACTTTAAAATCCATATCACCAAGGTGATCTTCCATCCCTTGAATATCTGTAAGTACGGTTACATCATCCCCGTCACTGATGAGTCCCATCGCAATTCCAGCAACTGGTGCTTTAATCGGTACACCTGCATCCATCATCGCCATTGTGCTTGCGCAAATACTCGCCTGTGAGGACGACCCGTTTGATTCAAGTACCTCACTTACAAGTCTTATCGTATATGGGAAATCCGCTTCGGAAGGAACTACAGGTTCGAGTGCTCGTTCCCCAAGGGCTCCATGTCCGATTTCCCGACGTCCTGGTCCACGCATGAATCCGGTTTCTCCTACACTGAACGGAGGGAAATTATAATGATGCATGAATCTTTTCGATTCTTCAATATCTAATCCATCAAGGACCTGAACATCTCCAAGTGCACCAAGGGTACAAATACTTAACGCCTGTGTCTGACCTCGTGTGAATAACCCAGAACCATGGGCTCTTGGAAGTAAACCTGTGTCAGAAGAAAGTGGACGGATTTCATCGATCTTTCTACCGTCAGGACGCACCTTATCGATCAGAATTAAACGGCGCACCTCTTCTTTGATGAGTGTATGTAAAATTTCTTTCGTCTCTGTTGCTTTTTCCTCATCATCTTCATATTCGGCAAGCACTTTATCTGAGACTGCATCCAATGCATCTCGACGTGCATGCTTCTCAACTACTTTAACCGCTTCCTTAACGTCAGCTATGAATTTACTACGAACTTCTTCTGTAAGATCTGTATCAAGCTGGTGAAGCTTCACTTGTGTCTTTTCTTTTCCAATTTCCTTGGCAATCATTTCCTGGAATTCGACAAGCTTTTTAATTTCATCATGACCGAACATGACCGCTTCAAGCATTACTTCTTCTGGTACTTCATCTGCACCAGCTTCCACCATGTTGATGGCTTCTTTCGTTCCAGCAACGATTAGGGAAATGTCACTTTGTTCCTTCTGTTCAATAGTAGGATTGATGACAAATTCTTCATTGATACGTCCTACTGTTACACCAGCGATTGGACCTTCGAACGGAATGTCAGATACAGTAAGAGCTAATGAGGATCCGAACATTGCTGCCATTTCAGATGAACAATCCTGATCGACACTCATAACAATACTGATGACTTGTACTTCGTTACGGAAACCATCAGCAAACAAAGGACGAATCGGTCGATCAATCAAACGGGATGCAAGTACTGCCTTTTCACTTGGTCTTCCTTCTCGTTTTATGAAACCACCAGGAATTTTCCCGACCGCATATAGTCGTTCCTCATAGTTAACTGTTAACGGAAAGAAACTTAAGTTTTTTGGTTCTTTTGATGCAGTTGCAGTTGATAGTACCGCTGTATCACCATAGCGAACCATAACGGCGCCATTAGCCTGTTTAGCTAGGTTCCCAGTCTCAATGGTCAGTTTACGACCACCCCAGTCAAGGGAATAAACGTGCTTATTATGCTCCATATTCTGTGAGAACTCCTCTCAAACTTCAAATTATTGCTACCATTATTTATTATAACCCAAAATTTTGTAATCAAAAAGGCAATTTGACCGGACTTTTTGAACAAGCTCTTATAGTGTGATTTCAAAAAGTAGACGAATCAGAAACAAGAAGTTCCAGGCACAACAGCTTTGAGGACCGAAGCGACGAGCGAAACTTGCATAAATACTGCGAGTTGCACCGAGAAAGCCTTCTGAGAAGATAAGCTTGTAGACGCAGGTGCATATGCTCATACTTTGGACCGGAAAAGCCGAGTAGCACAGAAATTCGCCGTTTATCAACGAGCGGTACTTGCACGAAGACTACGAGTTGTACCGAAGAAGCTTACCTCTTGTAGACGCATGTACATGAGCCCTTGGATACTTTTTGAACAACCTCTTATACCTTCTAAACGTACAAAAAAAGCGGGACTAACCCGCTTTTTTCTGACTATCGACGTAAACCAAGCTTGTTGATTAGTGTACGATAGCGTGTTACGTCTTTATTACGTAAGTACGTTAACAAATTACGACGCTTACCAACCATTTTTAGAAGACCACGACGTGAGTGATGATCTTTCTTATGAGTTCGTAGATGATCGTTTAATTCGTTAATTTGCTCAGTAAGGATAGCAATCTGTACTTCTGGAGACCCTGTATCATTATCATGAGTCTTATATTCTTCGATCAAATTATTCTTACGTTCTTGTGAAATAGCCATCCCATTCACCTCCTTTTCTGATAATCCCCGATTCCCTAGCAAACGTCGGTGATTCGCTTTGCCAAGAAACGGTTCTGTACAATTGTACATGTTCAAGAATACATCTTTTTGAGCTTAATTGCAACCCATTCACTCTGAAGAGTTTTCGAAGTATGCCATCGCCATCTCACTATCTATTGATATTTGTTTAATTAATTCTTCCGCAGATGAAAACTTTTTTTCATCGCGAAGACGCTGACACCATTCTACAATAACCTTTTCGCCATAGATCGATTGATTAAAACAGAACAAGTGCACTTCCACTGATGGCAGTCCTTCCATTTCATTATGAAAAGTCGGTTTATAGCCTACGTTGCAAACGCCTTTGTACCAGTTTGCGTTAACGAATAGTTTCACTGCATATACACCTGTTGCAGGAAACAAATATGAATCAGCCGGCAAAATATTCGCAGTCGGAAACCCAATCGTACTCCCTCGTTGTTCACCTCGTACAACGGATCCTCTCAGACGATACCGGCGGCCCATGTAATTCGGAATCCGCTCTACAGACCCAGTGCGTATCAATGTTCGGATCAAAGTTGAGCTCACTTTTTCCCCATTAATAGCAACCTTATCAACGGTTGTATGGTCAAATTTACCTCTTGAGTGGAAAGGAAGTGTTTCCATCGTACCTTCTCCTTTTTTACCAAAGGAAAAATCAAATCCAGCAACGACATGTTTTACGTTAAAACCGATGACGAATAAATCTACAAATTCCTGAGGAGTCAGAGATGCAAACTCCTTACTGAAGGTTATAATGTAAAGCCGGTCGATTCCAAGGTCCTCCATGATTTCCACCTTGTCTTCTACAGGTGTGATGTGTTCATGTTCACCAGTACCTTTACCAAGTACGACGGATGGATGCGGATCAAACGTCATGACAGCGGATTCGTAATCGTGCTCATCCGCAATCTGTTTCGCTTTGTCAATCACTTGTTTATGACCGCGGTGAATACCGTCAAAATAACCTACTGCCATAGCTGTAGGAGGAAAAGTCATGTCTTTGTTCATCAAGTTAAAATCAATACGGAATGTTTTCAAAAGAACCACCTAAGTTCTGCTCTATATTTTAATCACTTTTTCAGGTTTGACCCATCCAGGGCGCTTCGGATGTGGTTTATAAATCGCCAAACACTCTCCCTGTTCATTATAAACGGCAGTCCTTAGATTTGAAAGGCTTTTGGTCTCTTCAAGCACAGCACCATTCAATACTTGCTGTTCTAATGCACCTGAAACTGTGGTTGACGGAAAAATCGATACCGCCTTTTCAATAGGTAAAACATATTCTGAAATTCTGCCATCATTTACTACTTCCTCTAGTTCATCAAAAGAAATGGTGTCTTCTAGTTTAAAAGGACCTGATTGAGTCCGCACCAATAAAGCCATGTGTGCAGGAACGCCGAGCCTTTTCCCGATATCTACAGCTAGTGTTCGGACGTAGGTTCCTTTACTGCATGACACCTGAATTTTAAACGTTACATTTCCGGACTCAACCCGTGAAGGGTCGGAGAGTAATTTTAATGAGAGAATTTCCACAGTTCTTGCTGGTCGTTCGACGGTTTTCCCTGCTCTAGCGTATTCATACAACTTTTTTCCATCAATCTTCACGGCAGAATACATTGGGGGAATTTGTTTTATTGTACCAATGAACTCGTTTAGTACATGTTCTATTTCTGCTGAAGTTATATTATCGATTACCTTTTTATCAACAATTTCACCAGTCTGGTCTTCTGTTGTTGTCGATGACCCCAGCGATACAACTGCTTCATATGTTTTATTATAGTCGCTCATGTATTCCGCCACTTTGGTAGCTCGATTGATACAAATCGGCAAAACACCTGTGACTGCAGGGTCGAGTGTCCCAGTATGTCCAACCTTTTTCGTACCAAGTAGTTTCCGGAGTCGAGCCACACAATCATGAGAGGTTAATCCTGCAGGCTTAAACAAAGGGATGATTCCATCTATAGCCACTTTCAAAATAAATCCCTCCTACCTAGATTTCTATGTAAAAGTGCGCGTTCAAAAAGGGGGACTTGAAAAGCTTCCGTACTTTTTGAATACAACCTAAAAAAGAAAGGAGCCGACACATAAACGGGAGCCAGACATATGTCTGGCTTAAGGTCAGCCCCTTCAAAAATTAGTCTCGATCTTTATTGAGATCTCCTAACAATGTTTCAATGCGGTTTCCGTATTCAATCGAGTGGTCGAATTCAAATAAAATCTCAGGTGTTTTTCTTAATCGAATTCGTTTTCCGATTTCAGAACGGAGGAAGCCAGTTGCTTTTGCAAGCCCTGCTAACGTTTTTGCCTTTTCTTCGTCGTCACCAAATACTGAGATGAAGACTGTAGCCTGTTGAAGGTCTCCTGTAACCTCAACTGCAGTAACAGTGACGAACCCTACACGTGGATCTTTAATTTTTTGACCGATGATTTCTCCGAGTTCCTTTTTCATTTGTTCGGCAACCCGGTTCGCACGCAAGTTTGACATCGTAGCACCTCTTTTCGTCCAATTGACGAGGGTTGTTTGTCAGAGAAGTTCGATTTCGTAATTCGAAAGTTCGAACTCTTCAAAACGATCAATGAATTTTATTACCTGCTGCAGCTCTTTTTCGATAATCTGTTTATCCTTGGATACTGTCGCAATACTTAGTTCAAACCGCTGCCATAAGTCATGGTAATCTGTCTCTGCAACGGCAACATTGTAACTGTTTTTCAACCGTTGTATAACCCTTTTGACAACAGACCGTTTTTCTTTTAAAGAGTGAGCATCATAAATATGACACTCACACTTTAAGCTTCCGATCATTTAGGTTTTACCTCTTCCATTACATATGCTTCGATAACGTCGCCTTCTTTAATATCGTTAAATTTCTCCAACGTAATCCCACATTCGTACCCTGTTGCAACTTCCTTTACATCATCCTTGAATCTCTTGAGCGTGTCGACAACTCCTTCAAAAACGACAATGCCGTCGCGGACGAGTCGAACGCCAGAATCTCTTGTGATTTTCCCATCTGTAACATAACAGCCTGCAATTGTTCCAACCTTAGATACTTTAAACGTCGCACGAACCTCTACCTGACCGATAACTTTTTCTTCGAATTCAGGATCGAGCATTCCTTTCATGGCAGACTCAATTTCATCTATTGCGTTGTAAATGATTCTGTGTAGACGGATATCGACATTTTCAGCATCCGCTGTACGTTTTGCATTGTTGTCCGGTCGAACATTAAATCCGATGATAATCGCATTCGAAGCAGAGGCTAGAATAATATCCGATTCAGCAATCGCTCCAACACCAGTGTGAATGATTTTCACCTTTACACCTTCGACTTCAATTTTACGAAGTGAACCTGCGAGAGCTTCTACGGACCCTTGTACATCAGCCTTGACAATTACATTGATCTCTTTTATTTCGCCTTCTTTAATTTGTTCGAAGAGATCATCCAGGTTGAGTTTAGAAGTTTCTTTTCGTTGTTGTTCAATTTGACGTTTCGCTCTTGTTTCTCCAATTGAACGTGCTTTCTTTTCATCCTTATATACACGGAATTGATCCCCGGCTTGCGGGACATCATTCAGCCCTGTAATTTCAACAGGTGTGGATGGTCCGACTTTTTTCACTCGTCGTCCAAGGTCATTTACCATTGCACGAACGCGTCCGAACGTATTTCCTACAACGATCGGATCACCGACTTCTAAAGACCCTCCTTGAACAAGTAATGTTGCAACCGGTCCTCGCCCTTTATCCAATTGTGCCTCGATAACCGTTCCGTTGGCGAATCGATCTGGATTCGATTTGTATTCTTCAACCTCTGAAATGAGAAGGATCATTTCTAATAAGCTGTCGATACCTTCTCCATTTATAGCAGAAAGTTTAACAAAGATTGTATCTCCACCCCAGTCTTCAGGTATGAGACCATGCTCTGTCAACTCTTGCATAACCCGATCCGGATTTGCTCCTTCTTTATCCATCTTGTTTACTGCAACAATAATCGGTACTTCAGCAGCCTTTGCATGATTGATTGCTTCAATCGTTTGTGGCATAACACCATCATCTGCTGCAACGACCAGAATCGTAATATCGGTAACCTGTGCTCCACGAGCACGCATTGTTGTAAATGCTGCGTGACCTGGAGTATCAAGGAATGTTATCGGCTTTCCATTTTCTTTAATCTGGTATGCACCAATATGCTGGGTAATTCCGCCAGCTTCACCTGCAGTTACCTTAGTGTGGCGGATTGAATCTAAAAGAGTCGTCTTCCCGTGGTCAACGTGCCCCATGATTGTTACAACCGGTGGACGGATCGCCAATTTCGACTCATCTTCAACAATCTCGTTGCTTTCGAAGTCCGTTTCATCAATAATGATTTCTTCTTCGACTTCCACGTTGTAATCTGCACCGATCAACTCGATTGTTTCTTTATCCAGCTCCTGGTTAATCGTAGCCATAACTCCAAGACCCATCAGTTTTTTAATAATTTCAGATGATTCCTTATGAAGCTTCTTCGCTATTTCACCGACAGTTAATGAACCCTCAAAGGTGATTTTCTCAGGAGTTTTAGGCTTTTGTTGCACCTGTTGTGGTTTTTGGTCGTTTACAGGCCGCCTTCTGTTTCCTCTTTGACGGTTGTTTCCGCGATGGTTCTTGTTATCTTGTTGATTGAATTTTTTAGGTTTGTTGTCTTTTTTTGGTTTATTCACTGATGTTTGTTTATCTCCACGACTTGTATTATTTGGCGTACCACCATTTGGACGTTTATCCGACTTATTCCCTGCTGGTGCTTTATTAGGCTGTTTGGCAGCTTTTTGTTGATTAACACCTGATTGTTTCTTAGTTTGTTCTTGTTTTGGAGATTGATACGATTTTTCAAGCTTCTCAACAGTGCCATCATCGATCATAGACATATGGTTAGAAACTTCTATATTCATGTCCTTTAGCTTTTGAATAATATTTTTACTTTGTAAATTGTGTTTTTTCGCAAATTCATAGACACGCATCTTACTCATTTTGTCACCCCCAAAGTTATTGATCGACTAAGGTTTTTAACTTTTTGGCAAATCCATTATCGATCACTGCAACGGTTACCCGTTGTTCTTTCCCAATTGCTTTTCCTAATTCGAGACGGTTCGGAACGAAATAGTAAGGAATTTGATAATAAGTGCATTTATCAATCACTTTTTTTCGTGTGTTTGCGGATGCATCTTCTGCAAGCAAAACGATCTTGGCACGGTTATGTCGTATTTCTTTTATGACCAGCTCTTCCCCTGATATACATTTCCCAGCGCGGTTTGCAAGTCCTAACAGCGATGTCCAGGATGACCTCATCTAATCCCTCGTTTCGCTAACTTGCTTCTTAAGTTCTTCATATACGGTATCATCAACTTGAGCAGCCAATTGATTTTGGAGAGTCTTTTTCTTATGTGCCAGTTCAAAACATGACTTTTGGTTGCAGATGTATGCGCCCCGACCAGACTTTTTTCCACTGTGGTCGATTGAAACGTTTCCTTCTGGAGAACGGACTATGCGAATGAGTTCTTTTTTCGGCTTGTTTTCTTGACAAGCCACACATTTTCGCATCGGAATCTTCCGTTTTTTCATTGTTTCCCTCTCCTTTTAAAATTCCTGATCATCCTCGTGTAATTCCTGATCACTGACTTCTTCCTTATTCGGATCGTATAATCCCTGTTCAATTGCTTCTGATTCGCTCTTGATATCAATCTTCCAGCCTGTTAGTTTAGCGGCTAATCTAGCATTTTGTCCGCGTTTTCCAATTGCTAGGGAAAGCTGATAATCCGGAACAATAACACGGGTCATTTTGTCTTCTTCATTAACTTGAACCTCTACCACTTTAGAAGGACTTAGTGCGTTTGCAACATATTCGACCGGATCATTTGACCAGCGGACGATGTCGATTTTTTCACCGTGAAGTTCATTGACAATTGTTTGAACACGTTGACCTCGAGGACCAACACATGATCCTACTGGGTCTACTTCTGGGTCTTCTGCATGGACAGAAATTTTAGAACGATCGCCTGCTTCTCGCGAAATTGACTTTATCTCAACAGTTCCGTCATAGATTTCTGGCACTTCAAGCTCAAATAATCGCTTCAATAAGCCTGGATGTGTTCTAGAAACCATGATTTGCGGCCCTTTTGTTGTTTTTTCAACTTTTGTAATAAATACTTTGATACGATCATTCGTTTTATATTTCTCACTCTGAATTTGTTCTGTAGTCGGTAGTAAGGCTTCAACTCTACCAAGATCGACATACATATAGCGGTGATCCTGTCGTTGAACGACGCCTGTAATGATGTCTTCTTCTCGATCTATGAACTCGGAATAGATGATACCCCGCTCAGCTTCTCTTACTCTTTGGGTTACTACCTGCTTTGCAGTCTGCGCAGCAATCCGTCCGAAGTCTCTCGGAGTAACTTCAAGCTCAACAACATCATCAACCTCATATTGAGGGCTCATATCTTTTGCTTTGTCAATTGAAATTTCTAAACGGTCATCCTCGACAGTTTCGACAACGTTCTTTCGAGCAAATACTTTTACACTTCCCGTATCTTGGTTAAAGTCGACACGGACGTTCTGTGCCTGATGAAAATTACGTTTGTATGCAGAAATCAGTGCTGCTTCAATTGCTTCAACAATAACGTTTTTACTGATTCCTTTTTCCTTTTCAAGAACTGTTAACGCATCCATCAAATCACTCATTAGACTCTCCCCCTTATTATTAAAATGATACCGCTAAACGCGCGTTCGCTACTTTTTCATACGGTATCAAGAATGTTTTTGTACGAGTTTTCACACGAACCTCTATCGTTAAATCATTACCATCAAATTCCTTTAGTTCACCCTCGAACTCTTTTTGCCCATCGATTGGTTCATAGGTTTTTATATGTACCAATTTCCCGATCGCTTTATGAATGTCCTGCTCTTTTTTCAATGGGCGTTCGACTCCTGGAGATGAAACTTCAAGGAAGTATGCTTGTGGAATCGGGTCGGATTCATCCAGTTTTGTACTGAGCTGTTCACTGACTTTTCCACATTCTTCGATGTCTACACCATGATCACTGTCAACATACACTCTTAAAAACCAGTCCTTCCCCTCTTTGACAAACTCAACGTCAACGAGTTCAAGGTTCATGGAATCTAATATTGGTGTAACGAGGTCTTCCGCTATCTCGGTCACCTTTTTGCTCATGAATGGTCCTCCTTTACTAACCGAAAACGATTTAACTTTCCATAAATTTTCATATTCCGAATAAAAAAGATGTCAAACATAATGAAAGAGCGGGTTTGGGCACCCACTCTTTCCGAGACGACCTATTCACTAGTATTTCCAATTTTACTATACCATAAACGTCAAACCGCTTGCAACTGGACCACTTGCATCTAGGCTGCGCATTGTAGCGAGGAAGTCTACATCAAAGGTTTCTCTTGTACATGCAGGTACAACGGAACAGTAACGAACGATGGGAATCGCCCGGTGCCTCTTTAAACTTCCTCTCTAAAAAAGGGATAGCTGGTTCGCATCAGGCAACCCATCCAAACAACCTTGATCATCCAGGTACTGAAGAACTGTCTTCGAAATTTTACTTCGTTGTTGTAAATCTTCCTTCGATAGAAACTCCCCGTTTTCTCTTGCGTTTACTATGTTGATCGCCGCATTCGTTCCGAGTCCAGGAATCGCATTGAAGGGAGGGATCAATTTGTTATCGTCTACGATAAATTCATATGCAGAAGAACGGTACAGATCGACCTTATTGAATCCGAATCCTCTTTCACACATTTCAAGAGCAATTTCGAGAACAGTTAGTAAACTCTTTTCCTTCGGGGATGCATCCAATCCCTTTTGGTTTATTTCTTCCATCCGGTGGCGAATGGTTGCTGTACCCTTGATCATAGCATCCAGATCAAAGTCGCCTGCTCGAACTGTAAAGTATGCGGCGTAAAACCAGATTGGATAATGTACCTTAGAGTAAGCGATTCTGACTGCCATCAGCACATAAGCAGTCGCATGGGCCTTCGGGAACATATATTTGATCTTTTTACATGAATCAATATACCAGTCTGGTACATCGTTGTTTTTCATTTCTTCGATCCATTCGTCTTGAAGCCCTTTCCCCTTACGGACGAACTCCATAATTTTAAAAGCAAGTGAAGGTTCAAGCCCTTTATAAATCAAATAGACCATAATATCGTCACGGCAACCGATTACGTCCTTAAGCTCGCATGTTCCATTTGCAATCAGCTCGTTTGCATTATTGAGCCATACATCCGTTCCGTGAGAAAGTCCTGATATTTGTACAAGTTCAGAGAACGTGCTTGGTTTGGTTTCTTCAAGCATTTGGCGGACAAAACGTGTACCGAATTCCGGGATTCCTAACGTTCCTGTTTTACACATGATCTGATCCTCTGTAACCCCTAGCGCTTCTGGACCACTAAAAATTTTCATAACTTCTTTATCGTCTGTCGGTATCGTCTTTGGATCAATTCCACTCAAATCCTGCAACATACGAATTACTGTTGGATCATCGTGCCCGAGAATATCAAGCTTTAACAGATTGTCATGGATCGAATGGAAATCAAAATGGGTCGTTTTCCATTCTGAGTTTTTGTCATCAGCCGGAAATTGAACAGGGCAAAAATCATAAATGTCCATGTAATCTGGAACTACAATGATCCCCCCTGGATGTTGTCCTGTCGTTCGTTTCACACCCGTACAACCTGAAACGAGCCGATCAATCTCTGCAGATCGATAATGAAGATCATGATCTGAAGCATAGCCTTTGACGTAACCGTAAGCAGTCTTTTCGGCTACCGTTCCGATCGTACCTGCTCTATACACATATTCTTCACCGAACAGTTCCTTCGTGTAATTATGTGCTCTTGGCTGATACTCGCCTGAAAAGTTCAGATCGATATCGGGTACTTTATCCCCTTTAAAACCAAGGAACGTTTCAAAAGGTATATCATGGCCATCCTTCGTATACTTCACTCCGCATCGATCACAGTCTTTATCTGGCAAATCAAATCCCGAACCGACTGAACCATCATCGAAAAACGTCGAGTGTTTACAGGATGGACAAACGTAATGAGGTGGTAATGGATTTACTTCTGTAATTTCTGTCATCGTCGCTACAAAAGAGGAGCCGACTGATCCCCTCGACCCTACAAGGTAACCATCTATGAGTGATTTTTTTACAAGTTTATGAGAGATAAGATATATGACGGCAAATCCATGACCAATAATACTCTTCAGCTCTTTTTCCAACCTTTGTTCAACGATTTCAGGCAGCTCTTCACCATAGATACTTCTTGCCATCTCATAGCTCATGTTTCGAACTTCATCGTCCGCACCTTCAATTTTCGGTGTATATAAATCATCCGGAATCGGTTTCACTTCATCAATTTGTTCGGCAACCTTTTGTGAGTTCGTTATGACAACTTCCTTTGCCTTTTCCTTACCGAGAAAAGAAAAACATTCTAGCATTTCATCGGTCGTCCGAAAATGGACATCGGGCAAACGTCGTTGACGATTCAGCGGGTTGGCATTTCCTTGACTTCCGATTAGAATCTGCCTATAAACCTTATCCGTTTCATTCAAATAATGGACATTTCCGGTTGCGACTACCCTTTTATCCAGTTTATCTGCTAATTTTACAATGTTTGAAACAATCTCTCGCAATGCAAGCTCGTCACGAACAAGCTCTCTATCAATTAAATGTTCATAGTTCCCTAAAGGCTGAATCTCCAGATAGTCATAGAATTTTGCAATTTCCTCAACCTCTTCAGGTGACTTTTGCATCATCCCTTCGAATACTTCACCTTTGTCGCACCCTGACCCTACTAATAAGCCATCGCGGTATTTCATCAGTCTTGAACGCGGGATACGAGGGGTTCGATAAAAATAATTCAGATGAGACTCTGAAACGAGCCTATAGATGTTTTTGATCCCCTCTTGATTAGTAGCAAGTAAAATGCAATGAGAGGGTCGGGTTCGTTCAAATCCAGTTTGACCCATATGATCGTTTAATTCATCGTGATAGGTAATACCTTTTTCGACACCATCTTTCACCATTTTCCATAATAAGTACCCTGTCGCTTCTGCATCATAGATTGCTCTATGGTGTTGGGTAAGGTCGATATCGAACTTTTTACATAACGTATTAAGTCGATGGTTTTTAAACTCTGGGTATAGAAAACGGCCGTACTCAAGAGTATCAATGACAGGGTTTTTTGCCTCTCCAATCCCGATATTGCGGAATCCTACGTTTAAAAACCCCATATCAAAACTTGCATTATGTGCAACAAGTATGTCATCACCGATAAATTCATTAAAGTCTTTTAATACGTCCTCAATTTCAGGAGCGTCTGAAACCATATCATCGGTAATACCTGTCAGTTCAATTGTTGTTTGAGAAAGCTGGTGATGTGGGTTAGCGAACGCTTCAAATCGATCGATAATTTCCCCATCCTTCACCTTCACTGCAGCAAGTTCAATGATTTTATTATATACAGCACTTAGTCCAGTCGTTTCAACATCAAAAACAACGTAGGTTTCATCAAGTAATGGTCTATGTTGATCGTTGTAGGCAATAGGCACCCCGTCATCGACAAGGTTAGCTTCTAGCCCGAATATTACTTTGATGCCATGTTTTTTCCCTGCTGAGTAAGCTTCCGGGTAAGACTGGACTCCAGCGTGGTCCGTGATAGCAACTGCTGGATGCCCCCACTTTGCGGCTTGCTCCACCAATGCCGAAGTTGAGCTCACTGCATCCATTTGGCTCATAGGTGTATGCAGATGAAGCTCGACCCGCTTTTCTTCTTCCGCCGCTTTATCTTCCTTTAACACTGGAGTCAATTCCTCGACATCATTGGCAATCATGACAAGGTCCCGTACAAAGGTATCATTTTGTATTCCACCACGTGCTTTGACCCACATACCTTTTTGAACAGCCTGAAGCTTTGGAATGTCTTCTTTATCGCGAGAGAACATTTTGACCAGAATTGAATCCGTATAATCCGTGATTTTAAACGTCAACAGTACACGGCCGCTACGCAGCTCACGAGTTTCAGCATCAAAAACATAACCTTGGGCAGTGATCTTTCGTTCCTCATCAACAATCGACTGGATTTCTACAGGATCATCCTTTATGCCGTAACCGATTTTAAGACGTTCCTGTCGTATTCCACTCTCTAGTTTTTTCTCAGCCTTTTCTTTCTCCATCAATGCGGCCATTACCTTCGATTTATCTTCTTGCTCTCTTTGTTCGACAAACTTTTGATAGTCTTCCTCATTTCTTTCAACGAGCGTTTCAAATGTGAGCGGAGGAAAGCCGAGCTTTAAAAAAGATTGGCCTAATACGGGAGCTAGTTTTCTTTGAAATAACATTGATTGCGCATCATTGCTAACTTTTACTGTAACTTTGCTGCCTTGTATGGTAGGCAATTGAGCTCCGAGCATCTCCCTTACAGGTAATGAGCTTTCCTTTAGGCGTTCTAAACAAGGATTCCAATACCCTTCAAGGAGCTCTTTTGTCAGTTCACTTTCAGAGCAATGAATTACACTTTCGGTTGCAGCAATCGTTTCAAATGCCTTTGTCAGCAATGAATCGAATAATTGGAACACTGGGTATGGCAATGGACGTGAGACATGAATATGAAAGGTCCATTTTTTCTGCTCTTTTTGAATTGATAGCTTTTGTACATAGCCATTTTCAAACCACGTTTTTTTATCTTCAGGAAAAGCAATCTGTTCTAATAAAAGGTTCAACCGCTCTTTTCGAATTTCAAGATCTTCCATGATCTTTTCGGCTCCTTTCCATATTGATGAAAATCACATCGTTTATCTATTAACGAGACTCAGCTTGATGCTGAGCAATGGATGCTAGCAATTCTGAAACATGTACTTCATCCTTATGACCTGTCTTTCGATTCTTCATTTCAATGATTCCTTCTTCTGCACGTTTTCCGACAATGATTTGAATAGGAATTCCGATCAGATCTGCATCAGTAAATTTGACACCTGCCCGTTCTTTCCGGTCATCATATAAAACGTCAAAACGGTTCGATTTTAACTCCTCGTATAGCTTTTCACCTAGTGCTGACTGAGAATCATTTTTCGGATTGACACAGATAAGGTGCAAATCGAACGGTGATAATTGGGTTGGCCATAAGATTCCGTTTTCATCATGCATTTGTTCGACGACAGCCGCAAGCGTTCGAGACACTCCAATTCCATAGGATCCCATTACGATCGGCGTTGATTTCCCGTTTTTATCTAATATTTCAGCATTCATTGATTCACTGTATCGAGTACCGAGTTTAAAGACGTGTCCCACTTCAATCCCTTTTGCGAAAACAATCGTCCCATTACCATCCGGAGAAGGATCTCCCTCTTTTATAAACCGAAGATCGTCATAGAAATCCACCTTAAAATCACGATCAGGATTTACATTTACAAAATGCTTGTCCTGTTCATTTGCACCACAGACCCCATTTACGACCGAACGTACAGCTTCATCTGCAATCACTTTGATTCCATCAGGTACGTTAACAGGACCAATGAAGCCGATTTCACTGTTAAGTATTTCGTTGGTCTGTTCCTCGGTTGCTAGTTTAACGATGGATGCTTCAAGTGCATTCTTTAGTTTGATATCGTTAATTTGGTGATCTCCTCTGGTAAGGACTAGCACAGGTTGTTCATCAACAATCCAGAGCAACGACTTGATGCATTCCTGTTCAGGGATATCAAGGAACTCTGCTACGTCTTTAATCGACCTTTTATTTTCAGTCATGATGATTTCTTTTTCTCTAAGTTCACTATCTTTCTTCGCATAAATGACCTTGACAGGAGCCATCTCAATATTGGCTGCGAACTCCGAACGGTCCGAATAAGCGATCGTATCCTCTCCAATTTCAGACAACACCATAAATTCATGTGTATCCCTTCCGCCCATCGCTCCGGAATCTGCTAGTACTGCACGAAAATCCAAACCGCAACGAGTAAATACATTCTTGTATGCATGAAAGATGTTATCGTAATTACGATCGAGTCCCTCTTGATCCACATCAAAGGAATAGGCATCCTTCATAATAAATTCCCTTCCGCGAAGCAGACCGAATCGTGGTCGTTTCTCATCACGAAACTTCGTTTGGATTTGATATAAAACCATCGGTAACTTTTTATAGGATTTCACTTCATCCCGTAAGAGGCTTGTGATTAGTTCCTCATGTGTCGCACCTAATGCAAACGTACGATCATGTCGATCATTTAACCGCATAAGCTCCGGTCCATATGTATACCATCTTCCCGATTCTTCCCATACCTCTGATGGTTGAAGTGCAGGCATTAAGACTTCCTGGGAACCGATGAAGTCCATCTCTTCACGTACGATTGTTTCAATTTTACGAAGGACTTTTTTCCCTAACGGTAGAAACGAATATACTCCAGAAACATTCTGACGAATAAAACCTGCTCGAAGCAAAAGCTGATGGCTTTTGGCTTCAGCATCAGCCGGGACTTCCCTTAATGTTGGGCTGTATAATTGACTTTGTCTCATATTAACACCTTCTTAAAAAAATAATATAGCAATAGATAAAAAAATGGCAACCGCCTGGCCAAAACGGTGGCGATTGCCAAAGTAGGAACAACTCTAAATCATTTCTACCTTTACTGGATGAAAAATTTATGGATATCGTTCCAAGTAACAACAATCATCAGCAGCATCAGAAGCGCAAATCCAATAAAATGGACCATGCCTTCCTTTTGTGGATCGATTGGTTTACCACGGATTCCCTCGACTGCAAGAAACGTCAATCTTCCTCCGTCAAGTGCAGGCAGTGGTAATAGATTAAAGATTCCCAGGTTGATGCTGAGGAAGGCTGCCCATTGTAAAAGGACAAAAGCTCCTTCATCTGCTGCTTGATCCGTATACTTATAAATTCCGACTGGACCTGATAAATTATCGATCGAGATTTGTCCGGTGACTAACTGGCCAAGTGCCTGAATGATGGCCACTGTAAGTTGACCCGTTTTCTCGAGTCCATATTGCAACGAACCAAGGAAGGAAATTTCTGTTGGCATATAAACACCAACAAACCCTTCAGCCTTTCCGTTACTTCCTTCTCTTTCACCAGGTGTAACCGGAACAGACACTGTTTCCCCATTTCGTTCAATCGAAAATTGAAGCTCTTCGTTCGGGTTCTTCTGAATGACGATAACCAGCTCTTCCCATGTGTTAACAGCTTCCCCATCTACTGCTAAAACTCGGTCTCCCTTTTGTAAGCCTGCTTCCGCAGCAGGGTCACCGTCAACAACCTTTCCAAGCATTGATTCATTGACAGGAATACCTTGTGTTAGTGCATAGGCTGCTAAGAGGACAAATGCTAGTAAAAAGTTCATTAACGGCCCGGCAAAAATAGCAAGAAAACGAGCTAGCAATGGTTTTGAACCGAACTGCCTGTCATACGGAGCAATCTGAGTAAGCATTCCATCTTGAACATAATTAGCTTCTGGGTGGATAGGATACGTTTCAGATAATTCATCATCAACATGAGCCTTAATAATAAGCTCTCTTTCAATATCAGCTCGTTCAACCGTTACAACCTTAGCATTTGGATATTTGGAAACTTGATTTGCAACAATTTCCTTGACGCGATTTTCCGCATCAAAAACAAGCCCTACACGCGAACCCGGCTTGACTTCTATACCCTCAGGGTCTTCTCCGGCCATTCTTACAAATCCACCTAGAGGAAGTAATCTGACCGTGTATAGCGTTTCTCCCTTTTTAGAAGAAAAAATCTTCGGACCAAATCCGATTGCAAATTCCCGGCAAAGTATACCTGCACGTTTTGCAAGTAAAAGGTGACCCAACTCATGGAAAAACACAAGTGCACCAAAAATAATTACGATCGCGATAAATGTATTCATTTACTGACCACCTTTAAACAAGAAGTGATTGTACAAATTCACGTGACATAAGGTCGACTTCACGAATCTCTTCGAGAGTAGGATCTTTTATGAGAGAGTGTTGTTCTAAAGCTCTTTCAATGAACATTTCGATATCCAAAAACCGAATTTTACCTCTGAGGAAAGCTTCAACAGCTGCCTCATTTGCTGCATTTAAAACCGTTGGCAGCGTCCCGCCAGCCTTACCTGCCTCAAAAGCTAAACGGAGACAAGGAAAACGCTGCAAGTCCATTTTTTCGAAATGAAGAGTACCAACCTCAACTAAGTTTAACCTTTTTCCGTTTGTCACTTCAAGCCTATCCGGATGTGTTAGTGCGTATTGGATGGGTACCTTCATGTCTGGCGTACCCAAATGAGCGATGACACTTCCATCGATGAATTCAACCATTGAATGGATAACGCTCTCCCGGTGCAAAAGGACATCGATTTGATCATAAGGTGTATTGAATAACCAATGTGCTTCAATGACTTCGAGACCCTTGTTCATCATTGTTGCTGAATCGATTGTGATTTTAGAGCCCATCGACCAGTTCGGGTGGTTTAAGGCTTGATCCACAGAAACATCCATTAATTCCTCTCTCGTAAAATCACGGAAGCTCCCTCCGGATGCCGTTAAAGTCATCCTGGACATTTCAGCCTTGTTTTCCCCATTAAGACATTGGTATATTGCAGAATGCTCACTATCAACTGGTAAAATATCGACTTCATTCTTCCTCGCTTGTTCCATAACGATATGCCCTGCAGTCACCAATGTTTCCTTGTTAGCAAGGGCAATGGTTTTCTTTGCATTTATGGCCGTTAATGTTGGATTTAAACCGACACTTCCCATTACCGCATTAACGAGTATATCGGAGTCGGGGTCAGTCGCAACTTCAATTAATCCCTGTTCACCATAGTATACTTGACAGGCTGAATCGATAGTCCCATTAATTTTTTCTGCAACCTCTTTCGTCGCAACAGATACAAGCTTCGGGCGAAATTCATTGATGTACTGAACTCCTGCCTCAACGTTTGTGCCAAAGGATAATGAAGTAATACTAAACTGTTCAGGATTCGCCCGCACTACTTCAAGTGTTTGGGTACCGATCGAGCCGGTAGCTCCTAACACGCTGACATTTTTCATAATTGCCTCCATTTCACCATACTGACTAAGACATCAGCTGTAAGATATGTAAAATCGGTAATACGAACAAAATGCTATCAAACCGATCCAGTATCCCCCCGTGACCAGGTAGAAGTGTTCCTGAATCTTTCACTTGATAATGTCGTTTAAATGCGGACTCGACCAAATCACCAATTTGTCCGAAAATGCCTATTATGATTGCTGCTAATATAGCAAAGATAAAGGCAGAATAAATCGGAAGTAGCAACTGATAAACAACTGCTACAAGAATTGCACAAGCCAATCCTCCAAGCGAGCCTTCAATCGTTTTGTTAGGACTGATCACTGGCCATAGCTTACGTTTCCCAAACGATTTCCCAAAAAAGTATGCACCTGTATCTGTTGCCCATACGATAAATAAAACAAAAAAGATACTGCTTACACCGTTATCCAATGCTCGCGTTTCATTCAGATATAAAAAACCAACGCCGAGATAAAGCGTTGCCATTAATACAAAACTTGCATCCTCAAAGGAAAAATGATTCTTCGTAATAACGGTCCAGGTCAGCAACAAGAGTAACCCGAATATAATCGTTGTGATTTTGATCGACGCGTCCTCAAAAATCCTTTCACCTAGATCGTCAGGAATAATGAGAATAAGTACCATAACGGAGGAAACGACACCTGCAAAATCCCAGAGAACAATTTTTTTCATCCGTAATAGCTCGCGAAGTGCAAGAATTGAAAGTAAAGCAATTGCACTATAAAACAATATTCCACCAAAAAAGACTATTGGAATAAAGATTATTGCTGCCAAAAGACCAGTAATAATTCGTTCCTTCATGATTTTCCTCCTAAAGGTCATACCCCTCCGAATCTTCTGCCCCTATTCTGATAATCGAGTATCGCCTGCTCAAGGTCTACCTCAGAAAAATCAGGCCAATACACGTCGGTAAACCACAATTCAGTATAGGCAAGCTGCCAGAGCATAAAATTGCTGAGACGGATTTCGCCACTTGTTCGGATTAACAGATCGGGATCCCCGATTCCTTTTGTCATCATATAGGATCCAATCAAATTTTCATCGACATCTTCTGCACTTATTGTACCAGCATCCAAATCCTTTGATAACTGGCGAACTGCCTCGGTGATTTCAAAACGACTGCCATAATTCAACGCAAAATTCAATATAAGACCATCATTATGTTTTGTTTTTTCAATTGCCTCGTTTACTGCTTTTTGTGTATAAGAAGGGATTCCTTCTTTTTGTCCGATTGTACGTACTTGAACATTTTCTTCGATCAATTCAGGTAAATAAGTAAGCAAGAATTGTTCTGGCAATTTCATGATAAATTCCACTTCAGGTTTCGGCCTTTTCCAGTTTTCGGTTGAGAATGCATAAAGGGTCAGTGCTTTTACACCTAGCTGGTTAGCACGTTTGACTATTCTTCGGACCACTTTCATCCCCTCACGGTGACCCGCAATCCTTGGCAGTCCACGCTTTTTAGCCCATCTGCCGTTACCATCCATAATAATTGCGATATGTGAAGGAATCCGGCTGCGATCGAGCTTATTATCGTCAGTTATTTCTTTGTTCATTTTGGTTAAGTTGACAAGCTTATTCAGCATCATGTATCCCCCATCGAGATAAAATCAAATCGAAAACTAGTGATGGATTGGTTTAATAATATCTTACTATTGTAATATGTATTGTATCTAATGTGCAAAGAAAACTTGATCCCAAAAGGGATGACCTGAAAGCATTTGCACTTGTCCTATAGAAAGAATGATTATCCTTCCTTAAAGTAAAGTGTAAAAAAAGGGATGACTCAAGGCTTGGGAGCCACCCCTTTAAACGAGGGAAACTAACCATGATTGTGTCAGATCCCCACTTCACTTATCTTATTTTAACTTGAATTGCGTTATACTTCCATGATTTCTTTTTCTTTTTCCGAAGCAATGGTGTCAATTTCAGCAACATATTTGTCAGTCAGCTTTTGAACCTCATCACCATAATGCCTTAGATCGTCTTCTGTCATGTCTCCGCCCTTTTGAAGCTTTTTCAATTCTTCATTAGAATCTCGACGGATGTTGCGTACTGCAACTTTTCCTTCTTCTGCGTACTTTTTAACAAGCTTTACAAGTTCTTTACGTCGCTCTTCGGTTAAAGCAGGGATAGCAATTCGAATGATGTCGCCATCATTCGACGGTGTAAGACCAAGTTCAGCTTTTTGGATCGCTTTTTCAATATCACCGATCACCGACTTGTCGTAAGGCTGGATGACAAGTAAGCGCGCCTCAGGTACTGAAATACCCGCCATTTGGTTAAGCGGTGTCGGAGCACCATAATAATCTACTGTAACCCGATCAAGGATAGATGGATTAGCTCGGCCTGCTCGTAGAGTCGATAACTCCCGGCGGTATGAGGCCACTGCTTTTTTCATTTTTTCTTCTGTTTGCTGAATAACTGCTTGAGACATTTTATTTCCCCCTTACTACTGTTCCGATATTTTCTCCTTCAATAACACGCTTGATATTTCCTTCTTCCATTATTGAGAACACAATTAACGGGATATCATTATCCATACAGAGTGAGGAAGCAGTTGAATCCATTACTGCTAAACCTTCCTTCAACACTTCCAAATAAGATAAACTCTTATATTTCGTTGCACTTTCATCCATTTTAGGATCAGCAGAATATACACCATCAACGTTGTTTTTCGCCATCAGAATGACTTCTGCTTCAATTTCTGCCGCACGGAGGGCTGCAGTAGTATCTGTTGAAAAGTACGGATTACCTGTACCTGCTGCAAAGATTACGACCCGCTTCTTCTCAAGATGACGAATAGCTTTACGTCGAATATAAGGCTCTGCAACCTGACGCATTTCGATAGAGGTTTGCACCCTCGTTTCAACGCCGATATTTTCGAGGCTATCTTGTAGCGCGAGTGAATTCATGATAGTTGCCAGCATACCCATGTAATCAGCAGTAGCTCTGTCCATACCCATTTCACTTCCAGCTTTACCTCTCCAGATGTTTCCCCCACCAACAACGACCGCAACTTCAACATTCATCTTTACAATCTCACTCACTTGAGTTGCAATCGATTGAATCACGCCAGGGTCAATGCCATATCCCATTTGTCCTGACAATGCTTCTCCGCTTAATTTTAAGACCACTCTGTTGTATTTTGGTGTACTCATCTTTTCCCTCCATCAGCGTTTCCTGTATTCTATCGGTCTGCTATAAGAAAAGCGCACGCGCCCTGATCATGATCAGCCACGATGGACACTGGAAGTCCCCCGAGGAGGCTGTCGCCGCCACAGGAGGCTGAAGTGATCCAAGAGGCTAGGCGATGCAGCCACATATAATAGAAAAGCGTAAGCACCTAGACGCTGCAGCTAAACATTACTTATTAGCACCCAGCACTTTTCTTTTGAAAAATAGGGAACACTTACCGTGTCCCCCTTTTCTTTGCACACTAAGAAAGTTGAATACTTTCTATAATATAAGTGCAGCTAAATCAATCACCTTCGCGAAGACTGGCAATTGCCAAGAATCGTTTAGATGTTTTACTTTTTCACCTGTGACATGACCTCTTCAGCAAAGTTCTCTTCTCGTTTCTCCATACCTTCTCCAACTTCATAACGAATGAAGCCTTTAACGGTTCCACCTTTACTGTTTACGTATTTGCCAACTTTTTGGTCAGGGTCTTTAACAAACCCTTGATCAACAAGGCAAATTTCTTCAAAGAACTTGTTAAGGCGGCCTTCAACCATCTTTTCAACAATCTTCTCTGGCTTACCTTCGTTCAAAGCTTGTTGAGTAAGTACTTCACGTTCACGCGCAACTTCTTCTTCAGAAACTTTATCACGGTTAACGTAACGAGGGTTAACTGCAGCAACGTGCATCGCGATATCCTTTGCTAAATCTTCATCGTTCGATCCGCCGATTACGGATAAAACACCGATTCGTCCACCCATGTGTAAGTAGGCACCGAATGCGTCACCGTCTTCTTTTGTGAGGATCGTGAATCGACGAAGGGAAATCTTTTCACCGATCTTCGCAATAGCATTGTTGATATACTCTTCTACTGGAATGTCTTCACCAACCATCGTTTGTTTAACTGCTTCTTCAACAGTAGATGGCTTGTTCTGTAAAAGATGTTGAGCAATTTCCTTAATTAAATTTTTGAATGCATCATTTTTCGCAACAAAGTCTGTTTCAGAGTTAACCTCAACAATAACGGCGTCATTTCCGTTTGTCTCAATATGAGTCAAACCTTCTGCTGCAATTCGGTCAGCTTTCTTCGCTGCTTTTGCGATCCCTTTTTCACGAAGCCAATCAACCGCTTTGTCCATATCACCATCGTTTTCAGTAAGTGCTTTTTTACAATCCATCATTCCAGCACCTGTTTTTCCACGTAATTCTTTGACCATTTGTGCAGTAACTGCCATGTGTGATTTCCTCCTTTTAATATGTACTTACTAAAGTAGTCTTTTGTCTTTCATTTTCAATAAGAGTTCAAAATTCGGCAAATTAGAAACAAGAAGTTCAAGGCAGGACAGTTTTGAGGACCGGAGCGACCAGCCGTACTTGCATAAAAGCTACGAGTTGTACTAAGGAAGCTTTCATCCTAGATATACTTGTAGACGAAGGTACATGAGCCCTTGATGACTATTTGAACTTCCTTTCTTTAAAAAAGGTGATAAAGGGTCAGTCCCCTCTATCACCCTTATCAAACATATATTTATGCTTTTACTTCTGCTTCTTCCTCTTCTGAAGGTTCCTCTTCAACATCGCTTTGGTTACCTTCAACTACTGCGTCAGCCATTTTAGAAGTTAATAGCTTGACGGCACGGATTGCGTCATCATTACCAGGAATGATTACGTCAATTTCATCCGGGTCACAGTTTGTATCAACAATAGCAACGATCGGAATGTTAAGTTTACGAGCTTCCGCTATGGCGATACGCTCTTTACGAGGATCGATTACAAAAAGAACATCAGGAAGACCATTCATATCTTTAATTCCACCTAGGAATTTTTCAAGACGATCCATTTCCTTGTTAAGAAGGATTACTTCTTTCTTAGGAAGGACTTCGAACGTTCCATCTTCTTGCATTTTTTCAAGATCCTTTAGACGTCTGATACGCTTGCGAATCGTGTCGAAGTTTGTCAATGTTCCACCTAACCAACGTTGGTTGATGTAGTATTGACCAGCACGCTTAGCTTCATCTTTTACAGACTCTTGAGCTTGCTTCTTCGTTCCGACGAATAATACCTTTCCTCCATCAGCTGCGATGTCGCGTACATAATTATACGCTTCTTCGACCTTCTTTACTGTCTTTTGAAGGTCGATAATATAGATGCCGTTACGCTCTGTAAAGATGTAACGTGCCATCTTAGGGTTCCAACGGCGTGTTTGGTGACCGAAGTGAACACCTGCTTCTAGCAATTGTTTCATTGAAATTACTGCCATCTCAGGCACCTCCTGTGGTTTTTTCCTCCGCCCGCTTCTCAATAATTGCAACTTATCTTGTTTTATTATGAGGTAAACAGAACCGAGTAGATCGAGGCACGCAAGTCATGAAAGCCAAAATGTAGATTAACCTACATGAGGACTTGAATGACGACGTAACAAAGATATTTGACGGTAATGTTTGGCGCAATAACAAAACTTCATATAAGCACCGGCAATTAAATCCACGAACGTGTGTGGTTGTATAAACACCGAAAGTAACTATACCATAAACAGATCTATTCCTGCAAGTATCTATCGCCCATCTTGGTAAAATTTAATGAGTAATTCTATTTCTCCTTTGCCTTTGTCTACTTTTTTGGCAATCTCGTCGAGCGAGTAACCCTTTTTCTGTAAAGAAAGCACTTCTGCTGCCATGGATGGTCCGAATTGTTCCTTTTCCTTTGTAATCGGTGGTGGAGGAGTGTAGTTTGGATCCTCTTTTTCATTATGTGATTGTGGTGTTTGCGTCGGCGTGGGCTGTGTTAATGATACTTCATCATTATTTATCGATTGGAACGTTGAGGGTTTGTGAAGACCTTCCTTTAGTCGATCATTTTTATATTGGTCACTCTTTATTGAGCGTAGATGTTCAAGGAAGGCTTCGTTTTCTTCCTTCATTTCTGTGGAATAAGCCATTAAGATATCTTCCATTTCTGATTTTACTCGATCGATATCATTTTTATCAGATGCATCAAACTTCTTCCAAACAATCAAAACGGCTAAGAGTGTAGTTAAATGAAGGATAAAGCTTATCGTCAATAGAAAGCCTGTCATTAGTTCCCCCTAACCAGAAAAGTCAATATGCTTTCCTTTAAATGGATGATTCGTAGCTGTTTTTTCAGACGTATCCTGTTCTTTTTCCTCCTGCTGAAAATGTGGATTGGAGCCCTTCTGATCTCCGGACAAATCTGTTTTATTCGTTTGCTCCTGTTTTTCAATAGATTTGCGTCTATGTTCTGCTTCCTTAGCCTGAGCAAAGGCTGTCTGGGATTGATCGATTTGAGAACGCTGTTGTAGCTGTTCTTGAACTTTGCTAGCATCTAACGTTCTTGGTAAGGCTACTTGAAGTTCAATCGATTTCAAACTCATCTTTCCCACTCCCTGTAAATGGGTTAATTAGTGCAGTTGGATACCTTTTTGAATTATCTATTATAAGTGTCCGATAACAATCTCGCCTGACCTTAGATTGATTTCTACAGACTCATAAACCGTTTGGATTTTACGCTTATATTTCCCAAACGTAATTTCTACACCTGGCTGAACTCTATCTGCAATGGTAAGTGTTGCATCCCCCACGTTTGATATCGAGTCATTAAGCTCATTCAGCCTATCTTTATTTTGTTGTAATGAATTCACCAATTGCCCGTGTGTATTTCTTACCTTCAAAAGTAAAATCCGCTCCTTATCGGTTTGTTGGGAAGTCGGTTTACTGTCAACTGCTGTTTTTAATCGGTTCAGTTTATTGAAGCTTTCTTCATCCTTTTGTACTTGAACCGAGAGTTTATCCCATTCATTTAGTAGTTCTGGTGCGACACCAAAATAAATTGCGGTTTTTGTCATCAATTCGGTTCCTAATCGGTTCACATATATATTCGAGCCTGCTGTCGTATTCCCTCCCACAATCATTCCTTTCCCCTTCTGGCAATATATATTTCCCTCAACAAGTACATTACTGTGGTTTAGAAAGTGAATATGAAGATCTCCGCCCACTTTAATATTCCCTTGATTAATATAACCAGTGTGTAAGTCATTTTCGGTTTGGATGAGTGACCTACCCTGTCCTGCGATGCCATTCTTTATATAAATAGAGCCACCTGCACGCAGCTCTGACCCTTCTACTATTCCATCGATTCTGATGTCACCCTCTGCCTGGATTTTATAGCCGGAAGGTACATCACCAAATATGTGTATATTACCAACAAATTCAAGATTACCAGTTTTTAAATCCAGGTCTCCTTTAACTTCATATACCGGGTAAACGTGCACCGCTTTTTTTTGAAAACTGACTTGCCCATCAGTCGTTGCATAGATGCTGTTTTTTTCCTCATTGATCACCGTATTTCTGCCTTGTTTCAACCGAAGAGGCTTCCCTGGCTTTGCAGGAACTTCTACTCCATCAACCGTCATTCCAGGCACTCCATCTGTAGGGGGAATGATATCGGCAATCCTCTCGCCTTTTTTTACGGACAAAATTTCAGTTCTTGATCTTAGGTCGACGAACTTTTGATCCGATTCAGGGCTCTTTTGTTTTGCAGCCTGTGCCCGTTCCTTTAAAAAACCTGGTTCACCTGGTATAGGTTTAGATCCTTCCGCCACGATTACAGGTTCAAGCCAGTGCTCGAAATCAGCTAGAATTTCTGAAATTGAAACTTCCTTAATACCAAAGGTGACGTTTTTTGATTGTAAAAAATCCAGTATATCTTGGAATTCTGGTTGAAACTCACATGAGTGAATCGGGATCATTACAACCCGCATACGATTTTCTGAAACCTTAAGCTGCACACAATCACTCACTGATGTTTTCTGCATAATAAACTACCCCACATATTTAAAGATATTTCGACAATACATTTCGAAGTTTAAAAAGTGCCTTTGAATGGATCTGAGAGATTCTTGATGTTGAAAGTCCTAGGACATGACCAATTTCAGTTAAGGTAAGTTCTTCATAGTAAAATAAGCTGACTACAAGCTGTTCTTTTTCATTTAATTCTTTGATTATTTCAGTCAGATGTTGGTGAAGCTCGTCCGTCAGCAATATGGTCTCAGGTGTGTTAACCTTTTTATCCTCGATTGTATAACCGATTTTTTCGTTGGAATCACTTTCCTTGTTCTCTTCATCAATCGATAAAACGTTGGCTAAAAAGCTTTCCGACATGATGGTCAAGACATCCTCTTCTGAGTAGCCTAATTCACTTGCGACCTCTGCAGCTGAAACTGACCGCATTTCCTCTTGCTCCATACGTTCAATCGCTGCATCAATTTTCTTTGACTTTTCCCGCATTGATCTCGGTAACCAGTCTTCCCTTCGTAACCCATCTATGATTGCACCTCTAATTCGAAAAGAGGCATATGTATCGAACTTCAAGTCCCTGCCTGGATCGAATTTGTTCAATGCATCGTAAAGCCCCATTAATCCATGGCTTCTAAGCTCATCTTTATTCACGTTCCTCGGTAAACCTACTGCAATTCGCTGAACGTGGTATTGAACCAGAGGTAAATGCATCTCTAGTAAAGCTTCGCAAGAGTCTTTATCCCGATTTTTCGCCCAACTGTCCCAATAAACACTCGCTTCACTACTAGCAGCACTTTGCATCTTATCTCTCCTATTTTATGTGTTTTAATTAAAAAGTCTGCGAATCTAGGTTAGATCGATTTCATTCCTTTATGAATCGTGCGAATCGCAAGTCTGGATGAACACGGATCAAACTCGATTGTTCTACCGTTATTTCCTCCTACATCTTCTGCAATGATGGGGATATTTAAAGACTTGAGTATATCCTTCACAGCCTCGACATTGCGTGGACCGACACGCATCGCATCACTTTGGCTTGAAAATTGAAACATTTGTGCACCACCGGCAATTTTAGCCTGTAGGCGTTCTCGATCAATACCATAGCAATGACCGAGTTCTGATACCATTTCAGGGATTGCTGTATCGGCATACTTTGCCTGATTGAACGTTGCCCCTTTAGAAAGATTTGAGTTTGGCAGCATAATATGTGCCATCCCTGCTGCCTGGGTTATAGGATCAAATATGACAACTCCGACACAGGATCCTAACCCTGTTGTTCTTAAATGTTGAGGTGCCTGTCCGAGTTGAAAATCTGCGATACCAACCTGGACAATTTCTACTATGTTATTCATTTAAAGGAACCCCGAGCGAATGAAAGATTTTTTGAAACGACTCCGGATCAGGTAATAGCAAAAAATGGCCTTTCACACCTGTGTTGATGTGTACAGAATCCTTTAGCTGTGTATCGATGATTATGGCGTAATCACTTACCTGTGACATTTCAAATAAGCCTTGTGAAAGAATAGCTGCTGCCATATCCACCGTTAAATAAGGAACTGATGGAACGAGTTGCAATCCTGTAAAGTCGGAAAAGGATGATAGGTACGAACCGGCTAAAATATTACCTGTCTCCTGCAGAGCGGAGCATGGGAGCTCAGATTGAACAATTGATTCCTCCGTTATCGATTCATCGCCTGTCAATTGCTTGATGAGATGAACCGCTTCATCCAATGGTAAAATGAAGAACATATTCCCTGGTGCATCCCCAGTGACACGAAGGAAGGTAGCAGCTACAACGAGTTCCGCTCCCCCGATCATGTCGGTTACTTCATTAAAAGGGATGAGTTTCACAGAAGGCACTTCCATATCTACTGATTTTTGAACAAGTCGTGATAGAGCAGTTGCTGCATTACCAGCACCGATGTTACCGATTTCCTTTAAAACATCCTTTTGAAAATCAGTCAGCTGCTCCGGGGTGATCATTCATTGTTCTCCTTAACCTGTCGAAGTGCGATGATTTCTTCAGGGTTCAATACCTTTTCAAGATTTAGTAAAATAAGTAAACGACGCTCAAGCTTTGCAACACCTTCTAAATATTCAGCACTAATACCGCCAACAACCTCTGGTGCCGGTTCGACAGAATCAACCGGTACGTCGATAACGTCATTAGCAGAGTCCACAATCATTCCGACTTCAAGATCATTTGCATGTACAATGACAATCCTCGTATCTTCTGTATAATCTGCTTCTTCAATGTCAAATCGACTTCGAAGGTTAATGATTGGTGTTACGATCCCACGGAGATTAATCACACCTTTTACGAAAGACGGTGTACGTGGAACGCGTGTAATTTCCTGTATCCGTTCAATGGATTTAACCTGATGGACATCCACACCATATTCCTCATCCTTAAGTTGAAAAACGATCGCTTTCATCTCTTTTTCTACAGTTTTTATATCCGACATTTTAACTCCTCCTTATTTGATCAAATCGTTACAGTCAAGTATTAGAGCAACCTGTCCATTTCCGAGAATAGTCGCTCCAGAAATTGCAAATATATTTGTTAAATAGTCTCCAAGCGGTTTTAGTACAACTTCCTGCTGTCCGATAAAGGAATCAACTACAAGTGCAGCCATTTTGTCTCCTTTACGTGCTACGACTACCGAAATATAGTCATCGTCATCTTGTTCACCCGATATATCCAGGACCTCTTTAAGTGAAACGAGCGGAACGACCTTCCCACGAAAATCGATTACATGCTGACGATGTGCGTTAAGAATATCCGCTTTGGCGATAATCGCACTTTCCACAATGTTTGATAATGGAATTGCGTAAGTTTCTTCACCAGAAGTGACAAGCATGACCGATAATATTGACATCGTTAGAGGCAACTGTATCGAAAACTTAGACCCTTGACCCGGATCAGATGTGACGCCGATTTGTCCACCTATCGATTCAATTTTGCTCTTTACAACATCCAGTCCAACTCCTCTACCGGAAATATCCGATACGGTTTCTGCTGTGCTGAATCCTGAAGCAAACAGGAGCTGGTAGACTTCTTCATCCTTCATTTCAGATGCTGACGATGGATTGACGATCCCGTTTTCAATCGCTTTCTTCAGAACCATTTCTCTATTAATACCGCCACCATCATCTGTAATTTCAATGTAAACATGATTTCCGCTATGATAGGCTACGAGAGAAATCGTTCCTTCAGAGCCCTTACCATTGGATTTCCGTTTGTCCGGGCGTTCGATACCGTGATCCACCGAATTACGCAACAGGTGAACGAGCGGATCACCAATTTCATCGATGACAGTCCTATCAAGCTCCGTTTCTCCACCTTCAATTTCGAGATTCACTTTTTTGCCAAGATCTTTTGCCAAACTGCGAATCATCCGAGGAAAACGATTGAACACTTGATCAATCGGAACCATCCGCATCGTCAGTAACGAATCTTGGAGATCACCCGAGAGACGTGTCATATGCTCAACCGTTTCGTTCAAGTCAGTATGCTTAAGCTCTTTTGCGATTGTTTCAAGTCTTCCTCGATCGATTACGAGCTCTTCAAATAAATTCATCAGCTGATCAAGTCGTTGAATGTTCACCCTTATTGTCTTATTTCCGGCATTTGGCTTAGTTGAGGAAGCTGCTGCCTTCGAGTCTTTTGTATTTGATCCCTTTGTATTTGACTCTTTCGTTTCTACTTCGGTAGTTGCTGCTGACTCAGATTGAGGTTCTGCAGTAGCTTCTATGTTTAGTCGGCTTATATGAACGGAATCAATTTCAGAAACCTTGCCTATCCGTGCTTCAAGCTCCTCTGAATCAAGTTTCGTCAAAAGGTTGACCGTGAAATCGAGATCGAACTGCTCTTGCTCCAATTCATTGACCGAGGGATTGGAATGTATGACTTCTGCAACCTGCTCAATCACTTCAAAAATCATATATACTCGTGCTGCTTTTAAAATACAATTTTTATCGAGCGCAATTTTCACGGATAAGGGATGAAAACCTTGTTCGATTGATTCTAGTATCACGGACCTTTGAAATTCATCTAGACCATTCGTTCCTTCTGAAACGAATGTCTCCTTCGATTGCTCAGAGGAATCCTCCCCGTTTTCGATTCGATTCAATATTGCGACAGTTTTTGATACATCTCGTTTTCCATCCCCACCCTCAATGATCGATTCAACCATCGCCTCAAGGTGATCGACAGATTCGAACAGTACATCGATTACATCCGATGTAACCCCGATTTGTTCTTGTCTGAGCGCATCTAAAACGTTTTCCATTTTGTGAGTAAGATTAGCGAGATCCTCATACCCCATCGTTGCAGACATACCCTTTAACGTATGTGCTGAACGAAAGATATCATTCACAATCGACTTTTCGTTCGGCTCATTTTCAAGTCGTAGCATATGTTCATTAATCGACTGTAAGTGCTCCCTGCTTTCTTCAACGAACACATCCAAATATTGATTCATATCCATTACAACAACCCCCTAATTGGTATAGCTTAGAATACACTTCGCGATGTCTTTTACATGATGTATTTCATCTACCTCTTTGGTTTCGATTGCAGCCCTTGGCATCCCGAAAACAACGGATGATTCTTTAGATTCGGCAATCGCAACTGTATCAGGATCAGACTTTAATGCGAGCAGGCCATCTTTACCATCAGAGCCCATTCCTGTCATTATGACTGCTATTTTCTGGTAATTCTTTAAACCTGCAAGACTACTAAACATCTGATCGACGGACGGTCTATGCCCTCTCGTTGGGGGGATTTGTTCATCAAGTTTAATCATGAGGTCTTCTCCAACCTCCGTTATGATCAAATGAAACCCACCTGGTGCAATATAAGCCTTGCCCCTTTCAAGAATGTCTCCTTCTTCAGCTTCCTTTACTTCTAATGCTGATGTTCTGTTCAATCGCTCTGCTAGCGATCTTGTAAAACCAGATGGCATATGCTGGACGACAAGAACTGGTGCGTCAAGACTGTCTGGCAGTTTAGAGAAAACCTCGACCAACGCTCTTGGGCCGCCTGTAGAAGTACCAATCGAAATAATTCTCTTTTTGTTTGCCTTCGGTCTGTTTACTTTAATCGTACTTGTCGGAACATCCCGGTCTTCCTTTTGGCTAATTACATCTCGAATCCTCACCTGACTAGCTAATTTCACTTTTTCAATGAGCTCGGATTGTACTGTATGTAAATCCAGTGATATTTGCCCGGATGGCTTTGAAATAAAGTCAATGGCTCCTTGTTGCATCGCCTCAATCGTTTGAGACGTTCCTGCTCTCGTTACATTGCTAAGCATGATGACGGGCAGTGGATCCTTCTCCATAATCTCCTTCAATGTTTCAAGCCCGTTTTTCAAAGGCATTTCAACATCCAGTGTAATTACATCCGGGGATAACTCTGGAATCTTTTTGAGAGCATCCTCTCCATTACGGGCAGTTCCACACACTTTGATTTCAGGATCACTAGATAACAGGTCAGTGATGACTCTTCTCATCAATGCAGAATCATCTACGACAAGCACGTTTATGAACTTCATCTCATTACCTGCCTTTTTTGAAAATACCTCTTGAACCTTGATAAAAAGCTTTGCCCGTGAGGCTCTAAGTTTACGGTTCTTTCCATTTCATTCAGAAGGAGGGCTGCAATTCCCCTGACAGCTCGTGCAGCTTTACTATTCGGAAAACGGATCAAATAAGGTTTCTGGTCTTTAACTGCTAGAAACACGTTACGATCCTCAGGTATCGCCCCTTTCACTGTAATGGATTTATGTAAAAACTGCTTTGCAGCCATTTTCAGTCTACCGCCTACCTGGTCACCTTCCTGAGCGGACTCGATTCGGTTGACGATGATGGAAACGTCCAGTTCCGGACTAAGATTATGTATGTGCTTCAGCATTGCATAACCGTCTGTAATTGCAGTCGGTTCGGGTGTTACAAGCAGTAGGACTTCGTCTGCTGATACGATGAATTGTAAGCTTTCCTTCGTTGCTCCAGCCCCCATGTCGAACAAAATATAATCATATTCCGATTGTAAAATGCTGACTTGTTCGCAAAAATGATCAAACTGCATTTGCGATATTTCCACTAAACCGTTAAGACCGTTTCCGCCTGCAATATAATGGAGGTTTCCAGGTCCTTTTTCTATTATGTCTGTAATCGGTAGATGGTTCTCGATTAAGTCTGCAATATTGTAACGGGAATTTACGCCCATCAAGATGTCTAGATTAGCCATTCCGATATCAAGGTCAACGACAAGAACCTTTCCTCCATTTTCGGATAATGATAAAGCAAGGTTTAATGAAAAGTTTGATTTCCCAACACCACCTTTTCCACTAACTACTGCATAAACCTTTGCATTCGGATGATCATGATCGGCCTTTAGTTTTCTTCTAAGTGTTTCAGCTTGATCATGCATGATGTCTATCTCCTATCAATAGTGAAACAATTTGTTGTGGAGTTGCTTCCGTAATATCGTCAGGAACGTTTTGCCCTGTTGTGACATATGCGATCCCAAGCCCTGTTTCATGAAGGATGTTTAACAGATCTCCATATGTATCGGTTTCATCTTTTTTTGTAAAAATGAGCTTTTTAATCGGTACACTCGTAAACTGATTCGCAATCTTGATCATATCGCTGTATTTAGAGGTCATTGATAGAACCAAATAGTTTTCCATTTCTGAATCGAATTGAATGATCTGTTTTAAGTCCTGAACATATTGTTTGTTTTTAAAATTCCTGCCGGCAGAGTCGACAAAAATGACATCGTAATCTTTGAATCGTTCTTTTGCCTGTTTAAAATCTTCATTGTTATAAGCGATTTCCAACGGTATATTTAAAATTTCCGCATACGTCTTCAACTGGTCAATCGCTGCAATTCTGTATGTATCAGTAGTAATCAATGCTGCTTTCTTCTTTTTATTCAACACTGCATCAGCTGCAATCTTAGCGATTGTCGTCGTCTTTCCAACACCAGTAGGGCCAATTAAGTTCAAGAACTTTTTCGTATAGTCGAATTCTCCAAACGGTCGGTCAGAAATCAATTTCAACAGACTTTCTTCCAACCACTTTTCTATCAATTGCTCTGCGACGGATTCTGAATCCTCCCGGTACCAGCTTCTTAATAAATGGTCGACTACTGCCGTCCGTAATTCCGGTTGGATTCCCTGTGCTGTTAACGAGTGTGTAAGCTTTTCAATTGATTGCGGTAAATGTGGCCCGACAAATGGGATAGGCTTATCCTTAGCCTTATCTTGGATCCTGAAAAGATTTTTCTCGTTTATTTCATCCACCGGTTCTTGCTCTATCGAACTCTGTTTGGCAGGATTCTTTATTGTCGGCAATGGCTTTTCGGATTGTTCCATTACATTTCCTGTAGATAAGGGGTCCGGATCATAGGCAGCAATTACTTCCAATGCAGGTTTTGTAAAGAACCCAAGGAATCCTCCCGTACGAACTTCTTTAGAATTTAAGATAACCCCATCCTTACCAAAATCCTGCCTGATTCGTTTCATCGCGTCAGGCATTGTCGGTGCGATATATTTTTTTATCTTCATGAAGCATTCACCACCCCGATGCTTTGTACTTCTAGATTTGGTTCAAGTTCGTTGTACGATAATACTACTACATCAGGCAGATACCGTTCGATCAACTGGCGGACATACATCCGAACAGCTGGCGAACATAAGAGCACAGTCATCGGATTGACCTCATTTACTCGTTTAATTTCATGTGTAATCGAATCGAAAATAGCTTGTGAATCATTCGGGTCCATTGATAAATAATTCCCATGCTCCGTTTGTTGAATCGATTCTGCAATTTTCTTTTCAACAATACCTGATAGTGTTATGACCTTCAGGGAAGCCTGATCATCTGCAAACTGCTTTGATATTTGCCTTGATAGTGCCTGGCGAACATATTCGGTCAACAGGTCTGAATCCTTTGTCATTTGTCCATAGTCTGCGAGAGTTTCAAATACGATCGGTAAATTGCGGATCGAAATGTTTTCTTTAAGCAACTTAACTAAAACCTTCTGGATTTCACCAATTGATAATGGATCAGGGGTCACATCCTCTACCAATGCGGTATGAGTTTCTTTCAGATGTTCAACGAGCTGCTTCACCTCTTGCCTTCCAAGAAGTTCATGTGCATGCTTTTTAATGATTTCGGTTAAGTGTGTCGAAACGACTGATGGTGGGTCGACAACGGTATAACCCGATAGTTCTGCCCGTTCCTTCTGTTCCTCGGATATCCATAATGCAGGAAGTCCGAAGGCGGGTTCAACCGTTTCAATCCCTTCAACCTCTTCATCATCCACCCCCGGTGACATTGCAAGGTAATGATCGAGAAGCAGTTCCCCCCTTGTGATTTCGTTCCCTTTCACTTTGATTCGATACTCGTTCGGTTGCAGTTGAATGTTATCGCGAATCCTGACAACCGGTACAACTAGACCAAGCTCTAGAGCAAGCTGCCTTCGAATCATTACGATCCGGTCTAACAAATCTCCTCCCTGGCTTGTATCTGCCAAAGGAATCAGACTGTATCCGAACTCAAACTCGATCGGATCGACTTGTAACAGGTTGACGACACTTTCAGGGCTCTTGAATTCTTCTGTCTGAATCTCTTCTTCCACGTCTTCTTCTGATTCGATCCGTTCGCGTTCAACTTTGCCAAGCTTGAAACCTCCTACGGCCAATAATATTGCAATTGGAAGTGTGTAGAATTGATAAATCGGAGTAAACACACCGAGAAAGAAGATTGCGCCTGCAGCCACATATAACATTTTCGGGAATGCTAGAAGCTGTTTCGCGATGTCTTGGCCAAGGTTTCCATCTGATGCGGCTCTTGTGACGATAATCCCTGTTGCTGTCGAGATGATGAGTGCAGGAATTTGACTGACGAGACCGTCGCCGACCGTCAACAATGTATAGGTGACAGATGATTCAGAAAGTGACAGATCCATTTGCACCATACCGATGATGATTCCGAAAATCATATTAATGATGACAATGATGATACCTGCAATTGCATCTCCTTTAACAAATTTACTTGCACCGTCCATAGCACCGTAAAAATCGGCTTCCTGTTCAATCTTTTGGCGCCGCTCACGTGCTTCCCGATCGGAAATCAAACCGGCATTAAGGTCTGCATCGATACTCATCTGTTTACCAGGCATCGCATCAAGAGTGAAACGTGCAGCAACCTCTGATACCCGTTCAGAACCTTTTGTGATGACAACAAATTGAATAATGACTAAGATGACGAACACGACAAAACCAACAAGCACATTCCCTGCAACAACAAAGGAGCCGAACGTATCAATAACGTTCCCTGCATCCCCTTCGCTCAATATCGACCTGGTCGTAGATACGTTCAGCCCCAAACGAAATAACGTTACGAGCAAAAGCAATGAAGGAAAGATGGAAAATTGCAGTGGTTCATTTGTGTTCATTGCAATTAAAATGATCAACAATGCAAGGGATATATTCGTGATGATCAAGAAGTCCAGCATCCAAGTGGGAAGCGGGATGATTAACATCGTGATGATTAAAATAACACTTATAAGGACGGCGAAATCTCTTGGCTTCATTGCTGAACTCTCCTTTTATTTCACTAAACATGGATGATCTGACTCACATCGTGTGAGCCCTAAACTCGCTTTTTTAATCTGTACACGTACGCAAGCACCTCTGCAACAGCTTTAAACAATGTTTCCGGTACCATATCCCCTATTTCTGCCTGCTCATACAAAGAACGGGCAAGAGGACGGTTTTCCACAGTCGCAATTTCATTATGTTTAGCAATCTCACGGATCTTTAAAGCTACATAATCAAGTCCTTTTGCAACTACAATGGGGGCATCCATTTGCGAATCATCATACTTTAAGGCGATTGCATAATGGGTTGGGTTTGTGATCACTACATCAGCTTTTGGAACCTCCTGCATCATCCGTTGCATCGCCATTTGCCTCTGTTTTTCCTTGATCCGGGATTTAATCAGCGGATCTCCCTCCGATTTCTTGTGCTCATCTTTAATATCCTGTTTACTCATTCGGATGTTTTTCTCAAAATCAAATTTCTGATACATGAAATCGAGAACGGCTAGAAAAATGAGCAATGCAGAAGCTGCAAGACCCATTTGTATCGCTAGCTTTCCAATAATTAACAGAGCCTGTTCCACAGTTGCATAGGAAAGTTGAATGATCTTTTCCCGGTGGATCCAAAGTACAAAAAATGTAACAAGTCCAACCAGGGATATTTTGAGAATTGATTTTAATAGTTCAACGATTGCTCTTAAAGAGTAAATCCGCTTGAATCCCTTTAATGGGTTGATTCTTTCTAATTTCATGAGTAAAGGTTCAGTTGTAAACAAAAAGCCAACCTGAAGGTAATTTGCGGCAACCCCAGCGACCATTGCAACTAACAATATCGGTGCAACAGCCATGACAGCTTCCAACGATAATGCAGACATAACTTGTTGGATATTGTCAATCGTTATCTCATAATGGATGAAATCCTGGAAGCTAACCCGGTATATTTTCAGCATTATGTCAAACATATAAGGGCCGATCATCCATAAAAACAAGAAAATGATTAACAGGATAATAGCTGTATTCACATCGCCTGATTTCGCAACCTGTCCCTTTTTCCGACTTTCCTGCCGTTTCTTCGGGGTTGCTTTTTCAGTTTTTTCTTGTGAAAAATATTGAAGATCAAGCGATAAATATGGCATGATTACGGACCACCTATCAGGTTCATCATTTTTCTCATCGAAGTCAGCATTTCAACATATAGGTCTTGTACTAGCTGAAAAATCATCGGTGTAATAAGCAGGATGATTATAAAGCTGACTCCAATTTTCAAGGGTAAACCTACGATAAATACATTGACCTGCGGAACAGTTCTTGAAATGATTCCGAGCGCCAAATCTACAAGAAACAAACATCCAACAACAGGGATCGCGATTTGAAAAGCGATATAAAACATCCGACTAACCGTTTCAACCACTAACTGCGCCATTCCACCTTGCCCAAATGATAGGCTCCACCCTTCAATCGGTACGAGCTGATAACTTTGAAAGATTCCATTAAGCAGCATATGATGAGCATCAATCGTCAGTAAAAACAACATCGCTAAAATATAAAGATATCGACCGATAAGTGGTGACTGTATTCCTGTTTGCGGGTCAAACACGTTAGCGATTGCAAACCCCATCTGAAGGTCGATAAAGCCTCCCGCCACCTGCAAAGCATAAAGCACAATTGATGCGATAAACCCGATACTCATGCCGACGAGTAGTTCTTTTAAAATATAAAGGATATAATAGCCGTTTAATTCAATCGCCGGAGCGGGTATCATCGCTAAAACAAAAAATGAAAGAATGAGTGATAAGCCCACTTTATGGATTCCAGGAATATTTTTGTATGAAAATATCGGTACAGTTGCAAAAAAGCCTGTTATGCGGACTAATATTAATAAAAAGGCTGGGATACTATTAATAAACTCAACCATTTAATCACAAGCCTATGTATTCGTTCATATTACTAAGAAGCTCATAGGTGAATGTGACCATCTCGGTTAACATCCACGGTCCGAAAAAGATAAGAGAAACGAGTACCGCAACGATTTTTGGTATGAAAGCAAGTGTCTGTTCCTGTATTTGAGTAGTTGCTTGAAATACACTTACCAGCAATCCGACAGCAAGCGCTAGAATCAATAACGGCCCGCTGACTAGTAAAGTAGTATATACGCCCTTTTCTGCAAGTGAGATAACAAATTGCGAATCCATCTGTACACCTTCTTCTCTAGTTCTAGTAACTCTCAAGCAACGAACGTACAATCAAATACCAGCCATCGACCAAAATAAATAATAAAATTTTAAATGGTAATGAGATCATAACTGGCGGAAGCATCATCATTCCCATTGCCATCAAAACACTGGCAACAATCATATCAATAACAAGAAACGGCACAAAAATCATAAAACCCATTTGAAAAGCTGTTTTCAATTCACTGATGGCAAAAGCTGGGACGAGTGTTGTGAGTGGAATGTCCTGTACGGATTCAGGACGCTCCTCCCCCGTGTATTCCATGAACAAGGCAAGATCTTTTTGACGGGTATGCTTGGCCATGAATTCTTTAATCGGTATGCTTGCTCGTTCAAATGCCTCTTCTTGGCCAATTTCTCCTTCCATAAATGGTGTTAACGCTTCGTCATTCACTTCAGAGAGAATAGGACCCATTATGAAAAATGTAAGAAATAGTGCTAAACCGATCAACACTTGATTGGGAGGCATTTGTTGGGTAGCCAAACCTGTTCGGACAAAAGAAAGTACGATGATGATCCGTGTAAATGAGGTCATCAAAATAAGAATTGCAGGCGCCAACGAAAGAACGGTCAGCAGGATTAGCAATCGAACGGTAGTCGCAACACCATCGGGACTACTGTTTAAAATCTCGTTACTTATTCCTGGTAGTTCAATCATTGTTCTGCTCCTTTTTCAATGCTTCATAGATCTCAGTTCGCCCTTTTTTCGCCTCATCTAGTCGCTGTTTTAACGTTTCTTGAAAGCTGTTTCCTGGTTGTTTTGAACTCGACTTCAGGCGTTCCTTTATCCATTCGAACAGACTGGCTCTCATTTGAATCGAACTGCTCCCCGATTCATATTGAGATAATAGTTCCTTCATTTCTTGTTGATCATCAATTTCTTTAATTAACGAAACATCGTCACCTACGCCTACAATCAATACACGGTTCCCAACTTTAACCATTTGGACAGAACGCTGGTTTCCAAGCATTGCACCACCCAGCGTTTGAATTCCCTTCCCTTGTTGAAAAATCTGTGTTCTCTTATGTAAAAGCTTGAGCACAACGATCATCAATCCAACGACAAAAATTAACGCAAAGATAACCTTAACCGTTGTTGTAACGGTTGATGAATTGGATTCGGTTTTTAAGGGAGGCGCTTCGGAATTCGTCCTCGCTGTCTTTGATTGATCTCCATTTTGCTGGACACATGCAGCGACCGAACCGTCACAGTCTGTTCTAGTTGATTGATCTGAGTTTGCTAGTGCCTCTCCTGATCCTCCTATTAAATACAGCATTAGAAGAACAGGTAACAGGCGTTTAACATTCATTAAAAACACCAGCTTATGCTTCCAGCGTTTTCTTGATCGCTTCGAGTACACGGTCAGCTTGGAAAGGCTTGACGATAAAATCCTTCGCTCCTGCTTGAATCGCATCGATTACCATAGCTTGCTGTCCCATCGCAGAACACATGATTACTTTCGCATCCGCATTCGTTGCACGGATTTCTTTCAATGCAGTGATCCCGTCCATTTCTGGCATCGTAATATCCATTGTAACGAGGTCTGGTTTATGTTCCATATACATTTCTACTGCCTGAGCACCATCACTAGCCTCTCCAACAACTTCAAAATCATTTTTCGTTAGAATATCCTTGATCATCATTCTCATAAATGCTGCGTCATCCACAATTAAAATTCGGTATGCCATTTTCTTGTTCCCCCTTGGTTTATTGCAACTTTTCTATGCGGTCTTTTTGACTGATAATTTCTGTTACTCTGACACCAAAATTCTCATCTATTACGACAACCTCACCCTTGGCGATCAACTTTTGATTAACAAGTATATCGACAGGTTCACCTGCAAGCTTGTCAAGCTCGATGATCGATCCTTGTGACATCTCAAGAATGTCTTTGACAGACCTTTTTGTTCGTCCAAGCTCAACGGTTACTTGTAATGGGATATCGAGAAGCATGTCCAGGTTTCGTCGATCAACAGCAACCGATTCAGTATTTGAGAAATCTGAAAATGCTGCCGGATGAACGTTAGCATCTCTCCGGTTTGAAAATGAAGGGACTGCCTCCTGCGCATTTCTTTCATTTGCTGGATTAGATGATGCCTCCGCCGTACGATGTGATGTAGGGCTTTGATCAATTGTTGTTTGTTCAACTGGTTGCGGATCAGATGGTTTTTCATCCCCTCCTGGATTCATCAATTCTTCAACGAGCTCTTTCCCAAATTGAACCGGGATAAGCTGCATCAGGTTTGAATCAATCAAATTTCCTACCTTTAGATTGAAGGATACTTTTACGAGCATCTCTTCATCCGGAATGTGTTCGGTTCCTTTATTTGCCTCAACATGCATCATATCGATGGCAGGTGGTGAAATGTCAACACGTTTATTGAATACAGTCGACATCGAGGTGGAAGCCGATCCCATCATCTGGTTCATCGCCTCTTGGACAGCGCTTAAGTGTAGTTCTCCGAGTTCGCCATTCGGATTCGTTCCATCACCGCCAAGCATTAGGTCGGCAATGATCTGTGCATCAGATGTTTTGATAACTAGCAGGTTTGACCCGTTAAAACCTTCTGTGTATTTTACTAATACTGCAACGTGAGGCACTGGGAATTCATCAGAAAGTTTATCCCGTTCGACAACCGTTACATCTGGTGTTGTAATTTCAACCTTTTGATTCAACAGTGTTGAAAGTGCAGTGGCGGCACTGCCAAATGAGATATTCCCTACTTCACCGATCGCATCGCGTTCTATGCCTGTGAGCAGTTCATCAACAGATTGCTCACTCGAGTCATCGTTTCCACCGTTTAAAAGTGCATCAATCTCTTCTTGGGAGAGCATATCGTCACTCATCTCCATCATCCTCCTTCATAAAATCGTTGAGAACCTGTACTGCCATCCGATTTCTGACCTTACCAGGTTGACCTTGGAACTTTTGTTTGCCTTGAACACTGATCACCAGCGGATCTGTAATCTTTTGATCGAGCTCGATCACATCATGAGTTGCTATTGATAAAAATTCCTGAATCGAAATTTGGCATCGACCAAGTTCAGTTGTAATCGGTAATTGGGCAGCTTTAACCCTTTTTTCTATTTTTTGAATTTCTTCTGGTAATCTTGTTTTTTGTTTCTTTTGCATCCAATGATGTACGGAAAGCTTTGGAATGATCGGCTCAAGGACGACATGGGGCAAGCAAATATTAATCATTCCGCTCGTCTCCCCAACTGTTGTCGTCAGTGAAATCACGACAACCGTTTCGTTCGGAGATACCATTTGCAAGAATTGTGGATTTACTTCAAAATCAACCATTTCCGGTTCAACCTCAACAATTGTATTCCATGCTTCCCCAAAGCTTTCAATTGCTCGGTCAAATAACTGATTCATAATCCGAGTCTCGATTTCAGTTAAACTATCGACTTTGTTCATTCCGGTTCCTTGTCCACCTAGTACCCTGTCTAGCATTGCGTAAGCAATGTTCGGATTCACTTCAACAAGCATTCTTCCTTCAAGAGGCGGTGCTTCGAACAAGTTTAAGATAGTCATTTTCGGTACCGATCGAATGAACTCCTCATAGGGAAGCTGATCGACAGAAGCAACCGCTATTTGAACATATGTACGTAATTGAGCCGAAAAGTAAGTAGTCAAAAGCCTGGCAAAATTTTCATGAATTCGGGTTAAACTTCTTACTTGATCTTTTGAAAACCTTAATGCTCTTTTAAAATCATAAACCTTAACCTTTTTTTCAATTTCTTCTTTTCGAAGTTCTTCAGCATCCATTTCACCCGTAGAAATCGCGGACAATAAAGCATCGATTTCGTTTTGTGAGAGTACATCGGCCAAGAGCCACACCTCATTTCTGCATCAATTTCTTGTCGTCATTGTACAATTCCTTATTGTACGATTTTCTGTGTCGTGTAGACTCTTACAACCTCACCGTGTTCAAGATAATCATTGATTGTTTTTTTGAGCTCTGATTCAAGAGTCTGAATACCATCAGGACCTTGTAATTCTGCTGCCTTCGTACCTGATAACTCATAAATGATACTGTTCTGAACCTGGAACATTCTCGTTTCTAATTCCTTTTTCGCTTCTGATGAGTCTACTTGGATACGAAATTGCACTTTGGCAAACCCTTTGTCCGCCAGATTGGTCGTAATCTCCTCAGTATCGATGGACAGGTCGATCAATTCCGATGCTGAGAGTTGACTTTCAGCTGCCTCAGTTTTATCGGAGGCAAGGTTGAAGTACAGGATCACACCGACAACGGCAACTACGGATATTGCGGCAATCATGACAAGCATGGTAGTGACCAGTTTTTTATTCATCGCTCCTCCTCCTTATGTAATGGTGAACCTAAAATTGAGATACTTTCGTAAAAAGCGTTTACAGCTTTTCTTACTTCTTGTTCTTGTTCTTTCACTACAAATTTTCTGCCATTCGTTAATGTAATTGTCGTATCCGGAAATGCTTGTACTTGCTCGATATAAATAGCATTCAGTGTGAACGTTTGGCCGTTCAATTTTGTAAGTTCAATCATGATTACTCAGGGGTGGGGAGACGATACCTCTACAAATGACCTAATCTCCCGCTATATCCCCCTATTCACCCCGCTTATCTCTTTAGATTGACGAGCTCCTGGAGGATTTCATCTGAGGTCGTAATGATTCTTGTATTTGCCTGGAAGCCACGCTGTGCAACAATCATTTCAGTAAATGCTGCAGAAAGGTCCACATTAGACATCTCTAGAGCACCTGCTACAACTTCACCTGCACCAGCTTGACCTGCAGTTGTTAACACAGCAATACCAGAGTTTGTCGTTTCCTCATAAAGATTGCTTCCTGCCTTTTGTAACCCACCGTTATTTGCAAATTTAGCAAGTTGGATCATTCCTGCTGTTTGTAGTGTACCAGCATTATCAACATAACTAACCGATCCATCTGCCCCTATACTAAAGCTCTGTGCGTCCGTTGGAATCACTATTTCATCCGGAGCACCATTCCCATCACTATCAGTCCCCATTACTTTTAGTCCAGCTGAGTTTACAAGTGTCCCATCCTGGTCTAAGTAAAAGTTTCCAGCTCTGGTGTAGAAGTCATTGGTTCCATCGCTGACAACGAAGAATCCATCTCCAGAAATCGCTAGATCAAGGGGACGAGCTGTTGTTTGCAGACTTCCTTGTGTGTGTATGGTATCAATTGATGCAAGCTGGGAGCCTAAGCCAACCTGTTTTGGGTTGATTCCTCCTCTACCATTTGCTGGAGCGCTAGCGCCCGCGATTTGTTGAGAAACAAGGTCCTGGAAAGTCGTTCTTCCCTTTTTGAATCCGTACGTATTTACGTTGGCAATATTGTTTCCGATTACATCGAGCTTCGTTTGGAAGTTTTTCATTCCGCTAATTCCTGAGTACATCGAACGTAACATGTTACATTCCCCTTTCAAATCGAATTATGGTTTGCTGCCTCTGTCAGTCAGCAGCATTCGAGCTTCCTTTCGGTCCGGCTCTAATTAATTAAAATTGCTCCCGTGATGTTAGTGAAAATGTGATCCGCGGCTTCATTTCGGTTCATTGCAGTAATGACCGTTTTACTTTGCGTGTTCACAACGAGTGCAGCTTCATCAACGAGTACGAGTGAATCTTTTATTCCTTTTTCCTTCGCTTCACTTACTTTATTACTGATTCGATCCCACGTAGTTTGGTTGATTTCGATGTTTCGCTCTATTAATCTAGCTTGTGCATGTTTTGATAGTTTCAGCTCTAGTAATTGATCTTGGAGCACGTTTTTAAAATGATCTTTCGTCTGTCTCGCAATGCGTTCGTTCGATCTCGAACTCGGAGGTATCGTTGACGTGATGGGCGGCTGATATATGCGTTGCATCGCATCACCTCTTTCTAAATTCTTTTATGCAGAAAGCGTAATTATTTCGTTTGGCTTTACCTTAGTTCCGTCTGTCAGTTCAATTGTTGTCTCGCCATTTTCAAAATGGATCTTCGTTACAGTACCAGTCTCTGTAGTTTCCTTCGTCGTACCATCGTCATTTTCTACCGAGTGAGTGTAAGTAACTTCTTTATTGATCAGCTCACTATATTGAAGGAGTTGTCCGTTATTTTGATGTGCAACCCAGCTTGTCAATGTTTCATTCATATTGTACATTTGCTCAAGCGAGGAAAATGAGGCCATTTGTGCAATGAATTCCTTATCTTCCATAGGCTTTAACGGATCTTGATTTGAAAGTTGAGCAATTAATAGTTTTAAAAAGTCATCTTTTCCAAGGCTTGTATTTCCTGTTTGTTTAACCGGCTTTGAATCTGGTAAAAACAAACTTTGGTCAATCTTTGTATCCATCGCAGATCATACCTCCTCAAGTTCCATTTCCTTCAACCAATTTTCAAATGACTCATCAGCGTGATCGTCTTGATTCTGTTGTTGGCTTTGATCCTGCTGTTGTGGATCTGATTGATGGTTTTCCTTGTTCTGTTTGTCGTTCAGCCATTCAGGAGTATGATGTGCCACCTCGATCTTATCGACTGAAATGTTCTGTCCAACTAGTGCATTGCGTAGCTGGTGAAGGTTCGATTCGATCAAGTCCTTTGCATTCGCTGTTGTAGCAAGGATTTTCGCAGCGATTTCCCCGTTCCGTTGTATGATCTGTACATCAAGCGATCCGAGATGTTCCGGGTATAGTTTAATAGTTAGCTGTGTTTGACCATTTGGAAGTGTCATCATCCTTCCCCGGTTCATGATTTTCGTCAAATCCTGTATAAACGAGCTTGTCGATGACTGTTCTTGAGGTGCATGTAAGACAAATTGCTCGACCTTGGTCATCATCGTGTTTGTTGACGTGATCATATTCGAAACAACTTTGGACTCCTGTTTAGGAAGCTTGATTGACTGAGTAACAGGTCCATTTCCATTGGCAGAAGATTCTACCGTTGTTTTAATGAATAAAGGTACGGTACTGCTTGATTTCGGACTAGCTGTCAGTCGGGCTCCGTTCGTTTCTGTTCCCTGTTTAATAGGTTCAGAGGCGACTTTCGTTTGAGCTAACTTCGTTTCCATATCCTTGAACAAGTTGTTTAAATCTACTGAGTTCAGCTGCAGTGATCCTTTTGTTTTCACATCCTTTATGAGAGAACGGAGGAAATCCTGAAGAAGCTGTTCCTTTTGGTTTCCAATTTGCTCAAATTGCTGAGAAGCCCCTGATAATGATTGGTTTTGTCCAGGCAGTAGATGAACACGAGATAAAGACTTTTCATGTCCAAGTGGTTGAAATGGACTTAACGGAAACATCATGATTGCTCCATTTACATCGTTGCTAAGTGGACTATCCATTTCGGATAACATCTTTTGCAGTTGCTTGACCAATTGTTCAAGGCTTAAATCATCTTCAGTTTGTTCATTGAAATCCATTAGGAATTGCTGAAGCATCTCAATAAGTCCATCCCGATTTGGAAGATCTGTTACATTCTCAGAAGCAGTATTTGAGATCACGCTGGCAATCAAAGATTGAAATTTCCCATCAGGAGCTTGTACTTTCTGTAATCCAGTCGTTTGGCTCATCGGATTGGAATTCATCATCAGTGCGATTGCATTCATAGTTTCACCTCCTTTCAATATCTTAAGTGTCAGTTAGTGAGCAGTTTTGTCAGTTCAGCTGCTGTTTTCGGATCCAATTCCGCGAGAACAGTCGCTTGAATATCGGGTTCCAGATTCGTTATGATGAGTGCTGCTTCTCCCCGTTTCATATTTTCAAAGATTGATGCTGCATCTTTCGGAGCCATAGCACCGTATACTTCTGTAATTTTATCGAGGGCTGCATCCTGCTGCTCATTCTCGGCTGTTTTTTCTTGTAACTGATTCTTAAGTAGTTCAATGTCATTTTGTTGCTTTTTAATTTTTGTATCTTTCTCTAATAGTGCAGACTCTGCTTCCTCTACTTTTTCTTGTAAGGCTGTTATCTGCTTTTCCATCGATCGAATCATTTCTTCATTCGAACGGGCTGCTGGCTGGTCTTCCTCTACCCAAGAGGAAACGACAGGGATTGTATCCATATACCCCTTCGCTTTATCGAGTACATTTACACCCATTAACGAAAAACCGATGACAGAAAGCGATGCAGCAAACAAGAACGGGATAACAATAACTAATAAGAACCATAAAGCTTTATTTGATTTTTTCTCCACACGTACTTCACCTAATTTCATGATTGGTATGTCTGATTACAACAAGCTCATCCATGTAGCGGGCTTCTTGTTGTTTTAAATCTTCCCGGTATCGTTCATGTTGCTTCTCTTTGAGCTTTTCGTATTTTTTCACATCGATCGTTTTTTCAAGAAGCCGTCCCTTCGCGTCCTCCATATTATCGCGTGCAATATGCAAACGGTGTTGTAGAGAATGGGCTTCCTTTTCCATGGTGTCGATGTAAAATCCGTAATGCTGAATAGTTCGAACCTGCTCTCCGCCAACTATTCGCTCGGACTGTTGTAGTTGAATCGTTTCTTTTTTCTTCAGCAGTTCATAAAGTGCCATCCCAATCTCTTCAAACTTCTCCTGGTGTTCAGCAAACTCTTTTTGTACCATCTCTTTTTGGTTATGCTTGTAATCAAGAACTTGGTCCATTCGAAATTGAAAAGTCATACGTTTTGCTCTCCTTTTTCCAGAAGCTTAAGTAGTTGCTCCCTTGAATGTGCAAAGTCAACGGGATCATTCGTTGATTGTTTTAGAAAATTCATGAGCTTAGGTTGAAAAGCAATTGCCTCGTCAACCTTTTTTGATGTACCTCGTTTGTAAGCGCCTATTGAAATCAAATCCTCAGACTCTGCATATGTAGCAAGAAGCTCTCTCCCCCGGGATGCATTCTTCAGGTGATCCGAATCTACGATATTCGTCATGATTCTACTTACACTTTTCAAAACATTAATTGATGGAAAATGACCTTTATTCGCAAGTGAACGGTCTAAGACGAAATGTCCATCCAGAATCCCTCTAACTGTATCTGCAATCGGCTCGTTCATATCGTCACCATCTACGAGCACTGTATAAAAAGCTGTGATGCTGCCTGCTTCATTCGTACCGGAACGTTCAAGAAGTTTTGGTAGTAAAGCAAATACGGAAGGTGTATAGCCTTTTGTCGCAGGGGGTTCCCCGACAGCTAATCCGATTTCCCGTTGTGCCATAGCTACACGGGTCACGGAATCCATCATAAGCATCACATTTTTACCTTTATCCCTGAAATACTCTGCTAGTGTCGTTGCCGTAAGAGCTCCTTTAATTCTTAGTAACGCGGGCTGATCTGAGGTTGCTGCAACCACAATTGATTTCTTCAGCCCTTCCTCGCCAAGATCATGTTCGATGAACTCTCTGACTTCACGGCCACGCTCACCAATTAATGCGATAATGTTAATGTCAGCACTGGATTGTCTCGCAAGCATTCCCAACAGTGTACTCTTACCTACACCGCTTCCTGCAAATATCCCTATACGTTGACCTTTCCCAACAGTGAGGAAGCTATCGATTGCACGTACACCACAACTGATCTTGTCTGTAATTCTTGGTCGTTGCATTGGATTCGGCGGTTTGGACTCCGTCAGCCGCGCCTGCAAGCCTAATGGTAATTCCTCACCATCTAATGGTTGACCGACTCCATCCAATACCTTTCCGATTAACGCATTCCCAGCTTTTACTTGTAACGGCTTCCCGGATGCTTCTACCAGACTACCTGGTGAAATTTCTTGGATTGAAGTAAATGGCATCAACAGCACATGTTCATCCCGAAATCCTACAACCTCTGCAGGTATTCGGTGTTGAAGCGTATCACCTGTATGGATGTAGCACACATCGCCAATTGACGTTTTTGGACCTTTCGATTCGATCATCAAACCGACAACACGGTTCACTTTACCGAATCGACGATAGGCATCCATCTTATCTAGTGCGCTCAACAACGGTGCTATGTTCATCCTCTTCACCTACCAGCTCCAGAAGTTTTTCTTTAAGTTGCTTTAATTGACTGTCGATCGAAGCATCGATCTGTCCATACTTCGTTTCGATCAGGCATTGTTCTATCGACATCGATTCATCTGGATAAACCATGATGTCCACATTAAAAACATTTTTCTGTTTTTTTACGATTGAGAGAACATCCTCATATTGTTCAGGAGCAACAAAAAGCTTGACATCCTCTTCACCTTTAACTTGTTTAAGTGCTTCTTTTATATAGTGCTGATAGATTTCATCCATCTGTATAGACGTACCGAGGATTTTTCTCGAAATTTCCAGGCTTAACGATACAAGGTCAGGTTCTGCTTCATTCAACCTCTCACAGTAATGCGCCTTCGCTTTTGAGAGTACGGTTCTGGCTTCTGTGAGCTTGTCATGATAATCCTTTTCAGCTTGGGCAATCCCTGTATTGTAGCCTTCCTTAAACCCTGTCTGCTTGCCTTCCTCTATTGCCTCATTCGTCTGTTGAAGTATAGATTGTTCTTTTTCTGCAAGTTTCTGGTATTGATCATCAGCTTTTTCATTCGCTTCTGCTAGAATTTGTTCAGCCTTTTGTTCCGCTCGGCCAACAATGCTTTCTGCTTCCTCTTTTGCACGAACGAGCGTCGTCTCATGATCGGTTTCTGCATCATTGTCGATCCGCTTTATCGATGTTGATAACTGTTGTAGACCGATTTGGATTGAATTTGATTCGCCTGAAACTGGAAGTTGCTTAATCAGCTTAGACAATGATATCGTCTCCTCCACCTCTGGCAATGACGACTTCTCCAGCTTCCTCTAAACGTCGGATAATTGAAACGATACGGCTTTGCGCCTCTTCCACGTCACGCAATCGTACAGGTCCCATATATTCCATTTCCTCTTTAAAATTCTCGACCATACGTTTCGACATATTTTGGTAAACGATTTCTTTTACCTCTTCACTAGCTGCCTTCAATGCCAGAAGCAGATCTTCATTAGGAATTTCACGGATAACTCGCTGGATTGATCGGTTATCAAGGGTGACGATATCCTCAAATACAAACATACGCTTTTTAATTTCTTCAGCGAGTTCTGGATCCTGAACCTCAAGCGAATCAAGGATTGTTCGCTCAGTACTGCGATCCACACCGTTCAACACTTCTACAACTGCTTCAATTCCACCAGCATGTGTAAAGTCCTGGGTAACAGTCGTCGATAGCTTCTGCTCCAGAATTTGTTCAACTTCAGTAATTACCTCAGGTGACGTACGATCCATCAACGCAATCCTTTTGGCAACATCTGCTTGAACCTCCTGGGGGAGTTCAGATAAAATTTGTGCAGATTGCGCTGAATCAAGGTAAGAAAGTATGAGTGCAATCGTTTGAGGATGTTCGCTTTGTATAAAGTTCAAGATTTGGCCGGGATCTGCTTTTCTGGCAAAATCAAACGGCCTGACCTGCAGCGTTGAGGTTAAGCGGTTGATGATCGTCATCGCATCATTAGAACCGAGTGCCTTCTCCAGAACGGTCTTCGCATACCCGATCCCGCCCTGTGTAATATACTCCTGTGCAAGTGCAATTTGGTGGAACTGTTCGATAATTTCTTCTTTTACACTGGATTCCACTCGTCGGACGTTGGAAATTTCCAACGTTAGCCTCTCCATTTCCTCTTCACTTAAATGCTTATAGATTTGTGCTGCAACATCCGGACCTAACGAGATCAATAAAACCGCTGCTTTTTCTCGACCGGATAATTCACGAATACCTCTGGCCACTGGAATCCCCTCCTAATCCTCTGACAACCAGGACCTTAGTAATTTTGCAAACTCTTCCGGCTGGTCCTTAGCCATTCGCTCTAGCTGATGTTTACGGGTAGATTCTTCAGAGTGCTGTTGCGATTGTAGATCCGGTATGTCTGGCATATCATAATCAACAGTCTCTTGAACCTCTTCATTCCGTGCTTTTCTTTTATTAAAAAGTAAGAACAATAAAACAAGAATAAGAATGAGTAAAGCGCCACCTGCAACATATACCCACATCGGTATCGATTGCTTCGGTTCGGACATTTCAATTTTCCCATTAAATGGTTGAGCTGAGACCACGATCTTCTGATTGATCTCTTCTTCTGTTAATGGTTCTGTTTCGTCTTTTGAAATTGTAGTCCGGACTACACTGTTTAACACCTGTTCTATGTCATCAAGTCTTTCTGCAGGGAGCGAATTCGGCTCTTGCGGATCGGGTGGCTCAACCATTACCTGGATACCTATATCCCGAATATCATAAGGAGCTTCAACAATTTCCTTATGAATGCGATTCACTTCGTTATTGATCCGTTCTTCTATTCGTTCATAATCTCCTGATTGCCCATCTTGTCCCTGATAGGTTGGAATATCCGTTTCACCTGTCCCTGCAACTCCACCCGGTGGCGCATCGGTTCCAGTGTAGGTTTCCCGGATTCGTTCTACACTCACTTGGATCCCTTCCATGCTTTCCGGATCAACTGGTTCAACCAAGTCTAATTGACTTTTTACTTTTGTAAAATCGATATCTGTCGTAACCGATACGACTACTTTTTCCGGACCCATGATCGTACCTAGCATTTTCTGAATGTCCCGTCGTAGATCCTTTTCTATATCTTGCTGAATCGCCCGTTGTTGTTCGTAGGCTGATAAAGTTGAAGAAGATTCATTTGAATTATTTAAATCGAAATAATTAAAATATTGGTCCATGATGACGATATTATCAATAGGCAGGGAAGGAACACTCTTGGAGACAAGGTGATACAATGCCTTCACCTGTTCCTGCTTCAAGTTGTATCCAGGTTGTAAATCCAATACGACTGAAGCTGAAGCCGTTTGCTCCGTATCTGTAACCCATACGTTTTCTTTTGGTAAAGTAATCATTACTTCTGAGTTGTTTATTCCTTCGATACTGTTGATAAGACCAGAGACCGCTGTTTGCATTGCTGCTCTTTCAACTACACCGAATTCTTTATCTGTCATGCCAAATCCATTGTTCTCAGCAAAATATGTGTAATCAATAGAACCGCTCTTCGGTAGTCCTTCGGTTGCGAGATCCACTTTTAAGGAATTGACTTGATCTTTTGGAACATTGATGGCTGTTCCATTGTTTACAATTTCGTAATTGATACCCTTCGATTCAAGACTACTCTTGATTTGCCCTGTCTCCTCCGGGGAAAGCCCGGAATATAAAGGAACATAATTCTGATTTGTAACGATGATCGTTAGAACAGTGATAAATGCGAAAAAACCGATAAAAGAGCCAATGATCCACGTTCTTTGTTTGTTCGATCGGTCCTTCCAATACTGCAATAACTGATTCTTGTAAGACGTGATCTTTTCGTTCATTTTATCCCCCGGTTGTCTTTAGAAAACTTTGCAAAGTCAGACCCTGGCCCTAAAGAATGACCTAAAGGCTCTTCGGCAAGAATCTCCCCCCATAAGGAAGACTAGCCTCTACTTTTTACGCTAAAATGTATTTATGTCTTATAACGTGTTAAAAAAATCTGCTTGATGGTCATAAAGCAACCTGACCTATCGAAAATTATGTACAAACACTGATAAATAGATTTGAGGTTATAGTTACACTTGCATTCTCATAACTTCTTTGTAAGCTTCGATTGCTTTGTTCCTTACCTCAACTGCTGTATGTAACATGATGCTGGCTTTTTCAGCCGCAATCATTACATTATGTAAATTTTCTGCTTTGCCGTTGATTAATCGTTTTGTTGCTGCATCAGAATTCAATTGAGCTTCGTTTACTTGGCTAAGCATGTCTTTAAATGAACTTGTCAGTTCATCACGTGCCTGATTCGGACTTGCCGTTTTGGGCAGGGACAAGATTGTACTGTTTTGTACAGGTTCCATGACTTTTCATCAACTCCTATCTCCCGATTTCTAATGCTTTCATATACATGCCTTTAGCCGCATTCATTACAGTAACATTCGCTTCATAGGACCTAGTTGAACTGACGAGATCGACCATTTCTTTTAATGGGTCCACATTTGGCAAGCGTACATATCCTTGGTCATCCGCGTCAGGGTGCCCTGGCTGATATACAAGCTTAAATGGCTGCTCATCGTCAACAATCCGGGTAGCTTTCACCCCTTGCAAACCTTCAGCTTGTGATGCCTTTTGAAGAACGGAACTAAACCCATTTCCCTTCGGCTCTAAAACTACCATTTTACGTTGATAGGGCTGCCATTCACCGTCTACTATTCGCGCTCGTGTAGTGTCTGCATTTGCTATGTTCGACGCAGCTACGTCCATCCGTAAGCGTTGTGTAGTCAGTGCTGAACCAGAAATATGTATTGCATTAAATAAGCCCATCTATCTCCCCCCTTTTACGACCATTTTTATCGAGTTCATTTTCCCATTCATTCTTTGAATTAATGCCTGATAATATAGCTGGTTTTCTGCTAGACTACTCATTTCCTTGTCCACATCTACATTGTTACCATTGTGTAAAAAAGATGTGTCGTTATTTGTGCGAATGGTATACGAACGATTTGCTGATGCTTCCGTTGTAAATGGTATATGCTTTGGATCTGTCTTATGCGCCTGCAAGGAATGGTCAAACTGTGTGCGGAATTCTACTGATTTCGATTTATAATTGGGTGTATCAACGTTTGCTATATTTTGTGCAACGGTTTTGTGTTTCACTGCGCTGTAGTTTAATGCCTGTTCTAATTGTCGATAAATGTTAGAGGTTAGCACATCGTCCCTCCTTATAGTAAATTTTCCTCAAAATCCAACAATTTCTAAGTAGTATTTTATAGAAATAACCTAATGATGTCTATGTATTTTCAAATATTTCGATGTTTTTCGATATAAAGCCCCAAATTACCCACAGGACTTTTGACTCATTGCCCAAAATCGATCCTTCTGTACTACTAATTTCCTCAAAATATGTAGAAAATTCTCTTTTTATAGTATAATACTAATATTTTTGACATAATTTGTTTAATAATGGGGCGTTGCAATCAATACTTAAAAAGCACTTCCTGGAAAAACGTGAACCTGAAAGTGCTCTGGCAACCTGAATAACCTTCTTGCTCTAAATCTTTTTTTACAAGCGAAGCGGGCGGGTCGGTGTGGTACGAAGAGCGCCATGTTTACATGGAAGCGATAAGGACCACCACCGCACCAGCAAAAGGGGAGCAAGAAGTGCAAAACAAAACAATAAAAAAAGAGCTGACCCGAAAAAGGTCAGCTCTACTATATAACTAATTTACATTGCCTTCAGTTTCGATAACTCATGCAAAAACTTATCGTTCAATACCTTAATGTACGTTCCTTTCATACCGAGAGAACGAGACTCGATTACACCTGCACTCTCAAGCTTACGGAGCGCATTCACGATAACCGAACGAGTAATTCCCACTCGGTCCGCAATCTTACTTGCAACGAGAAGACCCTCATTACCGTCAAGCTCCTCAAAAATGTGCTCAATCGCCTCTAGCTCACTATATGATAATGAGCTGATCGCCATCTGTACAACCGCTTTATTACGCGCTTCTTCTTCAATTTCCTCGGTTTTCTCCCTAAGAATCTCAGTACCTACAACTGTTGCACCATATTCCGCAAGAATCAAATCATCATCTTCGAAGGATTCATTCAATCTTGATAAAATCAATGTGCCAAGACGCTCACCTGCACCTACGATCGGAACAATTGTTGTAAGACCTTTATCAAACAAGTCCCTGTTTTCAACTGGAAAAGCGGTATACTCACTTTGAATGTCCAAATTCGACGATGTTTCATTTATGTTAAACAGGTTCTTCGTGTAATCCGTTGGGAATTGGCGATCTACGAGCATTTGCTTCATGCGCTCGTTCTCGATTTCTTGTATGAGAGAAAAACCTAACAGCTTTCCGCGTCGACTTACTACGAAAATATTCGCTTCGATCACATCGCGTAGTGTTTCTCCCATTTCCTTAAAGTTTACCGGTTTACCACCAGATTCTTGTAATAATGCATTAATCCTTCTTGTTTTTTCTAATAATTTCATTTCGAACTCCTCCTAATAATTTGTGTTCAAAAAGTAGACGAATCAGAAACAAGAAGTTCGAGGCGCGACAGCTTTGAGGACCGGAGCGTATGATATTAATACGTGAGGACCGGAAAAGCCGAGCAACGAAGAAATTCGCCGTTTATCAGTCGGATACTTTTTGAACTTCCATAAATAATTATAAAATGTACTGACTCAAATCACGATCATTTGCAATATTTCCTAGCTTTTCATCTACATATTCCGGAGTGATTGTTATCGATTCCAGATTAATATCCGGTGCTTCAAATGAGAGATCTTCCAATAAGCGTTCAAGGATTGTATGGAGTCTCCGAGCTCCGATATTGTCAGTGTGTTCATTCACTTCTGTTGCAATCTTCGCAATTCTATAAATAGCATCGTCAGAAAATTCTATGTTTATACCTTCCGTTTTCAATAATGCTACATATTGTTTCGTGAGCGCATTATCCGGTTCGACCAGTATGGAAACAAAATCGTCAACGGTCAAACTGGATAGCTCTACCCGGATTGGAAAGCGTCCTTGAAGCTCAGGGATAAGATCGGATGGTTTTGCGATATGAAAAGCACCGGCGGCAACGAACAGAATATGATCTGTTTTGACTGGACCATATTTTGTAACAACTGTCGAACCTTCCACGATGGGGAGTATATCACGCTGTACCCCTTCCCTGGAAACATCCGCCGATTGATTCCCTTTACCGGCAATCTTATCGATCTCATCTACAAAGATCATTCCCGTTTGTTCAGCTTTTGTAACCGCTTCTTGACTGACCTCATCCATATCGATCAATTTATGTGCTTCCTCATGGGTGAGTACTTTCCTGGCTTCCTGAACGGTCAGCTTCCTTTTTTTCTTTTTCTTTGGCATGAGGTTTCCCAGCATATCCTGCATGTTCATACCCATTTGTTCTAAACCGGCACCTTGAAACATATCCATCATACCCTGTTGCTGCTCTTCCACTTCGACAGTGACATATCGGTCCTCAAGCTCACCGAGGGCAAGCTGGTGAGCAATTTGTTTTCGCTTAGTGGCAACCTGCTGTTCTTCAGATTGACTGCTTTCCGTTGGATCCGATTCTTGCTGGTTTCCAAATAACATTTCCAATGGGTTTTTATAATTGGACTGTTGTGATTTTTTCGAAGGGACAAGTAGTTCAACAAGCCGTTTGTTTGCATTTTGTTCAGCGCGGTCCTTTACTTGTGCCATCTTCTCTTCTTTAACAAGTCGAATGGACGTTTCAACTAAATCACGAACCATTGATTCAACATCGCGACCAACGTATCCGACTTCAGTGAATTTGGTGGCTTCAACCTTAATAAAAGGTGCCCCGACAACCTTGGCAAGTCTTCTCGCAATCTCAGTCTTACCGACACCGGTAGGGCCGATCATCAGGATGTTCTTCGGGACGACTTCATCACGGATAGACTCATCGATCAAGCCTCTTCGGTAACGATTACGCAGGGCGATTGCAACAGCTTTCTTCGCATTTTTTTGTCCGACGATATATTGATCAAGTCGTTCAACAATTTGTCTAGGTGTCAGATTCGTGTTCATATGTCAAACTCCCCCATTCTCACGTTAATTGTTCCACAATTATTTGATCATTCGTATAAACACATATGTCAGCAGCAATTTCCAATGCGCTTTTCGCGATGTCCTCTGCAGATAGATGTTCCCCATGGTGTTTTAGCGCTCTGCCGGCGGCAAGGGCGTAATTTCCACCAGAACCAATTGCAAGGATTCCATCATCCGGCTCAATCACCTCGCCAGTACCTGAAACTAATAAAAGTGTTTCTTTGTTCATCACGATCAACATAGCTTCAAGCTTACGAAGCATTTTATCACCACGCCACTCTTTTGCGAGTTCAACCGCGGAACGTTGCAGATTTCCATTATATTCTTCGAGCTTGGCTTCGAATTTTTCAAATAACGTGAATGCATCTGCTACTGAACCAGCAAAACCAGCGAGCACGTGACCGTTATAAAGCTTTCGTACCTTACGTGCTGTATGTTTCATTACCACAGCGTTACCAAATGTCACTTGGCCGTCACCAGCCATTGCGTATCCACCATTATGATGAACAGCGAAAATCGTTGTTGCATGAAATGAACTCAACTCATTACCCTCCTTCTGCATTTCCTATGCTCGGGGATGATACGTTTTATACAAGTGTTGTAAACGGTCTTTCGTTACGTGTGTATAGACTTGGGTTGCCGTCAGATTGGAGTGACCTAATAACTCCTGGACAGCTCTAAGGTCGGCTCCTTCATTCAATAGATGTGTTGCAAACGTATGTCGTAGCATGTGCGGAGTTATATGCATCGTGAGGGATGTTTTCTTAATCAACTCCCGCAGCACCTTCCGAACACCACTTTGAGCAAGTGGCTCACCTCTGTAATTCACAAATATCATGTCATGCTGTTTTGACTTCATCAAGGATGGGCGACCGTCCGCAAGATAACGTTCCAAAGCTTCAATTGCATAGCTTCCGATCGGCACATATCGTTCTTTCCGTCCCTTTCCTTTTACAAGAATGGTTTCAATTCCCATATCAACATCCTTAAGCGACAGCTGACAGCATTCACTTACACGAATTCCTGTACCGTAAAACAGTTCGAGCAAGGCCTGATTTCTCTGACCTAGGGGCTTCGTCATGTCTGAAACTTTAAACAACTCCTCAAGTTCTTCTTTATAAAAGAATTTGGGGAGACGATGGCTTTTCTTTGGAAGAGATGCCATAGAAAAAGGATTCTGTTTGACACGATCCTCACGCAAAAGAAAACGATACAAACTCCGTAATGAAGAAACTTTCCTTGCGACACTTCTCCGTGCATACTGCTTTTCATGGAGAAGTGTAAGATAGTGTCGAACGTGAACATAAGAAACAGCAGCAAATAGGTTAATCCCTTGCTGCTTCATAAAGAGTACAAAATCATCGATGTCATTCCGGTAATTAATAATTGTGTGTTGTGAGCTGTTCTTTTCAATCTGTAAGTATTCAATGAAAAGGTGCACGTCTTCGTTCATATAAGATCAACTTCCTATTGTCTGAATAGTGTTACAATTACCATAAAGACCCCTAAATCGTAACACAACTTAGAGGCCTTGACAATATAAGTTCACAAATTTGTTATAAAATTCTGAATTGTTCCCAGTGCCCTGGAAGCAATCATTTCATTCCGTTCCTTCTTATTCTTGATTCTTTGCTCCAATGGAGGAAATAACCCAAAATTCGCGTTCATCGGTTGAAAGTTTTTCGGGTTTGCCGTTGTAATATATTCAGCCATACTACCAAGGGCGGTTTCAATAGGAAAAACTACAAGTTCCTTCCCTTCAACAAGTCGGGCTGCATTGATTCCAGCAATCAATCCAGATGCAGCACTTTCTACATAGCCTTCTACACCCGTCATTTGTCCTGCAAAGAAAAGGTCATCACGATCTCTGTATTGATATGTCGGTTTCAATAGCTTCGGAGAATTAATGAATGTGTTCCGATGCATGACCCCGTATCGAACGACCTCCGCATTCTCTAATCCAGGAATTAGACGGATAACTTCTTTTTGGGGACCCCACTTCATATGGGTTTGAAATCCAACGATATTGTATAATGTCCCAGATTTATTATCTTGTCTGAGCTGAACCACAGCGTATGGTTTTTTTCCTGTCTTTGGATCCTCTAGACCCACAGGCTTCATCGGTCCGAAAAGCATTGTCTTCTTACCTCGCATTGCCATTACTTCAATCGGCATACAGCCTTCAAAGAAAATCTCTTTCTCGAATTCTTTTAAAGGAACCGTTTCTGCAGAGATGACCGCTTCATAAAACCGGTCGAACTCCTCTTCTGTCATCGGACAATTAAGGTATGCAGCTTCCCCTTTATCATAGCGTGATTTCAAGTACACCCTGTCTCGATCGATACTATCGACTTCAAGAATCGGTGCTGCTGCATCATAAAAATACAAATAATCTTCCCCAGTTAACGATTGAAGTGCATTTGAAAGCTGTTTCGAAGTTAAGGGACCGGTTGAGATAATCGTAGGTCCTTCCGGGATCTCCGTCATTTCTTCTCCATGGACGGTAACATTCGGATGTCCTTTAACTCGTTCGGTTACTTTTGCTGCAAACTCATGACGATCTACTGCAAGTGCTCCACCGGCAGGAACTGAACAGTCGTCCGCACTTTGAATAATGACAGAATCCAGTTGTCTCATTTCCTCTTTTAAAACACCAACTGCATTCGATAATGCATTGGAACGAAGAGAATTACTGCAAACAAGCTCCGCAAATTTATCCGTATGATGTGCCGGGGTTTGCGTTTTTGGACGCATCTCGTAAAGATGAACGTGGATGCCACGTTTGGCAAGCTGCCATGCAGCCTCACTACCCGCGAGGCCTGCGCCTATTACATTTACTGCTTGTAAAGTCAAAATTCATCACCCTAGTTTTGTTTCTCTTTGTAGTCACATTTTGTACATTGAACAGTTGTGCCTTTTTTTGATTTCTTTTCAACGAGCAAGCTTTCACATTTCGGACACGGACGACTGATCGGTTTATCCCACGATACAAAATCGCAATTTGGGTAACGATTGCATCCGTAAAAAATCCGACGTTTTTTACTTTTCCGCTCGACAATGCTGCCTTTATGGCAATTCGGGCATTCAACTCCGATTTCCTTGACAATTGGTTTTGTGTTTCGACAATCAGGAAAATTGGAACATGCCATAAACTTACCGTAACGACCCATTTTATAAACCATTCCACTGCCGCATTTTTCACAATCCTCACCGGCAGGTTCATCTTGAATTTCAACTTCTTTCATTTCTTCTTCTGCAATCTTTAACTTTTTCTCAAAGCTTTGGTAAAACTCATCAATGATTTTTTCCCATTCAGCAGTTCCTTCTTCAATATGATCAAGGCTCGTTTCCATCTCGGCCGTAAATTCAACATTAATCACTTCAGGGAAAAACTCCAGTATCAGGTTAAGAACGATTTCACCTAATTCCGTAGGAACGAATTTCCTTGAATCCAATGCAACATAACCACGCTTTTGGATCGTATCTAGAGTCGGTGCATACGTTGAAGGCCGACCAATACCGAGCTCCTCCATCGTTTTTACAAGTCTTGCTTCCGTGTAACGAGGCGGCGGTTGTGTAAAGTGTTGACTTGGCTCGATATTTTCCGTTTTCACATTTGAGCCTTCCTTCAAGTCAGGTAGAACCTTGTCTTCCTCTGCCTTGTTATCATCGTTTCCTTCCACATATACCTTCATAAATCCAGGGAATTTCACCTTTGAACCATTCGCACGGAAACGAACACCATTATTATCAAGGTTGACTGCCATAGTATCCATAACTGCAGGTGCCATTTGGCTCGCAACAAATCGTTCCCAAATTAATTTATATAACCGTAATTGGTCGCGACTCAAAAATTGTTTCATTATTTTTGGATCCCGTAGTGTTGATGTAGGACGAACTGCTTCGTGAGCATCCTGTGTCTTGTTTGATTTTTTTCCTTGTGCTCTAGGATTGGCAAATTGTTTTCCAAAACTGTTCTGGATGTATTCTTTTGCTTCAGTTTTTGCAACGTCGGAAATCCGTGTGGAATCGGTTCTCATGTATGTAATCAAACCGACTGTTCCTTCTTTTCCAATATCAATTCCTTCATATAATTGTTGAGCAAGCATCATCGTTTTCTTTGCACGGAAGTTCAATTTTCTTGCGGCTTCCTGTTGAAGGGAAGATGTCGTAAACGGAGCAGCTGGGTTACGTTTACGTTCTTTCTTCTGAACCGATGTTACTTCAAACGTGTCACCTTTTATATGCTTCAGAACTTCTTTTACATCTTCTTCCTGATTCAAGTCTACCTTCTTACCATTCAATTCGAAAAAGGAAGCTTCAAATGTTTCTCCACTTTTATTAAATAACGCTTTGATTTTCCAGTATTCCTCTGGTTTGAAATTTTGAATTTCTTTTTCACGTTCAACAATCATTCTTAATGCAACAGATTGAACACGCCCCGCACTAAGTCCCTTTTTAACCTTTTTCCAAAGTAATGGACTAATGTTATATCCGACAAGTCGGTCTAACACCCGTCTTGCTTGTTGGGCATCAACTAAATCCATATTGATGGCTCTTGGTCTTTTAAAGGAATCTTTGATTGCTTGCTTTGTAATTTCATTGAACACGACACGACATTCAGAGCGGTCATCAATATCAAGACTATGTGCTAGATGCCATGCGATAGCTTCACCTTCACGATCGGGGTCAGCCGCGAGATAAATTTTCTTTACCTTTTTTGCAGCTGCTTTCAAATCCTTAAGTACCGGACCTTTTCCTCGAATCGTAATATATTTAGGTTCATAATAATTGCTAACATCAACGCCCATTTGACTTCTGGGCAGGTCACGAACATGTCCCATTGAAGCTCGTACGATATACTTTTTACCGAGATACTTCTCAATCGTCTTTGCTTTGGCGGGAGATTCTACTATTACTAGATAATCAGCCATAATGTCTATTTGTCTCCCCCTTTTCAGAATTTTAAAATCTTCCCTATTATTGAATATTGTATATCCGTTTGTCAAACATAAGCTGTAATATTCATCAGTTCCTCCAGAATATCCTCTACACTAGTTGTTAATTTCGCCCCCTGTTGGATGAGGCGATTAGTCCCGCCAGCACGGGGTTCCATAATCGAACCAGGGACGGCAAAAACTTCTCTCCCCTGTTGAAGGGCTTGATCACCAGTTATGAGTGATCCGCTCTTTTCTCGCGCTTCTATTATTAAGGTTCCCCTTGAAAGACCACTGATAATCCTATTTCTCATCGGAAATTGCCATTTAGAAGGCTTTGTGTCAGGAGGATACTCACTTAGGAGTAAATGATTTTCTCCGATAATGGAAGCAATCGAGGCATGCTCCGCGGGATAAATGTGATAAAATCCACTTCCTAAAACAGCTATTGTCTTTCCACCAGACGTAAGTGCTAACTTATGTGCGTGTATATCGATTCCATACGCTAACCCACTGACGATCGTCCATTTTTGAACCACGAGCGGTTCAACGATCTTCCGTAAACTTTTCAACCCATTTTCAGAAGGGTCTCTTGTCCCAACGACGCTTAAACGTTTTTCAGACTGAAGTACATCCAGGTTCCCTTTTATGTATAGTACAAACGGTGGATCGTAAATTTCCCTTAACACCTCAGGGTATTCATCGTCCAATATTGTAATGATTTGTATGTCTTGCTGTGCGTATGTATGATATTTCTTTTGAAATTTTGATTGTTTTTCTTGATCGTATATTTCCTGAACAACATACGGGCTTAAATTGAATCGTTGCTGTAGTTCAACAGATGATCGATTAAAGAAGCTTTTTAATGTAATATCCTCTGCAAGCATTTTTGAAAGTATTTTTCTACCAATACCACGGCTTTGAGACAGATAGATTAAACGATCCTTCGGTTGATTCAACAACAATCGATTCCCCCTGCTTTCTTTTTTTAAAAAATATGTGTTCAATTTGGACTTCGCAATAAAGGAGACTGACCCTATCACAAGGTGTCAGACACCCCCGACACAACGAATAACATAGTTACTAACGCTGACTAGTACGGAGGGATCCAGACCCTGCAGAGTCAGTCCCAAGAAGTTTAGGATTTATGTGTTTTACACCGTTCTAATAAGTTTTGTTCCTTTAATACTGAAATAAGCGTTTCACCCATCACGGAAGGGGTATCTGCTACTTTAATTCCACATGCATTCATCGTTTTGATCTTTTCAGCGGCAGTTCCTTTGCCTCCGGAAATGATTGCGCCAGCATGTCCCATACGCTTTCCAGGAGGTGCAGTTTGTCCACCGATGAATCCAACGACCGGTTTGTTCATGTTTGCTTTAATCCATTCAGCAGCCTCTTCTTCAGCTGTTCCACCTATTTCACCAATCATGATTACCGCATACGTATCTTCATCTTCATTGAATGCTTTCAGTGTGTCGATAAAATCAGTACCATTGACTGGGTCTCCACCGATTCCAACTGCTGTCGATTGCCCAATCCCTTCTTGTGAAAGCTGATGTACAGCTTCATACGTAAGCGTTCCAGAACGTGAAACAACTCCGACATGGCCTTTTGTATGAATGTAACCAGGCATGATACCGATCTTACATTCTTCAGGTGTGATTACTCCGGGACAGTTTGGACCGACCAAACGTGTCTTCTTACCTTCCATGTATCGCTTAACCTTAACCATATCCAGAACTGGAATATGCTCAGTGATACAGATCGCTAGATCCAAGTCAGCGTCCACTGCTTCCATGATTGCATCCGCAGCAAATGGTGCAGGAACATAGATAACCGATGCATTTGCGCCTGTTTGTTCTACTGCTTCTTGTACGGTATTAAAAACAGGAACTCCTTCGACTTCCGTTCCACCTTTACCAGGAGTGACACCCCCGACAATTTTTGTTCCGTACTCTAGCATTTGCTTTGTATGGAAAAGGGCAGTGGAACCTGTAATCCCCTGTACGATCACTTTTGTATCTTTATTGACAAATACGCTCATCGTTAATTCCCCACCTTCCTACTTTACTAGTGATACAATTTTTTCCGCACCGTCAGCCATCGATTCAGCCGCGGTTATGTTTAATCCAGATTCATTCAACAGCTTTTTACCAAGCTCTACGTTAGTTCCTTCAAGACGAACAACAAGCGGTAGTTCTAATCCGACCTGCTTCGTTGCTTCGATGACACCCTCAGCGATGATGTCACATTTCATAATTCCGCCGAAAATATTAACGAAGATCCCTTTAACATTTTTATCAGATAAAATGATTTTAAATGCTTCCGTTACCTTTTCAGCAGTTGCACCGCCCCCAACGTCGAGGAAGTTTGCGGGGTCCCCGCCATAGTATTTGATGATATCCATCGTTGCCATCGCAAGTCCAGCACCGTTAACCATACAGCCGATGTTCCCATCTAATGAGATATAGCTAAGGTCATACTGCGATGCTTCGATTTCCTTTGGATCCTCTTCTTCGAGGTCACGATATTCAAGAATATCCTTGTGACGATAAAGGGCATTAGAATCAAAATTCAATTTCGCATCAAGAGCCATCACATTTCCGTCGCCAGTAACTACGAGCGGGTTGATTTCAGCAATTGAGCAATCCTTTTCAACAAAAGCAGTATATAAGCCCATCATGAACTTGACCGCTTTGTTTACAAGCTCTTTCGGGATGTTGATGCCGAACGCTAAACGACGAGCTTGGTATGGACTAAGACCTACTACTGGATCGATGACCTCCTTGAAAATTTTCTCAGGAGTCTCTTCAGCTACTTCTTCAATCTCAGTACCACCTTCTTCTGATGCCATCATAACAATGCGAGAGGTCGCACGGTCCATGACAAGGCCAACATAATATTCTTTTTTAATATCGCAGCCTTCTTCGATAAGTAAACGCTTAACTTCCTTACCTTCAGGACCTGTTTGGTGGGTTACGAGTGTTTTGCCTAAAATCTCTTCTGCATATGTACGTACTTCATCAAGATTTTTTGCAACCTTAACACCGCCAGCTTTCCCACGTCCACCAGCGTGAATTTGAGCTTTGACTACATTAATTTCAGTTCCAAGTTCTCTTGCTGCTGCAACTGCATCATCTACAGAAAACGCAACTTTTCCATTAGGAACTGAAACTCCATACTTTCTCAAGATTTCTTTTCCTTGATACTCGTGGATATTCATTCTCCATCCTCCTATCGTGTATCTAATCTATGCAACACCGTTATAATTGTATAAATAAACAGACATAATGTCTACCATTACAGTTTATTTCTAAAGATTTCCGTTTATTTTGACGTTATTCTTATGACGATTTGTTGAATTTTCCAAACAAGTGTAGACGTAAAAAACGCCATGGATGGCGTTTTTAACAATCATCTTTTTTATTTGAATCGACTAATTTGCGTGTAATAGATTCTCTTTCTGCAGCGGGACGATAAACCCCGAATTCCTCTGCAAATTCTTCCCGGAATTGTTGAACGACTTGGTCACATCCTGGAACTAAAAATGGATGCTTTTTCATCGCACTTCACCTCACTTTTTTCTTAGTATGTGGGGAACTGCTATTTTTTACACGTTAGAAAAAAACGTTTTTTGAAGTTCTTGAATAATGCATCTCCTAACAATAAAGGGCAAACCCTAATGCAATCAGTCAGGTCGTTTTACCGATTGGTCCAATTGATAGATAAAGGCAAATACTTCTGCCACCGCCTGATACAAATTCGGAGGAATTTCTTCATTAATATCCAGTTTTGAAAGTAACTGTACTAAGGATGGGTCCTCCTGAACAGGTATTTTGTATTCATTTGCAATCGAAAGGATTTCATCAGCCGTTGCTCCCTTTCCTTTCGCGATGACTCGTGGTGCAGCAGACCTACTTTCTTCATATTTCATAGCGACGACGGATTTACGTACATTTTTGTCACTCATATCGAAAAGTCAACCCCTTGTGATCCAACATCAATGGCGTTGTAGTTTTTTCGGTGTTCTACCTCTAATGCTGGCTTTTCCACTTTTACTGAAGAGAGAATGTACTCTAGCTGTCCTAGCTTCTCCTTTAATGGGTCTTTCAGACTGGAAACCAGTGATTGGAGTTCTTCATTTTCATTAATAATCTTTATAGATATGATTCGATTCTGAACATTCATATCAATAATCGTTTCATTTAAATGTGAAAGGTCCAGATAAAATAAAATTCGGCTATAATTTTCATCAATTTTCCCATTCGCTTCTTTTTTGGTATCCCATCTCATCAAAATATCGCTCTTCCATTCATTGAATTGGATGGGAAGCTGATAAAAGAGCGATGTGAATGATTGATTTTCGGAAGAATGGATCAGTTGTTGTCCTGTAATTCGGTTCACAAGAGCTTCTACTTTTTCACGGATGTTGAGAGGGAGGTCCATATCAAGTATTTCTAGCAAAACTGCCTTTAATTGTCCAGTTTTATTCAATTCATTCAACTGTTTATGAATAAGGTCAGATTCAATGGTCAACCCGAGTCCTTTTACTAATTCAACTAAACTAAGTTTAGGTGAACTTGGAGAAGGGCGGTCCGTTAATTGAGTATATTGCTGCCAATCTTCATTGTTAAGTTTTGAAATCAATTTTTGAATGTGCGATTCTGCTTCCGGGACTGTCATGTTCAGATTAAGAATTTTTAGTAACGCTTGATCTGATAGTTGTCCTCCCTTATCAGATCTTACTCCTATTGCATGAGTTGATTTATCTAGCGGAAGGATCTTAAGCTGATTCAACAGCTTCTGTGCAGCTTCTTTTACAGTCAGGTTTTCATTTGTGTCAACTGCGAGCTGTAGGAGTTGTTTTACCCCAGACAAAGCTCCGTCTTGGTTCGTAATGGTTAATAGTCGTTGGATGAAAGCTTGGACATCGCTCAGAATCTTTGTTTGCTTGCTTGATGACTGGAGAGTATCCTTCAACGATCGTAGTTCAACCACTAACGGTTCTTGTTCTTGTACTTGGTATAGTGCACGAAATACCGATTCTGTCGGCGGATAATTTTTAATGATCATCATCTTAATCGCTTGAATACTGCGATCTAGTGATTTTGAATCATCTATCCACTTTTCCGTTTTTCCGAGCAACTCCTTCGTAATCGGTATTTGCTCTTCTGCTAACGTTTGTAACAGTGATTTAATTGCAGGGGAACTACTTTTTTGGCCAAGAATCCGCAGCATCGAAGCCTCATCATTTCTGCCTAAAACTTTCAGCAATGGAAGCTCGTCGGATTTATTCGTCTGTACTTGAAACAAGTACTGCTTATCCATTGATAATCCGGTATCAAGCTGAGCGGTCAGCCGCTTCCCAGCTAACTGGATTTCTGCAAAGTTCCCTGGGAATAATGCTAACACTTTCCCAGAGAAGATCTGACCGGATTTCAATATCACCTTTTGGTTGAACCGCTCTATGTTTTGGATGATCGATTGGATTGGCAATGTTTTCATTGTATGTATTCCGCCTGCCTTCATTCTGGATAGGGCAGCCATTCGAATAAAATGATACCGCTATCTGGTTACCCTTTCTTTTATTATCGTCAAACCTTCTCAGATTGTTTGATTTGTTCTGAAACTGGAGCAAATGATTTTCGATGAATCGGGGTTGTGCCGTGAATCTGAATTGCAGCTAGATGATCCCTTGTAGCGTATCCAGAATTCGCAGCGAACGAATAGTGCGGATACTTCCGACTGTAATCAGACATGATCCGATCTCTTGTCACCTTAGCAACGATCGATGCTGCCGCAATCGAATTACTCGCAGCATCCCCTTTAATTATGCTTTCTTGTTCGATTCCGATAGGGAGTTTCATCGCATCAATTAATAAATAATCAGGGTGCAGTGCGAGATCATCAATTGCTAGTAGCATTGCTTTTTTACTCGCTTCATAAATGTTAATACGATCGATTTCTTCAGCAGTAACCATTCCTACACCGATTGACACTGCCTTTTCGATAATCTCTTCATAAAGCGACTCACGCTTAGATACTGATAACGCTTTTGAATCATTCAGACCTATAATCTGTTCGTTTCGATCTAAAATTACTGCACTGGCAACGACCGGTCCAGCGAGAGGTCCCCTTCCGACTTCATCAATACCAGCAACACGACTGAATCCATTTACCTCGCAATGGTCCTCATATTTTGACATTCTTATGTATTGATCCTGGAGCATCTGTTCCTGTACTTTGCGCTTGCACCATTGCTCCCACAGTTTTTGCACACCTTTACGGGAATCATTTTGTATACATTTCAAAACCGATTCTTCCGGTTCACTGTTTTCATCCTGTAGAAGAGTACGAATTTCTTGTATCGTTTTCGTCTTCATCGTAAATGGCTCCTTCCTATTCGGTCCACATAGAAAAATAGGCCCTGTCTTTGAACAGAGCCAAAATAATTCTTTCTACACAAAGATCAATCCAAATAATCTGATGGACGCTCGAAGGTAAGAGCTCCTAGTTTTTCAGAACGGATATCCCTTAAAACAATTTCAGCAGCTTTATCATAATCCACTTCACCACCGCGAAGCAGGCATCCCCGTTTTCTTCCGATTTCATCAAATACTTCAATCGGGGGTGCAGTAACATCTTCAAGTTTATACCTTTCCAATAAGCGTTCTGGGTACACTTCTCTAAGGTACCGAACCGCAAAGAGAGCTATGTCACCAAAATCGAGGATTTCGTCTTTAATCGCACCGGTTACAGCTAGGCGATAACCGGTTGTTTGATCCTCGAACTTTGGCCATAGTATACCTGGTGTATCTAGTAACTCGAGCTCTTTACCAACTTTGATCCATTGCTGTTGCTGTGTGATCCCAGGCTTGTCCCCAGTTTTAGCAATTTTCTTTTTGGCAAGACGATTGATCAGTGTTGATTTTCCGACATTCGGTATTCCGAGAATCAATGCTCTGATCGCTCGGGGCTTAATTCCTTTTCCTATCATTTTAGCTATTTTATCTTTCATAAGCTCTTTAGTATTGGTACTTATTTTTTCGAGCCCCTGTCCCGTTTTCGAATTGACCGTTAACGTCAACAACCCTTTATCTGCAAAATAGTTTTCCCACATTTTCGTTGCTGCTGGGTCTGCCATATCAGATTTATTAAGAAGCACAAGCCTTGGCTTATGCTCTACAATTTGATCGATCATTGGGTTCCGTGATGACAACGGTATCCGAGCATCAACTAACTCAATAACGACATCAATCATTTTCAGTTTTTCTGTAATTTCTCTTCTTGCCTTTGCCATATGTCCAGGAAACCATTGAATTTGCATGCTGTTCACCTACTCCAAGACGTTAAAATGTTGTAATGGCCAAAAAATGACATTAGCCTCTCCGATAACCCCTTCCAAAGAAACGGTGCCGATGTTACGGCTGTCTTTGCTGTGCCGTCGATTATCTCCCATGACGAACACATGCCCCTCTGGAACAGTCGCTTGGCCAATCTGGTTATCAAGTTCAAAATTATACGTAAGGTTACCCTCTGAAAGCGCTTGTTTGTATTCTTTTAAATAAGGTTCAGGAATGGCCTTTTCGTTTACGTATAGTTTGTCATCCTTATACTCAATCTTATCCCCTGGTAAACCGATAATTCGTTTAATATAATCTTTACCCTCTGGTGCATGAAAGACGATAATATCAAATCGTTCCGGTTCACCAATCGTGTAACTTAGCTTATTCACAATCAACATATCTTGGTGATGCAGTGTCGGCATCATCGATTCTCCATCAACGATGATAGGAGCAAAAATAAAATAACGGATTCCTGCCGCAATGACCAGTGCTATTAATAGTGCCTTCACCCATTCCCAAGATTCGCTTTTTCGGCTAGCCATTTCCCCACCCCATTTAGAATCAATATCTCTTTTTCATTCTATTATATAAAATTCTTTACAATGAATCATTAAAAAAATATGTATGATTATACTTTCTTTAAAGTGTAAAAAAGGAGCTTGTCTCCAAGCTCCTTCTTAATTATTTCTTTATCGAATTTCTTTGATTCGAGCTGCTTTTCCGCGTAATGCACGTAGATAGTAAAGCTTCGCACGACGTACTTTACCACGGCGAACAACATCGATCTTAGCGATTTTTGGAGAGTGTACTGGGAATGCACGCTCTACTCCAACTCCGTAAGAAATCTTACGTACTGTAAACGTTTCGCTGATGCCAGATCCACGGCGCTTGATTACGACACCTTCGAATACCTGGATACGTTCACGCGTCCCTTCAACGACTTTAACGTCAACACGTACAGTATCTCCTGCACGGAATTTAGGTAAATCACTCTTTAATTGCTCTTTTGTGATATCTTTGAAAAGTTGTTGCATCGGTATTCCTCCTTCCTTACAAATGCTCTTGTCAATGCTTTTGTATCATTGCAGCGGAACATCGTAATCTACTGGCATAAGCCACAAAGACTATCATAGCATAAACCTTGGTTTGAAGCAATGAAATTTGCATAAATCGTTATTTTCCTTTACGCTCTTCCAGTCCTCTCAGCCACTGTTTTTCTTCGCTTGTACGATCACCCTTATCTAATAAATCTGGGCGACGCTCGTATGTTCTCCTGACAGATTCCTTTTCCCGCCATTTTTGTATTTTTGCATGATCTCCTGATAATAAAACGTCAGGTACTTTCAGCCCTCTGAAATCTGCAGGTCTTGTGTAGTGGGGGTGTTCTAGAAGTCCTGATGAATACGAATCCTGTTGCGAAGATTCAGCGTTTCCAAGTACGCCCGGAAGCAATCGAGTCACACTGTCTACAACGACCATGGCTGCTAATTCTCCGCCTGTCAGGACGTAATCCCCGATTGAAATTTCGTCGGTTACAATATGTTGTCTGATCCGTTCATCATACCCCTCATAATGTCCGCATACAAATATGAGATGATCCTCTTTGGCAAGCTCCTCTGATTTCTCCTGTGTCAATCTTTCTCCTTGAGGACACATTAAAACAATCCTCGGACTTGCAGAGTCTTTTGTTAACGATTCTACTGCATCGAAGATCGGCTGTGGGGCTAAAACCATACCCGCACCTCCGCCATAAGGATAATCATCTACTTTTTTATGTTTATTTTCAGCGAATGCTCGAAAGTCAATCACCTTAAACTGAACAGCACTTTTTTCTTGGGCTTTTTTAAGAATAGAGCTATTCAAAACACCCTCAAACATTTCTGGAAATAAACTTAAAATATCTATCTTCATTCCAGTAACCCTTCCATCGGTTCAATCCAGACTTTTTTATTAGCGGGATCTACCTTTTTTATAATAGGATCGATGTAGGGTATCAAGTACTCTTTTCTTCGCTCCTCATTATAAACGACCCAGACATCATTTGCTCCTGGAGAGAGGATGTCCCGCACTTCGCCGATTTTATTTTCATCCATCGTATAGACGTCACACCCGATAATTTCATAGTAATAGTATTCTCCTTCAGGAAGGTCAGATAACGTTTCCTTTGAAACCTTCAACATCCCGCCTTTATAGCCTTCAACATCGTTGATAAATGGATGATCCTCGAAAGCTACCAGATCAAACTGCTTGTGCTTCCTGTGAGATCTTACCTTTAATGGCTTAGAACCATCACGTTCAGGATGAAACAAATATAAAGTGCTGCCTACCTCATATCTTTCCTCTGAAAAATCGGAACGCGTAATTACACGGACTTCACCTTTAATACCGTGCGTATTCACAATCTTTCCTACATTCAGCCATTCGCTCATAAACGTTCCCCCGATCATTCTTATTACTATGTTGAATAAACATCATCAAATCTATACTAAAAGAAAAGCGTAAGCGCCCTGTTAGGTGCGATAAAGAAAACAAGGCTAGTGCCGAGCATAGCGAAGGCGATCGCCTATGTTGCACTTATGCCTGTGGTGCAAGCGATGGAGATTCTGGAACACAACACGCTTTTTGTGTTTGTGGAAGAATCGAAGCGACTCGAGCACCTGGGCGCTAGAGCTAGACAAAGAAAAGCGTAAGCGCCCCTGGGTAGTCAGGAATGTCACGGGAGGACCACCGAGGTGGCAGTCGCCGTCGCAGGGGGGTGAAATGCTCCGTGTGACAGGGCGCTGGATCTAGGCATTACATCTTCTAAGCAAAAATAAATACCCTCTTAATCTTCAAAGAAAAGGTGAGGATTATCGCCCCCACCTTTTCTAAACAATCTCTAAATTTATCTTTTTCTTTTCATTCGTTCCAGCAGCATTGATCACCGTTCGGATGGCCTTTGCAATCCGCCCTTGCTTTCCGATTACTTTCCCCATATCTTCATTATGGACCCGAAGCTGGTATGTGATCGAATGATTGCTTTGCACTTCTTCGATGTGTACTTCATCTGGATGGTCGACAAGAGCTTTTACGATTGTTTCGATCAACTCTTCCATCTAAGTCACATCCTATACTATTTTTGGTTTTTGGCGTTGTGGAGCTTTTCCATTAGACCAGCGTTAGAAAAAAGGTTACGGACAGTATCAGACGGCTTAGCACCCTTCAACATCCAATCAAGAGCCTTTTCTTCATCGATTTTTATATCAACTGGCTGTGTTACTGGGTTGTAGTATCCAATTTCCTCAATGAAACGTCCGTCACGAGGAGAACGTGAGTCTGCAACTACTAAACGGTAAAATGGAGATCTTTTTGCTCCCATACGCTTTAAACGAATTTTAACTGCCATATCTATAATTCCTCCTGTAATATTCTGTATAGTTTTTATATTTTTCACGGTAATTTATACCGATCCAACCTGTTTTAATGTGTGTTCAAAAAGTAGACGAATCAGAAACAACACTGGCTAAGAACGTCACGTCCTGTGACAACGCCAGTACTAGCACGTCCTGTGCGTCGAAAGTTCGAGGCGCGACTGTTTTGAGGACCAGAACGTATGCTATTAATACGTGAGGACCGGAAAAACCGAGCACGAGAATTATCTTCTATCGTAATTCTTCGAACGCAGAAAAAGTGTACTTCTTTTTCAAGGAACGAAGAAATTCGCCGTTTATCAACGAGCGGTACTTGCACGAAGACTACGAGTTGTACCGAGGAAGCTTACCTCGGAACGTTTACTTGTGGACGCAGGTACATGAGCCCTTGGATACTTTTTGAACTTCCTTACATGAATGGAAACTTCATTCCACCCTTTTTCTTACCTTTGGACATGTTGGTCATTTGCTTCATCATTTTCTTCATGTCCTCAAATTGCTTCAAGAGTCGATTGACCTCTTGAATCGGGCGACCACTTCCTTTTGCGATTCGTTTCTTACGACTGGCATTAATGACTTCTGGCTGCAGCTTTTCATTTTTGGTCATCGACTGAATAATCGCTTCAACATGGTTAAGCTGATTTTCGTCGACTTTGACGTTTTTCAACTGCTTCATCTGTCCAGCACCTGGAAGCATTCCCAGCAATTCATCTAGCGGTCCCATGCTTCGGACTTGTGTAAGCTGTTCTAGAAAATCATCGAATGTAAAGCTCATCGTTCGCATCTTCTGCTCGAGCTCTTTCGCCTTCTTTTCATCGACATTCGTTTCTGCCTTTTCAATGAGTGAAAGGACATCTCCCATGCCAAGAATTCTTGATGACATCCGTTCAGGATGAAAAGGCTCAAGTGCATCAAGTTTTTCGCCCATACCGACAAATTTAATCGGCGTGTCCGTTACAGATTTAATCGATAATGCAGCCCCGCCTCGTGTATCTCCATCAAGCTTCGTCAGCACAACACCCGTAAGACCTAGTTGGTCATGAAAGCTTTGTGCAACATTGACAGCATCTTGTCCGGTCATCGCATCAACGACGAGAAGAATTTCATCTGGGTTGACGGCTTCCTTAATGTTCGAAAGCTCTTCCATCAATCCCTCATCAACGTGTAAACGTCCAGCAGTATCGACAATCACATAATCTTGATGCTCTTCCTTTGCTTGTTCAACACCTTGTTTCGCAATCTCAACAGGACTAGTGTCTGTACCAAGATCAAACACTGGCATACCTAGCTGCTTACCTAATGTTTGTAACTGGTTGATTGCGGCAGGACGATATACATCGGCTGCAACAAGTAAAGGATTTCGGTTATGCTTCTTCCTTAAATGGTTCGCTAGTTTCCCAGTTGAGGTCGTCTTGCCTGCACCTTGTAAACCAACCATCATGATCACAGTTGGCGGACGGTTTGCAACAGCAAGCTTACTTTGCTCCCCACCCATTAGTGCGGTCAATTCCTCATTGACAACTTTTACGACTTGTTGACCAGGTGTAAGACTTTCCAGAACTTCTTGACCTATAGCACGTTCCTTCACTTTTGCGATGAATTGCTTTACAACCTTAAAATTAACGTCAGCTTCAAGTAATGCCAATCGAACCTCTCGCATCATTACTTTTACGTCCGCTTCGGTAACTTTTCCTTTACCTCGGACTTTTTGAAGTGTTTGTTGAAGTCGGTCGGCTAATCCCTCAAATGCCATAATTATGCCGCCTCCTAATCCAATTTCTCGATCCGATTGATCAAATTAAGAAGTTTTTCCTTATCGGATTGCTTCTCAGCTAGTTGACGAAAATCGGTCAAGAGTTGATTACGCTGTTGGTATTTCTCGAGAAGCCCAAGCTTTTCCTCATATTCATCAAGCATTGATTCTGTTCGCTTGATATTATCGTATACGGCCTGACGGCTGACTTCATATTGTTCGGCGATCTCTCCAAGGGACAGGTCATCGAGGTAATAAAGTGCCATATAGTTCCGTTGTTTCGGAGTTAATAACGCATGATAAAAATCGAATAAATAATTAATCCGCGTTGTTTTCTCGAGCACCGGATCACCCCTTGTTAAGCGAAATGCCTTTACGTGTAATTATATTACATGCCCTTGATTTCATTGTCAAGTTTTTTTCTTAACAGAGGTGGAGAAGGTACGGTGCTTCCGGTTTCGAATTAAACCAGTCATACTGGACATCATCACACCTATAATATGGGAATGTTTGTCATGCAAACCTCGAATTTTGGACGCTTCCTCCTAAAATGCGGAAGATTCTATCAAGAAAACCTCTTGTTCAGGACGCTCCCGCTAATTTTTCGGAAAGTTTTGATGAAAAAAGGCGCCGTTTCCTAATTTCAGGAGAGGACGCCTTGGAAACCGGTTAGCAAAGCCGGAATTCACGCAAAGTATAGAACCGGTAAGCTCCGATGTAAAATGAATTTTTTTTCAAGATCTCTATTCTTCTTCCGTTTCACTCATTATATCGGCAAACAGTCCATATACAAATTGGTCTGGATCGAATTCGTAAAGATCCTCTACCTTTTCACCAAGACCGACAAGCTTCACAGGGATGTCGAGTTCATGACGGATAGCAAGAACGATACCGCCTTTTGCTGTTCCATCCAATTTTGTTAACACAATTCCTGATACATCAGTTGTTTTACTAAACGTCTTCGCTTGGCTCATCGCATTTTGTCCTGTTGTCGCGTCCACTACAAGCAAAACCTCGTGTGGCGCTCCTGGGACCTCTCTGCTGATGACCCGCTTGATTTTTTCAAGTTCGTTCATTAAATTCACTTTGTTTTGTAATCGGCCGGCGGTATCGCATAACAATACGTCCACCTCTTTTGATTGAGCAGATTTAACCGCATCATAAACGACTGCAGCAGGGTCTGATCCCTCGCTATGCTTTACAACATCAACACCGACACGATCGCCCCATACTTCTAATTGCTCAATTGCTCCAGCACGGAATGTATCGCCCGCTGCAAGCAAGACCGATTTTCCTTCCGACTTCAGCTTGTGTGCCAGCTTCCCGATCGATGTCGTTTTCCCGACTCCATTGACTCCTACAAAAAGTATGATGGTAAGCTCGTTTTCTTGAAGGTTGAGCTTTGAATCCTCATTTTCTTTATGAAGAAGCTCTGCAAGCTTTTCAGAAATGACCGATTGGAGTTCAATCGTCTCTTTAATGTTCCGAGTTCTAGCTTCATCCTTCAATTCATCAATCAGATCCATTACAGTAGCGACACCCACATCTGCTTCGATCAAAATTTCTTCTAGTTCTTCAAAGAAATCTTCATCCACTTTACGATATCGTTTGACAAGATTATTCACTTTACTCGAAAAGGATGTCCGTGTCTTCGTCAAGCCATCCTTGAATTTTTCAGTAACCGTATCACTTTGTGTCGTCATCTTTTCTTTTAACTTCTTAAAAAAACTCATACATTGCCTCCTACGTGCCTATGTTGTGACAAGTTCTTTTGATTCCTCTAATTTAACCGAAACAAGATTTGAAACACCTGATTCCTGCATCGTTACTCCATACAATACATCGGCTTCTTCCATCGTTCCTTTACGGTGAGTAACAACGATGAACTGAGTTTGTTTACTGAAGGTTCGTAAAAACTTGGCGAATCGGCTTACATTCGCATCGTCAAGAGCTGCCTCCACCTCATCAAGAATGCAAAACGGAACTGGACGAACCTTTAAAATTCCAAATAACAGAGCTATCGCAGTGAGTGCGCGTTCTCCCCCAGAAAGTAAGGCAAGATGCTGAAGCTTCTTACCTGGTGGCTGCGCAAGGATATCTACACCGGTATTCAATAAATCCTCTGGATCCGTTAACTGGAGATCTGCCTTCCCCCCGCCAAATAATTCTGTAAAAATCGTTCTGAAGTGTTCACGAATTTCGAAAAACGATTCACTGAAGCGACGTGTCATTTCTTCATCCATTTCATTAATGAGTTCATATAGGGTTGATTTAGCTGCGTTCAAATCATCCCGTTGTTCGATTAAGAAGTTATAACGCTCAGACACCCGTTCATATTCTTCTATTGCTCCGAGGTTGACCGTGCCAAGCTCTTCAATTGCACGTTTGATAAGTCTTACTTTCGTTCGTGCTTCATCTGCCGGCATCGTCAACGTATACTTTTCTTTCGCGCGTTCATATGAGAGCTGGTATTCCTCACGAAGATGGTTAAGACGGTTTTCGAGCTCAACATCGAGACGATTCAATCGGACCTCTTCGTGATGGATTGCGTCAGTCATTTGCTTATATTGACGCTGGATTTCTTTTAATTCAATCTCATGATCCTCTGTTTCTTTCTGTCGCCCAGATCGTTCCTTCCGTCGCTCACCAATCAATTGGACTGTAGCGTCTTTATCTTTTCGGAGGCGGATAATCGTTTGATCTAGAGATTCCTCATCCGATGCACTCGTATTTACGGCTTCTTCCAGTAACCAAAATTCCTCTTCTGCTTCCTCGATGAGTTTAACCGTCTCATTTGTTTCCGACCTTAACCTTTCCACAGTCTCTTTTGTATTTGAAAATTGTTGTTCTGACTGCGCAAAACTAACCTTCAATGAAGTGATTTCTTCCTTTAAATCTTCTTTGGAAGTTTGCTGGTTCTTCTTTTGATAGGTCAAGCGTTCAACCTGCTCTTCAAGCTCTTTCGCTTTCGATTCCGATTGTTTCAAATTATCTTTTAAGGTAGACAGACGGTTCTCAGTCGATGTTTTTTCAGAATCATACGTTCCTTTTTCACGATCGTAAAGAGAAAGGTGTTCATTGATATTCCTTTCTTCGAGTTCAATCTCACGAAATTCGCCTTTGAATTGTTGTTCCTGGAGACGAACCTTTTCACCGCTTGTCCGTAATTGTTCAAGTTGATCCTTTTTAAGCTTTAACGATTCCTTTCCCTCTCGAACCTCTTTTTCTAACCTGTTCGTCTGTTCTTCCATTTCAATGAGCTTTTCCGTAAGAGATTCAAGCTCTCGCTGCCGGGATAAAAGAGAAGTGTTTTTTTGCTTTACACTTCCGCCTGTCATCGATCCGCCGGGATTCACAACGTCTCCTTGAAGCGTTACAATCCGAGTTCGGTGGTTCAATAGGCGTGCTAGTGCGTTTGCGCCTTCCAAATCTTTAGAAATAACAACATTCCCGAGTAAATTTTCAATTACATTTCCATAACGAGCATCGAAGTTTATCAGGCTCGATGCGATTCCCATGTATGAAGGGTGCTGACTGATTTTCTGCTCGTCATGAGGAGATAGTTTCCTGCTTTTTATTACGGAAATCGGAAGAAATGTAGCCCGTCCTAATCGTGTCTGTTTTAAAAATTTGATTGCTGAGCGTGCGTGCTCATCTGTCTGGACAACAATGTTTTGGGTTGCTGCTCCTAGTGCCGTTTCAATCGCAGCCTCATGCTCTTTGTCAACCGAGATCAATTCTGCTACGGCACCTTCAATACCGGTAAGCTTTTTATTTCGTTCTTTTAATATTTCTCGAACCCCTTGAAAAAACCCACTGTAATCATCTTGCATTTCTTCAAGCATTTCCTTTTTCGAACGGAATTGTTGGATAAATTGATAAGCCTTATAAAGCTTAGATTCACGGTCTGCAAACTTCACTTCATCATTCTCAATTTCTTTTTTTAATTGCATAAACGAATTTACTTGGTTTTCAAGCTCCTCTCGTACGTAGCTAAGCTTCGCTTCCAAACTTGTTTTCCGATCAAATATGGTTTGCCGTTGAATAATATATTGTTCGTTACGGGCATCGAGCTGAATCGATTTATTCGATTGCTGGTTAAGTTGTTCAGTAAGATATCTCAACTCGTTTTTAATCGATGCTTGTTCGTTAAGACAGTCGAAATATTCACTTTTCAATTGTTCTAATTCTTCCTCAATGTTCTTATCAATGAGCTCAAGCTGGCTTTCTTTCTCCATCAGCTGTTTCTGAACACGATCCATCGTTTTTTCACGCTCTTGCAACAGCTTTTCTTCAACTTCTAGCTTCTCCAAAAGTGCTCGTTTTTTCTCTTTATCCTTTTGAATCCGCTCTGTCAGCTGTTCTTTATTTTGATGGTAGTTCTTTTTACGCTCACGCATGACCTCCCGCTTACCTTCAAACTTTTCAAGCTCTTCACTTACTGTGAGTAGTACATCTTGAAGCTCGTCGATCGATTCATCGAGCGCAGCAAGCTCATCCCTGATTTTTGTAATTGTTGCACCTTTTGTATTTATGTCAGTTTGCAGCTTTAATTCGTCGTCTTTAAATCGATTCAATTCATTTGTTTTTGTTTCCCATTCGCTATGTAATTCTTCAATTTCATGCACAAGCAGCGCTGACTCGATTATTTCAAGCTCAGCCTTTTTATCTAGGAAGTCACGTGCAATCGATGCTTGTATTTTAAGAGGTTCAACCTGGTCCTCGAGTTCATACAGGATGTCCTCTACCCTGTTCAGGTTTTCTTCTGTTTCCTTCAGCTTTTGCTCGGCTTTTAATTTTCTTGTCTTGTACTTTAAGACACCGGCTGCTTCCTCAAAAATTCTCCTTCGGTCTTCAGGCTTGCTGCTCAGGATTTCCTCTACCTTACCCTGACCAATGATCGAATACGCTTCTCTACCAAGACCTGAATCCATAAAAAGATCGATAATGTCTTTAAGACGACATTGTTGTTTATTGATCAAGTATTCACTATCACCAGAACGATAGACACGTCGAGTGATACTGATTTCATTATATTCGATTGGTATATGCTGATCTTCGTTATCTAATGTTAGAGTTACTTCTGCAACATTCAGTGGTTTACGTGAATCACTGCCTGCAAAAATGATATCCTCCATTTTTGATCCGCGCAGTGATTTAGCGGATTGTTCACCAAGCACCCAACGAACAGAATCTGAAATATTACTTTTACCACTGCCATTCGGTCCGACAACAGCTGTCACACCCGGAACAAATTCAATTCCGATCCGCTCAGCAAACGATTTAAATCCAACAACATCTAAACGTTTGAGGAACATTCTGAATCCCCCTTCACAAGTTTCAACTCATATATTTTATCACAAACGTGAAGTCTGCAGAAGAACACCGGCAAATTTCCGCATAAATGTCGTTTCATGCTACAATGATAGCGAGATATTTTTAGTCAAGGGAGGATTACTATGGATTTAAGTGTAAAAAGTGGTGAAAACGTAGCATTCATGCTTGAACAAATGCAAAAGCAAATGCAGGTTGTAAATAGTGGTGTAATGAAACCAGAGGATTATGATATTGAACAATATGATGATCTTAAAGATCTCCACGCCTATGTAATGAAAAAGAATCACTTCAGCGTACGTGAAACAGAAGGAATCATTCAAGAGCTTAGTGATCTTCGTAAAAAATAATCACGCCACACACAAACGACCGTGTTCTCACACATACGAAGTGAGAATACGGTCGTTTTTGAATGTCCCTTTATGTAATCTAGAAACAACATCGATTACTTTAAAACATATCAAATTTTATCACTGTTTTGTAATCACCTGCAATGCCTCTTGCGCGGCATGCTGTTCAGCCTCCTTTTTAGAACGACCGTGTCCGACTCCGAGTCTTTGATTGTTCAAATATACCTCAGAAGTAAACTGCCGATTGTGTGCAGGACCGGTTTCCTGGGCAATCCTATATTCCAATAATCCATGATTTTCGCGTTGAATATATTCCTGCAACTGACTTTTATAATCCATCACATGGGAAAAAGCACCTTCATTTATTTTCGGATAGACAAAGCGCTCTAAAAAGCCTTCCACAGCTTCGATTCCTTGATCAAGATAAAGGGCTCCGATGAACGCTTCAAAAACATCAGCCAGGAGAGCTGGGCGAGTTCGGCCACCAGTATTTTCTTCCCCTTTACCTAAAAGAACAAGCTCACCAAAGTCGAGAAGATGTGCAAACGTTACGAGCGATGGTTCACAAACAATCGCAGCCCGTAATTTTGTCAGTTCACCCTCAGACATGGTTGTAAACTTTTTATAAAGATATTGAGAGATTGTCAGTTCGAGTACTGCATCTCCTAAAAACTCAAGGCGCTCGTTATCCTCACTTGGACGTTTACGATGCTCATTCACATAAGAAGAATGAGTGAAAGCCTGAAAAAGCAGTTTTTCCTGTTTAAAACGGATATTCATGGAGTTTTGAAAGGTTTGAAATCGAGCGGATAGCTCATCAAACGTTAAAGGTCTTCGTTTTGATCTTGTATATTTCTTTGATGATGTGCGGTTAGGCATAATGACCTCCAGATTCCTGTAATACTGAGATTACTTTTATCGTATAAAGAAAACTTGGCTAGCGCCAAGCCTTAGCCCTAAAGGATGACCTAAAGGCCCCGCAGGCAATCGCCCTAGTTGCGCTTATACTATAGAAAGTATTTTCATACTTTCTTAACGAATAAAAAAGAGGCTGACTCGATACCGGGTAGTAGTGCCTCGTTTATAGCATTTGCATGCATTATAAATGCTGCTTTAACATTCGGAAAGTATCCGAGTCCCAGAGAATCAGCCTCTTCGTTAAAAATCTATTGATGGCTCTTTATGTAATTCAACACATCGCCAACAGTAGAAATTTTTTCTGCATCTTCATCAGAAATCTCCATATCAAACTCGTCTTCAAGCTCCATAACAAGCTCAACAACATCAAGTGAGTCCGCACCGAGATCCTCTTTAAAAGAAGCTTCAACTTTCACTTCTTCCTCATCAACACCTAAACGGTCAACAATGATTTTTGTGATTCGCTCTTGAATTTCTGCCACGTCCGTTCACCTCCTCTCAAGTTATTATAATGGATGATGATTACCTCGTAAATCAAATAGAAAAACGAAATCACCTTGGTTACTCCGAAAGACACTAGAAGACCACCGAGAAGGCCGATACCGCCTCAAGGGTCTGAAGTGACCCGCGGGGCTGTGTGATGCAGCTAGACAATAAATATAATGTCAGCCCTACATTACCATGCCGCCATCTATATGCAGCGTTTGTCCGGTTATATAGCTGCTCTCATCACCTGCTAAAAACTTAACTGCAGATGCGATATCTTCTGGACGACCAAGACGGGCAAGTGGAATTTGCTTAAGCATTTCATCTTTAACATCCTTATCGAGAGCATCGGTCATATCGGTTTCGATAAAACCAGGCGCAACAGCATTGACTGTAATCCCTCTACTAGAAAGTTCTTTAGCTGTTGTTTTCGTCAACCCGATAACTCCGGCCTTGGAGGCTACATAATTCGCTTGCCCTGGATTACCTGAAACTCCTACAATTGAGGCAATATTGATAATCCTACCTGAACGCTGCTTCATCATGGTACGAGTGACCGCTTTCGTACAGTTAAACACTCCTTTAAGGTTTGTGTTAATAACTTCGTCCCATTCCTCTTCTTTCATTCTCATCAGCAGATTGTCCCGCGTAATCCCTGCATTATTGACAAGAATGTCCAAGGAACCGAACGTTGTTGTGACTTCTTTCACCATCGAAGTAACTGAATCCAATTTAGCAACGTTAGCCTGGATTGCAATTGCTTTTCCGCCGTTCTCGTGAATTTCTTCAACGACTTGTCTTGCTCTCGCTTCGCTACCAGAATAGTTTACGGCAACTGAAGCACCTTGTCGAGCAAGTTCAATTGCAATCGCACGTCCAATACCCCTTGATGCACCAGTCACTAACGCAGATTTACCTGTAAGCATAGCATTATACCTCCTTAAGTTTCTGTACAGCTTCTTTCAATGAATCCGGATTTGAAATAGCGAGCGTCTTTGCACGTCGGTGTATTTTTTTCACGAGACCCGAAAGTACTTTCCCTGGTCCGATTTCAATGAATGTGTCAACGTCTTGATCCAATAAATAACGGATCGTTTCTTCCCATCGAACAGGAGAATAGATTTGTTCAATGAGTTTCGCTCGAATCTCACCAGTTTTCTCAATAGGCTTTGCAGTAACATTTGCAATTACCGGTACTTTAGCATCTATAATCGAAAGCTTATCAAGAATCGTTTCCATTTTCTCAGCTGCGGGCTTCATCAACTCAGAGTGGAACGGTCCGCTAACCTGCAAAGGGATGATCCGCTTTGCGCCTTCAGATTTTGCAAGCTCAGATGCTTTTTCAACACCTTCCTTTGAACCTGAGATGACGACTTGCCCAGGACAATTCAAATTAGCAAGCTGAACCGAGTCCCCAGATGAGGTCACACGAGTTGTAATCTTTTCGAGAACATCCTGGTCCATACCGAGAACCGCTGACATTGCCCCGATTCCTGCCGGTACCGCCTCTTCCATAAACATTCCTCTTTGATGGACAGCGTATACAGCATCCTCGAACCTCATTGCCTCTGAAGCTACCAAAGCTGAATATTCACCCAAGCTGTGTCCTGCCGTATAATCGGGTTGAATATCGTATTCTTTCAAGGCCTCTAAAATCGCAATACTTGTCGTTAACAAAGCTGGTTGTGTGTTTTCTGTTCTCGTCAATTCCTCAACAGGCCCATTTGCAATGATGTCCGAAAGAGAGTATTCAAGACGTTCATCAGCTAGGCTGAATACCTGTGCAGATTGTTCGTTACTTTCTTTGAAATCTTGTCCCATCCCGACCTGTTGAGATCCTTGACCTGGAAATAAAAACGCAATTTTCCCCACGTTATCGCTCCTCTTCATTCGATTGTTCTACAACTTCTTCTTGTATGATTTTGACCATTTTATGTTCTACCATATGTCTTGCCTGACGGATCGCATTGTAAAGTGCATTAGCGTTCGAAGACCCGTGTGCTTTGACAACCGGGGCACGAAGTCCGAAAAGTGCTGCACCACCATATTCACTATAATCAAGCTTTCGTTTAACCGCTTTAAATTGCGGCTTCAACACCGCAGCAGACAGCTTACTTTTTATCGAGCTCATCAATTGTTCTTTTATCATTGAAAAAAGGGATAATGCCGTTCCTTCAATTGTCTTTAGCACGAGATTACCTGAAAAACCATCGCAGACGACTACATCCGCAGGACCATCCAAGAGGTCTCTTGGTTCCACATTTCCAACAAAGTGAAACTGCTGATGCCCTTCAAGCAGTTGAAACGCTTGCTTGGAAAGCTCATTCCCCTTACCAGGCTCTGAGCCAACATTCAGCAATCCCACTCGTGGCTTAGCGATTCCTCGTACTTTTTCGCTATATACACTAGCCATAAATGCATATTGAACAAGATGCTCTGGTTTGGCATCCATATTTGAACCAACATCAAGAAGTACGAAACCTTTTCCGTCTAACGTAGGCAATGTTGGTGAAAGGGCTGGCCGATCGATTCCTTTGATCCTCCCAATATGGAGCAATCCAGTTGCCATCAGCGCCCCTGTATTACCTGCAGAGATACAAGCATCCGCACGCCCTTCCTTCACTTCGTTTGCGGTGAGGACCATCGACGAACTTTTCTTTCGGCGAACCGCTCTTACCGGTTCATCCTCACTCGTTATTTTTTCTTCAGTATGTAAGATTGAAATCCGCTCATTAGTTGTTAATATCGGTTTTATTTGATTTTCATCACCGACAAGAACAATTTCGAGGTCGGAAAATTCCTTAACAGCAATTTCTGCACCGAGGACGATCTGTTCAGGCGCATGATCTCCCCCCATCGCATCTATGGCAATTCTCATCTAGAACGTCCTTTCTTTATTGCTTTGTTCGTACGAAACATTGTAAAAATACCTTCAAAAACAAGCTCTTTTTCAACAAAGCTTCTCACTTCTACAATGGTTCGTTCTTTCTGATGTTCAATAACATTCGCTTTTGCGACGACACGTTCACCGACCTTAACTTGACGTGTAAAACGTAAACTTGACTTATCCGTTAATGCCATCTCATCATTGATGATGGCAACAGCAAGTGAATTCGCCTGTGCAAACAAGTGATGACCTCTAGCAATATTGTGCCTCGAAAATACATGCTCCTTTTTTATATCCAGGATCGAGATTGCAGACTCATCCAATTGTAAATCAATGATTTCTCCGATTACATCCTCGATGGAAAGAGCCTTTACTTCATCCAATTGTTGTTGTGCGACATGTTTGATTCGTTCCCGTAACTCAGGAATCGAAAGCTCTAGTCGGTCTAATCGGATGGTTTGAACGCTAACCTGAAATTGATCAGCTAAATCTTCATCCGTAATGAATGGGTTCCCTGAAATCGTTTCTTTTAAAAATTGTTGTCGTTCTTTTTTGTTTCGCTTCATTGCTTCACCATCTCTTACTCTTATGAGTAGGTACTAATAGTAGTATATAATGATTAACTTTAGTTTTCAACGGTCAATCCAGCTTATCATCCCATTGATTCACCTGGAGCAGTAACCAATCCCGTAAACCTTTGTATGGGTCCGACTCCCAAAAGGTTTTGGAATAGATCAGGTTAGCTGCATCACTCCTCGCAACTTCAAGAGCACGATAGTCATGAACAAGGTCTGCCACTTTGAATTCTGGCAATCCACTTTGTTTTTTTCCAAAAAAATCACCAGGTCCACGTAATTCGAGGTCACGTTGAGAAAGTTCAAACCCGTCATTGGTTTCGGTCATAATTTGCATCCGTTCTTTACCCACCTCTGATTTCGGATCGGCAATTAAGATGCAGTAGGATTGTTCTTCACCACGTCCAACCCGCCCCCTCAGCTGATGAAGCTGAGCAAGACCAAATCGTTCTGCATCATACACAGCCATAACCGTTGCATTCGGAACGTTCACACCAACTTCTACAACAGTCGTTGAAACAAGAACCTGAATGTTGTTTTTGCTGAACTTAGCCATGACCTCTTCCTTTTCCTCAGATTGAAGCCTACCGTGCATAAGCCCTACCTGATAACCATTGAAAAAGTGCTGCAGCTGCGCATGGACGTCAATTGCGTTTTGAACGTCAAGTTTGTCTGATTCCTCAATAAGCGGACAAATGACATAGGCTTGACGCCCCTTGCTCAATTCTTTTTCGATAAATGCTAAAACCCGCTCAAGCATATCGTGCTTTGCCCAATACGTTTCAATCGGTTTCCGTCCTGCCGGCATTTCATCGATTGTCGAAACATCCATGTCCCCAAACGCAGATATCGCAAGTGTTCTAGGAATCGGGGTTGCAGTCATGAACAATACATCTGGATTCATCCCTTTTTTACGTAGAACTTTACGTTGGTTCACGCCGAATCTATGCTGTTCATCCGTTATGACGAGAGCTAGTTCATTGAAAGTGACATCGTCCTGGATAAGTGCATGTGTTCCGACGATAATATCGACTTCACCACTCATAACACTCTCCAGAACTTCTTTGCGTTTCTTTCCTTTTACAGAGCTTGTTAATAATTCAACTGACACATTAAAATTGGCAAACAGCTGTGTAAGCGAGTCATAATGTTGCTCAGCAAGAATTTCAGTCGGAACCATTAAAGCGGACTGCAACCCTGTCGTTGCGGCAGCATACATACTGATTGCTGCGACAACGGTTTTACCTGATCCAACATCTCCTTGTAAAAGCCTATTCATCCGATACGGCGAGCCTAAATCGATGAGGATTTCATCCGTTACACACTTTTGAGCCCCAGTAAGTGGAAAAGGCAATGACTTGATAAAGGAATGAACCTTCTCCTGATCAAATGCACGTTTCACACCGGCCGTTTTTTCTTTCTCTAACTTTCGCCACCATTGCATTTTTAATTGAAATAAAAGGAATTCCTCGTAAACGAAATACCTTCTTGCTTGTTTTAGGTGCTGATGGCTGATCGGACCATGTAGCCAACGAATGGCATCCTTACGATCAAGAAGCTTATACTGGCTTTTCAGTTCGTACGGTATAATTTCTTGAATTGATTCGGCGTATTGGTTCAATGCTTGATGAATGACCTTCTTCAACCGTTTAACTGTCCATTCTCCTTTGACAGAATAAATCGGTTCGATCGTTTCCGATTTTTCTTGGTGCCCAAACGATACGTGTTGGGTCGTTAACGTCATGCGATGCTGGTCCCATTTCCCTGTTACAGTTACTGGTTGGCCAATTGAAAATTGTTTTTTAAGAAACGCACGATTAAAAAACACCACTGTAATTAAATACCGGCCCACAAGAACCTTGACTGTGAGTCTTGATTTTTTGCGCCCAAAAAAACGCAAAGAAGGCTCACTGTGAACCTTCCCTTCTAGTGTAGCCTTTTCATCATGTTTTAGTTCGGTCAATTCCTTAACTTTAAAATCTTCATATCGGTACGGAAAATAGAGCAAAAGATCTTCGACTGATTGAATTCCTAGCTCAATCAATTCCTCAGCTCTTGCTTCACCGACACCCTTCACTTCTATAACTGGTTGTGTTAATTGTTCCATCATTTCTTCTTAAGCGGTACTCCATAAATTTTCGCTTCTAGTTCACGTCCAGTCGGAGTTGCCGCTAAACCTCCCTGAGCAGTTTCCTTTAAAGCTGTCGGCATTGATTCACCGATCTTGTACATCGCATCGATAACCTCATCACACGGGATTCTACTTACAATTCCAGCAAGAGCCATGTCCGCTGCTGTAATCGCAATGCTTGCACCGATCGCATTCCTTTTAACACAAGGAACTTCTACAAGACCTGCAACGGGGTCACACACGAGCCCAAGCATGTTTTTCAATGCAATCGCCATAGCTTGTGCAGATTGTTCAGGTGTGCCTCCTGCCAGTTCAACGATTGCAGCTGCTGCCATACCTGTTGCAGAACCAACCTCAGCCTGACAACCGCCTGCTGCTCCAGAGATGGATGCATTGTTTGCAACAACAAACCCGAACGCTCCCGAGGTGAATAAATACCGGACCATCTGCTCTTTTGTCGGGTTGAGCTTATCCCTTAACGCAAAAAGAGTTCCGGGTACTACCCCGGCAGAACCAGCTGTTGGAGTTGCGCAAATTGTTCCCATGGCTGCATTTACTTCATTGGTAGCAACCGCCTTGCTTACGGCATCCAATATTGTCGTTCCCGCTAAGCTTTTGCCGCTTGCAATATATTTTTGTAACAGGACGGCATCACCGCCTGTAAGTCCAGAGTGGGACTTGATCCCTTCTCTTATCCCGCGTTCGACTGCACGTTCCATGACATCGAGGTTGTTTGCCATTTGTTCGACAACTTCAACCCTGGAACGGCTCTTAACATCCATTTCCTGTGTGATCATTACTTCAGAAATCGGAATGTTTTTGGACACGGCTAATTCAACAAGCTCAGCTACATTACGAAACATCGAATACACCGTCCTTTGAGTTAATCATGGATCCTTGTGGCATTAATGACATGGGGTAACTTCTCAATCTCTTTAATTACAGTGTCATCCAGATTCTGATCAACCTCGATTGTCATGAGAGCCTCGCTTCCTTTTTCCTTTCTCCCGACCTCCATGTGACCGATATTAATCTGATATTTTGCTAAAAGATTCGCAACTCCCGCGATGACTCCATAACGATCGTTGTGGACAACAAGAAGTGCCGGATGATTGCCAGATATACGAAGCTCAAATCCATTAAGTTCAGTAATTTCTATCTTTCCTCCACCAATAGAGATTCCTACTACCTCAAGCTCTCCCTCATCGTCTCCTAAACGGATTCTTGCAGTATTAGGGTGATCGGTGAGAGCATCCTCTTCTGACATCCGAATTTTGATTCCATTTTTCTTAGCTATTTTCAATGAATCTCTAATTCTAGGATCAAATGTGTCGAAGTCCAATATCCCACCTACTATCGCAACATCGGTTCCATGTCCCCGGTATGTTTTTGCAAATGAACCGTAAAAAGAAATCGTCGCCCAACTAGGTTGTCGACCAAAGAGTGAACGGGATACGCGTCCAATACGTGCTGCCCCAGCAGTATGTGAGCTTGAAGGACCAATCATAACTGGACCGATAATATCAAATACACTTTTATATTTCATATGTCGACTCCCCCATCGGGTTATAAAATACATATGCTGTTGATCAGCGAAGTCACTCACTACTAGTTTTACCAAGGATGCTGATATCCAAGAGTACACTTGTGACGAAAGCAGGTGGCTCTTGGTCACTATTTGAACATCCTCTAATGAAAGAATCCTACCCTCACAGTATATGTACACGCTGATCAAGGTAGGAGTATTAAACGCAATTATATTTTATTCGACTGAAAGGATGTACGAGTAGATCGGTTGTTTACCTGCGTGCATTTCAACCTCTACATCAGGATATTGTTTTTCAACCCATTCAGCTAACTTCGATGCTTCCACTTCACTTGCATCATCACCATATATGATCGTTACAATTTCATCATCATCTGAAATCATTTCAGATAACAGTGCTTCAACTGCTTCATTTTGTGTTTTTTTCGAAGTAACGATTTTACTATCAAAAATACCCATGAATTCATCTTTTTTAATTTCGACACCATCGATGGTCGTGTCTCTAACAGCAAATGTCACCTGTCCAGATTTCACATGGTTTACTGCTTCTGCCATTGAATTTTTGTTATCTTCTAATGAAGCAGATGGGTTGAACGAAAGCAATGCTGAAATTCCTTGAGGTACTGTTTTCGTCTTTACGACAGCGACCTCTTGATCGACAACCGATGCGGCTTGTTCAGCAGCCATCACAATGTTGCTGTTATTTGGCAAAATGATCAACTTATCTGAGTGTGCCTCTTCAATCGCCTTGACGATGTCTTCGATGCTGGGATTCATCGTTTGTCCGCCAGCTATAACGACCGATGCTCCAAGACTTTTAAACAGTTCTTCGATGCCTGTACCCATAGATACCGTGATAATACCAAAAGGTTGTTTCGTTTTTGGCTTAGGTGCTTCCATCGTGTGAACTGGCTGTTGTTTTTCAAGGATTGCTGAATGCTGCTCACGCATGTTTTCGATCTTAATATTGATCAGATCGCCATAATCTTGCGCAAGGGTCAGCATATTTCCCGGCTGTTCTGTATGTATATGCACTTTGACTAACTCTTCATCAGAAACGACAAGTAGTGAATCACCATGGTTGTTCAATTCTTCTCTGAATTTATCCTCTGAAAATGGACTTTGTTGTGTTTTTTCTGCCTTAAACTTAACCATAAACTCAGTGCAGTAACCAAAAACGATATCCTCGGTGTTCATATGTAGTTGAGCAGTTTTATGATGTTCTGCATTCACGAGCTCATCGATTGAAGGGCCGCTTTCACTGACGGAAGGCAATTCTTTTCCTTCAAGTACAGCTAAAAAACCCTCGTATATCATTACGAGGCCTTGCCCGCCTGAATCGACGACTCCTACCTCTTTTAATACTGGTAAAAGTTCAGGAGTACGATCTAGAGATGCCTTTGCTTCCTGTAATGTTTTTTGCATGACCTCAATGATATCATCTGATTTCCGGGCAGCTTTTGCAGCCGCTTTGGCTGCATCCTTAGCAACGGTTAAAATCGTACCTTCTACAGGCTTCATCACAGCCTTATAGGCAGTCTCGACACCCCGTTCTAAAGCCAAGGCAAAAAACTCCACATCAATCGAGCTTTTCCCTTCAATTGCTTTTGAGAAGCCCCTGAACAATTGAGAAAGGATTACACCGGAATTCCCGCGTGCTCCCATTAAAAGCCCTTTTGAAAATGCAGATGCAATTTTACTAGCATCATCCGAAGTTAAAGTTTTAACTTCTTTTACCCCGGATGTAATCGTTAAATTCATGTTTGTTCCAGTATCACCATCCGGTACTGGAAAAACATTGAGTGCGTCGATCACTTTCACATTGTTATGCAGTTGGTTCGCACCGGTTAAAAACATTTGGGATAGCTTTCCACCATCCAACTTCTTTAAAGTCACGAATCTTTCCTCCTCGTTACGGGTTTGTCACCCTCACGCCTTGAACAAATATGTTTACGGAATCAACTGATAATCCGAGCATTTGATCGAGCGTATACTTCACTTTTGTCTGGACATTATGGGCGACTTCGGAAATTTTTGTTCCATAGCTTACAATAATGTACATATCTATGTGAACTTCATCCTCTTCTTGTCGTACGACAATGCCTCTGCTAAAATTATCTCTTCCTAGGAGTTCGGTAATGCCGTCTTTAATTTGCTTTTGCGATGCCATTCCGATGATACCATAACAATCGATTGCGGCTCCACCTGCAATAGTCGCAATGACGTCGTTGGAGATATCGATCTCTCCGTACTTCGTTTTCATTTCAATAGACATGCATAATCCCCCTTTGGATTGAATTACCTATAGCTAGTGTCATTTTACTATAATATCGTACAATTTAAAAGAAATTAAACGTACAGTCCTTCTTTCTGTCAAGTATATGAACTTGATATTACTTGTTGCAATCTGCTATTTCTCATGCTACTATAGTGTAGTGTTTATGACAAAAAGATAAACTTGCAATTGTTATGGTATTTGCAATAAAGGAGGCACAATCATGGCTAGAAAATGTGTTGTAACTGGTAAGAAAACAAGCTTTGGAAATAAGCGTTCACACGCATTGAACTCTTCAAAACGTAAATGGGGAGCGAACGTTCAAAAGGTTCGTATTCTTGTAGACGGTAAACCAAAGCGCGTATACGTATCTGCTCGTGCTCTTAAGTCCGGTAAAGTAGAACGCGTTTAATTTTAAAACAATAAAGGGACTGGCTTATCCGATTGATCGGGATGCCAGTCCTTTTTTATATGGTGGAAGTGGATTTGGCGGTGTGGGTCCAAATGCATCTTGCTAGTCGTTCACTTTTGATCCCCACAAACTGCAGTTGACAGGCACGATTGCTTTGGCAGCCGAGAAATCTCTCAATATTAACTAATGAATATTTGTATTTGCTAATCAACCTTATCGATTTTCATTGAAAATTGTTCGCATGATCCTCTCTGGATGACGATTTCAACGGATTTTTGTCTCAAACCATCCATATCACCTTTTCATGGCGAGCGTTACACCGGACTTCTACACCAAACCATCTGTATGAACCTTCAATACTGCATTTTGCATAATGCTCCTATGGTTTCCTAGGAATTTTTTTAACTCTCCAGCAATAGTTCTGAGAGTGTGCGATGAAATGCAATCGAACAGAAATCAACACCTAAGGGCAGCAAAATATGTGCACTCCCTCAATAAGCTTTTAAACAAAAAAGCACCCCAACTGGTGCTTTTTTGTTATCCCTTTTTGAAGGATCCTAGAATCGCCCTCACGAAACCACCTAAGAACCTGGGCAGTTTAATGGTATAAAATTTCATAATTCCGCCTCCTCCAACGTTAGTTTCCGTAGGGAATCCGCTTCGGAAAAATAACATTCTATTTAAGTATATTCGCCTAGTTGAAAATAGTACCCGTTGATTTAAAATTTCCTCAGTCTTTGCTTCTTACCATCATTAGTATGCCGTCATCAAACGAATAAGTACCTTTTTTTGTTACAAGCTCATTCGATATACATAAAGTAGAACCGAAGACTAAATCAGCATCGTATAGAGGGTAGCGGAAGCCCTCCAAATTAATCCCTTTAACTAGTTGTGAAAAAGGGACAAAGGAAACGTACGGTAAATCAGAGCGTATCTCAACTGTATACTTTCCTGGGTTTTTAATTTCAATTTCATTTTTTGTGTCAATGATTTTCATTGCGATATCGTGCTCTAATCCAAGTGACATCATTTGAATGTTAATCAATTCATGGTCTAATCGGCCCCCCGTTACACCATATAAAACAACCATGTCGGGTAGTTGTTCTAATCCCCATCGTACTGCCAACTCAAGATCGGTCATATCCTTTTCCTGTTCAAAAGTGTAAGTACGGATGTTCGGATCATTGATGATACTTGAGAACTCTTGTGACGAAATGGAATCAAAATCACCAAATGCTGCATTAGGAGCGATATTTCTATTTGCAAGGAACTTTACTCCCTCATCAACACCAACAACAATGTCCTCATCTTGAAAATGAAGCTCCGGAATTAGATACTCAGGACCTCCAGCAACAATATGAATTCTTTGCACAGTATCACTCTCCGTGAATTAGCTTTGGTGCCGTCTTTGAAAGCATTATTACTAGGATTACCGTCAAAATGAAGGTTGGTACAATATACGTGCTATTATACGTAATCGAATAGACAAATGCAGAAGTACCTTCCGGAGCAGAACTTGCAAAGAATGCAACACCGGAAATCACATGACTGACCAAACGTAAAAGACTACCAATGAACGTACCGACAATGATCAATGTAACACGCTTACCGAATGCATCTTTGGATTTAGGCCGGACCAACCCTGCCAACCCGACGAGAAGGAATGCAAGTGGATAATCAAGTACAATTTGTAACGGAAAATAAAGATAAGGACTAAAGAGTAATTGTAAAAGTCCGATCATAAGTCCAGTCAATACCCCTCCTGCAACCCCTCTGCGAAACGCCATGATGAAAATGGGAACCATTTCCAATGAGACGGATCCACCAAATGCCCAAGGACCTCCAAGTTTTACAAATCCTAAAATTACACCAAGAGCCGCCATAATCGCAACTTCTGAAATTAATAAAATACGATTGCTCATTCTCTATCTCTCCTTTTTAAAACACATAAAAAAGCAACTGTTCACGGGGATACAGTTGCTTTCATACTGAAATTTTGAAAGTCACTTTCCCTCCGCAGGCCTTAACCTGTTCAGGTTCATAGGGTAAGAAGCCAACCACTTCACTCTCAGTCTCTGATAGAGACTCCCCCAGTGAAAAACCTTTTAATTTGGATTTAATTATACACCACGAATTGCATTGATTGCATCCTTGCGGTCTTCTTTGTTGTAAATCGCTGAACCTGCAACAAGAACGTTCGCACCATGTTCTACACAAAGCTTGGCAGTCTCTGGATTAACCCCTCCGTCAACTTCAATGTCGATATCAAGACCTTTTTCTTTGCACATAGTTGATACGGCTTCAATTTTGGACAAGACCGGTTCAATGAATGATTGTCCACCGAATCCTGGATTTACAGTCATAAATAGAACAAGGTCGACATCTTCAATAATGTGTTCAATCGTATTGACCGGTGTATGAGGGTTCAGAACAACTCCGGCCTTAACACCCTGTTCTTTAATAAGATGGATGGTGCGATGTAGATGTGGACATGCCTCAACATGAACTGAGATGATATCTGCTCCTGCCTTTGCGAAGCTCGGTATATATTGGTCAGGGTTCTCAATCATTAGATGAACATCAAGTGGCAAATCGGTTACAGGTCGAATTGCATCGACAATGAGTGGTCCAATCGTAATATTTGGCACGAAATGACCATCCATTACATCGACGTGGATATAATCCGCGCCTCCGTGCTCAACATCTTTAATTTCGTCTCCAAGTTTCGAGAAATCAGCGGAGAGAATCGATGGTGCTATTTTAATCATAATCAATCAGTACCTCCGTTTTTGATCTTTAATCTCTTGTAAAAATTGTTGATAATGTTCATAGCGGAAACGAGCGATCTCCCCTGCTTCAAGTGCCGCTTTCACAGCACATTTCGGTTCAGATGTATGCGTACATCCCCTGAACTTGCATGTTGGAAGCAGCTCTCGCATTTCTGGAAAATAGAGAGTTAATTCTTCCGATTCAATATTGATAAAATCCAATGAACTGAATCCAGGTGTATCTGCGACGAATCCTTCTCCGAACGAAATAAGCTCGACGTGACGTGTCGTATGCTTTCCACGTCCCAAATGGTCGGAGATCTCATCCGTGTCTATTTTCAGCTCTGGATTCAATGCATTTAGAAGAGTAGATTTACCTACACCGGACTGTCCAGCGATCACCGTAACTTTATTTTCAAATAGATCACGGATATCCTCAAGACCTGTTTCGTCGATTGAAGAAGTTTCAATGACTTGATAGCCAATTTGCCTATAAGCATCTAGAGTATCCTTCAATTCTTCATAAGAATCAACCAAATCCAGCTTACTGACACAGATTATCGGTAAAATATCATTGGCCTCAACGTGAATCAGGAACCGATCCAAAAGGAGTGAACTAAACGTTGGGCGAAGGACGGAAAAAATCAATAAAGCCTGATCTACATTTGCAATCGGCGGACGGACCAATTCATTTTTCCGTTCAAGAATAGATAACACATAGCCATCTGTCCTGTTTTCTGCTTGAAACTCCACTTCATCACCGACGAGGGGAGTCAATTTTCGCTTTCGAAAATTCCCCCTGCCTCTACACTGAAAAATTCCATCCTCGTTCAACACATAATAATATCCACTCAACGCTTTAATAATCGTCCCTTTTGGCATGCAGTTCATCTACTCTCCATTCTGAAAATTTTTAGCTTCCTCATACGTAAAACTCTGCGTATATATTTCTTCGCCATCAACATAAACAGCATAACTTGCTTCTCCATTGTATGGGACAGTGAGCGGGATATCAAATACAGTTGTTTCAGAAATTTCTTTCTCCTTCAACGTTTTTTCACCATTCACGTCGTTCGTAATGATTTTAACCATCTTCGGTTTTTTTTCTTCTTTTTTACCTTTATTCTCTCCGTTGTTTTCACCGTTATCATCATCACCAATGACAACCTCAACTTTATCTGTAATAGATATCGGCTCAGGTACGCCTTTCGAGATCGCCACTGTTATTTCATCTCCAGCTCTTACAGAATCGCCTGCAGCTGGGTCAGTACTGATAATATGACCCTCTTCGATCTCTTCTGAATACTGACGTTCCTCTGATTCCTTGATGGTTAATCCGTTCTGTTGGGCATAAGTCTTCGCCTCTTCCAGGGATTTTCCTGTAAGGTCTGCAAGCACAAAGGATGGCGGACCACTGCTGACGTATAAAATAAGGACTTCTTGACCAGGGACGACCTCCTCACCCGGTTCTGGGTATTGTTTCATTATCGTGCCCTCATCGAATTCCTCACTCGATTGATGTGTAATTTCTACATCTTCGAACAGATCCTTTACATTGCCTCTCTGTACGTCATCGGCTTCCCTTCCTATGTAGTTTTCCACTTCGAATTTTTCAGGTCCTGAACTGACGGTCAAGGTTACCTCACTATTTTCTTTCACAACTTCCCCAGCTCGTGGATTCTGACGAATAACATTCCCTTCCTCAACTTCAGCACTGGGCTGTTCTTCCCTCTCAACATCTAAGCCTAAATCAGAAAGGTTTTCGTACGCGTCAGTATACGGCATGTTCGTCACATCGGGGACGTTAACCACATCGGTTTGGAGAATTTCTGGAACGATCAAGATTGCAGCAACACCCGATAATCCTAATAAAAGAAAGATAGATAAAAGGATTGTAAGCCAGTTTTTCTTTTTCTTCTTCGGTTTCTCTTTTTCTTCTTTTTTCTTAGATACAGTAGGTTGATTGATTTGTTCTTTAGACGAACCGATTGGAGTAAGTATTTTCGTTGCCTCTGCATCTTCATCCAGAATAAGTTTTTTTTCATTCATTCTTGATTGTTCAAGGACTGTTTGAAGGTCGATTTCAAGCTCTTCAACATTCTCATACCGGTTGTTTGGATCCTTTGCCATCGCTTTCAAAATAACATTCTCGAGACTCTGGGGAATATCAGAGTTTAAGAGACTAGGTTCTGGGTAAGAATCTTGTAAATGTTTCAATGCAACGGAAACCGCCGATTCTCCTGAAAAAGGAAGTCTTCCTGTTACCATTTCATATAAAACGACACCCATCGAGTAAATGTCTGATTTACTGTTCGCAATACCTCCACGTGCTTGTTCCGGAGAAAAATAATGGACACTTCCAAGTACGGAATTGGTATGTGTAATTGTAGCTGACGTCGCTGCCAGCGCGATACCAAAATCTGTCACTTTCACCTTCCCAGTAGGGTCGATCAGTATATTGTGAGGCTTGATATCCCTGTGTACGATATGATGATCATGCGCATGTGCGATTGCTGATGATAATTGTTTCATGATTTCTACAGACCGCTCGGCAGATAACGGTCCTTTGTCCCTGATGATTTGTTTCAGTGTCTTGCCTTTGACGTACTCCATGACAATAAAATACGTTTGATCATCTTCACCGACATCAACGATACTTACAACGTTTGGATGGTTTAAACTCGTAGCTGATTCTGCTTCCCTATGAAATCTACGGATAAAATCCTCATCCGTTGAATATTCAGATCGAAGTACCTTGACAGCGACGATTCGATCAAGGATGAGATCCTCGGCTTTGTAAACAACTGCCATTCCACCGTCACCGATAATTTCTAAGATCTTGTACCGGTCACTGATTCTTTTACCGATCATGATGAGACACCTTCTTTGTCAGCAGGTTCATTATAAAGAAGAACAAGTGAAATGTTATCCTCACCGCCAGCTTCATTTGCAAAAGCAATCAATTCAGCGGCCTTTTCTTCTAATGTACCATCTTTGCTCATTACCTCTTCCATCTGGGTTGGGCTAACTTTATTGGAAAGTCCGTCCGAACACATCAAAAGGTAATCCCCCGCATCCCAATTGTACGTGTACAAATCGATATCGACAGTTGGATCCGTTCCGATTGCTCTCATTATCACGTTTTTTCGCGGATGAAATTCTGCTTCTTCACTCGTAATTTGTCCTGATTTAACGAGCTCGTTTACAAGCGTGTGATCCTCTGTAATTTGTTCAACCGAACTTTCTTTTATATGATAGCAGCGGCTGTCACCTACATGCGCAAGTATATAACGTTCTTCATCCGCCTTCACCGCAACGACGGTTGTCCCCATTCCCTGGCAATCTGGATTTTCTTTCGAATAAGAATAAATTTCGTTGTTGCTATCCTGAAGTAATCGGCGCAAAGAATCCGCTACATCAGAATTTTCGTGTATGTATGTATTGAAATTCCCCGTTAAAAAATCCACCGCCATCTTGCTGGCAACATCACCGGAAAGATGGCCGCCCATGCCATCCGCTACAATGGCAAATACATCGGTGGCAGTGATCTGAATCACTGCCCCGTTGTCTTCGTTGTGTGGTCTAACCCTACCTTTATCTGTTTGAAAGAATGCTTTTAACAACCTTTCTTCACCTCGTTTCGTCCTTACGCTCCTTCGCTCTCAACTGCCCACAGGCTGCATCGATGTCGTGCCCCTGTTCGCGACGGATCGTGACATTCACCCCTAGGTCACGTAATGTGCGTTCAAAATTAAAAATTTGGTTTTTAGGCGTTCGGACGTAGTCTCTTTCTGGAACATAGTTTACCGGGATCAAATTCACATGGCATTTAATGTCTTTAATCAGTTCAGCCAATTGTTCAGCATGTTCCACTTGGTCATTCACTCCACCGAATAGTCCGTACTCGAAGGAAACACGTCGACCTGTTTTACGGATGTAATAACGAATTGAGTCCATAAGGTCATCCAATGGATACATACGGTTTACAGGCATTAAACGGCTCCGGATTTCGGTTGTCGGTGCGTGTAAGGAAATCGCAAAATTGATCTGCATCCCTTCATCTGCAAAATCATAAATTCTCGGCACCACGCCACTCGTTGAAACAGTAATGTGACGTGCACCAATATTCAAGGCTTCATCATGATTGACGATTTTCAAAAAGGAAAGCAGGTCGTCGTAATTATCAAACGGCTCTCCAATCCCCATAATGACGACTGAACTGACTCGTTCATCCGTTTCATCTAGTGCACGTTGCACATCTAACACTTGAGCCACAATTTCGCCGGCTTTAAGGTTTCTCTTTAAACCACCAAGCGTCGATGCACAGAACGTACAGCCAAGCCTGCACCCTACTTGGGTTGTCACACAAACACTGTTTCCGTATTCATGTCGCATCAGGACCGTTTCAATTGAATAGCCGTCTTCAAGCTCAAATAAAAACTTAATCGTTCCATCCTTTGATTCCTGACGAATGACTTGTTTTAGAGGTGTAATAGCATAAGTATCATCAAGTTTCTGTCGTAAACCCTTTGAAAGATTCGTCATATCCGAAAATGTCGTTACCCTCTTTTGATACAGCCACTCATATATTTGTTTCGCTCGAAAGGCCGGCTCCCCTTCTTGTTTTAACCAGTTCTCCATTTCCTTGTATTGTAAGGAAAAAATCGATGGCCGTACATCTGGATTGGTTTGTTTTTCTGTTAATGGTTTTAACATTTCGTTTCACCGCCTTTTCTTGAAGTTTTTCTTAAGCATGCAATGTAAAACCCATCGCTGTCAAAATATTGTGGTAAAAGTTGGAGATCACCTTGTGAATCAGATACAAATGGATAAACCTTTTCAGGCATTCGGTCTTTGAAAGTCGTATCCCATTCAAATTCAGGATGATTGATTAAAAATCGATCAATTTGCTGTCGGTTTTCCTCTTTTTCTATTGTACATGTACTGTACACCAACAATCCACCCGGTTTTAATAATCGTGAAACTGAATCAAGCAGTTCTGCTTGTACAGACTGGATTCGTTCAATATCGCCAGACGTTTTTGTCCACTTGATATCCGGTTTTCGCCGGATTACACCAAGCCCTGTACACGGAGCATCAAGCAAAATTCGATCAAATGATTCTGCTTCCATCAGTTGAGCTGCTTGCCGTGTATCCATCGCCACTGTATCAACGTTTGTCAACTTCAGACGCTTCAATTGGTCATCGATTAGTTTCACCTTATGCGGATGCAGATCGATCGCAGTTATTTTCCCTTTGTTTTCCATACGTTCGGACAGGTGCGTTGTCTTTCCACCTGGTGCGGCACATGCGTCAAGTACTCGTTCTCCGGGTTGAGGATTGACCGCAAGCCCTACAAGCATGGAACTCTCGTCCTGAATCGTCATTTTTCCAGAATGGTATACATTTGTTGTAGGGACTTGTCCAGAAATGATTTGAATCCCATCCGGTGATAAGGAGGTTTCTTGTGCAACAACCGATTCCGTTTTTAAAGCTTCGATAACCTCTGGGACTGAACCTTCGAGTGAATTCACCCTAGCTGTAACAGAGGGAGGCTCTAGATTTACTTTACACATATTTGTTGTATTGATATCCCCGTATTGCTTTGTCCATCGCTCGATCATCCACTCAGGGTGACTGTACTTGATTGCCTTCCTCTTTAAATCTGTCGGGGCATCTTCAATAGATGGTACTCCATTTCTTTGGATATTGCGGAGTACACCATTGACAAATCCTGAAATTCCTTTATGTCCCCTTTTTTTAGCAATCGTTACTGCCTCATTGATAATTGCATGATCTGGAACTCGATCTAGATATACCATTTGATACACCGATAATCTTAAAAGAATGCAGACCCAGTCTTCAAGCTTTGACAATGGCTTTTTAATAAATCCGCCTAAATAATAATCCAACGTGTTTTTTCTTTGTATCGTTCCGTAAACCATTTCGGTTAACAAGCCAACATCTTTTCCGGAAAGGTTACTTTGTTGGATCGATTTATTCAGCAAAAGGTTGCTGTAGCTCTGTGAACGTTCTATTTGCAATAGAATATCCGTCGCTGCTTCACGAACGTTTTTAGACATCAAGTTTCATTCCTTTATCCAGCTGCGCACCTGCTAAATATTGTGTCGCTTTCATTCGTTTTTTACCTGCTGGCTGAAGTTCAGTTATTCTTATTGCAGTGTCATTACCTGTCGCTATAATTAAACCTCGTTCATCAAAATCAATGATCGTGCCGGCTTCCTGATTTTCTTTACCAGTTACCTTTTCCCCCCACCAGACTTTCACTTGCTTCCCATTTACAGTAGTATAAGCCACTGGCCAAGGATGTAGTCCGCGAATTCGATTGTAAATTTCTTCACCCGTTTGATCCCAATCGATCCGTTCCATTTCTCGAGAAATGTTCGGTGCATAGGTCACTTCAGCTTCATTCTGTGGGGTAGGCTCAATCGTCCCATCTACAAGCTTTGGAATAGTTTCCATGAGAAGCCCTGCCCCCGCTTCGCTTAGTTTATCATGAAGCGAACCGACATGATCCTGTTCTGTAATCGGCACTTGAACCTGGCTAAGCATATCTCCGGCATCAAGCTTTTCAACCATATACATGATCGTTACACCAGATTCCTTCTTCCCATCGAGTATTGATTGATGGATCGGTGCACCACCACGATATTCTGGAAGTAAGGAAGCATGAACGTTTATACAACCTAATTTCGGATAGGTCAGTAGCTCACTCGGCAAAATTTGACCATACGCAGCCGTCACAATCAAATCTGGTTCGAACGATAAAATTTCTTTAAATTCAGTACGAACACGTTTCGGCTGCACTACGGGAATATCATGCCTCAATGCTTCCTGTTTCACTGGCGGAGGTGTAATGATCCGCTTTCGACCCACCGGCTTATCGGGTTGTGTAACGACGGCCGCAATATCATAACCACCCTGTATTAGCTTTTGTAAAATCGGTACTGAAAAATCCGGAGTCCCCATAAAAACAATTTTCATATCAATTCTCACCTATCTTCAAAGTAAAATCCGTGTTCATCTCACTACATGATCGTCTGGGGATGCATGTCAACATTAATCATAAGTCCATTTTTTTGAATTTCTTTTTTGTAGTGATCGAGTATTTCATGCAAAACCCGTTTTAGGTTCGGCTCATTTTTGTATTTTATCATGCAATGGTAGCGATATCTATCTTTCACGCGCGGAATCGGTGATGCGACAGGTCCTAGAATGATCGCTTGGTCGGTCAAAGCATTGGATAACTGGCTGGCTACCTTCTCGCAAGCATCAACCACTCTCATCAATTCGACGTGTGAAACCGTAATTAATGCTAAGTAATAGAATGGCGGATACTGATGCAATTTACGAATTTTCATTTCACGATTATAAAAAGGTAGGTATTCGTGACTTTGAGCAAGCTGGATACTATAATGCTCTGGTGAATACGTTTGGATGATCACTTCGCCATCCAGTTCATGTCTACCAGCTCTTCCTCCAACTTGCGTCAACAGCTGGAAGGTGCGTTCTGATGCTCGAAAATCAGGTAGGTGCAGCATCGTATCTGCAGCTAGTACACCGACAAGGGTCACATCAGGGAAATCGAGACCTTTTGCAATCATCTGTGTTCCGAGAAGTATATCTGCTTTTTTTTCTGCAAATGTATTCAATAGCTTTTCATGCATTCCCTTACGACTGGTTGTATCGACATCCATCCGGATGATGGTTGCTTCAGGGATAAGTTTGTTAAGTTCTTCTTCCACCTTCTGTGTTCCGGTACCGAAAAAACGAATGTGTTCAGAGGAACATTCAGGACATGCAGTAGGGAGATTTTCCTCATAGCCACAATAATGACATTTCAGAAGCCGATAGCGCTTATGATACGTCAGCGATATGTCACAATGGGGACATTGTGCGACATAACCGCAATCCCTACAATTAATAAACGTCGAGTAGCCCCTCCGATTCAATAGAAGAACGCTCTGTTCCTTCCGTTCGAGCCTACTTTTCAAACCTTCAAATAATGCTTCTGAAAATAAAGATCGATTTCCGGCACGTAATTCTTCTCTCATATCTATGAGGGAAGTTGGTGGAAGTGTTTTCTTGTTCACACGTTTTTGTAGGGAACATAGCTTATATACACCTTTTTGTGCCCGAGCGTATGTTTCGAGCGTTGGGGTTGCACTACCAAGTATTACTGGACAGCGATGATAATTCCCCCTATAAATCGCAACATCCCTTGCATGATACCTTGGGTTCTCTTCCTGCTTGTAGCTTGATTCATGCTCCTCATCGATTATGATAATACCGATCTTTTTGAAGGGTGCAAAGATAGCAGACCTTGCACCGACAACGACCTTGGCTTCATTCCGATGAATCTTCCTCCACTCATCATATTTTTCACCTTTAGACAGTCCGCTGTGAAGGACAGCGACTTTAGATCCGAATCTTCCTTTAAAGCGTTGCACCATTTGAGGAGTGAGCGAAATTTCAGGCACAAGCATGATCGCTTCTTTCTCTTGTCTGAGAACCGTTTCGATCGTTTGAAGATAGATTTCCGTTTTACCACTTCCAGTTACACCATGCAAAAGAAACGTCTTATGTACGATTTGTTCTATCGCTGTTAAAATCGGTTCAATGGATTCTTGCTGTTCATCCGTCAACTCTAGTGGAATCGTTTGTTCAAAGTGTCGGTTTTCATATGGATCACGATAAACCTCCTGCTCCAGTTCTTCGATCCATCCTTTTGAAATTAAGCTTTTGATTGTAGATCGGGCAGAACCGGTATCCTCCATTACTTGTCTAAGCGTAATTCCATCCCCATCTTGCTCAGATAAATAATTTAATACACCAGCTTGTTTTGGCGCTCTCTTCTCTAAGTCATCTCTTACTTTAACGAGTTCTTCCTGCGCTACTTTAGTTTGAATGACCTTGTGCTTTTTTTTCTTACCTTTTGACTGGATGTTGTATTCAACCTCAAGAAGCCCTTCATCCACTGCAGCTTGTACAGAACGGACTACTGGTTTATCCATTTCTTGAAGCTTGTCCCAGTCAATGTGACCTGACTCCTGAAAAAGGTGTTGGATTTGAGTATCAAGTTCCACGATCTTACTTTCAGAAATAAGCTGAATGTTTCGTTTATAACTCATTTTCATGGCAGCGGGTAGCATTGACTGGTAAGCGGAATGCAAAAAGCAAAGCGTTGAATCAGCTAACCACTTACCAAGCTGAAGCAATTCATCATTCAAGACAGGTGCCAAATCAACGACATCAATGATCGGTTTTATACGTTTCAAGTCAGTACTTTCCTTAATCGCGACAACAAATCCGGTCAACTTCCTCGGTCCGAATGGGACGATGACTCGGATGCCGTCTTTGATCAGTTCCTTAAGATGATCGGGAACAGCATAATCAAACGCTCGATCGGTCCCCATCGCAGGAACATCTACTATAACCTCAGCAATCATTTTCCAATTTTCCTTATATAACGGATTGCCTCATTTAGGACTAGCATAGCAATCTCCTTTTTTGAAACGAGATCACTTTGAATTCGAGTTCCATCATTTCCAAAAATCGTCACTTTGTTCGTATCCCCTTCAAATCCAGAGCCTACCTCACTGACATTGTTAGCGACGATGATATCAAGGTTCTTCCGTTCAAGTTTCTCCAGCGCATACGTTTCGACTTGGTCTGTTTCAGCTGCGAATCCAACTAAAACCTGGTTCGTTTTGCACTTGCCAAGTTCCTGCAGTATATCCTTTGTACGCTCCATTTCAATAGCTAGTCCTGAGTCTTTCTTTTTCACCTTTTGTGCCAAGACCTCTTTTGGGCGATAATCTGCAACTGCCGCTGATTTGATAATGAGGTCTGCGTACTCGTATCGCTTCATTACCGCATTGTACATCTCCTCAGCACTCTTTACTTGTATTACGTTGATTCCAAACGGTTCAGGCAATGATGTCGGTCCACTGATCAGTGTTACTTGTGCACCAAACCCCTGTGCTGCTTCGGCAAGTGCGTACCCCATTTTTCCTGATGATCGATTCGTAAAAAAACGGACAGGGTCGACCTGTTCGCGTGTTGGACCCGCAGTGATTATAACTTGTTTTCCGAGTAGTGGTTGTTCTGATTGTTCATTAAAAAATTGCTTGATCGCTGCAAGAATCTCATCAGGTTCAGCGAGTCGCCCTTTCCCGACATAGCCGCAGGCTAAAAGACCTTCGCCGGGCTCGATAAAGCGATACCCATAATTCGCTAGCCGTTCCATGTTCGCCTTAACAGCAGGATGCTCATACATATGTACATTCATAGCAGGAGCTATCAATACTGGAGCGGTGGTGGCGAGCAGGGTTGTCGATACCATGTCGTCGGCCAGTCCATTGGCGGTCTTTCCAATCACATTAGCAGTCGCAGGTGCAATTACGACGAGATCCGCCCAGTCAGCTAAATCGATGTGCGCGACACCAGAAGGATCCTTTTCATCGAAAGTATCATGGTAAACTGGGTTCCTGGAAAGGGTTTGGAATGTTAGAGGTGTAACGAATTTCATAGCCGATTGTGTCATCATCACTTTTACAGTATAGCCGTTTTGACTCAACTGGCTTGTCAATGCTGCTGCTTTAAACACAGCAATGCCACCTGTCACACAAAGTAATACGTTCTTCTTGTTCGTCATCTTCAACCAACCTTCCCCTATCGGTTTATATAAAAAGTAATATCGTTAATAAAAGGCTTAACAATCCGATTTACAATTATCGTTAGTTACTCTTCTATAATTGAAAAAAACGGGACCAACTCAAACGAGGCCGGCTCACTCCATTAATGGAGATGCCTGACACCTGATTGTTGAGTCAGCCCCGTACTCTAGCTTCAGTGTAACAAATCGGAGTCGTCTTGTATGTTCAAGAGCTTTCCCCCAAAAACGTAAACAACCTACTCGGTTATCGTTTTATAACTGAGCTTTCCACTGTTAATTTCCTCTAAAGCTATTCCGACAGCCTTATTTGACCTTGGATTTTCAATATTGTATTGTTCTGTCTGTTGAATTACCCGGGCTCGTTTAGCTGAGACGGTCACAAGGGTATATTTGGAATCGAGTTTTTCCATCAATGAATCAATTGAGGGATATAACATTTATTCAACCTCCAATAATCGTAAGTATTGTTTTTTGATTCGATCTTTCTTACAATGTTCTGCTTTCGCAATCGCCTTTATTCGTTCACATGCAGATTGAATCTCATCATTCTCGACGACATAATCGTAATGATCCATCATTTCCAATTCCTCTCTCGCAACTAACATTCGATTTTCAATCAGGTCGTCTGTTTCAGTTCCTCTTCCGACGATCCGATTTCTCAATTCATCCAGACTTGGTGGGACGAGAAAAATGAACACTCCTTCGGGAACGAGTTTTCGAACCTGCAGAGCCCCTTGGACTTCTATCTCGAGTAAAACATCCTTACCGTTTTGAAGCGAGTGTTCCACATACTGTAGAGGAGTCCCATAGTAATTGCCTACATATTCTGCCCATTCCAGTAGTTCATTTTGTTCGATCATTTTTTCAAATGTTTCTCTAGACTTGTAAAAATAATCAACCCCATCCTGTTCCCCTTCTCGCGGTTGGCGAGTCGTAACGGAAATCGAATATTCAAGTTCATTCCATTGATTTCGTAATGATCGGTTTACCGTTCCTTTTCCAACTCCGGAAGGACCGGATAAAACAAACAGTATTCCTCGTTCTTTTTTCATTATTGTTCTACACCTCAGTTAACCTTCTATTCTTCTGTCAAATCCTCTTTATTGAGCAGTCGTTGGGCAACGGTTTCTGGTTGTACCGCAGAAAGGATCACATGATCACTATCTGTAATAATGACGGCTCTTGTGCGCCTCCCGTAGGTCGCATCGATTAATTTATGCTGCGTCCTAGCATCTGTGACGATTCGTTTTATTGGGGCTGATTCAGGACTGACGATCGAAATGATCCGGTTTGCTGAAACGATATTTCCAAATCCTATATTGATTAGTTTAATGTTCATCATGACCTCCTGCTATCAATAACTAGCGTTTCCAATTTTTGTTATGTATAACCGGTTTATCAAGTGGTTTAATATGCATTAAGCCGTTTTTCATTCTATGTTTTGCACTTGTTCCTTAACCTTTTCAATCTCACTTTTCAATTCAACTACATTTTTACTGATCGAATAATCGTTTGCTTTTGAACCGATCGTATTGCATTCACGATTTATTTCTTGTACAAGAAAGTCTAGCTTACGACCAACCGATTCAGTTTCTACGAAAATACTTCTAAATTGTTGAATATGACTTTGAAGACGGGTTAATTCTTCATCAATATTACTTTTATCGGCAAAAAGCGCGACCTCGGTTACAATCCGTGATTCATCAGCATCAACGTACCCATCACTTAATTCTTTTATCTTTTTATAAAGGCGCGTTTCATAGGTTCGGTACACTTCTGGTGCTACAATGCCGATGTTTTCAATGATGGATTCCATCCTGCTCAACCGCTCCATAAGGTTACGATTAAGAAAGTTTCCTTCTTTCTCTCTCATCTGAACGAGCTGACCAGCTGCTTCGGTTACCGATTTAAGGACACTTGCTGCAAATTCTTCTGAAATATGTTCGTTCTCGCGGATGGAGACAACATCCGGCAACGATAAGAGATCGTCATAGTCGATCGATTCATTTACTTCGTAACGGTTCCGCAATTCGATCTGTGCTTGGACATACTGGTCAAGGAGTCCCCAATCCACTTCTAATTCACGATCAATTCCCTCGACCCCGTCAATCATGATTGAAATATCGACTTTTCCTCTGTGTATGTATTTGCTGATTGTTCGCTTAACCTTATCTTCAATCGATGTTAGATACCTTGGCATACGAACTACGATTTCACAAAAACGATGATTCACAGATTTGATTTCAGTGGTGATCGAAAAGTGGTCCTCTTCAACATAAGATCGTCCATAGCCTGTCATACTTTTAATCATGCGATCACATCCATTGTACTATTCTATACAATTTTACCACCGCTAACAAGAATATGAAAGAATTATAATAAGGCGTAACTCAAATCATGAGTCACGCCTTTACCGGATTGCTTTTATTTATTGCATCAATTGATGAATGACGCTTTTTTTGTACGTGACTTACCGAATAGCTGAGAGCCGGCAAGCGCAAAGGTTGGTAATGCTGAAAAACCAAGAATTAACATCCATTCCCGCATCGTTAGCGCAGTCGTGTGGAAGATCGGCTGAAGCGGTGGATAATAAATAACAACCGCCAATAGGGCTATGGATGATAAAACTGCTAGAATGAGATAAACATTGCCAAATGGATTCCGATGAAATACCGACCGTTCACTTCGACAATCAAAAACATGTATGAGTTGAGCAAGGACAAGAGTTGCAAACGCGACGGTTTGTGCTTTTACAAGGTTATCTGTATCTTCAAAATACACCATCGCAAATGCAGCGAGAGTCACGATACCGATTAAGAATCCTCTACTGATGATTTTCCAGCCTAACCCTCTCGAAAACACACCTTCCGTGGACAGCCTTGGTGGTCTTTTCATCACATTGTCTTCAGCACTATCAACACCTAGAGCCATCGCAGGCAATCCATCTGTGACAAGATTAACCCAGAGTATCTGAATTGGGACGAGCGGTAATGGAAGAGAAAGCAGCATCGCAAAAAGCATTACGAGAATCTCGCCGACATTCGATGCAAGGAGATATCGAATGAATTTCCGAATATTTTCATAGATATTTCTTCCTTCCTCAATTGCCGCACGTATGGTTGCAAAATTATCATCTGAAAGGACAAGAGAGGATGCTTCTCGGGCCACATCTGTCCCCGATTTGCCCATCGCAATCCCTATATTTGCAGCCTTGATTGCTGGGGCGTCGTTAACACCATCTCCCGTCATCGCAACAACGTGACCCCTATTCTGCAGTGCCTTTACGATTTTTAATTTATGCTCAGGTGAAACACGTGCGAACACATACGTTTCATCAACAACATCCTCCAGTTCTTGAATAGAGAGCTTCGCAAGTGTGTTCCCTTCCATGACCTTTCCATCTGAGGGGATCATCTGTAAACGTTGAGCAATCGCCCTAGCCGTGACGATATGATCTCCAGTAATCATGATCGTCTTGATCCCAGCCTGGTGGCAATCTGTAATCGCTTGCGCTGCTTCTGGCCGCGGCGGATCGATCATTCCTTGCAGACCGATGAATGTCAAATTGGTTTCAGCATCCAACACAGTGGATATTTGTTCTTCTCTTCTCAGCGGGCGATAGGCAACAGCAATTGATCGAAGTGCCTCTGTTCCCATCCGTGTAACCGCTCGAAGTACTTCATCCTTTTGTCTAGCTTCAAGCCGAGCATGCCGTTCATCCCATAATATACTTTGACAATTCGAGAGCACGACATCCGGCGCACCCTTTGTAATGATGTAACGATTATTTTGGGTATCCTTTACAACAACAGACATCATTTTTCTCGCTGAATCAAATGGGAATTCCTCTTCTACTTGATACTCATTAAAAAGGGATTCCTTTATTAATCCACCTTTGTGCCCTGCAATGAGTAACGCCACTTCGGTAGGATCACCGTTAAAATGGATCTCTCGCTTCCCTTTTTTATTTTGTAGCTGTATGGAAGCATTGTTACATAAAACACCAAATGTTAATAGCTGCCGTAAGGATGGATTTGTTTTCAGTTCAGCAGGGTTGCCATTTGAAAAAAAGGACCCTGATAGTTCAAACCCAGTACCCGAAACATTCCAGCTTTTCCCGCTGCTCCACAAATCGGTTACCGTCATTTTATTTTGCGTTAGCGTACCTGTTTTGTCAGAGCATATGACCGTTGCACAACCTAGCGTTTCCACAGATGGCAGTTTTCGAACGATCGCTTTTCTGCGGATCATTTTTTGTACACCGAGAGCAAGGGCAATCGTAACAATTGCCGGAAGTCCTTCTGGAATTGCAGCAACGGCAAGCGATACTCCGGCTAAAAACATTGTGTATAGATCGTGCCCCTGTAAGACTCCTGCTGCTACGACGAGTGCAGTCAAAATGAGTGCCACCAAAATCAATACTTTTCCAAGCTGTTCAAGTCGCTTTTGAAGTGGTGTTTGCATTCCTTCTTCACTTTTTAAAAGGTGAGCAATCTTTCCCATTTCGGTATCCATTCCCGTAGCGACAACAATGCCCATTCCTTTTCCTTGAGTGACGAGGGTTCCCATAAAACACATATTTTCCTGATCCCCTGGCGCAAGGTCCATACCTGATATCGGTCTTTCTGATTTTTCGGAAGGTAAAGATTCTCCTGTAAGTGCTGATTCTTCAACAGACAACGAATTAGCTTTGAACAACCGTATATCAGCACCGATACGATCCCCAGATGAAAATTGAACAATGTCACCCGGTACAACTTCTCTTGAAGGTATTGTTACCCATTTTCCGTCACGTAGCACATGAATCTTCGGGGTAGAGAGCCGTTTTAATGCTTGTAACGATTTTTCAGCCTTTCTTTCTTGCACATATCCTAACACCCCGTTGACAAAAACGATCAACATGATAGCAATCGCATCCATATATTCGCCGAGCAGACCCGATATAAGCGTTGCTATGAGTAGCACCAAAACCATAAAATCTTTAAACTGAGAAAGAAAAACGATGATTGCTGATACTTTTTCCTCCTGCTGCAACTCGTTTGGACCAACCTTTTGAAGTCTTTTTTTGGCAGTCTGGTCTTGTAGGCCATTGTTTACATCCGTTTTCAGCTTCGTTTCGATTTCATCGTTCGTTAACGTATACCAATCCATGATCCCACCCCGTTTTAACCATCTATACAAGCCATCTATATTCAGGATTGTCCCAAATAATGCTATAATGAGACGGAATTTATAAATAGGGACCATTGAACAACCGATAGGTTCTAGGCAACCTAATTATTGGAGTGAAGTCAAATGTCTTTCGATGGAATATTGACTCGTGCTATGGTACACGAGCTTTCCCAGCATATTACACAAGGTAAGATCACTAAAATTTATCAACCGTTTTCAAATGATCTCATTTTCGTCATACGTTCAAAGGGTCAGACACACCGATTGTTCATTTCATCAAATGCTAGTTTTCCGAGAATTAATCTTACAGCCCAAAGTTATGAAAACCCTAAAGAGCCACCGATGTTTTGTATGTTACTTCGGAAACATTTAGAGGGTGGGGTCATCGATCGGATTGAACAACCAGGACTAGAGAGGATTTTATACATTCATATAAAATCGAGAAACGAAATCGGGGATCTGACCTATAAACGACTTGTTGTGGAAATTATGGGAAGGCACAGCAACATTACACTCGTTGATGGAAATACGGACCTCATTCTTGATTGTATAAAACATATCCCACCATCGATGAACCGACATCGGACGTTGTTACCTGGAAGTGAATACATCCTCCCTCCTTCCCAAAACAAACAAAATCCGCTTAAAGCTGATGAAGATGCGATTTTACGAAAGCTTGATTTTAATAGCGCAAAGCTCGACAAACAACTCGTTCAGCAATTCGAAGGCTTGTCACCGTTAATAGCTAAAGAGATTGTCTCTCGCGCAAAGCTTGGTGATCGAAAATCACTTGTTCAGTCGTTTTTAGATGTGATGGAGGAAATCAAGCAGAATCGGTATCAACCACAGATGGTGTTAACGAGCACAAAAGAGTATTTTTCAGTCGTCAGCCTTTCACATTTAGATGGGGAAAACACAACGTTCAGTACCGTTAGCCAACTGCTCGATCGCTTCTATTTCGGGAAGGCTGATCGGGATCGGGTAAAACAACAAGCCTCCGATCTTGAGCGCTTTTTAAGGAATGAATTAAAGAAAAATCAATCGAAAATCCCAAAGCTTGAGAAAAATTTAGTTGATACGAAAAAAGCAGATCAGTTTCAGCTATACGGAGAATTGATAACAGCGAACATCTATCAATTGAAAAAAGGAATGAAGGAAGCTGTTGTTCCCAATTACTATGACGAAAAAGCTGAGGAAATCACTATCCCGTTGGATCTTCAAAAAACGCCATCTGAAAATGCTCAATTTTACTACAAAAAATATAATAAATTGAAGAAGTCTGTACAGTATATCCATGAGCAAATTACCGCAACGACTTTGGAGGCCAATTACCTAGATTCATTATTACAGCAATTGGAATCAGCCTCGGCTTCTGATGTATCGGAAATACGGGAAGAGCTGGAGGAAGGAGGTTACCTTAAGCGAAGGAAACTTACTTCAAAGCGAAAAAACAATAAAAAGCCATCAATTGAGCATTACGTCTCATCTTCAGAAGTTGATATTTGGGTTGGTAAAAACAATAAGCAAAACGATTATTTAACCAACAAATTTGCAAATTCCAATGATACTTGGTTGCATACGAAGGATATACCTGGCTCGCATGTAGTCATACGCAATGCAAAACCTGATGAGGCGACTTTACTTGAAGCGGCGAACATTGCAGCATATTTCAGTAAAGCTAAGAATTCCGGATCTGTACCTGTCGATTATACTGCGATCAAGCATGTTAAAAAACCTGCTGGTGCTAAGCCTGGGTTCGTAACGTACGACAATCAGAAAACCATTTATGTAACACCTGATGAAAGTCTCGTCTACCAACTTCGGTACCAGAAGTGAAAATAAGTAATGAAAGGACCTGTTTGGAGTGTTAAAAAGCTCCTGAACAGGTCTTTTTATCGTATTATGTCCAAATATTGATAGTTTCGAGATGTTTCCAAAGGAATCGTTACCTTAATAATGATCCAGACTCATATTTCGGCCACGAGTTCCGATATTCCGGCCACAGATTCCAATAATTCGGCCACGAATAGTACTAATGGATTACTAATCTGTCCAAATAGGATACTTAAGCACTAAATTGCACAGCTATAAAAAGGTCAATGGGTAGCAGATTATGCCATCAATCAACTTTAAGTCAACCACATCCACAGCATGAAACCGATACAAAATGCAGTTATAAACCAGACAATCGATAGTATCCCAAATATTTCTTTCCCGCCAGTTTGCTTAGTTCTGTCCATATTTCTCACCTGCTTTTTTATGAATAGGTTTCCTAAAACGGGTTTGAAATTATTCAATTTAGTGAAATATATCTTTTAAGAATTAATTCTATTAAAAATCAGGTGAACGATCATATCAGGAAAGGATGGATCTTATGATTCGAACAATCTTAATGATAATCGGTGCCATTGTTGTTATAAGTATCATCGTCAATTGGTTATTTTAAATGTAAAAAAGGATTGGATACCCAAATTTGAGGTGTCTAGTCCTTTTACAAAATTATCATCTTATCTTACTGTAGCAACCGTAATGATTGCTAGTCCATCCAGCACTTCTTCATGCTTTTCCTCTTCACATCCAAGCTTATAAAGTATAGAGGTAAGTTGATCGGTAGCATACCGATGTCTTCTCGTAGATACATTTGACCATTTGAGCATCGCTGTCTGCTCGAAACCTTGAATATCGTGCTCTTTACAATATTGAAACGCATTCTGTTGATTCATTTTCTCTGCAGGGTTCAGCATTGCGATCTTTCCTTCAGACTTTGTAACCCGAATCATCTCGGCTAACCCTTTTTCAGGTTCTGGAAGCAAAAACATTACACACGTCGAGAGCGAGATCCCAAAAGAATCGTTTTCAAATGGCAGATTGTAAGCATCCCCTGTAACAAAGGTCGACTTTTCAGCTAAGTTATGCAAAAAGAAGTTCTGCTGACTCGCCTTGATCATTTCGGAGGATATATCGACCCCTGATAAGTGATCCGCCTCTACTGCTCCCCTTAACAACAAGCGTCCGGTCCCACATCCGACATCGAGCACACGAGCGTGATTCCAGCTACCAGAAAGCTCCTTCAAACGCTCATGAATCGAAGCTAACCAAGTTGTCCTTGCCATACTATCGAAAAAGGAAACAAGTTGGTCGAATTCCTCGCTATTCATTTTTCGCAAAATCGTACCCTCCAGACGTTATTTAGCGTACTTCCACAGTTCAGGTTCAACACACCAATGAGTCAACTCAGCAACGGATTCCTGTTTGATGATTCCTTCACTGGCTGCCACTTCTATTAATGTACTAAAATCTGAAAGTGTACGCACATCGAGATTCGCTTGCTCAAGGGCGGTCGTACCTTTCTTCAATTGATAACTGAAGATAGCAGCACAACCAAGAACATCAGCAGCTCCAGCTCTGAGTGCTTCGGTGGCATTAATGACACTTTTACCAGTTGAGATCAAATCCTCAATCACGACAACTTTACTTCCTGATGAAAAGGTTCCTTCAATTTGCTTCCCTTTTCCATGCGCTTTCGCTTTCGAACGTACATATACCATCGGCAGCCCCATACGATCTGCAACTAGTGCAGCATGTGGAATTCCAGCTGTAGCTGTGCCGGCAATCACTTCTGCTTCTGGATATGAGGATTGGATAAGTGATACGAGCTGATCAACTATATCATTACGAACTTCCGGATATGAAAGGGTAAGACGATTGTCACAATAAATCGGGGACTTCATTCCTGACGACCAAGTAAATGGATCCTCAGGACTAAGGGATACAGCACCTATTTGAAGTAAATGTTTCGCTATTTTCTTTTTCATTCCGCTTTCCTCCACATATCAAGAATTTGGTGATACACGATTACAGGTTTCTCGGACCGAGTGATCGTTCGACCAACGACAATGCAGCTGCTTCCAAGCTCTTTTGCTTGAACTGGGCTAGCGATCCTTTTTTGATCATTTACGTCGTTATTTGCTAACCGAATTCCTGGTGTGATCGTTAGAAAACGTTCCCCACAGCAATCTCTTATGAAAGGAACTTCTAGAGGCGAACAAACGACACCATCAAGGTTGGCTTTCTCAGCATTCTTCGCATAATGCTCGACTGTATCTTGAATTGTACCAGGAATGTTCAGCTCTTCGTTCATCGTTTCTACCGAAGTGCTCGTCAATTGAGTTACAGCAATACATAAAGGACGCTTGTTGATCACCGAACCGTCTTCGAGTCCCTCAATTGCCTTTTTCATCATCTCAATGCCACCTGCTGCATGGACGTTGATTAAATCTACACCAAGGTTTGCAATCCCTCTCATCGCTTTATAAACTGTAGTCGGTATATCGTGGAGTTTTAGATCGAGAAAAACGGCATGTCCTTGACTTTGTAAGTAGTTGACGAGATCGGGGCCTTCCTGATAATAAAGCTCCATACCTACCTTTAAAAATAGCTGCTCATCGGAAAACGGTTGTAGGAATCCCTCAACTTCAGCACGAGTTGAAAAATCAAGTGCGATTATGACCGGCTGTAACAGCTTGACCAGCTCCTTCCGACAAGGTCAGTTATATGATCAACTTTCATTTCATCTACTTTTTCTGCTAGTTCATCGTTCATTTCTGGACAGATGAACGGGTTGACAAAGTTAGCGGTTCCTACTGCGACAGCACTTGCTCCAGCTAGGAAAAATTCAATCACATCATCGGCTGAAGTGATTCCGCCCATACCGATGATTGGAATCGATACTTGTTGGCTTACTTCATAAATCATCCGTATCGCAACAGGCTTGATTGCTGGACCTGATAGTCCGCCTGCTCGGTTTGCAAGTACTGGTCGTCCGGTTTTCAAATCGATTCTCATACCGAGCAAGGTGTTGATCATTGACAAACCGTCCGCTCCTGCTTGTTCGACTGCTTTTGCGATCGTACCGATGTCGGAAACATTCGGAGATAACTTTACGTACACCGGAACTTCCGAAACCTCTTTTACAGCTTTGGTAAGTGCGGCAGCCACCTCTGGGTCTGTTCCAAACGTAATTCCGCCCTCTTTTACATTCGGACAAGAAATGTTCAATTCAAGAGCGGTTACATTCGGAGCCTTCGAAACCTCCCTGGCCACATTCACATAGTCTTCCATCTTCGTTCCGGCAATGTTAGCCAAAATAGGAACATCATACGCTTCTAAAAAGGGCAGCTCCTCAGAAAGAACCTTCTCGAGACCAGGATTTTGCAGCCCAATCGCATTTAACATTCCCCCAGGAGTTTCGGCAACACGTGGAGTCGGATTTCCGAAACGTGTTTCTTCTGTCGTTGCCTTTATTGCGATTGCTCCTAGCTCACTAAGATCATAGAGCTTTGAGAATTCTCTTCCAAAACCGAAGCACCCAGAAGCAGGCATGATCGGGTTTTTCATCGTCAATCCTGGTAAATTTACCGATAATTTTTGACTCATAGCTGAATCACCCCCACTGGAAATACTGGACCATCCGAGCATACTTTTTTATATGAGGTTCCCGTTTCATCACCTTGCACATGACAGACACACGCAAAGCATGCCCCGATTCCACACCCCATCCGTTCCTCAAAGGAAAAATACGCACGTTCAGGATGCAGCTGTTGCTCAAGCGCGTTTAACATCGGTGTTGGTCCACATGCGTAAAGGACATCATACGAAGGGTGTTCTTTACGCATATAATCTGTCACAAAACCTTGGAATCCAACACTGCCATCGATCGTCGTAATGACGGTTTCTCCTAGTTCATTGAAATTTTGCTCGTAAAAAGAATCTTCAGCTGAACCAAAGCCGAGCACATGAATAACTTTAACGCCTTTTTCAACGAGCTTTTTAGAAAGATAGTAAAGGGGCGGGACACCAATCCCACCACCGACAAGCAATGCAGTCTCACCCTTTTCAACAGAATCGAGGGGAAAACCGTTTCCAAGGGGACCAAGTACATCAAGATTGTCTCCTTGTCTTTTCTCAGAAAGCAGCGTAGTTCCCTCGCCGTCTGCCCGATACAGCATCGTGCATTCCTGTTTTTCCAAGTTAACGTCACAAATACTGATCGGACGACGGAGTAATGGAATGTATTGATCACTTGCTCGTAAATGGAGAAATTGGCCGGGCTCTTTCATTTCCTTTACGATATCCCCTTTAAACGAAAGCTGGAAAATATTCCTGGCGATTTCAATATTTTCAGTGACGACTGTATCGGCTCTTCTCATAAAAGCACCCCTGCTTTTTTTTGGAAAGATGGCATTTCATTTGCTGAGAACGTCATCGATTCCACAACACTTAAAATGGCTTTAACCGTATCGAATGATGTGAGACAAACTGCACCGTTTTCGACTGCTTCCCGACGAATTCGGAAACCATCTCTTGCTGGCTGCTTCCCTTTTGTCAATGTATTGACTACAAACTGTACTTCCCCTTGCTGAATACGGTCGAGTAAGCTTGGGCTTCCTTCCTGAATTTTATTCACGACGGTTACAGGAATGTTCTGTTGCCTGATAAAGTTCGCTGTTCCCTCAGTTGCGAGTATGTTGTACCCGATCTCATAAAACTGTTTGACAAGAGGTAATGCTTCTTCTTTATCCTTATCTGCAATCGTGAACAGCACAGATCCGAACGTCGGGATTTTCATACCAGAAGCGATCAGCCCTTTATAAAGTGCCTTTTCTAATGTTTTGTCCCGACCCATGACTTCACCTGTCGATTTCATTTCCGGGCCTAATGTAATGTCTACCCTTCTCAGTTTTGCGAATGAGAAGACCGGAACCTTTACAAATACCTCCTCTGGCTCAGGGTGATACCCGGTATCATAGCCTAATTCCTTCAGACTTGTTCCTAAAATCGCCTTGGTAGCTAAGTTCGCCATTGGAACACCGGTTATTTTACTTAAAAATGGAACGGTTCGGCTTGATCTCGGGTTCACCTCGAGGACGAAGAGCTCTCCCTTCGAAAGAACGAATTGGATGTTCAGAAGGCCAACGATTTTCAAGCCTTTTGCCATACGAACTGTATAATCGATGAGCTGTTGTTTAATCTCCTCTGACAACGTTTGTGGAGGGTATACGGCGATCGAGTCCCCTGAGTGGACACCTGCACGCTCAATATGCTCCATAATCCCTGGGATGTAAACCGATTCACCATCCGAAATCGCGTCTACTTCGAGCTCCTTACCGATAAGGTAGCGGTCGATCAGTACAGGATGAGCAGGGTTGATTTTCACGGCATTTTTCATGTACTGCAGCAATTCTTGTTCCTGATACACGATTTCCATTGCCCTGCCACCGAGTACATACGATGGTCGTACGAGCACCGGATAACCGATATCACTAGCTATCCCTTTTGCCTCTTTAACTGAGGTCGCCGTTTTCCCATGAGGCTGTGGAATTCCTAACGTATGCAGTGTGCGTTCAAACTTATCACGATCCTCCGCACGGTCCATATCTTCCAGCTTCGTTCCGAGAATCTTAACGCCTCTTGCACTAAGCTCGGATGCGAGATTGATTGCGGTCTGTCCACCAAACTGTACGACAACACCAATTGGTTCCTCCTGCCGGACGACATGCATGACATCCTCAACAGTTAACGGTTCGAAATAGAGTTTATCGGATGTACTGAAATCCGTTGATACTGTTTCAGGGTTGTTGTTAATGATGATCGCTTCATATCCAGCTTCCTGTATTGCCCAGACCGTGTGTACTGTCGCATAATCAAACTCAATCCCTTGACCGATTCGAATCGGTCCTGAGCCAAGGACGAGCACACTTTCCTTTTTCCCTTTAGCTGACTCATTTTCCATCCCGTAGGTTCCGTAGTAGTAAGGTGTGGTTGATTCAAATTCCGCTGCACACGTATCGACCATTTTATATACAGGGAGTATTTCGTTCGTTTCTCTGAATTTGTAGATATCCCGTTCGGTCGTATCCCATAATGACGCGACTACCTGGTCAGAAAACCCTTTTGCCTTCGCCTCAGAAAGGCTTTCCGCATCAAATGGATTTCCCTTCAATCGTGACTCGATTGCAATAATGTTTTCAAGTTTGTACAAATAGAAGTGATCGATTTTCGTCCACTCGTAAATCTTTTCAGCGCTTATCCCGGCTCTCAACGCTTCTGTCACTGTAAAGATTCGTTGATCATCGGCTACAGATAATCGCTCAGCCCACTCCGACTCTGTTTCAGCCTTAACCTCTGTGTATAGATGATACACATCGTTTTCGAGGGAACGTACTGCTTTTAGTAATGATTCTTCAAGGTTACGCCCGATTGACATCACCTCTCCAGTAGCCTTCATTTGAGTGCCGAGACGTCTGTTCGCAGCCTCAAATTTATCAAATGGCCAACGCGGGATTTTCGTAACGACATAATCAAGTGCAGGTTCAAATGAGGCATACGTACGACCTGTTACAGGGTTTTTCAATTCATCCAGCTGATAGCCAACTGCAATTTTGGCAGCAAGTTTAGCAATCGGATAGCCCGTTGCTTTTGACGCAAGAGCAGAAGACCGGCTAACTCGCGGGTTGACTTCAATGATGTAGTAATTCGAGCTATGTGGATCCAAGGCGAATTGAACGTTACATCCACCTTCGATTTTGAGCGCACGGATGATATTCAAACTTGCATTCCGCAGCAATTGATACTCCCGATCCGTCATCGTTTGACTCGGTGCGACGACAATCGAGTCACCAGTATGAACCCCGACCGGATCAATATTTTCCATATTACAGACGACGATTGAGCCGTCATTTCCATCTCTCATCACTTCGTACTCTATTTCCTTGAATCCGGCAATGCTTTTTTCAAGTAGAACCTGTGTAACCGGACTATACTTCAAGCCGCTAGTAATAAATTCTTGTAATTCAATTTCGTTATGTGCAATTCCGCCACCTGTTCCACCTAATGTATATGCAGGGCGTATAATGACTGGGTATCCGACCTTCTCGACAAATTGGTATGCATCAGGAAGGCTCGTAATGATCTCACTTTCCGGGACAGGCTCATTCATTTCATTCATCAATTTACGGAACAAGTCTCGATCCTCAGCTTGTTCGATAGATTTAAGCTTTGTTCCGAGTAGTTCAACACCGCATTCATCAAGGATTCCCGACTTGGAAAGTTCTACAGCTAAGTTTAATCCAGTTTGTCCTCCTAGTGTTGCGAGCACTCCATCGGGCTTTTCCTTTCGAATGATCCGACTGACAAATTCAACCGTCAACGGCTCGATGTACACCTTATCTGCCATTGTCGTATCTGTCATGATTGTTGCCGGATTCGAATTGACGAGGACGACTTCATATCCTTCTTCCTTCAATGCCTGACAAGCTTGTGTACCCGCATAGTCGAATTCTGCAGCCTGCCCAATGACAATTGGCCCCGAGCCGATGACTAAAATCTTTTGAACATCTAAACGCTTTGGCATGTCGAAACCCCCTCATTTTTCGCATTTGACATCATTGTCAAAAATTCATCGAATAATTCATTTGAATCGGTTGGTCCAGGTGACGCTTCGGGGTGGAACTGAACACTGAATGCTGGATGGACCTTATGACGGTAGCCTTCAATCGTCTCATCATTGATTGCAATATGCGTGATATCGAGATCGAGATTCTCAAAACCATCTGTATCGACAGTGTAGCCGTGATTTTGTGAGGTGATCATCACTTTACCTGTTTCAAGATGTTTGACAGGATGATTGACACCGCGATGTCCGAATTTCATTTTCGTTGTTTTTGCCCCACAAGCAAGTCCTAATAATTGGTGGCCTAAGCAAATTCCGAATACAGGTATTTTCCCGAGGATTTCCTTAAGCATTTCCACGGCTCCTGGAACATCTGTCGGATCTCCAGGTCCGTTGCTTAACATGACACCGTCCGGGTTTAAGCGTAAAATTTCATCCGCTGAAACATCGTAAGGGACAACCGTAACATCACAGCCACGTTCAATCAGTTCACGTAAAATTCCCCGTTTTGCTCCAAAGTCGACAAGAACAACGCGCTTCCCTCTGCCTGGCAGCGTATATGGTGAGCTAGTCGATACCTTTTTAACTTGATCTGCCGGTAACCTTTGTTCAGATAGCTGTTGGACAATCTGTTTACGGTCAACCTCCAACGGACAAATCTTCCCTTTAAGCGTCCCGTGTATCCGAATCTTTCTCGTAAGGGCTCTTGTATCGATGTCGTACACTCCTGGAATGTCCTTTACTTTTAAAAGTTCATCCAATGTACTTGTGTATTGCCAATGACTTGGCTTAAGGGCTACTTCACTGACGATCACTCCTGCAGCAGCTGGCTCGATCGATTCAAAGTCCTCTTGATTGATACCGTAGTTTCCGATCAATGGGTACGTGAAGGTGATGATTTGATCACAGTAAGAAGGGTCGGAAAGAGTTTCCTGATAACCCGCCATTCCTGTTGTAAAAACGACTTCACCGGTAGATTCTCGTAAACTTCCAAATGCTGTTCCAGTATAGTAGCTTCCATCTTCTAATATGAGCTGTCGTTTCATTTCACCAAAGCCTCCTCATTCTGATATGCGATTTTCCCTTCTACGATTGTAAGTACTGGCCAGCCTTCACAGTTCCAGCCTTTAAACGGTGTATTTCGACCCTTTGAGGCAAATTGCCCTGGATTGATTGGTTGTTCTTTTTCCAAGTCGATGACGACAAGATCTGCGATTGAACCTACCTCAATGACCGGTTCCTGAAGTTTGAAGCACTGAGCTGGTTTTGTCGTCAATCGCTCAATCAAGAACTTCTGATCGAATATTCCTTTTTTCACAAAATGAGTATGCAACAAGGCATATGCTGTTTCTAATCCAACTATCCCGAATGGAGCAAGCTCTATCCCTTGTGCTTTGTCCTCTTCTGTATGAGGGGCATGATCGGTGGCGATAAAATCAATCGTTCCATCAAGCAAGCCTTCGATCAGTGCTTCCCGATCCTCTTTGCTCCGGAGAGGCGGGTTCATTTTAAAGTGAGGATCCTGTCCTTCGATATCGACTTCACAAAGTAAGAGATGGTGTGGTGTGACCTCTGCAGTTACGTTGATTCCTGCTCGTTTTGCATCTCTTACGACACGGACAGATTCCTTCGTACTGATATGGCACACATGGTAGTGAACACCTGTGGCTTCTGCGAGCAGGACATCCCTAGCAATTTGGACACTCTCACAAATGGATGGAATTCCTTTTAGATTGTTTTTTGCCGCGTACTCCCCTTCATGAACACAGCCGCCATGGATCAAGTTGTTATCCTCACAGTGAGCGACGATCGCCATGTCTAGTTCAGCAGCCTTCTGCATCGCACGAAGCATCGTATCCGCATTTTGGACCCCTACACCATCATCGGTAAACGCAAAAGCTCCTTCTCTCTTCAATTCGCTGAAATCTACGAGTTCTTCACCGATTTGTCTGACTGTTATTGCAGCATACGGTAATACCTTTGCACTCGCAGTCTTCTGAATCCGATCATGGAGTGCCTTTAGTGTTTCCTTATTGTCTGGTACAGGGCGTGTGTTCGGCATTGCGGCGATTGTTGTAAAGCCGCCCTTTGCCGCTGCCTTCGTACCCGATTCGATCGTTTCCTTGTGTTCCCCGCCAGGTTCGCGAAGGTGTACATGCAGGTCAATAAGCCCTGGCGCTAGTAATTTACCTTCCAAATCAATAATGGTGTGTCCTTCGTTCTCGATATCCTTGTCGATTTTAATAATTTTAGTACCATCAATCAGTACATCAACGTTTTGTGTATCATCATTCCATAATTTCGCGTTCCTAAGTAATGTTCTCATAACTGTACGCCCCCTTGAGTTCTAGTGCCCATTCTAATGCGGCCATCCGTATCCCGACCCCATTTTCCATTTGCTTGAATATTCTTGACTTAGGACCTTCAACCAGCTCATCTGCGATTTCAAAGCCCCTGTTAAAAGGTGCTGGGTGAAGGATGATGCTTTGGTCTTTCATCATTTTTTCTCTTGCAACCGTTAATCCATAGCGGTTATGGTACTCTTCTTTCGTTAGGTTCATTGATTGTGCATGACGCTCACGTTGAATCCGTAGCATCATGACAACATCCGCAGCTTGAACGGCTTCATCAATCGGTACATACCTACCAGTTGAAAAATCTTCAGCGAACCATTGTTCCGGTCCAGAGAACATTACATTCGCACCCATTTCCTTCAGCAGTGTTGCATTAGAACGAGCTACCCTGCTATGTCTCAGGTCACCGATGATCGCGACAGTCAATCCTTGTAAAACGATAAATTCTTGCTGGATCGTTAAAAGATCAAGTAATGACTGTGTTGGATGATTTCCACATCCATCGCCAGCGTTGAGTATTGGAATGTCGATGGATTTCAACTCATCAAAATAGTGATCTTTCGGATGTCTGATGACAACCGCATCGGTTCCTATGGACTGTAGTGTTCGAACCGTATCGTAAAGACTCTCCCCTTTTTGAACACTTGAGGATTCCGCTTCAAAATCAAGTATATTCAAGCCAAGTCGTTTTTCAGCGACCTCGAAGCTAAATCGAGTTCTTGTACTTGGTTCATAAAACAGGTTTGCCACAAACTTCTGATGTATATCCTTTTGTGACCGTTGACGGCCATGGTCCAGAAACCGCTGAGCCTTTTTTAACAATATATCAATCGTTTCAGGCTCCAACGAATCAATGGTAAGTAAGTGGTTCAAGATGTACCAACTCCTTTTAAATAACGTTAAGTGGTATAAAAAGGGACTGACGATTATATGAGGAGGCTCCTGAACACAACAGATGATCATTTAATCGCTGTCGATGAATGTTACAGAGTGAGCCTGACCCGATTTACGTCAGTCCCTGAAGGAAGCTTGTGATCACTAGTTCATCACAATTCCTTCTTACCCACCCTTGGAAGCCTCTCTGGACTTGGTTAAAAGATGGTGATCCAGCGTTACGCCGCTGAACCATCAGATTTTTCAGTTGTCGTTTCTTCAAACATTTCCATATTCAATCCCTGTTTTTCCCGACCAGGGAGAATCAGGTTGAGTAGTACTCCAACAAAGGCAGCAAGTGACATTCCTGCAATTTGAAGCTCATCACTTACTTGAATAAAAGCCCCACCGATTCCTAGTACTAGAATGACAGAGGAGATGATCAGGTTACGTTTCTCACCAAGATCTACTTTGCTGTCAATCATCATCCTCAAGCCAGACGATGCGATGATTCCGAACAGCAGAATCGAGACGCCTCCCATGACAGCAGTTGGAATCGTACTGATTAAAGCAGATATTTTTCCGATGAATCCGAACAGGACTGCAATGACAGCTGCACCCCCGATAACAAAGATGCTGAAAACCTTTGTAATCGCAAGTACTCCGATATTTTCCCCATACGTTGTGTTTGGCGGTCCGCCGATTAAGGAAGCGATCATTGTTGCAACTCCATCCCCAAGAATTGATCGCTTCAGCAATGGGGTTTCCATAAAGTTTTTACCGACTACTTTACTTAAAACCATCTGGTGCCCGATATGCTCAGTAAGGGTTACTGTTGCAACAGGGACGATGATAGCTATAACTCCCCAAGAAAAGGTTGGAGTGTAGGTAACGAACGGAACCATTAAATCAGGAACTTGGAACCACTGCGCTTCACGGACAGGTGCCAGATCGACCAAACCGATGATAAAAGCATAAATGTAGCCGGCTAGAATTCCAAACAAGATAGGAACGAGGCTGAAGAATCCTTTAAAATAGATGGACGCGATAATCGTGATTGCAAGTGTGATAAGTGCAACTGATAGATGCATCAGGCTGTATTCTTCTGACCCTGGTATAAACATTGCCATGTCGACAGCTGTTCCTGCCAACCCAAGACCGATGACAATAATGACCGGTCCAGCGACCACCGGTGGCAAGAGCTGCAATAACCAGTTCAAGCCATATTTATGAATGAGTAATGCTACTATTCCATATACAAGTCCAGCAAAGAAACACCCGACCATCGCAGCTTCAAACCCGCCTGCCATTTTTGCAGAAATGATTGGTGCGATAAACGCGAATGATGACCCTAAATACGCTGGGATTCGCCCTCTTGTTATGAGCAGATAAGCAAGTGTTCCTAAACCTCCTGATATGAGTGCGACAGCCGGGCTCAACCCTACAAGAAAGGGTACTAAGATCGTTGCCCCGAACATCGCGAATATGTGCTGGAGACTTAGCGCTAGCCACTTACCTGGTTTCGGTATTTCTCTGATTCCGACTGATTCATTTTTGTTCATTCTAATTTCCTCCTCAGTTCTGAGGCCCAAAAAAAGGGCGACTTTATAAAAAAAGCCAGCCCTTTTGAATGTAAATTGCATACTTTTCACCCGTATCCAAATTTACAATCCCTTTGTCAGCCTCACAGAACTGACTTAAAAGGGCCTATTTAATTTGATTTAATAATGCTATTTAATGCTTACTTGGTCCTTATCGTCTATCTCTTTCAAGTCAACGCTTACGATTTCTTCACGTGAAGTGGGTACATTTTTTCCAACATAATCAGATCGAATCGGTAACTCTCGATGACCTCTATCCACTAATACCGCTAGTTGTATTTGTGAAGGTCTGCCAAGGTCCATTACCGCATCCATCGCGGCTCGTACCGTTCTTCCTGTGTAGAGTACATCATCAACAAGAATCACCGTCTTGTTAGTGACATCAATCGGGATATCGGTCCCTTTCAAGAGCGGCTGGTCATCATCGGTTTTCTTAGATAAATCATCCCGATAGAGGGTTATGTCAATTTCTCCGCTATCTACTTTTTCACCTTCAATTTGCTCGATTTTTTCGCCGAGCCGATCAGCCAAGAAAACACCACGAGTCTTGATTCCGACAAGGAGCAGGTTTTCTGTTCCTTTATTGCGCTCCAATATTTCATGCGCAATTCTCGTCAAAGCCCGCTTAATAGCTTGTTGATCCAACAGAATCGTCTTTTCCTTCATCACTTCACCCCCAACAGTTCATGAAACTGAAAACTTACTGCGAAATTTGGAATTTTACTGCAAAACTCAAGAATTAACTTCGAAACTCGAATTTCTAACACAAAAATACCCTCTTGCCGATTGGCGAGAGGGTACAGTTCTCCTGCAAAGAGAGTAGATGGGCACACTTGACCCCATTTACTTAACCGTTACCTTCCCAGCCTCACGGGACTGATTTTAAAGGTCTTATATTCATTGATGTGATTATCTCATATAGATCTTTCTTATGTCAAACTAAATTTCGACGAAGTTCATCAAGGAGCCGTTTCATATCATTCGGCAGTTCTGCAGAGAATTCCATGTATTGTTCGGTGCGTGGATGAACGAACCCTAATGTTTCTGCATGTAATGCCTGTCCCTCGATCGGTAACGTTTTTTTCGGACCGTATTTTGGATCACCAGCCATTTGAAAGCCGATATAATCCATATGAACACGAATCTGGTGGGTTCTGCCCGTTTCAAGAATACATTCGATATACGTATACTTTGAAAACCGTTCAAGTACATTGAAATGCGTCACGGCATCCCGGCTGTTCTCATCTGTTACGGTCATTTTTTGCCGATCCCTTTTGTCCCTTCCAATCGGTGCATCGACAGTTCCTTTATTATGCGGGATCACCCCATGAACAATTGCTTTATATTTCCGTGTGGCCGTTTTTGCTTTCATTTGTTCACCTAAATGTTTGTGGGACTGATCATTTTTGGCAACGGCGAGAAGGCCAGTTGTATCCTTATCGATCCGATGGACAATACCTGGACGAAGGACGCCGTTTATGCCTGAAAGGTCTTTACAATGCGCCATTATCCCATTGACTAATGTTCCAGTCATATGACCTGGTGCGGGGTGAACGACCATGCCTCTTGGTTTATTCACAACGATTACATCGTTATCCTCATACACAATATCCAGGTCCATTTGTTCTGGTATCACTTCTAACGGTTCTGGTTCTGGAACATCAATGAGAATTTGATCACCAGCGATGCATTTATAATTCGTTTTTATTTCGGTCCCGTTAATGGTTATCCGCTTTTCTTTTATCCACTGTTGAATTTGCGTTCTGGAAATATCCTCTTGCAGGTTGGCAATGACTTTGTCTATCCGTTGGTGTTCATACTTGTCGGGAACTTTCATTTGAATCTGATTCATCTGATATCTCCTTTGATTCTTTACTTTCCATCATTAATGCGATTGCAATCATACTGACACCCACTACTAATGCTGAATCAGCAATGTTAAAAATCGGGAAATTATAAGCGCCAAAATAAAAATTGAGGAAGTCCACTACTTCCCCTCTAAGCATCCGATCGATAAAATTTCCGATGGCTCCGCCGAGTATAAGGCCAAGTGATGAACTTAAAAAGGGCTTTCCTTTTGCCTCAGTCTGCATATAGTATACGACTGCAATAAGGACGATGATCGTAACAATGAAGAACAACCACATCTGCCCCTGCAGGATGCCAAATGCAGCACCTCTATTCCGGTGTGAGGTTATATAAAAGAAATCCGATACGACGGTAATGGACTCAGTGATGTTCATTTTGGAAACGATGAACCATTTTGTAATTTGATCGATAATGACTACGATTAAAGCTATTATGTAATAACGCATGCCTTCCCCCACCTTTGTATATATCCGTTTGAATTTTAGCATATTAAAGCTATTTTCACAATAAACGGTGGTGAAATGAACGCTTAAAACACATACTTTAAAAGACAGGAGCCCAAAGCTTTCAGGTTTTATATTTTTTGTCCGGATAAACCCTTTGTATGGTTTGGGCTTGTCTTTGAATCAAGATGCTATTGATTATTTTCTTCTTCATCAATATTTTCTTGTTCATTCATGTATTGATCATATTGGACATTTCTCTGAAAATGAATGTTTTCATCCCCGGTATAACCATCAATGCCGGTTGAAACAAATTGCTCATATTCCTCAACATAGCCGACGCCATCCTGATTGTCGATTATGGATGAGTCCTCATAGGTCATACTGTTTTCATTAAAGGATGCTACTTCCTGATACGTATTCTGTTCATTATATTCGGTTTCATCGCTTCCTGTATAATATTCTTCCTCCATGGAAGTGAGGACCTCTTCCTCCACAGGACGATCATCCGAGATCTGTTGATTCGGTGATGCTTCTTTAGTCGTACGGGCTGTTGGTAAAGCCTCCAGCCGTTCAATCGGGATCTGTTTTCCGGTAACTTCACATGTTCCATATGTTCCTTTTTGCATTTGTTGCAGTGAATATTTGATATCTGAAAGCTCTTCTTCCAAGTGACCTTTCAAGGCGATATCCTTTTCCCGTTCGTAAAGCTCTGTACCCGAATCCGCAGGATGATTATCATATTGCGACAGTTCACCTGACGACATATCACTTGCGAATCCTCGCTCTAATCCAAACTGATCATTTTGTTCGAATTCTTGTTCAATTTCTTGTTTTCGTTTGAGTAGTTTTTGTTTTAGATGGTCGTAATTCATCTATTGTTTCCTCCAAAAGGTATGATACGTATAGTTTGACCAACTGCATGTGATTTACACAAGTTGCAAAAGAAAACTCCTGATTAAAAATCGATGAAAACAATCATCCCTATTTGTTGCTGTTTTCTATCTTAATGGAGGAAACGCCCCGTGAAAGTGGGACTTTCACGGGGCGTTCATCAAAAAAATTATGCGTAATGGTTTGTTACGATCGTTGCACAGCGTTCACAGACAGTAGGGTGGTTCGTATCGGCGCCGACAGTAGGTGTGACCGTCCAGCAACGGTCACACGTTTCCCCTTCTGCAGCCTTTGCGACGATTGCTACATGTTCAAATCGAACTGATTCTTCCGGAGCTTCTTCCATCGTGCCCGAAATTTTCACCTCAGAAACGATGAAGAACTTATCAAGGTCGTTTACGGTTTCAAGAAGTTCCTTCGTTTTCTCAGTTGGATACAGCTCAATTGAAGCTGCAAGTGATTTTCCAATCACTTTTTCATTTCGTGCATTCTCTAATGCTTTGAGCACCTCGTCACGGACATCCAGCATTTCATCCCATTTTTCAAGCAAATTTGAAGCATTCGGATAATCCGTTACTTCTGGCATCGATGTCAATTGTACGCTTTCTTCCTTCATGCCCGGAATGTACTCCCACACCTCATCAGCTGTATGAGCCAGAATCGGAGCTACAAGCTGCGTCAAGGCAACAACACTATCGTATAGGACTGTTTGCATCGAGCGACGCTTAAGATCATCCTCAGCTTCGATATAAAGTGTGTCCTTTGCAAGATCCAAGTAAAACGAACTTAATTCAATCGTACAGAAGTTGTGGATTGCATTATAAACCGTTGAGAATTGATAATCATCGTAAGCATCCTTCGCACGCTGCACCAGCTGATTCACTTTTACGAGCATGTATTGATCCAATTCATTCATGTCTTCATAATCAACACGATGCTTGGCAGGGTCAAACCCGTTCAAGTTTCCGAGCATGAATCGTAATGTGTTACGAACTTTCCGGTACACTTCAGATACTTGCTTTAAAATGTCATCGGATACTCTGACGTCGGCTTGATAGTCTACCGAAGATACCCAAAGTCGGATGATGTCGGCTCCGAGTTGTTTCATCACTTTGATCGGATCCATGACATTACCGATCGATTTACTCATTTTACGTCCTTCACCGTCAAGGGCAAAGCCGTGTGTGATAATTGTTTTATAAGGTGCTTTACCTGTAACAGCAACACTTGTGGATAAAGAAGAGTTGAACCATCCGCGATATTGGTCGGTTCCTTCAAGATAGACGTCAGCAGGTCGTACAAGCTCAGAGCGCTCTTCTAGAACACTTTGGTGGGAAGAGCCAGAATCAAACCAAACATCCATGATATCCGTCTCTTTTACAAACTCTCCATTCGGACTTTGCTCAGATGTAAACCCTTCAGGAAGGAGGTCCTTCGCGTCCCACTCATACCAGATGTTAGAGCCATGTTCACGGAATAGGTCAGAAACATGTTGGATCGTTTCCTCCGTAAGGATCGGCTCTCCATTTTCCGCGTAAAAAACAGGAATCGGAACACCCCATGCACGCTGTCTAGAAATACACCAATCCTCCCGATCCTTGACCATATTATGAAGTCGTGTTTCGCCCCATGATGGATACCATTTTACTTCTTTTACTTCATTTAGAATCTGCTCTCGAATTTGTTTAATCGAAGCAAACCATTGGTCTGTCACTCGGAAAATGATCGGCTTTTTCGTTCTCCAGTCATGCGGATAGGAGTGTGTGATGAACTCTAATTTTAAAAGAGCTCCAGCTTCTGTCAGTTTTTCCGTCACCGTCTTATTCGCTTTGTCATAAAACATCCCTTCAAAGCCAGGTGCCTCATCTGTCATGTGCCCTCTTTCATCAACAGGGCAAAGGATACCAAGGTCATATCGTTTTCCTACTCTGAAATCATCTTCCCCATGGCCTGGAGCGGTATGAACACAACCAGTACCAGAATCTGTAGTTACATGATCACTAAGCATGACGAGGGAATCCCGCTCATAAAACGGATGGCTAGCTACAACACGATCAAGATCAGAACCCTTCACTTTCTTAACAACTTTTGGCTCCTCCCATTCTAAAACTGAAGTAAGTTCCTCAAGGAGGTCTTCTGCTACTAGGTGTTTGTTCCCACTCGTTTCTACGACAACATACGTATAATCGGGGTGAACAGAAATCCCAAGGTTGGCTGGAATTGTCCAAGGGGTCGTTGTCCATATTACGATGGATACATCTTCATCAATGACTCCTTTTCCATCCTTCACAGGAAATGACACGTAAATAGAAGCTGAACGTTTATCTTGGTATTCGATTTCTGCTTCGGCAAAAGCAGATTCTGATGAAGGAGACCAATAAACGGGCTTTTTACCTTTGTAAATAAGCCCTTTATTTGCCATTTCGCCAAACACCTTGATTTGTTCGGCCTCATACTCTTTCGTCAAGGTGATGTATGGATTTTCCCAGTCACCACGAACTCCCAGTCGTTTGAACTGTTCCTTTTGCCTCTCAACTTGTTCTAGAGCATATTCAGCACACATTCTTCTGAACTCTGCTACAGTATGCTCTTTCCGATTGACCTTTTTTACTTTGGCGAGCGCGGTCTCGATTGGAAGACCGTGCGTATCCCAGCCAGGGACGTAAGGAGCATCAAATCCATTCATCGACTTATATCTGACGATTATATCCTTCAGGATCTTATTTTCAGCATGACCTATATGGATATCTCCATTTGCATAAGGAGGTCCATCATGAAGAATAAATTTCGGTAAGCCCTTCGCCTTTTCTTGAACCTTTTCGTAAATGTTTTTTTCATACCAGTTTTCCTGAATTTTCGGTTCCTTGTTCGGTAACCCGCCTCGCATCGGAAAATCTGTTTTCGGCATCAATAATGTCTCTTTATAATTCATGTTTTTCTCCTACCTTTCTCTTCATCCACCTAACTTGATATTACATCTATGCAACTTTTTCCAAATAAAATAACCTTCTCATTCCCAAATAGGGACGAGAAGGTTACCCGCGGTACCACCCTAATAGACACACATCATTATCTGCATATCCACTTGAATTCGTATCGAGAATGACTCGCCATAGCTTACCTGAGTTCCGTTCAGCATGGGACTCCGGGGTGATTTTCTGAATTATCGTCCATACCAGGCTTCCACCACCCCTGATTCGCTTGAAAAAACTGATAATACGTACTGTCCCCATCACAGTCTTTTATATTATTGTTCTAAAATTATACCGAATACAAAATAAGTTCGTCAAGTTATGTTCGCCTAGAATATTATTTTAGACAAATAAGAAACAAAAAAACATGTCTTAAAAACGTAATCGTTCAAAGTATTTGATCCCACTTAGGACTTTAACTCCTCCAAATGAAGACTCTGTTCATCATCGTCCTCAGAAGAAGGCTTCAATCCATCCCAATCTTCATTCTTTAACATTTCAAGCTGTGCCTCGATAAGCATTCGGAATCTTGTACGATAAACCGAAGATTGTTTTTTCAGTTCTTCAATATCGAGCATGATCCTTCTTGATTTCGATAACGCTTCATTAATTATACGGTCTGCATTTTTCTCAGCTTCTTTAACAATCAATCTTGCTTCTTTATTTGCATTCCGTTTAACTTCTTCACCAGTTTCTTGTGCTACAATAATTGATTTATTCAGCGTCTCTTCAATATTGGTAAAATAAGAAAGTTTTTCATCCAATTTAGAAAGTTTTTCATGAAGGTCTTTCTTTTCCCGTATAACAGCTTCATAATCCTTAATCACTTGATCGAGAAATTCATTTACTTCATCTTCATCGTATCCACGAAAACCGCGGTTAAACTCTTTGTTATGAATGTCTAATGGTGTTAAAGACATACTTACCACCCCCGTATCAATGTCTATTCTTATTTGTAATTTTCGACATTTTCGTCGTTTTTCCTGCATTCATTTAGATTTTTTTATTCCTAATACAATTCTCCATTTTTCTTTCTTCGTCTGTCCATCGATCTGTAAAAGTTTTGCACGACCTAGTCCTCGGACCGAAATTGTATCACCTTGTTGAAGTTCAACCGAGGTTTGTTCAATCAGCTTCCAGTTCAATTTAACTTTCTTCCCTTGTATGTATGGACCCACCTTTGATCTTGAGAGATGAAATGCCTCTGCTAGAATGGCATCAAGGCGTAATGAAGATACTGTACCACTTTGTTCATTCCATTGTTCGTCTGGAGTATGGAGTTCAGTTGAATCGATTTTTCGCAATTCAACTTTTACTTTTCCAACTGCGGTAAGATTCAATTCAACGTATTCAGAGATTTCCTTTGCGACGATTAGTTGAATCGTTTCCCCATTGACAAGAATATCTCCGAACTTTTCCCTTCTAAGACCTAAATTCATCAAAGCTCCTAAAACATCAGGATGTTGAACCGTAACAAATTTGTGTGGATATTCGAGCTGATAGCATTGAACATCATAATCTTCATAATCCGGTTCCAAAAAATTGGGGTACAGCACTCCTCTTGTACGTTCAATATTGTTGTATCCTTCCCAAAAGGAAAAGTGCACCTCTTCATTTTTTCCGATTACGGATTCTAGGATAAACCGTTCTCTAGGATCCAAGAAATCCGTTTTTTTAAGTGAATATTGATCAAGTACCATCCTGTGCCATTCAAGGATCTGGTCGACAAACGGTTGTTCCTCAGGTCTAAAATGCTGGTATAATTTCATTTTCTCACCTAAAATAGATCAAACAAATAACCTACACCACTCATTGCAAAACTCAGTGAAATGAAGGCTGCAATTGGTGATAAGTCAATCATCCCAAGTGGTGGAATGATTTTTCTAAATGGTGCAAGGAACGGCTCACAAATCGAAGAGAGGAACTGACCAAATGAAGACTCTCTTGCATTCGGTACCCAGGACAAGAAAATATAAATGATAAGCATCCATTGATAAGCTTGTAAGGCATATATAACGATAGTTTCAATCATTTCTCTATAACCACCCTTAATTGTCTATTCTTCTTCATTCATCTCGGAAATCATTCCGGAAACATCGACATTATCCGGCGTACATAAAAACGTATTCGGACCTAATTTTTGGATATCCCCGCCGATCGCATAAACGGTACCGCTCAGAAAATCCACAATACGTTTAGCCTGATCTAGAGGAATTCGTTGCAAATTCATAACGATTGCGCGCCTGTTCGTCAATTGGTCCGCGATTTCTTGGGCCTCTGAGTAAAGCCTTGGTTCTACCAACACAACTTTGACCTGTTTCTGGACACTTTGCAGGCTTACGATGTTTTGACTTTTTTGATCCTTCCGATAACGTGTCATCGAGTGTAAATCTTCTTCACTTGAGGAGTCAATTTCGTATTGTTCCTCATCAATCTCGTCATCGAGTGCGAAAAAATGCTTTAACCTTGATTTGATTCCCATCGAAGGACAACCTCCTTACATTTCTTTACCAACTAAAGAAGTCCCGATCCGAATATACGATGCGCCTTCTTCAACGGCAATTGAATAATCATTTGACATGCCCATCGATAGCTCAGTACATGGTGCATGAATATGTCTGAGGGCTTGTACTTCTTTTTGTAACTGTTTAAGGTCCCTGAATATTTGACGTAGTCGGTTTTCATTATCAATATGAGGTGCCATCGTCATTAGCCCGACGACTTGAATCCGATCATATTGCGAGATCTTTTGAATAAAAGGTACAACTTCTTCAGGTTGTAGACCATGTTTAGAAACCTCACCCGAAACATTCACTTGGACAAAACATTTGGTTATTCCTGTTGCTCGCTTCTGAATTTCCTTCGCCAACGAAATTCTGTCTAACGCATGGAGGTAATCAATCTCATTGATAATATCTTTGACTTTTCTTGATTGAAGAGTACCAATAAAGTGCCAGATGGCATCCTCTGAGATTTCATTTTTCTTATGTAAAAATCCTTCATCCCGATTTTCACCGAGATGCTTTATCCCTGCTGATATCGCTTTTCTAGCTGTATCCACACTCACATATTTCGTTACAGCAATAATGGTGACGTCATCAGGATTGCGACCAGACATTTTACAAGCATCCTTTATATTCCTGCGAATATGCTCCAGATTTTCCTGAATTCTCAAATCGTGACGTCCCCCTCTCCTTTATGATTAGCGATGAAGGCAAGCATTCTACCTGTCTTCCCGTTTTCTTTACGATGGGAGAAGAAATTATCAACTTGACAGCTTGTACATCGTGATGAAACTTGAATCTTCTCTGACAAAACACCTGCTTTTATCAAGATCAGCTTGTTTAATTGTTGAAGGTTCAACTGATACGTGCCATTTTGATTGATTGTATAAGGAAGTGGATCACCTGGGTGTAAAACCTCGTTCACTTTTGAAATGACACGATCATCCACTTCATAGCAGCAGGCTTGGATGGAAGGTCCTATGACTACTTCAATATCTTCAACCCTCATCTTTTCATCTACAACCCACATGTTTACCATCTTGCTGCCAATCTGACTTACTGTTCCTTTCCAGCCCGCATGAGCAATACCAATGAGAGACGTTTGCTTTGTTGAGAAAAACAAGGGTACACAATCCGCAAATGCAGCGGCGAGTACAAGCTTTGATTCTCTCGTATAAAAACCATCTACTCCCATAATACCCGTTTCGCATGACTTTGAACCCTTACCACAATCACGTGCAGTTACTTTATGGATTGTAGCTGCATGGACCTGCTCACCAAATACCCATCGACTCAAAGGGATGCCCACTTCTTTTGCAAGTCGATGGCGATTTTCGACTACATCTTCTGTACAATCACCGACGTGTAATCCTAAATTCAGCGCATGATAGGGGGAAGAACTCACTCCACCATGTCTAGTCGAAATTCCCGCAGCAGTTGAAGTTCCACTGTTATTACTAGTAAAAGGCGAAATTTTAAAATGATATTCACTTGCACGTACGAATAATTCCTTCAAAAATATCCTCTCCATAACGTGTGTAACGATAGTTGTCGAAGGCTTACGTAGTTGTTTTTATTTTATCACAAGTTGTTGAATAGTTGGAAGTTTGCTCGTGTGTTTTCAATTCTTTGTTGAATTATGATACCCAGGTGGAGTCAAATGTCCTTCTACTTGTTCTTCAAACCTGACAAGAATGACGTCTTTTCCGATTTTTACGATATCTCTCCAAGGAACGACAATATCATTTTCTTTCCTCATAAAGCCCATCATTCTTCCCGCACCCGGAATGATGATCGCATCGATTTTACCGGTGCTGAGGTTAATCTCTAAATCCGCTATATGTCCAAGTTTTCGTCCATTCGAAACGTTTACTACATCTTTAATTTGAAATTCGGATATTTTAATCATGTGCCCTATCCCGCCTTTCTGTGTTACTAAAATATATATGTTGAAACAGCCTAAAATGAACAATAAATTAGTCCCGATAATTTTCAAGAAAATAGCGAAAAGAGGCTAACTCACACGGGAGTTAGCCTCTTTTTTGAAAATTCGCTACAAAAGCAGTGTTTTCAACTGCTTTGGATACTTTTATTCATTTGATTGATCGCTGCTTTTTCGAGTCTGGATACTTGTGCTTGAGAAATGCCGATTTCATCTGCTACTTCCATTTGTGTTTTCCCTTGAAAGAACCTCATCGTAAGGATCATTTTTTCACGTTGGTTAAGTCGAGTCATCGCTTCACGTAAAGCAATTTCTTCAATCCATTGATAATCCTTATTTTTATCATCACTAATTTGATCCATCACATAAATCGGTTCTCCGCCATCATTATAAATCGGCTCGAATAATGAAACTGGATCTTGTATTGCATCAAGTGCAAAAACCACTTCTTCTTTTGTCACTCCAAGCTCACGTGCAATTTCCTGAGGGTTCGGCTCCCTGGACTCTTTACTTACGATTTTATCCCGTACCTGAAGCGCTTTGTACGCAATATCACGTAATGAACGAGAAACACGGATTGGATTGTTGTCTCGTAAATACCTGCGTATCTCCCCGATAATCATCGGTACCGCATACGTTGAAAATTTAACATTCTGCCCTAGATCAAAGTTGTCGATCGATTTCATCAATCCGATACACCCAACTTGAAAAAGGTCATCTACATACTCGCCTCGGTTATTAAAACGCTGAATGACACTTAAAACAAGTCTTAAGTTCCCATTGACGAGTTTTTCTCTTGCGGTCAAATCACCACTTTGCATTTGAGCGAATAACACTCTCATTTCAGTGTTTTTTAAAACTGGAAGCTTAGATGTATCAACGCCACAAATTTCTACCTTATTTCGTGTCATATCTTCCCCTCCAATTGGGAGTTACTGTCAAAATAAAGTATCTCCTTGGAAGGAAAATTTATGCACGAGGAAGAAAAATGTCGAATTCGGATTTTACATCATTTTGTTAAATTCCTTTTGGAGCCGCTTAATGATTCTTTTTTCTAGCCTTGAAATATAGGATTGAGAAATACCGAGTAAATCGGCAACATCTTTTTGTGTTCTCTCCTCACCGCCCGATAATCCGAAGCGTAGCTCCATAATTTGTTTTTCACGCGGTGATAAGGTGTATAGGGCTTTAACGAGTAGCTTCCGGTCAACATTCGCTTCAATATCACGTGTAATGATGTCATCGTCTGTCCCAAGCACATCAGATAAGAGAAGTTCATTTCCATCCCAGTCTACATTCAACGGTTCATCAAACGAAACTTCTGATCGTGTTTTGTTGTTCCTTCTTAAATACATTAAGATCTCATTCTCAATACATCGCGATGCGTAGGTAGCTAACTTGATTTTCTTTTCAGGATTAAATGTGTTCACGGCTTTTATTAAGCCGATCGTTCCGATACTAATTAGATCTTCAATATTGATTCCGGTGTTTTCAAATTTACGTGCGATGTAAACGACAAGCCGCAAATTCCGCTCAATCAGCATCGCACGTGCAGCTTTGTCCCCTTTTGGAAGCTTTTTAAGTAAATGGGCTTCCTCATCCTTACTGAGAGGTGAAGGTAACGCTTCATTACCCCCTATGTAGTATATTTCCTCTGCCTTCACACCCAGCTTAATTAATAATTTATACCAAAATAGCGTTAATCGGAGCTTCAAATTCCCCATTCGTTATCCTCCCTCGGCGTTTTTTATACTTGAATAAGTAATTGAAAGCTTCTTTTTTAACTACATAAATCAAGAAGCACTGGATGTCACCTTTGCATTCAATAGCATCTTAGGGTGAAGAATTGCGTTATAATCCCTCTCACCAGAAATGTTCGTCAAGGACAATCCAACTATAACGTTTTTCGTTTCATGTTTGACATCATTCTCCCAAATATAGACATGATCAGCTTTAATACCGGCTAGAAATTGGTTGCTGCTACCTACTACACGGTACGGAATCAGCCGCAAACGATCGATCCATGAGTTCTCATCATCTTCAGTTTGACCGATTTGATCAAGGTTAGCTGCAAGGTCTATAACCGCTTTCGGTAATTGATCCTTAAATTCTGTCGTATCTAAAATCATGACAGGATGTTTAGAAATGGGATCATGAAGTTGATTACCACTATCCATTAATCCTGTACCTTTAAGCATCACCGTGTCTATTTTTACTTCAAAGGTCATATTCTGTTCATAATGAAGCTTCCTGACTTCCAGATGTCCCACTCTTCTTTTTGTAAAAATAATCATTACTGGAAACATGATGACAACAAACAACCAGCTAATCGGATCGCCTAAACCACTAGACTTCGTTTGTATCACGCCATTGATCACTTGTGCATCACTTTGTAAGAAATAGTGTATTCCTAGTAAACCTCCTCCTGTAATGAAAGTAGTGAAATAAAACATGAATAACCCTTGTACAAAAGATGCAAACCTCTTGTAACCGAACGTGATAAAAATAATGAATGCCGAGTAAATCAGTTTTACAACTGGATGATACACGACTCCCGTATCTGCAAATAAAAAAAACACATACAGTGAACCTGCCAATGCACCTACGAACAACCGTTTTTTAGAAGTGTTGCGTTTCAAAATCAAAGCTGTTAACCAAAGTAACAAAAAATCAATACACAGATTCAGAAACCAAATGACATCCAAATAAATTGTCATTGGCCGCTCCTTTCATGCTGGAACTGTGCACTTAGTATATCGTATGAGCATCGAGGAAGTCTGTCGGATTATGTGCTTAACATCGTGTTAATTTTGTGAGATTTATGGAGGTTTTGTCGGTGGATTTTTACCTAAAAAATGGGTAAACGGTGAATTTTCTTCTCTTGATTTTTTCTCGAACCTAGTGTAGAAGGAATTCGCACGATCGATTGGACTAATAAAACGATGAAAAACCTGATTACTCTTGATTTTTGAGATGCATTTTGGGAGATTTAATAGCATTCACCTCTACCAAAAACGATATTTCAATCACGAATTTGATTTATCCGACCACGAATCGAAATATATCGACCACCAATAGTAGATAAGACCTCAAACTATGTGGCCTGCCAAAAAATCTATACTTTCCTAATCCACACAAAAAAATCGACTCAGCTGAGTCGATTTTTTCGTATTATCGTTTGCGGTTACGATTCCGGAGAAATGCTGGAATATCTAGTGTATCGTTGTAATCGGATTGCTGTGAGGGTTTTGGTGAACGATTACTTTCCTGTGTTCTAGGCTCCTCACGAGAATATTTCTGTGGACTAGGTTGTTGATTCTGTACGTTGTTCATTGATTGCTTCGGACGTTGTTGTTGCGGTTTCGAATGTCCTTGCGAATCATCAAACCCAGTTGCAATAACCGTTACTAGGATCTCGTCTTTCAACTCTTCGTTTATGACAGAACCGAAAATCATATTTACGTCTTCGTCGGAAGCGGACGAAACGATATCTGCTGCTTCGTTTACTTCGTAGAGGCTCAAGTTAGATCCTCCGGTAATGTTCATGAGAACACCCTTCGCTCCATCGATTGAAGTTTCTAAAAGTGGACTCGATATCGCTTTTTTAGCAGCTTCTGTAGCCCGATTTTCTCCAGTTGCTACACCAATACCCATGAGTGCTGAGCCCTTTGAAGTCATAATCGTTTTTACATCAGCAAAGTCAAGGTTGATTAGCCCCGGTACAGCAATTAAATCCGAGATTCCTTGTACACCCTGGCGAAGTACATTATCTGCTTCTCTGAATGCTTCGAGCATCGGTGTATTCTTATCTACAATTTCTAATAGTCGATCATTTGGTATGACGATGAGTGTGTCGACCTTTTCCTTAAGCATTTCAATACCACCCACTGCGTGAGTAGAACGCTTTCGACCTTCAAATGTGAATGGACGTGTAACGACACCAACCGTTAATGCGCCGATGTCCTTTGCAATTTCTGCAATGACTGGTGCGGCACCTGTACCGGTTCCGCCACCCATACCTGCAGTAACAAATACCATATCTGCGCCCTGTAGTGCTTCTTCGATTTGTTCTTTACTTTCTTCTGCTGCCTTTTTTCCGATGTCCGGATTTGCACCCGCACCTAATCCTCGTGTCAATTTTGAGCCGATTTGCATTTTCACTTCTGCTCTTGATAGGTTAAGAGCCTGAGCATCTGTGTTTACAGCAATGAACTCGACACCTTGGACGTTGTTTTCAATCATTCGGTTGACAGCGTTACTACCTCCACCGCCTACACCGATCACTTTAATTTTTGCGAGTCCATCCATATTCATATCAAAATCTAGCATATGTGATCCTCCTAATCTATGGTTTCCAGTATTAAGGGTTTATTCAAAGAACGTTCCAAACCAATCTTTCATTCGGTTTTTCACACCGGGTTTGTTCATTTCTTTTTCTACCCGTTGTTCTGTGTTGCGGCGATTTTTTACAGTCTGTTCTTCAAGTTGTTCCTCTGAAATTGAAGCCGCTACTTCTTTACCCTGCACCTTTACATTTTTATAGGTGAACTGGATCAGCCCCACACCTGTCGTATATTGTGCTTCCCGAACACCGATATAGTCTGGCATCGAGACCCGTACGTTCTGATCAAGGATTTCCCGTGCCAGTTCCAAAACACCAGGCATTGTAACAACACCGCCAGTCAATACAAAGCCTCCAGGAAGTTCGTGGTATCCATTCCGACTCAATTCCTCTAAAATCAGTTCAAAGATCTCTGCCATCCTTGGTTCGATAATATGAGACAATTCATACTGATTAAATTCCTGTTCATCCGATGATCCGATACGTGCTACGTTAAAAAATTCTTCTTCCGATGCCATGTCGATAAAAGCATGTCCATGCTTTTGTTTCACACCCTCAGCATCTTCTGTCGTAGTGCGGAGTCCAATGGAGATATCCTTTGTAACAAAATCCCCACCGATCGGAAGTACTTTTGTAAACTGAATTGATCCTTGATCAAAGACGGTTAATGTGGTTGAACCCGCTCCCATATCTACGAGAGCAACCCCAAGATTCCGTTCGTCTTTATTCAGTGCCACAGCTCCTGCTGAAAGTGGTTGCAAACAAATGTCTGCCACTTGTAATCCTGCTCGCTCTACACATCTGAGCACATTATGTAATACCGTTTTTGACCCAGTAATCAAAATCCCTTCCATTTCGAGTCGGACACCGATCATACCCCTTGGATCATTGATTTCGCCAAGACCATCTACGATGAACTCTCTAGGTATGACATCGATAATCTCTCTTTCTGGAGGAATCGACATCACTTGTGCGGCGTCAATAACGCGTTTAATATCCTCATCACGTATTTCGCGATCCTCACTCGAAACTGCCACAACACCGTGACACGGCTGAAGTTGGACATGATTACCAGTGATTCCGACGATCACAGAATTAATTTGAAGCCCTACCATTCTTTCGGCTTGTTCTACAGCTTTTTTAATAGAACGAACAGTTTCATCAATATCAACAATTGAACCTTTTTTTATTCCTTCAGATTTAGCATTTCCAACTCCAATGACATTAAAGTTTTCATCAGACATTTCTCCGATGATCACTTTAATATTGGATGTACCGATGTCTAAGCTAATAAATATCTCGCTGCTGTTCATTCTTTGGCACCTCCTTCAAAATATCAACTACTGGTCGATTTCATTATTGTAATTACTAATACATTTAATACTTGAAACTTCTTAGTTTTGTGATTTAAGGAAAGTATTCAACACTAAGCAAGCATTCCCTTTATTTTTCAAAAGATTTTTCCACTAATTCTTCTCATTTTGCTGTATTTTCGTAGGTTTCGTAAGGAGTAGTCTTCGAATGAGAGCAATATTGTTGAATAAACGTACTCCAAACGCGAAAATTGCTGCTAAATATAAGTCTACACCAAGATGTACACCTAGAAAAGCCAAACTTGCAGCAAGGATGATATTAAAGAAAAAACCTGTGACGAAAACTTTATCATCAAACGATTTTTGTAGTTGGGCACGTATTCCACCGAAGAGAGTATCAAGTGCAGCTAATACAGCGATCGATAAGTAATTCGAATATTCCTCTGGTATGCGTAAATCAGACATGAAACCGAGAAGGAGGCCAATCAACAATCCTAGCACAGGAAGCCACATGTTACGCACCCTCCTTCTGCTGCATATATTTTACACGGATTTGATGTTCAAAAGCAGGTAAAGTAATAATGTCTTTTAGTGCAGATTCGAGCCGCAGTCCTTCACGGGCAAAGTCTTCACCTGATTGAGAGGTAAGCATTTCAGCATGTAAATCCTTTGCATCCATCGAAATTACCTTCACCTCGATCGGTAATTCAGAAAGAGGCTCATCGTTTATGTACGTTTTCCCGTTTACTTCACGGATCGGAGAGGTATTGATTATTCTCTCTCCATCGATTGAGATTTCTTGCGCTCCATACGTATTCAATTCATTGATCAAACGTCTGATAAGTTCGGGTTGAATCTTAATTGCCGGTTGTCCGATTAAAGCTTCGTCATTTAATAAGGGTTCGATGGTCAAGATGATTCCTTGTCCGCTTACCTCTGTAATGCCCGCTTCTTTTTTCAATTCTTTCAATGTTTTTTCCAATGTTTCAATTTGTCCCTGTTTATCGGTCCCTGTATACTCATCGACAAGTCTTTCATATTTATAAATTTCACTGTTCAATTCTTGCTGGACTTTCTTTACTTTTTCCAGATCCTTACGAAGCTCCCATATATCCCTCGTATCACGAGCTTTCGGTTCATGGATCGTGTAAAATTGTATCGCGAGCATGAAGCCAATGATCACTGTAATCCCAAAAAAAACTAAACTTCTTCGCATCGGTCTATCTATCATCCTTCCCGTTCAATAAACGGAGGCATTTCAATTGATGACTCCTTTTCCAAGCGAACTTCCACCCCGTCATTTACAAGTTGATCTGTAATATTTTCTGTCAGGTTCAGTGAATTCCAGAAAACATCTGGATCACCTATCGCAGAGATTACAAAAGGCGCTGGGTGTTTAACACCATCAACGTTTATTACCGGACCAACACAGTTGATGTTGGTTTTATGAGAGATCCGCTGCCCATTGATCGCAACCGCCTCCGCACCTGTTACGTAAAGCTCATGAATCACCATACGTACGTGCGCTTCATGGACAATATAGTCGTTCGGATCCTGTGAATCTGGTATATAAGAACTGTCTTCTAGAGTTACGACAATCCCTTTTCCCTTAACAGGTATTTGTCCGACAACTTTTCTAAGTTTTTTTACTTCCTCAACCAAATTGTAACTTTGCTTTTCCTGCTTTGCGATTTTTTCTTCTTTTTCATTTACAACCTGGTGTTTTTCTTGAAGTTGTTCCAATAGCTCTCTATTTTCTTTTTGGATGGACAGGATCCGGGATCTTAGTTGGTCTTCCCTCTTCCATTCGCCATTAGTCGGGACACGTTCTTCTTGTTTTGTAAATTGATAAGAAAAGGAGAGCATAAAACCGGTTATGAGCAAAATGAGCGAGTAGATGACATGCTTTCCTCTAATCTTCATTCTCCACTTTCCCTTCTTCCTTTACAAACGGGTTGAAATAGACGGATTCAGTTAAATGGATGACCCCTTTTTCATCGGATTCTAGCGCCTGTACAATAGCTGGGTAATGCTTCATATGATCCGCAAATCCTGAAATCCTTGTCTCGACTTCATAACCGTCGTTCATAAAAAGAGTAATCCGTTTTGAATCATTTTCCTTAGGTTCAAAATGGATTTCTGAAATTCTGATTCGAATACTTTCTTGTAATTTCTTCAATTCAGACGCCATTGCCTGCAATGCTTCATTTTTGTTCCAATCAATCAAAACAGGGGCATTACTCGGCACTGTTCCATCAGAAATAGCTGGCATCGTTTCCCCGTTTTGCAGTAATGGCAAATATGTTCCTTCCCGTTCAACAAAGGCTACCTTTACATATTCTGTCACTTCAATCATGACTGTACTTGGAAACTGTCTATCTACTTTTACCTGATCCACCTGTATAAGTTCTTCAACATTCTTTTTTACAGCTTTCGTCTCTACCAACCAAAAATTCGTGTCTTCTTTTATATTACTTTTCTCGATAATCTGCTCTTCGGTAACAAGCTGATTCCCTTTAATTTCAATTGTCTGCACATGGCTTAATGGTGATTGAAAATAAATGATCACCAATATTAATAAAAAGAAAAATGAAATATAAAAGATCATTCTCCTATTTGCCTTTTGCTTCCGTTGCTCTTTTAATTTCGGAATACGATCTTCAAGTGTCGTTACCTTTTTATTTTCCATAAGGTTGCCTCCAGTTGATGAGGGCTGATCTATTCAATAAAACATCAAAAATCATGTAACAAAGCGGTAAAACGGCATATGTTAGATATGCCGTTTTACACGATAAAGTCACACGTTTGTACACATCTATTCAATTCGTATTATAGCACATTAAATTGCCACTTTAATCCATCATTCGTATCTTATTCATATTTTTTTCTACAGGATAGGTTTTTCTGATCTTTTGTAGATATGAAAGTACAAAACCAATCATTTCTTTCCGAACAGGGCGATAGTGAAAACCGTTTATGAACGGCCGATCAGTTCAACCTCTGTCTCCATTTCAACATTGTGTTCCTGCCGGATTGTCATCTTAACAAGCTCAATAAGATCCAAGACATCCTTTGCCTTTGCATCTCCAACGTTTACGATGAAGTTGGCATGCATATCCGAAATTTGAGCTCCTCCGATCGTGCGACCCTTCAACCTAGCTGATTCAATTAGCTGACCGGCATGATTGGGGAGAGGATTTCGAAATACACTTCCACAGCATGGGTGGTTCCATGGCTGAGTTAATTTGCGATAATCTTTATTTTTCTGCATCAGATTCACAATCTTTTCTCGATCGCCATGGTCCAATTGTAAAACGGCTTCCAAACATATACCCGGCTTTCGTTGGAGGATCGAGGTCCTGTATGAAAAATCCAGCTCCTCTTTCGACAACCACCTCATCGTACCGTCCTCAAACAAAATATGGGCTTTCGTAAGGATGGCAGCAATATCTGAACCATGAGCACCGGCATTCATATAGACAGCTCCACCAACAGATCCGGGAATACCACTTGCGAATTCAAGTCCCGACATCCCTTTTCTACTCATAATCGTGGATAATTTGATAATTGGATAGCCGCCACCAACCAGAATTTCATCTTCTTCCTCTTCAAGATGATCCAGACCTGTTCCGAGTTTAATGACTGCCCCTTCGATCCCATCGTCTGAAACGAGCAGATTTGAACCTCTGCCGATTGCACGCCATGGGACATTGTTGTCCATTACAATTTCAATCGTTTTCCTAATTCCTTCAATAGAGGATGGTTCTATTAATATATCAGCGGGTCCGCCAATTTTAAGTGTCGTATGTTTTGACATGTACTCGTTTTCTAATACGGTACCTACGTTTGCCTGTTTCAGGCGTTTCACTAATTCTTTCACTTTCATCCACCACCTAATCAGCTCTTCAATATACTATGCAGTTTTCTTGTCCACAGATAAAGCTATCCTATTTCAAACGAAAACGTTTATAAACGCGAAAAAGAAAGCTTGGCAGTGTTTGCCAAGCGTGTTAAACAATATGTTCGTACCTTTCAGTCTAATAGAATCAATGACAATTGTCTACTGTCAGTAACGAGCATACCTGCTAATGTTTAAAAGAACACCGAGTGCCAATAACATTAATGTCAGGGAGGACCCACCATAGCTTAAAAACGGTAATGTGATCCCAGTGACAGGCATAAGTCCAGTTACAACACCTATATTGATCATAACTTGTATCGAGATCATTCCTATAATTCCGACTGCAAGTAAACTACCGAATAAATCAGGTGCACCGAGTGCGATTCGGATTCCTCTCCATAATAAAAGTCCAAACAGCAGTAACACGAGAGATCCACCTATAAACCCTAATTCCTCAGCTAAAATGGCAAAAATAAAATCGGTCTGAGGTTCTGGTAGATACCCGTATTTTTGTCTGCTCTGTCCGAGACCAAGCCCTAATAGTCCACCTGGTCCTATCGCATAAAGTGATTGGATGATTTGGAATCCACTTTCTAGTGGATCCTTCCACGGGTCGAGAAAGGAAGTGATACGTTTTATTCGATATGGTGCTGAAATAATCAATGCTACAAACCCGAGTAGTCCAATTACGCCCAACCCAACAAAATGACTGATTCTGGCCCCTGCTACATAAATCATCACAACACACGTTCCAACAAGAACAGCACCTGTCCCAAGATCTGGCTGCAGCATAATCATTCCAAATGCAAACAAAACGACTCCCAATGATGGAGCAAGACCCTTTTTAAAAGATGTAATCTTTTTCTGATTGACAGATAAGTACTTTGCAAGAAAAGCGATCATGGCTAGCTTTGTAAATTCCGATGGTTGGATGGAAAAAGACCCGACTCCGATCCAGCTTCTTGCACCACCTCGAACTAAACCGATTCCGGGAATAAGTACAGCAATTAAAAGGACAATACATAAAATCAAAAGGATTTTTGACCATGTTCCCCACGTCCAGTAATCGATCTGCATAATAAAAAACATAGCAACAATCCCAAGGGTAGCAAATAGAAGCTGCCGTTTCGCAAAGAAAAATTCATCACCGAAATTGATCTCTGCCGATTGAGCACTCGCACTATAAACGGCAATCAATCCAATTGCCAGCAACGTCAACGTAATGACTACCAATACGAAATCTGGTGTTTTTTTAGCTTTAGGCAATAGAGACACCTCGAATCTACCGGGTTTAGTACCGAACGATACTTGCACATAAGCTACTAGTTGTATCGAGGAAGCCGCCTCGAAGGATAAACTCGTAGCAGGTACACATTTGCTCATTAGCTACGAGTTTCACTGGGAATGCATATATAGGAGCACAACTTGTAGACGCACGTGCAAGGACCTCTTCTGATACTTTTTGTACAACCTCTCTATTACCTAAGTTTATGCACAGCCTCGATAAACATGTCCCCTCTTTCCTCAAAAGAAGGATACTGATCCCAGCTGGCACATGCAGGAGATAGTAATACTACATCCCCAGCATGAGCATGTTGATAGGCAACAGGAACGGCCTTTTCAACATTATCGACCTGTTGGATCACCTTTATTCCTGCTTCTTTTGCAATTCGAATAAGTTTTGGAGCTGTTTCACCGAATGTTATCAATACCTTTACATTCCCGATGTATTGGATTAGCTCATCAAATTCATTGCCGCGATCAAGACCACCGGCTAACAGAATGATTGGGTCAGCAAAAGCACTGACAGCTTTTTGAGTTGCAAGGATGTTCGTTGCTTTTGAATCGTTGTAAAATTTTACACCATTAACCGTCTCGATATATTGCAATCGGTGTTTGACACCACTAAAAGTCTTCAATACACTTTCAATTTGTTCATTGGTCGCTTCAGCTAATTTCGCTGCAGCAATAGAGGCAAGAATATTTTCAAGACTGTGTTTCCCTGGCAAAAGAATATCCTCAACCAAAATGATCTGTTCCCCCTGAAACATGACATATCCATCCCGAATGTATGCGCCATCCATTACCTCTTTTTTTGTGTTGAATGGGATTTTTTTACTCTTTACTGCTTTTACTAACGATCTGACCTCATCATCATCATCGTTGTAAACACAATAATCCTCAGATGTTTGGTTCAGAAAAATCCTTGCTTTGGCTTGGCCATAGTCTTTGCGGGTTCCGTGGTAATCAAGGTGAGCATCAAACAGGTTTAGAAGCACTGCAATATGCGGTTGGAAGGACTCGATTCCCATCAACTGGAAGCTGGAAAGTTCTGCAACGATGATATCCTCATTCGTCGTTTGATCTGCAACCTCACTTAGAACCGTTCCGATGTTCCCTGCAACAACTGGATTTTTGCCACTATTTTCTAGCATCATCCCGATAAGGGTTGTTGTTGTCGTTTTTCCATTGGAACCTGTAATCCCGATAATGTCAGCTTCCGTCAAATAGCTAGCCAGTTCAACTTCGGTATATACAGGAATCCCTTTTGCAACAGCTGCCTCAATCAATGGATTCGTGTACGGGATACCAGGATTTTTCACAATAAAGTCGAACGGCTTGTCTAACAGACTAAGTGGATGTTCACCACAAATAACTTCAATCCCTAATTCATGAAGTTCTTTTGCTTCAGGGTTCTTATCAAAATCTTTCATATCATTCACAACAACATATGCACCATGCTTGCTCAAAAGCTTTGCCGCCGCATATCCGCTCTTGGCAAGACCTATGACTAGAACATGCTTTTGTGAAAGCTCGTTTTTACGATCCAAATCAAATCAACACCTCAATATAAATTCCTAAACCTGCCAGCAATATGCCAACAACCCAAAAGGTTACAACAATTCTCCATTCGCTCCAGCCTGATAATTCATAATGATGATGCAGAGGGCTCATTTTGAAAACACGCCTTCCGGTCGATTTAAATGAAATGACTTGTATCATGACCGATAACGTCTCCATAACAAAAACGCCGCCGATTACTACGAGCAGAAGTTCCATTTTAGTCAGAATTGCAACTGCTGCAATTGCACCCCCAAGAGCAAGTGAACCTGTATCTCCCATAAATACTTTAGCAGGGTGAGCATTAAAAACGAGAAACCCTAGTAATGATCCGACAACCGCGATACAGAACAACGCAATGTCCAACTCAAGACTAGTGCTAGCTAAAACAGCAAACGCTCCAAAAGCGATTGCTGCAGTCCCTGCAAGTAATCCATCGAGCCCATCTGTCAGATTGACTGCATTTGAAGCCCCGACGAGCATTACGATGATCAGGAGAACATAAAACCATCCTAGTTCAATGCTCATGTCTGTTCCCGGTACTGAAAGCGTTGTGGAAATTCCAGCTTGTTTCATACCAAAATAGAAAATGATTGCAATAATAAGCTGGCCTAGCAGTTTTTGTTTACTTGTCAAGCCGAGATTACGTTTCATTACCACTTTAATGAAGTCGTCAATAAAGCCGATGATTCCATAGCCGAGTGTGACAAACAATAGCATCGCCGTCTCAATTGTAAACAGGTTGAAATACATGGATAAAATGAGTGTCGTTGCGATCAGCGCAGAGATGATCACAATCCCTCCCATTGTTGGTGTACCCGATTTCTTTTGATGTGATTTTGGCCCTTCTTCTCGTATGCTTTGACCGAATTTTAGACGTTTTAAAAATGGAATGAATATCGGTGAAAGGACGACAGCAACAAAAAATGAAGCCAGAAGGGTGATCAATAATGCATTTTCCATACCTTCTATACCCCTCCTAGTTTAGTATCGTTAAATAGATGATTGATAACCCAATTTTAATTTAGTTGTTCTCTTGTCTTGTTATTCCATTCCGAGCTACTTCCCGGTCATCAAAGTCAAAAGTCTCTTCCCCTATAATCTGGTAGGTTTCGTGTCCTTTACCTGCAATTACTATGATGTCATTCGCTTCTGCTTGGTTAATTGCATATTCGATCGCGCTTTTGCGGTCGACAATCGAAATGAAAGCCTGACCAGCAACACCTTTTTCCATATCATTTAAAATTTGTTCCGGTTCTTCTGTTCGAGGATTATCGGATGTGAAAATAGCATAATCAGAGTAGTCTATTGCAATCTTTGCCATTTGCGGACGTTTTGATCTGTCTCGATCCCCGCCACAGCCAACAACAACGAATATTTTACCTTTTGCGAATTCCTGTACAGTCTGCAGGACATTTCTCAAGCTATCCGGAGTGTGAGCATAGTCTACAATTACCGTAAAAGGTTGTCCTTCATCAACAACCTCGAATCGACCAGGTACACCCTCTAGTTGTTCGATCGTATCAACCATCTTTTGTTCATCAAGACCAGATGCAATCCCTGCAGAAATTGCTGCAAGTATATTGTATACACTAAACTTACCGATCAATTTCATGTTTACCTGGTAGTTTCCAGTAAGGGTTTGAAGCTCGAATTCTGTACCATGACCCGTGATTTTAATATTCTTTGCACTTATATCACTCGGCCGATCGATTCCATATGTCATTATTTGTGCAGCCGTCATTCTTTTAAATTCTTCTGAAGCAGGGTCATCATTATTTAAAATTGCCATTTTTATATTCTTATTATCATATGTATTTCCGAGTTGAGAAAAAAGAAGACCTTTTGCTTGTAAGTATTGGTCCATCGATTGATGATAATCTAGATGGTCCTGCGTCAGGTTCGTGAACACGGCTATATCATAATCACACCCTCGAACCCTCCCCATATGTAGTGCATGAGAAGATACTTCCATTACTGCTGTATCCACTTTCTCCTCAACCATTTGTGCGAATGCCTTTTGAAGGACAGGCGATTCTGGTGTCGTGTTCGAGACTGGATAAGGAACATCATTTATTCTCATTTCAATGGTCCCTATAATACCTGTACGCTTTCGCTGATCCTGAAGGATGCGATCCATTAAATGAGAGGTCGTCGTCTTCCCATTCGTACCAGTGATCCCAATTAAGTGCAGCTTTTTTGTTGGCTGGTTGAAAAATCGGTCTGATAGCAATGAAAGAACTCGTCTAGTATCTTTTACTACAATGACAGGTACTGTCGTTTCAATTTCTTTTTCAGCAACGATCGCTGAAGCACCCATCTTAACAACATCCTCTACAAAAAGATGTCCGTCAAATCGTTCACCTTTAACACATACAAAAAGGTTACCTGGTTCCACCCTTCGTGAATCCATTTCAATGCCGGTTATTTCCGGATTTGAATCGTTCAATAATTGGTATACAGCTAGTCGCTCAATTAACGTTCTTAATTTCATCAGTTTCCCTACCTTTTTAAGAAAAGCGCAAGCGCCCTGTGTAGCCACGAAAGTCACTGGAAGACTGACGAGGAGGCTGTCGCCGCCGCAGGAAGTCTGAAGTGAACAGAGTGGCTGGGTGCTGGAGCTAGACATTACTTCGATGCTTCAAATATTTATTACTGCTTCAGCTTTTACTATCATGTCCTCATTCGTTTACATGATTAAACATAACGATATGTCAGGTCCTACTACCAATCTATACGAAAGAGAGGGAAGAACCTGACTCTTATTATTCCATAGCTTTTATTTTAATCATCTGAGGAGGATTTGTCACCCATATATAGTCGAATAGTAGATCCGGTTGTAAGTTTGATCCCTGGATCCGGGGCTTGCTCGATTACAATATCCCCCGATCCTTTAATGTCAATCTTAAGATCATAATACGCTTTATGAATATCCTGTCTCGTTTTCCCCATGAGATTCGGCACTTCAACACGTGGCTGATCGGTCCACGTTGCTTCTTTTTCAATTTGATTTTTCCGTTTTGGCACATCCATTGCCATCAGGCTATCCTCAATGATCGAACCTACGATTGGAGCGGCAACGACCCCACCAAATTGTACCGTTCCCTTCGGATTGTCAATTGCAACGTATACAACGATTTGTGGATTATCTGCCGGAGCAAATCCGATAAATGAAACGATGTAATTATTTTTTAGATATTGTCCCTTGACGGCTTTCTGTGCTGTACCTGTCTTTCCACCAACCCGGTATCCATCAACAAAAGCATTTTTCCCTGTTCCTTGGGCCACGACCGTTTCAAGTGCATAGCGCACTTCCTTGGACGTTTCTTCTGAGATGACCTGCTGTTTCATTTCAGGACTCGTTTTCGAGACAATCTCGCCTGTGACAGGATCAATCCATTCCTTTGCGACGTAGGGAGTATACAAATAACCTCCGTTAACCGCCGCTGCCACCGCGGCAACCTGTTGGATCGGTGTGACCGAAACCCCTTGGCCGAATGCAGTAGTAGCAAGTTCAAGGGGTCCTACGCGTTCAGGCTTAAAAAGGATTCCTGTTCCTTCCCCTTGTAAATCGATCCCTGTCTTTTGTCCGAATCCGAAGCCTCGAATATAAGAGAAAAGCCTTTCCTTCCCTAATCGTTGACCTAGTGCCACAAAACCGGGGTTACAGGAGTTTTGGACAACCTCCAGAAACGTTTCACTCCCGTGACCGCCGCTCTTCCAACATTTGAGCTTTCTTCCGGCAACTTCAATTGAACCAGGGTCATAAAAGGAATCGTTTTTTAAATCAACTTTATTTTCTTCCAATGCTGCCGCAAGTGTAATGATCTTAAATGTAGATCCAGGCTCATACGTGCTCCACACAGGCTTGTTCCGGTTGTACACTTCCTGTGGTACGTCACGGAAATTTGCGGGATGAAAATCTGGTCGACTCGCCATACCAAGAATTTCACCTGTATTCGGATCCATTGCAATCGCTATAGCCCCGTCTGGATTATAGGTCGCATCAGCGATATCAAGCTCACGTTCCATAATCGCTTGGACTTTTGCATCAATCGTCAGTCGTAAGTCAAGACCATCCTCCGGTGGTTCATATTCATCAGAAAGCGAAGGCATCCGGTTCCCTCTTGCATCCGAATAAAAGGAAACGGAACCCTCTTCCCCACTTAACAGGTCGTTATATCGAGCCTCAAGACCGGCAAGACCTTTATCGATGCCGACAAAACCAAGAACATGAGATAGGAAGCTTCCAAATGGATAATGTCGTTTGCTATCCTCTGCTACAAATACACCTGGGAGATCGTAGGAACGGATTTCATTCGCTTTTTTGTTGCTGATTTTTTTCCCTCCTGGATATATGTTTACAATCGATTCCTTTTTCGTAATCATTTTGTAGACATCCTTCTTATTCAAATTGAGGGCGGCAGCAAGCTTCTCAGCAGTCATTACCGGGTCCTTTACCTGTCTCGGGACAATGTATACCGTAGGGGCACTGATGTTTGTTGCAATCGGAATGCCATTACGGTCGAAGATTTCACCCCGTTTTGGTTCAAAGGGAACATTCCGGCTCCAGGAATCCAAGGCAAGCCCTGTCAGCCAATTCCCTTTTACGAACTGAACATATCCAAGTCTACCGGTGATTATTAATAAAAATAAAAGACCGGCTACCAGCACAAAAATAAGCCGTCTCCGCACAGTCACATTTGAAACGCGCACATGCCCAACCTCCTACATGATAAGCTCGTTTCATCTATATGCTTGTACAGAAACAGCTAGAACAGTCAATCGGTCACTGGTTCCTCTTTGTGTTCTTTATTTCCTTTCTCTTTTTCCTTCGCCTTCTTTTCCTCTGCAATTTGCTGAGGAGCCTTTAATTCTATCACAAGGTGCGACCCTTCTTTCACCTTTGCTTTCGGTGGTATACTTTGCAAAACAACGTAGCCATTTCCGATAAACTCAGGTGTTTTCAAGTTAAGTATTCGTGCAAGCTGAAGCACTTCCGCTCGTGACCATCCTGTCAAATCTGGCATTTTTACGGTACCAGATGTTCGCAGAATGATTTTTTGACCTTTTAGTACAGCAGTACCAGCAAATGGCGTCTGAGCAATAACTTCATCACCTTCTCCGAGTACATGAACGTCTAATCCCTTTTCCTTTAATTCTTGCTCGAGAGCGATAGAAGATCCACCTTCATAATCGTTAAGAGGGATGTTATCCGTAACATCCTTCTTACTTTCCCCATTATGCTCAGATGAACCTTCTACTGGAGCAATGTTCAAGTATTGCAGGCTGTTTTTCATGACGAAATTGAACACTTTCGATACGGGAACAGAACCAGATTCATAGCTTTCCACATCAAGGTTCGGCCGGTCAATGGCAATATAGATTAATAGCTTTGGGTCGTCCTTAGGCGCCATGCCTAAGAAAGAGAAGACATAATTATCGTACCCTTCTAAATAACCACCCTTTGGATCTGGTATTTCTGCTGTTCCAGTCTTCCCAGCTACCTCATAGCCTTCGATATTATAATAACGCTCTCCTGTTCCATCGGTGACGACGGAACGCATCAGGTTACGGACATGCTCTGACGTTTCTTTTGATATTGGTGTACCTACTACTTCAGGTTCGTGGTTTTGAACGACTTTTTCATTGTCTGGATTGACAATTTTTTCAATGACATAAGGCTTCATCATCTTGCCACCGTTTGCGATGGCTGTTGCCGCTTGGATTTGTTGGATCGGTGTGATGGCTGTCCCTTGACCGAATGCTGTGGTCAATTTTTCTGTTTCCCACTTGAATTGAATTTTCGAATCCGCTTCACCCGGAAGATCGACCCCAGTCGGTTGATCGAATTCGAACCTCTCTGTCAAATATTGATTTAAGTTTTCGAACCCGAGCTGTTCTGCAGCGATTTTCATGAACGCGACGTTAGAGGAACGGATAAACCCTTCATCGTATGTCATGATTTCTCCATCAATTCCACTATGATCACCGATTTTTTCTCCAAAAGAAGTAGTATACGTACCAGATTTGTAGGTGGCATTTCCGTTATATGCACCTTCCTCAATCGCTGCAGCAAGGGTGAAGATTTTCATCGTTGAGCCAGGCTCGAACCGTGAACTGATCGCAAAATTCGAATAGTTTTCGATGTCGCGGATGTTCGGGTTGAAGCTTGGACGATTAGACATTGCAAGAATTTTACCCGTGTTAGGATCTGCGACAATACCAATCATCCGTTTCGGGTCATATTCTTCATTTACTTCAGTCATTGCTTGCTCCAAAAACAATTGAATATTCTCATCAATCGTTAGATGTACGTTGTAACCGTTTTTCGGCTCGACCATGACTTCTTTCGGGTCCGGAAGCTTATAGCCCTCGAAATCTTGTTGATAAATCAGCCTTCCGTCTTCTTCGTGCAGGTGTTCATCAAGTGTTTGTTCAAGCCCCATCGCCCCTACTCTTTCACCTTCTTTAATCGCAGTAAACCCTATGATATGGGAAGCGAATTTCTGGTTCGGATAATACCTTTTCGTTTTCCGTTTAAATACGATACCATCCAATCCTAACTCTTTGATCTTATTCATTTTCGAGTGGCTGATTTTGTCCCCGCCTGGCCCCAGTTCAACCTGCCAGCGTTCCTCTTTACTCATCAGCTCTATGAGTCTACTTTCAGACATATCTAATAGGGGTGCGAGTTTCTCGGCAGTTTTTTCGGGGTCCGAAACACGGTTTTCATAGTCTTCAGCCAATATTGCCACAACAGTATAAGCAGGAATGTCCTCTGCAATAACCTCCCCTTTGCGGTCAAAAAACGACCCGCGATCTGCATCCAAAGGTTGTTGGATTGTCCATTTTTGCTTTGCAAGTTCTTCAAGATCCTTACCTTCTGCTTCTCCTGTCCAACCTAAATAAAAATACCTTCCAGTTAAAACAAAAAAGAGCAGGACGAATATCAAAGATAAAATCACTGCTCCTTTATTTATATTCGGATTCTTTTTTCCATTCATGTAAAACACACCTAACGTTAGTTGTTGATAACTTTTACATTTTGATCGTTAAATGTCATCCCGAGCTTTTCTCTTGCATATTCCTTAATTCTTTGCGGAGTGCTTAGCTCAGATACTTGAAGGCTTAAATCACTTACTTCTTTTTGTTGTTGCTCAATCTTACTCTTAGTTACCTGAACATCCTTATTGATCGAGTAGATTGAGGCATAGTTTGAAATGACAAAAATCGAAGCAGCAACTAACATAATCGCAGAAATAGACCAGAGAACCTTTTCTCCCTTGGTGATAATTGAGCGTTTTTGTGGTTGAACGTGTCGTTTTGGTTGAACTTGCTCAGTATATTGGGTTTTTCTTTGTACTTGATGTGCTAGATTACTCAAATCCCTTTCCCCTCTCTACATTTTTTCTGCAATTCTTAGTTTTGAAGATCGTGCTCTTCTGTTTTGTTCTTGTTCTTCAGTTCCCGGTATGATTGGTTTTCGTGTTATCATTTTAAGAACCGGCTGATATTCTTCAGGTACGGCAGGCATTCCAGGTGGAAGTTCTGGCTCACTGCTTTCTTCCTTAAAGATTCTTTTGCACAACCGGTCCTCCAACGAATGAAAGGTGATCACGCAAATTCTTCCCCTCGGATTCAATAAGTCGATTCCGTCTCTTAACGCCTCTTCAAATGCATTCAATTCATCGTTTACTGCTATTCTAATTGCTTGGAATGTCCTTTTTGCAGGGTGTCCGCCTTTTCGACGTGCTCTAGCTGGAATTGCGGTCTTGATGATTTCCACCAGTTCCCCTGTCGTTTTAATTGGCTGTTGTTCACGATTCGCTTCAATTTTACGAGCAATCGATTTGGCGAATTTTTCTTCACCATATTTAAAAAAGATTGAAACAAGCTTTTCGTACGGCCATTCATTTACAATGTGGTAAGCCGTTAGTTCATTCGTCTGATCCATTCTCATATCCAGCGGCGCATCCTGATGATAACTGAATCCACGTTCCGCTTCATCAAGCTGTGGAGAGGACACACCTAAATCAAATAGGATACCATCAACACCATTGATACCAACTTCCTGAAGCGATTCTTTCAAATGTCTAAAATTGGACTGAATGATCTGAAATTTTCCTTCGAAGGCTTGCAGTCGTTTTCTAGCATGTTCAATCGCATGAAGATCTTGATCGAAAGCAAATACTTGTCCGGTGTCAATTCGTTTCACAATTTCCTCAGTATGGCCTGCTCCACCAAGAGTGCAATCTACATAGATGCCATTCTCTTTAATTTGCAGTCCGACAATCGCTTCTTGTTTTAATACTGTTTCATGCTCAAACATATGTTAGTCCCTCTTTTTCTCTAAAACCGTCCCGGTTTGATGCACACCTTTTATAGATCGAAATCCATCAAGCTTTCAGCAATCTCTCCAAATGAATCTTCTGATTGCGAGAAGTATTCTTCCCAAATTTGCTTGTTCCAGACTTCAATCCGGTTGCTGACTCCGATGACAACACAATCCTTATCAAGCTTTGCGTATTGTCTCAGGGTTGAGGCGATGTTGACACGTCCTTGTTTGTCGAGCTGACACTCTGCTGCTCCTGAAAAGAAGAATCGTGTAAATGCCCTTGCATCTTTCTTGGTAAACGGGAGTGCTTTCAACTTTTCTTCTAACTGTTTCCATTCTTCTAGAGGGTAACCAAAAACACATTGGTCTAATCCTCTTGTAAGTACGAATGTGGAGCCTAGTTCATCACGGAACTTAGAAGGGATGATCATTCTTCCTTTATCGTCAATGGTATGTAAATGCTCTCCCATGAACATGGTTTGATCCCCTTCCCCCACAATCTATCCTAAGTCTACCACAACTCCCCACTTTCCACCACTTGTTTTATAATTCGTTTGAACATAGAAAAAACCTGCTGTCATAAGCAGGTTTTTGGAACATTTTTTCTTTGAATTTTCGACGGTTTTATTCGCCGTTTTTTTAACATCCTAAAATTATTGTTAAAAAGCAGATGAATAAGAAACAAGTTAAGGAAGTTCAACTAAATACGTAACGTCCTGTCACAATGTTGAACTGACTAACATCGTGTGAGCCCGAGGCACGCAGGTTTTGAGGAAGGGCTACTTACTTGAAAACCTCTTCCCTGCCTTGCACCGAGGAAGCTTTCATCGATAGCGTTGACTAGTTAGACGAAGGTACACAATGAATGTACATCCATGAAATCAATACGTCCTTGTTATACGTAAGGACCGGAAAAACCAAGTAACGAAGAAATACGCAGTTTATCATTTGCCGCCTTTTTAACATCCTTATACATGAATCACCTTATGATTACCATTAAACTCAAACTCCAATGAAGCAAGTTCAGAAACTAAGTTCACCCCATATTGATTCAAAAAATAAAAGATATTAAAGACACGTTCCTGCGGTTTTCCACTTGGTCTTAGGTTCAGTTCAATCAGGTCAAACTTTTTCAGTTCATGTTCATATTTCTTCTGAATCGAGTGTTCAAGATTATTCTTTAAAAAATCAAGCTGATCTTGTAGGAATTGCCCATTTTTTTGTGCAAGCGAATTTAGTCCTTTATCAATTTCTGTTGTTATTTCACGAAGTATTCGATGCGTTTGATCAACCTTCTTTTTTGCTGACCCGAATTGTTCATCCAAATTCCAATCTATTCGATTCTTCAACCATTCTTGTTTTCGTTCTTTCACACCATTTTGAAGTATTTCTTCTAAACGCATTTTCTTTTCACTTACCACTTTTGATATATGGGACTCGACCAAAGTTAGTGAAAGGCGTGGCATTACAGGTGGCATCTTTATGTCAAATTGATGGAAGATCGATTTGAGAACACCCCAGTAGGCGATTTCACCAGGACCTGCCACGAAGGCAAGGGTCGGAAGAACGCGATCTTGCATGAATGGGCGACTGATTACATTATTACTAAGACGTTCAGGTTGATCTTCAGCGATTGCAATCATTTCACTTTTTGTTAGAAGGCATTCATTTTTCTTCCCTTTAAATTCATGACTATCACGAAACAGCAACACACGATTTTGATGAACGTTTAAAAATAGGTGTGAATTGTTAGTTTCGGATTCCACTGGTACTGGAAAACCTTTCTCCTTTAATAAATGGACATCCTTTTGAAATTTACGATCCAAGGACTCATTGTTTTGGATCATTTCCAAGAAAAACGGCGATTCGATTTTACGTAGGTCAGGATGATTAGAATCGAGCATAACGATTCCTTCTTCTGCAAACAGGACAAGCATAATATGTGCAAAAAATTCGGTGATTGATTCCGATTCTGCTATTGCTTTATGTATCAAATTCTTAATGGCCTGAGTGTGCTCCGTTTCTCCAAGACCTCGGATGACCTCTTCTGCCCATGAAGAAAGTTTCTCTTTAGGAAATGGAATCTCAGAAACGGATCGATTCCCTTCGGCTAAATCCAATTTCTTCTTAAATGTACGGCCTTCATCATTGAGATACACATGATTGATTTCATCAAAATCATGGTCCTCTCCAGCAACCCAAAATACAGGTATGACTGGCGTTCCTAGTTTGGACTCCTGCTCTTTCGCAAGAAGAATGGCAGAAATACACTTATGTATCGTATAAAGAGGACCTGAAAGAAGCCCAGCCTGTTGACCTGTTACAATCACAGTCGACTCCGGGTCCTTTAGTTTGTTTATATTATTTATCGTATGTATTGATGCTGGAAGCTTCTGATGATAATTCAGCAAATGATCATGGAGGGACTCTCTAGGAAATGAACGTTCCTGAACTTCCTTCCAGCGTTGCTTATAGCTGTCTTGTTGGAATGGATCATAATCAAATTGTTCTCGAACATGCTGGGCTCCATTCAAGTAAGCACTGTAAAAATCGTTTTTTTGCTGAAATGGTATCTCGCTAACTTTCATAAAATTTCGTCCTTTCCGAATGAGAAACAACAATATTGCGACTATGAGTATAGCAGATTCAATGTGCCTCCCCAAACGATTTTGCTCAAGAACTAATCAAAATGATCCTCGTAACGAGCCCGTATATACTTAATGAGAGATAACCTGTGGAAAACAACAAAAAGTTGAATCGCCATGCTGTTTTTAAAATACGGAACATGCTTACATCTTTATCCTGCTTCCAATAAATCCATGTAATGCAAATTACGATAGCTAAGAGCAACACAATTATTGGCCAAATAAAGGAACGCTCCCAAATTGTGTAAAGGATGGACAAAACAGATGCAATAAGGAAAAAAGTAGTGACATCAGTTGCAAATAGAAAGGACTTCTTCTTTTTTTGAGTGAACTTTTTCATGACCGAGTACACCATGAGCCAAGCTATAAGTGGTACGGTAATGAGTGTCGCCAGTGAACCTGCAAAAAAATCAACCATCTGGATCCCTTCTTTCCTCTAAGCCTTTTATCGTCTCAAAAACAAATTGGTTATAAGGCAAGTGTATATTTTGTTGTTCTGCCATGATCAAAACATATCCTGTAATCGCTTCAATTTCAGTTTTGTTGCCCCGCTCGATATCACGAAGCATCGACGACTTGTTGTTAGAGGTATTCTTGCAAACAGTGACTAATTCCTTCCAGGATCTCTCTTTATCCTCCACATCCAGTACCTTACAAATTTCTTTGAATAAAACCTCCATCTTCTGAATGAAAGTGTTTCGTTCAAGAAGTTCTCCATTTCTTACCTTATATAATGCTGTCAACGGATTGATTACCGCATTAATCAACAATTTCCGGCTCAGCATTTTATACCAATCGGCCTTTTGTTGAAACGGAAAAGAATCAAAAGTCAGTCCACCCCAATCAAGTCCTGTGCCTTCAATGAGGTAAGGAGCAATTTTCGTTTGACCGATTCCAGTATGCAAAACCTTCGTGTCTGAATCACGCAAAGCACCGTGTTCAACAATGCCTAGATAGACAGAGAACATGCAAAGATCAGAAAGCCACCTAGTATGCTTCATTCCATTTTGCAATAACAATAAGTAACGCGAATCAGTAAAACATGATTTGACCACTGGTAACACATGTTCAAGATCATAGGATTTAACTGCTACAATGAGCAAATCATGAAATTCTTTTTTTGCCGATTGGAAAATTTTAACTTCTGGAGTGCTGCTGAAGGTCGTCGTAAGTGTTTGTAATACCAAACCAGAATTAAGCAGTCTCGTGTACTGTTCCTCTCTTTTAACATAAACTGTTACGTCATGTCCGTTTTTTTGAAAATAAGCAGCGAAGAGTAACCCGATTGAACCCCCGCCTATAATCCCTACACGCATTTGAATCCCCGTCTTTCGTACTAGGATTTGTCTTAATAGTAGCACATTATAAAAGGACGATAAAATACATTAATAGGGTCAGACCGCCACCTTAACAACACTATATTGAATGTTGCTGTTCGGTAGAGTCTGACCCTAATTAAGACCTATTCGCTTTATCTAAGTTTGCAAGAAACGTTGTTTGTATCCTCTATACTGGATAAACCGGATGCTTTCGGGTACTGAACGTCATTTCCTTGTTTTCATATACTTTATATCGATCAATTAATTCCTCGCGTAGCTGATCGGCTGAAACGATATCATCCACGATCATTTCAGAAGCAAGCTTGTAAATATCGATATGCTCTTTATACTCTTTATGTTTTTCCTGTACGTATTGAATCCGTTCTTTCGGATCTTCAATTTCACTTATCTTATTCGAATAAACAGCATTGACAGCTGCTTCAGGTCCCATAACAGCAATTTGTGCTGTTGGGAGAGCAATACAACAATCCGGTTCGAACGCCGGACCTGCCATTGCATAAAGGCCAGCTCCATATGCCTTCCGAACAATGACAGAAATTTTAGGAACAGTTACATCACTCATTGCAGCAATAAGTTTCGCTCCATGCCGGATAATTCCAGCCCGTTCCACCTTCGTTCCGATCATAAAGCCAGGAACATCAGCCAAGAATAGCAACGGGATCGAGAAGGCATCACATAGTGTAATGAACTTTGCAGCTTTATCAGCTGAATCGACAAAGAGTACGCCGCCCTTTACTTTGGGTTGGTTGGCAATGATCCCGACTGGCGCACCATTCAAACGAGCAAATCCGGTAATCATCTCAGGAGCAAAAAGCTTCTTTACCTCATAAAAGCTCTGATCGTCTATCAATCCATTGATAAATTCATACATATCAAATGGGACGTTTTGATTTTCGGGTACGATGTCGGAAAGGTTTTTATCCAGGAACGGCTCTTCCACTTCAGCTTTTTCAGGTTTTTTCTCATAATTTGCCGGGAAGTAGGATAGGTATTGCCGCGCTGATTCAATTGCCTCTTCTTCAGATTCTGCAAGTACATCACCGCATCCACTAACGCTGCAGTGCATCTTTGCTCCACCCATTTCCTCAAGTGTAACCTTTTCACCAATAACCTTCTCAGCCATACGTGGTGAACCTAGATACATCGAAGCATTCCCGTCCACCATGATAACAATGTCGCAGAATGCTGGGATGTAGGCCCCACCAGCTGCTGAAGGACCAAAAAGAACACATACTTGAGGGATCATTCCAGACATTTTGACCTGGTTATAAAAAATCCTTCCAGCTCCACGTCGATTTGGAAACATGTCAATTTGATCCGTGATTCGTGCTCCGGCAGAGTCGACAAGATAGTAGAGAGGTACCTTCAAACGCATGGCAGTCTCTTGGATACGAATGATTTTCTCGACTGTACGCGCCCCCCAAGATCCAGCCTTTACAGTGGAATCGTTGGCCATGACGCATACTGTTTTTCCGCCAACTTTTCCAATAGCCGTCACAACACCATCTGCAGGTAATCCTTCATCCTTATTGTTGGCGAATTTACCGTCTTCAATCGTATAGGATCCTTCATCGAATAATAAATCAAGTCGTTTTCTTGCAAATAATTTATTTTGTGTTTTTAATTTTTCATGGTACTTCTCTGCGCCGCCGCTTTCGATACGTTCATTCGTCGCTTGCAAAGTTTCGTTTAATGTTTTCGACATCCAATTCCTCCTTCATTACTTCATACAGAACGAGCGCTCATTCATATTTACTTGAGAACAGCCAGTGTATCTCCTTCGTTTACAAAATCCCCAACATTGACGTTAACTGCACTAACTTCTCCAGCTTCCGGTGCTTCAATCGGAATTTCCATTTTCATAGATTCCAACATCATTACAGCCTGACCCGCTGCTACTGATTCACCTTCCGATACGAGTACATTCAAGACTGTTCCTGCCATTGATGCATTGATTTCTTTCATGTCGATCACTCCTAATTGTTTACTTTTGAAGAACGTTGATTAAGAAATTGTGTTGTATAATTTCCTTTTTGAAAATCACCATCGTTTAAGATGCTTTCAAAAAGAGGTCCATTATGCTTGATTCCATCCAGCTTCCACTTTTTAAAAAAGTTCAATGATTGCTGAATGGCTTTTTTTCGATCGCTAGCATGAATGATAACCTTTGCCACCATCGGATCGTAAAATGGGGTCACCTGTGTATCAGGACCATAGCCCGTATCAACACGACTCCCTTCCAATTCAGGAAGTAAAAAGCTCCCGATCGTGCCAGGGGCAGGTAAAAACGTGTTCGGATCCTCAGCATAAATCCTGAATTCTATACTATGTCCGCTCTTTGTAATTTCACCCTGGGACAATGGTAATGGCTTCCCTTCCGCCACGTTCAGCTGCCACTCAATCAAGTCTAATCCAGTAACCATTTCTGTAACTGGATGCTCTACTTGAAGCCTCGTATTCATTTCTAGGAAGTAAAAATTCTCCTGTCCATCAACGATGAATTCCACCGTTCCTGCATTTGTGTATTTTACATGATCTGCAGCCTGAACAGCTGCGTTACAAATCTGCTCACGAACCTCTTCAGATAAAAATGGAGAAGGTGTTTCTTCAACAACTTTTTGGTGCCTTCTCTGGATGGAGCAATCGCGTTCAAAAAGATGGACGATATTCCCCAGCTTATCACCGAAGACTTGAACCTCAATATGACGACTGTTCGAAATGAATTTTTCCATAAACATTTCATCATTTCCAAAGTAAGCTTTTGCCCGGTTTTGGCTGGATACGAACGCAGAACGTAATGTCTTTTCATCGTCACATCTCTGCATCCCAATACCACCACCACCAGCGCTTGCCTTGACCATCACAGGATATCCGATTGTATCTGCTAATGCGACAGCTTCGTCAACATCACTTATCGGACCATCACTTCCAGGGACTACAGGAACTCCAGCATCTTTCATCGTATCACGTGCTCGTACTTTATCACCCATCGCTTCAACAACATCTGCTCGCGGGCCGATGAACGTAATGTTAGCGTTTTCAACTTTTCGTACAAAATCGGCATTTTCGGATAAAAAACCATAACCTGGATGAATCGCATCTACGTTTTCAGACCTTGCGATTTCAAGTATCCGATCACCACGCAAGTACGACTTGACTACTGGTGGTTCACCTATTTCATAGGCTATTTTAGCATTCTTCACGTAAGGAAGATCGCGATCAGCCTGTGAATACACAATAACGGTTTCGATTCCAAGTGTTTCACATGTTCTAACAATTCTAGCTGCAATTTCCCCTCGGTTTGCTATAAGGATTTTTTTCAAACCATCTCCTCCTTTTCTCTATGCTTCAACATACTCATTTCAACACCAAATGCTCGAAATCCTGTTTTTTCATGTAGAAATCTGTGGGATTTTTGCATTATGGCAGAATTTTTCGCTACTTTATTATATAATAAAAGTAGAAGGAATAGGAAATGAATCGAAGGGGGCTGTCTCATCATGTATAAAGTTCAACGACTTCTTATCAATTTTAAAACTCTTGAAGAATTTAAGAAGTTTAAAGAATATGGGATCCAGGAGCTGTCAATGCTTGAGGATCTACAGGAAAATATTATCGAAAACGATAGTGAATCACCGTTTTATGGAATCTATTATGGGAATAAGTTGGTCGCTAGAATGAGTCTATACAGAATTGACGGGAACTACGATCGTTATTTCGACCCGCCACAGGATTATTTAGAGCTTTGGAAGCTTGAAGTACTCCCTGAATATCACGGAAAAGGATTTGGAAGCGCTCTCGTCAAGTTTGCGAAGTCATTCGATCTTCCTGTCAAAACGAATGCAAGACAGCGATCCAGTGAGTTTTGGGAAAAGATGGGCTTTCAATCGGTCACGTATAATCCTGACCGAGATCGAGGAGAAAATCCCTATGTATGCTATCCAAAGGGTGTAGCAGAACAAGAACCGGTTGAGAATGATAACCCTGTAAAACATCCAGGTATTTAATAAAGTTATGAAAACTTATTGAAAGGGATGACCCAATATGCAAGAGCTTGGCACGTAACACAATGCGCCAGGCTCTTATGGGTCATCCCTTTTATTTTTCTACTTTTTGAAGGTTTCCGTTATAATCCATCTGAAATTTCACCTGATTTGAATGTGGATCATCGGTCACTGCAAGTTTACGGGCACGTTCCATAAAATTCAGCATTGTCGTATAATCTTCGTTAACATTTTCAAATGATTTTTGTAATTGTTCGTACTCTTGTTTTAATTGTTCATTTTGCTTTTTTACCTCAGCAACCACCTGTTGTAATTTTTCATTCTCTCTCTCAAGTGTTTTTTCACGGCTGCTACCATCTTTCAATGCTTTTAAATAATCAACAACATCTTCAAGATTCAGTTTATCTAGTGGATTTTCTGATCGGTTTACTGTCTCGATCCGTTCAGGATAGTTTTGAGATTGTTCTTGTTGCATTGGATTATCCTTATTTGCTTTTCCTTTCTCTGCTCTTTTGTTCATTGCCTGTTTACGTTGATTTTTTGCTATTGTGATTGCCGCATCATATTTCTTTCGTATTAATGAGTTCCACCTGAAACCACATGCTGCTGATGTACGAGATAGCTTCTTTCCTACCTCTTCAAAAGCCGCAAGCTGAGTGCCGCCCTCTCGAATATGACGGAGGACTACCTCTGCTAAAAAGAGGTCTTCATCATTGTTCCAGGCATCCTGGCGTGTTGAACCCACCTGCATCCCTCCAAACATTCTACTTTATTAACATACATATGCGTTTAATAGAAAAGATAGACTTTAGTTCTACTAAGAGTTTTTTACTAAAACAGAATCAATTATTCAGAGAAATTATGGTGGGTCATCCGTCATATTTAATGATCAAGAAATTTTCGTACTGCTATGTGATGATCGTCGGATTCCCAAAGACGGGCACACTCCTTGATTTCTCTATCAATCCGCGTCTTCATGTGAATCAAATCCATCCGATCCAGGCTCCGTTGTTTATAAGCCTGCAAAACATCTAAGGAAAGTTGCAACATTGGTGATACATACTCATTAAACTCTTTTAGCTGGTCATTTGAATTCAATATCTTTTGGATGAAATTTAAAGTTAAAGCTTCATCTGCAGAATAGGTTGTTGCGGTTAATAGCATCTCAAATGCAGCTACAGGGTCAAGTCGTTCCATTAAATACGTAGAACCTCCCCATCCCGTAGTAATGCCAAGTGTACCTTGAATGAATCCGAGTTTAACATGAGGAAAACCTATTCGAAAGTCGCAAGCAGAAGCGATTTCACATCCACCACCAACAGCAGTTCCATTCAACAATGCAATGGTCGGTTTAGGAAAGGTAAACAGTTGAAAGAGTATGTCCCCCATTTTAGAAAGCATGGCATACGCTTCATCTTCAGTATGTAGATTATGAAAAACCGAAAGATCTCCACCGGAACAAAATGCTTTAGATCCACTGCCGGTAATGACGACAAGCTTGATATCCCCATCGTTTTCATACTCCGTAAGTATTTCCTTCAATCGCCCCATCATTTCGGTATCAATCGCATTCCGACGTTCAGGTTGATTCAATACGATCCACCCGATGCCATCCCTGCATTCTTTTTTGATTTTCACTTGTACATTCTCCTTTTCGAGGGAAAAAGTCGTGATGATAGGCTCATACAGCTGGTTTCCCGTTGATTTCTCGTGAAACCGTCGCTATGAATGCTTCATACCCAGGTTCCATCCACGATATAAAAAACGGGGCTGACTCTAGATGCTAGAGTCAACCCCGTTTAAGTTACTTATTTTGAAACTACTTCTTTTCCTTTGTATGTTCCACATTCCGGACATACACGGTGAGAAAGCTTGTATTCGCCACATTCTGGGCATTTTACCATTCCAGGTACTTTTAGCTTATAATGTGTACGACGTTTGTTTTTACGAGTAGTAGAGGTTCTTCTAAAAGGTACTGCCATGTGTTTCCACCTCCTTAACGGGATTGTTCAGTTATAGAAGGTCAAGCTAGTTGACGTTTCTTCACTTTTTTTCATCATTTTTGTTAAGTAACTTAGCCAGTTCGGCCATTCTCGGATCAACCTTTTCGCGTTGTTCACTCTCTTCAACAACATCCCAACCCTTTCCTGTAGGTGGAGCTGGCGGGTCATTAGTTGGTTCAGGGCTGATAATCTTCAAAGGCTTTTCCAGAAGGATATTTTCACGGATATAGGGTATTAAATCGACCGTGTTTCCCTCTAATACGTGAATATCTTCCTCATTTGCGTCTACACTGTGCTCCGGATCAAACAGAAAAATTTCTGTTGATTGGATCGTAAACGGATAAGGGACTTCCACAAGTGTTTTTGCACAAGGTAAGGTCATTTCCCCTGTCAATGTAAGATGAAATACGGCACGATTTTGGTTAATCTCAGCATTTCCCTTTACATGAACTGGTGAAAGTTCGAGAATTTCCGGATCAAAATCGCGTATCATTTCCATCTTGATTGTTTCATCAATTTTTAGTCCTTTGTGCTGAAAACTTCTCAGTTGCTGTATGGACCATTTCATATGTCATCACCTCAAGGCAACAGTAGTAATTATAGCTTTCAATGAAATAATTGTCAACATTTTTTCTTTACATGCTTCGGCTGAGATTTCGCTTGCCAATCGTCCTATCGGACATATTTTACTTATTTAATCATTGACTTTCCTCTTTGTACCCATTTTTGTTTTTGATTCTGCATTTAATCAGCCTACCAGATTCTGATACAATATAACAATAAGGAGTTGGTACTATGAATGCTCTTGGCCTAATCGTTGAATACAATCCATTTCATAACGGTCATTTCTATCATTTACAAGAAGCGAAAAAAAAATCAGAAGCTGAACTTGCTATTGCAGTCATGAGCGGTAACTTCCTGCAACGTGGAGAGCCTGCAATGGTATCAAAATGGACACGTACGGAAATGGCCCTTCGTTCTGGCGTCGATGTTGTTGTGGAATTACCGTACGCATACGCTACTCAAAGAGCGGACCAATTCGCCTTTGGTGCGGTAGCAATCCTTGACGCACTCCTTTGCAGACGAATCATTTTTGGAAGCGAGTCAGGTGAAATAGAACCATTCTTGAACACTGTATCGTTCATCGAACAAAACGAAAGAATGTATAATGAAAGAATTCAGGCCCAAATTCAGTCAGGGCTGAGTTACCCTTCTGCTGCATCACGGGCATTTCTAGAGATCCCAGAGCGACCAGAAACTACTGTAGACCTGTCAAAGCCAAACAATATTTTAGGTTTCCATTACATAAATGCTATTCGTAAGCTCAATTCATCCATCATCCCAGAAACGATTAAAAGAACCGGAGCGGGTTATCATGATAAAGAAAATACCTCAAACACCATTGCAAGTGCAACTGGTATCCGCAGCAAGTTGATTGAGCATCAGGAGCCCCTGAGTAGTATATCAGAGCTGGTACCGCCTGCAACAAACGACAGTTTAACAAAACATCTCAGTGCTTACCAGCAATTCCAGAGTTGGGAAAAGTATTTCCCTTTACTGAAATACCGTTTGTTCACATCAACACCAAGTGAACTTTCCAGTATATATGAGTGTGTAGAAGGACTGGAAAACAGATTGCTTGACCTGATTAAGGAATCTGAATCCTTTCATGACTTCCTGAACAGTGTAAAAACAAAACGGTACACGTGGACGAGATTACAACGTCTCTGTACACATATCCTTACAAATACTCATAAGTCTGTTATGGAAAAGGCGACTTTGTCTGGTCCGTCTTATGTTCGTTTATTGGGCATGAGTCCTACGGGTCAGCAGTATTTGAGTCAAATCAAAAAGAAAATGGCTCTACCATTAGTCAGCACAGTTTCACAACATGATGACCCACTGATTGAACTGGATATGAGAGCGACAAAAACGTATATATTAGGCTTCCCGTCCGACTGTCATTCTACACTGTGGAAACAAGAATACTCGACACCGCCGCTTCGCCATCAAATATAAAAGGCTGATCTCGGGTCGTCACTCCTTGGCCACTCATGATATTTTATTAATGCTTACTCTCTAGACCTTTAAGAAAATCAATTGCGTCCTGGAAGGTTTCCACCGGGACGATCTTCATTTCAGTATTAATATCCTTTGCTGCCTCTTTCGCATGTTTATAATTCGATGCAGCTACCGGCGCGAAAAAGATATCAGCATTTGCATTATCTGCTGCAACCACTTTCTGTTTAATACCACCGATCGGACCAATTTTACCTTCAATATTCATTGTACCTGTACCAGCAATACGATATCCCTTCGTCCAGTCCTCTTTTGTCAATTGATCATAAATCTCAAGAGTAAACATGAAGCCTGCTGATGGTCCTCCAATTTGGTTCGTATCGATTTTTACTGTCGGATCGGTTTCTACTTCTGTAAAAGTAACAGGGTAGGTTATGCCGATTCCAAATTTGTTTTGGTCACCATTCTTAACGAGTTTTTCTGGGAATGGCTTTAAAGTCAGCTCAACCTCTTTCTTTTGATCCGAATTTTTAACGGTTAACGTTACTTTGTCATTTTCGCTAAACTTCTTTAGACCTTGAATAAGCTGTTCAGCTGTATAGATTGGTTCCCCGTTCAAAGCAATGATCAAATCCCCTACAACTAGTTTTTTTGCTGCAGGCATTCCTGAAATGACGCCTGTTACTAATACACCCTTATGGAGAATTTCGATTTCTTTTCCTGCTGCCTTAAATGCTACAATTCTGGCAGCGTCCTGAGAGCTTTGCATAAGTTGAAGTTGTCTTGCTTCGTATTCCTCATCCGTTTCATCCGTTCCTCGGATTTGCTCTTTTGGAAATACATCACGGTATTCGCTTGCTTTTGCCCATATGTACTCTGCCACATTTGCTTTCCCGACTAAAACGGTTGTTAACATGAAGACTCCCTTTGACTCATCTCCATTTTCAACATCAACGATCGGTTCCAAAACTTTGGCAGAACCTGGCTGAGTCATGTAATAAGGTAAGGGTAAAAGTGCGGCTAGAATAATGAGTAACAGAATCACCCATGGCCACTGCGCCCTAAAATTAAAAACCCTATTTTTCTCCATTTTGTTTCCTCCAATTATGAAGTGCATCTTTGATATCTTGAAGTTTCAATTTCGTTTCTTCTTCCCCAAGTGAGATAATCTCGTCAATTTGGGTAAACGATGAAGAGCTAAACTTTTCAACCATTGGACGGATTAAGACATCTGAAGAAATTTCGCTTACTTTTACGAGTTCTCGTTGCATGATATCAATACTCTGTAAGATCACATCAAAGATTGTATTGATCTCCGGGTTTTCTTTTATATGTGAGATGTCGACAGCAATGACAATGTCTGCCCCCATTTCCTTGACTACAGAAACAGGAACCCGATCAATTACTCCCCCGTCAATTAAAAGACGGTCGCCAATTTTATGTGGCACGAATATTCCCGGCACTGCGATGCTCGCACGAATTGCGTCGGACACAGGTCCAGTTTGTAATATCGCTTTTTCTCCTTTTAAAAGGTCAGTTGCAATAATGGAGAGTGGGATGTTTAATTCTTCTATACTCTTTCCATGGGTCAGGGCATGCATCAGTTGTTTTACTTTTTGACCAGAAACAAATCCCATTCTTGGTACTGTATAATCCATGTAATATTTTCTACGGAACAAACGTGCCATTTTAACCATAGTATCTGGGTGATGTCCGATACAATATAAGGCGCCAACAAGAGCTCCCATGCTGCTCCCTGCAATCATGTTAATTGGTATCCCGGCTTGATGCAGTGCTTTTATAACCCCAATATGGGCAAATCCACGAGCACCCCCGGACCCAAGTGCTAAACCAACTTTTGGTTGCATGTTCACCGAACCTCCTGACGATTCTCATGGTCTAATCTTATGCACTGTGCGTATACATAAATGAGGACAACTTACCTTACTACATCTGTTATTCGATTTTATGATAAGGAGGCTTAGGATTGTTCCATTCTCGAATAAAAAATATATCTTATGCAGTTATTGCTTCCTTTTTTGCCTTCTCCTTAATGTTATACCCAAAAGCAGCGTTTGAATCATCATTAAAGGGGTTGACAACATGGTGGGAAATCGTCTTTCCTTCCCTTTTACCCTTTTTTATCATAAGTGAAATATTAATTAGCTTTGGCGTAGTAAGACTAGTTGGTGTGTTGCTTGAACCATTCATGAGACCGTTGTTCAATGTACCCGGAGCCGGCGGTTTTGTCTGGGCGATGGGGATTTCATCTGGATTTCCAGCAGGTGCTAAATTCACAGCACGATTGAGACAGGAGAATGAGTTGACACAAATCGAAGCAGAACGTCTTGTTTCATTTACGAACTGTTCGAATCCTTTGTTTATACTCGTCGCTATTTCAATCGGATTTTTTTATAATACCGATCTTGGTCTATTGTTGGTTGCAGCACATTACTTAGGAAATATTGTCGTTGGCCTGGTCATGCGCTTTTATGGAAAGGACTATCGGCAATTTCCACTGCGAAATAAAAAACATGTTCCAAACAATCGGTTAAAATATGCTTTATATCGTATGAATGAGGTAAAGCGACGAGATCCACGTCCATTTGGAAAGATATTAGGTGATGCCGTTCAACATTCCATCCAAACGTTACTGATGATCGGGGGATTCATTCTCTTATTTTCGGTGTTGAACCGAATGCTTGCAGAAGTGAATATTACCGCGTTTCTCGCGTCAGTTTTTTCAGCTTTTATTGGAATTATAGGCTTTTCACAGGATCTAAGCATCCCTTTTATTACAGGGTTATTAGAAATAACGATAGGAAGCCAGCAGGTCAGTGAAGTAAATACTCCACTCATCCACCAAGCAATTATCGTCAGCTTTATTTTAGCGTTCAATGGATTTTCCGTTCATGCTCAGGTTGCGAGTATTCTCGCAGAGACAGATATTCGATTTAAGCCATTTTTTATGGCAAGGCTGTTACATGGTTTTGTTGCTTCAGTGCTCACCGTCTTACTCTGGAAGCCACTTTATGTATCACAGTCGTCAGGAACCTCTGTCGTTGCCGCTTTTGCTACTCACCCAACCATAAGCTGGGCAGAGTCCATCTGGGACCAGCTATTGACGATTGGAGCGACAGTGACCTTTGTCAGTCTCGTCATTTATGTTCTGATCATTTGGCGGTCACTCGATCAGACAGCAATTCGTGTGAAGTAACGCCTTTATTTGGCGAATTTTTCTTTTAATGCTTTTTCCACAATGGGAGGAACAAGGTCTGAAACTGGTGAATTGTATTTCGCGACTTCCTTTACGATGCTTGAGCTTAGGAACGAATATTGATTGTTAGTCATTACAAAAAATGTTTCGACTGATTCATCCAGTTTACGGTTGATCGATGTAATTTGCATTTCATACTCAAAATCCGATACCGCCCTTAAACCTCTTAAAATAACCTTGGCTCCTGTCGTCCGGACATAGTCGATAAGAAGCCCATTACACGCATCAATCTTAACGTTCGGAATGTCTTTCGTGGCCTTGCGGATAAGATCCATTCGCTCTTTTACTGTAAAAAGAGAGTCCTTACTTTGGTTGTTCGCGACCACAACAATCACTTCATCAAAAACGTTCGCCCCTCTTGAAATGATATCTAAATGACCATACGTAATCGGGTCAAAGCTTCCCGGACAAATTGCTTGCTTCTTACTCATTCGGATTTTCCTCCTGGCTTGGGTCATTAATAAAAATCGTAACAGATGTTGTATTGTTATATTTTTCTGCTTTTAACTTCGTACACGTCTCGACCTGATCCGATAAGGTTAGGTTTGAATCGTGCTCCACAATAATGATCGCATTCGGTTCAAGCAAGTGTGCTTGAGAAAGGGCTTCAATTTCTTTCTCAATCCTTTGTTTTTTGTAAGGGGGGTCCAAATAAACATATTTGAAAGCGATCTCCCTTTTTTTTAGTGCTTTCAATGCCCGTTTGGAATCATTGCGATACACTTCGACTTCATCGGTATAATTGCACAGGCGAAGGTTTTCTCGTATCGTATCGATTGCTTTTGGATCAACATCCACAATCACACCTCGTTCAATCCCTCTGCTGATCCCTTCAATCGTGAGTGCACCACTGCCACCATATAGATCCAGCGAAGTACCGCCATCAAAATATGGCCCCACCATATTAAAGATTGACTCACGAATTTTATCTGTCGTCGGCCTCGTGCTTGTACCGGGAACTGCCTTTAGTTTTCTTCCTTTTTGATTTCCTGATATGACCCTCATATTGTTACCTCATTGTCGTTTTGTTTTTCCTAACTATCCTACCATAAAAAATGATAAAACTTAAAATGTGCGTATAGAACAAGAGATATCTGTTCAATACTATAATTAGGGATTGACTCGTTAGGGTCAGTCCTCGTTGAACCGCGGAGTATAGCTTATTTCCCCATAGGCTTAACTCCGGTTTCTCCTCTCCCATTGTTCCATCCCTTACGGTGAAAAAACATTTTTGTGATGTTTCAAGCATGTGCGGGTATGGAACAGGGACTGACCCACAAGGAATGGTTTGCTCCAGTATGGAGGCGCCAAGTCCTTGGATGAGTCAGTCCCTTTTTTTGTGTGCTATGGTTGAGTCGGATATTCAGTAAGTTCAAATAATTAGCAGTCGGTTTTTGAACATCCTCTCTACAAGCCGATCTTATAATCGTACTCTTTCGCCTTATCAGGACGAGCATTCTGATATTCAGTCTTAATAAATGCTTTGTGGGATGGTGCAACTTTTTTAACAAAATGCAAGCCTTCCATTTTTCCAATAATGGAATCTTTATCGGAAGAATTACAATATAATACTGCATACTTCATACGTTTTGAAACATAATGAACGTTTCCAAATTTCCTAAGCTGTTTTATGTATTTTAAAGAGTGGAGCCATACGGCTAAACCAGTACGATTCGTCAGCATGAAAGCGTACTCCTTTTTATCATTTTTTATTCAGTCTAGCATGATTGCTCATTGTGCGCAATTGCTGTTAATACGGGGTGATCGAACGTTATGGATCTTACTATTATTTGGGAAAAGTTTATCAGTGAATTAATAGCTTCTTCTCTTTTTATTAAGGTGGAAAGAAAATATATGGCTGGAATACCGTTTCTTTATTTATGTTCTGCATCATCCATCGAAAAAAAAGACCTCGTTAATATACTTGAGAAAGCAGCTGTGAAGGCAATGAAAGGGAGACGGCTGCACTATGAACTAATCTATGTTCGTGAGGAAAAGAACTGCTTTGTATTCAGAAGCAGATTCTATGTACCCCAGGAAAAAATGTTCTGTTGCGGTAATCTATGTCATGACTGTGTACGTTTTCGTTTGTAATTAAAAAGACTCATACTGATGAACAGACTGTCATCAAGCCTGTTCATCAGGATATGAGTCCCTCTTTATAGTTAGAAATTTCACCCGCAACCACAGGATCCTCCAGAACCACAACCACCACCGCAACTTAGGTTATCGAAAAAAGGATTTCCAGTTGGAACTTTAATATTTTTGGATACCTTTCCGGCTACGATAGAACTTATTTCGTTCAGCAATTTCTCAAGTTCTTGTTCCGAGCGCTTGTATTCTGCAACTGTCTCGTGTAAATCCATCGTCCGTTTTAATACACGAATATCGGTTGAAACTGTTGTATAGTCTGGATGATATTTTCCGAACCTCTGAACCTCTTCATACCGTTCTTTCAAACGTGAAAATTCGGCTATTAGGTCCTGGGCTTTGGAATCCTCTTGCAATTTTCGTTTTGCGTTTGTATATTGAATGGCAATATCAGAATGTGCCAAAATCTTCGCTAGCTGCTCTGCTTCTTCTAAAATTTCTATGCCTTCTATTGTGGCGATCACCTAACACACCTCCACCTTTCTTAGGTTCTCTATTCAGTATGCCACAAATAACCCCTATATCGCCAATATTAATGCATGACATTTTGAATTGTTATTTTCTCCAACCATTTTTGTTGGTTATTTTATATTTACAAAAAACTGCTTTTCCATTCCTTTGATTGGTATGCCCTTATGGTCGCTAAGCTTCACTTCGATATGATGTCTTCCAGGTGATAAATCTTTAATGATGAAAGCGGCCTTGTAAACAGGAAAAGCAGGTTTATGATCAACAGAAATGATTAGATGTCCTTCATTTTGATCAGCAGCACCCTTCTCAAACTCGAAATTCGGTACATAACATTCTACAAAAACAGTTCCGTTTGCAACCATGTGCCGGATTGTCATCGAATGTGAAGTCTCAGGACTTGTAACCTCTACTGCTTCGAACGCTTGCGGAGTTGATTTTATTTCGACCTCTTTTAATTCATCAGAATGGACGTACTGACAGGCGGATAAAATGCTGCAAAGTAGTACGGCTGCAAGAATACGGTGAATATTCATCGGACAAACCTCCCTCATCCGATATGATTCACTCGTAGGTTGAAAAATATCCATTCAACCCAGCCTTGTCCATCATCATTCTATCCAATCCGTTGAATCATTCTTATAAAGACAAAAGAAAAACACCTCTGTTCTTCGCTGAGGTGTTCAGTGACTATTGTTTTCCAAACAATTGAACAAGTCGTGAAAATGTTTGGATTTGTTCATGCAGTCGATCCATTTTTTGACCAAATGTTTGACCGTAAAAAAATTTAGATTCATTCTCAAGCTCCTGTAATGCTGCGGGGTCTCGAGATAGCTTCCGATACCACTGTGGCTGTTCACGAACAATGTACCTTAGCTCTGGACGCTGTTCTAGATAATCCATCACTTCTTTTCGCATCACACCATCTTCCCTTTGTCAATCTTTAAAATACTGATTAAACGGATTGTTCGGAGCAGGAGGCCTTCCAGGATGCTTCGGTGATTGAAACTGTTGCAGTAATTCCTGAACTCCACTTACGGCAGTACTGAACTGTGAAACGTATTCACGAACCTCTTCCATGTCAAGATTTTTTATCATCGTCAAAACTTCACCGACGGAAAGGTCGTTCATACTAATACTTTTCTTGCTTTTTTTCTTTGAAGAAACTTCAATTTTTCGCTCTTTATATTGTCCCCATTGGTCGTGTTCCTCACCAAGTAAGTGCCATTCGGTAAATACATCCTTCCAGGTTTGGTTCCCGCTCTTTACATGATCGATTAATCCAGGGTGTGAGCGTACAAACATCTTGAATTCTTCGACCTTTTGATTATTTCTCGCTTGCTTACTCACGATACTTCCTCCCATTACGTTCAACTCAAGCCTACAGTATATAGTACAACGCAACCATATAGAAGGTTCGCCTATTTTGTGTTGCAATACTTCTTTTTTCACTGTTACACTATTATGAGGCAAAAAGAAATGGAGATCGATCAATGATGGAAACTAAAAAAAGCTTATGTTCAGATATCCAAAAACTAATCGAAGTTTCAACAGATGAAGAAATACGAGTATTAAAACAGGTTGTTACTGGACTTCTGGAAAAACGAAGCGGTGAATATCGAACCTATATAATGAGCTTTTTACAATCAAAAACGAAATATGAAGGTGGGGACCTCGTCATGACGATCCCGGTACACCCGATCTTAAATAATTCCGTAGATATAGTTCATGGCGGACTTACCGCTACCCTTGCAGACACAGCGATGGGAACACTTGTCTCCGAAAATCTGCGTGAGAACCAGGTCCCTGTGACATCCGAAATGAAAATAAATTATACTGCGCCAGGGATAGGTGATCATATTACTTGTCGCGCATCGATTCTGCATTTAGGGACTAAAACTGCCGTCACAGAAGCTAAAATCTACAATGATATTGGCACATTGGTAGCTGTTGCAACAGGGAGTTTTTTTATTATTGAACGACCGCAAAAGTAGTAACATCGCTCAACCTTTATTTTAGTCTTAAAAACTGGGATGACCCGTGTTGGACATCCCAGTTTTTTATTTTATTTCATCTTTCCCCGAAATTCACCACGGGACAATAAAGTTTTGAGTATAATACTTCTGATGAACCCCGACGCCGAGATGCGTGTATTCATCACTTAGCATTGTTTTACGATGTCCTTCACTGTTTAGCCATCCAATCACCGCTGCAATCCCATCAATATAATTTGCTGCAATGTTTTCACCTGCTTGAACGTAATTGATCTCCTGGCTTTCTAACCTATCTGAAAGATCACCTGCAACTGGTGAAGTATGCGAAAAATAATTTTCCGCTTTCATTTCTTTACTGTGCTGATAAGCAACTTCCGCTGTTTCCTCATGCCACTGAAGCGGGCCTACACCGTATTGTTCACGAATGACATTTGTAATACTGAAAATCTGTAATTCTTCAGCTTTTTCAACTGGCTTCCATTCATCGCTTGTTAACTCAGGTTGTTCAGCAAGCTCCCCACGATATTCGAGGGAATATGGCCGTTGGATCAAAAGTGTTTCCGGAGTCATATAACGTACCCCTACAAGATTGTCTTTGAATTTATCCATGTAAAGCTGTATCCACAAATTATCAAGTTTTACGAGTGGTCTGGTTTTAAGTTCTTCATCCGTCAGTTCAAACCGATATTCATTGCCCTTTATTTTTAACGTTAATGATTTTTCGAAAGAAATATGTTTTAAAACCATGTCTTTGCTTTGGCCGATTTGGAACGGAGCTACGTTCAACCCTCTACCAAGAGCAAATACAGTAACTACCTTTCCATGGTCAATTCCGAATTGTATGTACTGATTTGAATTCTCGCCATAAATCCACCAATCATACTGATATGGACTAGGATCGATACGTGAGGGTTCTCCAATTTGTGCAATCAATTCTTCCGAACTCATTTCAAAATAGCGCAGTATCCCTTCGCTCGTTTTCGGAATTACTGCCAAATTTCGTTCTACTGTTTCGTTCTCTTTCTGTTCTTTTTCTGGTGGATTGTACTGGGGGAGCTTAATGAGGTCACCATAAATCAAGCTAACACCTAGTATTAAAAATACAAACATTACAACCATTCCAAAGCTCCTCATTAATATCCCCCCTTTTTGCTGACTTTTCAGTATTTACTTTTAACTTTACAGTATCACCTTATTCTTGTCCAACACCACTTTCGTTTGAATCCCCCATTTCTAATCTATTGTCAAGCGGAAAACTTATACTTTTTCATACAAAAAAAAGACACCTCTCGAACTTCAAAAGTCCAAGAGGTGTCTGAAAGAAATGAAACCAGGATCTTAAATTAATGGATTTGTTGATCTGGTTCTGCTTCTGATATTTCGGTAAGTGCGATTCCCGCTTGGTGATTGCTTTCCGAGTGTGTAGCCAAGTCACCAAGGGATACGATACCGACCAACCTATCATTCTCAACGATTGGCAACCGTCTTACCTCATGTTTAGCCATAATCTGAACCGCTTCTTCAACATCCATATCCGGTGTTCCACTGATGATATGGTCACTCATGACGTCTGTTATTTTGGAAGCATTAGGCTTCTTTTCCGCTACACCTCGAACAACAATATCTCGATCTGTTATCAAACCTACGAGCTTGTCATTTTCACAAACCGGGATTGCTCCTACATTATCGTTTTTCATTTTAACAGCTGCCTCGAATACATTATCCAATGTTGTGCAGTAATCAACATTTGTTGTCATTAGGCCACGTATTTTCTTCATTTTATTCCTACTTTCTTATAAACATTTGAGTCCAATAATATCGCCCTGATCCACCTTCTACATATCCTACTCCAATATGAGTATATCTTTGGTTGAGAATATTCCTTCGGTGACCCGCACTATTCATCCATGCTCGAACAACCGCTTGTGGAGTAGACTGCCCCATCGCAATGTTTTCGCCTGCAGCAGTATATTGAATATTGAAGTCTCTCATCATATCGAAGGGTGAACCATAAGTTGGCGATCGATGAGAAAAATACCCCTTATTCTTCATGTCCATCGATTTGTAACGGGCAACTCTTGATAACTGCCAATCAGGTGTCAATGGCTTGAGGCCATTTTTCGCACGGTATTCATTCGTAAGCTGGATCGCCTGATGCTCAATTTGTTTGATCTGTTGTTTTCTCGGGATACGAACTTTATCACCAGGATAAATTAAATCTGGATTTTCAAATTGCGGGTTTGCTTCGATGATTTCACTTAATCCGATTTGGTAACGTTTTGAAATCTTCCAAAGTGTATCCCCCCATTTAACAATATGAACAGTTTGACTTTGGGTCTGAGCATGTGCTGGTGAGTGGATTCCAATCAGCATGATCACACATAGAAGCGGAATAATCCATTTTTTCAGCATTTATTATCTCCTCCATTTCATCGTTAGTGTGACCATTTTTAGAAATTTATTTCAAAATCTCATATTTTTATTAGTTTCAAACCATGAAAGATTGCATCTTGTCCGAATTCATACTATCATTATGAAGGAGAATAACATATGAACGATGTGGAGGGTATTACCATGAAATTCGAAGAGATTAGTTTAGCGGGAAAAGTTCTCAACTTTGAACTTTTAGAACACCTTATGCATGATGTAGGATTAGTCCGAGCAGGGCAATGGGATTATGAACGCATTACATATGATTATAAATTTGAAAATATGGATAACGGCGAAATTTATTACTTGCGTGTACCATGTTATGCTGTTGAGGGCGAAGTGGAATCACCTCATGCACTCATTAAAATAATGGAACCTTATCTTGGTAAGCATTACTATCCCCATGGCGTTGAATACGATGAGGATTTCCCCAAGAGCATCGTAGATAGCTGTAAAAAAATCTTAAATCAGTTAAAAGAAGAAATTGAAAAGCATCACTCTGAGTAAAAAAGAAGCTGGCCCAACACATCGAGTAAAAGTTGATGGTGGGGTCAGCTTTAATTTTAGAAAGAATCATAAAGAAAGGTTTGTTGATTGTTTATGACCTTTTCCAGTTTCGTTATTTCTTGTTCATGACCTAGAATCCGATTTTTCTCCATTAATCTTACCGGTCGTTGATGATGCAAAAACAGTGCGCTAAGAGTATTTATATCACACCGTAATCCTCTTAGAGGAGGATGCTGGCAGCTCGAACCCTCTTTAACTTTATACTTTTCAACTGTAATTCCACGTTCATTACTCTTCACAATGAACGTTCCATTGTTCCAGTCGGCAAATTTATCTTCCACATGGAGGATGATCGGTTCCTTAAACTCCGATTGATAAGGATATTCTTTCAAAAAAGCTTCAATATCGACAATTCTGGACATGAAGAAAGACTTAATTTCCTGTTTAATTTTAGGATCCGAAAGGTCAAATGCTAAATCATCATTCTCTGGAACCTGTAGACGAATTTTGTTGACCATAGAATCATGGTTTCCGATAAACTGAAGCAACTCTGTTTTTGCTTCTCCATCCAATGCAACCATCTCATCAATCGTCATCGTTTCCTTTTTGACGTTATAAATCATATAGCCCCGATCTTCTTTGGCGGAGTTTTGATAAACAGCAACAACATCGTTCGAGTTGTCGAGGATTGAATATTGCCACCATTCTTTTGTCCGTTTTAAGGTTCCTGAATATCGTTTAGCAAAGCGATTATAGATACGATCAAGTCGGTCTGAATCGTGATCGATTCTACTAACTATTCCATTAATAGAGGGATTTCTCTTCCCGATTTGTTGAGGTGTAATCTCATAATGTTTAATACTATGGGTCATTTCCCAACCGTATTTACGATAGAAGGAAAAGGAGAAGGGATAAAGCATAGAAACAGTTTGGTTATTTTCTTTCATTACTTCAAGGGATTTCCTCATTAATGTCTGCACAAATCCCTTCCTTCTATGCTCAGGCCATGTTGCAACTCCGGCAATTCCTCCCATCGAAAACACTTTCTCCCCCATCCATATTTCCATTGGATGGATCGTCAGCTTAGAAACCATTTTCCCATCATCAAAGATCGCCCAACACATCTTGAGATCCATGAACTTTTTACGTTTCTGCTTTTCAACTTCTGATAACTCATATTGAAACGCAAACTCGCCCATTTTTATAAAATCATCGAACTCGTTTTCCTTGATTGTACGAATTTCCATCGTTATCCCCTCCAAGAAAAGTAATTTATTATGTACAGGTTTCTTAACGTAAAAAAAGGGAAACTCCATCCGAACAAAGACAACATCGAAACCATTAAAGCTTAAAGGCATACAGAGGTGTCAATTCGTATAGAGTTACCCATTGTAAAAACTATCGTTATTCATTAAGCGATAATCGTGCCCTCGCCTCTTCGATAATTTTTTGTTCTTCTTCTTTGTCATTTTTTCTTTCCTTACGTACCCAGCGTATCAAGATGTATAGAAGAATACCGCCATAAATGATTTCTTGTGCAATCTTCATAATGACTCCTCCTGCTTGCTGATCATCTAAAGGAGCTAGGTATTCAAATATTTGTGGAGCGTTCATGTAAGTATCGTAAATAATAGTATCTGCAAAAATTATCAACGCACATGCTGGAGTCAACAATACACCATCAGCAAAAATGTATCCTACTTTTTGAAGGTCAGATAAACGATTTTCCTCAGGTAAAGGAGCAATGACTGGCCACCACATAAAAATGGATGTTAATAGAAGAACTACATGATAAGGCTCATGTAAAAGTGGTTGTGCCATAATTGAATCAAAGATAAAAGGCAAATGATAAAACGATATTAGTAAATTAAACAACAGCAAAGCAATTAACGGTTGTGTGAAAAAATGAAACGTTCGTTTGATTCCTTTCATATTAATGATTTTTCTTAGAAAGTCAGCAGGTAATCCGATCAATGCTAACGGTGGAACGATGAAGTACAACAAGCTCATTTGAATCATATGAAAGGTAAATGAATAATGATGGCCAATGACACTCAATGGCGTACCTTTTGCAACGTAAACGCAAATTACAGCAACCGTGAACCATACCTGCTGAAGTCTCGTGACTTTATCTTTATATGGGCCTTTGTGTGTATAAAAGAAATATATGCCGAGGACCGCGACCGATAGTAAAAGAACAAATGGATTCCAAAGTGTTGTCATTCCAAACTCACTTAAAGAACCAATATCCTGATGATTGTGCATGTTTGGTCCTCCTTTCATTTAGGTAGTCTTTACACCATCTATATTACCAAAAATGGTATTTCATATGAGTCATCAAGTCTAACAAAATTGTGACTGAATAAGGTGAGATGCTCATCTGGGTACAGATGTCAGACTAGACATCTGTAATAAAAATTAATTAAAAAGGCTGACCAAATCAAGGTGTCAGCCCTCTTCCATCTCAGAAGAGTGAAACTTTCCTTATTAGTCAGCCTTCGTTTCATATTACCAGATCAATCCCATTAAGGTTCCAACAGTTAGAGCAGCAATCAACAATCCGCTGGCTATACCCCACATTGGAAACTCATGACCTTTATGACCAAGGTGCATCCAAATGTAAAGCTGGAAGAACACCTGCAATCCAGCAAGAACGAGAATGAACAGAATTGCTACGCCATCTGAGACAGCATCACTGTTAATTGCAGCAAATGCGACAATCGTAAGTAAGATCATCATCACAAATGAAACATTATGCTGTCTGCGTTCCTGTTTTAATTTGATTTTTTTCTGCAAGGACGAGTGGCGATGGACAGAGTTTGTTTGATCGTTTCCAGCCATCCGTTACCCCACCTTTCCCATTAAGTATACGACTGTAAAGATGAATACCCATACAACGTCGACAAAGTGCCAGTAAAGAGCAAACAGGTAGTATTTTGGTGCATTGTGCAACGTCAAACCACGTCCACTGTTTCGAATGAGGAGAGTAATAACCCATAAACAACCGAATAATACGTGTCCCCCGTGGAATCCGACTAGTGTATAGAAGGCAGATCCAAACGCACCCGACGTAAAGGTGTGTCCCTCGTGTACATAATGCATAAATTCATAAATTTCTAATGCAAGGAAGCCAAGACCAAGCAATAACGTTACAAAAAACCAGCCTCTCATCGCTTTGACACGATTTTCCTTTAATGCTAATACAGCATACACACTAGTCAAACTACTCGTCAGTAAGATGATGGTTGCTGCAAATGTAATCGGCAGAGAAAAAATTTCAGAAGCCTCTGGCCCTTTGCCGAACGAATTACGTAATCCAAGATATGTCCCGAACAATGTTGCAAATAGTACGGTTTCACCGCCTAAAAACAACCAGAATCCTAAAAACTTATTCTTACCTTCCAGCGTTGATTTCTCAGGGGATTCAGGGAAGTTTTGGTCGGTTAATCGTTCACCTACGTTCATTATGCGTCAACCCCCTTATCCTCTTTTGGCAAGTCCTCTTTATGAATATGATATCCATGGTCATCAATCCAAGAACGAAGGAACATACAAGCAAATCCGATACCGATTCCTACGATTATTGCAAGTAGAGCAAGAATACCGCCTTCATTAAAGTAAATAAATCCGAATCCTGCGATAAAGAATCCGAACGACATGATCAATGGCAGAATCGAATTATTCGGCATATGGATGTCACCAACAGGCTCTGCTGGAGTCATTTTTTTGTTCCCTGCCATCTTCTCTATCCATAATGCGTCTAGTCCACGCACAAGTGGTGTTTGCAAGAAGTTGTAGTGCGGCGTCGGGTTTGGAATCGCCCATTCAAGCGTACGTCCATCCCATGGATCTCCACTGACAATCTTACCTTTCGAATGTGTAATGATGACATTGTATACGAATAGGATTGTTCCGATTGTCATAAAGAACGCACCGATTGTACTGATGTAGTTCATCCATCCTAATCCGAGTCCTTCAGGGTACGTAAAGTATCGACGTGGCATACCCATTAGACCAAGGAAATGTTGCGGGAAAAATGTTAGGTGGAATCCGATAAAGAACGTCCAGAAATTCCATTTTCCAATTGTCTCATTAAGCATCTTTCCAAATATTCGCGGATACCAGTAGTAAAGACCCGCAAATAATCCGAGTATCAATCCACCTACAATAACATAGTGGAAATGAGCAACTACAAAGTAGCTGTCATGGTATTGGTAATCAGCAGGGGCTACAGCAAGCATTACCCCAGTTACTCCACCCATTACGAAGGTTGGAATAAAGCCGACTGCGAATAGGTTTGCCGTCGTAAAGCGGATCTGACCACCCCACATCGTGAATACCCAGTTGAAAATTTTCACACCAGTCGGGATTGCAATCGCCATTGTTGCAACAGCAAAGATCGAGTTTGCAACAGGTCCTAAACCAACTGTAAACATGTGGTGAGCCCAAACCATGAATCCGAGAAATCCGATTAATACAGTTGCGAAAACCATTGCACTGTATCCGAATAAACGTTTCTTTGAAAATGTTGCGACAACCTCTGAAATAATACCGAATGCCGGTAGAATCAAAATGTAAACTTCAGGGTGACCGAAAATCCAGAATATATGCTCCCAGATAATAGGGTTCCCGCCCATTTGAACATTAAAGAAGTTCGCTTGAAATACCCGATCGAACATAAGAAGGAAAAATCCGATTGTTAATGCCGGGAAAGCAAAAAGAATCAATCCAGAAGTAATGAATGCAGTCCATGTAAACAACGGCATACGCATGAACGTCATTCCCGGCGCTCTCATATTAATGATTGTTACGAGGAAGTTGATACCACCCATAAGGGTACCTGCCCCCGCAATCTGTAGTCCTAATACATAAAAATCAACGCCATTTCCACTTGATACCGTGGAAAGCGGTGCATAAGCTGTCCATCCTGCATCAGGCGCGCCACCCAAGAACCAACTTAGGTTTAAAAGAACTCCACCGAAGAAGAACAACCAAAAACCTAAAGAGTTCAAGAATGGGAACGCAACGTCGCGGGCACCGATTTGTAATGGCACCACTGCATTCATGAATGCAAATATGATCGGCATCGCTGCCAGGAAGATCATGGTTGTTCCATGCATCGTCAGAACCTGATTATAAAGATCACCAGTTAAAAAAGTACTCTCAGGTTTCATCAATTGTATTCGGATTAACAAGGCCTCTAATCCACCGATTAAGAAGAAAAAACCGCCGGATACAAGGTATAAAATACCAATTTTCTTATGGTCGACTGTTGTCAGCCAATCCCATAATGCGCTTTTATTCGCTGTATGTGCGTTACTCACGATAGTACCTCCTTTATAAAGCGATTGGAACCATGCTTACTCAGCGGTCTTTAGCTCCAATAGGTAGTCTGCTAGTGCATCTAATTGTGGTTCATCAAGGTTAAAGTCCGGCATATTGTTACCAGGCTTTACATCCTGTGGATTGTTTATCCATTTCATAATGTTCTCTTTCGTGTGGTCAAGAATTCCTGCTACCTTTTCATTATCACCAAAGCCGGTTAAAGCAGGTCCAACTTTACCACCTTTATCACCGACTGCATGACATTGCAAACAGTTATTCTCAAAGATTTTTTGCCCCTCGGCTACATCTGAGGATGCTTCAGCAAATTTAACCTGTTTCATGCTTTCAATCCATGCATCAAACTCTTCTTGTTCGACAACTTTAACTTTAAAATACATTAAAGCATGGGCATCTCCACATAACTCTGCACAAGCACCCTGGAATGTTCCGGTTTCGGTAGGATGCATCCACATTTTATTCACGAGCTTATCCCCTGGATTCGTGTCCATTTTGCCGGAAATCGCAGGCACCCAGAAAGAATGAAGAACATCTGCTGAGCTTAAGTCAATGTTTGTCTTTTTATCAACTGGTAAGTACAGCTCTTGTGCCGTCACTACCCCGAGTTCAGGATATTCGAATTCCCACCAGAATTGGTGCGCTGTAACTTTTACAGTCATTGGTCCTTCCTCTTTTGCTTCTTCACCATCTGCTGCAGAAGCAGACTTCTCAGCACTCTTTTCGCTGACGGCAAGGTCGAACGTTGTGATTACAGTAGGAACTGCAAGGATTAGTAGCAAAACAATCGGAATCGCAGTCCAAAGTACTTCTAGCAGGTGATTTCCTTCAACCTGTTCTGGAATTGAGTCATCACCTTTTCGCTTTCTGAATTTGATTAATACATACGTAAACAGAATAAAAACAACCACAAGAACAACAATCATAATCACAAGACTAAGAATCATTAGATCAAAAACTGCGTCTGCACCTTTTCCCTGAGGTTGCAGTGCGGACATTGATGGGTCTCCGCAGCCCATTAAACCGAGCATCATCAGTCCGAAAACCGGAACAATGCGCCCGAGTCGTAGCCATCGTTTCATTAGTTAATCAAACCCCGCTTTCTCTGTTGTAAATGAATAGGACTAATAGAACAAATAGTGCTATGTAATCGGTGACCCAAGCTTATGAGTCAGAGCCTCACTTCGTATGAAGAGGGCTTGACCCCACCCGAGTCAACCCCGATTTACGATGATCATGACGATAAACATGATAGTCAAATAATTAAGGGAATAAACAAACATAAGACGGGCCCATTTGATGTCGTTTTTCATAAAGAATCCCGCTATACCAAGAGCAAGCCACCCTAATCCCAAAATTGCTGCGACAATTACATATACCGTGCCGAAATGATACAGATACAAGCTTACCGGAAGTAATGCTGCGACGTATATGACCATCTGTCGCTTTGTCATTTCAAAACCAGATACTACTGGAAGCATTGGGATGCCAGCTTTACGATACTCCTCGCATCTTTTCATAGCTAATGCTAAAAAGTGAGGCGGCTGCCATAAAAACATAATCAAGAACAAATGCCATGCTGTCATATGCAAATCTGGATCTATCGCTGCCCAACCGATAAGCGGAGGGATAGCCCCAGAGATTCCGCCAATAACTGTGTTAATGGAGTGTGTACGCTTCAACCAGAGAGTATACACTACTACATAAACAAAAAGTCCGATCACACCAAGCAATGCAGCCATTAAGGAGGCGAACATCAATAGTAATGTTCCAAGTGCAGATACGATGATACCGACCCATAATACTTGATTAGCTTCAATCCTTCCCGTAACGGTAGGGCGTTCATGAGTTCGTTCCATCAAGTGGTCGATGTCACGATCAATGTAATTGTTCAAGCTACATCCACCTGCAATGACTAGTGCTGAACCCAGCAGTGTAAACAATGCAGTAGGAATGTTTGCTATTAAGCTTTGATCGGTGTATTGAATCGCTATCCATAGACCAGCAAACACCGTTATTAGATTGGACATGACAATCCCCATTTTTGCTAGGGTCAGAAAGTCTTTCCAAGTGCCGGTAGGGTTGGACTCAGACAATGGGCCTGGTTCCATCACTCTGCTAGATGCTTCATAAGTTGTCGTATTCGTTTTGCTCATGCTTCCACCTCCTTTTGCCAAGTACAGTTTCATGTTAATAGTGTTACTAAAAAGTGAAAAGGAAACCATTCCTTTATTAATTTATCAGTAAAAGTGGTTTATGCAAATAACTTTTGCTAAATTGTCTAACCTTGTTCACAATTAAGAAAATAACCGAAACTAACATATGATACGATATTGACGAATTCAAAATGTCCTTTAACATTATAAACGAATACACTTGTTTTGTATATGTTAGATCTGTTAATAATAAGTTATTGGTTCGTATCGCTTAAAGAAGGTGTAAATGTGAACAAATTATTAAAGCTATATGCCCTACTTACAAGTTTCGGGATGCTCCTCGTTTTATTAATGGGTGCAATCGTAACCACTACTGGATCGGGCGAAGGTTGTGGAAATTCATGGCCACTATGTTATGGAGAGGTACTTCCTACCCAACCTAAGCTTGAAACCATTATCGAATATAGTCACCGAGTCGTTTCCGCCACATTGGGTATCATGGTTATCATCCTTGCGATATGGTCCTGGATAAAAATCAACCATATTAGAGATACGAAGTGGCTAGCAATCTTATCTGTATTCTTTATCATCTTTCAAGGATTATTAGGTGCTGCTGCAGTCGTTTGGGGGCAATCTTCATTCGTTTTAGCATTACATTTCGGTTTTTCATTAATCTCCTTTGCTAGTGTAGTATTGTTGACAGTCGTTATTTTCGAAAACGATAAAGGACGAGCAACCCTTAATGTGGATAAAGGAATAAGATGGAATGCCTATCTCTTATTTATTTATCTCTATGGGCTCGTGTATTCAGGTGCATTGGTGAGACATACCGAAGCAAGTCTTGCATGCTCCGGATGGCCGCTTTGTAACGGCTCTTTTCTACCGCCTACGAACGATTTGGAGATTATTCATTACGTTCATCGGGTTTTAGCTGGATTACTTTTTTTGTGGATTATATTAAGTTTTCTACAAACACGTAAATATTATCAGGAACATGTGATTTTATATCGTATTTATTTATTATTACTCATACTTGTTTCTTTACAGGTAACAACTGGGGCTCTTATCATTTTTACAAGCCTGAATTTATTCATCGGTCTTGCACATGGTTTGTTTGTTTCAATTCTGTTCGCAACCTTAAGCTACCTCATCATGGTACTTCTAAGAAAAAATAGGGACTGACTCCATGGAGTCAGTCCCTATTTCGTTAGAAGTGATTATTAAAGAAATCTTGGCAAGCGCTACTAAGTTTTTAAAACTTTATTTTAATTCTATGAGCAAATCCCCTGATTGTATTGTTCCACCGTTAGTTACAAAGACATCTTTTACTTCTGCATCAAATGGAGCTTGTATTGTCGTTTCCATTTTCATTGCTTCTGTAATTAATAAATGATCTCCTTTTTTAACTGTTTCTCCTTTTTCAATCAATACTTTAACGACAGTCCCTGGCATTGTAGCGCCAATATGCTTCTGGTTCGTCTTATCCGCTTTTGGCTTTTCCGTAATATCCGTTTTGACATTTTCATCTTTTATCACTACTTCTCGAGGTTGTCCGTTTAACTCGAAGTAAACTGTTCTAGTCCCATCAACCTGTGGTTCCCCGATGGAAACAAGCTTCACAATCAAAGTTTTGCCTTGTTCAATTTCAACTTCGATTTCTTCGCCCAACCTCATACCGTACAGGAATGTTAGTGTATCGAGCACACTGACGTCTCCGAATTGATCATACATCTGCTCTCTTTCTAAAAACACCTTCGGATAAAGAGCATAGGAGATTAAGTCGTGACTCGTAACCTGCCGATTCAGCTTATGGTAAAGAAGTTCCTTAAGTTCTTGGAAATCAACTGGCTCCAAAAGCTCTCCCGGTCGAACAGTTATCGATTCTCTTCCCTTTAGGATAATTCGCTGTAACTCCCGTGGAAAGCCTTGATATGGTTGTCCTAAATACCCTTGGAACATTTCCACAACGGAATCCGGAAAGTCAAGCGTCTCACCCTTTTCAAACAAGGTATCCTCTGTCAATTCATTTTGTACCATATACAACGCCATATCCCCGACGACCTTTGATGATGGCGTAACCTTCACGATATCCCCGAAAAGTTCATTTACACGCCGATACATTTTCTTCACTTCTTCCCAACGGGGGGCAAGACCAACAGCTTTCGCCTGCTGTTTCAAATTACTATATTGGCCACCAGGCATCTCGTGCTCATACACTTCTGTGTGTGGAGCGTTCATTCCGCTTTCAAATCCCTGGTAATACTTTCGCGTATCCTCCCAATAATGAGATAACTGTTCTAAATGATCAATTGAAACACTCGGTTGGCGGCCGCTTCCTTCTAATGCATAATAGAGTGAATTTGCACTTGGTTGTGAAGTTAGACCGGACATGGAACTGATAGCAACATCTACGATATCCACTCCTGCTTCTACAGCTTTTGAATACGTCATGATTCCATTTCCACTCGTATCATGCGTATGCAGATGGATAGGCACATCAACTGCTTCTTTTAAAGATGAAACCAAGTCATAGGCTGCTTGAGGCTTTAAAAGTCCAGCCATATCCTTGATTCCAAGAATATGAGCACCTGCCTTTTCAAGCTCTTTCGCCATTTTCACATAATAATCCAGGTTATATTTGCTTCTTCTCGGATTTATGATATCACCTGTGTAACAGAACGCCGCTTCGGCTACTTTCCCAGAATCCCTTACCGATTCGATTGCAACTGTCATACCTTCAATCCAGTTTAGACTGTCAAATATCCTGAACACATCAATACCTGCATCTGAAGACTTCTGGACAAATTCACGGATTACATTGTCCGGATAATTTTTATATCCAACCGCATTCGATGCCCTTAGCAGCATTTGGAATAATACATTCGGAGACTGTTCCCGAAGCTTAATCAATCGTTCCCATGGGTCCTCACTTAGGAACCTGTAAGAAACATCAAACGTTGCTCCACCCCACATTTCTAGTGAGAAAAGTTCAGGCAACAATCGTGATGTAGGTTCTGCAATTTGAGATAAATCATGTGTTCTTACGCGGGTTGCAAGTAACGATTGATGGGCATCGCGGAAAGTTGTATCCGTCAATAGGACCCTCTCCTGTGATTTGATCCAGTCTACGAGACCATCAACACCTTGCTCTTCAAGAATTTGTTTCGAACCTTTTAATATAGGCTCCGTATACTTGACATCTGGCATCCGTTGTTTATCCAACCTGGGCTTTTTCTGAACCCCAAGACCCGGAAAACCATTCACTGTCACATTCCCGATATAGGAAAGCATTTTTGTTCCACGATCTTTTTTCTTCGGAAAAACAAATAGTTCAGGAGTCGTGTCAATAAACGAAGTATTATATTCTCCAGAAAGAAACTGCTGATTACGAACTACATTTTCCAAGAATGCTATATTTGTTTTGATACCCCGAATCCGGAATTCCCTTAAATTGCGAAGCATTTTTGATGCTGCTTGTTCAAATGTCAGTGCCCAGGTTGAAAGTTTCACGAGTAGTGAGTCGTAATGAGGTGTTATGACTGCTCCCTGATAGCCATTTCCGGCATCTAAACGAACACCAAAGCCACCGCCGGTTCTGTATGCCATGATCTTACCTGTGTCAGGCATAAAATTGTTTGCAGGATCTTCTGTCGTCACTCGACATTGGATCGCATATCCGTGACAGTCGATTTTGTCCTGAGCCGGAATAGAAAGAGGCTGTTCATGAAGCAAGTGCCCTTCAGCGATCAATAACTGTGACTGGACGATATCGATTCCCGTAATCATTTCGGTAATGGTATGTTCGACCTGTACACGTGGGTTTACTTCAATAAAGTAGAAATTACCGTCTTCGGATACGAGAAACTCCACTGTTCCAGCATTAACGTAGTCTACGTTCTCCATCAATCGAACAGCAGAGTCACAAATGTCTTTCCGCAATTGTTCATTTAAGGAAACACTTGGCGCAAGTTCGACGACCTTTTGATGCCGCCTTTGAACAGAGCAATCCCGCTCATACAAATGAACAATATTCCCTTTACTATCAGCAAGAATTTGTACCTCGATATGCTTTGGCTTCTCTATAAATTTTTCTGCATAAATTTCATCTTTTCCAAATGCTGATTTTGCTTCTGATTTTGCTCGATCGTATGCTTCTTCGAGTGAGGCCATATTGCGTACAATCCGCATTCCACGTCCACCGCCGCCAAGAGCAGCTTTAATAATGATCGGCAATCCATTTTCCTTTGCAAAGTTGCGGACCTCATCTACCGTCTCTACAGGTCCATCACTTCCAGGTATAACAGGGATATTTGCTTTAATTGCTTCTTCTCTCGCTTTCACCTTATCCCCGAACATCCGTAAGTGCTCCGTATTGGGTCCAATAAAAATAATCCCTTCCTCAGCACAACGTTTCGCAAAATGAGTATTCTCTGACAGAAAACCATAACCTGGGTGAATTGCGTCTATACCATACCTTTTTGCGACCTCAATGATTCCTTCAATATCGAGATACGCATCTATCGGCTTTTTCCCCTCACCGATTAAATAAGCTTCATCAGCTTTATACCGGTGAAACGATCCAGAATCCTCTTTCGAATAAATGGCAACCGTACGTATATTCAGTTCTGTACATGCCCGGAAAATTCGAATTGCGATTTCTCCACGATTTGCTACTAAAACTTTGTTGATCTTTTTCATCAAAAATCCTCCCTAATCTAGTGGGTTGCTTGATGCCGTGATACGACTCGTAATTTGGTCTGCTTGTTGGATTCTGGTTCAGCCTGATCTGCGGGAGGGGTTTGTTCCTTTCGATAACGAACAAACATCGATACGTTTACTAATATCCCCATACTGATCATGAGTAATATGAGAGATGAGCCTCCATAGCTAATAAAAGGCAGTGTCACACCAGTTATTGGCAATAAACCAGAGGCGGCGCCTAAATTGACAAAGGCTTGAATCCCGATCATACCTGCTATCCCAATCGATAGCAGACTTCCGAATGCATCCTTACAATGCAACCCTATGTAAATACCTTTAAAAACGATAAAATAGAGCAGCAAAATAATTACTAAAACGCCCGCAAACCCCAATTCTTCACCAATAATCGCGATTATGAAATCGGTATGAGGTTCTGGTAAAAAGCCATATTTTTGAATGCTTTGCCCAAGACCATTTCCGAACAATCCACCTGTACCGAGTGCTAAGTAACCGTTGATAAGATGGTAACCGTCTTGCTGAGGATCAGAAAAAGGCTGGTAAGCTCCTGTAAACCTCGACAATTGTTCAGAATTCAGGAAAAACTTATAGACGATCAGACCAAGTCCACCCATTGAACCAACCATCATGAAAAGATGCTTCCAACGCATTCCTGAACAAAATACGATTACTGCTGAAGTCATGACAATGATCATCATCGTTCCAAAATCCGGCTGTAGTACGATTAAGAAACAAACGATTGCAAGCATCGTTAACGGAGGGATTACACCTGTTTTAAAATCGGATAGATAGTGTTGTTTTTTCGAAAAAACGGAAGCAAGATACAGAATCACCCCGATTTTGGCAAACTCCGCAGGTTGTAATGATACAGGTCCAAATTCAAACCAGGAACGTGCACCATTATGTTCTTCACCAATTAATGGAACCAAACCAAGTAACACCAGCATTACAACCGTAATCGGTATGATAAGCCTTTGATACATCTTGTACGGGACAACCATAAAAAAGAGGAATGTAAAAATCCCCAAAGTGACCCATATCAAGTGCTTATTAAAAAAATGTGTACTTTCTTCATGGTAGACAGTAACTGCTACGATCATGCTCGAACTGTACACCATTACTAGACCAATAGCAGTCAATATCAAGACTGCTGCAATTAATGTGTAGTCATAGTTTTTAAACATCCTTTTTAGCATACTGGTCAACCCTCACATTAATGTTGTTTACAAAACTATTCGAGTAAAACACGTTATTTCCTTCCCAACTTTAAGTGTTTGCCAAAAAAGTCACCGAATAAAAGTAAATTTGTTGTTTATGATTTGGCACCTTTTTGTGTTATTGCTTTTATGTACTTCATTAGCATTTCAAGGGCAATAAATCCGTCTGACTTTTTACTTCCAAGCTTGAAGGGAACCAAATTACCTGCTGCAATCCATATATTCACCATTGAAAACAAAAAAATCAGTTGGCCATTAGTTGATTCAAACGGTAAATTTTCCGCATACATCCACCCATAGCAACCGACAACAGCATTAATCAGTGGTCCATTTACCGAAATCAGTGCTTTTTGAAGATTAGGCAGTTCGTTTGACTCAACCCCAATTGTATATCCCCTAATAAAGTATAAAGCATGTACTTCTATATTAATAAATCGATTGGATACACGAAACAAAATAGGACCGATACCCAGTATTATTCGTGTATTGTCTGCACGGAATGATCGTGCTGTAATAAAATGTCCAAGTTCATGCAAAAGTGTTGCTAAAGGAAATAAGACGAAGATAACCCAAACAAATAACATATGTACCCCCTTACTATAACCACTCTATCGTATCATATGATTGGCTGAAGGCTATTTTTTGTTTTGTGATGATTTGGTGAAACAAAAATCAGTATTGTAAATTTTTGAATATTCCAATATTCTTGTTTTAACAAATAATTAAAGGATGTGAGTTATGTTATTTAAACAACGAGTTGAATCGGATGAATTGAAACTTGTGAGGTTTCTAAAATCACGGATGCAATTGTCAAAGGATCATATGAATTATTACAGGAAACTGGAAAAAGGATTCGAGGGTGAAGCAGCTTTCGATGCCCACCTGGGTCAAAAGCTGAAAATGGAATGCCTGATTCTGAATGACTTGCTCTATGAATACAACAACACGTTTTTTCAAATTGATAACCTGCTGATCGCCAAAGATAGACTTTACTTTAACGATGTAAAAAACCATGAAGGTGACTATATTATTGAAAAAGGGAGATGGTACACGCTTGACAAAAAAGAACGTAAGGATCCCCTGCTGCAATTGGACCGTGGTGAATCCTTATTCCGAAGCTTACTTCAAGAGCTTGGTGTCAACTTGCCGATTGAAGGCCACGTTATCTTCGTAAACCCCGAGTTTCACCTTTATCAAGCCCCTCTGAACCAGTCCATCATTTTTCCAACCCAGATTAACCGCTTCATACACAAATTGAATCAGACCCCATCGAATTTAAGAACATACCACACGAAACTTGCTGAAAAGTTAGTATCCTTACATGTGAAGAAAAATCCCTTCACACGCGTGCCTGAATATTCGTACGACCAACTAAAAAAAGGAATAACATGCCCAAACTGTCAAAGTTTTGTGGACTTGAGAGATAGGTTTATAGTATGTAACAAATGTGGGTGTACAGAAAATGTCACAAAAGCCGTTACAAGGAGTGTGAATGAATATACCCTACTTTTTCCAGAGAAAAAAATAACGACAAACGCTGTTCATGAATGGTGCCACATTATTGAATCTAAATCTACAATAAAAAGGGTTCTTCAGCAGCATTTTAATGTCATCTCAAAAGGCAGATCCTCTTATTATGTCAGGACTGGTGAATAATCCAACCAATTGTTGCACCTTCCCCTAATTTTTGTTAATTCCATATCCGATTACGTCCTATTCGGTGCGCATTCTCCTATTTTTTGTTAATCCCATGTCCGTTTAAGTCCTATTCAGCGCGCATTCTCCTATTTTTTGTTAATCCCATGTTCGATTACGTCCTATTCGGTGCGCATTCTCCTATTTTTTGTTAATTCCATATCCGTTTAAGTCCTATTCAGCGCGCATTTTCCTAATTATTGTTAATTCCATATCCGTTTAAGTCCTATTCAGCGCACATTCCCCTAATTATTGTTAATTCCATATCCGATTACACCCTATCCGGCGCACATTCCCCTAATTATTGTTAATTCCATATCCGATTACACCCTATTCGGCGCGCATTTTCCTAATTATTGTTAATTCCATATCCGTTTAAGTCCTATTCAGCGCGCATTTTCCTAATTATTGTTAATTACCTGTCCGATTACGTCCTATTCGGTGCGCCTTCCCCTAATTTTTGTTAATCCCATGTCCGTTTAAGTCCTATTCAGCGCACATTCCCCTAATTATTGTTAATTCCATATCCGACTACACCCTATCCGGCGTGCACACTACCTACTTTTAACAAAATAAAAACTCAAACCTTCCTCTTTTAGGTGGTTTGAGTTTTCGCTTTTAAAATATATGAAAGCAGATGTGCTACAAGAATCTATTTTGACCAGGCATCGTGCAGCGCTGTAAGTTGACGTTCCAATGATTCTAAAAGTGCCTTCCCTTGTTCTGCTTCTATTAAATTTAAACGAACAGCAAAATCAATCTCTCTGGAAAGCCCGAACATTTGCGTATCCAGAACTTCCTCATAAAGAGGGCATTGCGGCATCGTTAAATTTTCCATTTGAACTTCGATCAACTTGAGAATTTTTTCCGCATCCGCTTTTAATAGTGCGTATGCTTTTTCACGATGACCGGTTACCATCTCAGTCGACAAATCGAATCCCTCCGTTCCAATTGCCTCTCTCTTATTTATACTATCGTCTTACCTGTAAAAATGCAAGAAATATCAGCCTTTATAAAAGGTTACAAGCTCTTAAGATCGCTTAGTTGATATTCATCGATAAAATGTAGGACAAAAACTATGTTGTCGCTTTAAAAAATACTTAATTCGTAACGTTGTGATAACATTTCGAGAAGCTTCACGCCAGCGATACTGTTACCTTTTTCATTCAGGGCAGGACCGTATACACCAATCCCCATAGATGGTGGAACGAGGCCGATTATCCCTCCAGAGACACCACTTTTTGCAGGGATTCCAACGCGTATCGCAAACTCTCCTGAAGCATTATACATCCCGCAGGTAACCATGAACGTTTTCACTAATGTTGCGATGCCTTCAGGAATAATCATCCTATTCGTTTCAGGGTCTCTGCCTTTGTTTGCCAAAACCATGCCAATCCTTGCAAGATCAAGGCATGAAACTTTAATCGCACATTGCCTCGTATATAGATCAATAAGGTCCTCAACATCTCCCGTAATTAAACCGTGTTGTTTCATATAATAACAAAGTGCTCGATTAAGGTGTGCAGTTTCAAATTCAGAATCTGAAACTTCATGATCAACGTCAATGCTCGTATTGTTTGTAAGATCATGTATGAGAGTTAGAAACCGTCCAAGCTTATCATGTGTTGACCGACCCTCAATCATATTCGATACAACGAGCGCACCCGCATTGATCATTGGGTTCAGTGGTTTAGCTGGAACCTGGCTCTCTAGCTTTGCAATTGAGTTGAACGGATCACCAGTAGGTTCCATCCCAACCTTACGAAATACTTCCTCTTCGCCATTATCCATTATTGCTAGAGCAAGTGCTAAAACCTTAGAAACACTCTGCAGCGTGAAAAGTTTATCGACATCCCCTGCTTTGAAACAACGACCGTCCGTATAGTAAAGTGCAATCGATAAATCACATTTTTCCGCTCTACCTAATGCCGGAATGTAATCGGCAACCTTACCATCTTCTGTGTATTTACGTGCTCTTTCTACAAGCTCCACTAATTCATCATCTGTTTCACAGTACAAGATCTACACCTCCAAAACAAATTCGATAGTTGTGTTCAATGCGATATTAATTATTTGGATACTCGTCTATTTGTACTATACCCTAATGTGACAAAATAAAGAGTAACCTGTATACTAAGGGTGGAATTTTTCAGGCCAGTTATATTACAGCGCTGATTAACACTCTACTTTCTACTACAACTTTGAGGGGTGATCATTTGGAAACGATCGTTTTTATAGATGGTAAAGTAAAATTTCCTATCACTATCGATCCAGGTGTATGGATTTTTGATGATCGGAAGATCGATCTAGATACATACTTTAAGGAAGGTCCAAAAACAGAAACGGATACCTACACGAAGGAAGTTTCTGAGCACTGGGATCGCGAAAGGATGGAAGGAGCAAGGGTTCCATCGAAGTCGAATGACAATAAAATACATTATGACAAAATGCAGCTATTCTCAAAATCATATGGGATACCTTTAAGCCCATTTATTCTGAATGCACAGCCTGAACAAAAAGCTTCACACGTTATAATCGGTACAAAAGATGGAACAGAAATCAAAATCTCCGTTTCAGAAGCGAAGAGTGCTATCCTTGGATTTTCAACAAATGGGAAACCCGTAAAGGATGGACCTGTTCATTTTTATTACGGTGATGGGTCGAACCAATCTAAGCCAATCCATTCAATAACTCGCTTCACGCTTGTGTAAATCGCTTCGATAACTTTCCGTTTTTGTATAAAGATAGTCGCTTTTACGAACAATAACCGTAAATTGAGTTAAAGGAAAGGATGAACCAGTTTGCGGAATGTTCGTATTATCTTACTGCCCTTGCTCTTTTTACCGTTGATTGCTTGTCAGAACAATAATGAAAACGATGAAGCTGAATTAGGCGCTCAAAATACAAGGCCGATCGAAGTGGAGCAGAGCGTTGAATATAATGAAGAGGAACGTAAAAGCTCAGCACAAATTTCGAAGCGGCTTGTTGATCTTTCTACAGGAGTTAAAGGCGTTAAGGAGGCAACTGCAGTTGTACTTGGAAGATACGCAGTCGTCGGAATCGATGTGGAGGATGATTTGGACAGGTCCAGAGTCAGCTCAATAAAATACAGTGTTGCTGAAGCGTTGCAGCATGACCCGTACGGTGCTAATGCTCTCGTAACCGCTGATCCTGACATTTATGAACGCGTAGCTGAAATGGGAAGACAAATCAGGGACGGACAACCGGTTGGGGGAATATTAGAAGAACTAGCAGCTATCACCGGAAGGTTAATGCCTGAATTCCCTGCTCAAATCAATAAAAAAGAACCAGATCCAACTCGTAAAAACGATAAAGATATGCCTGAACGAGACGAAAACCAGTTACGTAATCAACAGCAAAAACAAGGAAAATCATCACCATCAGAACCGAATCGAATAAAAGAACAAGATTAACGCATGATTAAAAAAGGGGTGACCGCAATGGTCACCCCTTTTTTTATTTAGCCTTCAACACATCCATTACCTGTCGATCAAGTTTTGCAGCCGCTTCGGCATCATATGTTTTTTCATATACTGGAGGCTGTGATATTTTCGCTCCGTAAAACATTGCATCCCTTACCTCACTTATCTTAACTGTTATTAAAGCAAGTTTGATTGGCACAGAATCAAGCGGGTCACGTGTAACGTTTGCTTTACCACTTATAACAGAGGTCGTTTCATCACCGAAGAGTGTAATTGAGACGTTTTCGTTGTTTTTCAAATTTTGCACTGCTATAGATTTTCTATCGATTGCTAAAAGTACCGTTTCCATATCAGGCGCATAGATCCAAGAAATCGCATTGACATAGGGGATATTTTCGTTCGGGTCCGAAGTGCTGACGATCGCAAAGCACTCTTTTTGCAGCAATTTATAGAGAGTGTCATTCAAGGTTGAAGAGCTCTTCTTAGCCAACTAGATCAACTCCTTTTTAATTGCGTGTAATCATAGTGTACTTCCTCTTAATCATTTCGATAAGTTTTGATCAAACCCTTTAAAACCTCCCAACAAGAAACCTGTCCTAATTATGGTATACTATAGGAAAATCATTTTTAGTAACCGATAATGATTAGAGGTGACAATCATGAGAGTGAAATGTGTGTTATGTGACAAAATCGAAAAAATTGAAGATGTAAGTCCACTGGCCAAACGATTACGAAATAGGCCAATTCATACGTATATGTGTGGGGACTGCAAAAAAAGAATTGCAGAAAGAACTGAAGAACGTAAAGCTTCAGGTAACTTCATAACTTATCGACAGGCTGCCCAAGAAGACACTTGGTAAGATTTTCATTTTTATTTTCCATTAAATACGAACTAATTATACTTTGGTTCAGCCTGAATTGAATCAAACAATGCATCAATTAATTCCATCGGGAATTTTTTTGTAAGCCATTCTTCATCAATTGTATAGACAACAATGTAAAAAGGTTCCTCTTCAAGAACTTCAAGATTTTTGACATGATGGTCCTCTCCAAGAATCTCTCCAAAAAACTCATATGTATCTTTGGCCGCCTGATCATCTGGTCTACCTTCAACAACCTTTTTAATACTCAACCAATTATATAATGCATCCTCTAAATTCATATTTAGCCAACCTCCCAAACATATAAAGAAAACTTGGCTAACGCCAAGCCTTAGCGCAGGCGATTCGCCCTAGTTGCGCTTATACTATAGAAAGTATTCTATACTTTCTTAACGTGAAATGAAAGGGATGACTTTTTCAGGGATAGAACGGGCAATTCCCTTTCCATTTCCCTACTATTAAGTCATCCCTTACTTTAAGCCTGCCGTTCTTCCTTCTTCGATTGATATAAACGAATTTTATACACGATTAATATGAGTGCCGCAATGAGCAATCCTTCAGTAATCGGTAAAAATACCGCGAAAAAGGTCAAAACAGTACATCCGAGCCCTAGAAAGATATAAACAACTAAAGCCTTTAATAGTGGGAGTCGCCTCGAAAACCCTAATTTAAAAACGACAATCGATAGGGCTAGTACAGTTAAATATAAAAACCACATACCAACCTCTGGATTCGTATCCACATTATATAGCTTTGCAAAGAATTGAAGACGTTCGCTAACGTTCGCTTCCACTCCTACCGTCTCCTTCTCCCTATATTTATACAAGCGTAAGCACCTCGTTCAGGTGCAACAAAGTAAACTTGGTTTTTGTCATCTGTGAAGACAATTGCCATAGTTGCCTTCGTACATTAGTGCAGCAATGGAGATTCTGCAATATAAGACGCCTATGCAATAAAAAGTCCTATTAACTTTGGTTTGCTAATTTCTTTTTCTTTTCTATACGTTCACGATCACTTTTATTAAGGATTTTCTTACGCATACGGGTTGACTCTGGTGTAATTTCACAGTACTCATCGTCATTTAAATACTCAAGCGCTTCCTCTAACGTAAGAATTCTTGCCTTTTTAATCGTGACGGTCTGATCCTTTGTAGCAGAGCGAACATTCGTCAATGCCTTCACTTTCGTCAGGTTCACAGTGATGTCATTTTCCCTGTTATGCTCTCCGACGATCATTCCTTCATAAATCTCAGTTCCAGGCTCGACGAAAATCGTGCCACGATCCTCTACGTTCATAATACCATATTGTGATGCTTTTCCGGATTCCATTGATACAAGGACTCCTTGGCGACGGCCACCAATGTTACCTTGAATCATTGGCTGGTAGCTGTCAAAGGAATGGTTAAGAATTCCATAACCACGCGTCAATGTAAGAAACTCTGTTGTGTAGCCGATCAATCCCCGTGCAGGGACTAAGAACTCAAGACGTACTTGCCCGTTACCGTGGTTGACCATATTAACCATTTCACCTTTACGCTCACCAAGTGACTCCATGATTCCACCTGTATGTTCTTCAGGTACATCAATTTGTACACGTTCGAAAGGCTCACACTTTGTTCCATCAATTTCACGGATAATCACAACAGGCTTTGAAACTTGAAGCTCATAACCTTCACGGCGCATGTTCTCGATCAGGATTGATAAATGCAGTTCTCCACGACCTGAAACCGTCCAAACATCCGGAGAATCAGTGTCTTCTACACGTAAACTTACATCCGTTTCAAGCTCTGATTTCAGCCGTTCCTCGATTTTACGACTCGTTAAATACTTGCCTTCTCTTCCGGCAAAAGGACTATTATTGACGAGGAATGTCATTTGGATTGTCGGTTCATCAATTCTAAGAACTGGGAGAGGATCCTGGTTGTCTTCAGGACAAACTGTTTCACCCACATTGATTTCTTCCATTCCGGAAACTGCCACAAGGTCACCTGCTCGGGCTTCCTCAATTTCTACTCGTTTTAGTCCAAGGTATCCGAATAGCTTCGTTACTCTGAATTTCTTAACAGACCCATCAAGTTTCATTAAAGCAACCTGTTGTCCGACTTTGATTTTCCCTCTGAAAACTCGACCAATACCAATTCGACCGATATAATCATTATAGTCGAGCAGGGCCACCTGAAATTGTAACGGCTCATCGCTGTTATCAACAGGTGCAGGAATATTCTCAAGAATCGAATCAAATAATGCAGTCATATTTTCGTCCTGCTGTTCCGGATCCATACTTGCAGTTCCGTTCAATGCTGAAGCGTATACGACAGGGAATTCGAGCTGATTATCATCGGCACCGAGTTCAATAAATAGGTCTAGTACTTCATCAATTACTTCTGTCGGACGGGCAAAAGGCCGGTCGATTTTATTGACGACAACAATTGGTGTCAATTTTTGTTCGAGTGCTTTTTTCAAAACAAATCTGGTTTGAGGCATGCATCCCTCGTATGCATCTACTAACAACAGAACGCCATCAACCATTTTCATAATCCGTTCAACTTCACCGCCAAAGTCAGCATGACCTGGTGTATCCATAATATTAATGCGTTTTCCGTTGTAGTTGATTGCAGTGTTTTTTGCTAGTATGGTTATCCCACGTTCTTTTTCGATATCATTGGAATCCATTGCACGTTCACTTACCTGTTCGTTTTCTCTGAACGTACCTGATTGATGGAGCATTTGGTCCACCAATGTCGTTTTCCCATGGTCTACGTGGGCAATAATTGCTATATTGCGCAGTTCTTCTCGCAAATTCAAGTTAATCTCTCCTTAAGGTGTTGTTCCCATTAAATTTCAACTTTTCTATTATAGCACAAAATCAAACCCTTTTCTTTTTTAAAAATTTAGGTAAAATCAAGTGTAGAGGAGGGTACGAATCATGAACATGCAATCGGTCATTTTCATTGTCATTGCAATATTGGTCACCTTTTGCATTACATTAATCGGTGTTGCACTCGGTGAAGAAAACCTATTACTTGGTATCGTTGCACTTTTAGGCGCTTTTATACTTATGGGGGTCGGATTTTCAGTTAAACGGAAATTCAGGAATTCAAGCAATAGCTGAGTTCATAGACTGACCTATCGCGTACTTTGAAAAAAGGGCTGAATCAATTATTGGTTCAGCCCTCTTGTTTTTGAAAGAATACATATAAAAAACGAATGAAGTAATGCAAATTGCAGTCCTAATAGGATTTGCGGTCTATGTATGAGGGCAATTTGGAGTTTTGAGGTGTACTCGGAGTTTTGGCGTGCAACTCGAATTTTTCGCGTGGGGAGTGGTTATTGCGTGTACCAATATTAATCACCCTCCCCAAAAGTTCAAAATGGCTTACCCGAACATCAACCTAACGATGTTTGGAGGTAGCCATTTTTATCTTTTCTGTTTAACCTTTAATATAATCAGATATTATTCTTTCGTGTAGTCCCGTCTTGGCTGCAAATACAGAATTTTGCTCAAGCAAGCGGAGCGGTTCTCCGTTTAAAGTCGTAACCATTCCTCCTACTTCCTCGATTAATATTTTACCGGCAGCAAAATCCCAAGGTGAAAGCCTCATTGTAATATATGCATCAAGTCGTCCAGCGGCAACAAATGCTAACTCTATAGCGGCAGAGCCATACGACCTTGTCCCACGGCACTTCTTTACAATAGGAGCGAGGACAGATGGATCTATTCTTCTATTCTCGGTAATCCATGTTGCATTTACCGCAACAATCGATTCCTCAATCATTACATCACTCAGCTTTGGAAGTTCTCGCCCATTCAAATATGCCCCTTCTCCTTTAATCGCATAAAACATTTCATCATAAACAACATTATAAATAATCCCTACCATACCAATTCCTTCATTGTACACACCTATCGAAATTGCAAAATTGGTTTGTTGATGTACAAAATTCATAGTGCCGTCAATCGGGTCGATCAACCACACTGTCCCTTTTAGAGAATCGATTTTTTCTCCGATTCCCTCTTCACCTAATATCTTATGGTCAGGATAGTTCTCGTTAATTTTATTAATAAGGAATCCTTCAATTTCGCGATCCATATTTGTCACAAGGTCATCGGCATTCGATTTCGTTTCGATCGTCAATTGATCCTCAAATGATTCTCGAATGACTTCCCCTGCTTCTGTTGCCCAAGTGATTGCCTGTTCACAAATTTTTTGCCAGTTTAAGGACATGTAGACACTCCTTTTAAAAAGACATTCAGATTATCCGTGCAATTTTAGTAATCAACTATGTATTCACAAAGAAAACTTGGCAAGGCCAAGCTTTAGCGCAAAGTAAGCTCTAGTGCGCTTATACTATAAAATTTTTTTATATTTTTTTAGCGTGTAAAAACGAACCTCCTTACTGACAAGGTTCGTTCTACCTATGGGCATGAATTCAACGTCATCAGGACACACACTTATGCTTCTAATTGTAACATTTCCAGTCTTAATCGTTCTAATTTTTTCTTCGATCGATTAATTTGATCTCCATCTTCCGCTACTAATGCATCGTGTAGAGTTGCCAATTCATAATCGATTTCAAGTCGAAGAACTGGGATTCTACGCTCGGCCTCAGTTTTCTTAAGCGTTTGAATCACTTGCTTCATGGAAACTCACACTCCTTTTCTTTTTTACTTATTCTCGTTAATACATATTCATTCCTGTTTTTCCAACTATTCTGAATATTCCAATCTGTCTTATGATACCATTGTAATCCTATCTTTCCACGGATCTGTACTTTAAAACCTGACAGCTTCATATTTTGATACAATTGTTTCCTGTGGTAAACTACACGTTGATAACTTATTCGAGGTGATTGGATGACATTTAAAGGGTTTACTAATAAAGATTTCGATGTTTTTAAGATTAATGGTTTAGAGCAACGAATGGAAGCCATCAAATCGAGAATCCGTCCTAAGTTCGAGGATCTCGGAGAACATTTTGCACCTTTTTTGACCGCAGCAACTGGAGACGAAATGTTCTACCATACTGCAAAACATGCAAGGAGATCCGTGAATCCACCTGAGGATACCTGGGTTGCTTTTTCAAGTAATAAACGGGGCTATAAACAGCATCCCCATTTTCAAATCGGGTTGTTCAAAACTCACCTGTTTGTTTGGTTTGCAGTGATTTACGAAGCACCAATCAAAGAATCATTTGCTTCAATCCTCGAGAAAAATCAGTCTGAAGTTCTAAAAGCGATTCCAGATAATTTCGTCTGGTCGATTGATCATACTAAGCCAGATGCCATTTCTCATAAAGAAGTGGAGAATGGTGAGTTCCCTAAAATGACACATCGTCTTAAAGAAGTCAAAAAGGCTGAGATTTTATGTGGAATACATATTCAACGTGACAACCCTGTTCTAAAAAAACCTGTTCAGCTACAAACCCAAATTGAGCAAGCGTTTCAATCTCTAGTTCCTTTATATCAATATGCGCAGCGGAGTTCTGTGTCATCTTGATGCATTTAATTAATGTATTATATTATGGCAGTTCTTTTATCGTATAGGTATCTATCCTTACTATTCAAATAAATCTATGATATTTCCACTTTAATTGAAAACGGGGCTGACCAACTGTCACCCCCCGTCACCAATTATTTTTGATTGTTCGTTCATTCAATTCCACTTCGTTCGAACCTTTTCTGCTTCATAGATCATTCGTTCGAACAATTCATCAACACTTGGAATATCCTTGATTCTTCCCGTTATTTGACCTGCCCACCCAAAGCCATCCTCTCTACCATGATGAGCGTACGAACGATTCGCGTTGCCCGAAATATACTCTTTAATCGCATTATACGTAGGCTCGATTTTTTCAATCTCTAAAATTCGTTCAGACCACCCATTTCGGATCACTCTTCCAGGAGCACCAAGAGAACGCTTGATTACGGTAGTATCATTCTCATTCGCATCAACTAAGGCTTGCTTATAAGTATGATGGGCATGGGCGCACTCTTTGGTCGCAACGAATCGTGTTCCCATTTCGATTCCTTCTGCTCCCAATGCTAAAGCAGCCATAAAGCCTCTGCCATCCCCGATACCCCCAGAAGCTATTACTGGAATTGAAACATGATCCACGACTTGTGGAACGAGGACCATCGTACTGATATCTTCCTTCCCGATATGCCCTCCACCTTCCTGCCCAACGACCATTACTGCATCTGCTCCTAGCTCTTCCGCTTTGACAGCCTGACGTCTTGCTGCAACGAGAACAAGCTTCTTAACGTCAACACCTTTCAATTGCTCAAAGACAGGGGTGGGATTTCCTCCAGTCATTGAAATTACAGGTACCTTTTCTTCAATGGCAACGTCGAGCATATTAGCAAACGGTCTTCCATGTTGTCCGATTGCAAAATTCACGCCAAACGGCCGATTCGTTTTCTTTCTTACCTTATGTATTTCCCTTCTAAGCTCTTTGGGAGATGATAGCGACATAGCTGTAATTTGGCCAAGACCTCCCGCATTCGAAACTGCAGCCGCAAGCTTTGAATAGGCGAGGTAAGCCAACCCGCCTTGTATGATCGGGTATTGGATTCCGAGCAATTCCGTTACACGTGTCTCCCATTTCATTACATTTCCACCACTTTCCACTGACGTTTTAAATATTTTTCTTGCAAGCATCTGTAGATTTGATATACTTTGATTTGTTTTATCATTTTAGCACATGACTATCCAAAGGATTAGTCTTAATGTTTCGACTTCCTATAATACTTAAACGAGGTGTAATTTCATTGTCTCAACACCAGACACCACTATTTACTGGTTTGTTAAACCATTCAAAGAGAAACCCAATCCAATTTCATATACCAGGCCATAAGAAAGGAAGGGGAATGGATCCGGAATTCCGAGATTTTATTGGTGAAAATGCACTATCAATTGATTTGATCAATATCGGCCCCTTAGATGATCTACACCATCCACACGGAATGATTAAAGAAGCGCAAGTTTTGGCAGCAGATGCATTCGGGGCTGACCATACCTTCTTTTCTGTTCAAGGGACTAGCGGTGCAATCATGACAATGGTGCTTTCAGTGTGTCATCCAGGTGATAAAATTCTTGTGCCAAGAAACGTTCATAAGTCGGTAATGTCCGCAATAATTTTTTCTGGTGCTGTACCTATATTCATACACCCAGAAATCGATCCGACTCTCGGAATTTCACACGGGATCACAATAGATTCTGTGAATAAAGCGATTCATCAACACCCTGATGCAAAAGGATTATTAGTGATCAACCCAACTTATTTTGGCATTAGTGCAGACCTTAAAGAAATAGTCCGGATCGCTCATGACCAAAATATACCTGTGCTCGTCGATGAAGCACATGGCGTTCATATCCATTTCCATGAAAGACTTCCGTTATCTGCAATGCAAGCAGGAGCTGATATGTCGGCAACGAGTGTTCACAAGCTAGGGGGGTCATTGACACAAAGCTCGATTTTAAACGTTAAGGATGGACTCGTATCTCCTGAACGCGTCCAATCGATCTTAAGTATGATGACGACAACCTCGACTTCGTACTTATTATTGGCATCCCTAGACGTCGCCCGGAGGCGGTTAGCAACAAAAGGATATGAATTAGCTGAACAGTCGATACAATTGGCTGACAACGCAAGATGTGCAATTAATAAGATTCCATTCCTACATTGTGTCGGTGCAGAGATTCTTGGAACTCCGGCAACGTTCGATTATGATCCGACTAAATTGATTATTTCGGTAAAGGATTTAAATGTGACTGGTTATGATGTTGAAGTGTGGCTTCGTGAAAAACATAATATCGAAGTCGAGCTTTCCGACTTATACAATATCCTATGTATTATTACAGCTGGAGACGTTCAAGAAAATATAGATGCATTGGTTAAGGCATTATCAGAGCTTTCTGAATTACATCAACCTCTTTCTGATGACAATGATAAAAAGATTCCAGTCCATGTTCCTGAAATCCCTGTACTCTCACTTTCACCAAGAGATGCATTTTACTCTGAAACGGAAAGTGTCCCTTTTAAAGAAGCAGTCGGAAGAATTATTGCAGAATTTGTGATGGTCTATCCACCGGGTATTCCAATTTTCATACCTGGTGAAATCATTACACAAGAAAATCTTGATTATATTAACGAGAATGTTGCAGCTGGTCTTCCTGTTCAAGGTCCAGAGGATGAAACCCTTGGAATGATTCGTGTCATTAAAGAGCATGTACCGATTAAATAACGGGACCTATTCCACTTCTGCCACTAAAGGGTTAACATTAATTGATCATACGCACCAATGGAATGAAAAAAGGGGCTGACTCGTTTGAGTGTAGCCCCGTCGTTATTTATGAACGCTTTTGTCCACTTTTACGTTGTTTCTTACAGTTTGGACAGCTTGAGTATAATGTTGTTACCTTCTCGACCTCGAAGTGTTCAATAGTTGCTTCACATGTTTGACAGATAATTGTTCCCATTGCCTACACTCCTTCGCTTATTGAAAGCGCTTTATTTAATCGTTACATTTATAATATGATGTCACAATTAAAATGTCAAGAGGTAATTGTATGACACATTTATTTCTTTGTGTTAATAGATGATTCAGTCACTGAAATGGGAATGACCCATATTGGGTCATTCCCATTGCTTATTTATTCATATTGTTCTGCTATTGGAGAAAATGGCAGTGATTCTTCAAAAAATGTCGAAAGGTCCTTTGCCTCTTGTTTAGATGCAATCCGAAACACCTTTTGAATCGTTTCCGTATTTTTCAAATCCACTGCATCCATAAGAGTGGAGCGTCCGGTTTGCATGCATACGACAAGTGGTTTTCCGAAAAACATGTTCGTATAAATGATCCCAAAATCGTATCGGACATGCTCAGTTGTAAATCCGACAAACCTAACTTTTACTGTTTCATCTTCTTCATAAAGTTTGTCAAACAAATCCATGCCAACGCCCTCCTTCAGAATATTTTGAATTTTATTAATTATACTAACCATCTTATTCAATAACAACGGTTTCGACAAAGTCTCTTATTAATTTCACCCCCTTACTATTGAAAATGTTGTATTAATCAACAGAACTACCCGACAAATAATAGAATTAAACCGAATATTCATATTTTTACTAAAATAATTGTGTTTTAATGTTCGAAAATGCTAGTATGGATTTATAATGAAGGGAATCCTGACCAGGATAAGGAGTGAACAATATTGCCTAGCAGCGCATATATAAAGCTAGTCGCTAAATCAAAGCAGCAAACGATTACATTAGAAGAAGTAAAAGAGCTTATCAATTATTATAAGGACATTACAACGAAAACTGGTACTCAATTAGGTTGGGAATATGGGTCTAACGCCTTCCCTTATTCGCTGGAACAACGAGAAGATGGGAAAGATAAATGGTTTCTTTTAAAAGGGAATGATCAGGACGACTATAAATACATAATTGTAGGTGTTGGGGGTACTGATGAAAATCAGGAAGGCTCTGAGAGTAATACTTACATTCAAGTTGTATTACCAGATGGTTCTACACATGGTGATAAAGGAAAGGCGAATGAATTCTGTAAATTCCTAGCGAAAAAACTAGACGCTGAGCTTCAACTATTCAACGGTCGTACAATGTATTATTACAAAAGATAACGAACTCATTGAAGGGGAGACATAACGTCACCCCTTCTATTTTTTCTCAATTTGATCAGGATCGATAAACGTATATCCTTTTCCGCGTAATCCTTCAACAATATTCTTCAATGCTTCATTCGTCCATTCTCGATCATGAGCAAGTATAATCGCACCGTTCGTAAGCAGCTCCGTGTTCACCATAATATCAGTCAATGCTTGACTATTTTGATATTCCGCCTCCCAATCATAACCGAACGTCCAGTTCATAAACATCATGTTTTGTTCGTTGACTAAATTCTTGGAAAAATCGGTGTTCACTCCAAATGGGGCACGGAAAAAGATAGGTTTCTCCCCTGTGATAGCTTCAATCTCCTCATTCAGTGTCAAAATCTCCTGCTTTTGTTCCTCTACAGACAAATTTGAAAGGTTTGTATGTGTCATCGTATGATTACCTATTTCAAAACCAAGATCGTGTATTTTACGTAGGACTTCCTTTTCTTCACCCGTATCAATGAAATGTCCATTTATAAAAAAGATGGCTGGAACATTTAATTCTTTTAATGTTTGTGCCATTTCAAGGCCATACGTGTCCGGGGCATCATCAATCGTTAATAATACTGCTTTTTCGTGTTCTGTTGATTCTGTTTGCATTGTCCAATTTGCTGGACTGATCGTGTAGGTTATCTTTGGCTCTTCAGGTTCAGCTGGTTCCCCTTCCCCCTTTTCAGAAGTCGGAGGATCCTCTGGTTTATTTTCCTTATCTTCCGGTATGTTTTCAGTTGTTTCCGTTTGTTCTTGGTCAGTTTCCGTTCTTTCCTGTGTAGGTTCCTCAACTGTTGATGCATTACAACCTATAAGGATGCTAACCATAAGTAAAACCAATAGTTGTTTCATGCTGACTCCCCTTTTTCTCTCTTTTATCTTTTGAACATCATATTCTAGTATAAGGTCGATGGGTAAATTATAGAAGGGAAAATTCACCTAAAAATAGGTTGATTTTGGTTAAGTGAACAGTTAATTGGGTACTATTAAAACGTGTATGAGCGAATCTGTAGCTGAACCGTATGATTCAATTTGAGGTTTTAACATTCGGGACACATGTGATTGTATAGAAAGGAGTTACATATGAAGAAATTCACAAAAGTATTTGTTATATCACTTCTCATTTCACTCGTTTTTATTGCGTGGGGGGTCTTATCACCCAAAAATCTAGCTGAGAATACAGCAGATATCCAGGCTTTTCTCCAAATAAAGTTCGGATGGTTCTACCTGCTTTCCGCAACGGCATTCCTTGTCTTTTCGATCTTTCTGATTTTCAGTAAGTACGGCCGTATAAAGCTCGGGAAGGATACGGATGAGCCAGATTACAGTACAGTTACATGGTTCGCAATGCTTTTTAGTGCCGGTATGGGTATCGGGCTTGTTTTTTGGGGAGTCGCAGAACCCTTATTCCACTATTATGCCCCCCCTTCAGGGAATGGGGAAACGGTAGAAGCCGCACGGGCATCCTTGCGTTTCGCGTTCTTCCATTGGGGACTCCATCCATGGGGAATATACACAGTAATTGGACTTGCTCTTGCCTATTTCAAATTCAGAAAAGGAGCACCAGGTCTAATTAGTGCAATTTTTAGACCAATATTAGGTGATCGGGTAAATGGTCCTATCGGAATACTCATTGATGTCATCGCCGTATTTGCAACCGTATTTGGTGTTGCGACATCACTCGGCTTTGGAGCGGCACAAATAAGCGGTGGACTTTCTTATGTAATAGATGGAATTGAAAATACGAAAATGACACAGCTCATAATCATTGCAATCGTTACTGTACTTTTTCTACTATCTGCATCCACGGGATTGAACAAAGGAATTAAATACTTAAGTAATATAAACATCGTTCTGGCCATAATTTTAATGCTGTTCCTTCTGTTTACTGGACCAACTAATTTTATTATGGATGTATTTACGCAAACGTTAGGTTCTTATATTCAAAACTTACCTGGCATGAGTTTCAGACTCGGCCCCTTTAGCGATACCCGTCAGGATTGGATTCAAGCTTGGACAGTGTTCTATTGGGCATGGTGGATTGCATGGGCACCATTTGTAGGTATGTTCATCGCACGTGTATCAAAAGGGCGTACCATCCGTGAGTTTGTTCTAGGTGTGTTGCTCGTACCTACTATTTTTGGCGCCCTATGGTTCTCCGTATTTGGAGGATCAGCCATCTTCCTAGATCGATTAGAGGGAGCTGGCCTTTACGGTATTATGACCAACCCAGACAATGGTACAGAAATTGCATTATTCGCACTACTCGAACACTTTCCGTTAGGGGTCGTTATGTCGTTTCTTGCTATCCTGCTGATCAGCACATTCTTTATTACTTCAGCCGATTCTGCAACGTTCGTTCTCGGGATGCAAACGACCAATGGAAGCCTAAACCCTCCAAATTTCATTAAGTTTGTATGGGGGATTGTTGTAGCTGCCTCTGCTGCAATCCTTTTATATTCAGGAGGACTTCAAGGTCTACAGACAGCGTCAATAATAGCAGCCTTTCCGTTTACAATCATCATGATCTTTATTGTCATATCAATGATAAAGGCATTAAAAGAAGATCACCAGATGAAGAAGTGATCGAACAGTGGAGTAGCTCACTCGAGTCAACTCCATCTTTATTTCACATAAGCTTTAGTATTAAATAAAAGCAAGCCCCCAAAAGGCTTAACCATATTGATAATCTTTTCGGGTTGTGCAAGTATACTCCAAACAAATAACCAAGGTAGATGAACAAAAGCATCAGCAGATATTCAAAAAGTGTGGGATCACGGTGTGAAAGGTAGATGACAATGGAATAAAGGCTCCAAATTATAATTTGGACGGATGACAAAACAAGTACTGAATAAACCATCCACACCCTCCTCCCCTTTCATCATTACAGTATATGCATTTGAATAAGCTATACGACATGATGTAAAGGTTATGAAGTTTTCAATTTTGTAACATTTTATTTACGAGACAGGTTCTCGGAATATTTCATGATAGAATCAAACTAACCTACAAGAAGCGCTCCTAGATTCTAACATGAAAGAAGTGAACTTCATGAATACAAAGTCACGTATATTTCTTTCAATTCCGATGCTTGCAGTACTTTCAATATTAAGCAGCTGTCAAATAACACCTGCTTTAAGTCACATGCCCGACTTCGCTCAAGGTCAAGTTCACACAATCTTATTTTCTTCAAACGATAATCATAATAAAGAAAGGGCCTATTATGATGCATTGTTAGAGCTCCAGAAAAAATATCCGGACAAGCTTAGTTCTATTAAAATTATACAAAAGGATAACACTGACATGGTTGATTATTTTAAAGTGTCTACGTTTCCAACGTTAATCATTATGTATGGAAATAAAGTTTCTGTCCGAATCGAAGGACAAAAGGATACCGATAAAATAACGGAAGCAATTGAGCCAGTTTATGAACAGTAAAAAAAGAGGGGCGACTTAGTCAGTCGCTCCTCTTTTATGCATTATTTAACGATGTGGACCGGTAGTCCGATTGCTACTTCTGCTGCTTCCATCGTGATTTCACCTAAGGTTGGATGAGCATGTATGGTTAGGGCAATATCTTCTGCAGTCATTCCTGCTTCAATTGCAAGCCCTAATTCTGCAATCATATCCGAAGCATTCGGTCCTGCGATTTGTGCACCAATCACAAGTCCATCATCTTTGCGTGTGATCAATTTCATAAATCCTTCCGCATCGTTTAACGAAAGGGCGCGGCCATTTGCTCCAAATGGGAACTTGGACGCCTTCACATCAAAACCTGCTTCCTTAGCCTCAGCTTCATTATACCCAACACTGGCAAGCTCCGGATCACTGAACACGACCGCAGGGATTGCCAGATAATCGATTTCAGCTGCTTCTCCCGATATTGCTTCTGCTGCGATTTTTCCTTCATAAGATGCTTTGTGTGCTAATGCTGGCCCTGGAACGATATCACCAATTGCGTACAAGCCATCAACGGAAGTTTTCCCTTGTTTGTCGACTTCAATTAAGCCTCGATCGTTAATTTTAACCCCAATTTGCTCGAGCCCGAGTTCCTCAGTATTCGGCTTACGCCCAACTGTTACAAGTACGTAATCCGCTTCAAACGACTTTTCCTCACCTTTTACTTCAGCCGTGACAGTTACTCCCTTGTCCGACTCTTCGACACCTTTTGCCATCGCATTTGTGATGATCTCTACGCCTTTCTTTTTAAGACGACGAGAAACAAGGGTGCTCATTTGCTTTTCAAAGCCAGGAATAATCGACTTACCGCCCTCTAGGATTGTCACTTCCGTACCGAGATTTGCATAAGCAGAGCCTAGTTCGATACCGATATACCCTCCACCGATGACCACCATTTTTTTTGGAACTTCTGTTAGAGCTAATGCCCCAGTTGACGAAATGACACGGTCACTCCATTTAAAAGAAGGCAATTCAATCGGGCTTGATCCAGTTGCGAGTATACAGTTCTTAAATTTGTATGTTTGAGAAGTATACTCGTCTTTTGTTACACGAACCGTATTGGTGTCCGAAAAGTAAGCTTCCCCTTTAACAATATCGACTTTATTTCCTTTAAGAAGCCCTTCTACCCCACCTGTCAATTTCTTAACGATACCCGTTTTCCATTCCTGAACTTTGCTCATGTCTACCTTGACATTTTCTGCTGTAATTCCGATATCCTCTGAATGCTTTGCGTGTTCAAAACGGTGACTTGCGTTAATGACTGCTTTAGAAGGTATACAACCAACGTTGAGACAAACGCCTCCGATTTCGTCTTTTTCCATAATCGTAACCTTTTGCCCCATTTGAGCAGCACGAATTGCGGCAACATATCCGCCGGGTCCGGAACCGATGACCAGTGTATCAACTTCTTCTGCAAAATCGCCTACTACCATTTTTATGCCTCCATTATCAATAATTGTGGATCGTTCAACAGACGTTTAATATGGTTTAGTGCTTGCTGTGCAGTGACACCGTCAACAAGTCTATGATCATAGCTGATTGAAACGGCAAGTACTGGTGCAGCTACAATTTCACCATCATCAACGACTGGCTTTTCTTGGATACGTCCGACACCGAGGATCGCTGCGTCTGGATGGTTGATAATCGGTGTAAACCATTGACCCCCAGCTGAGCCAAGGTTCGAGATCGTACAAGTGCTGCCTTTCATTTCATCTGTAGACAGTTTGCCATCCCGAGCTTTTTTCGCTAACTCATTGATCTCATTAGACAGTGTGAAAATCGACTTACGATCTGCATCCTTTATAACGGGTACGACGAGACCAGCATCTGTATCTGCAGCAATTCCGATATTGTAATAATGCTTGTGTACGATTTCCTCATTTTCATCATCAATAGAAGCATTCAAGATTGGATACTCGCGCAGTGCGGATACAAGCGCCTTCGCAACGTATGGAAGATACGTAAGCTTTATACCCTTTTCAGCGGCCATTTCTTTGAACTTTTTACGATGTGCGACAAGATCGGTTACGACAACTTCATCCATATGCGTAACATGAGGCGCAGTATGTTTGGAGTTGACCATTGCTTTAGCAATTGCTTTACGCGTACCTTTTAGCTTCTCACGTGTTTCAAGCTCTTGTGCTGCAGCTGCAGGTTTCACTTCCGTTTTCTTCTCCTTGGAAGTTTCTTCTGCTTCTTCTACACTGTCTTGAGCATCTACGGCTTTGTCTCCACCGTCAAGATATGCGTCGATGTCTTCTTTTAAAATTCTATCGTTCTTACCTGATCCACTGACCTTCTTAAGGTTTACCCCTTTTTCACGAGCATATTTTCGTACAGAAGGCATTGCCTTGATCCGATTCGTTGGATCATCATCAGATTCATCGGTATCTTCTGATTTGGATACCACTGTTTCCGATTTTTTCTGTTCCTTATCATCTTCCTTAGCTTGATCTGCTTCAGGCTTCTTGTCTTCATCCGCGTTTGGTTGCTCTGCTTCAGACTCACTGCTGTCGCCTTCATAACCCTCTGCATCGATGGTTACAAGAACATCACCTACAACTGCGACTGTTCCTTCTTCAACCTTAACTTCCTTAATTGTACCGTCAACCGGCGCAGGAATCTCAACAACAGCTTTATCATTCTGGACTTCAAGAAGGATGTCATCCTCCTTAACCTCATCTCCTGCTTTGACAAACCATTTTACGATTTCACCTTCGTGGATACCTTCACCGATATCTGGAAGTTTAAATTCAAATGCCACGGGATTCGCCTCCTTAAATTCTATCGAATCAAATGATCGTTTGGACTGGCTCTATTAAAAGTTCACGACTTGCTTTGCTTTTGCAACGATATCTTTGTAATCCGGCAACCATACATCTTCTGCTGCGGAGAACGGGAATACTGTATCCGGTGCAGTAACACGTAACACTGGTGCCTCCAACGAAAGAATCGCACGATCATTAATCTCTGCCACTACATTCGCAGCAACTCCTGCTTGCTTTTGAGCCTCCTGTACAACAATGGCACGATTTGTTTTGTTGACAGACTCTATAATCGTATCAACATCAATTGGGCTCACGGTCCTTAAGTCAATAACTTCAGCTTCAATGCCTTCTTTTTCAAGCTCTTCAGCCGCTTTTAATGAAGAATGAACCATTGCACCGTACGTGATGATGGAAATGTCTTTCCCTTCCCTTTTAACATCTGCCTTACCAATTTCCACAGTATACTCTTCTTCAGGTACTTCATCACGGAATGAACGATAAAGCTTCATATGTTCAAGGAAGATGACTGGATCGTTGTCTCGAATTGCTGACAAGAGCAACCCTTTTGCATCATAAGGAGTTGATGGGATAACAACCTTCAGACCTGGCTGTTGCGCCATTAAACCTTCTAAGCTATCAGCATGGAGCTCTGGAGTTTTAACACCTCCGCCAAATGGAGAGCGAATCGTTATCGGTGCATTGTAGCGTCCGCCTGAACGATATCGTAAACGTGCCATCTGACCTGAAATCGCATCCATGACTTCATAAACGAACCCGAAAAATTGGATTTCAGGAACAGGGCGATACCCTTGTAACGCTAACCCGATAGCTAGTCCTCCAATTCCGGACTCTGCAAGGGGCGTATCAAAAACGCGATCTTCACCGTACTCTTTCTGGAGGCCTTCTGTTGCGCGGAAAACCCCACCATTTTGACCAACGTCTTCCCCAAAAATCAATACATCTTCATCATTCTTCAATTCGATACGCATCGCATCAGTGATCGCTTGAATCATCGTCATTTGGGCCATCGCTTACTTCGACTCCTTTTCTTTATATTCTTCCATTTGCTCCTCTAGATTTTTCGGAAGCTTTTCGTACATGATATCGATCAGATCCGTAACTTTTTGTTTAGGTGTTTCATCGGTTTTTTTAATTGCTGCTTTAATTTCTTCTTTTGCTTTTTCTACAACTTCATTTTCTTTTTCTTCGGACCATAAGTCTTTACTTTCTAAATATTTGCGGAAACGAACAAGCGGGTCTTTCTTTTCCCATTCGTTATCCATATCTTCTGTACGATATCGAGTCGGATCGTCCCCTGCCATTGTATGAGGTCCATAACGGTAAGTCAGTGTTTCGATCAATGTCGGACCTTCTTCGTTCATCGCACGTTCACGGGCTTGTTTTGTTGCTACATAAACGGCAAGAACATCCATTCCGTCTACCTGGATACCGTGGATACCTGCTGCAACCGCTTTTTGAGCAATTGTTTTTGCTGCTGATTGTTTTTCAACAGGTACTGAAATAGCAAAACGGTTATTTTGAACGACAAAAACAGCTGGGGCATTAAATGCGCCTGCAAAGTTGATTCCTTCATAGAAATCACCTTGTGAAGCACCACCGTCACCTGTATACGTAATCGCTATATTTTTCTTGCCACGTTTTTTCAATCCCAGAGCCACTCCGGCGGTCTGTGTAATTTGTGCACCAATAATAATTTGTGGAGCAATCACATTAACACCTTCTGGAACTTGGTTACCATGGAAATGTCCACGAGAAAAAAGGAACGCTTGGTAGAGAGGTAATCCGTGAAATACGATTTGGGGAACATCACGATATCCGGGTAAAATAAAGTCCTCTTTATCAAGAGCATAATGGCTACCCAGCATTGAAGCTTCTTGTCCGGCAACTGGTGCATAGAACCCAAGACGTCCTTGTCTGTTTAGTGATATAGCACGTTGATCCCAGATTCGAGTGTAAACCATACGTTTCATCAATTCTTGTAAATCTTCATCAGATAAGTCGGGCATCGCTTCCTTATTTACGATTTCGCCTTCCTCATCAAGTATTTGGAACGTTTCAAATTCCTCTTCGATTTTCTTAAAGGTTTTTGTACCCATGAAGGTCACCTCATCCTTTCTTTTTGAAAATAAAATGATTTCGTTTCAAATGATCCTGGCAAATTATACACATCCGTTAGATTGCCCATATGTGACACAATACATGACAATACAACGATTATTTTCATCAAATCATGAACGGTTTGAAACAAGTGACTCCTTCAAACACTACCCGATTTAACGGGTACATAATCGTTTGGATATTTCCTTTCCGAGATGTACACTTGAAACGCAATCTGTATTAGTTACCATAGATGCATATTATAGTACAACTACGTCTGTTTCTTAGTTTACACTAACTATTAAAAAACCGTCAATCTTTTGGTATTTCTATGTTTTTATTGCAAATGTGTTGTTTATCAGTTTATACAATCTCATCCTCTGTATTAGTATAGATGATTATACTGTATTAACGTAAAAAAAAAAGATTCGACCCCAAAAGAGTCGAATCTTACTCATTTCTAATTATTTTGTTGTAAAACCAGCCTCTTTATAAAACGATTGTTTTTGGTCATTATATCGATCAGTCAATTCATTAAACTTTTCTTGTTCATCAAACACACGTTCATACTGTTGGTTCAACTGATCAATATAGCTTTTTAGTTTATCGAGAGTCAGGTCTTCCTTTTTAAGCATCTCGTACAGTCCCTGATCCATTTCCAACGCTTTTCCATATGCATTATGAAGTTCATTATATTGGTCATACCGATTATTCATCGTTGTAACTAGCTCATCAGCTTTGTCTTTTATTTCTTTCACTTCTAGTTCTTTAACCAGTGGTTCAATCGATATGAATTCCTCATATGCACTATGTATACTGTCCTTCTCTTTTTCCAGTAACTCCGCTCTGGATTGCGCAAGCTCAGCTGCTTTATCAGAAAGAGTTTTTATTTTATCCAACTCTTTCATACTCAATTTTAATATTTCCGAAAAAATCTTTTGCTCTTCTGTTTCTGCCTTTACGAGCGGTTCTTGAACCTCTGCAAATCCCGCCTCTAATGAAACCGTTTTTTCAAGATGTTCATAAATCTTTTCTTCTGCAGACGGCCCAAATGAGCAACCTGATAACAAAAGAATGAAAATGACCAACACGAATGCGATTTTCTTGATGAACAACACAGCTCCCCCTAACTGAATTCTCTCTCTTTTTTATGATAAACGTTTGGATTAACTCATACAAGACAAATCACAGTGTACAAGCGGATATAAGTAAAATATGTACGTCACTATACATTTAGAACATTCAATACATAATATTTTAACGGTTGAGAAAAAGTTGTGTTAAAATAATCACAATCGTAAAAATGTTCGTTTATACTGAATTAATGAAAGAGGAGTGAAGTCATGATCACAATGAAGGATATTATAAAAGAAGGGGATCCGGTCCTTCGTAAGAGAGCAGAGGAAGTTACTCTCCCTCCAAAAGAAAAAGATCTCAATACATTGAAGGAAATGCATGAATTTCTTGTTAATAGTCAAGATCCTGATATGAGTGTAAAATACAATCTTAGACCAGGAATTGGACTTGCAGCACCGCAAATCGGTCTGTCCAAGCGAATGATCGCCGTTTTGATTGAGGATGAGAATGAAAAATTATATAGCTATGCCTTATTTAACCCCCGAATTGTAAGCCATTCCGTTCAACTTGCTTACCTCGAATCGGGAGAAGGTTGTTTGTCCGTTGACCGTGATGTCCCTGGATTTGTGCCACGCTATGCAAAAATCAAAGTAAAGGCAATCGATATTGATGGTAACGAAATCGAGCTTCGCCTCAAAGGTTTACCCGCAATCGTGTTCCAGCATGAAATTGATCACCTAAATGGAATTATGTTTTATGATCACTTTGATAAAGAAGATCCATTTAATCGACCAGACGGAATCTCAATAGGAAGGTAATTAATAAAAGCGGAAATGACCTGCTTAGGTGTGACAAGCGTTGGAAATTCTGGAGTGCATCACGCTTTTTGTGTTTGTGGAAGAAGCCACCTCAAGCACCTTGGCGTGAAGCAAGACCATACATTAATGCTTCAAAAAAACATACGCTTAAAACTGAAAGACTGATCCAACATTAGGAGCAGTCTTTTTTGCGTTATTCAGGTGATCAGGTCAAGTTTCTTTAAACCGTATCTAATTCCATCATCATCAACAGCTTTTGTTACAAAGTCTGCCGAGCGTTTTGCCTCTTCTTTTCCATTTCCCATCGCAACACCCGTACCAGCGAATTCGAGCATTTCTAAATCGTTTAATCCGTCCCCGAATGCAACAACATCCTCTTTAAGGTATCCAAGATGATCAATCATTTTTTGAATTCCGATTGCTTTAGAACCATACTTCGGAAGGACATCCATTGAGTAACGGTGCCAACGGATAAAGTCAAAATCATTGTACGTGCTTCTGTATGCGAGCTCTTTTTCGCCTTTTTCACAATATAACAATGCTTGGTAAATCGGCCTTCTTTTATAAAATTCAGGATCATGTAGTGGGTATGAAAGCTTTAGATCGTCCATTGATTTGGTTACATGCGGATGACGATCATGGGTGGTGCGCCCTTCATCCTCATTTAAAAACACCATCGGATGATCCCCATCTTTTGATTGTGAAACAAGGCGTTCCAATACTTCGAGATCAATTGGATTTTCATAAATACGCTCATTTTGACAAGAAACAAATTGGCCATTGAAGCTGATAAAACTATCTATCCCTAAGTCCATCAACAACGGTTTAAACATGAACGGTGCTCGACCTGTTGCAATAACAATCGGTATTTTGCGTTCTTTTAATTCCTGAATAGCTTTCCTTGCCCCTATGGGCAAACGCTTATTTTGATCCAACAAAGTACCATCTATATCAAAAAATACAATCTTGTGTGCCATACAATACCCCTTTTTCACTTATTGTTTCATGTTGCCTTCAATAATAATTTCCTTTTCATGAGGCAATAATACACGCTATGATACGGCTAACGACCGGTTACTTCTGAGACATTTTGAGTTTGTTGTCTCATTGTTTTCCTCGTTGACAAATAAACACCCAGGAAAATAAGAACCAAACCATATAAGGCATATGGAGGAATATACTCGTCTAAAAGGAAGTGCCCCCAAAGCATTGCAGTAATCGGAACGAGATAAGTAACAAAGGTAGCAAATTCCGCACTTCCCTTTTGAATCATGTAATAAAAAAGTAAATATGCAAGTCCGGAACCGAACACCCCAAGTCCTATAAATGCTGCGATCGAAACAGGTTCTGTCACTGCTTCAATAGTAATGACCTCTCCTGTAAGCAGCATCACGCTCAGACTCCCGAAGGCACCGATTAACAGCGTAAATAATGAAATGATCATTACACTAAGCCCCTGCAGGTTTCGTTTTGTATATTGCGAGCTGAATCCATAGCATAGTGTTGCCGCAATCATCGTGCCCATCCCAACAAGGTCTTCTTTAAAGAACTGATTGATATCAAGATTGATCAATATCAATATCCCGATAAAACCGATCAGAACACCGAACCATTGCTTATATTTTAAATGAATCGAAAAGAAAATTACACCGATTACACTCGTCCAAATAGGAGTCGTTGCATTCACGATTGAAGCGAGGCTGCTCGAAATTTTCGTTTCACTGATTGCAATCAGCCCCCATGGAATCATTGCATTAAATAAACCGACAACCAGTAATGTCTTCCACGGAAGTCCCTTAGGAAAGATTTTTTTACGTTGTATCAACATTATTCCAATCAGCGTAAGTGCACCGAATGTACAACGGATAAAAACGATTCCCCATGCTCCGATATCTTCGACAAGTACTTTTATAAATAAAAAAGACATTCCCCAGATCAAGCTTAACGTTATTAACGAAGCATATAGTTTCATTGCTGCACACCTTCTCCTGCCAGTATATGTACTTTCAGATCACCTGATTTAATTAATCATGAACATGTTCCACTTATTACCTTGCAACCTAACGCCGCAAATTTTCCATACTAAGTATAACATCAAGACATCGATTTTGGCGTGAGAAAGGATGGTGTGCAAAATGAGAAGGCTGAAGAAACGCATTTTGAAGAAGTGGAAGGATCTAATGGGAGTTAAACAACCATCAACAACCGTCCGCTATGTTCAATAAATTTGTTTTACAAGCATAATTTTGGTATCTTATGTATTCAGATACCTTTCCTTTTACATACATGTATTTTCTCCTTCAAACTCTGAAGTTTAGGAAAAAAACATGAAAAACTGCAAGAATTCATTTATAATAATACGAAGATGAAATTATTCGAAAACGGTAAGGGGAGTTACAGTATGATTTTTAAAGTTTTTTATCAGGAGAGCCTGCAAGAGGTACCTGTTCGTGAAGAAACAAAGAGCCTTTATTTTGAAGCAGACTCTGTCCAAGCAGTTCGTTCTGCACTAGCTGGCCGAAATTATAATATTGAGTTCATACAACAAATTTCAGGAAGTCACTTGAAGTATGAACAACAATTTGAAGACTTTGAATTGGAGACAAGATAACAAATGAAATTTGTAAAAAATCATCAGACCGCTGTTTTTGCATTAGGTGGATTAGACGAGATTGGAAAAAACACATACGGTGTTCAATTTCAGGATGAAATCATCTTAATTGACGCAGGTATCAAATTCCCTGAGGATGAACTTCTCGGTATCGATTATGTCATTCCAGATTACACATACTTGGTCAAAAATGTAGACAAAATCAAAGGGTTATTCATTACCCACGGGCACGAAGACCACATCGGAGGAATTCCGTACCTTCTTCGTCAACTTAATATACCAATTTACGGTGGGAAACTTGCAATCGGCCTTCTTAAGAACAAACTTGAAGAGCACGGATTATTGCGTAAAACAAAATTGTATGAGATTCAGGAAGATGATGTGATCAAGTTTAGAAAAACGTCTATCACGTTTTTCAGAACGACCCACTCGATTCCGGATGCATTCGGGGTTGTTGTAAAAACACCACCAGGAAACATTGTCCATACAGGGGATTTTAAATTCGATTTCACACCAGTCGGCGAGCCGGCAAACTTAACTAAAATGGCACAGATTGGGCAAGAAGGTGTACTGTGCTTACTATCTGACAGTACCAATAGTGAAGTGCCTGGCTTTACCATGTCTGAAAGACGTGTCGGGGAAAGCATTCAAGACATTTTCCGAAAAGTGGATGGCCGTGTCATCTTTGCAACCTTCGCATCAAATATTCATCGACTTCAGCAGGTTGTTGAAGCCGCTATAGAAAATGACCGGAAGATTGCTGTGTTCGGAAGAAGTATGGATTCAAACATTACCATCGGACAAGAGCTTGGGTATATTCGCGCTCCTAAGGATGCTTTTATTGAGTCGAATCAGATTAATCGCATTCCCGATAATGAAGTAGCGATTTTATGTACAGGAAGTCAAGGCGAACCGATGGCTGCTTTATCTAGAATTGCGAACGGTACACATCGTCAAATCCAAATCATTCCTGGAGATACAGTCGTATTCTCGTCTTCACCGATTCCTGGGAATACACTAAGCGTCAGTAAAATCATCAATCAACTCCACCGAGCAGGTGCAAACGTAATTGCAGGCTCGTTGAATGATATTCATACGTCTGGACACGGCGGCCAACAAGAACAAAAGTTAATGCTTCGATTAATGAAGCCTAAGTATTTCATGCCGATCCATGGTGAATATCGAATGTTGAAAATGCACACACAGCTAGCAACGGATTGTGATGTTGACGAAAATAATTGTTTTATTATGGATAATGGTGAAGTACTTGCTTTGAGTGAGGGAGAAGCATCCATTGCTGGAAAGATCCCATCCGGGTCAGTATATGTAGATGGAAATGGTATTGGTGACATCGGCAATATCGTTCTTCGCGACAGAAAAATCCTTTCTGAGGAAGGTTTGGTTGTCGTAGTCGTTAGTATCAATATGAAAGAATTCAGAATCGTATCAGGTCCTGACATCATTTCAAGAGGCTTCGTGTACATGAGAGAATCTGAAGATCTGATCAACGACGCTCAAGGGATTCTTGCTAAACATTTAAATGCAATGATGGAAAGAAGAACGACACAATGGTCCGAAATCAAAAATGAAATTACGGACGTTCTAGCTCCGTTCTTGTATGAAAAAACAAAACGCCGTCCTATGATCTTACCAATCATAATGGAAACGTGAAAATCATTATAAAAGCTGTCGAGAAATACTCGGCAGCTTTTTTTCGTTAGTTTGAAGTGGATCGGTATCGTATACTGGTTATTAGAAAATAGCTGACATCACCGCTTATTCGGGTGTGTTTTTTACAATAATTAGGGGAATGCGCATTGATTAGCACTTATTCGGGTATGGTTCTTACAGTAATTAGGAGAGAGCGCGCAGATTAGCACTTATTCGGACATGGTTCTTACAGTAATTAGGAGATTGCGCGCTGATCAGCACTTATTCGGACATGGTTCTTACAGTAATTAGGGGATTGTGCGCTGATTAGCACTTATTCGGACATGGTTCTTACAGTAATTAGGGGATCGTGCGCTGATTAGCACTTATTCGGACATGGTTCTTACAGTAATTAGGGGATCGTGCGCTGATTAGCACTTATTCGGACATGGTTCTTACAGTAATTAGGGGATCGTGCGCTGATTAGCACTTATTCGGACATGGTTCTTACAGTAATTAGGGGATCGTGCGCTGATTAGCACTTATTCGGACATGGTTCTTACAGTAATTAGGAGATTGCGCGCTGATCAGCACTTATTCGGACATGGTTCTTACAGTAATTAGGGGATTGTGCGCTGATTAGCACTTATTCGGGTATGTTTCTTACAGTAATTAGGAGAGAGCGCGCAGATTAGCACTTATTCGGACATGGTTCTTACAGTAATTAGGAGATTGCGCGCTGATCAGCACTTATTCGGACATAGTTCTTACAGTAATTAGGGGATTGTGCGCTGATTAGCACTTATTCGGACATGGTTCTTACAGTAATTAGGGGATCGTGCGCTGATTAGCACTTATTCGGACATGGTTCTTACAGTAATTAGGGGATCGTGCGCTGATTAGCACTTATTCGAACATGGATTTTACATTTATCAGGAGTATGCACCATCGATTAGCGTTTATAAGGGGAATTTTATAGCATAATATCTTTATTAAGTGTAAAAGGGATGACTCAACTGAGTCATCCCCTCTCCATATTTTCAATTAATCCATCAGCAGATGCTTTTCAAGTCGGCTGATATCATTATCTGCACCAATCACAATCAAAATATCTTCTTCAATAATCGTATATGTCGCTTGTGGGGAAACTTCAATCTCATCACCACGTTTGATCGCTACAACGTTACACCCATAATTCGCACGAATATCCAACTCGATCAATGTTTTATCATGCATCTTTTCACTCGCTATTAATTCAACGATACTATGCTCATCAGAAAGCTCAAGGTAATCAAGAACATTGTTGGACATGATGTTATGAGCAATCCTTTGTCCCATATCTCGCTCAGGATGCACGATCCGGTCCGCTCCAATTTTACGTAATACTTTTTCATGATAGTCGTTTTGAGCCTTCACTGTTATGTGTTCAACATCCAGCTCTTTTAAGATCAATGTTGTTAGAATGCTCGCTTGAAGGTTGTCACCGATTGCAACGATTACGTGGTCAAAATTTCGGATGCCAAGGCTTTTCAACACATTTTCATCGGTTGAATCCGCGATTACGGCATGAGTGGCAATTGAAGAGTATTCATTAACACGATCTTCATCATTGTCGATTGCCAGAACTTCCATATCATTATTGCTCAAGGACCGACAAATGCTACCGCCGAATCGACCCAATCCAATAACAGCAAACTGTTTCTTCATGTTATTCCTCCAATAGCCCTAAATGTTTATTATCCACAATATTGTACCATATCTTCCTCTTACTTTGGCCGATCCCCTTGGACATAATTTGCATCAAACAAGAACATTCTCATAATCAGGTACAAGGAAGGAATTAATAATAACAGTCCTGCTATAAACGCAATAACTAGAGCAATTCCCATTGTTTCATTCGTAAATCCAGCATCCAGTGTAATGTACGGGTACAAGATATACGGCAGATGAGATACCCCATATCCGAAAAAGGCAAACAGAAACTGTAGCATTACAAACAGAAAAGCTGTCCCATAGTTCTTTTTCCGATAAACAAGCCAAACTGCAATCAGGAAACAAAAGAGCGAAAGCATAAACAAATAAGAATAGTCCAGCATATTTTGGAAGTGTTCTGGGTTATGGTCATTAAGTGAAGCAAACACAAGAAAGCTCGCAAGGATCGTCGGCGGACTCCAGAACAGGGCGTACTTCCGTAAAAGCTCTAAAGCCTGTATGTCCTTAGCTTTACTTGCATAAAAGGTGAGAAACATGGCACTTATATATAACACACTAACAATCGCAAGGAAAACAACTGACCACGAGTAGAAGCTTGTGAATAATTCTTTTACTAGAAAAACGACAGTTCCTCCCTTTTCAACCATAAAGCCGCCTTCTGAAATCGTTAAAGCTGTCGATAACGAAGCAGGGATCAATAACCCTGTCGCTCCGTATAAAAATGTGTACAGATTACTCTCCTTCGCTCCGTAATTTCCGAATGCATAAAACGAACCCCTGATTGCCAATAATACGAGCCCAATGCTTCCAGGTACGAGTAATGCTGTTCCAAAGTAATACGCTGTACTTGGGAAAAAGCCGACTAAACCGACAAAAAAGAATACGAAAAATACATTGGTAACTTCCCAGACAGGTGAAAGGTATCTACTGATTATGTTATTGATGACGTCGTCGCGTTTTGTCACTTTTCCATAGTAGGCAAAGAATCCAGCACCAAAATCAATCGACGCTACAATCAAATACCCATAAAGAAAGATCCATAACACTGTTATACCAAGAAGTTGTATTTCCAAAGCCATCCCTCCTATCCTTGTTTCATTTGCTCAAATTCTGTTTCTGCAGGATACTTTCTGAACATTTTTAGTAGTACAGTGGTGCATATCGTTCCAAGTACAGCATATAACGCAGCAAACAGGATAAACATCGCCCCGACGTGTTCACTTGTCGTTGCGCCGTCTGCTGTTTTCATGACATGCCACAAGATCCACGGCTGACGACCTATTTCAGAAAAAATCCATCCTGCTTCAATCGCAAGCACCGCTAATGGACCTGATGCAACAACCGCCCAAAGCAGAGGCTTCCAGTAGGCGTTACCCCTTCGCCATTTTACTAAAAGTAGATAAAGTCCAGAAAGGACTACTAGAAACATTCCGATCCCTACCATCAGATCGAACAGATAGTGAATGAACAATGGTGCAGTTTCATCTTCAGGAAATTCCTCTAACCCAATCACTTCAGAGTTCAAGTCACCATGAGCAAGATAGCTGAGACCGTTCGGAATTCGCAGTGCATATTCTATCTCCCCTTCCTCGGATAAAATACCCCCAACGATTAAATCCGCCCCTCTTTCCGTCTCAAAATGCCATTCTGCCGCAGCTAGTTTTTCAGGCTGGTACTCTGCAAGGTACTTCCCTGAGAAGTCTCCTATAATTGCAGTAGCCACCGCAAATACAAATCCGGTTAACATGGTGAAATGGAGTGCTTTTTTATAGTAATCACTCTTACCTTTTCGTAAAATCAAAAACGCGGTAATTGCAGCTAATACAAACGCCGCTGTCATGTATGCCGTTGAAATGACATGAGATGCTTTTGTTGGAGTCGCCGGATTGAACATCGCAATGAGCGGTTGAATATCAACAAGTTCTCCATTTTTGAGTTCAAACCCTCTTGGAGCGTTCATAAATGCATTTACGGTCGTGATAAAAAAAGCAGAAGCAGTAGATCCGATCACAACTGGAACAGATAAGAGCCAGTGGTAATATGGATTTTTAAACCGGTCCCACGTATACAAATAAATTCCTAGAAAAATAGCCTCGAAAAAAAATGCGAATGTTTCCAGAAACAACGGTAATCCGATCACCTGACCTGCGACTTCCATAAAGCTAGGCCACAACAAGGATAACTGTAGTCCTATACATGTCCCTGTGACCACTCCTACAGCAACCGTAACGACAAAACCTCTCGTCCAACGTCGGGCAAGGAGTCGGTAATGATCATCATTTCGTCTTATCCCTATCCATTCAGCACCACTGATGAGTAATGGTACACCTACGCCTAGAGTGGCAAAAATGATATGAAACGCAAGTGTCATAGCCGTTAGCAATCGACTGAGCATTACTGTATCCAGTTCCGGCATTACAACTCCCCCTATTTTCGATTCAATGATTTTTTAAATAAAACTTCGTTAAGTTCGTCTTATAGTCTTTACCCATATTGTATCCTTTCACAAACGGTTACATCATTTAAGATGTTACAAATTTGTAGTAGAGTGTTGAAAACTTTGTGACAAATTTCACATACTTAAGAACTACACCATTGTAACAGTGATCATTGTGTTTGTGAAGTATTGAACATGTTGTTTTAAAAAGATTCGTAACTGTGTGTAGATTTTCCCTCCACTCCAGTTGCTCTCAAGTTTAGTAGCACGTATTCGAGGGAGTATTGGAGTATTAGCCGGATAAAAATGAGAGATTGTGAACGACATTGTATTCCAGCAGATAAATCATACTTCCCTACGTACGAAAAAAAAGCTGCACTAGGCAGCTTTTTACATCGCATCCAGCATTTTGAACTGAGAGACGATTAAATCATAATATTCCCCTTTTTGGTTCATTAACGACTCATGATTACCTTGTTCAAGCAAGTTTCCATGATCGAGCACGAAAATGTTATCTGAATCACGGATTGTAGAAAGTCGATGGGCAATGATAATCGCGGTTCGACCATTTAGAAGGGTCTTCAGAGCATGTTGGATTTTAATCTCCGTTTCTGTATCAATGCTTGCTGTCGCCTCATCAAGGATTAAAATTCTAGGGTCTGCAAGCAAAGCCCGAGCAAACGATAGTAGCTGGCGTTCCCCTACGGATAATACATTACCTCTTTCTTCAACCTCAGTTTTATATTGATTTTCAAGTTTTTCGATAAATGTATTTGCGCCTACTGCTTCAGCTGCACGGATTACTTCTTCATCTGTTGCATCAGGACGGCCGAATCGGATATTTTCCATAATCGTCCCAGAGAATATAAACGTATCCTGGAGAACAACACTTACCTTTTGACGAAGACTATCAAGCTTCACATCTCTTAAATCTACACCATCAATCTTAACCTGACCTGCAGTAGGGTCATAAAATCGACTGATCAAATTGGCGATCGTTGTCTTACCGGACCCTGTGTGGCCTACAAGCGCAATCGTCTCTCCTGCCTCAATCGTGAGGTTAATTCCATTCAGAGCTTTACGATTAGTATCATATGAAAATTCAACATTTTCAAATTCGATTTTTCCATCGATTTCTTCGAATGTAAGTGCATTTTTACGTTCTGAAACATTTGGCTTTTCATCGAGAAACTCGAAGATTCGCTCACTTGAGGCCATCGCAACAAGAAGCTGGTTATAAACCTGACCCATCCGAGAAATCGGTTCCCAAAACATACCAAGATAAAATGCAAATGTAACAAACACACCATAGTCCATTCCGTTTTGTATCAGATAAACCCCGTACCAAATTAGAATGGCAGTTCCAATCGCATTGGACATTTCAACAAAAGGCCGGAAAACAGCACTTTTTTTGGTTGCATCTCTCCAGCTTTCAAACGTTTCACCATTAACCCCTTCAAAAAAAACCATGTTTTCTTGTTCTTGTGTATATGATTGGGTAACACGAACGCCCTGTATGCTTTCATTTAAATGAGAGTTCAGCTTAGCTTGTTTGATCCGAACCATTTGCCAAGATCGACGAATCTTTTGACGCAATTTGGTAGAAATGAAAAACATAAGCGGTAAAATGATCATGATCGCTAATGTAAGCTCTGGACTAAGAACAAACATGATGACAATGATTCCCGCTAGTAATATGAAGTCCATCAATAAATTAATGACCCCATTTGTAAATAGCTCCTGTAGGGAGTTTACGTCATTGATTATTCGTACCAATATCGACCCTGCGGAACGCTGATCAAAAAACCGGTGCGATAGCCGTTGAATATGCTTAAACAGCCCTTGTCTGATGTCGTAAATAATATATTGACCGAGTTGATTCGTCCACTTGATCCGAAACGTGTTGGCAATCCATGAGAAAATGTATAGACCGGCAATCCCAAAAATCAATTGAATGAGTAAACCTTCGTCTCGATCTTTAATGGCATGGTCAAACAACAGCACCCCAATGAAAATAGGGACGATAAGCCTGACTGCTGTCGATATTAACATTGTAATGATCGCCTTCGGTAGTAAATTATTCTTATAAGGTTTTATATAGGAAAATAAACGGAGCATTTGTTGCCAGTTGAACTGTTTTTCAATAGCCTGGTCCTGCGAATAATGAAACCGATGTTTTGTCTTCTGACTCATCCTGTCACCTCACTCATCCAGTTTGTCTTTGCTTAATCTTTTTTTTATCCTGATACTGAATATCGTACACTCTTCGATACATTCCCTCGCCTTTGATCAACTCTTCATGAGTACCACGCTGTGCAATTTCCCCGTCTTCAAGGACAAGGATTTCATCCGCGTGTTTCAGTGATGAAATACGGTGGGCAATAATAAACGTCGTTCGCCCCTTCATAACTTCCTGGAATGCTTTTTGAATCTTGAATTCGGTTTCCATATCGACCGCACTCGTAGCATCATCAAGAATCAGAATACTCGGATCGGTTAAAATGGCCCGTGCGATTGCAATTCTTTGTTTTTGACCGCCTGATAGACCCATTCCGCGCTCACCTAGAACCGTGTCATAGCCATCTGGAAGCTCCATGATGAACTCGTGTGCCTGTGCACGCTTGGCTGCTTCTTCTATTCTATCAAACTCAATATCCGCATCCCCATAAGCGATGTTGTCCCGAATCGTCGAAGAAAACAGGAACGTTTCTTGAAGCACAACACCAATATTCTTTCGAAGGGATTTTAACGTATAATCCTGAATATTTCTTCCGTCAATTAAGATCGTGCCATCGATTGGTTCATAAAATCTAGAGATAAGCTGAGTGATTGTCGTTTTACCTGCACCAGTTGCACCAAGAAGTCCGATTGTGGTTCCTTTCGTTGCATCAAAGGTTACATTTTTTAGTGCATACTCCTCTTCACTAGCATATTTATGGGTAACATTATCAAACTTCACATGCCCCTCTAAACGATCTATGTCAATCGCGTCATCAATGTCCTGAACATCTTCCGGCTCATCGAGTATCTCAAGTAACCGTTCACCTGATGCCTTTGATTGAGAAAACGTATTGATAACAAATCCAAGGTTCATAATCGGCCAAATAATGTACCATACAAGGCTGAAGAACGCGACTAACTCCCCAGGATTCAATTTATCATCTAGAACTAAAAAGCCTCCATATGAAAGCAAGAAAACAACACAGAGATTTCCGATCAACTCCATTAAAGGAAAATACTTTGCCCATATATCGGATGTGTTCAAATAGTTATCTCGGTAATCTTTGTTATTATCTACAAACTTACCAATCTCAAAATCTTCTCTCGAAAGTGACTTGATTGTATTAATACCACTCACATTTTCCTGAACCTTCGTGTTTAATCGTCCCATTGATTTCCGAATCCCTCTAAACGCAGGGTGAACTCTTTTATCAAAGCGGTATACTGCAACCGCTAGGAATGGCAGCATGCCGAGTGTGACAAACGCTAATGGAACTGAGTAGTAAAACATTACCCCAAGACTGAATGACACAAGTAAAAGAAAATTGATCACCTGTGCAAACCCAAAGGATAAAAAGAACCGAAACCCTTCGACATCCGCTGTCAAACGTGACATCAAGTCTCCGGTTTTCGCATTATCATAGTAACGAAACGGTAAGTATTGAAGTTTTTTATATAGCTCTTCACGAAGTTTATAAACCGCTGTGACTCCGAATAAATCGCCAAGATATTGATGGAAAAAAGTTGCGGTGCCTTTGACCGTCATGACAAGAATAAAACCAATTGCGAGAAATGGAACCCAGCGATATTCTTCATTCAAAATCACTTCATCAATTGTAAATTGTAGCAATATCGGGTATATAACAGTAATACCGGAAACAAACAGCAAAGAAAAAACGGAAAAGAAAAAATAGTTACGATAAGGCCAATAAAATTGTTTCAGTCGCCTGAACGTATCCATACAAACACCTGCCTTTGCAAATTATGTAATTTAAGATTAGTTACAATATAAATAATATAACGGATTCCGAAATAAATAACCATAATTTTGATAAAATAAAATGAATATGTTTGCTAATACTATCAAAATTCTGACTAAAGAAAAAGAAAATTTGGCCCAGCCAACACTTGGTGCTGGCTGAGCCACTGCTGCTCAGATCATTATGTTTAAACCGTATTCCATAAGGTTATGCACTTACCTGGAAAAGTAGACTTTCTAATCAAAGCTTTGGACTGACTTATATGATGTAAGCCCAAAGCTTCCATCATTAAACGTTTAATGTATCTTGGCCAGGTTTCCAGTTTGCTGGGCAAAGTCCGCCGGTTTGTAGAGCTTGAAGGACACGTAATGTTTCATCTACGTCACGTCCGATATTGTTATGATTCACAACAGAGTACATGAGTTCACCTTCTGGACTGATGATGAATAATCCGCGAAGCGCAACTCCTTCTTCTTCAATTAACACACCATATTCTTCTGAAATCTTGTGGTTTGTGTCCGCTGCTAATGGGTATTTCAGTTCACCTAATCCGTTAGTATCACGAGAAGTGTTGATCCATGCTAGGTGTGTATGGATAGTGTCAGTAGAAACACCGATTACTTCTGCATCAAGATCTTCGAATTCATCGTAACGGTCGCTCATAGCTGTAATTTCTGTTGGACAAACAAAAGTGAAGTCCATTGGATAGAAGAAAAGGACCGTCCATTTTTCATTTTTCATATTTTCCTCAAGGCTTACTTTTCCAAATTCTTTGTTGGACATTACCGCATCCATTTCAAATCGCGGTGCTTGCTTTGCTACCATTCGTTCTGCCATCAGTAATTCCTCCTAGTAAAATTCCTGTGTTTTTAGTACATGCTACATTATAAAACATCTCTTAATAAGAGTCAAAGTTATATGATAATTAATTTAATGTAGCGAAAAATGATACGATTTATCCAGACAAACAAAGCGAAGTTACACTGCTTTAATTTGCCCTTTTACTATTTTAGCTGGCTCAACTCTTTTTCTCAAAAGATAGACATTGATTGCGCCTATTCATCTGTATTAGGTATAGTGGAACTAATCAAATGTGCAAGGAGCTGGATTTATGGAACAATTACTCGAACATATTGATTGGGCAGAGATTTTAAAGGACATCGGTATTATTTCAATCAAATTAATCTTAATTCTCATTGCCTTTGTAATCGTGCGAGCTGTCGGCGGGCGAATTATAAATTCCGCCTTTGATAAAGAACAAAAACGCAATCACATGTCCCCGGGAAGAACACAAACATTAAGAAGTTTAACCAAAAGCGTTTTTTCCTATGTATTAATTTTTGTATTAGTAGCGGTTATTATGGGTATTTTCAACCTAAGTGTTGCTGGACTCCTTGCCGGAGCAGGTATCGTTGGACTAGCAATCGGTTTCGGTGCACAAGGTCTCGTAAGCGATGTTGTCACAGGTTTCTTCATTCTTCTTGAAAAACAGCTTGATGTAGGTGATTATGTATCAGCAGCCGGGTTTGATGGGATTGTCGAGGACACTGGGCTTAGAACGACACATATTCGTGGGTTTGACGGAACTCTTCATTATGTTCCGAATCGTGAAATCACTGCAATCAGTAATCATACTCGTGGGAATATGCGTGCACTTGTTGATATTGGAATTTCATATGACGATAATATTGATAACGCGATCGGTGTCATCCAAAATGTTTGTGATCGTATTGCTGAAACGAACGAAAATATCGTGGACGGACCTAATGTTTTAGGTGTACAAGCTCTTGGTGCTTCGGATGTTGTCCTCCGTGTCATTGCAAAAACAAATAACGATATGCAATGGGGAGTTGAACGGGAACTAAGAAAAGGGATCAAAGAAGCATTTGATGAAAATGGAATCGAAATCCCTTACCCTCATCAAGTAAACGTAGAGAAAAAAGAAGCATAATATGGTTGTTCCTGATGAGTTTATTGGTTGAATACAACGGGTACCCTTCTTAGCAAAAGGAGGGTACTTTTTATGCCATATCATTCACTAAACGACCTGCCAGATCAAGTACAAGATAATCTACCGAAACACGGTCAGGAAATTTATAAGGAAGCTTATAATTCTGCCAGCAAACAATACGATCAGGAAAAAACGGCACACAAGGTTGCCTGGAACGCTGTTAAAGAAAAATACGAAAAAAATCAAAACGGAAATTGGGTAGAAAAATAGGGCGACCTCATCAGTCGTCCCTATTATTACCCCTATCCACTATCTATCAATTAATTACAAAAGCACCTTTTAATGTTGAAATCGTTCGTCCACCTTTTGACATATCTCCTCTGCAGATAAACCATGGGCATTGATGACCGATCCCTGTGTGGCGACATTTTGAACTCCCATCACATTTTGGTCTTGCCCAGTAATCACACAACAGTCACAGTCATTTGCATCCTGTTCCTGCTGTAATTGTTTCACATCATACCCTTTGCTCTGTAGAGCTTCCTGTACATCCGTCAACGATTGTTCAATTCCGATTCTTGGCACGCTCTTCCACCTCCTTGAGATAGTTTTAATTTAACCTCATCAGAATTGAGTTATTCTTTAACATGAAAAAAGGGGCGACCCGTATACCTTAATGGATCATCCCTTAATTTGCTTTATAATTCAAATATTCAATTAATGTGTGAGTGGCTACCTGAAGGGCATCTTCATTCGGCTCAAGCTTTGAGTGATGCAATCCATAAGGTGTATCAACTCCAAGCCAAAACATAAATCCTGGATACTCCATAAGAAAATATCCGAAATCTTCTCCAGTCATTGCTTTGTCACACGACACAAGCGAATAGTCAGGTAAATGCTTTTGAACGAATGAGGTAAATTCACTCGCTAATTCCGGATCATTATTTACTTGGAAGTAGTTTGCACCGTAATCAATTGTTGCTTTGCATTCAAATCCCGCCTCGATTCCTTTTACGAGCGATTCGATTCGTTCCTTGATGCGTACCATCGATTCAGGTGTCAACGTTCGAATTGTCCCCTCAAGTCTCGAACGTTCCGCGATGATATTTTGCTTTGTTCCGCCTTCGATTTTACCGATTGTGACTACCGCCGAATCAAGGGGGTCAACATTCCTGGAAACAATAGATTGCAATTGAGTGACAACGTGACTCGCAGCAACGACCATATCATTCGCCTCGTGTGGGAACGCAGCATGTCCACCTTTTCCCTTCAAGTCGATGAACAATTCCGACGTATTTGCAAACAGAAGCCCCTCTTTCATTGCAATCGTTCCTACTGGATATTGTGGTGCAATATGCAATGCAATCATCATATCAGGATTATGATGTCTGAATTCCTTACTATTCATCAAAGGGAATGCTCCCCCTGGTCCTTCTTCTGCCGGCTGGAAAACGAATAGCAAATTCTCTTTCGGACGGTTTGATGCAAAATTCGTTAACACACCGAGTGCAATAGTCATGTGCATATCGTGACCGCACGCGTGCATCATACCCTGGTGTTCCGATCTGAAGTCATAGCTTGTTTCTTCTTTAATCGGCAAACCATCCATATCTGCACGGTAACCAATTGTTTTTTCCGGTTGCATTCCAGACACTTTCACAATCAAGCCCGTTTCCCATTTCGTGACTTCTAAATGGTCTTGAGGCAACGAATGGATATAGTCGATTAAAAATTGCTGGGTTCTCACCTCTTGAAAACCGGGCTCAGGTATCTGATGTAATTTGCGTCTGATTTGTACTAACTCATCGAGAGTCATCATCAAAGCTCTCCCCCTTATATGGATTTAAAAAGTGTGCCATTCGTTCCCTTTTCGTGCACAAAATGCAGCTTGAGGGCACGAATAAGTGCACACATCCAATTTTTAAAAAGAAGATTTGCCATTAAGCAAATCTTCTTTTTAGCCTTAATCTTCTTTTAACTGACGAAGCTCTTGCTTAATCTCCGTCTTCCCCTTCGTTCTTTCATCAATCTGCTTGATCACTCGTGCAGGAGTTCCCGCAACTACTGAGAGAGGAGGTACATCTTCAGTAACGACAGCACCTGCTGCAACTACAGACCCTTTCCCAACGTTTACACCTTCAAGGATCACAGCATTTGCTCCAACAACTACATCATCTTCTACAACGACTGGCATTGCAGATGGTGGCTCGATTACACCCGCGAGCACCGCTCCTGCCCCGATATGACAGTTCTTACCGACTGTTGCACGGCCACCTAAGACAACGTTCATGTCGATCATCGTTCCTTCGCCGACGACAGATCCGATATTGATCATCGCCCCCATCATAATAATAGCGTTATTACCGATTTCAACCTGATCACGAATAACGGCACCGGGTTCGATTCGTGCTTGAACACCTTTTAAATCAAGAAGTGGTATAGCAGAATTACGACGATCATTTTCAACTACGTAATCCTCTATTTGTGCTTCATTAGCTTGAATCGCTACTTTTATATCTTTCCATTCACCGAACAATACACCTGTATTCTCTGTAATGAATGATTTAGTGTTTGCACCGAAATCAATTCCTTCCAGTTCACCTTTAATATGTACTTTTACTGGTGTTGATTTTTCGCTATTTTGAATAAACGAGATGATCTCGTTTGCATCCATCATTTTCATATGTCTAGCTCCTCCTTTATTAATCAATGCAATCCCGTTAATTTTATCCTATTTCAGGTCTGTTGTTAAGTGTTAGTGCTTGGTTAATACCACACATTTCTGATTAAGTTGCTTTCTTCATACTCTTTATCAAACTTAAAAAAGCATCGACTTGCTTCAACTGTTGTGAAGCTTCACTGCTGATTATCCATGTATCCCTGCTTAAAGGCACTTCTTTTTCATTTAAAATCGGAATTGTATATAAGCTCCTATCTTTTTTCGTCAGGCTGATAGAAGGTAATATTGCGTAGCCAATTCCGTTCAATGCCATCTGCTTGCACGTTTCAATTTGATCGACGACAATCGTCCGTTTCGGTGGTGCTTTGAATTTTTGAATCCACCAATCTTGAATCTCCTGATAATAAGTAGAATGACTTTTGAATTGGATAAACGGTCTAGATGTATATTGTAGATCATCGAGTGATTTGATTGTCGTATCAACCAGGTACAGGCTGTCTGAAATCAAATGTTCTTTCGGTCCTTTCCAGTCCGGGTTACCACGGATAATACCAACGTGAAAATTCTCATCGTATAATTGCCTTTGAACTTCGCTGCTCCACCCTGTAACGAGTGAAATTTTCACATTTGGGAAACGTTCCACGTATTTTTTCAACACTTTCGGCATCCAGTATTGCCCGATAATCGATGCAACAGCAAGCTTTAGTGTCCCATGCACTTCATCTCCTAGGGAAAGAACCTCATCACGTACTGATTCTTCTGTTTCTAGTGTGTTTTTTACAAAATCAATGATTTTCTCACCAGCTGGAGTCAGGGTTAGTCCTTTTTGGGAACGGATGAACAGCTTTGCGCCCCACCTCTGTTCGATTGATTGGAGACGTTGACTAAGAGCGGGCTGAGATACGAACAATCTTTCAGACGCTTTTCGCATATTCAGTTCTTCCGCTAGCACGTTTAATACTTGTAGCTCTGTAATTTGCACCCTACACACCTCTATGATAAGTAATTCTTATTAAAACGCATTCATTTTATTTAATTTTATTATAGCAATTATTGACGTATGATAAAAATGGAATCGATTCAACATCTGTTCTATGGAAGAAGGTTAACGGAATGGAAATATCCTTATTCATAATTGGATTCATTGCAACCTTTATCGGGACGCTTGCCGGAAGTGGTGGACTAATAAATTTACCAGCAATGCTTCTAATCGGTGTACCCATTCACTCAGCAATCGCTTCCAATAAATTTTCGAATACACTCAGTTCGTTTTCGAGCTTTTTTGTGCTTTTGCGAAAAAAGGAAGTCGATCTTAAGTCTGCGCTAAAAATTGCACCGTTCAGTTTTGTCGGTGGAATAGCTGGCGGATTGATTGCATCCTCCCTTTCCGAAAATGTCATGATGATCATTGGGATCAGTTTATTGATTGTCGCTTTTCTTGTTTCATTTATCGGAAAGCCTGTTGAACAATCAAGTAGGACTTCTGAAGTTTCCTATTGGACATATCCTTCCTTGTTTGGGATCGGAACCTATGACGGTATGTTCGGTCCGGGGCAGGCTACGTTCCAAATGTACCTCTTTTTCTATCAAGGAATCGGCTACTTACGCACCATCGCTTATACGAGATTCAACACCTTTCTAAGCTGTCTCGGTGCATTTATTACTTATTTTTTCGCAGACCTCATACGGTGGGATGTGGCGATACCACTCGCAATCGGTTCAATACTCGGTTCACAAATTGCTGTCCGACTCGCAGGGAAATTTTCAAAAACAGCAGTGAAAATTTTACTTCGCATTATCACCGTGCTTTTATTGATCCAATTAGTTTACCAAGTTGTGAAAGGAAGTGTATGACTATGAAAATCACCGTTACACGTCTGCATCACGTGCAAGTTTGTATTCCGACTGGTAAGGAAGATGAAGCACGTCGGTTCTACACGGGGATTCTCGGTTTTAAGGAAATTGATAAACCTGAGGCACTTAAAGCGAACGGGGGATTATGGTATAGGGTCGGGGATATCGAGCTCCATATTGGTACTGAGCCGTTTACCGAACACAGTAAAAGGCATCCAGCTTTTGAAGTGGAGAACATCGATCAGATCAAGAAGTATTTGAAAAGGCATTCAGTGAAAATAAAAAATGAGATTCAAATCCCTGGAATGAATCGGTTCTCGTTCTTTGATCCGTTTACTAACCGGATTGAGTTTTTGGAGCTGGATAGGTAAATCCTCCATATTATACTTTTATGGTTTTTATAAACAGTTGAAAAACATATAGTGTAACTATGCAAAGGATGAAACGGGGGAAACCGGAATGCTCATATCCGTCGTCATGCCTGTATATAACGGAGAACTTTATTTACAGGAAGCGATTGACAGCATATTACAACAAACTTACCGGAGCTTTGAATTCGTCATTGTAAACGATGGATCTACTGATAAAACGAGTCGAATTTTAGAAGCCATACAAGATCCAAGAGTCCGCACGATTCATCTTAACGAAAATCAAGGTGCTGCAGCCGCATTGAATATCGCGATCGAAACGACGAAAGGTCACTGGATCACCACACAAGATGCAGATGACATCAGTCTTCCAACAAGATTAGAAGAACAAGCATATTATGTTCAGAAATACCCTGAAATTGCAGCTGTAGGGACCTTGAAGCAATGTATAGGCGGAAAAACGCCAATATCGAAACGACGTTTAAGAACCGAAGAACTCGGTAACTTCCTTGTATCAAGTGATCATTTAAAAAAGTACAGGTTCTACGTCAACCCTTTATGCCACGGCTCTGTACTTTATTCTAAGGATGTTTACGACAAAGTCGGAGGCTATGATCCTGATTATAAAATTTGTCATGATTACGATTTATGGATGAAAATGTTTGAGGTCGGGTCTATTCATAAAATCAGCAAAGTGTTGTATCAATACAGGATCCATTCAGAGTCATTAAGCCGTGTAACCCAATCCTACAATGAAGATTGGGTCGTCGCTACAACATATATCAAAAAAACGTCACAGGAATTTCGGGGATTCCAACATGAACCGCTTTATATCGTACTCGGAAATAAGGAAGCATGCAACGAGTTCAAACAAGTGTGTCTAATAACCCACATGAAAGTACACCGATATATACATTGTATTGAACCTGACACCGCGAACGAAATTTATCGCCTCTTCATGAGTAATACGATCGATGGAGTCATATTACTTGAAGGTATTCAATATAACAGTACGATACAAGAATTACAGAGTAAAGGAATGGAATTAAATAAAAGTCTCTTTAAAATTTGGGCTGGTTACTGGAATTAAAGCAATTATGATAGTTCTGTAACAATTTTAGTATGGACGATCAGGAATGACCATCAGAGCTCACTAGATTTGCTTTTCTGAATCTTGATCTCCCTTTTCCTCTTTTTTCGGTAAAAAAGCGATCAACAAAAAGCTTACAACTGCCAATATACAAACCCCAAAATACACACTTTCGAGCGAATACGTCAGTCCATCCTGTAAAACAGAAAGGGTCTCAGAATCTAATTGCTCTCTCTGAGTTTCATCCAGCAAGATATTTGCTGCATCGATTGATAACGATTCATCGACACCTTGCCCATGCTTTTGCAAATACGAATGTAGTTTGTTGTTCAAGATCCCGCCAAGCAAGGTTGCTCCAATAGCACTCCCTAATATCCGCATAAACATGTTCGAGGCGGTCGCCACCCCTCTAGTTTTCCAATCAACGGAGGACTGAATGGATACAATGAATGTTGTCGTCGAAAGTCCCATCCCTACACCGATGACGAATGAACCGACTGCCGCCCAAATTGGTCCCTTAGATGGATCTAACATTACAAAAAAGAGAGAACCAAGAATGAGTGCTACCCCACCGCCTAACGCTACTGTCCGAAATCCTAGCTTAATAATCAGCCTGCCAGCAAGGGTTGATGCAATCGGCCATCCTATCGACATCGTCGTTAACGTGAAACCAGCCACAAGCGGCGATTCTTCCATAACTCCCTGTACATACGCCGGTAAAAACGATGAAATTCCAAAAAGGATGGCACCAGTAGTTAAGGAAGCTAAATTTGCAAGGGTTATCAATCTATCCTTCCAAATGTGCAGGGGCATCGTCGGCTCAGCCGCACGCCGTTCTTGCCAAATGAATAGAATGAAGCTTATCCCGCATAATGAAAGAAGGAAAATGATTTGCCAGGAATCCCACTGTAGTGCGACACCACCCTGTATCAGCGCAACCATTAAACTACTTACTGCAACAAAAATTAAAAGTGCCCCTATGTAATCAATTTCATGTTTTTTCTTTTCAATATCTTCATGTAAAAACAAATGAGTACCTGCGATTGCTAAGATGCCCAGCGGCAGGTTCAACCAAAATACCCAAGACCAATCCCAGTACAGAACAATGAATCCACCTAATGCCGGACCAATAACTGCAGAAATGCCCCAAACACTAGCCAAGTATCCTTGGATTTTCGCACGTTCCTCCATCGTATACATATCGCCAACAATAGTGGTCGCTATCGGCATGACAGCCCCAGCACCGAGACCTTGGAGCAACCGGAATACAATTAACATCTGCATAGATTCCGCGGTACCGCATAGGAAGGAACCAATCATAAACATGCTGATTCCAAACGTAAACACTGGTTTACGCCCGAAAAGATCCGAGAGTTTTCCATAAATTAAAATCGTGACGGCTTGCATAAGTAAGTAAGCTGAAAACACCCAGCTGTAAAGTTTAAAGCCGCCTAAATCTGCTACAATACTCGGCATAGCTGTGGATACGATGGTTCCCTCAATTGCAGCCATAAACATTGCTAAAATGACAGCTGCCAAAACGAGAGGACGATTCGTCTCCCGTTCCTTAATTCTTGTAATGATTTCCTCTTTCGTCATCCTCTTTCACTTCCAATTAATTGATTTACCACCATCCCATTATAACAACCATCGACTTGTTTGTATCACAACCCGCTTCTACTTTTTATAAAAAGCATTCCTAGCAATGAGCAACTCGAACTTACGAAAATTTTTTCTTTTTCTGTCGAAATCTAGGAAGTTTAATCGAAATGGTTTTCACGGACTTGCTTTTGTAAGATAATGTACAAGGTTGAATTTAATCATACACGGAGGTAGGATACATGCTTTTACAGGCGATTGAAAGGAAACGGTATCAAATGTTTGAAACTGCGAAAATTTACGGAATGTCTTCAAAACAAACACTTAAATGCAGCCAGGAGTTGGATCAACTCATCCATCTACAACAAAGCAGGAACAACCGTGTGAATTATCAGAAGATTTCGTGAAATTCTATCCTAATATATTTCGAGTCTTGAAACAAACGTTTGCACTTATCATTAATACTTACCAAATTAATTAACTTTGATAGTCGTCAAGAAGGTCGACTCCCATTTTGCGGTCGATGTTAATTTTAAATGAGAATAACCTGAATGTGGGGAAAAGCGTCTCCACTCAGGTTCTTTTTGGTCAAAGTAGCATCATTACACATCTGACAGTTAATTGCAGGGTGTACATCATCACTTTTTTCGTAAATAGCCTCCGAAACCTTAACTGTTGCCCTTGTAAAGTATGTGCTACCGTTCTTAGTTCCGTCATTGCATCCGAGAAGTTCGTTAAAAACTGTTCATTGGCAATCGACAGTAAAAACTATCTGCTTACATCGATAATCGTGGTTACTTCCTCACCGAAAACCTCTTCCGAAAACAAAGCGCAGCATGTTTTTTTGAATCAAAACACAAAAAACTTCCTTTTATTGAAGACTTAAGACCCACTGCTTTAGTTCTTACAAAAATAGGAGTTGCTACCTTTAATTCGGCAAATTAGTCAGAATGCATCTTTTACTACTAACATTGGATGAATGTTGGCACCCTGAGTCATTTCCAAATAGCTCATCCATTTCCTCCCTCAGCCTTATAATAAACATTCCACTACCTTGCCCTATCCTGATAATTGTGCCTACCATAAAATAATTTTCATTTTGTATCGTTGGTTTAATTAAGAGAGTTGGCTTGTTCTTTACCAGTAGGTGCTTATCTATACAGAATAAGAACAAGTATCATATAGTGTAATATGTCTTGAATCTACAAAGGTATAGGAGGGACTCAGGTTGGGTAGGAAAGATCTTTTTAATGCTGATAAAGAAGTAATCCATGAAAAAAGAGATCATAAATGTAAAGGGTGCCTATGTGATTTATTCAAAAAATTGGATGTAGGAACCGTTGTAAGGATTGCCTTCTTGGAGGATTTTTTTGAAGAAGACCAATTATATCAATTCGTATGCTTTAATAAGAAATCTTGTTGTGTTACATTGATTGATCTCAGTGACGATAATGCTTTCATCGTAAACTGTGAAGAACTGGTTGTTGTCGAAATTGTTAACGCCACTACAGTAAACGGTTAAACTGAAATGAATTTGATTCCTTGTAAGGAGGGTAGTAATGGGTAATTGTTTCGATGATTGCAATAGCTGTATTTGTAAATTGTTAAGTGGGTTAGATGTCGGCACCACGATTCGATTTGCGATTGATAATACCGATGAATTTTTTGAATTAGAGGATTTTACATTTTTGTGTTTTGAGCATAAAAATTGCTGTGTAACTCTTCAAAGACCCCAAGAGGATACAATTGTAGTTGTTGATTGCACTAAAATAGCCGGAGTGAAAATTTTCCAAGATTGAATGGACTAAGATCAAAAAGTATTAGGAGGTATACTACGATGAGTTGTAAAGCTGATCGAAGAAAATGTGAAGGGTGTGTATGCGAACAGTTTAAAATGATTGATATTGGAACTGTCGTACAAATCACACTTGGCGATGATGAGTTCTTCGAAGATCAAGACTATACCTTTTTATGTCTTGACCCACATGATTGTTGTGTAACCCTAATTGATACTAGTGACAACAATGTGTTTATTGTCGACTGTGAACGTATTAGAGGAGTGAAGTTCATTAATAACACCGTCCTTCCACCAGGATGAGAAAATAAAATACAGTATGATCATTTGTTTTATATTAAAACCCCCTCAATTTTTAATTAGGGGGGGTGTGTTTTATGTATGGTGACCCGTATTGGGCTCGAACCAATGACCTCTACCCTGTCAAGGTAGCGCTCTCCCGACTGAGCTAACGGATCTCTTAATTAAAAGGACAATTATTACTATACGAATTTTTCATCAAAATGTCAATACATTTCTATGTTTTATTAATAGGAGCGACTCTTTTGAATCGCCCCTTTTGTGTTTTATCACCCGATTTTCTCTTCTTCATCCCGCTGTCTGATTTCTTCTTCCTTTAGGTTTTCTTCTCGATCGCGAATACGATGGGCAAGCCGGCTAGAGGCGTTTGCAGCTAGGCTTGCGACAAGATCATCGAGGAAGGTATGCACTCCAGATCCACGTTTTGTATCGAGTCTTTCAATAATGCCGATTTTTTGTTTATCTAAATGTCCGAATGTTGTAATAGCGATACTCCCATATCCGAGAACTGCACCCATTGCAATTGTCTCGTCAATTCCAAATAATCCTTCATCGGTCTCAACGATGGATTGAAGCGGCTCAGATAGCTTCTTTTGCTCCGCAAGCTTATCAAGCTCGATTCCGACCAAAAGTGCATGCTGAATCTCTCTTTTTTCCAATACAGCTTCAACACTTTCAATGCAGTCTTGCATTTTCAATCCTGGAGCATATGGAGCCTGCATATCATAGACGATTTCAGCGACATCGATTATTCTGACTCCTCGTTCTTTCAGTAATTCCATTGTTGCTGCTTTAACTTCTTTACTATGGATACGATTCTTCAATTTACGTCTCCTCCTCTGAAGCCAGTTCGTTCACTTGCTTACGTTTATTATATCATTTATGTTAGAATCAATCTCAGATAAAGAAAAGTGGAAGCACCCTGTTTAGGTGCGATAAAGAAAACAAGGCCAGCGCCGAGCTTTGAGAAGGTGATTGCCTATGTTGCACTTATGCTTGTGAGTGAATGCGCTAGCTTCTGGAACACAACACGTTTTTTGTGTTTGTGGAACCTCGAGCACCTGGGTGCTGTAGCTGGACAATACATCTTTGTCACGGAAGAATTACCGGAGGATGATCTTAAATGAAACTTAAAGGTACTATAGAAGAAAGAATCTTTACAAGCGAAGAACTAATGGAGGATATGAAACTACTCGTGTATTTACCTCCATCCTATTCACCACTATTACGATATTCTGTATTGATTGCTCAAGACGGGGACGATTACTTTAAGCTTGGAAAAATTGCCCGTAGTACAGAGGATCTTATGGAAAATAGCGAAATTGAAGAGTTTATCATTATCGGTATACCATACAAAAATGTACAAGACCGTCGTAAAAAATATCACCCTTCAGGTGAACAGAACGAACAATACATTCGATTTTTAGTAAATGAGCTAGTCCCTTATATTGAATCCGAGTTTTCGACATTGGAGCTTGCTAATGCCCGCGGATTAATCGGTGACTCCCTAGGAGCGACTGTTTCTTTATTGACAGCACTTTCTTTCCCGCGTACTTTCGGTAAGGTGATTTTACAATCTCCTTACGTGAATGAACATGTATTAAAAGAAGTTAAGAGCCTCCGTGAGCCATCACTACTATCGATTTACCATGTTGCGGGTACTAACGAGACAGAAGTTGAAACCACGAATGGGACAGTTGAAAATTTCATTGAACCAAACCGTAAGTTAAATCATCATTTATCCGATCGACCCTTCAATTATCATTATGAAGAGTTCGATGGTAATCATACTTGGACCTATTGGCAACCAGATATTCCAAAAGCCTTGAAATGGATTTTTCCACGTTAAACATCAGACTTAGAATTCATGATTATAATATAAAGTATGAAATAGTAAGAAAATTTGCTATAATAGACTTGTTGAAGAACTTTTGAATTATAGGTTATGAGGAGGGAAACCATGAAATACGGCATCGCGATTTTTCCATCAAAAAAACTACAAGATACTGTCAACTCATATCGTAAACGTTATGACCCTCATTATGCTTTAATCGCTCCTCATGTGACTTTAAAAGATCCATTTGAAGTCAATGATGAAGACGAATTAAAAGCGTTGACCCGACGGATCCATGAAATTTCGGATAATGTACAACCGTTTAACCTTCATGTATACAAGGTAGGTTCTTTTCATCCAGTAAACAACGTCATTTACTTCCGAATCAAGGATGATGAAAAGTTAACCCACCTTCATGAACAACTCCATGAGGAGAACTTATACACAGATCGCCCGTATAGCTTCGTACCACATATTACTCTCGGGCAAAAATTATCCGATGAAGAACATCGTGATGTTTTGGAATCATTAAAGATGACGGATGTTGATTATCAGGAAACGATTGATCGGTTCCAACTTCTATATCAGCTTGATAACGGATCGTGGACTGTATTTGAGACATTCCACCTTGGAAGCGATAAGACTTCTTAAACTCAATATGAAACTGGGATGATCACTGTCATTCCAGTTTTTTTGTTTGCACGTTAAGAAAGAATCAGGGCAAGAGCACTTATATCCTTGAGGGCTACGACTGTGTTTCACAAAAACCCCGGCAATCAACGAGTTTCCCTTACAGTAGTAACCTTTCACGTATCATATGTTTCATGTTTAATTTAATTCCCTCTAGAACAAACTAACACTAGTTCATACATATGGAGGAATTACTTTGGATATTTTAGAGTTATCAGTAGAGTTGATAATCGGTTTTATCGGCTTATTCATCGTCACACGATTTCTTGGCAAAACACAAATCTCACAAATCACTCCATTTGATTTTATTTCCTCCTTAATATTAGGAGAACTATTAGGAAATGCCATATATGATACAAATGTCAGCATCTTTTCTATTCTATATGCCATCGTACTTTGGGGACTTCTGATTTATGTGATTGAAATATGGACTCAGAAACAAAAGGGTGTACGTGGAATGTTAGAAGGTCAGCCTGCTATCGTTATACATAACGGTAAAATATTGTACCCCGCTTTAAAAAAGAGTAAGTTAGACATCAATCAGCTTCAAGCCTTGGTTCGTCAAAAAGGGTATTTTTCATTGTATGATGTTGAGTATGCAATCTTGGAAACAAACGGAACAGTCAGTATACTACCGAAATCCCAAATGGATATTGTAAATCGACAAGACCTTAACCTACCTATAAAACAACAGTCACTCCCTATAACACTCATCATTGATCGAGAGATTGTTTACGATAACTTGACCGAGCTCGGTAAGGACGTCAATTGGTTGAAATACCAGCTTCAACAACAGAATATCGGTGATGCATCTGCTGTACTGCATGCTGAGTGGCGTATTGCAGAAGAACAATTATTAGTCACCACTCATTCATCTGTCGGAATGAAATAAAGGTTGAAGTCTTTTACTGTCATTTCAATCTTCTTATCTTCAATTCCTTTTATCAAATAAGAAAAGATAGCAGTCCGATAAAGTGACCATACTGAAACAGAAGGAAGATGGACATTCCATTTTCTGCACATTTCACTCATTATGGTTTCAAAACTGCAACCGTCAGGATAATTAGATAAGATCCTATACATACTTTCGATGATTGATACGTGGTGATCATAATTTGTAATGATCGTTTTATCGACCTCTACTTCATAGACACCATGTCCTGGAATACTACCCTCAACTCCCATCGAAAGCAATTTTTCAAGTGTAGCTAAAGTCGCGTTAGCATCAATGATGAAAGGGATACGGTGTTTATTTAGCTGTTCCTCGGAAAAATAACTGTCTGCAGCATAAAGGATGTTACCAACCTTTACACCTAGCTGGTTGATGCTATGTCCAGGGAGTGCTATTAGATCCAATTCGAATTGACCGAGTTTCATCATTCCCTCCGAGACAATGTGGTCTACCCTCACAGGCGATCCTTCCAAAAACTTATTCCGCATATCGATTAAGGGCCGGTTTCCTTGTGATAAGTAAATAGGTTCTATAATGGGATTCTGAAGGATTGATTCTTCTACTGCAGGAGCGATTGTATAAATCCTTTTCTTTTTTTGCAGGTAATTTGCGCCACCATAATGGTCTGCATGAGCATGGGTAATAAACAGGTGAGTAATCGGTAAAGATCGGTCATCGAGCATACGGATGATTCTTTTCATTGCTTGCTGGTCGATTCCAGTATCAATGAGTAAACCATGATCACCTACATTGACATAACCAATATTGACCGGACCATTAAAATAATAGCAGTTATGATTAATCTGAATAAACTCCATTGTCATCGCACCATTCATAAAAATATAGGGAATGAGTGGTTTTTCACCTTTCTCATTCCCTATATTATTTCGTTGATATTTTGTCCTTTTCCTGTTAAATCAGATAATATTTTTTTGAAGGGCTCATGATGACAATTCATTGGACGAGTTAGCACGTGCTTAAATGGACTTTGAGTTAAGTCTTTCAACTGAATCGGTTCAACCGGGTGCAACCTTAGCCTATATGCCGAATTGGACTGTGTCCGGCTCCCGTAAATTATATTTTGCTCCGGTATGCTAGGAGGTACATATCCCATCGTATCACCCACCTCATGCTTTTTTACTATTTATATACCCCCCTTTCAAAAATGTAAAACCTAAATTTGGATACAATTTGAAAAGTAAACGTATCATCTTGTTAATGAAGTTCGACTAAGTACGTTACGTCCTGCGCCTGCGGTTACTCGGCGCAAAACTGCATTGATGTACACTATTAGATGTCTTGTAACAACGTCGAACTGACTCACATCCTGTGAGCCCTAAAAATTCAAGGCAATTTGATTAACCGCCCTTGCCCGATACTCCTGATTAGGGAAATAAACAAAACCTTCTATCGTTATACTGTCTTCAAATTGTTTTTGGATAGGAATTTGAAAGTCGGTGATTGTTATGGATTGGTTTACTGGGATTGTAAGGTCGTACATTGGAGCAATCCAAATTTCACCTCTCGTCAGCGCATCCTTCGCCCAGTCATTCTCCAAATAAACCCATTGCAACGTATCGGATTTTTCCTCCGTTGGAGTATGGTCCATCGAGCTGATTTTCCCCTTAAGTTTCGTATAATCAATCGGTTGGAACCGAAAGCAGACTAGTGGATTTTCCAATTGTGTCTTCCCATTGTTCATTAAGTGAAAGCTGCCATGTATCACATAAGAATTTTCTTCTTTACAAATCAGGCTATAATTGAAATAGGCTGAGAGGAACAAATCATCTTTCTCAATATTTTCAGTCGTAAAATCATCCGGTATTTGCTCAGTTTGGTTTTGTACTTTAGCCCGCTTTTCTAGACTTTTAATTTTATTTCGATACGACTCAATTTGTTTGTCTTTTTCATTGATTTCTTTTTCTACAGATTCTAATAATTCCTCAAATGCTAAAACACGGCTTTCCATAGTATGCAAATTCGTTTCAGATAACTGTTCTGTAAGGCGTATCACCTCCTGCTTATGTTCGTTCAATTGCTTCGTCGTTTTCTCTAGCTCTTGTTGGAGCTCGTCATTCTCTAATGCATCCTTTAATTTTGTTTCAAGCTGCTCTATTTGATCCTCTGCAAATAACAGCTTTTTCTCGAGCTGGAGTGATTTTTCTTGATAATATTTTGTTCGTGAAGCTAACCGGTCATAACTAAGCTCTTTTTGAGAATTCATCTAGTCCCCTCCTACCAATACGTGTTTAAAAAAGGGCATATATCCTTATCTTATGTAGAAAAGTATAAAGTCTTTACAATAACTTTCGATTTCGCACGCTTATGAAAAACGGAAGCGCCTGAACAGCCAGGAAGAACAATGGAAGGCCAAAGGGGAGGCTGTCGTCGTCATCGCAATGGGTCTAACATAATTTGAGGGGCTGGTGAATGTAGACATCTTAGGGGAAAGTTTCATGCTTTCTTAACTTGCAAAAAAACTTAAAAGGCCAAGCCTTTACGAGCTGGGCCTTATTTCACTTAATATTGTAAATTTGATCTTTAATCTTCGTCCACCATACATCTAGCTGAAAATCTTCCATACGTGTTATATAGACCCTCTAACCCGAAAAATGATTTTCTTTCATATACTGAAGCAGTTGTAGATAATCGTCCTCAAACCCTATATCAAACCGCTCACCCTCAATTTCAAATCCATAACAAATCCTCTGTGATAAAAGGTCAAGGATTCCATCCGTCAATTGGACCTCGTCATATTCATCCGGTTTAACATTTTTAAGAATCGGAAAAATATCAGGTGTTAATATATACCTTCCCATTACTGCCAGATTTGAAGGAGGAGTCGATTTTGGCTTTTCCACAATTGATCGCAACTGGAATACCCCTTTGTCCTTCTCCACCCCGTCGATCACTCCATATTTATGCAGCCATTTATCTTGAATATATTTCAATGCAACAATAGGAGAATTTTCGTATTCATAAAGGTTGATAAGCTGTTTGGTCGCACAGATATCATTGTTGATTATAATGTCGTCGGGAAGAAGTACAGCAAATGGTTCATTCCCAACAAATGATTTCCCAAGTAAAATTGCGTCACCAAGCCCCCGAGCATAGGGCTGTCGGACATATTGTATATGGACCTCAGGCAATGACATTTTTTCTAATAAAAACGATTTATTACGCGCTTCCAAAAATGCTTCAAGTTCTAATGAAACATCAAAATAATCGACGATCATGTTTTTATATTTAGAAACGACTATAAGTATTTCTTCAATTCCTGATTCAACCGCTTCTTCAACAATGTAGTGGATAGATGGCTTTCCATTGATCGGAAACATTTCTTTTGGCAAAACCTTTGTAACGGGCAAACTTCTGGTACCATATCCTGCTGCAGGAATAATTGCTTTTTTGACCAAGGAACGATCCTCCTTCCATTGACTTGGTATAGCTTATTCCATTATTCGTACAAAGTGAGTTGCTAGTGAAAAATGAGGCTTGTACTTCCTATAAACGAGCAGCCTCTCATATCACGCTAACAATCACACAGAAATAGAATATAGAAGTTCAGAAATCTTTATTTGGTTAACGGGAGTGTTTTAAATGAACATATGTGTGGTTGGGTGTGGTTATGTAGGATTAACAACAGGTGCTGTCTTAGCACAGTTTAAACATAATGTTACCTGCGTGGATACCAATGAAAATAAAATTTTGCAATTATCAAAAGGGCTCTGTCCATTCCATGAAAATGGACTAGAAGAACTTATTCAAAAGGAAATTTCCGACAATCGTCTATCCTTTTCAACAGATACACAACTAGGAATGCATAAGAATGAAGTAATCATCATTGCGGTTGGAACACCATCTTGTGAAAATGGTCAGACCGACTTATCCTATGTAAATCAGGTTATATCAGATTTGGCTGAAACATTCGATCAACCGAAAGTAATCATTATAAAAAGTACGGTTCCACCTGGTACAAACGACAGTATGAAAAATAGTTTAATAGAATTGGGTGTAAATAAAGAGAAGTTCTCAATCATCTCTAACCCTGAATTCTTAAGAGAGGGGAACGCGCTTGATGATCTACTTCATCCGGATAAAATAGTAGTCGGAGGTGACCAACCAGAACACCTTGAACTTATTCGGAAACTATATGACTATACCCCATCAACCTATTTCTTCACAACTCCAGTGTGTGCTGAAATAATCAAATATACCTCGAATGCCTTTCTTGCTACAAAAATTTCATTTATTAATGAAATCGCCAAGGTATGTGATGCTTTTGGAGCGAATGTAAATACGGTTGCTGATGCAATCGGTACCGACCCCAGAATCGGACCTCACTTCTTAAAAGCAGGGATTGGTTATGGTGGCTACTGTTTACCTAAAGATATCAAATCACTTTGTTATGCTGCCAACGACAAAGGTGTTAAGCTCCCATTGTTGCATGCAGTCGAGGAAACGAATAATTCTCAAGTGGATCTCTATATCAAAAAGATCGAAACGGAGCTGGGTAGTGTACGTAACTTAGTTATAACGGTATGGGGATTATCATTCAAATCAAATACCGACGATCTAAGAGACTCTCCATCAATTAGACTTATCGAGAAACTAATTGAACAAGGAGCAATAATTAAAGGCTACGATCCGATGGCAAATCCAGAGTCTCCATCCTTTATATACTATGATAACCTCTATGATTCTGTAATTGAATCAGACGTACTAATAATCGCAACGGACTGTAATGAATTTACACATGCAGATTGGAAAAAAGTAAAGCAACATATGAGAGGAAATTTAATTGTTGATGCGCGAAATTGTATTGATCCTACAGCTGTTCGATCCCTCAAATTGAAGTATGTCGCCCTTGGTGGATAATATCATTGTGTATTTTAAAAGACTGATATTTAAAAAATATAGTAAAGTTTGGTGTTTCATGTGATATTCTGTACATCTATTTGTTTAGATCAATTAGCACAAACCAAAGTACTTTCAAAATCGCTTAAACAAAACATACCCGGAAGCAAACTTATCATATGCCTAGTTGAAGAAGACTTTCCATCAGAACTCAAGAGTGACCAAGACTTTGATGAAATCGTACTGAGAAAAAACATAAAAATTGAAAACTTTAAGCAAAAAATCCATAAATACAACCAATACGAGGTAGCCTGTGCTAGTAAAGCTCCGCTTCTCACATATGTATATAACAAATATATTAGTGAGCGGTTTTTTATCTATATTGACCCCGACATTCAAGTTTTTTCTTCGCTCCCTGAGGTGGAGCAATCATTCAAAACAAATTCTATCATTTTCACCCCGCACTTTCTCTCCCCGCCTGCACTCCACCATAACATTTGGGAAGAGAATGCGGAAATTGAAATATTGAGGGTCGGTGTGTTCAATGGGGGATTTATCGGTATAAAGCGCTCTGGTATAACTGAACAATTTCTCAACTGGTGGAACCAACGTTCGAAACAAGACGCCTATATTGATTCCGTGACAGGGTTTTATACAGACCAAAGGTGGTTGACCTCTGCCTTAGTCTTATTTGATGGAATAAAAATACTCAAGCATTATGGTTACAATATTGCAATCTGGAATCTGAATGAGCGTCGAATCACGTCTAAAAATAATCATTATTTCGCCAATGGTGAGCCTTTTCGTTTCTTTAATTTTTCTCATGTAAACTTGCTAGCTGAAAAATCAAATAAAGATAGCGTAATGTATAGAATCGTTAACACATACCTTGAAGAATTAAATGAATATCGTAAACTTTTTCCACAAAGAGAAAACCGGAGATATCATCAAAATCATACCCGCAAACGAAGGAGTCGTTAAACTATGCTCTTTTCTACAATCGTTTGTTCGAACCATCTAGCATTGGCGTCAATCCTTGGAGAATCGATTAAACAACTAATGCCCGGTAGTAAGTTTATTGTTTGTTTACTTGAAAAAGAATTGCCATCAACAATAAATTCATATCATAGTAGTTTTGATGAAGTTGTTCTTGCGAATGATATCGGGATTGAGAGATTTAACCAAACCATATTCAAATATAATCAATATGAAGCATCCGGATCATGTAAAGGACAATTATTTCGTTATGCGTATCAAAAATACCCAAAAGAAAACAGCTTTGTATATCTGGATGCGGATACACAAGTCTTTAGTCCATTCTTTGAAGTGTCGGAAGCACTTAAATCATATTCCATTGTATTAACCCCCCATCTCTTATATCCAAGTGGAAATGGTTCAATTAATGATGAACTCGCAATTATGTCAACTGGGATATTCAATACAGGATTCCTAGCTATTAAACGATCCAAATATGCAAAAGAGTTCATTGATTGGTGGTCAGATCGGCTAAGGCAATTTTGTTACACCGATCCAGCTCGTGGTCTTTTCAATGAACAAAAATGGGTAGACCTAGTCCCAGTTTTCTTTGATCAAGTCCATACGTTAAAGCACCCAGGATACAATGTTGCAAATTGGAATCTGTTCGAAAGAAACATTGCAAAGCAAGACAATATGTATTTGGTAAATGGGGTTCCACTCCGATTTTTTCATTTTTCAGGAGTTAAAAAAATAAGTAAAATATTGCATAAATTGAATAGCGAAACAACTCTCTATGGAATGGAAATCGTACGTCATTATAAGCAAATGTTGAAACAAAATGGGCACCATAAACAAATTAAAATAAAATGGAGCTATGATTATTTCGACAATGATAAACCTATCTCTAACAGAGATCGACGTATTTTCCAACTTAATTCAAAGGCTCAAGAAGAAATATCGGATCCGTACAATGAGAGCAAACGGACCTTCTATAAATATAGACCTGACTCTTAGATTAAATTTTAATAAAGTGGAGCGAGGTACCTCGCTCCACTTGTTTTTTATTAAACCTTCTTAAACTTCAGATCGTCGAATGTAACACAATCTTCAACTTCTATTTCACCTTCATCAGCTTGAACGACTCCTGAGTCAAAAATCGTCTTACCCTTATGGTTGATTAGTTGAAGCTGGAATTGAGTACCTGAATTATCATCCACTGCAGCAAAGTTGAAGTCGACTTTCCTACCGTCTACTCTGCCTTCACCACTAACGATCAATTTCACGGCATCTTTGTGGTCCTCACAGCAAAGTGTATCCTGATCGAAGCTCGTTGCCGTGAAGTTGAAATCACGATCCCCGTCACTATTATCCTGATCATTAAAGCTTGCACGGAGTACACTGTCGACTAGGCTACAATTCGGGCAGATGTTTACAAGTACTGCCAAACGACCTTGTTCCGTTGCATCACTACCTGTTAAGCCGCTTGCTTCGCCTTCGGCAGAACAGTCGCAATTTGGCCTTGGGAAGATATCTGGACATTGTTGCGGGAAATCAACTCTCGGACATTGATCAATCCCCGATATAGGAGCAATCAAATCATTGTCTCGAGGTGAGCAGAATTTCGCCAGCACTTCCAGTTTCACCTCAGCCTCGACTTGGATGTCGATACAGAATGTAACCTCTACTGAAAACTCCTCAGGAGCAGGCGTATTCAGCAGCACAGTTCCAGATGGGATTCTGCAAAAGATTTTAGAAACCTTACAGAATAAATCCGTTCCATCTGGGAAGCAAAGGACGAACGATTCAAAGACTGATGCGTTAACATTTATATGAGTAACGACATCGCCATGACGATCTACAACTAGTATCTTCAAGTCTGCGCTAAACAACAAATCGACAAGCTGTGCATCTGCAAAGCCCCCGTTTGTAGAAACCGTTACATCACGCTTTTCTCCAACTTGCTCACAAATGAATCCTTCTTCATCAATTTTATCACCGTGATTATTATGAAGAGGGAAAATTGGCGGAGTTTTTGGAGCTTTGCAAATTAGACGTAATGGGCGACGGCTTGGGTCTTCCATTGCTTCTTCAATGCATTCAAGCTGATCGCGGGTAAATTGAACCGTCTTACGAACGGTAAGTGCATCGGTTACCCAGTCGTACACTTTTTGAACGCGTATACACTCATCCTGTAAGCTGTTTGAAGCTTTAGGTATGTTGTGCTTTTTAGAACTCATAGTTTCCCTTCCTTTCTTCATCATGAACTGAAGATTCAATACATACTATGGGAATACAACGGCTAATGACACAAAGATTAATGCCTATTTTTAGGGAGGGAAGGTTATGTATCCAGTGGTTTTTAATAGAAGAGAGATTTGTCAATTAACGATAGAAGAATTCCAGAATCTGAAAAGCATCGTTCATTTTTGGGGACTGAGCTGGGAGGAACAATCAGGAGAGTTCGTTGGTAGATTCATAAATATCTCATTAAGAGTAATTGGTTTAGATAGGAGAGAATCCATACGTCTTAACCAGCTTCTTACACATACCGGGATTAACATTACGACTGAAAAATTTGAGAACAACCCTACATTATCTGTTTTTCATATAGATTCCTATAAACATCTGTTAACGATCGAAACCGCAGGAAAAACGATTTCATTCAATCCGAATAATGGACCGTTCAGAAATACAAAAGAATGGGTTTACAAAGGAATATCGGTACCCGAATTTTCTGATGAAGTAAAAGTATATATGAAATTGGGTGAAAAAAGTAAAATGGAATGGATCTGTTACGTGATCCTTCAAATGTTCAATAACAATTCACCGAACGATATTTCGTCAATCCCTGTAGAGAAATACAAAAGTTTGTTGCAAATTGTATTGACCCCGATCAATCCTAGTTTTGCATCATACCAGTTAAATGCAGAATGGCCGACATCTCCACCTCATTATAAAACAAAACAACATGAGCAGACGGAAACCATCAACCCCTTTAAACACAAACACGCCTCGCAATCTACCCGATTCGACCCTTTTAAACCAAGGAAAAATCATAAGGACACAAGGGTCATTAATCCATTTTTCAAAAATAAAACACCATAATTTTCTTGTGCGAATAAAATGGATTAACTTGAACGCTGAGGTGATCGCATGAAAAAAGAAGATGTAATCGAATTATATAAACAAGTGAAACGTCGTAGAAGGAATCAGCAAAAGAAGGTGACCCTTCTAGGCTCAAAAAGGACCAGAGGGTGTAAGTCCTGTGGAAGAGTAACCTGGAAGCCGGACCAATTATCATAAAAACTGAACATCCTGTGTGGGCTGACATATAAGTATCGAAAATCCCTGTTGTTCGCTGCTTTAACGTCAGCTCATTTACTTTGGTTTTGGTAAATATCCATTTCTATATAAATATTTCATTATCTGTTTCACACAGGCATTCGGTGACATCACGTTGGTGTCGACTGTAATCTCCGGATCCACAGGCGGTTCATATGGGTCTGATATTCCAGTGAAATTTTTAATCTCACCTTTTAATGCTCTTTTATATAAGCCTTTCGGATCCCTTGATTTTAATGTTTCAAGATTGCACTTTACATAAACCTCTAAAAATTCACTTTCTTTAACTAGGTTCCGAACAAATTCACGATCCTTTAAATAAGGAGAGACAAAAGTTGCAAGGACTACAATCCCAGCATCCACAAATAAGCGGGCAACTTCGCCCACCCTCCGTATATTTTCTTCTCTGTCTTTTTGTTGGAAGCTTAAATCTTTATTCAAGCCTATCCGGATATTGTCTCCATCCAATAAATATGTTGAAACAGACTCCCTGTATAGAGCTCGGTCCAGGCGATTCGCGATTGTTGATTTCCCTGATCCTGATAATCCTGTGAACCAAATGATGAAGCTTTTATGTCCGTGTAAGAGCTGTCTTGCTTTCTTCGGTACATCTTGACGATGCCAAAAAAGATTTGAGGTCATGTCAAGGTCCTCCTCATGTTAATGGCCAAAATAAAGGAATCATGATGATTGATGTAATAAAACAAACGATATTTAATGGTAATCCTATTTTTAGAAAGTCTGAGAACCTGTATTGCCCAGAACTGTAAACGAGTAGATTTGTCTGATAACCGATCGGGGTTGCGAAACTTGCTGAAGATGCAATTGCAATCGCTACAGCAAACGGTTCTGGATTGAATGAAAATTCGTTTACGATCGTCATGATAATCGGAAACACAATTACCGCAGCCGCATTATTCGTAATCAATTCCGTAAGTAAATTGGTGATCAAATACGCCATGACCAAAAGTGCAATTGGACCGGAATTCCCAAATCCAAATAAAAGGCTATTGGCCACATGCTCCGCTGCTCCTGAGTTTATCAATGCTTCTGCTATCCCGAATGCTCCACCGATTATGAATAGAACTTCCCATTTTATAGAATCCTTCGCCTCTTCAAATGTTGTAAACCGTAATAATAGAAAAAGGATGACAGTTGTAATGGCTGCTTGTGTAATCTGGAGTACCCCTAACGCTACGCATGTGATCATCAGCCCGAATACTGTTACAGGAATCCAATCTCTTAAAGATACTCCTTTTGAAGACGAGTGATTCGTAAGTAATATTAAGTTTCCTGATGCACGCATAGGGAGAGACGAATTGTCTGATGTTAATATATAAAGCATATCCCCTGCCTTTAAACGAATCGTGCCAATCTTTTCATTAATACGTGTTCCATTCCGATAAACAGCTACAACGACCCCGTCATATTTTGATCGAAAGTTTAAATCGCGAATCTTGTTCGTGATGAATTCGGAGTGCTGTGGAACAACAGCCTCAACAAATTTGTAGTCATTACCGAAATAGGTAAACTCATAACCTATTTTTTCAACTGTAAGTCCAGTAAACTGATTAATTTCTTCAGCACAAGATGTATCCCCAACAAACAACAAGTGATCGGACTTCTTAATGATCTGTTGGGACGAAACCGGAAACAGACACTCACCTTGCCTAAGAATGGCCATCACATAACCTCGTTTTAAAGTCCGCAGTCCTGCTTCCTTAATCGTTTTACCAACAAGTGGATAATCTTCGTTTACCTGTACTTCCACGAAAAATTGCGGGTATTCCTTTACATCGGAATAATTTCCTGGATAATCAGGCAGCAGCCGATGACCTAACAAGGTCATATATATTAAGGCAAATACGAAAATCGGAACACCTATTAACGCAAGTTCAAAAACAGTAAAACCTGTAAATCCTTCCTTTAACATAAGTGTATGCACGACAAGGTTTGTTGAAGTCCCGATTAATGTACACATTCCGCCGATAATTGCTGCATAGGAAAGAGGAATCAATAGTTTTGAAGGATAGATTGAATGTTTCTTACACCACTTTTTTACAATAGGAGTTAATAAAACAACAAGGGGAGTATTATTCATAAAACCAGAGACACCTGCTGTCACCACCATCATACGTGATAAACCGCCTCGGAGTGTCTGTTTTCCTCCAAACACTAACCCGGTCACTTTTGAAAAGGAGGGGTGTTTTTGGATGGTTGTCATAATGACGAACAGAGCTGCAATCGTCAGCGTTGCTTCATTCGTAAAACCGACAAAGGCTTCTGAGAGCGAAATAATTCCTGTCCACACCAATATCATCACTACACTTAGGATCACAATTTCAGCACTATACCAGTTCATAACCAAAAACAAGAACATAACGAAGATCACTGAATAGGTGATCAAAATTTCTAAGCTTATCAATGTAATCGTCAACCCTTGTGTTCATGATAGTATTCGAGTAGGATTTCAACGACTTCCGGTCTGCTAAAATAGAAAGGAGGAACGTTTCCTTCCCTGAGCATCTTACGTACCTTTGTGCCAGACAGATGGATGTGTTGCTCGTTATCATGAGGACAGGTTTTCTTCGAAGTCATTTGCTCACATTTCATACAATAAAAACTATGTTCAAGTTTAACCGGAACAATCCCTAATTCTTGTTCCGAAAATAGGTTGAAAATGTTCTGTGAATCATACGTTCCGTAATAATCTCCTACTCCAGCATGATCTCTTCCTATTATGAAGTGCGTACAACCATAGTTTTTACGAACAAGTGCATGAAACAACGCTTCTCTAGGTCCTGCATACCTCATAGCTCCGGGAAAGACTCCTAACATAGAACGATCCGCTGGATAGTAATTTTTCAGCAGCGTTTGATAACATTTCATTCGAACATAGGCGGGGACATCTTCTGATTTTGTCTCCCCTACAAGCGGGTGAAGGAATAATCCGTCAACCTGTTCAAGTGCAACCTTTTGAATGTATTCATGTGCTCTGTGAACAGGATTTCTAGTTTGAAAACCGACAATGGTGTTCCATCCTTTTTGAATAAATCGATTCCTTGTTTCTTGAGGTGTGAATATGTGAGCAGGAAAAGAAGATGGAAGTCTTTTAATCAGTGTTACTTTCCCTCCTACATAAAATGGTGAGCGAGCAAAAAGCTTTGCTACCCCTGGATGTTCAAGCTCGGTTGTTCCGTAAATCAACTGAGCTTCACTGAAAAGATCCACCTCGTAAACTTCTTCAATATCGATGACCCCATATCTGTCACCTTCAAATGTCAAGGCGACCCTCTTTCCGGCAGAAATATCGGTTGATACATGTCCAGGAACAGATAATGTAATGGGCAGCGGCCAGATAAAACCGTTTCCCAACCTCATCTGTTTTAACACATTTTGATAATCTGATTGATTCATAAATCCTTCTAAAGGACTGTAAGCGCCGGTACCAATACACTCAAGATCAGATAATTCAGATTGAGTTATTTCCAATGTGTTCAATTCTTTAAGCTGATCTAGAGAAGTCGGAACAAATCGTGTGACTAACTTCCCGCCATGTGGAATGCTTGACATCACTCTACCTCCTATTCATGAATTTCTGTATAGCTTGTTCGAACTTTAAAACACTTCTTTGCCAAGTCCATTTTACTGCTTCTTTTTCACCTTCCCGTGCAATCCTTTCCCGAAGCTGCGGTTGATCTATTAATGCCGAAACATGCTCTATAAGCTTGTTTTCATGACGATAGGAAAGTAAACAATTTTGTCCATTCCTGCAGTATTCCATATTACCACCTGAATAAACGGTTACGAGAGCGGCACCACATTTCATTGCTTCAAGTCCAGGTAGAGAGGCTGTATCGTAGGTGGAGGAACTTACAAAAATATCCGTGTTATTAAGGTATTGATTTAAACTGATGTCGTCGTGAGGTGTAAGTGAATTGAATAGACGGTTCGAATGGGTTTTTCTTAGAATTGGAGAACTTTGTAATTCATTTGGGGGAGTGATAACATTAAATGTGCATCGAGGATATTTATGTTTTAAAGCGGTAAATGTCTGAATTAAATACTCTTGCTCCCTATGCCATGAATACCCACCTTCAGGGATCCGGAGTATTCCACTAACCTGAAGCCTTTTTACGTTACTTTTACCCCCTGTGTTCTGGAACGTCTTACTAATTCCTACTGGCACAATTTCTCCTTCAATACCGTGGTTTAACTTAATTAATTCTTTTTGCCAGTTTGATAGAACAATTAAATTATTACTTTGATGGTAGCTTTTGAAGGATGCCTCATGGTCCGGAAGAAAGACAGGTTCATAACATAGACTTATCCGGATATGGACTCCTTTCCCTAACTGGTTAGCTTGATTACATATATTAATAAGCGAATAGTAATTGGATATGATCACATCACTGATAGGGATTTCCTGTGCTGTTATATTCACCCCGTTTGAACGAATCACCTTTACGTGAACCGGATACTCGATCACACCCTGAGGCGGCATTATAAATGCTACATCATGGCCATTATTTGCCATGCCATTTGCCAACTCCACCAGCATTCTCTGTGCTCCGCCTTTGCAAAGTGTTATGGCTACAAAGGTAATTTTCACTAGTCCGTACCTCCTTTCCGATTATGCTCGACTCGCCACTGTTACATAGTGCACCTGATTCCATGAAATCAACTTGTTAAACTCGATAGTCATCGCTTACAACTGTTGAAGTTCTTCAAAGCATTGAATAAACAAGCTAAATCGTTTCAGCTTTTTAAGCATTTGTATTTCCAATTCTAATTCTTTCTTTTCTGAATCACTCACTGTACAGAGGTTTGTAAAAAGAGAATTTTTTTTAGCTATCCATCCAATTTTACGAAGCATCTCTGAAAACACACGTTTAGTGATGGAAAATTGATCAGGAAATTCATTACACAGCATTTGATAATTAGTTAATAGTTGATTGACTTCATGAAGGTTTTTTGGTACCGGAAGAAAGGTGAGGGAAATGATCATTTGATCGATTTCTTTATACGTCTCTTGAAACAAGTAATAATTCTGTTTTGATTGATGGTGATTTACAGCAGATACTGGATGTTCCTGATGATAACTGATCAGGTTTTCATCACTTGTGAATGTCGCTCCATTCTTATAGAGACGGTAGCCCATCTCACAATCATCCCATCCATACCCGCTATATTCTTTAAACAATCCTACCTGTTCAATAGCGCGCTTAGATACGGAAACATGTCCCGTTCCAAACAATTGCCAAGGAATCCGATAGCCTTGTAAATCAAATCCATAATTTGATAGGATTACTCTTCTATAAAACTCTTCGTATAGTGTAGTACTTGCTAGATTCTTATATTTTCCGGAATGTATATCATTCCTATCAATCAATAACGTTCTTTTTTGTTGTTTTTTAAATACTTCATACTTTGCTTGATATTCTGGGAAATGCTTTATTTGAGTCTCGAATTGATTCAATTGTTCGATTGAAAAGTCTGGAAATAATACAGAATATAATGCATTCATTGTCATAATACCTGATACGACTAGATTCGAGTTTTTTTGATGATGTGTATAATGAATATCTAAAAAGTCAGGTTCTACTATGATCTCAGCATCTAAAAAGATTAACACTTTACCGTTCGCTTGACGTATCCCAAGGTTTCGTGCTGCTGCTCTGCCAATGTTTTTCTTGCACTTAATGTATTTAAATTCAAAAGGAAATTGATATTGCTTTGGAATATTGTCGGTTGTGTCTGTTGATCCGTCATCAACCACGATCACTTCAAATTTCGACATTTTAAAATTTTGTTTTTCTAATGAAAAGAGGGTAAACAAATTTTGAGGAAACTTATTGAAGGTCGGGATAATAATACTAATATCAACTTTTCTTTTACCTATTTTTATTGGATTTCCATTGAACATTGTGCGTTACACCTTCTTATCATTACTTTTTGATCGTAACCCCTTTTCTTCTATATGAATAAGTCTTGACAGCATCCCCTGATATTTTTCCTGTACCAATTTAATTTCTTTCCACTGGTCCTCTGTAAAACGTTTAGAGCCCATATTGTCATGAATTCTATAATGTAATACGGTTTCATCCAAGACGCTTACCTTGAACTTAGCAGATATCCGAATCCACATATCATAATCCTGAGTATATTTTAATTCACTATCAAACCACCCGACTTGAGGGATGATTTCCTTTTTTACAAGTATTGTACTCCCATTAATCGGGCAGCTTTTTTGCAATTGTTTCAAAAAACGTACCCGGTCATGAAGGATCAATCCGACATTTTCTCTTATGATCTCACTTCTTGCATTGATTAAAGAGAAATTTGTATAAACGAGATCCGAGTTGCTTTTTATCATAAAATCTACTTGTTTTTCTAGTTTTTCCGGTAAAAAAACATCATCAGAGCTTAACCATGCAATGAAGTCACCAGTCGATCGTTTTATGCCTTGATTCAAAGCTGATGCCGTACCACCATTCTCTTGATAAAAATAAGAGACTTTGTTCATGTAAGGTTTCAATCTTTCAGTATTTATCTTTGAACCATCATCAATAACAATAATCTCAATGTTTTTGTAGGTTTGATTAAGAACACTTTCGATAGCTTCATGTACGAACGAACAATTGTAAAAAGGGATAATAACACTTATTTTTGGATCAAGTCCGTTCACCTTTCCATACCTCGCTTCATTTATTTATTTTAGAAAATTCAGTTTGCATTGATGGATCTTTGATAAGATAGAATATCCTGTAAAGACTGTTGGATCGTATAGTGAGGACACCATCCAAGGGTTTGTATCGGGACTAAATCAAGCCTGATTTCAGTAGTTTCCTTCCGGACCTGCTCTAAAATTGAAAAAGGACGCGATGTCAGTTTTTTATACTCATCAATCAAATCCTCTAATCTTCTACTCATGCCTGAACCAATTTCAAAATGGTCAATATCCGTATTGCTCTGTAGTATCTTAAAGTAAGCCCGAACAGCATCCCTGACATCGACAAAATCACATTGTGTCCACATATTTTGGATTTGAAGATTTACAGACCCAAAATTTCGTTCAGATTGAACAATTTCGGCAGCGATCTTTGAACAAATTCCAAAAGACGGACCAGGACCAATCAGGTTTGACGGTCTGACAATGGCTAGATCCATTGAGAATAAATCATTCCAGCCTTCTGTAAGAAGAATTTGGAGAGTTTTACTTAAACTATAGGGATGTATTGGTTTTTCATTTTTTTTAAGGGAATATTCAAGTGCAGAACCGATGATGACTGTTCTCGCATACGGGGCATGCGTACGGATTGATTCGAGAAGATTAGCGGTACCAAGTACATTCGTTTCCAAAAATTGTAACGGGTCCGTCCAAGAGTGTTTTACATTATTGCAACCGGCGAGATGAAGAATGTAATCGGGTTTCATATCCTTTATACAACTTGATACCTGATCAAGATTGGTAATATCACATTCCAGATTTGTGATGGAAGGGTTTATTTTACACGGTGTTCTCCCAATACTTACGACATGCATCCCTGAATCTAGTGCATAACGACAAGCATGAAGACCTGTGAAACCGGTAGCTCCTGTGATCACGATCGTTTGTTTATCTCCACTCATTTTCATTAATCCAATCTCGTAATTCGACAAGCATTTCATCATATTGAGGTGTTACGAAACGGACATCGTCTCTCGTATTTTCGAGCGTACGATCACATACTGGTACGTCAACCGGATGAATTGTTATTTCTTCTTTACTGAAAGCTTCCTTGATCTTGCTTAGTAAATTATGTTTGGAAATGATTTCAGCCGCTGTTAAATGATAGAGACCATACACGTCTTCCTCGATTACTTTATGGATTATTTTTGCTAGTTCCAGTGTCGTTACACCATTCCAAAGAACATTTACAAACCCATTGACTTGACCTGATTGCTTCATGAACCAGTGAAATAATCCAATCCCATTTTTCAATTCCGGGCCAATAATTGATGTTCGGATTGTCAAGTGTGGTTTACCCGTCACTTCTCCGAGTGCCTTTGTCTTTGCATATATCGTATTGCCATCGGTTGTCGAATTCTCTGTATAATTACCATCCTTCCCGCTAAAAACACAGTCGGTACTAATATGAATCAATTTACCTCCGGTTTCGGATAATTTTTGAGATAGATAGTGAGGGAGAAAACTGTTTACTATGATAGCCTCCATACGTTTTTCCGATGCCTTTTCATTTAATATACCAATACAATTGACAATTACATTGGGCTTAAAACATGAGATAACCTGATCCATTGCTTTAAAATTTGAAGCGTTGAGGTAAATACCGTTTTGTTCTTCTGAATTACGATGTGTATATTCAACTTCGTAGTCGGTGCTTCGGATCAAATAGTCGACGACCATATGACCCGCCATTCCTTTTCCTCCTAACACCAGGACTTTCATGACAGGAAACCACCTTTTTTCAGCATCACCTTAATTTCCCCGGTCGTCATTAATGCTTCATTAGAGCTGTAACTATGGAGATCGATTTTTTTAAATGGCTTGTAGTATTTGTGTAATTCTCCAATCTTGATTGTTGGTAAAATCACAAAGTATTCTTCATCAAAGTAGACCGTGGTATTGCTTTCATACTCCGATAGAAGAATTTCGTGTAATTTTTCTCCTGGACGAATACCTGTCTCGACAATTTCTACATCTGGCTTTTCCGACTCATTAATTAAGACCTTTGCTAAATCAATTATTTTACAAGTCGGCATTTTCATTACGAAAATTTCACCGCCTCTGCTTTCATAGGTTGCTTTAAATAACAATTTAATCGCGTCATGTAATGTCAAGAAAAAACGGGTCATCCTCTTATCAGTAATCCTGATTTCGCCCTTTTGATTGATCTGTCGTTTAAACACATGAATGACGCTGCCGTTCGTACCAAGGACATTTCCACCCCTTACACAAACAAAATTCGTGGTCGAACTTAGCAAATTGGCATAAATAATCAATTTTTCACCAATCGCTTTAGTCATGCCGTAAAAGTTAGATGGATTCGCTGCTTTATCGGTCGATATATAAATGACCTTTTCAACGTTATTTTCAATTGCAGCCTCGATTACATGTTGTGTACCAAGTACGTTTGTTTTCAATGCCTCATAGGGTTGGTGCTCGCAAATCGGTACATGTTTCAGTGCTGCTAGATGATAAATGTAATCTACGCCTTTTGTTGCTTTTGCTAGACCTGCATACTCACGTATATCACCGATAATGAACGTGAGCCTTGAATCGTTATCGAACTCGTGCTGCATATGGACTTGACTAGCTTCGTTTCTAGAAAAGATACGAATTTCCTTTGGCTTTTTTTCAAGTAATTGCTTAACGAGTTCATGGCCCCATGAACCCGTTCCGCCTGTTATGAGTATCGTTTTATTTTGCAAATTTTAGTGACCTCCTAATAAAAATTGCACAACCTTTTGTGAAACGTCTTTTTCCAAATAACCAACAGGGCAATCCCAGTCCGCCTGATTAGTTATCATAAGAGAAACTGCACTAGCTATACGTTTTCGATTTAATCCAGAGACAACATTGCTACCACAATCTACCGTTTCAGGACGTTCTGTACTTTTTCGAATGGTTACGGTTGGTACTTGGAAAATACAGCATTCTTCCTGAACAGTACCGCTGTCAGTCAGAACACAATAAGCATGTTTCTCCAGGTGGACGAAATCGAAAAAACCAAAGGGATCAAAAAAACGAACAAGTGGATGGTGCTTAAGATCCGTTAGTTTTTCAAGCTTTTGTTTTGTACGGGGATGGATGCTGCATATTACAGGCTTATTAAAACGCTCTGCTATGATATTCAACCCTTCAAAAATTTCCCGTAACCGTTCCGGGTTATCTACATTTTCAGCTCGATGTGTAGTGACGAGAAAGTAGTCTTTAGAGGTAAGTTGAAGCTTTGTTAATATGGTGCTGTCTGCAATGTTTCCATCGACAGATTGCAACACTTCATAAATGGGATTTCCAAATAATAAAATACGGTTGGATGGGATGCGTTCCTTGATCAAATTGTCTTTACTATTAGGGGTATAAGGAAGGTTATACGTTGAGATTGTATCGATCACTCTTCTGTTTTTCTCTTCAGGAACAGTTAAATCAAAACACCGGTTCCCAGCCTCCATATGGATGACAGGTATCCCCATCCTCTCAGCCAGAATCGCACTGAGTGCACTATTCGTATCACCTAGTACAAGTACTTTATCTGGTTGCTCTTCTATGAGAATCTGTTCTATCTTTTCAAACATCGTAGCAAGCTGTTGACCCAATGATTGCTGTTTTGTTTGTAAAATATAATCTGGTAATCTTAAATCCAGCTCTTTGAAAAAAATTTCGTTCAATTCGTAGTGAAAATTCTGACCGGTGTGTATAAGAGTATGTTTATCAGCCCATTGATCAAGCTTTTTGATAATAAGGCTTAATCGGATTATTTCTGGCCTTGTGCCAAGTATCGTTACAATTTTCATTCTTAACCCCTTTCACATGCAAGGATCGATTATCCATGTAATAACCTATGAAACTTATTTACAATAAGTATAGACAAGCTACTAGAATATCAGCTGAAAGTGAAAAAACGGCACTTGTCCATACTCTAAGGTTACCAATTTTGATTTGTTTCATAATTAAGAGCAATCAAAAGATCACCTGCAATTATTTTAAATGTTCTTTTTAATTCATCATCAAATTCCTCTCTCCAACCTCCTATCTTCCCTTTTCGATAGGTTGGTGATGTTGTCGGATTTATGTTTTGTATCATTTTTCCGACTAGAATCGGTGAAGTAAATGGAACCGGTCGATCCTCCCACAAGAACTGGATAATCTTATTTACTGTCTGGATTTTTTTAAATGGTGATGACAGGAGCTCTTCAAAACGAATCGTCAGGACATTATCCTTATCCATCCAATCGGAAAAACTAGTAAACCAGTCTTGAACGTTTGGTTGGTATGCTTTTTTGGGATCGGTTGGCTGTCCACCTTCTATTAAAAATTTAATACGGTCACGATGTGTAAATCCTTTTTGGGTAAATGTAGTATATAAAGGATGTATTGGAAGTTTTGGTATGAAGTATGCATAAGAGATGACCACATCACGTGGATCACGTATGACAAAGATTTGTTTCATGTTCATATCATGGAAAAAGTGTTCCCATTTTTTAGAGTAGTATAAATGTCCATTAATAAATTCATTGTTTGGAAGATTTCTTGCTCGATTGATCTGTATTTCCGTTTGATATTCATAATGACCGAACATACCTTTGTCGGGGTGGTGCTGAATTCCTGGAATACCAAGCAGGAGTTGTTTTAATAAATGCGTACCGCTTTTTGGAATTGAATTTAACAAAAAAGGAGGTAATGTATGGTTTACAGGGACATTCATCGAAGTTCAACCTTTCTAATTGATTGATAAATGAAAATTATATACATACATATATATGTTTAAATTCTTCTGTTGGTTGGACAACATCACTTGATTTTATATAAATGTACAATCAAAACCTAGACGTCTAGCGTACAATTAATTTTGTATAAACAATTTATTAGAGGTGTAGTTATGAGAGTGTTATTTGTTTTCTATATTTCAAGTGGCGGTGTCGAGACGCTCAATCGGCATCGGATAAAAGCATTATCAAAGTGTGGCATCACATGTCATCTTCTTTATCAAGATACTGGATCTGGGCACCAGAATATTGTAAATATACAATCCTATATCTTGAAACAACCAGCTGACATTATTTCTTTAATTAAAAAACAAAACTATGACCTTATCGTTGTTTGTTCAAATCATCTATTACTTCGTACAATCAAAGCATCCGGTTATAAAGGTATTCTCGTTTATGAAAATCAAGGTCTTGGCAATATAAATCAAGCCCGCCGCTATTTAACCAAGGCTGCACCAATGATCCTTCATTATGCTGACGGACTTCTATACCCGAAAACTCAGCATCTTGCTAATCTAACGACTAAATACCTACCTGGATTACCCCAATTCTCATTCCACAATTGTTTTGATTTAGAAACTTTTCATTATCGTTCTGGTTCTCCTGTGAACTTACCTATTGTTGGTTGGGTTGGTCGAATTGAAAAGAATAAGAATTGGAAGGCGTTTTTAAAGATCGGAGAACGACTTTGTCAAGCTCATCCTGACCTGAAGTTATGGATGTTCATCGATCACACACTTACTAAACAAACCCAACAAATGCAGTTTGAGAGGATGATCGATAGGCTTAACCTGAAGAGCCGTTTGTCTGTCTTCAATTCGGTTACAAACGATTCAATGGCAGTACGACTTTCCGAGATCGCTGATTCGGGTGGATTTCTGTGTTCGACTTCTCATGTTGAAGGGTTCGGATATTCATTAGTCGAAGCGATGAGCTGTCGCTGTCCGGTACTTTCAACAGACTCAGATGGTATCAAGAGTATTATTATCGACGATGTAACAGGACTGTACTATGATCATGACAAAATCGCGGAAGCTTTTGAGAAAGGGGATCGACTACTCAGAGATAAGGGATTACGGAATCAATTGACCAAAAATGCACTCGCACATATAACAAAAATGTTCTCACCTCACCGTTATACGAAGGAATTTTTGAATATGTACCAAACACTATTAAATATTACCCAATAAAGAAAACTCGGCTAGCGCCAAGCCTTAGTGTAGGAGATCGCCCTAGTTGCACTTATACTTGGGACGTACACTTTTCTCCAACGTCGGTAATTCTTCTTGCTGAAAAGTTATACTTTCCTAACGTGTAAAGAAAACTGGCAATTGCCGAACCTCAGTCTGGCAATCGCCTAAATGTACCGATACTATTCTTAATGTATAAACAAGTGAAACAAGCCTACTAAAACAGTAGACACTGCTTATTTCTTAACATTTAATAGAGTTACCACGACGTCTCACCCCGATGAACCAACCCTTTTAGTGCCTTCGTAAATTACGCACCTGTCGTCCTCGCGCATTCATATTGATCAATCGACTCAATTGATCTCGATGACGCCTTTTAACCGTGCGAATCTCAAATGGAATGATTTCTTTATGCCTTTGAGACCCCATATTGCCATGTACCCTGTAGTAAACTAACGGCTCTTCGAAGTAAAAGAAATCGTAGGAAAATAGCATCCTCAACCATAAATCATAATCATGGGTATAAGGTAATGATTCATCAAACATTCCTGCCGATTTTATTGCGGAAATCTGCGCCATCACCGTACAACCGTTTATAACGCAACCAGAACGCATCGCTCTCATAAAATGCCATTTAGTTTTGTATCCTAGTCCGATCGACTCATTTGTAACCCGATCTCGTTCGTTTATCAAATGGTAGTTTCCGTAACAAATAACCGCATTTTTATCCATCATAAACTGAAGTTGACGTGCGATTTTTTCAGGATGGTAGAGATCATCTGAGCTTAACCAGGAGAAATACTCCCCTGTAGCATAACGGATTCCCGCATTTAATGCGGTAGCTGTGCCGCCATTATCCTTCCGTATATAATTGATTTTACTCATGAACGGTTTGATTCGTTCACTTTGATCTGTCGATCCGTCATCGACAACGATCACTTCACAGTTACGGTAGGACTGATCTAATGCACTCTGAATCGCTCGATCGATGTATGGACAATTAAAAAATGGAATGACGATTGAGACCTTAGGAATCTTTTTTTTAAACATGTCTTTCACCTTTATCTTTAGAAACAATCTGTTCAATATAAGTTAAAAGTTGCTTTGCTCTAATTTTGGTTGTATGCCTTTGTTGGATCATTTGTTTAGCCTTTTTTGCAATACGCTCACGTTCTTCGGCATGTTGTAGGAAATACAACGCTTTATCATAAAATGTTTTTTCATTGACGTCTACAAATGTTTCCCCATCAATAAAACCTAGTTCTCTTAACTCTTCCGATCCTGGTGCAAGTAGCAATGTTCCACAAGCTGCAGCTTCAAAATATTTTAATAGTGGAAATTGGTATATCGAATCGCATGTCAAAAAAACTTTCGATTGGTTAAGTATTTTTGCATAAGATACACCTGTCGGAATACTTTTTCTATTCTCGGGGATATTTCGATAACCAGGGTGCTGAACATACATAAATCCAGGTTCGTTACGAAACCGATTATGCATTGCCACTCTTAATGGATAAACATACTCTAATAAGATCCCAACCATTAGCAGGTTAATTTGTTTTGGTTGTTTATATTCCTTGAAAATGTTCTGCGGCACATGATGCGGTAACCAGATCATCTGATCTTTGTACTCCGGATACCATTTCAAAAATGCATCACGGTATTGAACGAAGAGATGCTCGATTTGATCTATTTGATACATTTTTTTTCGTCTCGGGATTCGATAATGAAGGTCATGCACGAGGGTTCCTTTTGGTATTGTTACTTTATCAACATGGCGTATCCATGGACAATAATCCGGTTTTTGATCATTAAAAAGAATAAAATCAGGCCGTACAGGAACCTGATGAATGATATCAGGCAAATTGCCATCTTCATACCAGTACATCAGATTACATAACTCTTGTAATTCTTCTCCGAGATAAAATGTGCTCTTTTCAATAAATGATCGCATGTATTTTGTAATGAACAAAACATTTAACTTCCTCAAAAACATCCCACCTCTGAAAAGTAATAAGTACAGAGGGGTCGACCCAGTCGGCCTCCCCTCATGGTTGTTAAACGACGATCGCGCAAATATTCCGGTTAGGGACCCAAACTTCTCCCAATCCACCGGACCCACTTTGCCTGAATAAGCTCCAGTCCATTCCGACATCAATTAAAATAACATTCGTAAGAATTATTTCTCCATTTACTTTCGTAGATTGCTTCAGTAAGCGGTGTTCCAATTAAGGAACGTAAAAAAACGAGTTTTGTACTGGCCATACTTCCACTCCTTTAACTATAAAGAAGCACCGATTGATACTTACTTATATGTATGAAGTCAAAGGACAACTGTATGGACAATCATACCTATACAACGAGAAATGGTTGTATGCGGACAAGGCGAACAAACATTTTTACGTTCTGTAGGTCTTGACCCATTCAAATGGAAGTCCAGTGCAATATAGTATAGTAACCCTTAATTATGCATTGTGGGGTGCATATATCATTTATTAAAGGAGGAAAAAATATTATGAGTTTATTTAATAATGATTGTGGCTGTAACGACGCAGTAGGAGGCGTACGTGACAGAGATCGTGACAAATGTGATAGCTGTGCTTGTGATCAACTACGTGATCTTCGAACTGGAGATGTTGTAGACATAATCCTCGACGGAGAAGAATTTCCGAACCTCGTTTTCGCATGCTTTGATAAAAAAGATTGCTGTGTAACGTTCCTGGATGAAGACTATCCATTTATTGTAGACTGTCGTAAGATCGATGCAATTCGTATCGTCGCTTAACTCATATTCCTAGTAAAAGGGGAGTGACTTCCGTCAACTCCCCTTACTTATTCATCAAAGAGATACGCTTGAAAGTGATCTGTCTTGATCAAATGCGTGCAAAAACGTCTAAGCTTTTGGTTTTGGATCTTCCATGTGTGGGCGTCATTAGATTTTCTTATATAAACGTAATTATCCTTGGATCCGGAGTAGATCGGAATATCATTGTTCAGACAATCTTCACAAAATTTCGCATCTTCCCCTATACTCGTGGACTGAAAAGGGACAACCCTTTGAATCTTCTTTTCAAAGAAAAGTGTTCCCCCCATCATTACCTTCCGATCATATTGGTTCTCGCTTATTTTTTCTGAATCCGGAGCATATTTGTATGGGTTATACAGTTGAAGAGATTGATCTTCTTCAAAGTACATATAGATGGTTGTTTTCCCTACCACCTTCGCCTGAGATTCTCTCAATGTACGAATGCTATCCTTCAAGTAGTGCTTTGAATAATAGTCATCATCATCAAATTTAGCAATATAGTTATACTTTGATTTCGATACACCGTAATTCAGACATTCCCCCAATGTTTTCTCCTGGCTTAATTGATAGATTGATATGTTCGGAATATGTGAAAGGCTTTGTTTCCATTCGTCAAAATCCAAATCATCATTGTTCAATATGAGGATCAACTCTTTATGTTGCCAGGTTTGCCGCATGTAATTTTGAAGTATCGTTGAAAGACAATCCTGTTTGTTCGTGCATGTTATGACGGAAATCAACCGTTCTCCCCCTCGATGTCCTTTGTAGCTATATATGGCCTGAAATCATCGGTATAAGCGACCAATCGGCTTACATTCATGATCAGATCGTTCGGAACCTTCCACGTGTGATTTCCATCCGTATCATTCCGGATATAGACGAAACTCTCTTTCCCCGCAGAATAGACTTTAAATCCTTTCGCTACACAGTCCTGACAAAACAGACGATCCAATTCACGTACTTGATCTCGAAATGGAACGTCATTGATGATCTCCTTCTTGAAAAATATAGTGCCACCCTGTAAATACTGGCTTCCAATCCTTTTTTGATCGTTTACAAATTGATGCTCATTGTTCGAATTGAATTCCGTTAGCATCTTTCTATCGGGCATATAGAGATAAACGGTTGTTTTCCCTATGATATCTGCACCTGACTGAATCAATACAGCGTTCGATTCGCTCAAATAATTCGGTGAATAATAATCATCATCCTCGAAGTTTGCAATGAGATCATACCTTGCTTGTTGTACCGCCTTATTCAAGCAGGCTCCGAGTGAAATGCGTTCACTCACTTGAAATACTGAAACATTGTCAAAACGACTAGACTCTTCTTCCCATTTTGATCGATCCATATCTTCTCTCGTCAAATAGATGATTAATTCTTTCTTTTCAAACTGTTGACGTTCATAATTTTCGAATACATTTTTCATACAAGCATCTCTCATCGTACATGTAATGACGGAAATCATCTTTTCTCACCTTCATATCCATCTGGATGTTTACAAAACCAATCCCATGCGGATTGAATGATAGACTGCATGTCATTTTTCGGATTCCACTTGAGTTCTGTTACGGCTTTCTGGATGCTGGCAATCAACCGCGGCGGGTCACCTGGTCTACGCTTTTCCACTATGACTCGTGCTTTCTTTCCTGTTACCTTCTCACACATCTGTATGATTTCTTTTATTGAATATCCCCGACCGTTTCCTAAATTATATACTCTGTTTTCAGGAGGGTTACCGAGGATCTTCTTTAGGGACAAATAGTGTGCCTCAACAAGGTCTGAAACATGGATATAATCACGTATACATGTACCATCAGGTGTGTCATAGTCAACTCCATATACGCTTACCGCATGTGACTTTCCTTGAAGATGTTGTAAAATGTTCGGAATGAGGTGGGTTTCTGGTTGATGATCCTCACCAAGCACACCATCCAGATCAGCTCCAGTAACATTGAAATATCTTAAAATACAATGCTTCAATCCATAAGCCTCGCTATAATCCTCGATCACTTTTTCTGCGATCATCTTTGTCCGACCATACGGAGATATAGGTTCCCTTTCAGTGTTTTCATCAATGACAGATTGTTTCGGTATCCCGTAAACCGCACATGAGGATGAAAAAACAAGTCTAGTCACCTTCGCTTCAATCATTTCATTGAGTAGATGGATGAAACCAATCACATTGTTTTCATAATATTTTTGTGGTTGAAGGACAGACTCGCCTACATAGCAATTGGCTGCGAAATGCATGACGGCTTCAATCTGGTGATTATAAAAGACTGTCTTCAGGCTTTCCCGATCTTGAAGATCCCCTTCAATGAAAATGGCATCTGGATGTACGGCCTCCTTATGACCTGTAGATAAATTATCCAACACGACCACTTCATAACCGTTCTTGACCAGGTTTCTTACCATATTGCTGCCGATATAACCCGCTCCACCTGTTACCAAAATCACAGCAGCACCTCCTTCATGATTTGTACCGTGCCCAAACACAATGACTATCGCTGACATAGTTTGAACTAGATGCCTCAACCTTTATTGACATTATATGTATAGAATGCCAATTATGGTGAGCCGGTTTAAGTCATCTGATTGGAGGGAAATCATGAAACAGGCGGTAATCACTGGTGTAGCCGGTTTTCTTGGTAGCTGTTTAGCAAAAACCTTACTTACTGATAATGGCTATTCCGTAACCGGAATCGATAACATTTCAACAGGAAGGATGGAAAAAGTTAAAAGACTGACCTCATATCCGAATTTCACTTTCATCGAAGGAGACATTTGTTCAGAACCATTGATCGATCTGGAAATCCTTCAAAATGTAGAGGAGATCTATCACCTCGCTTCACCCGCTTCACCGAAAATGTATCAAAAAGACCCGCTAGGAACGATTTCAGTAAATACGATCGGAACGAAGAACATGCTTGAATTAGCAAAAAGAACGGGGGCTAAACTGCTTTATTCGAGTACGAGTGAAATATACGGCGACCCCCTCGTGCACCCGCAGCCTGAAACATATCGTGGAAATGTAACTACTTGCGGACCAAGAGCGTGTTACGATGAATCCAAAAGGCTTGGTGAAGTTTACTGTTATTTGTATCATACCGAGTTCGATACGAAAGTGACGGTTGCAAGAATATTCAACACGTATTCGTCCGGACTCGCGCAATACGATGGACGGGTCATTTCCAACCTTGTCACTCAAGCACTTACGAATAAAGAACTAACAATTTATGGGGATGGAATGCAAACTCGCTCGTTTTGCTATGTAGATGATACAATAAGAGGCTTCCAAAAGATGATGGGAACGGAATGCGCCACCGGGGAAATATATAACATCGGGCACCCGGAAGAATATACAATATTGGAAGTGGCGGAACTCATCAAAAAACTGACAGGATCATGCAGCCCGATTGTCTTTAAGGACCTTCCTATAGATGATCCGCAAATCCGGTGTCCAGATATCTCCAAAGCTATGAAACAATTGGACTGGAAGCCTGAAATCGACCTCCAAGAAGGGTTAAAGAGGACGATCGCGGAATACCGACGACAGCTTGGAAAATATGAGTAAGGAACGAACCTCGTGGGTCCGCTCCTTTCTTCTAGTCGGAATAGATCGGTTGGACCTCCTTTTCAAAAACATGGAGCGCTCTAGCGACGACCTGATCCATATTGTAATACTTGTATTCTGCCAGTCTTCCGATAAAGAAAACCTTTCCTTGTAATGCTTTCGCTTCCTCTGCATATTTCCGGTACAGCTGATGATATTCTTTCTTAGGAATCGGATAATAAGGTTCATTCATTTCTGGGTGATATGGACACGCTTGTTCAATGATTACTGTCGTCCCCGGAACATTTTGCCCCGTGATTTTCTTATATTCTGTCATTCTCGTAAAATCGAAATCGTTCGGATAGTTGACCTGTGCCGTTTCCTGGAAAGTTTCCCGATCCCCATAATACAGAGGGTTGAACTTCAAACTCCGATAAGGAAGGGTACCATGTTTATAGTTGAAGTAGGAGTCGATCGGTCCTGTATAGATTTTTTTTGCATCCCCGAATACACCTTCAATTTCCTTTATATCCGTATTCAGTAACAGTTTTATGTTCGGATGTTTGAGCATATTTCGAAACATTTCCGTATAACCGTGTTTTGGAACGGCTTGATACTTATCCTGGAAGTACCGATCATCCTTGCTGATATACACAGGGACTCTCCCTGTTACGGATGGGTCCAGCTCTTCGGGTTTCATCCCCCACTGTTTTGATGTGTAACCAAGGAAAATGTTTTGATAAACGTAGTTTGCAAAGTTTCTAATCTCTTCTTGTTGATCCTTTTTCAATGTTAAAATCGGAACTTTGCTTCCAAGACCATATTTTTCAATTAAAAGCCTCTCCATTTTTTCCGAGTAGGTTTTCGGAAACAAAATTTCCAGTGAATTCAGGTTGAATGGAACAGGGACCTTCCTTCCTTCCACAACGGCCAGAACACGGTGTTGATACGGTGTCCACTCGGTAAATGTGGACAGGTAGTCCCAAACCTTTTTAGAGTTGGTGTGAAAGAGATGGGGGCCATATTTATGCACAAGAATATCATTCGCATCATAGCAATCATACGCATTCCCACCGATATGGTCCCTCTTCTCGATAATCATCACTTTTTGATCCAATTCTTTAGCAATCCGCTCGGCAAGTACACATCCAGAAAATCCCGCTCCGATTACAAGCCAATCCACTTTCACCAATATCCTCTCCAAAATCAAGGTACTCTACTATATGCTTCAATCGAATAAACTTTTCTTTTTTTTCACAGGCTTAAGTTCGGCTAGTTGTTTCCAGCCACATCGGTATTTGAAGATCGGCTCATATTCATTTCCCCATCTTTTCAATGTGTCATAGATGTGCCATTCAAAGACCTCATTATATAAATCGAGATTTTTCGTCGCATTGAACGGATGTTGCCGGTAGTTATATAACATCGCATCCATCCAGTGTATTTCAAAACGTTCGATCAGTCTCACATCGATTCTTCGATCTTCCATGACCCTTCCATCCCACGGATCGTCTGTAGGCCAACCCCCAACCTCCCGTAAGGCGTTTGTTCGATAAAAGCGTGGAAAGGGGACGAGATTGGATAGAAGAAACTTGTACTTGTCACTGTGTGACTCCCCGCCTATTCTTGGCACTCTGAGGCAAATGTCCCCCTCACGATCCTCATATATATCCGTCTTGTTCCCCCATAATAACCCTACATTTTCTGGAAGCGACTTGATCTTCTCCATCATGACCTCGATCGTATCAGGAAAAAACCAATCATCGCTATCGAGCTTTATGATATACGGCGTATCAACGGCATCCAGACCGACATTTTGAGCTTTCGATTGGCCGAGGTTCACATGATTCGTAAGGAGTGTAATCCTCGGATCATCAATATACTCCTTTATCCCTTTAAGTGATTGATCCGTTGATGCATCATCAACAAATATGATTTTCCATTGATTGTAGGTTTGTATGAACACACTATCGACAGCTTTTTTCAAAAACCTTACACCTGGATTAAAGAATGGAATTAAAACAGTCACATCTGCCTTCATGTATTATCCCCCCATCATTCATTTAAAGGGTTTAATCTCTCAAGTTTTTTCGTCCCGTTCTTTATTTGAAAAACAGGCTCGTAGTGATCGCCCCAACGCTTGAGAGCATCTCTGATATTCCATTCGATCATATCGTTTATTTGACTGAATTTTGCCGATAAGCTGTCTTCCCTCTTCCGATAATTGTAAAGCATTCGATCAATCCAATGGATCTTGTAATGCTCGATCAGTTTCACATCCATCCTGCGATCCTCCAGATACCTTCCTTCATATGGATCATCTGTAGGCCACCCGCCTACTTTCAAAAGTGCAGATGTCCGATAAAGTCTCGGGTAAGGTACATAGTTAGCCAATATAAACGTATATCGATCATCAAAAGTTTGCCCCCAAGTCTCAGACACCTGACCGAGAACCTTACCTCCATATTCATAAATCACCTGTTTATTACCGCAAATCAAAGCTACATCCTCTGAAACTTTCTTTGTTTCTTCGAGTAATACTTCAATTGTATAGGGAAATAACCAATCATCACTATCAAGCATCAGGATGTAAGGGGTATCTACATGTTCCAACCCGCGATTCTGAGCTTTAGATTGACCAAGGTTTTGCTTGTTTCGCAGCAGCAGGACACGGGGGTCTTGGAGGTGATCCGATATTAAAGAAAGACTATCATCAGTTGATGCATCATCGATAATGATGTGCCGCCAACCGGAATAGGTTTGAGACCGGACACTGTCGATTGCTTGTTTGAGAAAGGAACCTGGATTATACGAAGCGGTCAAAACAGTGACTTCACTCTTATCCATGTACCTCGTCTCCCTTTTCAAGCTGGCTGCTTTTTGTCACAACCGCTGCCATAACCAGTTCATACTGAGGATCTTTATAAGTAAAATATCCCCTCGGAATCTCATGGGCAGCTCTACCATCTAAGAAAGCCTGGGCTGTTGCCAAATTTCCATAGCTGTTCATATCCACATTTTCAACAGAACTTGTTTCTGACAGCAGTCTCTCAAACGACATACTTGTAAAACGCCAGTAGTCTCCATACTCTTTCGTCCTGCAGCTTTGACTAAGTCCAGGGACAGTTACAATCAATGACCCTCCAGGTTTCAGTACTCTCACCGCATTCCTTATCGCAGTCTTCACATCGTACAGGATGTGGATGACTTGGGTGAGTATAAAGCAGTCATATGTTGATTCTGGAATATTTTCTCCTGTTTCAAGATTGGCGACAATCGTGACACCTGGATAATTATCGATATCCAGAATATTGAGGGAAGCTACATCGGTCCCAAACTCTTTTGTATACCGATTTTCACCAATCTCCAACACATTCCCTTTTATGACGTGTCTTTGCTCTTTTAAAAATTGCTCAATGTAATATCGATCGACCGGCTGTCCCCTGTCAAATCCAAACTGTCGACTCGCCGGTCTGATTGAATAATTCATCATTTCATGAACTACCTCCCTTTACCGACCATTTTCTTTTGTATAAGCATCCACCGTCAGTTTGATTCCCTGTGTAAGGGTAACCCGCGGCTCCCAATCAAGAAGCATTTTTGCCTTGGTATTATCCAACTGGCTGTGCAAAATATCACCGGAGCGATGTTCGATTTGGATAGGAGCTTTAGCATCGTTAAAATGTGTGGATAGAATTGAACATAAATCGTTGATGGAATTCGTTGTATTGCTACTGATATTTGCAAGTATATTTTTTTTCGTGTTCAGGGCAAGGTAGTTTGCATGGACGACATCACTGATGTGGATAAAATCACGCGTCTGGTTTCCATCTCCAAAAATGATCGGATTTCTGTTATTGGAGAGCTGTCTGATGAAAATAGGTATGACTCCCCCTTCATTGTCTGAACGCTGTCTAGGGCCATACACGTTCGAGTACCTGAAGATCGCATAAGACAACCCGAAATGAGAAGCGAATTGATCAATGTATTTTTCGGATGCAAGTTTGGATACCCCATAAAACGAAACGGGGCGGAGCTCGACATCCTCATGAACAGATGCATCACCATAGTCGCCATATACCGCTGATGTTGATGCAAACACGAATTTCTTCACGGAATACTTGCGGCACAAATCAAGAATCCGAATCGTACCAAGAACATTCAGTTCAGCATCAAAAACGGGATAATTCATCGACTTTTTCACATCAACCTGTGCGGCTAAATGAATGACATAATCAGGTTTCTCGTTTAAGAAAACTTGATCCAATCCGTCTTTGACACAGTCCTTTTCAATGTAGGTTATAAGTGAATTTGAAGAAATATGATGACCAGAGCAAAAATTATCAACGACGATAACCTTGTATTCCTGCAAAGCTAAGAAGTCCGCTAGATGAGAACCGATGAACCCACATCCTCCTGTTATCAAAACCTTCATGAAACCTCATCTTCCAATCGACAATCACAGTATGACGGAACGTAAAAGATGATATTTTTCTGCATAATCGACCCCCGCTTCCATCCCTCGAACAGCTGCCCATCGCTTTACATTTTCAGGGGAAATCAAATGTTTCGGATCCCTCATTTGTGATTGATGCTTACAGAATGCTTCGAGTTTCAGTTCAATCGAGTTGCTTATATCAAGAAATAGCTCTCCTACATCATTGATCTTTGGATACTGCCAAACAATTAGCGGGTATTCATACATGGCAACAAGTTTTATTTGTTTTCTCGGGTCAGGACGTAAGGACGCCATTGAAGCCTGGAACAATACCTGATGATCCTGATGGTAGCTCGGATATGGTATGAATACCATGGTTGGTTGGAATAAGGCGATGATCTTATCCAGTCTTGTTACGATTTCATTCAAAGGAATGGTATCCAGTTTGCTTTCCTTATCGTCATAAAGAATTTCGTAATGGGAGCATCCTAAATGCATCAGAGCATCGTGCAGTTCGCTGATGCGCGTTTGTGCCAAAGTGGTCTCCCCATCCTTCTTATGCTCAAATACGATATCCCCCACCGCAGCAATGACCACTTTCACATCATTACCGTATTTAACAGCCTTTTCTATCAGCCCACCACAGCCAAGCACTTCATCGTCTGCATGTGGAGCAATGATCAAAATCCGTTCTTTGCCATATTCAAGCACACCCCTACACTCCTTTAGCCGCAATCCTGATAGTTTAATGTATTCCGCACATATACAGATGTGTAGGCGACGAAGGGGAAAGAACCAATTGATTGATAGCAGGATGTAAACGGCTGCTCGCGTAAAGCTGATAGATCGTATTCAAGTGTTCAGAAGCATGGGCTGGTACAGTGTCCAATTGACTATTTTTGCATATACTTCGTTATAGTTATCTTCTTTTTCGTTTTAAGGAGTGTCTTTCATGAAAGAACTGATCCAATTATCGGGAACCTATCCAAAACTTAAAATCAAGGATCATGGAGGATGGGGGGCAAGGCATGAGTCTTTCCTTTCTTTTTTGGAAGAAATGTTCGAGCGATACGAAAAATATTTTTTGGATAAGCAATTAACGTTCAATTTTCATTCTGGAGACAGAGCGGATGATGCCCTGAAACATCTTCGCCAAGGACCAGTATTTGCGAATAATACGACAGAAAGGCTGAAAGAAAAAATCCTGCCGATACCCGATTTCGTTTATGGTCATGGTCTCGAGCCCGGAGTTCAAGATTGGGATACGTTGATAACGCAATGCAGGGAAAAAGCTGAACTGCCCTATGAGGATGAGCATTGTTTCTGGATTGGAGATGTGAACAACCATCGAATTCGAAAAAAACTTCTCGGATTTTCTGAAAGATATCCCCAATATATAAAGGCAATCGGAATGGAATGGAACAATAATGGGTCTGATACTGGATATAACGTACGGGATGCTACCGCTTATGTACCGATTCCCGAACATGCCAAATACAAGTTTCTAATCGATATTCAGGGGAAAGGTTACAGTTCCAGGTTAAAAGCTGCTTATGCATTTGAAGCGACCCGTCTTTCATTGTAGATCGAAAATACGAGGAATTTTTCTATCCTTACATGATTCCGTATAAACATTATGTTCCGGTAAAAGGAACCTTATCGGATTTGATTCCTAAAATCTCATGGCTTAATGAGGACGAAGTAGCTTATAAAAGGATTGTGGGTGAAACAGAAAAGTTTGCTCGAAAATATCTCAGTAAGGACTTTGCATTAGAACAGTTATTTAAGACAATCTTGGAACATGGTGTGGTTAAAAATTTTAGGCAATAGAGAAAAACCACCTAAAAATAGGTGGTTTCGTCGTATCCTATCGATTAGCTCCTATCGCCCTAAAATATGGAATCCACTGTCGATATGGAGAATTTCTCCAGTAAGTCCTCTTGAAAGGTCACTCATGAGGAACAATGCAGTATCCCCGACTTCTTCCGTACTCGTCGTACGTCGGAGCGGTGCACGTTCTTCGATGTCGCGCAGAATGCTGTTGAAGTCACCAACACCTTTTGCAGCCAATGTCCGGATCGGTCCAGCTGAAATCGCATTGACTCGGATGCCATCTTTACCAAGGTCCTCGGCAAGATACATTACACTTGCATCCAAGGAAGCTTTTGCAACACCCATAACGTTGTAATTAGATACTACACGCTCTCCACCGAGATAGGTCATCGTCATGATGCTACCGCCCTCCGTCATTAACGGACGTGCTTCTTTCGCTACTGCCGTCAATGAATAGGCGCTGATGTTTTGCGCTAAAAGGAAACCATCTCTCGTCGTGTTCAAGTATTCTCCCTTTAGTTCTTCCACTCTTGCAAAAGCAATACAGTGGGCAACTCCATGAATGACACCGACTTCTTCTTTAATTCGTCCGAATGCCTCACTAATTTGTTCATCATCGGTAACATCACAAGGAATGACAAGCGAGTCTTTACGATCTAATGTTTCCACAAGATCACGGACCCCTTTTTCAAAACGCTCTCCTGCATACGTGAACACAAGACGAGCTCCTGCTTTACTCAGTGAACGAGCAATACCCCAAGCAATACTGCGTTTATTTGCTACACCCATAATTACATATGTACGATTCTCCAAAGATAGGTTCATGCATGATCCTCCTTCAATCAAATTTTTCATCATTTGTTCTTAAGACCTAGTACTAATTTAATTGTACCATGATTTCATGGTAATAAAAAATTTTTCCTTGATGAATAGCGCTCCCCTAAAACTCTAGTTGCTCCTTTAATTGTTGAATACTCCCTTCACTACCTGTAACAATTAAACGGTCACCCAATTTAAGTGCAGTATCCCCATGCGGTACCAGGGCCTCATTTTCGCGAAAGATCCGGATAATGATCGTATCTCCGAGAAAATCCAATCTCTTAATGGACTCACCAATATAATCATCATTATTTATCAACACTTCTGCAAGGGAATTTTCCTGGGAAGTGAAAAGGTTCATTACATGCGGTGATTTGATCATCGCTTCTAGTAATGTAATGGTAGACATTAAAGTAGAAAATACTTCAATCTCTTCTTCTCTCAAGGATTCAGCTTTCTCATCAGGTTCGATTCTTGTGATGACCCGCTCAACGTTATTTTCCTTTGCAGCTTTAGCAATCGTTGCATTTAAATCATCATGTTCAGTGGAAACTAATAATATGTCGACATTAAATACACCTAACTTTTTTAATGATTCGATTTCGTAATTATCAATGACAGTGACATCATAAGTCCGTAAGTGATCTTCGGAATAATTCTTATCAATTGTATTGGACCTCAGATGATACAAGCAAATTTTATAATCATCATTAATCCTTTGCGATAATGGTAACGTTATACTATTTGCACCAAGGATAGCAATTGTTTTCGTTCCCTGCTCTGTCTTTCTTGGGAAAAGCTTTTTAAAGAAAATCGGCCCCACAATGCAACTGATCACTCCTACGAGAATGATTGCTGATGACATCTTGGAATCAATCATTCCCATTCTTTCACCGATTTCAGCTGCAGCGATAACTAACGTCAGCTTAGAAGATAAGAGTACCCCGATACTCATAACGGTTTGGATTTTGTACCATTTTTTAAACCAAAGAATGGGAACTATTTTCGTGACCATAAATGCAATTAATAGAAACGGCATTAGAATCAGTACGTCGGGATCGGCAAAGAGTTCAATAAGGTCAATGCGCGCACCAATCATAACGAAAAAGATCGGGATCAAAAAACCATAACCAAATGAGTCAAGCTTTTGAACCATCGAAGGGTTGGGAGCTAATAAGGATACTAAAGCCCCTGCAAGGAATGCACCTAATATACTTTCAGCCCCAACCTGTTGAGAGAGAGCCACTAACACTATGATCAGCGTAAAAACGGCACGGGTATCAATTTGAATAGTCCCTTTTCTAAGATTGGTGAAAACCGGTCGATTTTTGAAGAATTTACCAAGAAAGTATAAGCCTAGACCAGCAATGAATAATAATAATAACAACCACGTGTTTTTTCCTTCAGGCGAATAAACTGAAACAAAAACTCCTAATAAAATCATTGTTGCTAGATCAGCTATAACAGTAATCAACAAAATCGTTTGTCCAAGACCCGTTTTGATTATCCCCGTATCTTTCAGAGTCGGTACAACGATTCCTAAAGAAATGGTGGCGATGATCAGTGCCATCAGGTATGCATTGTCAATAAAACCTGTCAGGACAAACAGCCAAGCTATTCCAAAAGATAAAGCCATCATCATTATGAAAATTATGCTGGGAAATAAGATTCCAGATGGTCCGGCTTCATTTTTTGATTTCTTTTTGGATGAAAAAATGGAAAAATCAATTTCCAGTCCACTTAAAAATAATAAATAAATAAAGCCGAGAGTCGATAGCGTTTCTAACAACTGATCTGGATTTACAATGTCAAATCCTGATTTCCCGATAATCAGTCCAGCAATAATTTCTGCTACGACTATCGGGACAATATGGATTCGGAACTTGTTCAATAGGATCGGGGTTAGGAAAGCAACCAGAACAACTATAAGCAACGACATAAAAGAATGGGTTTCTTCCATTTGACACCTCCGTTATCTTTCTATCAGGTAAGGCATCAAAGCTGTTGCCATACCAAAATAGATTAAAACGCTAATTATATCATTGATTGTCGTAATAAAAGGACCTGAAGCGACCGCCGGGTCTATGTCCAGTCTATACATCAACAATGGAATTAATGCACCTGCCAGAGTTGCAACAATCAATGTAAACAAAATCGAAACTCCTACTAATAACCCTAGGTAGATGGAATGGTGCCAGAAGAAAACCACGATTGTAATCAATATGCCGCACGACGCACCTGTTATAAGTCCTGTTCCTGCTTCACGTAAAATGAGACTACGAATATCCTGTTTATCTGTATCACCTGTTGCGATTCCTCTGACTGCCACCGCCAGTGCTTGTGTGCCGGTATTCCCAGCCATCCCGGCAATAAGCGGGATGAAAACGGCAAGAATGGCAACCTGATTAAGTGTCGCTTCAAACTGGCCGATAAGGCTGGCGGTAATCATCCCAAGGAACAACAGGATGATCAGCCAAGGTAGTCGTCTTCTTGCTGCTTGCATTGGATTTCGGTCAACGGTTTCCATATCCGATACCGCTGCAAGTTTTGAATAATCCTCAGAAGCTTCCTCATCAATAACATCTACGATATCGTCAACGGTTATGATTCCGAGCAGATGCTGTTGAAAATCGACAACCGGCAAGGCAAGAAAGTCGTAATCCTTCATCATCCGTGCTGCCTCTTCCTGATCTTCCCCAACCGATATTGATACGACTCGGTCGTTCATCGCATCGATTACTAGTGTATTTTCATCAGCAATTATCAAATCTCTTAAGGAAATGACACCGACAAGCTTTTTAGTATCGTCTATGACAAAAAGATAATAAATCGTTTCCGCATCGGGAGCTTCCTTTCGTAAAATTTGCATAGCTTCCGTGACCGTTTGATTGGCTGTAATGGAAACAAACTCAGTAGTCATAATACTACCAGCGGTTTTTTCTTCATAATGAAGAAGCTCTTTGATTTCTTGTGCTGCTTCATCGTCCATGATGGTCAGATAGCTCGCAAGCTGTTCTGCTTCAAGGTCATTTAATACGTCAACCGCATCATCGGCATACATATCGCCAAGCATTTCAGCCGCGTAGAAAGGTTCCATTTCAAATAAGTAATCCTTCGTATCTTCGCGTTCGATGTTTTCAAAAATCTCGGCCATCTCTTCAGGGGAAAGATAACTGTAAACCTTCATACGTTCTTCCTCTGTCAAACTAAGAAATACCCGTGTTTGATCATAGGGATGCATATCAAGGAAATTCTTGCGAAACAGATCGATATCGTCCCTTTCTAATGCTTCCAGTACCGGTATGAATTCCTCTTCAGTTGTGTGCTCCATTCAAGCTCCCCCTCTCTTTGTTAGGGTAATCTTTATTTATGACCTGTTCATCGTAAAAAAACGTCTACAATTTGTCAACGAATTAAAATCGGGTTTAATCATTTTCAAAGTATGTATAGTTCTGTATCATAGAAAGTGGTATGATTTTATAGTTGTAGATTAATAAATCACGTTTAAATCTAACGTACAGATTGTTTTCAACAAAGTAAGGAAGGTAAAGATAAATGACAAACTTAGAAAAAGAATCACCATTCCAACAAATTGATTATAACTTACTTTTTATATTATTCCTTTTAATTTGTTCGAGTTGCATTTCAATCTACAGTGCGATGATCATTGGACAATACGAATCAAACTTTGTCTTGAAACAAATTGTATGGTATGCGGTTGGTTTTATCGCCATTGCTATTATTATGATTCTTGATTTCGATCAGTTTAGAAAACTTTCATGGTACATATATGGTCTGGGGGTCTTCCTTCTTGTCGGTATTGTTGTGATCCCATTTATCGACCCAAATGCAGGAACTGATGCAGCTCTTGTACCTGAAATCAATGGAGCCTATAGCTGGTATCGGTATAGAGGGTTAGCCTTCCAGCCTGCCGAGGTCATGAAAGTTGCATTGATCATTTCATTGGCAAACTCGATTACCGTTCATAATGAAAAATATGTCGATCGGTCGATCCGGGAAGACTTTTTGTTGATCGGTAAAATTTTGTTGATCTCACTGCCGCCTGTCTTTCTCGTTTTATTACAGCCAGACCTTGGAACGACTCTTGTGTTCATTGCAATTGTTGCCAGCTTACTCCTCGTTTCAGGTATTCGTTGGCGAATTATTTTTCTGCTTACGTTATTATTTATTTTACTCATTACAGGATTAGTGTTCTTGTATTTATACTTCCCAGAATTCTTTTTGACATATATATTGGCCGATTATCAGCTTGAAAGGTTTTATGGTTGGCTTCAGCCTTATGAGTATGATGAAGGCATAGGGTATCATCTTGTCAAATCGTTATTAGCCATTGGTTCCGGGCAATTATTCGGAAAAGGTTTTACAGATGGAACCGTTTATTTTCCTGAAGCACATACCGATTTCATCTTTTCGATCATCGGTGAAGAATTTGGTTTTATGGGTACCAGTTTTGTCATATCATTATTCTTCTTATTGATTTATCGCATGATCCATACTGCACTCGAAAGTAATGAGCCATTTGGAAGCTATTTGTGTGCGGGTGTAATCGGCATGGTCACGTTCCAGGTATTCCAAAATATCGGTATGGTAATTGGGCTATTACCGATTACAGGGATTCCACTTCCATTTATCAGTTACGGTGGAAGTTCGATTTTAGCAAGTATGATTGCAATTGGGCTTGTCTTGAATGTGCGATCCAGAACGAGAAATTATATGTTTGATTGAGCACCTGTAACCTAGGTGCTTTTCTTTTTATACATTTCGAATTTGTATATACTATGTTATAGCTGATCGATGCTTATTTCATTTATGGAGGTCCAAATCTTGAAATATGATGTTATTGGTGATATTCATGGCTGTTTTGATGAACTTCTCCAGCTTATAAAAGAACTTGGATTTGAGCGTGAAACAAATGGAGTCTATTTTCATACAGACAATCGAACCATCGTGTTTCTTGGTGATCTGACGGATCGCGGACCTGATTCTTTAAAGGTGATTGATTTCGTCTATGATCTTGTTGAGTCAGGGGTAGCTTTGTACACACCAGGAAATCATTGTGACAAGCTTTATCGCTATTTTTGCGGAAGGGATGTTCAAATCAAGCACGGCCTTGAAACGACAGTTGCTGAGTTCAAGGCACTTTCCTCTGAAGATCAGGTGAAGGTAGCGACAAAATTTAAAAAGCTGGTTGAAGATGCTCCTCTTTACTTGCAGTTGAACGATACGCAGCTTATAGTTGCTCATGCTGGTATTCGAGAAGATTTGATCGGCCATACACATAAACGAGTCAGGACATTTGTGCTATATGGAGATATTACAGGTGAACGACATCCAAACGGAATGCCGGTGAGACGGGATTGGGCGAAGCATTATGAAGGGGAACGGACGGTCGTCTACGGTCACACCCCTGTAAAAGTACCACGTAAGGTAGGAAACACGATCAACATCGATACAGGCTGCGTATTCGGTGGTTCTTTGACTGCTTATCGACACCCCGAGGACCAGACAGTATCAATACCGTCAAGCATGCCCTTGGTTGAGGAGAAGTTCCATTCGTTTGAAGACGAGAGTTGAGGTTGCTGGAAGAGCTTGAATGCTTCCCATTTTTGGGCACCGAATAGTACATAAACGGATATGAGATTAACAATAATTAGGAGAATACGCACCGAATAAGGCATAATCGGATATGCAATTAACAATAATTAGGAGAATACGCACCGAATACGGCGTAATCGGATATAAGATTAACATTAATTAGGAGAACGCGTACCGAATACGGCTTAATCGGATATGAGATTAACAATAATTAGGAGAATACGCACCGAATAAGGCGTAACCGGATATGAGATTAACAATTATTAGGAAATTGCGTCTCGAATATAGCTCATTTAGACAGGTTTCGTAAAAAAAGCCTTTAGAGCAACAAGGGGGTTCTTTACAAACTAAGAGGGTAATTAGTTTTGAGTTACCGTCGTAGCTTTTTCCTGATTTCACCAGATTTTTCAACTTACCAATCTCAAATGATGTAGGCAGAATCAATTTGCTAGCCACTGGTTTATTCACCCCTTTGGAGTAATTGCAAAAAATCATCTGGAAGAGGCGCCATCAATGTCATTTCCTTCTCCAAAAACGGGTGGTGGAACGTGAGCGTCGTACTATGAAGCGCTTGCCGTTGCATCTTTTCTGTCGATCCTCCATACAAATCGTCACCTAGCAGCGGATGCCCGATATGGGCCATATGAACTCGAATCTGATGGGTTCTCCCGGTATCGAGGTTCAGACGTATAAATGAAAAATCCGTATACTTCTTTAAGACCTCATAATGCGTAAGGGCGAACTGTCCATCCTTCCTTACACATCGTTCAATGATGCTGCCTTCTTTTCTCCCGATCGGCTCCTCGATTGTGCTCTTCTCTCGAATCGGATGGCCTTCACATAGTGCCGAATACGTCCTTGTCAGTTGTGACGATTGCTGCTGAAGAGAAAGAAGAGAATGTGCATAACGATGCTTAGCGATCAGGACAATCCCAGACGTATCCCGATCTAGTCGGTTTACGATATGAATCGTCGCCCCTATATTTTTCGATTGATAATAATGCAGGACCCCTTGTGCAAGGGATCCTGTATTTTGATATTTAGATGGAATTGTCGTCACATTTGGTGGCTTGTTTACCACAAGGAAATGATCGTCCTCATACAAGATCGATAACTGCATTTCCTCAGGTGCCATATGTTCACTTACTTCTTCAAGCGGAAACTGAACTGTGACATTGTCTCCGTTATGAAGAACATGACGGACGGTAACTGGTTGACCATTCACGTATATGCTTCCGCCATTGAATTTTATATCGGTTAATGCTTGACGTGAGATCGCTTTTTCTTTTAAAAGGAATTCTCGGAGCAATTGTCCCTCGAGGGATTCCTCTACCTTCCAAGTAATTTGAAATGGCTTCATATGCAACGACTCTTTCATAAATAGATTGTCTTTTCTTATTCTTTTACGAACGATTCACGGACACGTTTCCAAAACGGGAACGGTCTGAACCGGGCAAAACGAACTTTTTCTTCTGCTACCCGACATTGGATCGATTTCACTTTTTCTTGAAGCAAAAACAAATGGTCTATCGTAATGTGAAAATCAACATCGTTCACTGGCTTCAGCAAGCATGTATGATGCTGAGGCAGGACGAGCGGCGACCCGACTGTTCTGAAAACCCGATTGTTGATGGAGGCCATTTCAGCCAACTGTATCGACGGTAAGGATGGATGGATGATCGCCCCACCTAATGCTTTGTTATAAGCGGTGCTACCTGATGGTGTTGAGAGACAAATTCCATCTCCACGAAATGTTTCAAAATATTCACCTTTAATCTCAACATTCATAACAAGGGAACCTTCCACGCTCTTTACGGTACATTCATTCATCGCTAGATATTTGCTCTCTTTTTGATCATTTAAATAACGGATCGTTACTTCAAGCAATGGATATTCAACGATTTGAAACGGCGTCTTCGCAATATGAATGACGAGCTTTTCCACTTCTTCTGGTGTCCAATCTGCATAAAATCCAAGATGGCCAGTATGAACCCCGACAAAAGCAGTTTCGTCTACTCGGTTTATGTAATGGTGAAACGCGTGTAATAGCGTCCCATCTCCACCGATTGAAATAACGATATCAGGTTCTTTTTCATCCCATGTCAAATTAAAATCGAGTAAGTATGTCTTTATTCGCTTTTCAAGTTTAGCTGAAACGTCATCGCCCTTTGATATAATTGAAAATTTCATCCATATCTCATCCTTGTTAGAAAAATGAAAATCCTCGTATGACTTCTATTATGTACGTTTCCGACTTTCCTTTAATTCGAATATCTTTTGAGCCTCTTGTATTTCACCTTTTATGAGAGACATTTCTTCATCTAATCGAAAAGCAGCCTCAGCTGCCCGTTGGAGTCGCTCCTCAATGTTTGTAGGAATTGCGCCTCCATATTTATAATTTAAAGAATGCTCAATCGTTGCCCAAAAATTCATGGCAAGCGTTCGAATTTGGATTTCTACGAGCAGTCGCTTTTCTCCATCCACCGTTTGCACCGGATACGAAACAACGACATGAAAAGAACGGTAACCGCTTGGCTTTTTATTCGTAATATAATCTCGTATTTCAACGAATTCAAGATCATTTCTCTTCTGTAGCAACTCGATGACCGCGTAAATGTCATCTACAAACTGGCACATGATCCGAAGCCCTGCAATATCTTGGATCTCTGTTTCTACTTCCTCGATTGAAAGGTTTTTTCGCTTCATTTTATCGAGGATACTGGCAATCGGTTTTACACGTCCTGTCACAAATTCAACAGGGGTATGTTTGTTTTCGATTACACATTGTTCTCTAATACCTTTAAACTTAATTTTAAGTTCATCTACTGCTTGATTATAAGGGTTTAAAAAGACTTCCCAATCCACTTGACCACCACCGAAAAACTATTTTTTTATTCGGAAGTTACAATTATTCGTCGATTTGCTCTTCATTAAAAAACACCGACTCAACACTTTTCATCATTTCATTACCGTAATTTGCATTTCCTTTTATATTTTCAATTAAATATTCCAATTCAGGCTTAAAACATTCAAGGACCAATGTTGGATGATTTGGTGTTTCTAGTTTAACTTCTTTCGATTTATCTATGATATCCTTCAATGCTCCCCAGTGCTCTTTAGAAAACGATACGTAAACGAAATCATCGCTTGAATCAAGAATGTAGATGAATGACTGTGAATCCGAATCAACGAGAACTTGACCAGATGGTTGTAACTCAACCTCTGTAGGCACAGTATCACTTTTACAGGTAAATTGAATGAAATCATCTCCGGATGCACTTGAAGTAACTTCTAATCTTGTTGTCATTATGAACCTCCTATTGCTATAACCTAAATCGAGTATGTAGTTAAGAACTTTCCTTCATAAGTGTATCATATTCTTGAGCGTGATAATAAATTGTACCCCATCTTGGGATGTGAGATAATAACTACGAAAATCATATGAGGTGAATCCAATGAATCAGGAAGTAGAAATCGAGCTTAAGAACCTAGTGAATAAACAGGAATTCGAACAAATTATGCTCCACTTTGGCCTTACATTAGCTTCATTTGTTGAACAAACGAATTATTATTTTGATACAACTGATTTTCGTTTAAAAGAGCTAGGGTGCGCTCTTAGAATACGTCAAAAAAAAAATCAGTATACCTTTACCCTTAAACAGCCACACGGTGAAGCGTTACTTGAAACACACGAACTACTCAATGAACAAACTGCTCACAAGTTCATTTCGGGTAAACTGAACGAAAAAAGCGATATGATGAATCTTTTGCAACACAAACTCAACATTGAACCTTCTTCCCTACGATCTCTAGGATCTTTGACAACCTGTCGAGCAGAAATCAATTATCAATCCGGGCTGCTTGTTTTCGATCATTCCATGTATCTCCATCACGAAGATTTTGAAATCGAATTTGAAGTCAAAGATGCAGCGCAGGGTAAATATGAGTTTGAACAATTCCTACAGAAGTTCAATATTCCAAAGCGGAAGACTCCAAACAAAATCAGGCGGTTCTTCGATGTAAAGAAATCTTTACGCTAAAGGATGTACATAAAGGTATGACAGAAGGCACCCCTAAAATCCTCAAAGAAAACCTTTGGCGAAGGCTTGGCTGGTCTTATACTATAGTAATCGCTTATGCTGTTCAACATGTAAAAAATATGCAGCAGTAGCATCTTCTGATAAAATGAAGGAACAGAAGAAAGTAGGGATACATATGAATAGCCAATTAATTAAATCCTTAATTGAAATTCAGTCGATGAGACAAATGAACACGAGCTCAGACTTAACCAGCTTCCCATCCTCATTATGGATGGATATTTTCCAGGCTGAACTACAATCGACCATCCAAACAAAGGATCAGAATATAAGCAATCGTTTTAATGCATCATCTTTTAGTACTAATCCCATTTATATGAGTACGATGAACATCCAACCGCTCTCTGATACGAAATCAAGTGTCTATGATACATACATTCAAGAAGCGGCAAAGACGTATAGCGTAGATCCTCGCTTAATCCACTCAGTAATTAAGCAAGAATCCAGCTATAACCCATTAAGCACGAGCCCTGCTGGAGCAATGGGATTGATGCAATTGATGCCAGATACAGCAGAATGGCTTGGAGTGAACAACCCATATAATCCTCGAGAGAACATTCTAGGTGGCACAAAATACTTGAAACAGATGCTTGATCGCTATGATGGAAATATACAGACTGCCCTTGCAGCCTACAATGCGGGGCCAGGAAACGTTGATCGGTATGGGGGCATTCCCCCTTTTTCCGAGACGAGAACCTATGTGCAAAAAGTGATGGCTTCCTATCAAGTCGTTTAAGTTAAGGTTGAGTCGTAAGTGAACTCCTGTCATCGGCTCAATTTTTTTATGGGGAAATCTGGTTCAATCAGATTGTTTGCCCTTCTAGGACTGTCATTGCTAAAATAAGTAATAACATGTTTATAACAAAGCGGAAGTCCAGCGCATAAATGCATTGAGTGCTGGAGATTCTTTCACATATCCGCTCTTTCCAAAAATAAGGTAGGTAAAAGAAATGACGAAACCAAGTGGTACAACCCCTTTTGATGCTTTCGGAGGAGCACAAACGATTGAGAGACTTGTAGAAGCTTTTTATCCAAAAGTGCAAGCACATCCGGATCTTGCACCAATCTTCCCGGATGATCTGACGGAAACGATGCGGAAGCAAAAACAATTCCTTACACAATTTTTGGGTGGTCCACCCTTATATTCTCAAGAACATGGGCATCCAATGTTACGGGCAAGACACATGCCTTTTAAGATTACACCTAAGAGAGCCGAAGCATGGCTTTCTTGCATGAATAAAGCAATTGATGAAATTGAATTGGAAAGCTCTAAGAAAGAATACCTTATTAGCCGTTTAACGATGACAGCCTATCACATGGTTAACCATCCTGAATAAGAGCGACAGAGAGGAGAATAACCATTGACAACGTATGAAGACGGAAAAAAAGGTCAATCTAACACCTTACAAGCTCAATACGATCTTGGAATCTTACCCCCAGGCGTAAGCCGTCCTGTAGAAATTTATTCGTTCGTTGATCCGCTCTGCCCAGAGTGCTGGGGACTCGAACCTGTTTTGAAGAAACTACAAATCGAATATGGTCAATACTTCAGACTTCGCCACTTGATGGGAGGACACTTGGACTACTGGAATAGTGTTCTTCGAAAACGAGATGGTATTTGCTCACGAGAGGAAGTCGCAAAAAGCTGGGAAAAGATTGCAAACCGTTCAGGAATGTCTTGCGATGGGGACCTTTGGTTGGAGGACCCGATCAAAACACCGTATATCGCATCGATTGCTGTCAAGGCGGCGGAGCTTCAAGGAAAAGCGGCGGGCGTCAGCTTTTTACGGAAGCTGCGGGAAGTCTTGTTTTTACAAAAACAAAATATCTCCAAGCTTGAGGTTCTTGAGATTTGTGCGATTGAGTCTGGACTGGATTTGAAGGAATTTCAAAAAGACCTCCATTCCGAAGGGGCTGTAAGAGCCTTTCAATGCGATGTGAAAACAACGAGGGAGATGGAAGTAAACCAACTGCCTTCACTCGTGTTTTTCAGTAATACATCTGAGGAAGGCATTAAAATTACTGGAATGTATCCGTATGAAATTTATGTACACATCCTTGAGGAGTTGTTGGGGAAAAAGCCTGAAAAGATTTCTCCACCGACGTTTCTGGATTTCTTGAAAAAATATCGATTTGTTGCAACTCAGGAAATTGCTGAGGTATACAATCTGTCAAAGGGTGAAGTTGAAAAGGAATTCAAAAAACTCGTGCTGCAGCAGCGAGTAGAACGTGTTCCTGTTAAGCATGGAACGTTTTGGCGATATATCGAAAAGCGATAATTAAGCAAGAGACTGACTCATAAGGTGAAAACCTTCAAAATATGGGGTCAGTCTCTTTGTTATTTGAAGAATATCGATAATACAGGAAACAAATTCAATTTATGTGTGAAATTCCGATTATGGCTGGGGTTTACGGTCTGGGTAAGGGAACTTCTGAGTTTTGGTGTGGAACTCGAACTCGTATATTTCGCGTATAAAGTGAAAATTGTAGTAAGTTACCTTTTCCAAGGAATCAAAAGGGGCTGAAGCAAGATCACTGTGCTTAATGTCAACCTCTTTTTCACACATAAACCAGCCCTTCAAGGATTGGAACAAGTTCTTTCGGACGGACATCCAACCTTGCAAGTGAATTTACGGTAACCCAAACAGGTTCGTACGTTCCTCGATTACGTTTGTGATCCATAAATTCCTCCACGTTTCCTTTTCCAAAGGTTCCCCCAATAATCTCAGCAAGATAAAAGTACTGATTGCCCTCCCATTGTAGTGTATAAAGAAGGGATTTGACCCTAATCACAACACCAAGCTCCTCAGACGCTTCGAATCGCTGTCTGTTCAGGACTTTCCCCTTGTTCAATTCCACCGCCTGGGACCACATAGTAGACTTCCTCATTCCACTCTCTTTTTATTAGTGCAACTTTCTTTTGCTTAATTAGGATTACACTACTTCGTTCACGCATATTACCTCCATTTGTTTGCTCATTTTTTTTACACTCGTCTCATAAATTATTATGGAAAGGGGGCTGAATAATGGATTGGAAATTTGTTGGTTTATCAGCGATATTGATCAGCTTTATTCTAGTTATCTTCGGTTTTCTGAGGATGTTTCCTCTTTTTATTGCAACGCCTTTGCTATTTATCTCAATTTTTTATACAGTACACCGGTACTTCCACAGACGTAGCTTTAAAGGCTTCAACTCTACTCATTAATGAACGTGCTTCTCAATCGATAAAATTATTTTATCCTACAACAAAGGGGCTAACTCCTTATTAAGAGCTAGCCCCGGTATAATAAATATCCTAAATCCTACTCGTCCTCAAACAATAATTGCTCCATTTCACCTAAAACAGATTCAAACACTGACAATGCATCTTCGATTGGTTTGCTGCTCGTCATATCGACCCCTGCCTTTTTCAGAACCTCGATCGGATAATCTGAACTTCCCGCATTTAAAAATTCGATGTAGCGGTCAACTGCAGGCTTTCCTTCTTCAAGAAGTTGTTTGGATAGGGATGCTGCAGCACTAAATCCAGTCGCGTATTGATAAACATAGTAATTGTAATAGAAGTGAGGGATACGTGCCCATTCTAGGCCAATTTCTTCATCGATGACGATATCGTCCCCAAAGTATTTCTGATTCAGTTCATAATACAACTTCGTAAAGAGATCCGGTGTCAGAGCTTCCCCTTCTGCTGCCTTCTCATGAATAAGCTGTTCAAACTCTGCAAACATCGTTTGACGGAAGACAGTACCTCGGAACCCCTCAAGCAAGTGATTCAACAGATACAATTTTTTCTTCTTATCATCTGTATGCTTTAAGAGATAATCATTCAGTAGTGCTTCATTACACGTTGAAGCCACCTCAGCTACAAAAATCGAATAGTTCGCATACGGGTATGGCTGGGATGCTCGTGTAAAGTAGCTGTGTACAGAGTGCCCAATCTCATGGGTCAGTGTAAATAGATTATTAACGTTATCCTGCCAGTTCATAAGAATGTATGGCATCGTTCCGTATGCGCCTGATGAATAGGCCCCACTTCGCTTACCTGCGTTCTCTTGAACATCAATCCAGCGTTTTTCATAGCCTTCACTGACAATATTAACGTATTCTTCTCCCATAGGTTCAAGACTGTTAAGGACGAGGTCTTGTGCTTCTCCATAAGGGATTTCCATTTTTACATCTTTCACGATTGGTGTGTAAAGGTCATACATATGCAGTTCATCAAGTCCAAGCGCCTTTTTTCTCAACTTGACATACCGGTGCAGTAAATGCAGATTATCATTGACTGTCCCTACAAGATTGTCATACACCTTTTCAGGAATATTGTTACTGTCAAGTGCAGCTTGACGGGCAGAATCGTAATTCCGTACCTTTGCGTAAAAATTATCCTTCTTGACCGTCCCGCTCAATGTGCTTGCGAATGTGTTTTTAAACTTATCATATGAGCTATACATAGCATGAAATGCATTTTTTCGTACTTCCTGATCATCGCTTTCTAGGAATCGAATATATCTTCCGTGTGTTAGTTCGATCTCTTCCCCTTTTTCGTCCTTTACAGAAGGGAATTTCATATCTGCGTTGTTCAGCATCCCGAATGTGTTACTCGGACTACTTGTCACTTCACCTACACCCGCCAGCAAAGCTTCTTCCTTTTTGGAAAGAATGTGCGGCCGACTGCGGTTGATTTCATCAAGAAGGTGTTCATACAGCTTTAATTCACTATGTTCTTGGACAAATGACTTGATGGTAGCTTCGTCCAATGATAGAATTTCCGGTACGATATAGGAAAGATGGCTGCTCGTTTCAGTCGCCAAGTTTGATGCTCGATCATTCAACCCCTGGTAGAAGGAGTTCGTTGTATCTTGATCATAGCGCATATGGGCGTATGTATATAACTTCCCTAGTTTCATCGTAATCTTGTCCTGAAGCTGCAGTGCTTCATACATCGTTTCCGCTGATTCGCCTAATTTACCTTGAAACTGATCAATCTCAGGAATCAATTGTTTGACCCGTTTGAATTCTTCTTCCCAACTCTCATCGGTTTCGAAAATATCTTCTAGATTCCACGTATCCTCTACTGGAATCTCTTCTCTTTTGGGTATTGATTTTACGGATTGTTCTGCCATATTAAAGTTCCTCCCTTTTTTCAACATCACTTAAATAGAGTATATCTGGAATGATTGCCCTATACAAACATTCCACTTCATAAAATAAAAATTCGAGGCTATCCTATCGTTTTCCTTTAATAACACATGAAATTTTCAGGCTATCCACTTACTAGGTAGAAAGCTTTTGTAGTATATCCAAAACCCTCTGGTTCGCCTCAGCAATAGAGCTAGGATACTCAATTCCCCTCATCTTAATAAAGGTTACCGATGACTTGCGTTCCAAGACACCCAATCGAGTTAGCCAATTCATGTAATCCATAATCGCAAATGAGATGTGAGAATCTACTTTGATTGAGAACAGTCTCCTCTTAATCTTCAACGCTGAAAACTGTTTGATGAACAACCGATATACGTTCTGAAAATCTATTGAACTACCTAATGGGAGAGGGTCGATCATCTCGATAAGAAAACGAGTCTGCCAGATATAGGAGGGGGTCTTAAACCAATATAAATATTTTGTTGGGATACCTGCTTCAGCCGGAAATAAGCTGACAGGAATACCCTTATCTAACATCCTTTTTTTTAGATTTAAAACAGCGGGATCTCGGCTTAAATGGAGGTACAACCGGGTTTGTTGGAGGAGGTTCTTCCATGGTTGGATTAAGCTAGTGGGAAAACGGGAGATTTTAGGATCAATTTGCACTGGAAAGGTTGCATCTGGTAAGGCGATCGCAAGAGGGGTTGCAAAGACAGTTCGGGTTGAAAATGGGATAATCGATTGTAAAAGAAAGAAGTACTGATTCCTCGGAGAGTAATAAATAAGAAATGGATCGGTTTTCGGTGCAAACCGAATTGCATTCCATGCAACGTCATCCATCCGGAATACACAATCTGACTTAGCTGAAATCCGTGAATGACCAAGAATCCAATACGGCTCAATACTATGCTGGGAATATGTGGCTGTTCGTTTTTGAATGAGTTTTTCAGAAATTGTGGAGCATTGGAATTCGATCGCATAAAGGCGGGTAATATTCGAAAGAAGAAGATCGGGGCGTTGCTTGAAGCTTGTGAAATAATGTTCCATTTTCACAATAGGGTAGTTCTTTTTCAACCATTGATATAGTTGCACTTTTGCAGTTAGATGGTACATGGATTCGGGTTCATGCTGCCCGCTGCATTCGTTCGAATCGAGATGGGAAAAATGCCAAATTCGTTTCGAACCAAGCTTTAATTGTACCGTGTTGGAGCAGGCGGGACAAAGAAAGGATTCATTCTTTCGTAGCTGCTCTAGGTCCTTTCGTTCCCAAGGTTCCCCAAGATTTATCAACTGTCCACTCGCTGATTTTGCCAGGAGCATTGCATCACCTCAATATTAGTTTTGTATCTCCTTTATTCGTCATTAAAAAACAAATTCCTCTTTCGGCTTTTGAAAATCGTGTGCGGGAGTCAACCTCCTAGTTTTTAGGAGAACGGGTCCTGGAAAAATGATTTGCAGGACTCAATCTCCTAGTTTTTAGGCGGATGGGTCCTGGAAAAACGATTTGCGGGACTCAACCTCCTAGTTTTTAGGTGAATGGGTCCTGGAAAAATGATTCGCAGGACTCAATCTCCTAGTTTTTAGGTGAATGGGTCCTGGAAAAATGATTTGCGGGACTCAACCTCCTAGTTTTTAGGCGAATGGGTCCTCGAATATCGGTTGGCTGATGGATTTCAAGAAATGGTGGCGTGTACCGCATAATAAAAAGGACACTGAACAGTAAAAACGTCAGTGTCCTCTCATTTCCCCTTTGCCCTAAAGCAATGGGGACAACAGCCTTGAAGTCGACTCCACCAGCTTATTAAAAATCGAACGTTTTTGGAACGTATCGAGTACCAGTTGAGTCGAATTTTCAAGGTCCTGTAAATAATCATCAACTAATCTTAATGTACTATTGGTCCGGTATAGGAATGCGTTCACCTCAAAATTCAAATGAAAACTTCTCATATCCATATTCGCAGTTCCGATTGATGCAAGCTCATTATCGACAATTACGATTTTACTATGGAGGAATCCTTTTCGATATTCATAAATCTTTATCCCTGCTTCCAACAGACTTGGAAAATAAGACCGCGAGGCATAAAACGGAAGTCGTTTGTCTGGTTTGGCCGGTACAAGTATACGAACATCAAGTCCACTTAATGCAGCCACCCTCAAAGCATTCAAGATATCTTCATCAGGTATAAAATAAGGGGAAGTAATCCAGATCGACCGTTTCGCAGAAATGATCATCGAAAAAAACAGTTTTTTGATTACATCCCATTGATGATCGGGGCCACCGGAAATCATCTGTACGCCCCCGTTTAATTTCATATCCGGTATAGCTGGGGAAAGATATTGTGGCTTCAACAAGGTCTCACCCGTCATTGAATACCAGTCTTGCAAAAAGATTAGCTGTAAACTTCGAACAGCCTCACCCTTGACCCAAAGGTGTGTATCCCTCCAAAAGCCATACGTTGGATTCAGGCCTAAATATTCGTCACCGATATTTATTCCACCAACAAAAGCGACTTCTCCATCAATGACGATGATTTTCCGGTGATTTCGATAGTTGATTTTATTATTGAAGAAGGGGAGTTTTACAGGTAAAAATGCTTTGACCTGAACCCCGGCTTGTTCAAGTTCATCCACATATTCTTGGGATAACCGCCAACTGCCAACCCCGTCATACAAAAAGCGAACCTCCACCCCTGCTCTTGCTTTTTCAGTTAAAAGTGTTTGTAACTCCCTTCCGATCCGATCATCCCGAACGATATAATATTCAAGATGGATATGTTCCTTGGCACTTTTTATGCTTTGGAATATACAAGCATAGGTTTCCTTTCCGTTGGTCAACACCCGCGTGTTCGTGTTAAATGACACCGGACTCTTACCTAGCTTTTGTGCTAATTTAAATAGTAGTCGCTGGTGGTCACCCATCATTTGAAATTGTTCATTATTTATCGCTCGATTTTGCTCAAACCTTGAGAACGCCTCTTCATCAATGAGAGCCTTTTGGGCAAACATTTTTTTCTTTCGATAATTCTTACCAAACAATAAATAAAAGAAAAATCCGACAAACGGGAATGCAGCAAGAACGACAATCCATGTAAGAGTTTGGGATGGGTGACGGTTTTCCATGAATATGACAAGTCCGATAAAAAGAGCGGAAAGCGAGAAAAACAAACTGAGTGCTCCAAGGATCCAGTTTTCCCAATATGGTTTTGTAATAACAAAGATACTTATCAACAAAGCCAAAAATAAGCTTACCTGCATCGTTTTTTTGAACATCGTCTTCCATCCTTTATTCTACAAAATCTGCGTAGCTAAGTTTATATCAAGCTTCATACCAAACTAGACGTTGTATATGATGTAAATACGAGCTGTATGTTGTTTATTATGTAAAAACGCCGAACTTCAAATGAATTCGGCGTTTTGTTATCGTTGCGGAAACTTTTCATTTAGTTGTTCCAAAGCATTGTCCTGGATAATAACTTTGCCGTATTCTTCAAGACGATGTATCGTTAGATCAGCTTCATCCCCAAATTCTAACATCTGGCTTAAGACATCATCCTGCTCCGATTCACTATAAGCATCATAAAATGTCACGTACAGATAATATCTGTTTTCATAATGATAAAGTGTGTCCTCAAATGATTCGGTTTTAATATAATGACTTAGCCGTATAAGCTCCTCAATATCGGAAAAACGGAGCATAAACGATAGATAATCTTCATCGTCTGCTTCGATCTCATCATCAGATTTATCATCAGAGCTAAACTGATGGTCCAGCATCTTTTCGATGTTTTCATCTACTGGTACATCCACCTGCTTATCGTCGGAAATTGGCAGCTCCAGCTTTGATCCATCCTGTGAAAGAGAAGCTCGTGTAACTAGTATTTCGAGTCCTTTATCAAGTGCCTGAACTTGAATCCAGAGCGGTCCTTCTAAGGAAAACTGTTCCTGTTGATGGGCTTCATCCATCATTTCCCAAAACAATTCCTCTCCTCTTTCCCGGTTCTGCCAAATTTCTTCCTTATCAAAGCCTCTTGTTTCTATATCATTATACGTAATAAAAAATTTAATCGTATACTCATTGACACGTTCAATTTCCATGGTGTTTCTCTCCCTTCGATCCAGATTATCACCTGGAAGAGATATTAAACCCCGGTGCAGTAAATATGGTTAACTCATTACACTAGGTATTCCCGTAATCGCGAAAGTTATATCCTTCATGATAAATGGAGTTTCTTGTACTTCTATTCTATGATAAATAAAGGAATAATGAAATAAAAATGCATGACCATTTTTTCTTTTTCATCAAAATAGGCCTTTGTCCTGTGCTCTATACTTGACGGTAAGGAAAAACTATCTTATAATTTCAACGTTAGTCTAAGCTACATAGTTTTTGATATTGATTGTACGTGGATTCATACTAGCCGTCAAGTGTATTAGCAGAAAGGAGCTTTTTTTTGATTTTCGACTCTGAATTTTTAATTGCTTTGCTGCAGATTATCGCCATCGATATCGTTCTAGGTGGGGATAATGCGATTGTAATTGCACTAGCAAGCCGAAATTTGCCTGACCACCAAAGAAACAAAGCAATTTTCCTTGGTACAGGACTTGCGATTGCGGTTCGTGTCCTGTTGACCATTGTTGCTGTTTTTCTATTGAAAATTCCATATTTAATGTTAATCGGTGGTTTGTTGCTTGTGTACATTGCATACAACTTATTATCCGATGATAATGATGATGCAGATATAAAAGGCGGAACAACCCTTATTGAAGCAATTCGGACGATTGTTGTGGCCGATATTGTCATGGGTGTTGATAATGTACTAGCAATCGCTGGTGCAGCTCATGGAAACATTCTTCTCGTAATTATTGGTTTACTTGTTTCAGTACCAATCATCATTTGGGGAAGTAAATTGATCCTCCACTTTATGGAAAAATATCCTTCTATCATATTCATAGGGGCAGGAGTTTTAGGGTTTACTGCTGCTGGGATGATTATGGAAGAAAAAGTTGTTCACGAATGGGTTGCGGACAATCTCATACTTAAGTTGCTGATTTATGTTGTCGTAATCGGGGGTATTTTACTCGCAGGCTGGCTTACTAAACGTGTAAAATCACGTACAAATGTATAAAAGAAAACTTGGTTTAGCCAAGTTTTCTTCTCCAAATAAAACGGGTTGACGTCTGTCAACCCGTTTTATCAATTCACCATTTTTTGTGCTTCTTGAAGCTGGAATGTCCGGACCTTTCTCGGTAGGAACCGACGGATTTCATCTTCGTTATATCCTACCTGCAATCGTTTTTCATCGATCAGGATCGGACGTCGCAGCAATCCGGGATTCTCACTCATTAATTCAAACAAATCTTGAAGAGGCATGGTTTCGAGATTTATGTTCAATTCCTGAAACGTTTTTGAACGCTTGGAAATGATCTCATCCGTACCCTCCTCCGTCATTCGGAGAATTTCCTTCAATTCTGTTATCGAAAGAGGCTCTGAAAAAATGTTGCGTTCTTGAAATGGAATCTCATGCTCTTCCAACCATGCTTTCGCTTTTCTACATGAAGTACAGCTCGGTGAAGTATATAGTTTAACCATAAGGATCGACTCCTTTCATGATTTACATACAAATTGTAGAGAATCCTACTTGAAAAAGATTATTAAATCATATTTTATATTATACTACAATTTTTATATGGATGATAGGGGGTCAAAAAAGTTTCAATTGATTCAAACCATTGGGTATAATCAGTTCAATAATGCTATTCCCCCTCTTATTTATTTTAAACTTCAAATCGAGAAATAAAAAATAGAATTAAGGGAATTCTCAGTCAACAAATGGTTCGAAACTCAGTATTGAAAAGTGAGCGCGCAAAATTAAAATTATTAATTTGTGAGTGTAATCCTTTTTTACGTAAATACAAAGACCTGAGTGGAATAAACCATCTCCACCCAGGTCTTATAGTCTTTTCACTTTAAATCCGTTAAGCAGTATGCTTGGATTGAGAAGCTGGACCTTTGTTTGGTTGTGGAGACCATCCACCAAGCTTCTTCTTAAGAAGGTCTTTCAACCATTCACGTTTCTTTTTATTTTTCGTACGGCGTTTCATATTACTCACCGTCCTTTCATTCATCACTCTTCAAAGGTGAGAACATCTTCAACGTTTTGGTATGACTTCCCGTAAAGCTCCTTATCTTTGTATGTGTGAATCTTCTCGTATGTCTTTTTCATGCTTTCATAAATAACCTCTTCGGATTCTTCATTTGGTGCCCAAAACAAGATTTCCATTTCATTGATCTCATTGGTCGCCAGAGAACGTCGACTATATCCAATCGATTCTGCATGCTTGAATCCTTCTCTTATATAAAAACGCTGTCTTTTTTCTGTATCTGTGTCCTCGTAGTCGACCGGTTCCACTTCTAGAATAATAGGTTTTCCTTTATTCTTCAGTTTCTCTAAAAGCTTGTGTCCGATTCCTTGACCACGTGCAGCACCCGATACAAAGATATAATCAATGAATATAAAATCCTCAAACTCGGCGTACATCAGCACATGATGTTCTCCCTCATCCTTTTGGTAAACATCACTTTTCTCCTGCAATAATAGCTCCATGTGTTGCTTCGATTTCATTTCTTCAATTGGAAAGTATTGATTGAGTTTTTCGTACCAGTTCATTGATCTACCCTTTCTATTTTGATTCTTCATTTCCATTATAACATAACCTCCGTTCTACTCTAAACCGGTATTCAGATGCGTAAGTTCCGGATTTGATCCCAGCACATGAGAATACCTTCTTTCAAAGTAGTGAAACTTCTTTTATAATAGTATTATCAGGAATTGGTAAATGTATCATACAAAGGAGGGATTCCTCATGCAATTTTTTATAGATTTGACCTTAATGTCAATATGCATTATTGGTCTAACTGCATTTATGGGAATCATTACACATGGAGCTGCTTTGCGGTTATTCGGTAAAAACAGTCGTCGGTTTTTTGCTGTAAAAAGCAAGCAAACTCAGACAGGCTGGAGAAAGGTACAAAGAAGGGATACATAAAAATAATGCAAGAAGAAAAAACGGAGCAGGAATTCCAATTCCAGCTCCGTTTTTTATTTAATTTAGTGGGGTGTAGTCAACATTCGGTGTATAAGAGTTTCCTGCATCCCATAATAAAAATTCTTTAATTCCATTTTCGTTCAATGCTCGAATCTGTACTTCTACTTCATCTTTCCCGTATACTCGATAATTTCCACTTCCAAGGTAAGATGCTGTGAAATCTTGGATCCAAGGCCTTGAGGTTGGGGGATCCTTCATTGCACCTAGCTTTTGATTTTCAACCTTCGCATATTCTGTCACGAGGCGATACGGTTCTAAATCAGGTTTCGGAATCCCGAAGTACGATGTCCAGTGACTTGGATATATCATTGAGGAAATCACATCTACGTGACTCGATATCTTTGTAAAGTTCTGTCCGATACCAGGCGCCTCAGGAATCGTTGCCGTATATCCGAAAATATCAACAGATACCTTAACACCATATGGCTTTAATTGTTCCTCTGCATAAGCAACAAAGTCTGTAACAGCTTGAACACGTTTCTGAACATCATCAAGTTTAAGGTCCTTATATCCACCTATACTATAATTCAATGTTTTATCACGATTTTCGAACCCTTCAGGAAATCGAACGTAATCAAATTGGATTTCTTCAAAGCCCAATTTTGCAGCATCGATCGCCACTTGAAGGTTATATTCCCAAACTTCTTTGAGAAATGGATTCACAAAAGCCTCACCGCGTCCGTTTCTCCATATCTGACTACCCTTTTTGAAGGATAATTCAGGCTTTCTCTCAGCAAGTATAGAATCCTTGAATACTACGATTCGAGCAATCGGGTATATTTTGTGTTTTTCCAGTACTTCTAACATCTTTCTAGGTTCTTTGATAAATGGTTGCCCGAATGAATGGAGTGGTGAACCTTTTGCAGGAACATATGTTATATTTCCATAATCATCTTTTATATCGATAACCATCGCATTCAGGTCTGTGTTATCAATAAGTGAAACCAGTTTCTCAAATCGACTACCCCCTGCAGAGTGACCGGTCACATATATACCTCGAACAGCCTCTGGGTACGTAAAATCTAAACCGGAATCGTATACAAAGCGTGGTAATTGTTCCGGTAGCTCCCTCTTCATGATGTGTGTCTTGATCCCTTTATGTAACGATACTTCCTTGTCAGGTTCTTCCCCCGCCATTTCCCATTGTGGAAACGACAGTAAAAACAATGACATGATAACGTTCATCATTCCCATAATATGTTCCTCCCCCTGTTGTTAAACCCCTATGCATCTATTATAGGAAACTGCTCTTAACATGAAAAGCAACTTTCGACATATTTTTCTTATTTTTGGCAAGTTTTTATTTTTCGAATATAGTAGTATTTCAACATATTTATACTTTTAAAAAAACCAGGATACAGCTGTAAAAATACTTGAATGTAAGAGACAATTCATGGTATAGTGTTGAACAATATACTAAAAATCACGAAAGGAGGTTCACTCATGCGAAAACTTACACTTATAGATATTTTCCAGCATCCCCAAACACAAAAGTACCTAAAGCGCTCCGGGATAGCACATGCGATCGCCTCGAGCTATCACGCAGTTAAAATTGCGAAAAAATTGAATGTAGATCCTGACCTTGCAACAAAAGCAGCACTGCTTCATGACATCGGACACTACACGTGGTACAGTAACGGAGAATGGGACTACGACCTTTATAAAGCAAATGACATTCATGCAATTAAAGGGGCAGAGCGTGCCCATAAACTATTAATTGAGTTAGATGAGGACAGGATGAATGCAAAAGAAATTGCACTGGCGATATTACTTCACACCGATTCATATTTGCCAGAAGGAGAATTGAAGCTTAATCCACTGCAACAGGTCGTTAAACTAGCCGACGAAGCAGATGAAAAACCAGGCGGTAAACACCATTATCGTACGATTAGCGATGAACGAGCCAAATCGATGATCAACCAACTGGATACGATCGTCAACAAAGCAAGTGCGGAGTATTCTGTTGCAACAAGTCTGAAACAGCCAAGCTAGAAAGTACAGACTACATTTGAACCCTCGTATGTCAATGAGCTGCAGTCCAGCTCACTACATAACTCATCACTTAATTTTTCGGGAAATGTTATGGATTTCAAATCGGAATATTTAGCTCTTTTTACTGAAAAATCGATTAGTTTCATTAGAAGGGTATCAGAAAAATGTTCATCCTTGATAAAAATGGAGTGAACCTCTAATAGATTTAAATGAACGATGAACCAGAGAACCCCCACAACTATTTCTTCATTTTCAAAAACAAATAACTCATCATTTTCACTCATACGCACATCGATTATATTCTTCCACTCGTTCCTTGGAAATGACATTAATAAGTGAGGAAGTTGCTTTCTCCGCTCCATTTCATCAAATAATAAGATATCGTCCTCAGGATCAAACATATAGTAGATCACTTCATCCCTCCTCTAGTACCTATATATACGGAATGTCTACTCGTATTATACGTCTGATCAGTTATGTTTTTGACGGCCCTGTGTTTATCATTCAAATAAAAAACAGCCTGGAAATGTACCAAAGCTGTTAATATTTAATAACCCCTATCGCATTTTCACTTGCATATGTTCCGATCACACTACCGAGTTTTATAAATCGGGTTTTTTTAAATGTATCCATTGAGAATTGTTCCTTAAATGTTTCGACTACAATATGTTTCGAAGGATAGCTATGAACGATGATGAGTTCTTCGTGATCTCCCTTCCATTCCTGAATCATCTCAGCAAGTTTACGAACTCCTTTTTTCTTACCTCTGAAATTTTCTAGGGTGTCAACGGTACCTTCTTTGATTTTTAGCAATGGTTTAATATTTAAAATTCCTGCTATACGGCCTTGTAGTGCTGAAATACGTCCGCCTTTTTTCAAGTTTTCAAGTGTTTCCAAAAGGATGATTCCAGTAACATCCTTCTTCCGTTTCTCAACTTGATGGAAAATCTCTTCAGACGAAAGCCCTTTTTCTGCAAGCTGGTCTGCATAATCAACTAAGTAAAGTACTCCCGCCGAAACCGTTTCGGTATCAATCAAGAATAACCGTTTCTGATCTCCTTCAGGAAACATCTCTTTAGCAACATTTGCACTTTGGTATGTGCCGCTCAACTTACCTGCTATCGCGAAGTAAATCACGGTATGCCCTTCAGAAATCAATTTTTGAAACGTATCGAAAAAACGCTTTGGCGATGGCTGACTCGTTTTTGGCAATGATTTTGAACCACGCATTTTATCATAAAAGTCCTCATGCGTAATCGTCACCCCATCTAGATAGGTTCCTTCTCCTTCAAAATTCACATTTAAAGGAACGACATGGATCGGAGTTCTTAAATTCAAGGATTCTTGTTGTCCTAAATAATCACTAGCACTATCAACGACAAATGAAATTGACATATATTTTCCTCATTCCTGATTACATCTTTCGTACACCTCTATTACTATCGTATGATGTTCTGAAAGAAAATACAACCTATAGAGACGCTATGATAAATGTTGATCAACGATAAAACGACCTCTATTCAGAGGTCGTCTTATCAACAATACCCTATTAATTTTCTTTTACTTCATCATCATATAAATGGCATGCAACATAGTGACCTTCTCTAGCTTCTTGCCATTTCGGTGCAACTTTAGCACATACGTCCATTGCATGCGGACATCTTGTGCGGAAACGGCAACCGCTTGGTGGTGATACCGGACTTGGTACATCACCTTCAAGAATGATTCTCTCCCGGCTGCGTTCTACTTCTGGGTCCGGAACCGGAATAGCAGATAGCAACGCTTGCGTGTATGGGTGTAATGGCTCATTGTATAGCGCATCACTTTCCGTAAGCTCAACCATGTTTCCGAGGTACATAACACCCACACGGTCACTGATATGCTTAACCATTGAAAGGTCATGCGCAATAAAGAGATACGTCAGACCACGTTCGCGTTGAAGCTTTTGCATCAGGTTAACGACCTGTGCCTGAATCGATACGTCCAATGCTGAGATTGGCTCATCGGCAATGATAAAGTCAGGGTCAACAGCTAACGCACGTGCGATTCCGATACGCTGACGTTGCCCACCACTGAATTCATGTGGATAACGATTCGCATGTTCCTTGTTTAAACCAACAGTTTCAAGTAATTCGTGAACTCGATTTAGTCGTTCTTCATTCGATTTAGCCAGTCCGTGAATATCGATACCTTCTGCAACGATATCTTTTACTGTCATTCTAGGGTTTAATGATGCATATGGGTCCTGGAAAATCATTTGCATCTTGCGGTTGAATTCTTTCAGCTTGGCCTTCGACTTTTTGCCGTGTACATCTTCACCATTAAACGTAACTTCCCCACCGGATGCCCCGTAGAGACGAATGATGGTACGGCCGGTCGTTGACTTACCACAACCTGATTCACCTACAAGACCAAGAGTTTCCCCTTTATAAATGTCAAAGGATACGTCATCGACAGCTTTTAACATCTGCCCTTTACCCATATTGAAGTATTTCTTCAGGTTTTTAACTTCTACTAATTTTTCTTTTGTTGCCATTATCTCGCACCTCCAACTGATGCCGCTTCTGGCTTTTCTACATTTGGTGCTCTGTCGTCTAACAACCAGCAAGCTGTCTTCTGGGTACCTGATAACTCAGTATAATCTGGCATATGGTCCTCACAAACCTTCATCGCATGTGGACAACGAGCTGCAAAAGGACACCCTTTTGGAGGATCACTTAAGTCTGGTGGTGATCCAGGAATTGCGATCAGATCCGTCTCTCTAGATACTCCGAGTTTCGGCATCGATGCAAGCAGTCCCCATGTGTAAGGATGCTTTGGCTTATAGAAGATTTCATCGACTGTACCCGTCTCAACAACTTGACCACCATACATAACCGCAACACGCTGAGCACTATTCGCTACAACCCCAAGGTCATGAGTAATCAGGATAATTGCAGTTCCTGTCTTATCCTGCAGATCACGCATCAAATCAAGAATCTGCGCTTGAATTGTAACATCTAACGCTGTAGTCGGCTCGTCTGCGATCAAAATCTTCGGATTGCAAGCTAACGCAATTGCAATGACTACACGTTGTCTCATACCACCGGAGAACTGGTGCGGATATTGCTTGATGCGTTCTTCTGCATTCGGGATACCAACCAGCTTTAATAGTTCAATTGCTCGAGCACTGGCTTGTGACTTCGACATACTTTGATGAATACGGAGTCCTTCCATGATTTGCTTCCCAACGGTCATCGTTGGATTTAAGGAAGTCATAGGATCTTGGAAAATCATCGATATTTCGGATCCTCGGATCTTTTGCATTTGTCGATCTGAAAGTTTAGCTAAATCTTTTCCCTCAAAAAGAATTTCACCATCTTTAATACGACCCGGCGGGTTAGGGATTAATCTCATGATACTTTTTGAAGTAACAGATTTACCTGAACCTGATTCACCTACGATCGCAAGAGTTTCCCCTTTTTTCAGTTGGAGGTCAACGCCACGTACTGCTTTAACCTCGCCTCCGTACGTATCAAATGAAACATGTAAGTTCTTTACTTCTAAAATAGTTTCCAACCTCTTCACCCACCTTCTACTAATCTCTCATCTTCGGATCGAGTGCATCACGTAATCCGTCAGCAACGATGTTAAACGCAATCATGATTAAACTGATCACAATTGATGGATAAATCATCATATGAGGGAAAATCTGCATATTTCTATATCCGTCTTCAATCAAAGTTCCTAGCGAAGCGATTGGAGGCTGTAGACCTAGCCCGATGAAGCTTAAGAATGCTTCGAAGAATATCGCTGCAGGAATCGTAAACATCGTATTGATGACGATGACACTCATTACGTTCGGAATTAAGTGTTTCGTAATTATCTTATTATCAGATGAACCGAGTGTACGGGAAGCGAGAACGAACTCCTGAGTTTTCAGTTTGAGAATTTGTCCACGTACTATCCTCGACATCCCTATCCATCCTGTTATTGTCAATGCCACGGTAATGGATATGATTCCTGGGTCCATTACGAGAATCATCAAGATTACGATAATCAAGTTCGGTATCCCGACTAATATTTCAACGATACGCTGCATGACATTATCGGTCCTGCCGCCATAATAAGCAGAAATACCACCATAAGCGACACCAATTACCATATCAATTGTAGCAGCAAGCAGTGCGATATATAAGGAGATACGGGTTCCCTGCCAAATGCGAGACCAAAGATCACGGCCAAGACCATCCGTACCTAACCAGAAATACTGGTCTTTTACCCCTTTGAACTCATACATGTCGTTACCCATTTCGTCAATACCGTCCATAATTCCCCAGTCTTCAAGCACTGGTACTCTAGGAGGTAAGTTGGCTCTTCCCAAATCCTGACTTGATGAATCGTATGGGCCGATCATCGAACCGAATATTGCAAAGAATGCAAGCAAGACTAGAATTATCATACCGATAATTGCTGCTTTGTTTTTCCTGAGGCTGATCCATGCGTCCTGCCAGAAGCTTAAACTTGGTCCGGCAATTTCTTCACTTTTTTCCTGATCAATCTCGGCAGGCTGAAACAATTCTTCTGTAACGGATTCTTCACGTTTACTCATTAATCTTTCCCCCCTGCCAGACGGATTCGTGGATCGATAACTCCGTATAAAATGTCAACAACTAAAATAATCAAAACCAAGAAGAATGAATAGAATAAAGTTGTACCCATGATTACTGGATAGTCATTTGTCGTTATGGAACGTACAAATTGTTCTCCAAGACCAGGAATAGCGAAAATTCGCTCTATGACTAAAGATCCTGTCATCAAACCGATTGCAAGCGGTCCCATGATTGTAATCAATGGAATCAGTGCATTGCGGATTCCGTGCTTGAATACGACACCGATGCCACTGACACCCTTTGCTCTTGCAGTCGTAATGTACTCTTGACCCATTACTTCAAGCATTTCTGTTCGGGTGAAACGTGCGGCGATCGCAACTACGAATACCCCCATTGAAATTGTAGGGAGAATCGTGTACTGGAATCCATCCCAAAAAGCTACAGGGAGCCATCCAAGCTTAACGGCAACATAATATTGAAGTAGTGCCGCAAACACAAAGCTTGGGATTGATTTACCGATTACCGCAATAAATGTAGACCCGTAATCCCAAATCGTGTTATAGCGAATTGCTGAAAGAATCCCTAATAATATACCGAAAATCGATCCAAAAATCATCGCCTGTAATCCAAGCTGAGCAGACGGACCAATCCGCTGCATTATCATGCCGGTAACCTCACGACCGTCAAATTGAAATGACAATCCAAGATCACCTGTGAATACATTGGCCATATATGTTACATATTGAACGGGGATAGGTTCATCAAGACCATATTTATCAAGAATGATTGCTTCTTGTTCTGCTGTCAGTTTTTCCGCGTTGCTCAGGGGGGTCCCTGGCATAATCTTCATAAGGAAAAACGTTGCAGAAGCAATGAGGACAAGTGTAACTAGCATATAGATTACACGTTGAAAGATATACCCTTTCATCCTCTTCCACCTCCATGTATGCCTTCTATTTTTCTGTGCTATTCTGCTGAAAGATCATTAACTATCAAAAGGTTTATTATTTTCTAAAAATAATTCCTTTACAGGGAAAAAGAGAGTATACGTCTTTCAGGACGACATATACTCTCCTGATACTATCTTAAAACTAGTACCTTATTATTTCCCTTCGATATATGCCCACTTGTAAGTGTAGTCAGGACCGAATGAGTTGATATATACGTTTTTCACGTATGGCTTCCAAAGTTGAGAAGTACCACGTTGGTAAAGTGGTCCAATCGCTGCATCTTCAGTAAGAAGCATTTTCTCTGCCTTTTGCATTGCTTCGAAACGTTCAACCGGCTTACCAGCTAGTTCCGTTTTCGCTGCTTCTACAAGTGCATCATATTCAGGGTTAGAGTAACCCATCTTGTTGTGTCCACCGTCAGTTACCCAAAGGTCGACGAACGTCATAGCATCCTGATAGTCAGGACCCCATCCAGCAAACTGGATGTCATAATCCTGTGCTTCATCTAGCTCTAGACGTTGCTTAAATGGTACACCTTTAAGTTCGATTGTAAGTCCAGGAAGGTTTTCTTCGAGCTGCGCCTTGAAGTATGCTTGCATCTTCTTAGACGTTTCTGTGTCTCCACCTAGGATTTCAAGAGTAACCTTGTCTTTTCCAAGTGCTTCAAGTCCCTTTTCCCAGTGCTCCTGTGCTTTTTCAACGTTGTACTTAAGCATGTCGCCGTTTGCTGCACGGAAGTCTTCACCAGTTTCAGGGTTTGTAACGAAGTCTTTAGGAACAGCGAAGTATGCAGGGATCGATCCGTTGTTAAGGATAACGTTAACAAGGTCTTCCTTGTTGATCGCCATGCTTAGCGCTTTACGAACATCAGCGTTCGCTAGTGCTTCGTTACGAGTCTGGTTGTACTTGAAGTAGAACAAGACAGCCTCACCGTAAGATTTGAAATCAGGGTGATCTTTGTATTTATTTACATATTCAGAAGATAGACCTACACGATCAATCTTTCCAGTTTCATAAAGGTTAACTGCAGTTGCAGGGTCTTTTACGACTTTAACATTGATTTCTTCTAGCTTAACTGTTTCAGCATCCCAGTAGTCAGGGTTCTTTTTCATTACCCATCCTTCTTCGTGCTTCCACTCAGTTAAAGTGAATGGTCCGTTGTAAATCATGGTATCTGCTTCAAGAGCGTAGTTATCGCCTTGAGACTCAACATACTCTTGATTTTGCGGCAAGAAAGTCGCAAATGTAGTCAAGCTTAGGAAGTATGGAGTTGGACGTTCAAGTGTTACTTTCAACGTCTTGTCATCAACGGCTTCAACACCTAACTCACTTGGCTTCATGTCACCAGCAGAGATTGCAGCAGCGTTCTTGACAGGACCCAAGATGAATGAGTATTGAGACGCTGTTTCTGGATTAACTGCTTTTTGCCATGAATAGACGAAGTCTTTTGCAGTTACTGGTGTACCATTTGTCCATTTCGCATCACGAAGGTGGAATGTGTAGACCAATTGATCGTCACTCACTTCGTGTCTTTCTGCGATACCAGGAACAGGCTGCATATCTTTACCTAGACGATAAAGACCTTCAAATACTCCTGCCATTACCTGGAATGCTACTGCATCCGTACCCATTACTGAATCCATAGTCGGAATTTCCGCAGATTCAATAATGTTTAAAACTTGTGGTTCAGCTTTTTCTTCTGTTGTTCCCTTATCTCCATCGCTACCTGTGTCGCCGTCGTCAGTAGTGTCAGTACCGCCGCCGCCGCCGCTACAAGCCGCGAGGAACATGCTTAGCACTAATACTAGTGTCATAAGCAATGACCATTTTGACTTTTTCATGTCTTAATGACCTCCCCTAATTATTTGTTGAATTTCCGTGAACGTTGTCCCTAAACAATCGTCAGATTATTTAAGTTTTTCGTCCACATTTCGTATTATACAAGTTTTCACACTATTTTGCATACACTTTTTTTAATATAATTTACAAAAAACCTTTATTAATTACGGTTTGGTGACAAAAAATAGGACTATTTACCTATCATTGAAATCGTGGTTAATTAGGTCGGTAGTGCTTAAAAATGAATGGAAATGCATATCATTTGTTGGATACCGCAATGAAAACACACATTGTACGGTCCCGAATGTATGGTCTATGCATTTTTCAATACATATGAAATATTCTGACTTATTACACGCGCTGTATCATTTGTAAAGGAGATTGCTTTATTCTACTTGATTCGTGTATCATCATCTTGAGGTGACAAGATGGTACTTATTAAGCGTTCAATTGCGATTTTTTTAACAATCTTATTCATAGCTGTTATTATTGGATATCTTTATTATAATGAGATGACGATGTTAATCTTCATTAATTCAGTCTTTATTGTTTCACTCTTTTATATCATGATTGGAGCACTGTTTTTTGTTACAAGAGGTGGGTTCTTTGACGGGATCACGTTGAGTGTGCGTCGTTTCATGAAAAAAGGAACAAGAATGGGTGCAACGATGGAGGATGTTGAACGTATGGACCTTCCTTCTGAGGCATTTGAGTACTCGTATACAGAACCGCTGCTTCTTTCGGGGTTTATAGGGTTTCTATTAACCGTGCTTATTTCCTACTCCAGCTTTTAGTTGCAAACAGTTGATGATTTGGATATACTAACAAAAAACTAAATAGAACTTCGCGATGATGGAGAGAGTACATATATTCAGTCTTTTCAGAGAGTCTGTGGCTGGTGAAAACAGATAAGAAGGATATGTGGAATGGACTTCGGAGCATTCAAACCGAACCAAACAGTAGTAGGCTTTGACGTTTTTGTTCATACGTTACTATGGACCATCTGTATGTACATCCTATACGTACACGCAGATTGCAGAGTGATTCTTTATTAAAAGGATAAACTGGGTGGCAACGCGGTGTAATCGTCCCATAATTGGGTGATTGTGTCGCGTTTTTTATTTTTCAAAAAATTATAAGGAGTGAACAAGCATGGCAACCATTTTCTCTGGAGTTCAACCGACGGGTTTTCCAACACTCGGTAATTACCTTGGTGCATTTAAACACTTTGTAAAGTATCAGGAGGAACATGATTGTTATTTTTGTGTAGTTAATCAGCATGCGATAACGGTCCCACAAGACAAACTGGAGCTCAGGGAAAACAGCAGAAAACTAGCAGCGTTTTATTTGGCGATTGGAATCGATCCTGATAAGTCAACTCTATTTATCCAATCTGAAGTACCAGCGCACACAAAATTGGGTTGGATGTTACAGTGCATTTCCTACATTGGTGAACTTGAAAGAATGACACAATTCAAGGATAAATCGAAAAAACGCGATGCTGTTTCCTCTGGTCTTTTAACGTATCCCCCACTCATGGCAGCGGATATCCTTCTTTATGGGACGGACATAGTACCGGTAGGAGATGACCAAAAGCAACACCTTGAACTAACAAGAGATCTTGCCGAACGATTTAACAACCAATACAACGATATTTTTACAGTTCCAGAAGTTCACATCGCGAAGGTCGGAGCGAGGATCATGAGCCTAGTGGAACCGACTAAGAAAATGAGTAAATCAGATGAAAACGCGAATAGTGTTATCTCGATGCTTGATGATGAGAAAACAATTCGAAAGAAAATCAAGCGATCAACAACAGATTCTGAATCCCTTGTTAAATACGATGAAACAAATAAGCCTGGTGTCTCTAATCTTCTGACAATCTATTCGTTATGTTCAGGTAAATCAATTGAACAATTAGTAAAAGAGTATGATGGAAAAGGATACGGGGACTTTAAAGACGGCGTTGCAGATGCAGTTGTCGATCAGCTGATCCCAATTCAAGAACGATATTTTGAGCTTCTTGAATCCGAAACGTTAGATGACGTCCTAGACCATGGTGCAGAAAAAGCAGCTCGAGTAGCAAATAAAATGCTTGCAAAAGCAGAGCGTGCGATGGGTCTAGAACGAAAGCGCCGTTAAATCCGCCTAAATAGGTAAGGAACCTGGCTATTGCAAAGCTTCATCCTAATATCCATCAACCTAAACCATAATGTAAAAAGACCGCATTTTGATTGCGGTCTTCTTTAATTCACATGGGTCCCTTTTTCCAATTCCCAAATTTTTTCGAAATATGGCTGCCCCTTAATTAATCGTTCGCATATCGTTTGATGTTTGAATGTCCATCCCTGAGAGACTTCGAGATACAAAGCTCTCCACGCCTCATCAAAGCTCATTACCTGGATGTCAGAATACTTTTCTGGGATCCATTCCGTATACCAATATCGGGCTTCAGCTGTATTCCCTGTTGAGTACATTTGATCAAGAGCCATGTAAAGAAGCTGTTTTAGTTGCCTCTCCCTTCTTGTCAATCCATTCATACTTCCAGGTTCTGGTGACAGAATGTGATACTCCTTTTTAGTCAGCTGCTTAGTGTCGAAGGTATATCGCCTCGAGTCAATCTCCTCGGCCATTTCATAAACCAATTGCTCTTGACGAGGGATCATCCTGCTTTTGCGAATTGGAATTTTATATCCCATCGTATCCGCAACTAAGCACTTTTTTCCATCCGTACCGATAAAACAATATTCAATTTGTTCCCGCTGATTATTTTTCCGGATGTAGCTTTTGTTCTTAACTTCTTCTAAGAGTTGTAACGGTAATTCGCTTAAGTCATTCTCTATGTAGTCGAGCAAGGATGTTTCCATTTTAACGATGGGGACTTGATCCAGTAATTCAATAAAATCCTCTTTTCGCCATTCATGGAATTCACATACGTTATATCCGTTTTCTTCTCCTTCAAACCAGTTGACCCATACATCACGTAAATACAACATGTATACCCCTCACTTTACAGGATTTACTGTTTATTAAAATCAGTATAGTCAGAGGTTCCCTAAATTATTCTATAAAATGCTGAATTTCCGTCGACATTTGTATTGAATCGTCAATCTTGATCGGAATTACGACGAAATGATGGGATGTATATGCTTCCCCAGATGAATGCAAGTCCTATTAGAAATATATAAAATTCAGATCTTGTGCTGATGAATAGTAAATATTTCACGAATCCATGCCCCGCAGAGATCAAGTTTAAAAATGCTATCAAACTGACTCCACCGGCCACGGACAGGCTAAAACCAATTAATAGAATAAACATTCGAAAAATCAAAGCCCTCATCTCCCATACGAGTGCTTGTACACTATTTATTTCACTATATGGGCAGGGTCGTTCATTTATTCCTATATGGATAAAGACCAGTTTCTTCTATATTAAATGTATTTAAAAAGAAAGAAAAAAACTGCAGAGATTTTTCTGCAGTTTTTACACTAACCTATTTAATTTGAGAATCGTTTGAAGACGAGTGCAACGTTATGTCCGCCAAAGCCTAGTGAATTACTCATTACAGTGTTCACTTCAGCCTTGCGGGCTTCATTTGGTACATAATCAAGATCACATTCTGGATCTGGTGTTTCATAGTTGATCGTTGGTGGCATGATGTTATCTTGAATAGCCTTGACTGAAAGCACGGCTTCGAGCCCACCAGCTGCTCCCAGTAAATGTCCTGTCATTGACTTGGTTGAGCTGATTGCAAGCTTATTTGCATGCTCTCCAAAAACATTTTTAATTGCTATCGTTTCATATTTATCATTATAGTCGGTGCTTGTACCGTGAGCATTCAGATAATCCACTTCTTCAGGCTTCAGTCCAGCATCGTTCAGCGCGATGTTCATCGCTCGGACGCCACCTTCTCCACCAGGTGCTGGTTGCGTGATGTGGTATGCGTCACCTGTAGCTCCATATCCTGTGATCTCTGCATAAATTTTCGCACCGCGCTTTTGTGCAGATTCAAGTGATTCTAAAATGAGAATACCTGCTCCTTCACCCATTACGAATCCATCACGGTTTGCATCAAATGGACGGCTTGCAGAATCGGCATCAGGATTTGTTGAAAGCGCCTTTGCAGATGAGAATCCAGCAAGTGCCATGCTTGTAATCGGCGCTTCACTTCCTCCAGTAACCATTACATCAGCATCACCTCGTTGAATCGCTTTAAATGCATCACCGATTGAGTTTGCTCCGGAAGCACATGCGGTTACGGTACATGAATTAATTCCTTTTGCGCCAAGCATGATCGATACTTGTCCTGACGCCATATCTGGAATCATCATCGGTACGAAGAATGGGCTGACTCTCCGATGTCCTTTTTCCATAAATACCTTGAATTGCTGTTCATACGTTTCCATTCCGCCAATCCCTGAACCGATCCAAACACCGACTCTTGGTGCAATCTCTTCGGTAATCGTCAAATCGGCATCTTTGACGGCCATAAGTGATGCAGCTATTGCAAACTGTGTAAAACGGTCCATTTTTCGAGCGTCTTTCCGGTCCATAAATACTTCTGGATCGAATTCTGTTGCTTCCCCGGCAACTTTAGCAGGAAATAGCTCTTTATCCTTACGGGTCAGTTCACCGATTCCGGATTTTCCGTCAATGATATTTCTCCATGTAGTCTCAACATCGTTTCCTAGTGGAGAAATCGTGCCGAGTCCTGTAATAACAACTCGTTTACCCATGTATTGTCCAACTCCTTATTGACTATTTTCCCCATTTCAATGCAACCGCGCCCCAGGTGAGGCCACCGCCAAAACCAACAAGTACGAGTACATCATCTTCTTTTATTTTACCATCCATTACAGATTCAACCAATGCGATCGGAATTGATGATGAAGAAGTGTTTCCATATTTTTGAACAGTGTAAGCCATTTTTTCACTTGGGAGTCCAAGACGTTCCCGTGCTGCTTCCATAATTCGAATGTTTGCCTGATGAGGAATGAGGAAGTCCACATCTTCCTTTTCAAGACCAGCCTTTTCAACAACCTTTAAGGATGATTCCGGCATTTGTCGTACGGCAAACTTAAACACCTCTCGGCCACTCATATACAGGTGTTGTCCGTTTTGATAAAGATGTTTTGCGCCTGATCCATCTGAACCCATATCAAATGAAAGGATTCCTCTACCCTCAGATACAGGAGCGATTATAGCTGCGCCGGCACCGTCACCAAATAATACGGCCGTGTTTCGGTCTTCCCAATTCGTAATTTTAGAAAGTTTTTCTACACCGACAACAAGAATTTTTTTATACGTACCTGATTCAATATATTGTTTTGCAGTTATCATACCATAGATAAATCCAGCGCACGCTGCACTAACATCCATGGCAACTGCGTTCTTGGCACCAAGTCGTTCCTGGATTAAACATGCTACAGACGGAAAACCATAGTCTCCTGTTACAGTAGCTACAAGAATCATATCAAGTTCTTCTGCTGGGATTTCCGCATCTTCAAGAGCATTTTTCGCAGCTAGTTCAGCCAGATGGGAAGTATCCATATCATCATCAGCAATTCTACGTTCTTCTATTCCCGTTCGTGAACGAATCCATTCATCTGAAGTATCCACTATTTTCTCAAGGTCTTCATTGGTCAGTACACGATCCGGAACATACCTGCCAATACCGATTACTCCTGCATTCATTCCATTACCCCTTTTTTGTATGACTTACTAAATCAATGTCAAAGTGAGCCACGTTTGAAATATTGTTGAACTCGTTTCCTTAGTATCTTATATTATGAGTTGGTACTAATTTTAATTCAAACAGATGATATTGTCCAGTAGCACGAACATTTACAGATTAGAATCTGAAAACGCATGTCGCAATAAAAAAGAGCCGACGTTATGGCTTGTCAGCTCAATTGATAATGAATTTAGGGTTTGGCGTATAGACCTATTCCCCAGCTTCTTCTTTTCCAAGCTCATAGGCATCGTTCATTACGTTCATAAGCATATTTAGCATCGGTTGAATATCCTCCATAGAAAATTCAACTCCTTTTTGTTCCATCATTTGCTTTGCTTCAGGCAAATGCGCCATCGCAATTTGCATGAATTTCATATTTCGTTCTTGATCCATATAAATACCTCCAAATATGTATTAAAACTCTCTAGAAAATTCGCCGTTTATCCTTCGGTGGCTTTTTGAACATCGATAAAAACCAGGTTCAAAAATCGACGAAATAGAAACAAGAGGTTCAAGGCACGACAGTTTTGAGGACCGTAACGTATGTTATTAATACGTGAGGACCGGAAAAAACCGAGTAACGCAGAAATTCGCCGTTTATCCTTCGGTGGCTTTTTGAACATCGATAAAAACCAGGTTGCAACATCCATTTATGGGGCTGGAAGTTTCCCCGTCTCCTTATAGGTAGAAACAGCTTGCTTCAACTTTTTTTGAAGCTTTTTCGGTACTACATCGCTGAATGGAGCCAACGAAATCACTTCATCTTGAAAATCATAATGCCGATTGCCGGATTCAAGCGTTCCATTATTAAACTGTTTTGCGATTTTCACATATAAAAGGTCTACATGCTGTACAGTACTTGTTAAGACGGTCTGTTTCCCTAGATCAGCCATATTTGAGACAAAGCCGATGGCATAGTTCCCTTGATTCTTAACATGCTTAATTACCGGAATTGTATAACCATCCCCAGCAGGATAATAGACGTCAACACCAATCTTCTCCATTTCATCCATGATACTTAAGGCTTTATCCGTATCACTCCAATTTTCAACAAACTGAATAGTTGCTTCAGCCTCTGAGTTATAAACGTTGACCCCTTCCCGAAACCCTGTGACTTCAGGCTGCCAAGGAAATGCGGCAATCATCCCAACCTGCCCACTTTGTGACATGGCACCGGATAGAACCCCTGCAAAATACCCCATCGCATATGAGTCAAAGTGTATACTCGTAATTCCATCACCGCTTACTTTACCATTAAAACTTACAAAATGAATGTCCGGAAAGTCTGCTTTTATGGTTTGAAAAATAGACGCGTAGATTTTCCCGTGACCGAAAACAAGATTAACCCCGTCTTTTTCAAACTCGGTGACAGCTTCGGTCACTTGCTGCTTCGATTTGATTTCTTCTCGATAAAATACTGTTGTATCAAACCGATTTTTTACTTGAAGCAAGCCTTTGTATCCCTTAGTTCCCCAACCTTGGTCATTGATTGTATCTTCGATTAACAAACCGACGCCTTCTAAACGCTCTTGACCAAGTGCATCCTGGCATCCCGTAAGTGTAAGGACCAGGGCTACTATTAGGAACGGCTTCAATAGTTTCATCCGTTTCCTCCCTTTAAACATAAAAAATAAACAATATCTTTTAAATAGTATAAACGATATATATTTTAAATTAAAAGCGATAAGAAATCCATACTACAAATGTACTGACAATTCGGCAAATTTAGTGCTTTTTATTGAATAAGATGGGTTGTCTGTAGTCTGCCCCGGAACCGGAACAATCCCTTTAACATTATTTGTTGTACCAGCTGCAATTAATACATGCAATAGATCTTGAACTTCGATTGTATGGCCATTTATAAATTCCATATTTTGGTTAGAAACTTTTTCTTGCTCCGTTCTGTCAATATTTCTACAGTGTTCTTCGATTGGATGCGCAATCTTTTTTACGAACGGGACTCTTAGAATCACGTAATCCAAGTCCCCGACCCTCGAATATTCGGATAAAAAATTCTCTTCAGCTAGCATAATCGTCCCATAAAGGCTTGTGGGACTAGGCTTTGTATCATCCGTGATTTGTTGATACGTATTTCCATAGACCTCTATTGTACTAAGAAGTATGACTTTCGTATGATTAACCTCCGCAAACGATACAATGTTCTTTATATTTCTTTGATGGCTGGCAATCAGCTCTTTCAATTCTGAGAATCGATTGGATGCAGGATACGTTTGTGCAAAATGATAAATGACATCTGTTTGCTCCATCGTATTCCAATCCACTTCCTCTATTTTGTTAGGTGTGAAATGAAATAATGCATTTCTTCCAATCATGTCAATTCGCTCACTCGTCCGTTCTTGAGGAATGTCGATCCCAAATACATCAACTCCTAAATCCAACAGATTCTCACACAACGGGAATCCAACTTCCCCTGCCACTCCTGTAATCAGTACTTTTTTCATAATACAGGAACCCCCAATATGTTATTGATCCTATTACTATCCTATTTTTCAAACCGACTTTCTGAACAAAAACATTTTGTACGTATTGAAAGCTTATAGAACTAGACTATGTACGACAGCACCCAAATACTTAACAAACCTAACCTATTAAATGAGTTGGCTGCTGTCTGATTATTATTGTGCATAACTTACGTTTACAATTCCCGTTCATATAGGTGATAAAATGAGTTGACTTTAGACGCAAGATCCGCCTTTCGACCAGGAAGCTGAAGCGTTAATGAAATCGGTGCTCCTAGTTGTTCCCGATAATGTTCATACGCTCTGCTGTGTGATTGGAATGAATATGGCGTACCTTGTGTATAGTGCCAAATCTTTGCGGGTATGGTGGATTGATATTGCTTGAAGCCCTGATCTGTACTTAATAGGCGATTGACCTCTTCTTCATTTAACGCGTAGGCTCGACTTATTTCCCTATGAAATTGTTTATAGAATAGCTTTTGTTCTTTAACCGCTTCAGAATGAACCTTCAAACTGAAGCATGGGTTTAAAAAGGCGACGGATCTGGTTATCTCCTTATACCTCTCCATCCATCGAAGTGCTGTCAGTGCACCCATCCCTTCTGCAAATAGATGTATAGATGGATTAACCAATTCTCTTTTTATAATAGAGTGGTACACCCGATGCAATAATTCAAGACTCCTCGAATTTCCCCAGTTTCGTCCATACAGATTGGAATAAAACACTGTATATCCTAAATGAGTCAAATCATCAATAAACATAAAGCGTTCTGGGTGCTGTATCCATAAACTTGTACTCTCGGTAACATAATGATTGACATCACCGATAATAAGAACCGCAAATCCGTTTGGTTGCTCGGGAAGATGGATGATCCCCTTTTCATTATTAATTTCAAACATACGGTAGGATACTTTACTCATGTTATTCACGCCTTACATTGAGTCTAAGTTAATGTATGCAAAAAATTAAAAATAGAACAGGTATTTTGCCTATTTCTAGCGTTTTGATAAAATAAAGTTAACCGATTTGTTGCATGTCTTAATAAGTACAACACTAATAATTAGTGAACATTTAAGGAAGTTTATACAAAACGTTTTTCTCGAAGGAAAGTTATGCTACAATAAAAGCGGATTATTGTTACATTCGTGTGAGGTGAAAATATGCGTTATATTTGGACAATCATATGGTCTCTATTACTGACAAACATGTCATTCTATGTACTAAGCTCGATGCAAGGCGGAGAATATCATTTTTCAACCGCGTGCATTATCGGTTTCATCTTCGCTTTATTTGTTATCATTCTAGGTGAAGCGGGTGTGAAAGATCCCGAAACCGAATAATCTTGATTTGCAAAAAGGACCGTCTCTACACAGACGGTCCTTTTTACTATTATTCGTTCACTATTCTGTTGCCCATTTTCTTTCAACAAAGCTTAAAACTTTACTTAAGGTTAGAGTTAAAACTAGATAGATCAAGGCAACTGTCAGATACGGTTCCCAAACTCGGTAATATTGACCTTGCATTGCCCTCCCCCAATACATGATCTCCGGTACAGCTATAACTGCGAGCAACGAGGATTCTTTTATCAATACGACAAATTCGTTCCCGAGTGGCGGGATCATCCTTTTGACGGCTTGTGGCAATATGACGTAACGCATCGACTCCCTATATTTCATCCCAAGAGACCGTGCTGCTTCCATTTGCCCTTTGTCAATCGACTGAATTCCTGCACGAAATATTTCAGCGATATAGGCAGCTGCATTTAATGATAAAGAAGCAATCCCTGCAATGACCGCATTTGTATCTCCAATTAAGAACGGAACAACACCAAAATGTATCAATAAAATTTGTACGAATAACGGGGTTCCTCGAAAAAAAGTGATATACCAATCTAGTGGCATATTAATCAAATTTCGTTTTGATAATTTCCCGATACCAATAAATAAACCTAGTATAAGACCGATAAAAATACCAGCTAATGATAGTCCAATCGTCAATAAAGTTCCTTCTAAAAATAAATTCCCATATTCCTTAATGATGTCAAAGCGAAAATCCATATGTTCTCTCCTCTACACATCTTGTATGACTGTTTCGAATATGTAATTGATTTCTATCTTTATTGTGCGATGAAAGAACCTCAATTCATGTTTTTGGTGAGGCTCTCCCACTACACACATGCTTTTAAATAACTTTATTTATTCAACCTGTTGAAAGAACTACTGTTCCAATTGAGCTTTCAAAGTTTTAAGATTCGGTTCTTCTCCAAACCATTCTTTATAAACTTTCGAGTATGTGCCATCCTCAATCACAGCTTTAATCGCCTTATCAAAATCTGCTTTAAGCTCACTTCCTTTAGGAAACATCAGACCGTAGAATTCTGGGTCAAAGCTATCCTCATCCGCAATCGTTACCAGCTTTTTATCTGGATTGTTCTTAACATACGCTTGAACGACAGAGTTATCAGCGACGACCGCATCCGCCCCGCCTTTTAAAAGCTCCATGATTGCTAGTACGTTATTATCGAACTTTTTGATATCATCATGGTTCTGGCCTAAAAGACCTTCTACAGCTTCCTGCCCTGTCGTACCATTTTGGACAGCTACAACTTTACCTACTAAATCCTCAGCGCTTTTGATATCGCTGCCTTCCGGGACTAGAATCATGTTTCGCGATTCGAAGTATGGTACTGAAAAGTCATAGGTTTGCTTACGATCATCGTTAATTGTAATTGCCGAAATCCCAAGATCGGCTGTTTCCCCTTGAATCGCAGCGAATAATGGATCCCATCCGATGTTCTTCAATTCAAAATCGTATCCGGCTTCTTTCATGACAGCATCTAGAAAATCAACGTCAAAGCCAACAATCGTTTCACCATCCATAGACTCGAATGGGGCATATGCCGCATCCGTTACAACCTCTAATTTTTCCTTCCCGCCTCCGGTTCCGCTTCCGCTTCCACCACAAGCCGCTATTAGCCCTAACAGGCCGATTAAAACTATCATTAAAAAACCTTTAAACGAATTCTTTTTCATTTTCTATCTCCCCTTCGTATCAAATGTTTACGACAAATTCCTCAATCTCTTATTTTGATGAGTTTCTATTATGTATTAACGAATAAGAGTTGATCAATCGCTCTAGGTCTTACCCCCTTACTCTATTAATTTCTAAATTTTCGTAATCTTCTCCTAAACCAATATTAATATTAATCCTTCTTAACTTCAACCTGCATTTATGTTAGGCAAAATAAAAAGGTCTGACACGAAACATAAATGTCAGCCTCTTATTGTACTTTTTTCCTATATTTAAATGCTTATGGTTTCCTCTTATATGTCCATTTCCGATTGTGATTACTCGTTTCAGGAAATTCATCTCCTGCTTGAAGTTTTAATTCCTTCGGATCATTCACCATGCTTCCAGTCTCACCGATTTCAACATATACACCGTTGTTCGGTGCTTTTTGTCCGTGAGTAAATTGCCTGTTCTGTCCCATTCGATTCCCTCCATAGTTTTTATGATGTTTCCATCATTTAGGTTTTCCAGCACACTCAAAAATATTAAAAAGCATGAATATGAACAAAAAAGCCACCTTTTTGGTGACTTTCGGTCGTTGTTTGATTTTTAATATGGAACCGGTGACAGTGCCGTTAAATAGGCTTGAGGCAAAATGAGACGTCGATAGGTGAACCTTGGGTATGGATAGCTAGGAAACTGTCTATTTTGGTTCATCGATTGTGGCATGGTATATGGTTGGCCAGAAACAGTAGGTTCCTCGTACGGTGATTGTTTCGGTTGGTGTTTAGACTCTATTTCAACAATTAAGTATACGTTTTTTTTATCCACATGCTCCAAATACCCTTCGTACACTTGCCCATCAATCATGTGACATTTAACATGCTTATGGAGATGCTTCTTACAATGCTTTCGCAACTGCTGGGTATGAGCATTATAAGCTTGCATATATTTGCGGTAAGACACGCCCTTCCCCCCTTACACAATCATGATATTCAACCATGCGCAAAAGGTGTAGGGACTAGCTCTATTGATGATCCGAAAGCTCTTCAACCAATATGCATGTGTAAAGGATCGCATCTCTTGATTATATCAGGATGGATCTTTTAACTGTGTTCGACTGAAAACCAACGACTGAGTAAGCATGACCTAAAGGATTATAAGTTGATGGCCCCAATAAAAGGATTTTCTTATCATTGTCAGAACATCTATTAATATAACATCGAATTATAATATGATTTTACCCAAATGGAGTGAGGTATTTATTATGAAAGAATATATCGGAACGTGTAAAGAGTGCCAAAAATCCATCTACTGTCTCGATGGATTTTTGAACGGTATTGTTTTAAAGGATGGAATACTATGCTTTGAATGTCACGAGGAAGAAAGCCAAGAAGAAACATCTTAACCACCGCTGACAGGTGGTAATAATGCGACGGTGTCACCTTTTTTCACGATTTGCTCTGGTTGATTCACGAATTCTTCATTAACCGCCACCATTACGTTTGAAAGCTCAAGTTCAGGTTCATTTAACCGAATTTCTTCAATTAGTTCGGTTACAGTCAATGATTCTTTATTGACCGTCACTTGTCCCTTGCCTGCTTTCTCCTGTAAACCAGCAAAAAGTAAAACCTTAATCATTCAAATGCTCCTCTCCCGGTTTGCCCTGAGGGTACTCGTTTTTTTCAAGTTGATCTCCAATCCATTGCTGTCCATCTTCCCAATGCTCTTTCTTCCATATTGGGACGATTTCTTTTATACGTTCGATTGCAAAGCGGCTCGCTGCATAAGAATCCGCTCGATGGGGTGTCGATACTGCGATTGCCACTGCAACATCAGATATTTCCAGTCTCCCGATTCTGTGGATAATCGAAACACGTGCATCTTTCCATTGATTTTGAATTTCAGTTCCGATCTGCTCAAGCTTCTTTTCCGCCATTGGAATATATGCATCATATTCTAAATATAAAGTCCGTTTGTCGTTTGTCAGTTCACGGACGGTTCCGATAAAAGTATTGATCGCGCCGGCATGAGCGTGCACGACACTTTCAATGACATCATTCAAGTCGATTGTTTCTTTTGTTATCATAAACATATTCTCAGCTCCGCTTTATAAACTCTTCAAAAAATGGTATATAATGTTCAGGTTTATCCATGGAAAATGCAGGCTTTAGGTTGTTTCCCAAATCCTCAGCCGATGGACCGATCATGGCGACAATATTTCTTAAACGGAGCAACTGATTCTTTTCTTCTGCTGTTTTGTAGATGATCACTTTTGGATATGGAGCCACTTTATATCCTTCAATCAATATGAAATCAATTGGAAGCTGCTTATACAATCCCGTCAGTAAGGATAACGAATTTTCCTGAGAAGTGTTGATTTGCATTTGAATCATACCATTTCCTTCTACAGCAGTAACATTCGCCCCAGATTGTTGAAAGCGGTCGGTATCCGTTCCGTTCAAATCAATCGAATCAGGCTTACCGCCATGTCCATGATGCTTAATGACCCCCGCTTTATAGCCTTTCCTATTTAATACGTGTAAAACCTTTTCGATCACGGATGTTTTCCCGCTGTTTTTAAAGCCCACCACTTGCAAGATAGGTACAGGATCTATTCGTTCCATGGGTTAATCCCACTCTGCTGATCAAACAACAATACGTCGACGGTTGCCCCTTTTTCGAAACTCCTCGTACCACCTGGGAACATGATAAATGCATTCGCCTCTGCAATTGAGGTGACAGAACTGGACTTATCCAACCCGGTCGGCTGAACTTCTATACCGTTCGTAGTGAATTCCACCCTGCTCCGAACCAATCGGGTAAAAGGATTCGCCTTCGGAAAATCGGTCTGCAGCACTGCTTTTGTTTTCGCAAGATAGGGGAGATCCCCGTAGGATTGCTTTAAAAACGGACGGACAAACAATTCACCACCGACAAAACAAGCAGATGGGTTTCCTGAAAGACCAAATAAAAGCTTACCGTTATATTCAGCCACTGTCGTAACACTACCTGGCCTCATCGCTAATTTATTAAACAGCACATTGGCACCGAGTTTTTTATAGATTGCAGGTAAATAATCATAATCTCCGACTGAAACGCCGCCAGTTGTAATAAGTACGTCAACCTCACTCAAAGATTTTGTAACCGCAACAAAACAGGCTTCAAAATCGTCCTTCAGCTTCCCAAAATAAACAGGCTCGCCACCCATTTTTTCAACCTGGGAGGCGATCATATATGCGTTGCTGTTTCTGATCTTGCCTGATTGAAGCGGCTCATCAATATCCAGCAATTCTGTCCCTGTGGCAAAAATTCCGACTCGAGGTTTTTCATAAACTGAAACATACTTATACCCGAATGTTGCAAGAAGTGCGATGACACCCGGGGTTATTGTTGTACCTTTTTTTAAAAGACGTGTACCCTCGGATGTATCTTCACCTCTTCTGGAAATGTTTTGTCCTTTTGAAAATCGGCGACCTACTTCAATTGTTTGATTTCCATCCTGTTCTTGTTCCTTCACAACCTCAAACATTGCTACTGCGTTTGCACCTTCAGGGATTGCCGCTCCGGTCATTATTCGAACGGCTTCACCACGATCAACTGTTGCTGTCGAGACCTCACCAGCTCCAATTTCATCGATAACCTTTAAAAATATCGGATGCTGTTGCGAGGCATTTTCGGTATCTTCAGCTTTTAGTGCAAAGCCATCGTATGGGGAGCGATTGAATGGGGGCACATCGTGATCCGCAATCAAATCCTCCGCCAATATTCTGTACAAACTTTTTTCAATCGCTACTTGTTCACTTGTTTTATGTAATGAATACTTAAGAACACGCCTAACTCCTTCTCCAATTTGAATCGGACTTCTTCTTTCTGCGACCATGTCTATTACACCCCCTCATGGAAAAATCTACTCGTATTTTATCAAACCGAGTCTAGTTGAAAAGTTATGCTTTCCCTCGTTCAAAAAAAGGCGGACTCAATAAGAGTCTGCCTTCAATGAATGTCAACCTTATTGAATGCCGAGAGCGATTTTTGCATATCTGGACATTTTATCCTTCGTCCAAGGTGGATTCCAAACGATATTAACGTCCACATCTTTAACCTCATCAAAATCGATTAACGCATTACGAACATCGTTTGCAATCGTTCCTGCTAAAGGGCATCCCATTGCTGTCAATGTCATCGTTACTTTTAAAACGCCATCTTCTAACTCGGTATCGTAAATCAGACCCAAATTGACAATATCGATACCAAGCTCAGGATCTTCTACTTCTTCAAGTGCTTCCATATACTTATCCTTCAGTTCTTGATCCATTACAATCCCCTTTCGTTTACATTTTCTCAGTACATGTTCAAAAAGGAGGACAAACCCGACTTTTTGAACTACCTTTTAATTTGCATTCAAAAATAGAATACCTTTTTGAACAGCCTATCTATAGTATAACCTAACGAAAGAAGGACATAAACTAATCCGCATCAGCTTTTCAATTGATTAGGAAGACTTTGAATGGATTGGTTCAACGCCTCGAGCTTGGCCTCAATCCTGTGAAGCAGATACAATGTAACGACAACCGGAAAGCCGATCTCGCTCATCACACTCACCCATTGCTCCATTCCTCTCACTCCTCTAAAAATTATTAGTGATTAAAAATACAAAGGATCAGACTACCACCGCAATAACACTTTTTAAAAAATGTTATTCCAAATGGGGAGCCTGACCCGGGGCCACGTTATTTCATTATGCTAAAGGGATGTCTGTGACGTTTCGCTCAACGATTCGTGCTCCTTTTTTGGTAACAAGATCCCCGCCTGAAGACGTCAATGCGTTATCTAGGATGATTTGATCCATTGCTGCATTGATTGCTACTGGATCCGTCGGTTCTATAGGCTCATCTAAAGAAATCCGAACTGTTTTTCCCTCTAAGTTTTCAAAAAGCAATTCAATTTGTTTCGCCATACTTTTCCCCTCCTTCCCGAATTATTTTTTTTAACCTGTTACGCTGTTAGATCAAAGGAGTTGGTGCGTTCAATTTGGAAAACTGGATATTGCTGAAGTGGAGCCAGTGCTTGTACCATGTTGTAAAGGTGGTCGTGTGTCGCACTGCTCTTGACGTTGTTAAAGCTTTTTCGCTTATATACAGGTTTGCCCTCAAGGTCTACACCTGCATCAAACGTCACAGACAATCGGGTATCGTTCATCACCGCTGTCGCCATTACCTCACCCCCTTTCACCTTATAAATACAAATTCAAAAGCAAAAGTAGGGAGATAGAAATCTAGGAAATTGTGTGAAAATTGAAGGGTTCGTTTGAAACATGCCATTTTGGGAGGAGTTGGAATTGGGTTAGGACTTGTATTTCTGGAGTTGCCCGTTAAACTAACTTCTAGACGAATGGAACTCCAATTAACAGGGACTAAGAATGACTAAGTCCCCTTCTTATAAAATTATTCATTATAAGGGCTTCATAAATAGGATTTGAACCACCGAACCGTTGCATGACAGGCATCACGGGTTACCTTATGCCCAGCATTTGGATCGGTGATCATTTTGACCTTAGACGTATTTATTGATTCGATTTCTTTAACTCTTTCATAAAATTTTCTCGTCAATGAGTACGGAACTATTGGATCTTTTTGCCCATGCCAAATCAATAAGGGACGTTCAGCTAAAAGACCTGGGTGTATTGAGAGGTCAAAAGGTCTCAAAGCAGCCAGCTTTTCACTAATCTGCGCTTCTGTATACGGAATCCGTTTCCCCTCTTTTTGTAAGGTATCAATCATTCCTGTTGCAAACTGCTCATAGCAAGGTGTTCCCATTAATGATACAGCTGTTTTAATCCATTCATATTGTGTCAGTGCACCAAACATTGTAATACTTCCCATTGAAGTACCAGCTACACCGATCCTGCTCTCATCCGTCTGACCTGAACCGATATAATGACCCGCAACTAATTTCAGTTCCGCTATGCCTTTGAGTACAATATCCCAAAATCGAAATTGTAGTTCGTCGGTTGTTTCCAGGATCATTCGCTCTCCATGGTACGGAAAATCAGGGAGTATTGTCCGATATCCCAGTTCAGCTAAAAGATACGCATAGGATAAATTTTGTTCTTTTGAACTCGTTATTCCATGAAGGAAAATAACTGTCGGAAGTTCCTCTGCAAAGGCTTCTTTTTTTGCAACGTTCAATACTGGAATTTCATCCTCAATCCGTTCGTTATGAATAAGTACCATGTATGGCCACCCTCTTTAATATCAATACCCTTTATTTTACCAAAGTGAAAAACGCAGAAAAAGAAAAAGGACTGACTTTCTCAAGTCAGCCCAATATAAAGGAATTATTATTGTTTTTCTTTGTTATAGTATTCAACACTGTATTGGGCGCCTTCCGAGACCATTTTGTTATCCTCAATATCTTGAGGATTCGGTTGCCCGCCTTTCTCTACTGGTAATTCCTCTTTCCTTTTCATCATTGCTGTCGTGTCTTTGATTTTCTTTGAGAGATCAGAAACTGAATCCTTAAGCTTTATTCGGTTTGATTCGTCGCGTAAATAGTATGTGGCCACACCTGTAACACTGGCTGCAATACTAGACATTACTACCTTTTTGGATTTAAGTTTCATTGTTCCACCAACCTCCTCAAGGAATATATAACGTTGTTTACCCTTTATCGATTTTATTAAACATATAACGGGTTCCAATGTTAGAGTCAGGGAACACATTTCCTTCAATTACTTTTCTGGTTGATAATCCTTCGGGTGTACTTCCTCACCGTTTTTCCCAGTGTAACGAAGTCCCCAGCCTGTCAGGGCTGCGATGAGCATGACAATCAATAATCCCCAACCTTGGAAAACGTACGGGAATACATCGGTTGGATCTACTACAGTCATGAACTCATAATCCTTTGCAGCACCTTTGATCGTTGCCCAAGCCAATAATACTCCACCGCTCCATGGCAAAATATACCCAAGCGAAGAAGAAACAGTATCTAAAAAGTTCGCACGTCTATAAGGATGAATGTTAAATTCTTTACCAAGCTTTCGCACAAACGGAGCTGCTGCAATTTCAGCTGCAGTGTTGATTGTAATAAAAACATTTAACGATGCTACGATGGCATAAATAGAAACCTCTGCTCTTTTTACAACCTTATTGATGAGCTTTAAGAAGAAGTTTCGGATTGCATCCATCGTACCAGCTACTTCTAACAAGTGTGCAGCGGCAAGAATGAACAATATTAATATAGCCATATTGAAATATCCGCCAATTCCACTCATCAAGGCTCCTTCAACGACCGGTGAGCCATTTTCTTTATGAATGGAGATCACCTTGCTAAGCGGAGTTCCCGTAAGGAAAATGACCGCTACAGATGAGACGATCCCCCAAGTCAACGAGGTAAGCAAATGGTGGCCGGTCAATGCTAAGTATAGGACGATAGCAAACGGTATCAACAGCAATAGTCCTTCTGGTGAAACTTGCTCTTTAAATTGATTAATAAGTTCAGGGTTCCGAGCTTGGTCACCCCCGCCAACCAAGACAAACAAAATAAGAGATGGGATCGCAGCAGTGATCGAATATTTGAACCTTGAACGAACTACCCCAGGTACATCCGCTTCCTGAGTCGTTGCTGACACGATGGTCGTATCCGATACGGGAGCCAGATTATCACCAAAAACGGCCCCACTTAGAATGGCAGCGAGTAATATAACTGGATCCGCACCAAGAACTAAACCTGCTGGATACATTAGAATTCCGAACGTCGCAACCGTACCGTAGCCGGTCCCGACCGCAGTAGCAAATAAGGCGGACAGTATGAATGTCAATCCTACATAATAACCACCTTCTAGACCCGTCTGAAAACCAAACCAAATTAACCCATCGACTAATCCGCCAGCAGATAGGAGTTTCGCAAACATTCCAGCCCAGAACCAAGCGATTACTGCGATAACCCCGATTGGTTGTGCCATCCCTGAAAACAGTGATTGGGCATAATCTGCCCATTTTGATTTACAAAAAAATAGTCCGATTAAAATTCCGAGTACCATTCCGAGTACGAGAGCTTCTTCTGTCACAAGTTCCATGACACTTAAAGTGATTGCCCATACAATGAAAAACACGAGAGGTATCGTCGCAGCGAAGACTCCTCCACGGAATTGAAGACGGTCGATTTTCTTTTTACCGATCGCTTCATTCACTTCATTACTATGATGTTCGTTTCCCATAAACATTCCTCCATTTCATAAATCAATGTGATAATAATAATAACACAGTTCAATATTTTTCGACAAAAATATTTGTAGCTGCCTCATGGACATTTTTACCTATAATCGATACAATTGAATGTACGTTTATATAGATTGTTCAAAAAAGGCACTCATAATAAATAGACGATTTTTAAACACATAATTTTAGAAAGGGGCAGAAAGATGACACAACCCTATTTAATCGCACTAGACCTGGATGGAACCTTACTAAAGGACGATAAAACGATCTCAGAACATACAAAAAACTTATTAAAGAAAGCTATTGAGCATGGCCATCATGTAGTGATCTCAACTGGTCGACCGTTCCGTGGAAGTGAAGAATATTATCATGAGCTTGAACTGACTACTCCTATCATTAATTTTAACGGAGCTTTTATACATCACCCCGGGATGCCGGAATGGGGAACATATCACTCTCCTATGGACATTTCGGTTGCTAAATCGATTGTGAACACTTGCCTGGAATTTAATGTGAAAAATGTCGTGGCCGAAGTGCTCGATGATGTGTACCTACATTATGAGGATGAATTCATTACAAGCTCCTTTTTAATTGATAAATCCAACATAAGTATCGGTAATATAGCTGACAAGCTTGTGCATGACCCAACTTCTATTCTGATTCGACCTCATGACCATCATGTAAAGGAATTAAGAGAGCTACTGAAAAAAGAGCATGCAGAGGTCATCGATCATCGAATTTGGGCAGCACCGTGGAATATTATAGAAGTGGTTAAAGCTGGCTTAAACAAGGCGGTGGGCTTGAAACGAGTTGCAGAACATTTTCAAATTCCACAAGAACGAATCATTGCGTTTGGTGATGAAGATAACGACCTCGAGATGATTGAATATGCAGGTCATGGGATTGCGATGGGAAATGCGATTCCAGAGCTGAAAAATATCGCTAATGCTGTTACTGACACGAATGAAGAAGATGGGATTGCCCGGTATCTAGAAGAGGTCCTTTCCTTAAAAGCAAGAGTATAATGAGTACATTTGCGGGATAATACATGCAAAGGGGGCTTTTATAATGAGCAAGAAAAATCAATCAAAACGAGCTATTGAACAAGGTGCCGAACGTGTACAGAAAAATAATCAAGAAGAATACTCAACAACGATGTCGGCCAAGGATCACGAAAAACAAATGAAACATTCTGAAATACGGACGATCGGGGGAGAGTAACGAAAGGGTTGGCGATTTCGCCAACCCTTTACGTTTGGAGTTTATAGTACATGCTGTGCTTTCGAATAAATGGCCTTTATTTGATCTAGGAGCAATTCCGATAAAAACAAGTAACCACGTTCATTAAGATGGAGTCCATCCTTTTGCAGCATTTTAAAATAGAGTTCCTTTTTATGGAAGTAAGACCAAAGATCAATCACATAGCATCCCCGTTTAGTACCAATTTTACGAATGACTTCCACATATTCTAATAAAACGTCATTGTTTCTGTTCTCCTGTTTTTGTTCAACTACTGGAGGTGGAGTGATTAAAATCGTTTTTTGCGGCGAAATCCGGTCGATCATTATTTCAATATTTCGCTCATACTCCGTTAATTTTATTCGACGATGCTCACTCGCATCATTAGAACCAAAAAGAATGGTGACGAGTTTCGGTGAATGGCGTAACACATCATCCTGTAGTCTTGCAAGGGCTCCTCTCGTCGTTTCTCCTGAAACACCCGAATTCACAATTGTCCAGTTCTTCAAGACTTTACGTAAACGAGGAGTTAAACGAGCATATCCATCATTACTTTCTTCCATCGCTGTTAAGCTATCTCCAAAGCAGACTAAAGTAGGCATTTATAATTACCTCCTGGGAAAAATCATTACTATCATCTTCAATTCGTTCTTTATGTATAATATTTCTACTTATTTCCGGTTTACTATGAACCCTCAATATAAGATAATATTCGTTAAAACTTGATGCTTTTCGTACATACGATTGCTATTCCTATGAAATTGTAATGAAATCGAATCCTTAGAACTATTGACCCGGATAATTTCATGTCTCTATATAATATAGACGATTGGAATCACCTAAAAGTTCCTAATATTTAATAAAAAGACTAAAAAATGTTTTATTCAAAAACGAAAGAAGGAATTGAGGCTTCAACATTGAATTATGAAATGTGGGTCATAGGAGGTTTACAACATGAAAATTTACGAGGTCCAACGCGAAGCAGAACCTAAAATTCGAACTAGTATTGCAGAACTACTTTTACAACAACGCACGAACACTGATATTCAGAAGAATTTTGATTTTATTTTAAATGGAATCAACCTTGCTCTTGAGAGTGATCACCAAGCTTATCTTGTAGTTGCAGAAAAAGACGAGGAAATTGTAGGTGTCGCATTTTTCAATATTGGAATCAGTCTACCAAAGGGCGGACCCTACATGTGGCTTAATGAGCTTTTTGTTCAGGAAGATTTGAGAAACCAGGGGATTGCTCGAAAGCTATTATTGCATGTTATCTATTGGGCGGAGCGGAACAGTATTAAATCGATTGAACTGGAAACTGGAATCAATAACTCCATAACAAAACACCTGTACAATTCACTCGGTTTTTACGAAATCATTTCGAACCGCTATGGATTTTCATTTTAAGACTCACATGATTTTTATATTTGACAAGTGACCATAATCTAAGTTCGTATTTATCTTGTCCGTTTTGAAAGTCAATATGTTATGCTTTCCTAACGTACCAGAAAATCCTTGTTTTTGGTACAATAAACATGTGTATTCCAAATCGCGATTTTCAAAGTAAAGAGTGAAAGTTGAAAGGAGAATGATTGAAATGGCAGTAGAATTTTCTATTGATCCAACACCTAATCCAAATGCACTGAAATTTTCAGCAAGTCAAGCAATCTTTGAGGGACGACTTTCTTATCGTACTGGTGATAATCCTGATGATGTCGTTGCGAGTGCTTTGTTAAACATCGATGGGGTCGAATCAATTTTTGGTTTCCAAGATTTCATTACAATCAATAAAACCCCCGACAGTGATTGGGATACAATTGTCCCACATGTTCAGGAAGTATTTGAAAACAATTATTAATTAGAAAAGCGCCACCTTGATTGGGTTCCGTAGCTAGACATCACACCATAAAACAAAGGTTAGAAGAAGCTCAGCCCGGCATAAAGCTTGGCTGAGCTTTCTTTATTTCCCTTCTGTCCGAAAAAAACCAAAGATACCGGTAGTATTCACTATGTTTGTAAACGCATGCGGGTCTACTTCCTTAATAATGTGCTCAAGGTCATAAAGCTCATAACGTGTAACTACGATGATCAACAATTCTTTCTCTTCGTTTGTAAAGCCGCCCTTTGCAGGAATCTTGGTAATTCCCCGGACCATCTTTTGATGGATTGACTTTTGTAATTGCGCGCCTTTTTTCGTTATGATCATAGCTGTTAACTTTTCATGTCGTGTATGAATGACATCGATCACTCGTGAGGTAACATATAAAGTTACAAGAGTATAAAGTGCTTTTTCCCAACCATAAAGGAGACCTGCCGTCAAAATAATAATCGAATTCAATGTAAAAAAATAAAGTCCGATAGGCTTGTCCTTCATTCTCGACAGAACCATTGCAACAATGTCCATCCCTCCGGTCGAAGCACCCCACTTTAACGTAAAGCCGATCCCTACGGCAGCGAGCACACCGCCAAACACTGCATTTAGCAAAATATCCTCGGAAATAGTACGAATCGGTATAAGTTCAAGGAAAAAGGTTGTTGCAGCTACACTAAAAAAGCTATAAACAGTAAATGATTTTCCAACCTTCAACCACCCTAAGATCGCGACGGGAATGTTTAAAATAAACAATAGGATACCGGTTGATGCTGGTATCGCGGTCGTTTGTAAAATACTTGCCAATAATTGTGCAATACCGGTAAAGCCGCTAGCATATACATTTGCAGGTATAAGAAAATAGTTTAGTGATATCGCCCCGAAGACTGCCCCGAGTATGACAATTACAATCTTTTTCGCTTCTGAATACAATGTCAATCGCTATCCCTTCTTTCATTCCACGTTTAAAAAGTAGCGTTACTTTCTATATAGGTAGAGCTGAACTACCACCTACCAGTGGTATTCGGTGCATCCTATAAGTTTGAAGTTGGTAAGTAATCTACGGTCAGGCCGTACTCTTTTTAACAAAAAAACAGTGGATTTGTCAATATAAAAACTACGGCAATTAAACATTTCGTTGCTTTTTTGGGAAGACACCGCTAAACTTATAGAAAGTTGTAAACTAGCAATTATTGTGAGGTGTAACTATGTCCATTCAACTGATCGTTGATACTGGTTGTGATCTTCCACAGCACGTGGTTGACCAATACAGCATGGAGGTCCTTCCACTTGTTGTGCATGTCGGACAGGAAGAGTATTTTGACAAAGAAACCATTCAGCCTACAAAACTTTATGCAATGATGCGTGAAGGAGCAGCACCGAAAACATCTCAAGTTCCTCCTGATCGTATGAAAGCATTATTTCAATCTCTAGCTGAGGAACAGAAGCCTGCGATATATTTAACCTTCTCTTCAGAGCTTTCAGGTACATACCAAACTGCATGCCTCATCCGAGACCAACTATTGGAGGAAGGAACACAGCTTGATTTAACCATCATCGACTCCAGAAGTGCATCCCTTGGACAAGGTTTGATTGCCTACTATCTTGCACAAGCGATTGAACAAAATCATACAAAAGATCAACTCATTACATACACTCATACCCTAGTTGACCAGATCAAACACATTGTCACGGTCGATAATTTGGAATATCTGGTCAGGGGTGGCCGAGTTTCAAAAACAGCCGGTTTTGTTGGCGGGTTGTTAAAGGTCAAGCCTATTCTTCATATGGAAGACGGTAAACTATTCCCGCTCGAGAAGGTTCGTGGGAGCAAGAGGGTTCTTTCCCGACTAATCGAATTGATCGATGATCGAGGAAAAGAACTTGACCAGCAGACCATCGCAATTACGCATGCTGACAATCTTTCCCGTGCAAATGAATTAAAAGAACTGATCGAATCTAAATATGATGTCAAAAATATTATGATTAATTCGATTGGTTGTGCAGTCGGAGCACACGCAGGTCCTGGTACTCTCGCTGTATTCTTCTTAGATGGCAAGCCAGGTGTCGAATAATTCCCTATTCAATCGTATAGCCTAAGGGCAATACAGCCTTTAGGAGGGATTACCTTGTCTAAAACAAAGGATAATGATAAGAAAAAGCGGGATAATCAAGCAGTTCAGGAATTAAAAAACAATATGGAAGATAACAATGTTAAAAACGGTACCAGACAATATTCGAAAAAAACGGATCACCTATAAAAACGATTGACGATCGATGATGGAGGATGACCTTAAGAAGTCATCCTCCTTTGATTTTTTCATTCTATACTTTAGGATGGTTCATTTTCCCAGCTATTATCCTCAGCTTTGCCAAAGCAGTTTTTCTCCAGGAGCGAACGGTTTGATAGGATACTCCTTCCTTTTCTGCGAGTACTGTTTGAGGTTCCCCTTGTAAAATCACACATTCAACAAATAACCGTTCTCTTTTGGATAAACCATTGACATACTCCTGTAGTAACAATTCTTCCAGGTATTGTACCTCATAATGGTGGGTAGTTTGAAGTATAGCCTCACTACAAACAACATGCTGATGTTGAGCCGACTTTTTAGCAGCCTGCAATAACCTGCCCGAAATATATTGCTTCGCATATGGGGGAAAGTGGCCTTTTACAGGATCATATTTAGTGTAAGCTTCCCAAAGGGCGATACGTCCTATTTGCTGCATTTCGTCAAAGTCAGAGCTTAGACCATAGTCTTTGATTAACTTTTTGATCAGATTTTCAAATCGAGTCAAAACCATCTCGTACGTTTCATTCAACCATAACCTCTGTTCTGAAAAGTATACTTTCAACATATTTCCGCGGTTAAGTCGATCGTAACTGAAACTCTCCTCGAAAGTCCCCGCACAACATACCCCATTCGGCTTAGTGCGAAACCCAAAAAGCTTATCTTTTCTAAACAATTTCACGGTTTTGGATTGTATTAGGTTTTCCTTTTCTAAAAATGGATCCATTTAAACTTTTGATGTAAAACAAAACTAAAAAAGCCAGCGGGAATGCTGACTTAAAAGGAGTGTTTGATTCAATTCATAACGCCTTTTTTGATTTAACAAGGACAGTAATACGACTGTTTTGCAAATTTATTTTTTAATAGTTGATAAGAGGGTCCTAGATCATCCATTGATGCCACGGCAGTAATGATAAGATCACTTTCATCGGTATTATTCAATAGGATTTCAAGCCATTCGTCCTTCGTCAAAATATCTCCATCAAACAGTCCTTGCTTATTTTCCTTTAACGTTTGATAGTCGTTCAAATATACCCATTTTGTATCGAACTTGTTTTGCACGGAGGTTAGGCCTTCTCCTGTTGCATATGAATATAATAGGTATGGCAGGTTGACACCGCAATGGATCGGTAACCCAATCCATTTCCATGGTCTTGTATTAATGTCGAGGAGCTTATACTCACTTTCATTTTCGTCATAAAGAAACTCGCATTCGGCGATACCTTCATATGAAAATGCTTGCAAAATCGAAACTGCACGTTTTGATAGATCTTTGGCTTCGATTGATTCGACAAGACATGTCGTTCCGGATTGTGGCGGGTAAATTTCCAAGCGTCGACCAGCAAATGTTCCTCTTACATTTTGTTCACCGTCCATATAGACAGCAATGGTTACATAACCATTTGCATTGACGTTTACCTGCTCTTGGGCGATTAACTCGAGCTCACCTGCCTCTTTTATTTTTTGTTCGTATTGTTCTTTATTTTCGACGATAAAAAGACCTTCCTTAAATCGATCGTAAAACGCTCGTTTATTGATTGGTTTTAAAACCATCGGATACGAAATACGGTCCGGGATGGTCGATTGGTTCTTTGTAGTTATTTTTTCAAAAGCAGGAATCGGAACTTCTAAGGATCGCGCTCGTTCATACAGCTGGGACTTGTCGAGAATTTGTTGAATGGTAGCATAGCTGGAAAATGGCCAGATGTAATACTCCGATAATTCATCCGCATACTTCGCCATGGCTAACGCCCATTCATCCATAGACGGAATCAAAACGCATTTATGTTTAAACGCTGGTCCGATATCGAGCAAGTACTGGATAAAAGCTTTTTCTGAAACAACCGGGTTTGGGCAAACACCCCGTTTGCTGACATACTTTGATGCAAACGAAATCCCTTTTGCTTCACGGTCCAGTGCGATGACCGGAACACCATTTCTACCTAAACCTCTCGCAACTGCAAGTCCTGTTATATGACTATTGCAAATCAATACAGGTACTTTACTTTGAATAAGAGGATCCATTTCGATCGCTTGCTTTAATTCATGTGCATTATAAAAAACAGTTTCATTTTGCATATTAGTAAATTCCTTTCGCTTCAGCCAGTGGGAATGTCATGAGAAAGGACGTTTCTTTTTCTGTAGAATCAACTTGTATCATTCCTCGGTGTTTTTCGACGATTTGTTTACAAACAGAAAGGCCAAGTCCTGTTCCTAATTGCTTGGTTGAAATAAATGGTTCAAAAATATCTTCAAGAAGGTGCTCAGGTATTTTCGATCCACTGTTCGTGATTTTTAAAAACAGTTCGCTCCCATTATTAGTAAGGCTCACGTGTATAACCCGGTCGCCATCTGTTTCAGATAGTTCTTCAACTGCATTGTTCAAAATATTTAACACGACCTGCTTCAGCTGTTCTTCAACCCCGAACATCGTAAGTTGTCCATTAATATCGCTATCGATGGTGATGTGTTCATCAACAAATCGAGGATACAGGAACGCCAGCATATTCCGTATCACTTCAGTAAGTGAAAAGGATTCTGACTCATCATCAATACCTTTCATTTTTGAGAGGTATAGAAATTGGGAAATCTTTTCTTGTAAGCTTTCCATTTCACGGTTGATAATTTTAAAATAGGAAGCTACCTCCCCATCTTTTGGGGTTTCCATTTCAATTAGTTGAATGAAGCCTTTTATCGATGTCAAAGGGTTTCTGAATTCATGGGCAAAGCTCGCAGCGATTTGTCCTAGTATTGAGAGGCGGTCACTGTGCATTTCTTGGATAAAACGACTTTTCTTTTGAATGATCGAGTCTTTCAGATTTGAGTACTCGGTGACTGCATGGTACATGTACAAATCAAAAAAGTCATTAATCATAAGCAAAAACTTAAGCTGTTTATCTTGTGGGACATCTGACTTATTTAAAACTCTATAAACGATTGATCGGCCCATATTGATATTTGTTATGAATTCTCCAATATCAACCTGTGCTTCAATTCGTTCTCGTGCAACTTTTTTCGTTAGGTTTTGAATCATCGGTGTTTCGGGGTCTTTTAAGTAGGTCGTAATTAAGCGGATGGTATGTCCACCATTATTTATGACCTCTTCATAAAAAGGATCATTTTCGGAAATCGCTACAACGTTCAACCATTCATCGAGAATTGTATTGTGTTGTGTATGAAATAGCTTGATCAATTGTTGTGTATCTTCTTCATTCATCTCATGCCTAACCTTCATTGAAAACTCCCCTTTAACTCTCACCTACGTCCATTATATCAAAAAACACGTGGAAATCAGGTAATTTCAAGGGATAATAAATTGGAATTAATTACATTCGAACACTCTTTCTCCAGACACCCATACTTCATCGACACGTATTTCATGAAGATCAATCATTCTCGTACTTTTCGGATGGTCTGTTACTAAAATAAAGTCCGCTTCAAACCCTTCTTCAAGCTTTCCTTTCAAAGATTCTTGATACTCCAACAGCTTCGGAGTATACGTAAATGCTTCCACTGATTGGTCCAGCGTCAGTTTTTCATGTGGCACCCACCCTCCCTCAGGTTGATGCTCAAAATCCGTCCTGTTTACTGCACCAAAAATCGATTCGAATGGATTTAAGTTTCCAATCGGTGCATCTGAGCTTAATGTATAAGGAATACCATTTTGTTCCAAACTTCCGAATGGATCACAATAAGGTGCCAGATCCTCACCGACCCAGATAGCCTTTTGATCATACTCTTCCATTAAAAAAGAAGGCTGTGTTTCAATAAATGGCTTTAAATCTCCTAACCGTTCAATCAAATCAGGTCCGAGCGTTTGAGCATGAATGATACGGTGGCGAAGCTTGGAAACATTGACTTCAGGTTGTTCCAATGCATTTATGGCTTGCTCTACAGCACTGTCTCCGATCGCATGCATAGCAACCTGCATGTCATTTTCTGAAGCAGCTTTCACGATTTCATTCAATTCATCCTGGGAGTATACAAGATTTCCAGTTGTATCTGGTTTATCGCTATATGGAAAACGCATGGCGGCTGTGTGAAGGCGTTGCGTCCCATCGAGAAAAATTTTGATAGCACCTGTCTTCACTTTTACTGTTCCTTCACCACTTCTTATATCAAAACTTTCGATAAATTCATCCAAGTCATCTTTGTTGAATATATAATGATGAAGAAATACCTCAATTGGAAGTTTATCATCTTTTTCCAGTTCTCTATAGCTTTCCCACAGGATTTGATAGGAACCGATAAAGTTCAGGTCATCAGTATGAACTGTGGTAATACCTAAGTTTAGAAAGTGTGGAATGGCAGCTGTTATCGCTTCCTTTGCTTCTTGTTTTGAACGTCCACGGAAATGCCTTTTTATAAAATGAACCGCTGTATCCTTGAAACGCCCCGTCCATTCCCCGGCATTATCTTTTTCGATGAAGCTTTCGGGAACTGCCTTTTTAAAGGAGTCTTCCATTTTAAGCATATCCATCACTTTATCATTTACAACACATTCATGACCATCCTGATGCAGAAAGAAGATTGGTTTTCCGAGATGAATTTCATCAAGGTCTTTTGCTGTTAAATAATGATCGATGTCTGTAAATTGATCGTCGTTAAAACCTCGGCCAACAATCCAATCGTTTTCCTCCATTTCTGGATAGTAATCCCGCATTTCCTCTTTCATCTCACGCCAGCTCGTAACATGTCGCAAATCTAATTCGACCTTCATCAAACCATAACGTAATAAGTGCAAGTGGGAGTCCGTAAAACTGGTCATAATAGTTCTTTCTTTTCCATCATGAACATCATTGCCTTGTTGAGGCGCTCTTCCTTTATGAATTTCCGCTATCTTTCCGTTCTCGAGCACAATATGATGCATCGTTTCGGGGTCATCATTTATAAATGGCCGAAATAAGCGTACATTATCAATGATCATACGACATTCCTCCTATCCATATCTACAATGACTTTTCCCTCTGCTATTACAAAGATAAACATCCCTTCCATCACAATAAGACGATTAAATATATTTTTAGACGGTAATAGTAATTAGAAACCTGATTCAAGAGAGGAGTTTTCATCATGTTGTTTAATAGGTATTATTCACCAAAGGAGAATAAGCCGTCGGGTCAACCCCCACAGCATCAGAACCACCAGCCAGGTACAGAAGACGAGATGGTTCCGAAACCGCAGCAGGAAGATCCCGCTTATAAAGGGAGTGGAAAATTAGCTGGTAAAAAGGCAATCATAACGGGAGGCGACAGTGGAATCGGTAGAGCGGTCTCGATTCTCTATGCCAAAGAAGGTGCTGATGTAGCTGTAATCTATCTTAATGAGCACGAGGATGCGAACGAAACGAAACGTCAGGTTGAACAAGAGGGGCAACGGTGTTTATTGATTTCCGGAGACGTAGGTAGTGAAATATTCTGCAAGACTTCGGTTCAACAAGTGGTCGATGAATTTGGAGCTGCTGATATTCTTATCAACAACGCGGCGGAACAGCACCCGAAAAACGGTATTGAGGAGATTACACAAGATCAGCTCGAACGAACATTCCGCACCAACATCTTTGCTTGTTTTTATATGGTCAAAGCGGTTCTCCCACACATGAAAAAAGGCAGCACAATAATCAATACAACCTCCGTCACTGCCTACAAAGGAAATGACCATCTGCTCGACTATTCTGCAACAAAAGGGGCAATGGTTGCCTTGACCCGTTCTTTATCAGAGTCACTTGTTTCAAAAGGAATTAGAGTAAACGGGGTTGCACCTGGACCGATTTGGACACCGCTCATTCCATCCACCTTCGATGCTCAGCATGTCGGAGAATTCGGGAAAAACACCCCGATGGGAAGACCTGGCCAACCCGATGAAGTCGCCCCAAGCTATGTCTTTTTAGCCTCAGACGATTCCTCCTATATTTCGGGGCAAATGGTTCACATTAACGGTGGTATTATCGTAGGAAGCTAACCTCTTCGAATTAATTTGTAAAAACTGGTTATTATGGAACAGGCTCTTTCCGCTCACATTAAGAGGTAAAAGGAAGAAAGGATGCCTCTTTATGCACACAATGTGGAAAGGCTCGATCAGCTTCGGACTCGTTACCATTCCTATTAAGCTGTTTGCGGCAACTGAAAACAAGGATATAAAGATGAGACAGCTCCATAAGGAATGCCACAATCCGATCAAATATGAAAAGGTTTGTCCTGCCTGTGAGAAAACGCTTGAACAAGATGACATAATCAAAGCCTATGAATACGAACCAGGAAAGTTTGTTGAACTTGAAAAAGATGATCTCGATGCACTAGCAAAGGAACAAACAAAATCAATCGAGATTATTGATTTTGTCAGCTTGACTGAGGTCGACCCGATTTATTTTAACCGTTCGTATTTTATCGGACCTGGTGAAAACGGAGGAAAACCGTATACGCTGCTAAAGCAAGCAATGGATGACTCCGGAAAAATCGGCATAGCAAAGGTGATGATTCGCTCCAAACAAAATTTAGCTGTCGTTCGTGTTTATGACAAAGGATTGTTATTAGAGACAATCCATTTTCCTGATGAAGTACGAAATGTCGACCTCGTACCGGATATCCCAGAAAACGTTGAGGTCAATAAAAAGGAAATGGATATGGCAATCCAACTGATTGACCAGCTAACAACTGAATTTGATCCTGAAAAGTATCATGATGATTATCGAGAAGATTTAATGGAAGCGATCGAAAGTAAAGTAAAAGGAGAACAAATAACGGTTTCAAAAGAGCGACCGAAAGCTGATGTTGTTGACCTTATGGACGCGTTGCAAGCGAGTATCAATGACTCCAAGCCTAAAAAGAAGAAGAAAACGACCCGAAAGAAAAAAGCGAGCAGCGAATGAAGCCGATTACATCGATTACCCTTGTCTCTGTACTTCCCGAAGGAGATGAGTGGTATTTTGAAGTTAAAAACGACCTGGTTTCAGGCATGGTTACACATCAATGAAAAAGAAATCCTTTTCCATAGCCGAATCCTGAAATCTTTAACTAAAGCATTCTCTGGAATACATCATGCGGCTAAGTTGATTCAGCAAACCTATAAAGATTCACCGCCAGTCATTTTTGATGGTGAGCTCTGTATTTTAGAAACAAAATGGAAGGCCAGCTTTTCGAACATTCAAAAACGTGCACTTTTATTGTGGCCGGTTATGATTCGGAAAAGGATTTGTTCATTTTGCTTTAAATGACGCTGGTTCCTTAATTGATTTAGGTCTCTTTTCACATGGTCTTGAAGGTTCGGAGCGTGAAGCACTGATCCAAATCGTCAAAGCGAACACAACACAGTAAGCAGGAAGCCTGTTTTCGCCTTGACGTACATTGGGAGGAATGCACACATGGGAAGCACTGCAAAATCAGATGGACAGCTGAACATTGACGACGAGACAATCAACGTAACCAGTCTCGATAAAATTTTATATCCACAAAAAGGGATTACAAAGCAATCCTATCTACACTATTTGATACAAATTCATTCGTTTATGCTTCCTTTTTTAAAAAATCGTTGGTTGACGGTTAAACGATATCCCCATGGTATGCATGATGACTTTTTCTATCAAAAAAATTGCCCGGATTATGCACCGGACTTTGTTGAAACGAATGAACATGAAGGCATCCGTTACATTGTCTGTAATGCTTTGCCCCCTTTAGTATGGCTTGGAAATCAACTCGCACTTGAATACCACATTCCTTTTAACACGATCCAATCATCGATGCCAGCTGAAATCGTTTTTGATCTTGATCCACCGTCCCGAGAGCAATTTTCACTAGCTGTTGAAGCAGCAATTCTAATTAAAGATATACTTGACCGATTGAAGCTCCATGCATTTGTAAAAACGTCTGGAAATAAGGGGATCCAGGTGTATGTTCCATTGCCAGATGACACCTATACCTATGACGAGACCCGAATGTTCACTCATTTTGTTGCCACCTACCTTGTTGAGCAAAACCCTGAAAAGTTTACGATCGAACGGCTGAAGCAAAATCGTGGATCACGCTGTTACATCGATTACATACAGCATGCAGAGGGAAAAACGATTATAGCCCCATATTCACTTCGTGGAAACGATGAGGCACTGGTTGCAACACCTTTGCAGTGGGACGAGGTGAAGCCTGGATTAAGACCGGAACAATTTTCGATGCATACCGTACTGGAACGGGTGGCTCAAATCGTATGTCCATTTGCTGGTTTTGAAGCAGCAAAAGAAGAGCAACCGTTCCGCCGTGTGCTGGAAGGGCTTGAAAAAAGGTAAACGTATTTGCATCACCTGGGCAATGCTTGCCTTACCTGTTCTCGGATTATCTTTAAGAATTACCATCTGTCCCGGTTTATCTATCTTTTCTCCCTTCACACCTTAAAGATCGATTGAAATATGATTCACTCCCCTAGAGACACAGCTCAAAAGCTTTGTTTTCCTCTCCTTCTCAGTTAAGAAGGAATCGAGATGCTGGACCTTTCCATTGTTCACTATGACCTCACAAGTTCCACATATCCCCATACGGCATGCATAAGGGACTTTGATGTCATGGTCAGCAAGTGATTCCAACAAACTTTTTTCTGCTTCTACCGTAATCATTTTATTACGTTTTTCTAGTGAAACTGTAAATGGCGTTCTATTTTTTGTATCACTCACCGGTGCAAATCTTTCGACATGAATATGGTGCGATGGGAAATGAAGCTTCTTGGCATACGTGACGAGCTCCTCCATGAATGCTTGTGGACCGCACATATACACATGTGTTCCGATTGTTCGATTACGCATCGTTTCCTTCAACCGCTTCATCCGCTCCGACCTTTCCATAAAATAAAACGCAGATTGGGTTCCGCACTCTGATTGAAGCTGTTCGTAAAAAGCACACTCTTCTCTTGAACGGGCTACGTAATGAAGTTCAAAGGAATGACCGATTGTTTTTAAATAGGAGATCATGGAGAGAACTGGGGTAATCCCAATCCCGGCAGCATAGAAAACATGGTGGTTCGCCTTCAAGTGCAGAGGAAAATAATTGTCCGGAATAGACACAGTAAGCGTAACCCCTTTTTTAACGTGATCATGGATAAATCCTGACCCACTACCTTCTCCGCCGATTCTTTTGACTGCGATTTCGTAATTATTCGTTGATTGAACTGGATTGTTGGTAAGGGAATATTGACGGGTTCCCATCGGTAAATGAAGTGTGATGTGTGCTCCAGGACCAAATGTCGGTAGCTTGATTTGTTTTGATCCTAGTACTAGCCTTTTCACTTTTTGGGTTTCGTTGATTACTTTTTCCACCTGAAGTTGAATGGATTTATTCATGTTCAACACCCGCTTGTTTGATGACTGGATACCCAAGAACCGCTTGATAATATGCCGAAAAATGGTCTGAAACCTCAAGCTCGTTCAAGCATTTTTTACAGTTGAAGCGACGTGCTTGAATATTCTCGTTAATAAAATGACAGCTGCCACAAAAAACGTGCCGTGACAAACCGGAGTCTGAAATCACGATGATATCATTTATAGAAAAGTGAATCTCCCTCGCGATGTGCACAATTCTTCTGGATAGCTCTGGATTGACTAAGAGGATTAACAAGCACCCTAGTGGTTGATTAGATAATCTTTTCTCGAGAGTTTCAGAAGCCATTTCATTACTATAATCTATGATTTGAAAGTCGAGATTTCGATCCTTCATTTCCTTTAGGATGTTCGGGAGCTTCGCATTCTTACAGTCATCTGAGATTATTAAACAACGCGGTCTGTTATAATCTATAGCAATTGTGTTGCCCATGATCGATCAATCCTTTTTGACTTTCTGCTCGAAATAGTTCATCAATGGCTTTTTATATAGTGATATCCCTTTGTATTCCGCAATATCATCCGTTAGCGTTTCCACATTTTTAAAGAACCGAGTCAACCATTCATTGTTTGTTGCCATATCCTTTAATGATAGAAGATACGTATGGATTGTAAAAAGCACATCATTGGTCAGCGGTAACCGATAAAGTCTCTGGATTTCCACTCTTAAATGTAACAGGTCTTCCACATTCTCTTCTGTCACTTTTAATCTGCTCCTGCCCCATTCTGAATAGGTCTCGAGTGGCGTGTCGAGTTTGTTTGTGATGGTCACTGACCAATTGTTCCGTTCCCAAGCTGTACCTGGTCGAATTCTTTTAATAAAACGTTCGACCTTTTCGATAAAACCAGTTTGATTAATTCGAGGTACTGGTGTATGGATTGATTTAAAATCAAGGCCAAACGCAAACGCCAGTGACCAATTTGACGGAAAACAGAGCTGTCCAGCATCGAGAAACAAAGTGCCTTCCCTGTCCCCCATTAAAATTAGATCTTCTTGGACATGTCTTCCTGCTAAGTCAAATGGTTCACTATCAATTGACGAGAGGTCACGGTCAATAAATCGCTCCTCTTCCCCAAGAATCAGGTTTTGAAACCGATACTCCTTGCCTCTTCTCTCAAAGGTAAAGTGATCAGGCTCATAGGTTGCAATCTCATGAAAGAGCAGCTTAAGTATTTCCCATTGCCCTTCTATTGAATGACGGAACGATCGATAACACCTCTCTGGATGTTCCTCGATCAGCTTCCGCTTTAATTGAATTTCTGAATTGTAGTCTCCTGTCACTTCCACACATCTAACTGGATTGAGTTGTGACGAATTATTCGTATATTCATACTGGTCTTTCGTGAATGGAAACGGAAAAGTTTCAATCGAATTTGCCACTAAGCTACACCTGCCATCGTACCCTGAAATTTCATACATACTGACACATTCAAGACTGAAGTTCGAGAATCCTTTTATTTTTAACGTAAAAAAACGAAACAAACGATCAGTTGTATTTTTCTTTTAGGACTCAAGAAAAATAACAATCTGATGCTGTCTCGTTTTGATTGTTCAATCGTTTTTTGTTACTTCTTCTGATTTGATATCGTTCGTTGTCAGTTGTTGTTCGCTCGATTGCCGAATGATGATGCGATGATCGACTTTTATTTTACTCGGTGGTCCGTCCGGTTTTTCAATCGTTTCCAATAGACAATCAACTGCCTGATAGCCAAGCTCATAAATATTAATGTCAACCGATGTTAAGGAGGGTGTCGCAAGCTCAGCGATCATTGCATTGTTAAAGCTGACGACAGAAACATCGTTTGGTACCTTTACACCAATGTCATCAAACATTCTGAGTACTCCGAGTGCCATCAAATCATCAGTTACAACCAGCGCAGTCGATGGTTGTTCAAGAGACATAAGCTCAGAAACCGCCCTTTGACCGCTTTCGAGAGCAAAGTCAGCATTGATGATGTATTCGCTCCGATATGGAATATTCGCAACCTGAAGTGCCTTTTCATATCCTAGCAACCGATCCGTTGTAACGACTAGATTTACACTTCCACCGACAAAACCGATCCGTTTATGGCCGTTTGTGATTAAGTGTTCGGTCAACTGTTTTGCTGCTTTATAGTTGTCATTATCGACATGATTGATTTTATTATCATTCTTGAACGGCTTACCTACAACCGTAAACGGAAACTTCTGTTCATAAAGGTACGCCATGATTGGATCGTCGACTCTTGAATAAAGAAGGACAATACCATCAACGCGCCTTCCCTGAACCATTCCGACAACTGCACGATAGATTTCTTCTTCTGTTGTACCTGTCGACATCAACAATGTAAATTCTTTTTCATGAGCCTTTGTACTGATGCCTCTAAGCACCTCAGGGAAAAATGGATTTTGGAACGCCTTCTCAGCAGAGCTTGGCATGACGATACCTATTGCCTTTGAAGACCGATTGGCAAGGCTTCGAGCATTAAAGTTCGGATGATAGCCGAGATAATCCATTGCTTCACGAACTTTTTTCTTCGTACGCTCACTGATTCGTGGATTATTTGCAATAACCCTTGATACTGTCGAAGGGGCAACGTTTGCTAATTTTGCAACATCTTTTATTGTAACTGCCATGCCCGCTTCCTCCTATCTCTATATACCGTATTATACTACTATTTTACCACTTAAAAGTTATTTGTTAAGTACTGAACAATATCCTGACGTAGAAACGATCGTTTACCCTTTCGTACCACCGGCAGTTAATCCTGAAATCAAATAACGCTGAAGCGAAAGGAACAATAGCGAAATCGGAATTGCAATCAGAACGGCGCCTGCTGCAAATTTCGTAAACTCTGCTCCAAATTGTTTTGCGACAAGGTTATATAATCCCACAGCCAGAGTGTATTTTTCTTCACTTCTTAAAATCACTTTGGCGAGGATAAAATCAGCAAATGGCGTTATGAAGCTGAACAACGCGATTACAGCAAGAATCGGCTTTGCAAGAGGAAGGATAATTTGCCAGAAAATACGGAGGTGTCCTGCGCCATCCATTCTTGCAGACTCATCCAGCTCTTTTGGTATCGTATCGAAATATCCTTTCGCAAGCCATGTGTTCATCGGCAGCAATCCACCTGTATAAAGGAGAATCAATGCAAGATGGGTATCAATCAGGTTAGTTACGACAGCAAGAACATAAATCGCGATAAGAGCCGCAAAGTTTGGAATCATTTGCAGGATTAAAAATGTCATTAATCCGTTTTTGCGACCGACGAAACGATAACGGGAAAACGAATAGCCCATCAGAGCGATCATTGTAACGGATAAGACCATTGTTATCGTACATATTTTCAACGTATTCCAATACCAGATAAGGTAGTTGCTCTTTTCTAAGTCAAACAGTTCCTTATAATGTGTAAGTGATGCATTTTTCGGAATCATGGTTGACCCTGATAGGCTGTTCCCAGGATTGAACGATGAACCTACAATCCAAAGTACTGGATAAATGACGATTGCGAGCGCAATGAAAATCGCAATGTAGGATAAGGTGAGGCGGATGATTTTTTGTTTTTTCATATTCATTACATCATATCCTCCTCTTGGAAAGATTTCGTTCTTCTGAATTGCCATAACGCAACCGAGATAACGATAACAGATAGTACCATCGTTATTGCAGCAGCCTTCGCGTATTGTTTCGATTCGAGCGTCAAGCTATAGATCCATGAAATCAAAATATCCGTCGATCCTGCGGTTTGGCCAGGTACTGGTGGACCCCCGCCGTTAAACAAGAAGATGACGTTGAAGTTGTTAAAGTTGAATGTGTATTGCGTAATTAAAATCGGTGCAATAGCGTATAAAATCATCGGCAAGGTGATGGTTCGGAACTTCTGCCACATCGTTGCCCCATCAACTGTCGACGCTTCGTAAAGCTCGTCAGGAATCGATTGCAGAACCCCAGTGACCATCGCAAAAATAAATGGAAATCCCAGCCACGACTGAATGAGAATCAATGCGACCTTCGCCCAGAAAGGATCGAGCTGCCAAGGAATCGCATCGATTCCAAAAAAGGCTAAAATGTCATTGTTGATTGCACCAGATGTTACATTGAACATCCCTGCAAAAACAAGAATGGAAACGAACGCCGGAATCGCCCATGGTAAAATCAAAATTGTTCTGAAAATGCGTTTGAATTTCAAATCCTTTTGATTCAACAGGACTGCAAGGAAAATACCAATCGCAATTTGACACGTCGTTGCGACTAACGTCCAAATGACGGTCCAAGCAAAAACACTGATGAACGTATCACGCCACAAATCGAGCTTGAAAATATCAATGAAGTTCTGTATCCCGACCCAATCTACCAGTTTGGCAGGCGGTGAATGGTATAAATCATAATTTGTAAATGCAAGAAGAATGACAAATAGAATCGGAAAAATAACGACAAATATGAGAAGGAAGACACCCGGCGAAAGCATTAAATACGGGAAACCGGTATCGACAACATTTCGGTACTGCTCTCTGATCGAATTAAGTTTGAGCCCCATGTCACGCTTTTTCCCATTTCGATAAGCGTCGAACAAATTCAATGCGTAAACGGATAATCCCAATACCAACACGATAATTGCAATAATCCCTTTAACCAGTAGAAATATTGAATGATCCCGGGGAAGTTCCTCACCTAACGTGACGATTCCCCATAGACCGATATTCAAAAGATCATAAAACGCAACGATAAAGGAAAATGATAAGACAAGAAATGCGATTCCTTTGAAATATTGGTTGTTATAAAATTGGCCAAGCCCTGGTATCAGGGACAAGCCTAGTGCTTTTTTCCGATGCGTGGACGTGGTTATCGCTGTATCAGTCATTTAAAACCCCTGTCCCCTTTCTCGATATGTTAAACGCTTAAAAAATGAGTAGGGGCTGACTCACTAGGGTCTCGTATACTCCTGATCGGAGATGCCGGACTCCTGAATTATGTCAGCCCCTTTTTAATATTATTTAATTATTTTGATACAGTACAAGCTTCGGTCCTTATTCTGCTCCACTTGCTTCAATTTGAGCTTTAATCGTATTCACAGCCTCATCAAGAGCAGCTTTCGGTTCTTGCTTGCCAGTTACAATCAATTGAAGTGCGCTTGCCATCGGTCCCCACACTTGACCCATTTGTGGGATGTTCGGCATTGGTACGCCACGCTGAGATTGTACGGCAACGGCATTTGCTCCTTCATTATCTGCAATGATCGGATCTTCCATCAATGATTTTACCGGTGGAATTTCTGAAGTTTTTTCATATCGGATTTTCGCATTTTCAGCGTTAGTCAGCCACTCCACAAGCCTTGTCGCCCATTCCTTGTTTTCTGAATAAGCTGATACGTGCCATCCTTTTACTCCGATGAATGTTTTAGGATATTCACCATTCGGCAACTTAGGTAATGGTGCTACACCAATCTCAATTCCCGCATCTCTCATGCCTTTGAATGCCCAAGGTCCATTCATGACAGAAGCGACTTTACCTTCATTGAATAATGCATCCATTGCAGAACCGCCGCTTTCACCGATGATTCCTTTCGGGAACAATCCTTCGTCATACCACTTTTGAATGTATTCAGCACCTTCAACCGCACCTTCATTGTTCAGGCCGAGATCTGAAGCATCGAGACCTTCTGCGGTTTGCTGGAACACATACCCTCCATTAGCTGCCATGATCGCATTGGCGAAATAGAAGTTATCCCATAGTGCAAGAAAGCCATACTTTCCATCTTTCGTAAACCCTTTAGAGAATTCATAAAGCTCATTGAACGATTCAGGTGCTTTGTCCATATGTGCTTTGTTGTAAATAAAAACAGGTGTTTCAGTTGCTTTTGGCAAACCGTATAATTCACCATTGAACGTTTGAGCTTGAATGGAGGATTCCGTAAATGTATTGATTACGTCCTCACTTACTTCTAGTGGAGCTAGAAGTCCTTGTGTGGCCATTGCACCAATCTGATCGTGTGGTAATGTCAGAATATCAGGACCGGTTCCTGCTGGTGCATCGAGTGGAAGCTGTTCACGAATTTCGTCAGCCATTCCGAGCTCTTTGTATTCAACCTTTATCCCGTATTTTTCTTCAAAACTCTTAATCGCAGGTTCTAAAGCGATTCCCTTTTCTTTATCCTCCCAGACTATTAATTTTTCTGGCTTATCATTGCTGCTATCTTTCTTGGTCGTATCTTCTGTTCCTTCTGAGTCTTGCGGTCCACAAGCCGCTAGCAATCCAACTGCTAAACTTGCAGTCATTGAAACCCTTAAAAACTTTTTAAACATGTTATTGTCCTCCCCTAAATGAATGATCTACCATTGTGAAAACGTTTGCATTGCTTATTTTTCATTATACAAAGGTAAGACATTGACTGCAACCGTTTGCATAACTTTTTTTAATTTCGTATGATTGATAAATAATGAACGTCAAGATTTTGAATCAATAGAATTGAGGTGCTCGTATGAATATAGAGGCAATTTATCATCGACCGAAAAATAATCTTGCCTATAGTGTAAATGACCATGAGGTGGACATTCGACTTCGGACTGCAAAGTCTGATGTAGAAAACGTCAGCATCATTTTCGGAGACCCTTACATATGGATAAATGGAGAATGGCAGAATGAACAACTTCCGATGCAAAAGGAAGGTTCTGATCAGCTATTTGATTATTGGATTATAAGGATTCGTCCTGAATACCGGCGTCTCCGATATGGGTTCCAAATTCGTTCCGGTGATCAACTACTTATATATGGTGAAAAAGGCTTTCAACAAGAGGATCCAAAAGACACGAACTTCTACTTCTGTTTCCCATTTCTAAATTCGGCCGATGTATTCGATGCACCTGATTGGGTAAAGGATACAGTTTGGTATCAAATCTTTCCAGAGCGGTTTGCTAATGGCGATCCCTCGAATGATCCAAAAGGCACGCTGAAATGGGCAAGTGAAGAACCCACTCCTGAAAATTTTTTCGGTGGGGATTTCCAAGGCGTTATTGATCATATTGATCATCTCGTAGACCTTGGGATTACGGGTATCTATTTTACACCTATATTTAAAGCTCACTCCAACCATAAATACGATACAATCGATTATTTAGAAATCGATCCGCAATTTGGCGATAAAGAATCCTTTAAAAAACTTGTAGAAGTGTGCCATCAAAATGGAATTAAAGTAATGCTCGATGCTGTATTCAATCACAGCGGATATTTATTCAGACCTTTTCAGGATGTGATTGAAAAGCAGGTGCGCTCTCGATATAAGGACTGGTTCCATATTCGGGAATTTCCGATTCAGACTGAACCAGCTCCGAATTATGATACGTTCGCATTTACACCGTTCATGCCGAAGCTGAATACTGAAAATACTGAAGTCCGGGACTATCTGTTGGAGGTTGCCCGCTATTGGATTGAGGAATTCGATATCGATGGATGGCGATTGGACGTTGCGAATGAAGTGGATCATCAGTTTTGGCGTGATTTTCGTACGGTTGTGAAAAAGGCCAAACCGGATGCCTATATATTAGGAGAAATCTGGCATGATTCGATGCCATGGCTTCAAGGTGACCAGTTTGATGCAGTCATGAATTATCCTTTTACCGATGCCTCCCTCGATTTCTTTGCAAGAGATGAAATACAAGCTAATACATTTGTAGAGCGGTTAACAAACGTACTCGTCTCTTATCCGAAAAATGTGAATGATGTATCATTTAATCTATTAGGAAGCCACGATACCCCGAGGATCCTTACAGTTTGTGAGAATAGTAAAGAAAGAGTGAGATTATTATTTTTGTTCCAGCTTTCGTTTGTCGGAACGCCATGCATTTATTACGGGGATGAAATTGCTATGGAAGGCGGGCAAGATCCTGGCTGCAGGAAATGTATGATTTGGGATCGTGGTGAGCGTGATGAAGATCTTCGTTTATTTGTCTCAAAGCTTATTTTGTTAAGGAAACAACATAATGCCATGAAAAGTGATGCCTCATTTGCTTTTCTAGAAGCCGATCAGAAAACGAACCATCTCGTCTATGAAAGAAAAGCAAAAGATTGCTCATTGCTATTTGTTATAAATAATTCCAAAAATAGCACCACCGTTAACCTTCCTGATTCATATCAAGGTACTCCTCTTTATGACGCTTGGAATGAACGGCCATTTGAACAAGGTGAGTACGTTTTGTTAGAACCTTTTGGATTTCGGATTTTGGAAATGAAAATAGATTAGAAGGTGACGATACACTTTACTTTTGGGTCATTTAGGGATACGCTGAAATTTGTTTTTTCTTATATACTTTCATGCCATGGCTTACGAAGGGGACTGACTCACACATATGAAAGCAAAAACAAAAAATTCGCTATCTCTATTTGCGTTGACCTGGCCGATATTTATCGAAATTCTTTTGCATATGTTAATGGGGAATGCTGACACATTAATGCTAAGCCAATATTCAGATGATTCCGTTGCAGCTGTGGGGGTTGCCAACCAAATCATATCGATCGTGATCGTCATGTTCGGATTTGTTGCGACGGGATCGAGCATTGTGATTGCCCAATTGCTTGGAGCGGAAGAAGAACTACAAGCCCGTCAAGTTGTTGTCACTTCTTTATCGGTTAATTTACTGTTTGGAGCAGTTCTTAGTCTGGTCATGTTGTTTTTTTCTGAATCACTATTAAGTGTTATGAATCTACCGGATCAATTGATGATTTATGCTGTTCCCTACCTTCAGCTCGTAGGTGGCTTTTCCTTTGTTCAAGCCCTTTTAATGACAATCGGTGCCTCAATTCGATGCTATGGTTTTACGAAGGATGCAATGTATGTGACGATCGGAATCAATATTTTGAATGTGTTAGGGAACTATTTGTTTATTTTTGGGCCGTTCGGATTTCCGGTTTTAGGGGTAACAGGTGTGGCGATTTCTACCTCAGTCAGCCGGACGATCGGAGTAATCATCATCGCATTTTTACTATTGAAGAGAATTGATGGACAGCTTCCTATTGATTTGTTCTTCCGACCTGTAAAGAAACATATCAAAAGCATCCTGAAAATCGGTATCCCTTCGGCTGGTGAACATTTGTCGTACAATACGTCGCAGATGGCCATCATGTATTTTATAACCATGCTGGGCACAGAGGCAATTACGACTAAGGTTTACACACAGAATATCATGATGTTCATTTTCCTGTTCTCTGTTTCATTAGGGCAGGGTACACAAATACTGATCGGACATTTAGTCGGGGCTCGAGAGGTAAGCAAAGCATACAAGGCTTGTTTACGGAGTCTACGCTATGCGATGATCATTTCATTTATGATGGCAGGGGTTGTTTCCATTTTTTCAGTGCAGTTGCTTGGGATTTTTACCGATAATCCTGAAATACTATCTCTTGGGAGCTCATTACTCCTGTTAACGTTGATACTAGAACCAGGAAGATCATTCAATCTCGTTGTCATAAGTTCGTTACGCGCAGCTGGTGATGTTCGATTTCCTGTTTATATCGGCATTTTATCGATGTGGGGAATCAGTGTCCCGCTCTCCTATATCCTTGGAATACCATTTGGATACGGTCTGATCGGGGTTTGGGTTGCATTTTGTGTAGATGAATGGCTTCGAGGCCTCTTAATGCTTTGGAGATGGAGGTCACGAGTATGGGAGCGGATGATTTTTGTGGAAAATCGAGCGGGTTGAGGGTGAATTGTTTCGATTTCTCGTGTAAAATAGATTTTTCTCGTCTAAAATGAAAATTTGGCGTCTAACTCAGGATTTTTTCGTCTTATTAATAATTTTCTCGTTTATATCCATGATTGATCACAAAATCTAATGGCATTTTATAATTCCTGCCTTCCCTTGGTAAACCCATTTCTTTCAATAAGCCATATGTTATATCTTTAGAATCAACAAGTAAAAAATCACTGATTTCACGATTTGTAAAATTCAAATTTATTAGCAGGGCATAGTCCATAATAGATGAATAATGTGCATATTTCGAATCGTATTCACATGTAGGACAAACCCACTTTCCCCGGTCCCTTCTTATCGGGGTCCTTTCACATTTCAGACATCGTACACCTTTTAAAATATCCGATTGTAAAATACCATACTTCCTAAAAACATCAAATATGAGGGGTTCATTTTTCTTGATCAACCGTCGGCCTATTCTCTTGAGATCTTTTTGACTCACATTAGGCTCATTATATTTTTGTCTTAAGTTCTCTATTTTAAAAGGGAGTTCGATACCATGGCTAATTGACTTTGAAATGTTGTGGTTGTTCAGTGAGGTCTTAAGAATGGTTTTGGGATCACTGATTCCAATGAAGGAATGGAGAGGAGCTTTCGGGAGATTGTTCATCTTCAACCATTCGAGAAGCTGGAACTGCTGCCTTTTCACTTGGTTCGTTGGATCTTGAAAGCCTTCTTCAAATCCGTCCTTGCTTCTGATCAGTTGGTTGAATACAGGATCGAAATAGAGAGTACCTTGGATATTCTTCACTTCTGTGATGATGTAACAGTGCGGAGTAAGGATGAGGACATCGATTTGGAGGTGAGTGTTTCCGATTCTCAGTCGGAGATCGTGTAAAATGAGATAGCGTTCTTTGTCCAGAAATCTCAAATGATACTCAATCGCCTTTTCTCCTTTGTAACCAGCCATGCATTTCCTTAAATCCACTTCTATTTGCGGTAGACTCACGTGGTGTGGGCGGATTCGACCCGCCAACGATAAAAGTTGGAGAACGTGTATTGGCATTTTCAACTCTTTCACAATGAATTAATCTCCTTATTTAAAGATTCTAATGTTATTTTCGGCATATCCCGAAAATTTCCTTTAAATAGTTCAAAATCAGAAAGCTAGAAATGTAGGATCAATGGAAAAACTGCGAAAATTGAGAATTAACTTCGAAGCAGCCTTTTTCGGAAAAAATCAGGGTTGGCACCCAATAAGATGCCAACCCTTCCGCTTTAATCCTCCATGTTGATATAAAGCTTACCTTCTGCAAGTTCTTCTGTTTCATTTCCGTAGTCATCACGTGCTACTACTTCAACAACCGCTCCATCTGCGACAACATTCGAGGTTGCAGTGTAGTATCCGACGTAATGACCTGGTGTAGTTTCCATCATTGGAAGTTCGTTTGCATTCATTACTGTATTTGTCAGCGGCATATGGATACGGAAACGTGCTTCAAGTCCAGGCTCACTGTCAAATTCAATCATGACGCTGTCACCTGCATTTAAATGTTTATCGGTATCAGGCATAACGTTACTCAATTCAATCGGACCGAACTTGACATCCACCGTTACTTCCTCCCTGACACGGTTACCAGCACGGTCCTTCGCAACAACCCGAATCAAGTTTTCACCTTCATTTAAAAGCATTCGGTGTGTGTAAGTTCCATCGTCATTAACGGTCGCTCTTTCACCATTCACTTTTACCCAATGAAGGTGTTCGTCATCAACGGTACCTCTAACAACGACAGCCATACGATTTGTCTTAGAATCTTCTTCTGGACTTTCAATCGTCAGTTCCGGCTTCGTTTGATCAAGGACAACAGTCACTGGTGCTGATGGATCCGTCATGCCTCGATCATTGGCGGCAGTCGCAGTCAGTACGTTTTCGCCAACTGCAAGTGTGAGTTTAGTAGAGAAAGATCCGTCATCGTTTGTCGGAACTACCGCTACTTCTTCCCCATTGTTAAAAAGATGGACATCAACTGTTGGTGCAGACTGACCTTCAACAGTAACCACCTCTTCATTCGTGTGGGTTCCATCAGCAGGAGAAGAGATGGTTGGGGCTACCACTTCATAATCGACAGTCGCACGAATCATATAGTTCCCTTCTACCTCAGGAGATGGAGACCAGCCGCCACCGACTAACTGCCAGCTTCGACCTGCATTATCCCCGTTTTCATCAGTTCCAAGTCCTGGTGCGTACGGATTTGGATCCGTTTGGATATAGACCATGAAGAAGTCGCCATCTACAGTGATACCTTGTTCTGACAAATCAACATGTGTCCACTCTCCATTACGGAGTGCAGTCGCATCAATAGGTCCGGCAAGCTTTTCACCTGGGGATCCATCTTCATTCGCGTCATATATCGCTACTTGGAAGTCAGTTCCGCCTGGTACTGGCCAGTCGGTCGTCCAGAATCGGAACATTCCTCCTGTAACGATTGCTTGATCCTTACCTTCTGGAAGGGACATCCTGACACCCCAGCCATTGCCTGCATCATAGAATGCACGTGCATTTTCAGCTGTTCCATCATCGTATCCGATCTCACCTGGGTATCCGATGAACGGTTTCAATTCAGCATTGGCTACCGCTTCTTCATTACCCGCGACGGTAATACTGACTTCCTCGCTGTAGTAGCCAGAAGCCATGACTTTCAACGTATAGTCCCCTTCATATGCAGTCAACGTGTAGTTTCCATTTGCATCGGTTTCAACTGGTGTAACCGCAGCATCTTCAACAAGTAATAATGTTGCGCCATCGATCGGTTCACCGGTTTGTTCGTTCGTAATCGTACCAGTCACTGTACCCTGAGGGATTTCATCAAGGGTAAAGTCTACTTCAATGACTCCATCATTCGGAATCGAAATGGATTGTTCTTCAGGATAAAATCCATAAGTTTCCGCAACGACTGTATAGTCACCAGCTGCATGTGTGATCGTATAGCTTCCATCAACTGGACTTGTTGAGGTCGACCGTCCAGTTTCAAGAATGCTTACTTCAGCTTCAAGTGGTAATGCCGATGGACTAGCATCCTGATCCTTGTCTTTTTTCGCCACAAGATCAATACGTTGTGTCGGCTTCAATTGTGTAGGATCGATCTTTTCCTTCTTTGCTGCTTTATCTTTCTTTGCGCCATTATTATTGTTATTGTTTTTTGATCCGAAAAGTGAACCTTTCGTTGCTGGCTCATTCGTTGTATTGCTCAGACGGACATCATCGAGGTACCATCCCTCTCTTAACACACTGTAATCGGTATCAACGTGGAAACCTACATAGATACGCTGGTTTGCGTACACAGAAAGGTCTACTTCTTGTTCAACCCATTCACCGCTTTCCCCGTTAATCTCAGCAACTTGTTCCCAAGTTTCCTGATCGGTGGAGACAACAACATGACCATAGTCATAATTGTTTTCAAAGTTGAACCAGTGATTGAATTGTAAGTATGCTTCTCCGTCACCAAGGTCGATCGGGGGCATCATTAATGTCGCATTTGTATTGTTATCATAATCACCATCTAGATTGGTTGCAAAAACATTCTCACCAGATGCTGCTCCATCAGGACCAGCAGTTGGTGCACCCCATTCCCAGGAGTTGTTATCGCCCCATGAAATCCAATCAGTCGGCTGTGTTTCGAAGTCTGTTTCATACCCTTCACTGATTCCAGGTAAAACGGCGACTTCATATTCATCCGACGTCACGTCATTGTTTCCAAAGTCTGCTATAACCCAGCGATAAGTTAACGTATCGCCACTGATCGCATCACCAGGTATAACAGCTTCATAGGTTCCAGATCGGTAGTCACCAGCTGTTATTACTGCCTCGATCTGTTCCCAACTGTTATTGGATACTTCGTATTCAAGGGTTACACTCGTGATACTTACATCATCTGATGCATTCACAGATAACGGTAAGTCTAATCCATCAAACGTTTCAACTGGTGCATTATGTTCGAAGGTAGGGGCTTCAGCATCTTCGCCTTCTTTTGTAACCTGTCCCTTCACTTCACCAAGTCCGGTTATTACCGATGAAACGGCACTGAACGCATTGACGAGACCGTATCCATACCCATTGTTAGGTGATTCCGGATATTCCTCATCTGTTAAAGGGACGGCTGTAGCCATCAAAATTTCTTCGATTTCATCAACTGTCAACGAGGAATCGACTTGTCGCAACAATGCAGCTGTTGCAGCTACATGTGGACCTGCCATCGAAGTTCCATTCCAGCCACCTTCATAAGCGCCGCCCGGAACAGATGACCGGATGTTTACACCTGGGGCACTGATGTCGGGTTTAGTTTCATCGTATGGTGATGGTCCTTCCAATGAGAAGCTGGCGAGGTTATCATTGATGTCTGTTGCACCAGTAGCGAATGATTCAGGGTAGTTTGCAGGTGTCGCGATAGACCCTGGTCCACCTGGATTGAAAATGGTTGTATTTCCAGCAGAAAACTCTGGGAAGATTTCTGCTGCACGCCAGTTTTGAACCATAGGACGGTACCACTCATCCAGTCCAGGTCCACCACCCCAGGAGTTGTTTACAACATCAGGAGCCATTTCAGGATGTAGATTCCCTTCAGCATCAGCAGGAGCGATGATCCACTCACCTGCTTCAAGAAGGTCGACATCCGTACCGCCAGCTGCTGTGAACGCTTTAACCGCAATCCATTTTGCTCCAGGTGCGACGCCGATTTGATTGGAGCTACCTGGTTCAGATCCTACCATCGTACCCATCGTGTGAGTACCATGACCTTGATCATCATACGGTTCTTCTTGTCCAGCTGTAGCATCGAACCAATTCATTTCATGGCTAGGGGCATCTGGGTTCACAGGGTCATAGCCGCGATATTTTTCCTTCAGTGCAGGGTGATCCCATTGGACACCGGTATCAATGTTCGCAACAACGGTTCCGGTTCCATCGATCCCCATCTCCCAAACCGCAGGAGCACCGACACGTTCGATGTTCCATTCAATGGCATTGGTTTCATTTTGTAGTTTTTGACCAGAAGTACCAGCTTTCGTTTTTGCCTCTGCTTTCGTTTCATTCGCAACAGGATGAAGCTGACGCACTTCATTCGGAAGCACCTTGGCTACTTCAGGAAATGCTGCTAGCTGTTCCATCACCTCTTTTTTAGCTGTGACAGCCATCGCATTTACGATAAAGAAGGACTGGAACTTTTTAACGTTACCTTCATCCTTCTGTATATTTAAAAACTTCTTGAGATGATCCTGTGATTCAATTGCTTTAATACGCAAGGATGAAACGACTGCAGAACGCATTGCAAGTTCCTTTTTGTAAGGTGAGAGGCCTTTTCCATTTGCCGTTTGCGATGCTTGCTTGGCGATCTTTTTAGTGTCGACTTGTTCGTTCATTTTCAACAAGAAGGTTACATACTCTTGGTCATCAAATTGATTCAAGAGCTTCTTGCTCACTTTTGTAGATAGGGCTTGTTGTTTATACGATACTGTAGGCAGTTCTGATTCTGTACCCAACGATCTTGCATTTGCTGCTGATGACATGAACGTCGAAACGAGTAGAACCATACAAATCATGATCGTAAACCAACGTTGATTCAACAATTTCTGGGTTAATTGCACAATCTTTCCCCTCCTTAAAAGTTAAATGTCATTAAAATGACTTCGTTCCCCCTTTCTTTTCATGGAATTGTGTCGACACTTGGTTGTTGACTATCATCATAAAGGAAAACTATCAAAAAATTAATAAAAATATCTGAATTTTCGAAAAATAAAGAAATGGTAATAATTAACTGAACTTCATTACTTAGTACTTTTTAAGCAGAAGACAGCTGATCGTTACTCGACCGCATCATATCCTACCTGTGATTTGAAAAAACTAGTTTAAATGTAATAGTTGATTTTTAAAATCGAATAATACTTATGTTGTATGAGTAACTACTACTTTTTGTCTAACTTTGGCTTTTTTGTTTTCAATATAAAATGAAATACTGACAGTAAAAATGACTTTCGACACAAGGATTTCATCAGAACCACTAGAAAAATATGTATTTTGAAGGAGTTGTTATAAAATTGGTACTAGTTTATGGTTTGGTTGTTAAACGCACAAAAAATGGATAGGAATAAACAATCCCATCCATTTTTCCAAAATCAGTCGACGATATTCACATTATAATCCTCTAGCCATGTGTTGATTTGAGCAAGGTGAGCGATAAGCTGCGGGCCGGTCATCAACTGACCGAACCATGGTGTCTTAAACGCCTCCCCATCAGACTCAATGATTTGCTCCACTTTTTCCTTTGAAACAAGCTCAAGCAACGGTGCTGATTTCTGCTGAATAATCGAATTCAGCCACTGTTTTACGAGCTTCGTATATACAGGGTGATGTGTTTTTGGATATGGACTCTTTTTACGATACAAGATTTCATTCGGCAGGACCCCTTCTAATGCCTTCCGTAGAATTCCTTTTTCTCGACCATCCAGCATCTTCATCTCCCATGGGATGTTCCATGCATACTCTACGATTCTATGATCTGCAAACGGCACACGAACCTCAAGGCTTGCCCCCATACTCATGCGATCTTTCCGGTCTAAAAGTGTTGCCATGAACCAATGCATATTCAGATAAAACATCTCTCGTCTTCTTGACTCAGTTTCAGATTCTCCATCCAACCGTGGCATCTCCTTGATTGATTCCTGATATCGACCTTTAACGTAGTCATTCAGCCTCAGCTTTTTTGACCATTCCGGCTTTAAAAGATTCTCTCGTTCAACCGTAGAGTGCATCCATGGAAAGGCTTCTCTTTCTAGCAGTTCCTTCCGATAAAACCACGGATAGCCACCAAAAATTTCATCCGCACATTCACCTGAAAGACCAACTGTAAAATCTCTTTTGATTTCTTCGCAAAACCAAAGTAATGACGAGTCAACATCTGCCATTCCCGGTAAATCACGCATATGGACAGCTTTTTTTAAGTAATCGACGAGTTGATCATTATCTATGACAGAGGAATGGTGTATGGATTTGAGGTAATCATTCATGACTTTTATCCATGGGCTATCGGAGTTGGGCTGGAACGTACTACTTTTAAAATACTTATCGTTCTCTTCAAAATCGATCGAATACGTGTGCAGTGCCCCTCTCTCCTCCTGCTTAAAATACCGCGAAGCAAGGGCACTTATCGCACTGGAATCCACCCCGCCAGATAAAAACGTGCAGACCGGAACATCCGCGACAAGCTGCCGCTCTATCGCATCCTTAAGCAAAAACCGGACATGTTCAACTGTTTCATCCAAGGTGTCGGTATGCTCGCTGCTCACGACATCCCAATATCGCCAGACCTTAAGTCCATTGTGATCAAAGCGCAATGCATGTGCGGGTCTCAATTCCGATACTCCTTTAAAAACACCGTGCCCGGGAGTACGTGATGGACCTAGACCGAACACTTCTTGAAGACCTTCTCTGTCGACTTCAGGTTTCACATCTGGATGGGCGAGAATCGTTTTGATTTCTGAAGCAAAGAGCAACGAATGGTTCATCGTTTTATAAAATAATGGTTTCACACCTAACCGGTCCCGTGCCATAAACAATTGATTAGTAGAATCATTCCAAATCGCAAAGGCGAAAATACCGTTTAAATATTGAACACACTCTTCTCCCCATTCAATATAACTCGTCAACAATACTTCAGTATCACTATGGGAATCAAAATGATGTCCCTTCTTCAATAATTCCTTCCGCAAATCTTCTGTGTTGTAGAGTTCACCGTTGTACACAAGCGTGTAGTTGCCATTCGATGACCGTTTGTGCATCGGTTGTCCTCCACCTTTTGGATCGACAACGATCAACCTCGTATGACCGAATACAGCATTCCGGGAAAGCCAGCATTTGGTAGCATCCGGACCCCTTTTACCAAGAGTGGATGTCATTTTTTCAATTGTCTTTTGTTCATTCGTCAGATCATGTTTAAAATTAATCCATCCTGCTATACCACACACAGTATTCCCACCCTTCCAAGGGATACAATTAGGCAATTACCTTACTTCACAATTTATGCAATTCAACTATAAAATGTACCCTTATGGAAGAACGGCTTCGTTATTTTCAGATTGTACTCGTATGAGGTTCAAGTTTAGTAGTAAACTAGTTCCGCTCCAAAGGAAGCTTTACGATCCGTTCTGCTGCTTCAATCAGCCTGTCTTTTTCACACAACAGACCAACACGGACATACCCTTCCCCGTTGATCCCGAATCCTTTTCCGGGCGCAACGATGACATGGGCTTTTTCCAGTAAATGATCTGCAAATTGCTCAGATGTGTAGTTTTCTGGGACTGGCAGCCATACAAAAAAAGAACCCTTCGGCGCTTCAATGTCCCAACCTCTATCCTGCAATGCACCGATAAATGCATCACGCCGATCCTCATATAATGACACAAGCTCACCAACACAGTCTTGCGGTCCGTTTAACGCCTCCGCTGCAGCCTCCTGAATACCACCAAACAGACTGACGTAATAATGGTCCTGAATCAAGTTGATCGATTCAATAATCTGCTCATTACCGAGTGCAAACCCTACCCGCCAGCCTGCCATGTTGTACGTTTTCGATAAGGTATACACTTCGATTCCGACTTCCTTTGCCCCCTTTGACTGCAAGAAACTGATTGGTTTTGATCCATCGAAACCGATTGCTCCATATGCAAAATCATGGACGACACATAGGTTATGCTTTTCAGCTATCGTTACTGTATCTGAGAAAAAGCGTTCCGTTGCAACTGCCGCAGTCGGGTTGTTCGGATAATTCAAAAACATCATTTTTGCTGTGTTGAGGCTTTTTTCGTCAAGCTCTTTATAATCTGGTAAAAAATGATTTTCTTTTCGTAAAGGCATCTTAACCGTATGTGCACCGGCAAGCGCAATACCTGATTCATAATCCGGATAGCCTGGATCAGGTACGAGAGCCTTGTCCCCTTCATTCAACATACATTGGCTGATTTCAACCAACCCTGCTTTTGCGCCGAATAAGACCGCCACCTCTCGCTCAGGGTCCAATGTAACTCCATACTCACGGTGATAGAAATTTGAAATGGCTTGCTTTAAAAAACGGTGCCCTCGAAATGGTGAATATTTATGGTGCATCGGATTTTCTACTGCCTTCTGTAATGACTTCACGATATGAGGCGGAGTCGGCTGATCCGGATTCCCCTGTCCTAGATTGATGAGATCGTATCCTGCTTTTATGTAAGGTTGAGCTTTTCCTACCAGTCGTGCGAAAAACTGATCAGGTAAACGGTTCAGAGCATTTGATTGTTGAAATCGATTCATAATAATGCACCTCCCAAAGTGTTAAGAACATCCTTTTTATCGGCATTACATCAAGGTTACCACTAGTTAAGCCAATTGTGCCAAAATTCCAATCATTTATGGTAAGGTAAAGTTAGTTTCTAAAATGGAAAATGGAAGAAACTTAAGTACTCATGCGCTAAGCTTATCAAAAGCAGTTGATTGAAGGAGGAACATTATGAAGATTGCTGTAATCCAAATGGATATTGAATTCGGTAAACCACAAATCAATTTTGAACGTGTAACCAATCCGATCCGTGAAGCTTGTAAGGATAAAGCGGATGTCATCGTGTTACCGGAGCTTTGGACGACCGGATACGCTTTAAAAATGCTGGATCAGATCGGTGACCCGAACGGTGAACAGGTAATCGAGTTTATTTCCTCTCTCGCTGAGACGTATCATGTCAATATCATTGCAGGATCTATCGCAAAAAAGACAGATAAAGGGATTTATAATACGATGCTCGTTTTTGACCGAAATGGTGAAGTGATCAAAGAGTATAGCAAAACACACCTATTTCGTTTGATGAATGAAGAAAAATATTTAGCTGCGGGTAATGATGATGGTCACTTTATGATTGATAATGCACCGGTAGCTGGGTTTATTTGCTATGACATCCGTTTCCCTGAATGGATGCGTAAGCATGTACTAGAAGGAGCGAAAATATTGTTCGTTCCTGCCGAATGGCCGAAGCCTAGAACCGAACACTGGCGTACATTGTTAATGACACGCGCAATCGAAAACCAATGTTTTGTTGTAGCCTGTAACAGAATTGGCTCAGACCCGGAGAATGAGTTTGGCGGTCACTCGATGATCATTGATCCTTGGGGGAAAATCATTCAAGAAGCAGAAGAGGATGAAACCATTCTATATGCAGAGCTCAATCTTGATGAGCTTGAAGAGATTCGTACACGAATTCCAGTATTCGAGGACAGAAGGACGGACCTTTATTAAAAAACAGCAAAAAAATCAGAGGCTGACCAATGAATTTTGTCAGCCTTCTGTAATTTGGCGTGTAATTCTGATTTTTCTCGTCTAACTCAAGATTTTCTGGTTGTGTCAATAATTATGTGTAAGCATATATACCTTCTTAAGTTACCCCTTGGGTAGGTTGAGTTGGTGCTCCGGACACCTCCGGAGCACCAACTCACGCCTGCTTATCCCTCAATCTTGTCTGAACCATATCGTACTATAAACAGTTTTTGTAGGTGCTCAAGTGCCTGATTAAAGCCAGCGAGTTTCCTTCTAGCCCAACGCTCGTTATAATCAGCGGCCGTCAAATAGATGATTTTCTCAGCTGCCTCGATGTTTGGTAAACTGTTCATAGTCTTGAGTCGCTTTCTTACTTCTTTGTTTGTACGCTCGATAAGATTCGTCGTATAGATGAACTTACGAATCGATTTTGGATAGTTGAGAAACGTAAGCAGTACAGAGAGTTCTTCTTCCCAAAGTTTCAGTTCCCGACTATATCGTTTCTTCCATTTTCCCTTCACTATGTTAAAGGCTTCTTCCGCTTCTTCGTAGGATTCGGCAGAATAGACCTCCTTGAGATCCTGACTAAACTCGGCCTGATCCTTTTTGCGGACTTTATTCAAAGTCGTTCTTACTTTGTGGACAATGCAACGCTGAACATCCGCCTTTGGAAATGAGGTGCGGAACGCCTCTTCCAGTCCAGGAAGTCCATCAAAAACACCAAGTAATACCTCTTCGACACCCCTTTCGCGTAAATCATCCAGTATTTCACGCCAACCATTTGACGTCTCGATACCCCCTACGTAAAAACCGAGGATTTCCCGATGGCCTTCTGGCGTGATTCCTAGAACGATATAGACGGCTTCCTTACCAACGGTATCACGGCGTACCTTTACAAACAGGGCATCTAGAAAAAGGGCACAGTAGCGCTTTTTCAAGGGGCGCTTTTGCCAGGCGACCACGTCTTCCATTACCGTGGAAGTGATGTTTGAAATGGTTCCTTGAGAGTAGTCGTCCCCGAGAAGACTTTTCATGATTTTACCTACCTGACGGACTCCCACTCCGTGTTGATAGAGCTGGATGATCAGTTCATCCACAGCTACCATTCGTCGCTGATACGGTTCAAACATAGCTGTCTGGAAATCTCCTTTTCGGTCCCGTGGGACGTCCATGTCTTCAATACGGCCATACATCGTATCAAGCGTTCGTGAGTAGTACCCGTTCCGTGCATTGTTTTCCCCGACAGGTTCGCTTTTCAATACATTTTTAATCTCTTCGCGAAGGATCATTTCTACCTTTTCTTTCAGAATGTCTTGCATGGACAGCTTCAATAAAGTGGCAAGGTCCAGGTTTTCCGTGTTAAAATGAGACATGGACAAAGTGCTCCTCTCGTTTGGTTATTGTGGTGATAACTTAGAGAGTACTTTGTCCTTTTTCTATTGTCTAGAAAAAGGCCCTACACATACTTTTATAAACCATCGATTTTCTCGTGTAACTTACGATTTTGGCGTGTAACTCGAATATCACATCACGTTCTCATTCAACAGAAATTGATTGATTTTAGCGGGAATGACGGGCTTACTGATATAGTAACCCTGGATTTGTTTACAACCGAATTTTTTTAATGTTTTCAGTTGCTGTTCGGTTTCTACTCCCTCTGCCAAAACTGTAATCCCTAATCCCTCACACATCGTGATAATTGCTTTTACAATTGCAGCATCCGAACTCTTTTCTTCGAGGTTTCGAATGAATGTTTGATCTATTTTTAAAATATCAATTGGAAAATCCTTTAAATAACTTAAGGAAGAATACCCTGTTCCAAAATCATCAACCGATATTTTCACACCGTGATTTCGCAATTCATCGATAACCTTCACACTATGTGGTACATTCTCAAGCATGATACTCTCTGTTATTTCAATATGCAGTGCGGATGCACATAACCCGGATACCACCAATGCTTCTTTGACCTCTGTTATGAAATCAAGCCTTTGAAACTGCTTCCCGGATACATTCACACTTATTGATAGATGCTTCATTCCTTGGTCATGCCATTTCTTTGCTTGTCGGCATGCCTTTTCAAGTACCCATTTACCAATCTCGTTTATTAACCCAGCATCCTCAGCAATCGGTATAAATTGGTTCGGAGGAATCATTCCTCTTTTCGTATGGTTCCAACGAAGTAACGCCTCACATGCAAAAACATTCCCATCCGATAAATTGATTTGAGGCTGATAATAAACCTCAAGCTCGTTCATCGGCATCGCTTTCCTTAGGTGATTTTCAAGCTCAAGGCGTTCAACGATTGTATCATTCATATCTGATGTAAAATATTGAATACTATTTCTTCCTGACAGCTTTGCCCGGTGCATCGCTATATTCGCATTTTTTAAAAGCTGCTCGTCATTTCGAGCATCTTTCGGATAAAAACTAATTCCAATACTCCCTGACACGACATAATCCTTCTTATTTAGGACGACAGGCTTTTTCAATATACTTAACACATTTTGCGAGAGCTGATTGATAACGTCCATCGTTCGAACACGCGGTACTAAAATTAAAAATTCATCTGCTCCAAACCGAGCCAAAAATAGCTCATCACGGGTAATATTACTTAGATTTTTTGCAATATGCTTCAATATCTTGTCACCAGATTGATGTCCTAGACTATCATTAATCATTTTAAATTCATCAAGGTCGACGAACAATACAGCCAGTTCTTCACCAGTTTCCTCAGCGCGTTGGATCGATTCATTTAAACGATCGTGGAAGAAAAGTCTGTTTGGCAACCCTGTCAAGCTATCATGATAAGCTAGTTGAGCTATTTTCTTTTCCGCTTGAACCTGTTCAGCCAAATCCTTTGCGATACCAAATACCCCTACTACCTGTTCATTCACTTTAATCGGGATGTTAGCGATGTCAAAGAGAACCCTTTGTCCATTTTTATGTCGAACAAATGTTGTGAAATGCTGTGGTTGATTCTGTAATGCTTTTCCAAAAAAGTGTGCGACTCGATTCCTTTCTTCAGGGATCAAAAAGGACAAAGCACTTTGACCGACGACCTGATTGACCTCATAACCAAGCACTTTTTTCAGCGTTTCGTTTACACTTGTAATGTTTCCTTGCATATCCATTGCATAGACGACATCTGGGTTATGATCAAACAAAGATTTGTAACGCTGTTCGGATTCTTTAAGCGATTTGTTCAATGCCTCCAACTCTTCTGTTGATGCTTTAATCAACTGTGATAGAGCAAGTAAGTCTTGAAAATCAGTTGCTTCTATACTTTCAAATGTGGAATCCTCAATAAATACATCCTTTTCTGCAAGAGTCAAAAACGTCAGCGCATACGATAGAAGTTCATTTTTCCCATTCTCATGATAATATTCTCCTGCAGTAAATGCACCTACTGTTGGAAGCAGTTGCCTGAGTGTATTAATTTCAACATCGATTCCTTTTTTGAAAAACCTACGTCTCGTTAAACATGAATACATATAAACCGATTCAGCAGGAACCTCTTTTAAACGATCTAAGATGAATTGTACAGAATTCAAAAATATCCCTGCATCTCCATATCCAATATATACCGTTTCACCTTGTTTAATTGGCTCAAGGAGAGCAATTGAACCATCAGGATAAAATTGCTCAACCATTATCGGCTTTAATTCATCGTCTTTTTTAACCATTAATGGAAATGGAGAGTTTGAGCCAACGAGATTTGTTGTTAATTCTTTTCCGAGATACTGGTCGTAAATGTCACGAACTGGTTTATTTTCGAGCTTTGAAATACGTTTATCATTAGCATCAGTTACAGTAAAAGCCCTTCCTGCAGCATTCCATTCTGAACTCTTCTGAAGTGAGGCCCTTAGTTCGCTGCCGTTCAGACTTACAGCAACAACTCCGGATTCCATCACCCCATCGTTGGAAATCAGGAATCCCTTTCGATTCTTAGACGTTCCGATGTTGTTGCCGCCTGTGATAAGTACATGCGGGCATCTATTTTCTAAAGCCGTTAGTAGCCCTTTGCTATCAAGACTGTGACTGTCACCAAACAAAACGATTACTTTTGTATCGGTGTGAACAAGCTGGTCAGCTAATTTCGTGCCCATTTCATAGCTTGATTGGGAATGTTCGGCTCTCACCGCTGTTCCGGTCACATAAGACTTTTCAAAAACAGTGAATGAAAGAACCGTTCCATCAGCGATAAGCTCATCACAGATCGAAGCATCAACGGTCGAACCGATCAATGACGCATTCGGAAGTTCACTGTTTAGAAAAGTAAGAAGGCGGGAAATCCTTGCACGACTTTCCATTGTAAAAACTTGAATAAAGAGATTTCTGACAGACAGCAGTTCATATTTTTCAATAAATAATTGTAATTGTCTTTTATTCCGATACTTCGTGCTGTATGTACGCATTTAAACACCCTTCCGAACGACCTTGGTGAAAATCCTTTTGGTAAATTGCTAAAATCTTACTTATCTATTTCTATCTACCATTTTTATCGGCATTTGTTACCGATGATTCCATTCAATATCGGGGTGAAAATATAACTATTTTACTCTATCAATATCCATTTTATTTCAAATTAGTAGTCTGATTAACCTACTTATTGGAACTTTTCAAAAACCGCATAAAAAATGGAGTCTTTTTTTAATAATTGAAATGATATACTGTTTTTGGATGTAATCAACTAAAAGTAAAAGGCATGATGCAGGTGAAGAATATACTATTCGGTTTATTTACATTAACAGTCTTAACAGGGATTTCCTATATCTTAATCAGCCCAGGCTTTACAGATTTTTTCATTGGTGAACCTAAGTTATCCGAACAGGAATCAACAACCGAAATTCCACCATCACCTTATGATCCATTAAACCCTGAAGAGCTTCTCCAACAAACAGGGATCGAATGGGCTGTGCTCTCAGACCGGCAAAAACTGGAGTTTACCGCACATATTCTAAGTGCTATGAAAACAAGGGACATTTCAGTTTCAAAGAGTCCTTCCGAGTTCATAAATGAAATTGATGAATACTATACAAAAGAGCCGACCGAGCATACGATTGAAAATGCGATTATGAGGATACTTGCAGAGGATTGGAGTAACAACGAGGATACTGATTGATTGTATACATACAATATAAAAAAGTGACTCACAAGCGGAAGATTTTTTCTCCCTAAGTGGGTCACTCTTTTTAAATATAAAACTTTTTGTCTATTATTAATTATCCTAAAATCATATATCCAAAGATGAATACGAGAATGAGTGCAATCACAAACTGGATCCATGGCCCGGTCGTGGAAGCTCCTTTTTTCCTGCGAACCAACGTCATTTCCATAGCACCGATCACCCAAATGCCTAGTAAAGCCTTAATAAATAGGGATACTTCGACGATTCCTACTTGCAGATAATTAACGAGCATCATTCCACCCGTTACAACAATCAGTACAAAAAATAATCGTAAAATCATGTGTGTGATTTTTTGCCCTTTAGCTTTGCCAGCGCGAAGCAAAAAGTAACTTACAAAAAAGAGTATCAGCGCAACCGCCCATGAGGAGACGTGTGCATGAATCATTCCTGACATAGTACTTGCCCTCCTTATAATCAATCATTCCCATTCTACCATGAACCTTTTTAGAATGGGAAATCAATTGCTGTATGGGGTGTTTTGATAGAGCGTTTTCATTTATAATGGGATATGTAACCACTTTGAACAGAATGGAGCGTGACAAATGAGCGAAAACAGAGTAACGGACAAGAATCAGACGGAACAGATCATTTCTAAAACGGATCAATATGGAGCGAGAAACTATCACCCACTCCCAATCGTAATTTCCGAGGCGGAAGGTGTTTGGGTTAAAGACCCAGAAGGCAATAAGTACATGGATATGCTAAGTGCTTATTCCGCGGTCAACCAGGGACATCGTCATCCGAAGATCATACAAGCACTCAAGGATCAAGCGGACCGTGTGACATTGACGTCGAGAGCTTTTCACAACGATCAGTTAGCACCATTTTATGAAAAGGTTGCTCAAGTTACGAACAAAGACATGGTACTACCTATGAATACTGGTGCGGAGGCAGTTGAAACTGCTGTCAAAACGGCACGACGCTGGGCTTACGATGTAAAAGGAGTAACCGAAAATCAGGCTGAAATCATTGCATGTGAAGGAAACTTCCACGGTAGAACGATGACAGCAGTATCCCTTTCATCAGAAGCAGAATACAAGCGTGGCTTCGGACCAATGCTTCCAGGAATTAAACTTATACCTTATGGCGATATCGATGCATTGCGTAATGCAATTAATGAAAATACAGCAGCATTCTTATTTGAACCTATTCAAGGTGAGGCAGGGATCAATATTCCTTCGGACGGTTTCTTGAAGGAAGCTCGTGAATTGTGTTCTTCTGAAAATGTACTGATGGTCGCTGATGAAATTCAATCAGGCCTTGGTCGATCTGGAAAGCTATTTGCATGTGACTGGGAGAACGTCGAACCGGATATGTACATTCTTGGTAAGGCTCTCGGTGGAGGCGTATTCCCGATTTCCTGTGTTGCAGCCAATAAAGAAGTTCTTGGCGTTTTTGAACCAGGTTCTCACGGTTCAACGTTCGGAGGAAATCCTCTAGCTTGTGCGGTCTCCGTCGCTTCCCTTGAAGTGTTAGAAGACGAAAAGCTTGTGGAGCGTTCGTTGGAGCTTGGGAATTATTTTCAGGATGAATTGAAGAAAATCAACAATCCGAAAATTCGAGAAGTTCGTGGACGCGGTCTGTTTATCGGTGTTGAGCTCGATGAAGCCGCACGACCGTATTGCGAAAAGCTTAAGGAAATGGGATTATTATGTAAAGAAACGCATGCTACAGTGATTCGTTTTGCACCACCACTCATTATCGATAAAGAGGACCTTGATTGGGCGATCGAACGCATTAAAGAAGTGTTGAGTGCTTAATAGTTGAATACGAACACCGAATTTTTTCGATAAAATTCCGAATATTGGATCTTATAAGGTCTGACTCCTCCATTTACATGACATGTTTTTGTAAAATGTCATGTAGGAGGTTGTCAGGCCTTCAATTTTGTATTTCGGTTCTGAATTTGTCCTAAATTGAATAAGCCTATGGTAGAGTCGTCAGTAAAACTTCAACGGAGGTCTACCATGAAAAATAAATCGATTTTATTCCACACAGGCTTACTCATTTGTTTTGCCCTACCATGGATCAACGTTCCTTTTTTCATTTCAAATGTAACGATTTCGGGATACATGCTTCCATTTAAAACAAGTGAACTTGCTCAGCAATTAACAGAACTCGGTGTTGTTACCGTTTCCTTCCACGAGATGCTCCCACTGTTTCTTATACTCATGGCTCCAGTTTTATCTTGCTTTTTACTGCTTCAAGCCATCGTAAAAAGGAAGCAAGATGTACGATTAGATTGTTTAACAGGTTTTATTTGTGCGAACGGTGCCCTTTATGTTTTGTCCAATGCAGATGAATTCGTATCAGTCGGGGTCTTTGCTGTGATTCCGATAGCTTTATTACTTGTCGCAAGCCCTCTTCTCCATAAAGAAAAAGCGCCCACTTACTCAGCGCTTAAAAAACCAGCCTGATTTTAAAGACCATATTAAAAAGAGGCTTTTCCTGAGAAAAAATGGGATTAGCCTCCTTCAGTCCTGTTGTATTTTAGAGCTTATTCTTTCAATCCAATTGAAATATACTTTGTTTCGAGATATTCTTCGATGCCTTCCTTTCCACCTTCACGTCCCATACCGCTTTGCTTCATACCGCCGAACGGTGCTTGTGCAGCGGAAGGTAATCCATCGTTCCAACCGACGATTCCGTAATCCAATGCTTCAGCAACTCGAAGTCCTCGGCTATAATTTTCACTGAACACATATGCTGCTAGTCCGAATGGTGTCGAGTTTGCATAATTGATTGTTTCCTCATCCGTCGATACCTTTTGGATTGGAACTATAGGTCCGAATGTTTCTTCATTCATAATCAACATATCGGGCTTAACATCGATAAGAACAGTAGGATGGTAATAGTAGGTTCCATTTTCCCCTTCTTTTCCTTTTCCACCCAGCACACATTTTGCACCTCGTTTGACGGCATTTTTAACATGCTTTTCAACTTTTTCATAACCGTCTTTATTGATTAAAGGGCCGACATCGACACCTTCTTCCATACCATTACCGATTCTTAACTTTTCTGCTGCAGCGACTACTTTTTCAATAAATGCATCGTAGACTTTTTCCTGAACATAGACCCTGTTGCCGCTAATACACGTTTGGCCTCCATTACGGAATTTGGATGCGACCGTTTGTTGAGCAGCTAAGTCGATATCAGCATCATCCAAAACGACGATCGGTGCATGTCCGCCAAGCTCAAGTGATATTTTCATAACATTTTCAGCTGCTTGCTTCATCAAGATTTTACCGACCTCTGTCGATCCAGTGAACGTAAGCTTCTTCACTCTAGGATTCGACATGATTTCTTCTCCGATTTCAGATGACTTCCCTGTTACAAGATTTACAACACCTTTAGGAATACCCGCTTCCTCACATAATTCTATAAGTCGAACTGCCGTCAATGGCGTTTCATTTGGTGGTTTGATAACAATTGTACACCCGGCTGCCAAAGCAGGAGCCAGTTTCCGGGTGATCATCGCAGCAGGAAAGTTCCATGGTGTAATGGCACCGACAACACCAACTGGTTGTTTATTGACCTGCATCCTTTTGTTGTGCTTGGATGGAGGAATCGTTCGCCCATATATACGTTTTCCTTCTTCAGCAAACCATTTCAGGAATGACGCCGCATACTGAGCTTCACCTTTTGATTCTTTAAGTGGTTTTCCCATTTCAAGCGTCATGATTTCCGCTAGTTCATCTTCATGTTTGATCACTAATTCGTAAAACTTTTCGAGATATTCTGCTCGCTCATATGCGGTTGTTTTCGACCATGTTTTGAAAGCTTCGTTCGCAGCCTCGATTGCATTACGTGTTTCCTTTTTCCCAGCTTTCGGCACTGTTCCGACTAGCTCACCAGTGGCCGGATTGATCACCTCTACTTTTTCGAGATCCTTTCCCGTCCACTCCCCGTTTACGTAGATTCCTTTTTCCATCTTAACGCCTCCTATTTATACCAGCATTAAAGAGAATTTTTAGAAGTACTATTAAAACAATTCCATTTACGAGGAAATCTTAAACATTCTTTGCTACCGTGTTCGTCAAGTTCCCCAACTTCTCAATTTCAATGGATACAACATCCGAATCCTGTAAATATTTTGGAGGATCAAATCCTTTCCCCACTCCAGCAGGGGTTCCTGTTGCAATGATATCACCAGCTTCCAAAGTCATTCCCTTTGAGAGCGTTTCAATCAAGGTAGGTATATCAAAGATCATCTGAGACGTATTTGCATCCTGTCGAACCTCACCGTTTACCGTTGTTTTAATATGTAATTCATTCGGCGAATCAACTGAATTTTTATGGACGAGGTAAGGTCCCATCGGACAGCTTGAGTCCAGACTCTTTCCGATCAAAAACTGCTTGTGACGTGTTTGGAGGTCTCGTGCAGTGATATCATTCAATATCGTGTACCCAAACACATAATTGTATGCTTCATCTTGATTAATTCCTTTGCCAGTCTTCCCGATTACTACAGCTAGTTCACCCTCATAATCGAGAGCCTTTGTGATTGTGTCGGATATCGTTATCGTCCCACCTGGTCCGATAACGGTCGTCGGGGTTTTCGAAAAGACCATCGGAACTTCTGGAATATCTGCTTCCGTCCCTAATTCAAGCGCGTGATCACGATAATTTTTACCGATACAGAAGATGTTTTTGGCCGGTTTCGGAATCGGGGCCAGCAAATTGAAATCCTCGCCTTGTAAAATATATTTGGACCTACCGCTGTCAGATTGAATCTTGCCCATTATCTCTTCCACCATTTTAGTAAAAGATTCACCCTGACGTATCCCATCTAAAAGTGTCGGAGGTAAAGAGTAGGCGAAATTTTGTGCAGCTTCTGTTAAATTGAGTATTTCCAGTGGCTTTTCATTCGATACAACGCCAATGATTTGGTCATTTCGATACATTACAGTAACAAACTTCATCATTTCACCTCATTGTTGGTAACAGCGATCGTAATCAATGGCTAGCTTAAAATCAAGTTCTGTTAAACCCTTAGCCTTCCATGAGCTTAATTTAACGGTAACCAGTTTATAATCGACAGAGATCAAGGGATGGTGACTTGCTTCTTCTGATACGTAAGCAATCTCAGACACGAATTTAATTCCGTCAAGGTAGTTTTTGAACCGGTATTTTTTAACGATCCACTTTTCATCTTCTAACTTCCATCCTTCTAATGATTCTAATATGCTTTTGATTTGTTCCTCGGATAATCGTTCCAATAGTAATCCTCCTTATATACTTGTACTCGTTCGTTGCTCTAAACCATATTATTGTATATACTTCAATGAACTTCTTATAAAATCCTTTTTTCGAATGAATAGTAAAGGAAAATGCTATTTTATGCTAGAATGAAGTGTTACAAGAGGTTTGATTAAAAAGAAGTCTGTTGGAGTGAATGAAAATGAACATTATTGTAAGTACACTAAATGCAAAATACATCCATACATCCCTTGCATTGCGCTACCTTAAAGCGTTTTGCAAACCTGATTTCAAAATAGAAATGGCTGAGTATACAATTAAAGATCCTGTCATGAATATTGTCTCAGACCTCTATTCTAAAGACCCGGATGTGATTGGATTCAGCTGTTATATTTGGAACATTGAAGAAACAATACCGTTGATCGAAATGCTTAAAAAGATCCGCCCTGAGATTAAAATCGTGCTTGGAGGACCAGAAGTCTCTTATGATGTTCCCCACTGGTTAGAAAGACTTCCAGAAGTCGATTATTTTGTAGTGGGGGAAGGTGAAGAAACCTTTAAAGACCTTTTAGAGATGATCGAGTCTGGCGGTGATCCTGGATCGGTTGCTGGAATTGCTTATCTTAAAGATGGAAAGCCACACCGAACTGCTCCACGTCCGAAGCTCGATTTAAAAACAGTGCCTACACCATTTCGGTTTGAGGAGGATCTCTCTCAATTGTCAAAACGGGTGACTTACATTGAAACAAGTCGAGGATGCCCATACTCCTGCGCCTTTTGCCTTTCATCAATCGAGGTTGGTGTCCGTTATTTTGACATCGAAATGATGAAAGAAGAGATCCGTTTTTTAATGGAAAACGGTGCCAAAACGATTAAATTCGTAGATCGAACGTTTAATATTCGCAGAGATTACGCATTGGAGATGTTCGAGTTCCTTATCACTGAACATCGTCCAGGAACCGTATTCCAGTTTGAAATCACTGCAGATATCATGCGGCCAGAGGTTATTGAGTATTTAAATGAGCATGCACCGAAAGGTCTTTTTCGATTTGAAATCGGTGTACAATCGACGAATGATAATACGAACGAACTCGTAGAACGCCGACAAAACTTTGAAAAGCTGACACGTACGGTCACAACGGTTCGTGATGGTGGGAAAATCGTTCAGCATTTAGACTTGATTGCTGGTTTGCCTGAGGAAAATTATGACTCATTCCGAAAAACATTCAACGATGTATTCGCATTTCGAATTGAAGAGGTACAGCTTGGTTTTCTGAAAATGTTACGTGGGACAGGCCTGCGTATTCGCGCAGACGAGCATGATTATATATACATGGATAAAGCACCTTACGAAATTCTCGGGAATAATGTTTTGTCGTTCGATGAAATTATTAAAATAAAACGGGTCGAGGACGTTCTCGAGAAGTACTGGAATGATCACCGAATGGATGCAACGGTCGAGTACTTGATTGGGCGGGTTTTCCCTTCTGCCTTCGATTTTTTCCAAACCTACGGTGATTATTGGGAACGCCAAGGCTGGTCAAGGATCGGCCACCAGCTTGAAGATCTCTTTTTAAGACTTCGATCGTTTTTAAAAGAAGCCGAGGCGGAACGATTTGAGTTGATTGAAGGCTTGATGAAATACGATTATTTTATCCGTCAAAAGCATAAACCGCGTAAACCATGGTGGGATTTTTCGATGGATAAAAAGCAACAATCCAGCTATTTGAAATTCTTATCGGACCATGCATCTGAGGTATCCGAACAATTTGAAGCACTTTCTTTAAGTGAAAAAGAACTACACAAACATGTGATGATTGAACAGATCCCTTTTGATATAACTCAATTTATCGAAGACGGTTTGATTATTGAAAAGACTGTATTGATGATTATCTACTTTGACCCTAAAACACATGTCACTCAGCTGTTTACAGTTCCTGAAGAACAAATGCAGAATGCCGGTGTACTGATGTAATACGATTCTTAATTAATACGAGGAGGTCAATAATGGCCAACACCCATACGTACACGAGAAAAGAAGAGCTTGTTAATGCGATCACTCACGGTATCGGCGTTGTATTCAGTATCGTCGCTCTCGTGTTACTCGTTGTCAATGCTGTCATTGATGGTTCAGTCTGGCATATTGTCAGCTTTTCAATCTACGGAGCAACGATGTTGATACTCTATACTGCTTCGACCTTAGTGCATAGCTTCCAAGAAGGAAAACTAAAGGATTTGTTTGAAATCTTTGACCATTCAGCGATTTACTTATTTATTGCAGGAACATACACACCTTTTCTATTTGTCGTTGTAAAAGGAGCGTTAGGATGGTCACTGTTTGGTGTCGTATGGGGAATCGCGATTTTCGGAGTCTTTTTCAAGGCGTTTTTCGTTAAGCGGTTTTTGTTCATCTCGACTTTGATCTATGTTGTAATGGGTTGGCTCGTTGTAATAGCATGGCAACCGCTTGTGACGACACTTCCCGACCGAGGGATGACCTTATTCATCATCGGCGGTTTGATTTATACAGTCGGGACGATCTTTTATGTATGGCGTGCATTCCCTTACCATCACGCGGTTTGGCACATGTTTGTACTAGCCGGAACCGCTGTTCACTTTTTTGCGGTACTACTTTACGTGTTACCTATTCATAATATTTGAATGAACTTGGAATCAGAAAGGGGATGGCCATAAACACGCCATCCCCTTTTCTATATTAATCTGGTTTAGATCCTATTACTATTGATTTTCATCCTCATTTGCGTCAGGAATGTCTGCCGATGGGTCTGAATCTGTCCCTTGTTCGTTTCCAACTGCATTATTCCCGTCATTTTCCTTTTCAGGTGTGTCTTGATCCTTCTTGTCTTTCTTTTCCTTCTTCTTTTCCGTTTCAATTTCCATAGTATCAACGAGGAGGCGATTCGGTTGTTTTACGATCGTTTCGCCTGCTTTGAGCCCCTTCGTAATTTGTTGATAAGGTTCATTTTTATAGCCGAAGGTCACTTTTCGCTTATCAATATAATCCTTTTTAACAACGAGGACGTAATCATCTCCATCGACATGCATGATAGATTCCTCTTTAACCGCGACAGCGTCCATTACTGCAACTGGATTCATCACTATTTTCACCGTACTACCCAGAGGCAATTGCTTTTCTGAATCCGACTCTAAACTGATATCGACAGGATATAGCTTTTCCCCTTCTTTTTCAACAGGTGTACCAATTGCAAGAACGGATCCCGCCCATTCAATTTCTTCTTTATAACCAGATTGTATCGTTACTGGATCACTTTCTTTTAATAAAAACATATCTTGTTCCGATAAATAAGCTCTTGCAATTACATTGTTTTCACTTACAATCGTTACAATCGGCTCCTGACTTGATGCACCATTCGGATTGATCTTTTTGACTATACCGGATATTGAACTATCGACTGTCTTATCTTCCTGCAATTCTTCCAGTCGATCAATTTCATTTTCCTTTGAATCAATCATATCCTCGGCTTGTTCCGCTTGATATTCAGCTTCTGCCTCTTCCTGTTCCAAAAGGTAGATCGTCGACTGATTCTTTTCATCATCTTCCTTGCTTGATTCTTGACTAATTTGAGTGCTAATTAGAACGGCACGGTCTTCGTAATAGTCTTGTTCGGTTTCGAGTTCTGTAATTTCATCCTCTAAACGAGCAATTTCGTTCTCGATTTCAGAAGATTGATACTCGATGATCGCCGTTCCAGCATTGACCTGATCACCTACTTGAACGAGGATTTCTTCGATCTCTCCTCGATACGGCTCATTATAAATTTCTTGTTTTTCAAGGGGCACTATGACACCCGTTGTCTCAATGCCTTTTTTCAAATCTCTCTTATCAATCGTGACAACATCATACGGTTTTTCTCTAGCAAATAACGTATGATCCAATATAAATAAATACATATTGATTATTATGAAAAGAATGACCGGTAACCCGATCAGCCCCCTTTTTATGTATCGGTTCAAGCTATTACCCTCCGTTTCTATCCATTCAGATGCATATGGTACATGCTATTGATTAACGATACGACTAAAATAAATCCAACGTGCAATCCAATCGAAACGGTGTACACGTATCGACTTGATTTCAAAGATGCTTCATGCAGAAGTCGGGTAGAAGCGATTAAATGCCAAATGAAGAATAGCGTTACCCAACCTGCAAGTGTAAATAGAAAAACATTGTCAGTCAAAAGCTTCACCCATGGTCCAAAGCCAAACGGAGAAAGGATTTCAGTTGAACCAAACTTCAGCATGAATGGAATGTTCGCTGCTAATCCGAAGAGAATGATGACAAATAAGTACGTATTCAGTACGAACAGCTTTTTAAAACCTAAATCACGGAAAAAACCCCATGAAGATAAGGCTCCTGCGCCGATTAATACAAACGGAATGACGAGGCCAGCAATCGCTCCTCCAACCCCGATCAGAATCGAAGCAGCTAATTGTTGTCCATCTGATAGATTCATTGCTCTAGCGTCCGGCATATTTAACCATTCTTCTGAGTTGACATAAAATAACAACCCGAATACGATTGAACTGCATAATAGTAAGATGAGCAATCGTAATCGGTACCCTTGAATATTGGTAGATTCTCGTAATGTATGTACCGTTTCTTTCGGTCTTAATAAGCCCTTCCAAATTTGAACATGATGTTCCACTCTGTTTACCCCCTTTATGCTCTACATGATGACACTCTTTATCGTATCAGAAATCTACTGAAATATCATATTTTACCATTGGGCTGTACACGATGTGAGTCAGTTCGACGTTTTCACAGGACTACATTGTATCGCTTCTTTGCGAATTCACGCCGAGTAACCGCAGGATGAAGTTTTTAGCACGTTAAGAAAGTATAAAAACACTTTCTATAGTATAAGCGCAACTTAGGCGATCGCCTACGCTAAGGCTTGGCGCTAGCCAAGTTTTCTTTATCGAACTTCCTAATTGTGTTTTTGATTCATCTACTTTCTAAACTCACAGTTAAACATATGTGTACTAGCTATTTTTCGATAAATCTTACTGAATTCCTTGTTACTTTGATCAAAATCGATATATTTAGCTAAATGGAACTACTAATCGTGATGCATCATTCATATACGGAGACAATAATCGAAAAAACCTGGTATATCCAATAGATCGAACAATACCAGGTTTCATGAATACATGTATTTTTAGAGTGTTTCGATTGATACCGTACTTCCTTTTCCACTTGGCTGAGCTGGATTGACAATCAGCTTTTTAGGTAACCGTGCCCGTAATTCAGGAACGTGTGAAATGACGCCGACCGATAGCTGTTCCATTTGCAATCGTTCGAGTGCGGTAACAACTGTATCCAACAACTCCGGATCCAATGTTCCGAATCCCTCATCAAGGAAGAAGAATTCTAACGGATGCTGGCCTTGAAGCTGGATCTGTGCGGATAAAGATAAGGCGAGTGCAAGTGAGGTGAGGAACGTTTCACCACCGGATAAAGAGGAGACCGGTCTTCTGATCCCACCGTTTGCATCATCCCTTATGATGAATCCGCCTGAAGAATCCACCTCTAATGCATACCGGTGCTTCGTCAGTTCACCTAAACGTTCGGATGCAATTGTAGCAACCTGAATCAATTGTTCCTCAGCAATGAATTCGACAAATCCATTTCCTCTAAAAACGGCCTGTAGTTTGCCGAGCCGTTCAGACAATTCTTCGGTTTCAACTCTTTTTTGTTCGAGCGCTTCGAATTTTTCAGTCCGCGTTTTCAAGTCATTGACGGTTACTACAAGTCCCGCCTTCTCGCTTAGTGCTACATCCTTTTCATTCTTTGCCTTTTCAAGGCCAACAGTAACATTCGACCATTCTTCTTGAGTAATTGTTTTATTTTGTAACCGTTCACTCAGCTTTTTCTGATCATGCTGAATGTTTTGATAAGCAGAGGAAAAGGACTTAATTTCTTTTTCCCATTGGTTTTGGGTCTCAGATTGAACTAATGCTTCTTTTACCTCGTATTTCTCATTAAAGATTGATTGATTTCGCTTTTCTTCCCACTTTGAAACTGCCGCATTTACACGTTTATCAGCTTGATTCGCCGACTGTTTCGCACCCTCAAGTTCTTTTTCTAGGTTTTGAAAGTTCTCATTTTCTTCGTCCCAATGTTTACGGGCCGCTGCTTCATTCTCTTTTAGTTTCAAAAGTTCCAATTTAACCATTTGAAGTAACTCACTTGCAGGTTGATTTCCACAAATTTCTTGTATCTTTCTTTTGGTTTCTTGACAACGATCGTTAAGCTCAGCAACGGTCGACGATAATTTCGTTACGCTCAATTGAAGATTTTGATACTCTCCTGCCGCTTTGTCTATTGCTTTATCAACCTTATCAATATAGCCGACACTTGTATCATAACGTTGTGTTAACTCAGCTGCTTCTTGGTCAAGCTTGTCCATTTCCTCTTGTTTCTTTTCAAGCGTATCAAATGTGTATGTGCTGAAATGAGATGACCACGAAGTGTCCAACGCTTGAAGCTGTTCTTCACACTCCGTCAACTTCTTATTGATTTTCTTCATGTCATCATTTAGCGTATCAAGCTTTGACCTCAATTCGATGCGTTGTTTATCTAACTTATTGAGCCCCGAAATTGCATCGTCCCGCTCCTCGATCAGCTCGATTACATCCTGATAAAATCCCTTTGTTTCGGTCTGCAAAAGGTGTAAATATTCAAGGAGTTCATTTGTAGAACTTACTGTCTCGCTAATCGGATCATAAAGAGTAGCAGCCGTTTCTTCAGTGTTCTTTTTGTTCGAATCCACGTAGTCCTTTAATGTACCGAACATGTGCTGAAGGTCTCGTTTATTATCACCGATAGAAGCCTCTTCAGCTCGAATATTTGAAAGCATTTCCTCCAGCTCGGAACGCTGTTTATTAAAATCATTCCCTGACATATCGAATATTACAGGGTTCGGATGCTCGATTGAACCGCAAACTGGACAAGGCTGACCATCTGTCAATTGATTCGCAATTTGTTTTGCAAGCTCATGGATTTCTGCTTCCTTTTGTTTTGAAGCTGCCTCCTTAATAGAATGAGAGATCAGATCCTTCGATTGCTCAATAACCCGCTCATGCTCGCATATCCGGTTATAGATACCTTCTGTTTGTCCGAGGAGACGATGGACCTGTCGAACATACTTACTCTGTTTTGAAACCAATATCTGCTCTTGCGTAACGGCCAGCTGCTTGTTTTCCTCGTTCTCCTGTTTTTCCTTCAACAGTTCATCTCTTGTTTTCTGGTGTAGAAGGATATCTTTTTTTAAGGATAATGCTTCTCTTAAACGGTTCCGATCCTCAAAACTGATTGTTTTTTGTTCAAGGGCCTTTTTGATGGACCCTTGCTTTTCGATAGCGAGCTGCTTTTTCGTTTTAAGAGAATTCAATTCGCCCTCTTGTTCACTTAACTTTCGTTCATCGAGCACCAATTTCCCTTTTTCGGTTTGAAAGAGTACTCTCTTTTCATCTCGTTCAACCTCTAGCTTCTGAGCTTGCTCATAGTCCTGTAGACGTTTATATAGCACAGGCTCTTCTATTGAGCGCTTTTCTACAACTGTTGAAAGTTCTTCCTTAGTTTTCTGAACAATGTTTCTAGACTGATTAACACTTTGTACAAGTCTCTCTTTCCGTTCAGTCCAGTAGGCTTTTTCCTTGGCCGCTCCATCTAACTCATCGACATATACAAGCAGTGAATCCGCTTCACTAGCCTTTTTTAAACGCTTGTGAAGATCCTCGATTTGCGGAAGGTTCGCTTCATACTCCTTCAGCTTTTGTTCGACCTTGAGCAATTCTTCCTGCCATATCCATATTTGTCGGTATTCCTCAAATTGTTTTGTTACATTTTTTAATCCTACGTCCTTTTGTTTGACAACTTCAATTGCATTTTGAAGCTGTAACTCGGCTTCTTGTAACGCTTCCTTCGAGGCATTTCCTAGTCCTTGTTGCTCGGCAAGAATTTTCTCAAGCTCTGTTCTCGTTTCATCTACCAGATGCTTAAGTCGACTATTCAACCTGTCGCCGTATTTTTCAAGATGAAAGAGCCGTTGCAGCATTTGCCTTCGATCGGCACCTTTCAACGAAAGAAATTCTGCAAATTTCCCCTGCGGAAGGACAACCGCCCTTGTAAAATCAGTGAGTGTCAACCCGAGTACTGTCTCAACCTGATTGGTTACATCACGTTCTTTATCTGCAAGTACAAAGGCTTCTTCGCGTTCAATTTCAATGAAACGACATGAGCTTGTCCTTACCGAGTCATCCTTTGTTCTTCGATAGGATCGCTCTACACGATAACGCTGTCCTATTGAACGGTCACCAAGTTCAAATGTAAAAGCTACATGCAGCTGTTTTTCAGCATGATTCATTATTCCTTGAATATTGTTGGTTGCACGTTCTACCTTCCCGTAAAGTGCGAGGGTAACTGCATCGAGGAGAGAAGACTTCCCACTACCAGTCGGACCAAAAATGCCGAACACCCCTCCCTCACAAAGGGAACTGAAATCAATTTCCTGCTTTTCTCGGAAACTATGTAAGCCTGATACAGTCAAATGAATCGGCCTCACTTAACAGCACTCCCTTCATCGTGCTGGATGAGCTCTAAAAATAGTTTAATGGTATTATCATCAGGCGTTCCACCGTTCGTTTGCCGTTCATAAAAACGGGTGAACAACTGATCGATCGGAAGCTCTGATACTCGCTGGTTGGTGTTGGAAGCTTGGATTTCTTCAAAAACCGGACGGATGTGAATAAAACCAGGGTGTGCATTTCTAAGCCTTTGAATCTCCTCCATACTAAGTGCATCCTTTAAGTGAATTTCCAGGTCTATCCATGCATTGGTATCCTTTTTCTCTTCAAGCCATCGATGAATTTGTGCCAATCCTTCTTCTGCCTTCCATCGTACGAGAGGTTTTCCAGAAGAAAGAGGGACCTCATTGATCTTAGGCTGTTCCCCTGGTATAACATCAAGGATTGTTACCGACTTCGCTTGACCCGCTTCAGAGAAACTATAGGATAATGGTGAACCTGAATACCGTGCTATACTGTTTGCTCTCTGGATTGTTTGAGGTCTATGAAGATGTCCGAGTGCAGTATATTGTACCTGTGAAGGGAGTGCGTTCGCTGAAACAGTGTAAGCACCACCAACTTGAATCGGTCGTTCCGAATCGCTTTCTCTTCCGCCCGCAACATATATATGACTCATGCCAAGGTTTACAGACGTTTCGTCAAACCCTTTGCAAATCTGTTGGAAGATCGCTTCAATTCGTTGGTCATATGCACTTTGCAACGCTTCTTCTTCTACGGATTCAGTCAGAACTTCATTAAGCCTTGCTTCAGAAGGATATGGTAGTGCCGCAATTTTCAAAGTCTGGTTACAGGAGTCCACCTGAAGCTCAATCGGTTCGAGTTTGGGGTACCCTATAATCGTAATTCCATGTAATCCCGCAATTGGTGCAGATGCCGATAAACGGTCTGGATTATCGTGGTTTCCCGAGATCAAAACGATTTTACAGTTCCGATCTGCTGTTAGTTGAGCCATATTTTCATAAAAAAGCTGCTCTGCTGCTGCGGGAGGGTTCACAGTGTCAAATACGTCCCCTGCCATCAATATGACATCAATATCCTCTTCCTTTACAATCTCATTCAACTCAGACAAAAATTGAGCCTGTTCTTCAATCCTGCTTCGTCCTTCAAGCGTTCGACCTAAGTGCCAATCCGCTGTATGCAGTACCCTCATAAAATTCCTCCTTCATTAGTCCAACTTCAAGACATGTCCACCATCAAAAAAGTATAAATATTTTTCTTTACATGGCTTTTTCCATATTTGTTCTATCGCACGAGCATACAGGTTCAGCTGAAGTGTATATCTATTTTCTAAGGTTGGTTTTGCTTTTTCATAGCTCTCAAAACGATTTGTTATTGAATCGGTCTTATAATCGAGCAACACAAACCCATCCTCTTCCTCAATTACACAATCCATTACACCTTGTACTAAAACGTGCTCTCCTCGAGGTCCTTTCCAATCCGAATACGCTTCATCAGCAGGCAATGCCATGGTGAATGGAACTTCGCGATGAACTTGGGGTGCCTGCTGCAGTCTGCTACCGATTTCCGTTTCATAAAACTTTACAATGGATTCGATATCAATCACTTCAGACTGCTCTTCTGTAATCAGCTCAGAATGAAGCATCCATGCGAGCTTTTCTTTAACCGACTCCTCTGTAATGGTTTTCGTATCGGTTAAATGCTGCATAACGAGGTGCGTAGCTGTTCCGCGTTCTGGAGCGGTCATTGATTTTTCCTGTAAAAAGCCCGGTCGATCCCCAATTGGATTCCGAAATTGGCGGACGAAGGATGTATCACCGTATTCATCTCTCGTATCCTGGTTTCGCTTCAACTCCGTAACCGATTGTTTCGACATATGTTCTCGAGAAGCTTGGTACGAGTATTCCCACGATAAAGCTTCTACAACATCATCAGTCGTTTCCGTCTCAACAGTTGTCCATTCCTTGATTTGCTTAAGTCGCTCCTGCTGATCGATTTGATCTTTGTCCTCGATTTCAACGAGTTCTCGCGCGGAAAGTAACGATACCTTCCAGTTATCTGTTGCTGCGTTCAGTTCGGGATCGAGCACTTCCCCTGCTCCAACCGCTTCCCTTAACTGCGTCATCATCGGGTGGCGGATGACAGATGGACCAATCCAATCAAGATACGATTTTGCTGAGGCTCGTTCATAGTCGGGTAATAGCCATCCGGCACGAGAAACCATATACTCCCATTGCTGTAACTGCTTTTCTAAATCCTTCACTGCACCGATTAAATACAGCTTCTCTTTCGCACGGGTAAGCGCAACGTAAAGAATTCGCATTTCTTCAGCAACCATTTCCATCCTTAATCGTTTTTGAATCGATAGTTGCGGAAGTGTTGGATAGCTGATCCGTAGTTTTGGATTCAAATATTTCGCACCGAAACCAATTTCTTTATGCAATAAAAATGAGCCTCGAAGATCCATTTCATTGAACTGTTTGTTCAAATTTGCGACCATAACGATAGGAAATTCAAGTCCTTTGCTTTTGTGGATCGTCATGATCCTTACGACATCTTCCTGTTCACCAAGTGCTCTCGCTGTTCCGAGATCCTTCCCCTGATCCTTCATACGTTCGATAAAACGGAGAAAACGGAATAACCCGCGGAACGAAGTATTTTCATATTGTCTTGCCCGGTCATAAAGCGCGCGGAGGTTGGCCTGCCGCTGTTGTCCACCTGGCATACCTCCGACGTAGTCATAATAACCGGTTTCACGGTAAATTTGCCAGATTAGGTCTGAAAGGTCACCTTGTCTCGCTCTTGTTCTCCATCGTTGTAAATCACGACAAAATCGATCGATGTTCTGGTAGGTCGGACTCGTCTGCTTTCCAGTTTTCAAAAACGAATTCAACGAATCATAATACGATCCTTTTTTATTGGCGATTCGTACCTCGGCAAGCTCTTCCCCAGATAGCGCAATCATCGGTGAACGCAGGACAGAAGCTAACGGAATGTCCTGGTGAGGATTATCGATGACTTGTAATAGTGAAATCATCACTGACACTTCCACCGCTTCAAAATAACCAGTGGAAAGGTCTGCGTAGGCTGGAATTCCTTGCTTCTTAAATTCCTCCAACAATGTCGGTGCCGATGTTGAGGTCGAACGCAAAAGAATGACGATATCGCGATATTGAATCGAACGATATTGCTTAAGCTTTGTATCATAAATTTGGAAGGGCTCTTGTTTGTCGTTTTGGCCGATTAAATCCTTGATTCGACTCGCCATATACCTTGCTTCCAACTGAATCGCTTCAAGGCTTTCAATGTCCTCACCATCTTCTATAGCCTCATCATCCGTATTCCGATCGACAAGAACGAGCTCTGTTGCTGTCTTATTGTTGTCAGGGTAATCTGCACCGAGCCTCAATTTTGCGGGCTCATCGTATTCAATTTCCCCAACTGTTTCATCCATGATCTGCTTAAAGAGGAAATTAGTGCTGTCTAATACCTCTCGGCGACTTCTGAAGTTCCGTGCGAGGTCGATCCTCAAGCCCTCTCCAGGATCCGATCCGTAAAATCGCTTATATTTTTCCAAGAATAACGTTGGCTCAGCTAGACGGAAGCGATAAATACTTTGCTTCACATCCCCAACCATGAACAGATTTGACCCCTCTTCAGGTTCTTTAGTCACTAGCTGTACAATCGATTCCTGAACTAAATTCGTATCCTGGTATTCATCGACAAGTACTTCGATGAACTTCTGACGGTATTCGTGTGCTGCTTCGGATGGAACTAGGCTTTCAAGAGATGACGATTCCCCTGTCAGCACTTCAAGACAATAATGTTCAAGGTCTGAAAAGTCGACTAAGCCTTTTTCTTTTTTTGCAGCTTGAAATTGATAGGCAAACTTCTGAACGAGCCCTACCAGTGTTTTCATAACTGGTGCGAGTTCCTGTAAATGCTCAATATAGGATTCCGGTGAACGACTGAACAATTCCTCTTGAAGTCCAGTTACCTGTTTTTTAACTTTGTCTCGGATCACCTTTACCTTCTCTTTCAAATCTTCATCGTATTCGTCCCCTTTACACGCCTTCAACCGTCCGAATGATATCAATTGGAATTGTTCATAAAGGCTTGTCCACGACTTATGACTTGCTTCTGTCAATGAATGAAGAGCTTGTTCATCTTCAAGCAGATTATCATAATAGGGGCCAGGCCCGTTGGGTAGCAGTGCCCACTTTTTGGCTTGTTCCAACAGTTCAGTCATTCCATTCAATTGAAGCTGAACATCAACGATCAGATCTCGTGTCCATGTAAGTTCATCGATGGATTGGACTGTAAAGCTTTGCTCATATTTTTCAGCCATTTGATAGAGCCATTGATCTGGCCATGGATGGCTTCTTGAAAATTTGAACAACTGGATGACCATCCTTAAGATTTCATCGTCACCTCGGTCATTACTGAATCGATCAACCAATTCAAAAAATGCCTCATTGTCTTCTATCCCGTACTCTTGTTCAACAAGCTCTTCGAGAACTTCCTGACGGATCAATTCTGCTTCTGTTTCTTCAGCAACCCTGAAGTTAGGGTCAAGCTCGATTTTAAAATAATACTTTCTCAGCACTTCAATGCAAAATGAGTGCAAGGTGGAGATGGTCGCTCTATTCAACAACGTCAGCTGCCTTCTAAGATGGAGGGAACCTGGCTTTTCCGTTAATGCCTTCTCTAGAGCAAGTCCGATCCGCTTCCTCATTTCAGCTGCAGCCGCATTTGTAAAGGTCGCGATTAATAATCGATCGACATCAATTCCATCTTTTTCAGTAATCCTACGTACAATTCGTTCTACAAGAACAGCGGTTTTTCCGGATCCAGCCGCAGCAGCGACCAGGATATCCTCACCCCTTGCTGTGACTGCTTGCCACTGTTCATCTGTCCACTGTGCATTTTCTGGTTTTGAAATTACTTCACGCATCGTCTTGACCTTCTTTCTTACGCATTCCCTCAAATGCTTCTTCATCTTTTATATTAATCAACGTACGATAATTGTTTTCATCAAGAGATTGATCAAATTGGCACACAGAGCGGTATGAGCAAAACGTACACGGTGTTCGTTTGCGGATTTCATATGGTGATATGTCGATTTTCCCATCTGTAATCTCTGTTCCGATCGAACCAATCATCGAACGTACATAAGATCTCACCTCATCAAATTGTTCATGACTGATGACAGAGGAACGCTTCTGAAAGCCCCCGCCTTTTTTCGTTGCGACCGGAATGATGCTTGAATGTCCATCGATCGTATCGTCCATCAATTGAACAACTTCTTCATCCTCGAGCACAAGCCCTTTCATTTTAAATTTCTTAAACAGCTCCTTCTCGATTTCTTCAGGCGTAAGCAGTTTTTTCGACGAATGGACGGGATCGTGTACGTGGAAATATAACACGCCTGCAGGCTTTGCAGTTTTTCCCATCCATGTATCTGAATAGGTTAATACGACGTCGAGATACGTCAGCATTTGTAAGGCGATGCCATAATAAACCTCAGCAAGATTCAAGCCTCTTTGGCTCGATTTATAGTCGATGACACGAAGGACTAGTCCGTCGCTGCTTTCTGCCGCATCGACCCGATCAATTCTGCCGATCACTTCCATTGTCGATCCATTCGGAAGTGTATATTTTAATGGTGGTAGTTGGTCTCCCATCCCAAACCCAAGCTCAAGTCCTACCGGTGAGAACCCGCTTGCCTTCGCTTGTTCACTTAAAACATAGGCTGCTCGACCGACGACATTTTTTAATTTTCTCTTGATATAGTTATAACGGTTTGAGCTTAGCAGGATTTGACTCTGAAGCATTGGTGCAAGTCTTTCAACCATTTCACCTGCGATTCGATAGCAATCTTTAGCGGATAGCTCCTGCCAGTCGATATTACGCTGCTTAAGATAGTCTGCGACCTCTTTTAGAGCGGCATGGAAAAGTTGACCGATATCCGGTGCTTCAAGGCGGAATAATGGCCGTTCTTCCAGCTTCAACCCGTAGCTTGCAAAATGTGAAAATGGACAGGATTGATGCTTTTCCATCCGTGATACACTTGCTTTTAAATGGTCACCGTATAATTCTTGACTTGTCTTTTTGGTAAGCTGCTCAGCTTTATTCACATAGAAAAGGCTGTGTACAGTACGTTTAGCTGTGTCTGACCAACGTTCATTCTCCACAAACCAGTTGTAAACATCCCACCAAATTGATGAAACCGGATACCCTTTTTGCCACTGACGAAGCTGAACGGTTAAATACGATAACGTACGTGCCGGTCTAACGATAAAACGATCGTCTGACTCCTCACCGTCGCCAGGCTCTTGCATGAGTAACCGTTCTTTTTGCTCCGGAAATAATTCCTTCAACTGGTTCATCAAAATGGACGGAACGAGCGACTTTCCTTCTTCATCTGCAAGAGGATAGGATACAAATAAATAATCAGAAGCACTGCTCATAGCGTTATAAATCAAAAACGGTTCGTCCAGTAAGGATTGTCTTGCAGTTGGTGCAAGTTCAACCCCTTGCTCCAACAATTTTTCGCGATCGTCTTCCGAAAAGATTCCCTCTTCTTTCGGCTTTGCAGGCAATATGCCATCATTTACACCGATCACAAAGCTACATTTGACATTGTATAATCTCGAGCGATCAAGACTTCCGATTAATACTTGATCGATGGAAGGTGGTACGAGTGCAAATCTCATAGATTCTAATCCAGTGTCAAGCATTTTACTGAAAAGCTCTAAACCTATCGGCTCGTTCCCAGCGATTTCGACCATCTGTTCAAGTAAATCGATGACAGCTCCCCAAACCTGATCATGTTCCCTAGCGAGGCTCAGTGCCCCCTCTTTTTCAGCCTGATAACGCCATTCTTCAAGCTTTGCAGGTGCTCTCAGGTCTTCAAGATATAAAAAGAGTGCTTCACAAAGCTGCTTTCCATTTTTGGCACTTTTAAGATCGCGTTCAAGCCTTGCTAGCGGATCGGCGATCATTTGTCTTGCATCATTAATCATCAATTGCTTATTACGCTCTTCATCTGTCTGGCTGCCAAACGACTGGTCTAGGGATCGATACTTTCGATACACCCAGTCCTTCTTGCTTGTCCAATGCTTTTTCCCATGAATTCCGTGCGCCAATACAAAGTTTTCAAGCTGGTCGACCTGTTCTCGGAACTGTCTTGTCGATCGGTTTTCATCAAACGGAAACAATAAGTCAGTTTTTACACACCTGAATACAGCATCATAGCGCCAATTCTGTAATATGACGTCTATGCTGGACCGAATACACTCGATTAATGGGTGATGAAGCATCGAACGTTTTTGATCTAAGAAATACGGAATCTCATAATCTACAAAAATCGTGTCCAATAAATCTGAATAGCTTGAGGCATCACGTACTAATATTGCAATTTCCTTGTACCGGTAGCCTTTGTTCTGTACAAGATCCTGTATGTCTCGAGCAACACCCTCAATCTCTGCTCTTCGATTGACAGCCCCACTTAATGTAACTGAGCTTTCACCATAAAAAGGAACCACCGGACGTTCATGATAATAGTTCTCCACATGTCGAATCGATGGTGTATCACCAAACTTCGGAAATTGATTCAATACATCACAGGAATCTACTTGAACACCAGCTTCTTGAGCCATCTCTTGAAGCTTTTGCTGCGTTGCTGTGGTCATCCTGAACAAATCAAGGTCAGATGGAGTGTTCTCTCGAGGGTGATCCAGTGTCACTGTAATCGTCATCTGCTTTGCTTTTCGCATTAAGGCGGCAAGCACCCCAAGCTCCTGTGGTGTATAACTATGAAATCCATCTACCCAGATCTCACAGTCATTCAAGTACGTTGAATCAGGTATCCTTTCTTCAAACAACCGTAGATAATCCTCTGAATCTATATATTTATCGGCTACCAATTCTTCTAAGCGTTGATAAATAATATGTACATCGTGGAGCTTGTCCGCTAACAGCTTCCGATCCTCTTTTCCATTAAAAAAGTTCATCGCAAACGATTCAAGATCATCCGAAGATAAACAGTACCGTTTAAATTCTGTGATCATCTCTTCTAATTGTTCATAAAAACCTGGTTGATCTGTCGATTTTTGAAAAAGCCGAAGATCATCCTTGTTTTTTTCAACCACTTTTCTAAGGAGCATGTTCATCCCTGTCGAATTCAAATGATATCTCGTCAGTCCACCGACCTCTTGCAAAACCTTAAGTGCAAGTCTTGAAAAACTGAATACTTGTGAACGAATCATCCCGCCGAGCCCAGGCGTTTTAATCAGCTCATATTCCATCTGGAAGGTCATTTGGTCTGGCACGAGAAAAATAAGCGGCTTTCCATGAGGTTCCTTTTTCAGCCGCTCTCTAAGTTCTTCTAAACAAGAAGTGGTCTTACCGCTTCCTGCTCTTCCTATTTTAAATCGGATGGACATGATTCCGTTCCCCCTTATTGAACACATACTAATATCTATCTATTATTATCTCATTTTTCGGAGTGAATTTATAGGTTGAAGAAAATGGCAGTAATCCCTCTGAGTCTTAGCTTGGCTTACTCATATTTGAAGGCAATCTATCTAAAAATAAGTGCTGAAGGTAAAGCTCTGCTTGATTACGAAGGTGTAGGTTGGAATACTTGATAACTTCATCGTATCCTCGAACAAGTACATTGTATTCCGAAGTGTCTTGAACTCTACGATATAAAGCAACCTTAATGTTTCTTGATTTCATTTCCTTCCGAATTTCGTGAAGGGTGAGGCTTACCTCCCTCATTTTATACTCGATCCATTGTTCATAAGGTTGAGTAAACTTGAAAGGAGCCTTTTGAATCGTTTTCAAATCACGGTCTAGTATTGTTAAGATCATCGGATAAAGGATATACCGGTCGATTAAAGTACTTTCTTCTTTTGTTGCATACATACCGATTCTCCTCCTTAGACTACATCAGTTTGACGTCTTGCTTTTACAATTCGTGCGGAAAGGATCTGATCGATTCGAAAAGCACGTGTCTGTGTACGCAGATAACAATAACCGGTAAGAATTTCATCTGAAATCGATAAAATCCATACTTCACGTTGTGTAATTGCTCCGTCCGTAGATAGGTAGACGATTTCAATCATTTTCTTCTGTTCAAAACACAGTTCTAACAACCTTTTCAAATTCGATCACCCTCTCTTATGATTTGTTTCTTTTATTATATGCGAACATTTGTTCTGTATGCAAGATTTATTTCGATGTAATAATTACCAATTATTAATGCGGTCATCTTTCGTTTAAACGCTTGATTACTCTTTTTGGATTTTATAGTTTTGAGTTTGATCTCCCCATAATAATCATCGAGGAAAAGGGACGTCATACCCGTAAAATAAAAGGATCAGTACAAATACCCTGATTTTACGGAAGCTCAGGTATCCATACTGATCCCTAGTATTACTTGATTACTCTAATAATATTAAGCTTTTTGTTGCAAACGCTCTTGCTTCACCGCTTCATAATTGCCGATATAACTATAGAGACCTTCGTTTTCGATCCAGAAGATCCGGTCAATCAGCTTGTTTAAAAAATAGCGATCATGAGAAACGACCAGCATCGTACCCTTGAATTCCTCTAATGCTTCCTCCAGTACTTCTCTTGAGTCGATATCGAGATGGTTTGTCGGTTCATCAAGAATTAAAAAATTGACATTTTCCGCCATGATCTGTGCTAATCTAAGTCTGGTCCGTTCTCCACCACTTAAGTCCTTGACTTTTTGAAAGACCTCTTTTCCATAAAAGAGGAATTTGCTCAGTCTGTGTCTTGCTTTTCCCTCTTCAATTTCCGCAACATCTCGATAGGCATCGACTACTGTCCAGTCATCATACCCAACAAGTCCTTTTTGCGATAAATAACCGACTTTTACTGAGGCACCTAATTTGACTGTACCCTCCTCAACCGGGACTTCACCAAGAATCATTCGAAGCAGCGTAGATTTCCCAACACCATTTTTCCCGATGATAGCTGCCTTCTCTTGGAATTGAAGCAAAAGGTTAATGTCAGAAAATAGAATACGGTCTTCGATCATTTTCGAAGCAGCCTCAACAACAATAACATCTTTACCGCTTCGCTTTGCTTTTTGAAACTCGAGTGCTGCTGTCTTACGCTCTAGCTGAGGTCGGTCTATTTTGTTTATTCGTTCTAGTGCACGCTCCATATTCCTGGCTCGTTTATGCATTTTCGGGTTATCAGCGCGGTTCGCCCAATCGCGCATCCGTTTAATCGCTTCTTTCATTTTTTTTATTTTCTTCTGTTGATCCTGATAAGCCTGGAATTCAATCATCAACCGTTTTTCTTTCTCTTGGACAAAATTCGAATAATTCCCCTTGCACTGCTCGATTGCACCAGAATCAATTTCCACAGTACTTGTTGTAATGCGATCAAGGAAATAGCGATCATGTGAAATGACAAGAACTGTCCCGTTATAGTTGTTCAGATAATCCTCCAGCCAATCGAGGGCCTCCATATCGAGATGGTTTGTAGGCTCATCAAGTAACAAAAGATCCGGTTCTTCAAGTAAAATAGCTGCGAGACCTACTTTTGTTTGTTCACCTCCACTTAATGATTGGAATGTGTGGGTTCGTAATTGTTCAAGATCGAGTCCTTGGAGTACGCCATTGATTTTTGATTCGATTGCATATCCGTTCATTTCCTCAAACTTTTCCTGAAGAGAAGCATAGTGTTTATAAAGCTTTTCAAGCTGGTGCTGTTCTTTGGGATCACCCATTTTTTCAGTAACTTGATTCAGCTGCATCTCAACCTTATAAACTTCTTCAAATGACTGTTTTAACAATTCTTCAACAGTTACCGGTTCAGTCACATTCGGAATTTGATCAAGCATTCCGATTGTAATGTCTTTCTTATAGGAAAGTGTACCGGCATCAACATGTTCAATCCCAGCGATGCATTTCATCAAGGTCGATTTACCGCATCCATTCGTGCCGATTAATGCTACACGTTCTTTCTCGTGCAATTGTAAGGTGATATCTTGAAAAATCCAGGTCCCTGCATACATTTTACTGATTTGATTTATTGAGCATACGATCATGATTGTTGTCTCCTTTAGATTCCTTCATTTGAAGTTCGATAAGTTAATTTAGATGTAAGTTCAAAAAGTAGGCGAATCAGAATTTCTTATGAGAAGTGCGACTAACTACTTCACGTCCTGTGAAAACGTCGAACTGATTCACATCGTGTGAGCCCAAGGCCCGGCAGTTTTGAGGAAGGCTACTAACTCGAAAACATCATTGCTGCCTTGCACCGAGGAAGCTTCCACCGGAGCAGAATCTTGTAGACACAGGTGCATGAGCTCTTGGATACTCTTTGAACATCCTCTTAAAATAAGCATTAAAAAACCATGAGCAAGCTGAACCTGCCCATGGCTATCCATATCTATATCAGGAGTTAGAAGGCTAAGGTTTGCTTACGATCCGATTTGTTTTACGTATGGAAAAAAGGGCATACTTCTCCCGTCGAAAGTTATTTCATGTGTTATAGAAACGACCTCAACAGTAATCCATGCCATCATACGTAACAAACCTGTAAGCATTCCTTGCACCTCCTTTTCATGTCGTAATTTGCTCTAAATTATACGTTAATATTCCCGAGCTGTCCATAGTTACTGGTCTAAGTAAAGGAATTTATCGTTCAACCGCCTTGTGCCACATCGACCACTTACCGATGTCCTTAAAACCGAGTCGTTTATATATGGATCCTGCGGCTGGATTATCATAAAAAAGACAAAGAGACTTCCCTTCCGTTAAGACCTCTTCACATAAGGCACTCAGACAAACCGAAGCGAGCCCTTTGTTCCGATGGTGTTCATCTGTACAAACTCCTACGACCATAGCGGACATTGAATTTTCAGCAGTTGTTGAAGCGCATGCAATTGCTAGCTCTTCTTCCTTAATAAAAAAGGTCCGGCCACTCTTTGTTTTTAAGGTTTGTAAGAGGCCCTCTTTTGAATTATTACTGAAATCAAATACATTTTCCATTAACGGAAATACTAAATCGATATTCTGCTCGGTAGCCACATGGATCCTACCACGGTCTCCGATTTTATCCAGCTGTTCAGCAGAGACAATTTCAGCAAAATGCATAAGCCGCTGTTCCCCGACTGGTAGAAGCCCGTCAAACTTTTCAACGATATCCTGTTTTCCTGAAAGCATTTCGAAATGTTCTTGCCCGTTGATGATTTCAGCAAATTTCTCAACATTGAAATTCCCACGGGCATAAGGAATGAAATTTCCTCTGTACCGAAGAAGAACCGCAATCAATTCAGCCTCTTCATTCCATTCTCCCCAAAGTGTCTGAAAATCGGTTTCATAGCCGAAATTTTCAATGTCACCAACGATAAAAAGGTTTAGCGCACGTTCTTCACCTAGAAAATCCATAACTTGGTCATTATCTCTTTCTGTTAACCGTCTGATCAATATGTCCTCCCCCTCCAAACAGTATTGTTATAAGTTCAAAAAGGAGGATCAAAACAGCCGAAATTTCTGAATTTCAACTAAGTACGTTACGTCCTGCGCCTGCGGTTACTCGGCGCAAAACCACACAGATGTATACAAGTACGTAGTCTTGTTACAACGTTGAACTGACTCACATTCTGTCAGCCCTAGGCACGACAGTCTCGAGGACCGGAGAGACCGAGTACAAGAGTAATCTACGGAAGCGGTACCTCGCACGAAGGAAAAGTGAACTTCTTTTTCAAGGAACGAAGAAATTCGACGCTATTTTTACCGGACTTTTTGAACAACCTCAATTATGACTATTTTACAGATTCAGGGGAAAGTTGCAATACTTTTTTGAAGATTTTCAAATCGTTAATTCCAAAACGATAGACCGGACTGTTTCTTCAAATCCCGCTATCTCCTCAATCATTATATTTGAACCCTTGCTTTTTCCAAATTTCGCCGTGCCTTTTTAATAGCCCGTTGGATTGACGCCCTTTCATCGTTCTCAAGCAAGGACAAGACTGCATCACCATCATTAAAATAGGTTCGTGAAGCGGCAGATGTGAATACCATCGCAACATTCCACCTGACATTTTCGTCATCGGTTTCCGCTATTTTTTTTAGCCACGGAATGACCTGTTCCGGATATCGTTTCAATAACGCATCTCCAATCGCAAACGGACCCAGGTTCCTTTTTACATATGTAGAAGAATCAGCCATGAGATGTTCGAAAACTTGTAAAAGCTTCGATGCATATTCAGTCCCTAGTCGCTTACTTGCATACATGACTGCAAGGGCAACCGCTCGCCTGACATTTTCTGATTGATCATCCTTCCACCCATACAGCACTGGATAAAATTCATCAAACTGTTCGGTCAATAATTCTCCACAGCCGCCAGCCGCCCATTCTCGAACTTCCCAGTTGTCATCATCAGCAATTTCATGTAACAAATGGGCGACTGAATCGGGGTTAACTGAGTAAACTTCTGGAAGCAAGTGCGCACTGATTTCCTTAGCAGTCGGACTATTGTGCCCAGAAAAGTATTCTGCAGCTTCCAACACCTTTTCGGGGTTATTTTTATAGGTTGATAATATAAGCTTAACCGCTTTCCGTTTAATGTGTGCAGGAGCAGTCCCTGCATGTGTCGTTTTATCCCTTTCAATGCAAGCAATCGCCGCTTTCCATTGTTGTTTTTGTAACAAGCTTTTCATTGTTTCTCCCCATTCGTTCATGGTTCAGCATCTCCTTTACTTTCTTTAACAGAATCGTAGCTTTATAATAAGAGGTAGCATACAAGGTTGATTAGAATTGAACAACGTCCAGTATATTCAAAATGGAGGTTCCTCATATGAAAAACCGTAATGCCATACAATACCTGTCTTACTTAGTCATCTACGGAGCACTAATACTTATTGGATTCAAATTTGAAGAACATTTACAAATAAAAGCAGAGGAGAACTTTCTCATCACTCCTTACTTTTATTATTCATTATTCTTCCCTGTATTGTTAGGTGCCCTTTTCGCAATCCCAAAGGCCAAACAATCCTATCAAAAAAACAAAAAGGTGGGGATCAACTGGGGCAAACTACTTGTTTTTGGAATCCCTTCTCTACTGGTCTTGCTTTTTCCTGCTTATTATTTCACAATACTCACTTGGGGAAAGTTGACTCCATTCGCAACACTCTTATACGGAAATGAAAACCTACACTTTCTATCAGGACTCATATTAGGCTATATCATTGTCGATAGTATCGAATACACTACTGATAGAGAAGACAGGAATCATAGAAAGGAAGAGAAAAATGGATCTTGAACAATATATCCAAACTGTATTTGTTAAAGAAGATGATCAATATGCAAAAATCACAAATGCACTCGAGGAAATTGGGATGCCGACAATCTCTGTAGCTCCTGAAACGGGAAAACTGCTCACATTACTCGTGAAAATGTCCGGTGCTGAAAAGCTTTTAGAAATTGGTGCTTTAGGAGGTTACAGCGGGATATGTTTATTGCGTGGGGCAGGTATTAAAGGACGGTTGACTTCACTTGAACTCATTCAATCCTATGCAGATGTAGCACAGCAGCACGTTAACGAGGCTGACTTCAACGAACAGGTCTCCTACAAAATCGGTCCTGCTTTAACATCTCTTAACGAACTTGTTGCGAACAACGAAAGCTTTGACTTTTTCTTTATTGATGCTGATAAAGAAAACTATGTTAATTACCTTGAGCTCTGTGTTCAACTTTCTAACCCTGGAGCAATTATTACTGGGGACAACACATTATGGGGTGGTAGGGTCATTGATGCTTCAGCTCAAGATGTAGATACAAAAGCGCTGAGAGCATTTAATGAAGCCGTAGCGAATCATCCCAGACTTGAGGGCCTTATCCTTCCCATCGGTGATGGACTTACAATTGCAAGAGTAGTTGATTAACTAGTATTCTCTTTGATTTTCAAAGTACATTTTACGCTCTGTGCCTTTTCATGTTTACTAAATTGCCATTTGTGGTATTTGTAAAACAGACGCTTTAACAAACATGCAAACATAAAGGCAAAGATAAGTCTGTTGACAGTTAAGCTCGTCCTTATGTATACTTATCGTAGAATTTCAAAGGGGAGTAGCTTTTACAATAAAGTCGTCATTCCAGAGGATATTCCTCTCGGCTTTATTGGCAACGAAACGTTGTTAGCAAGACCTTTGCCTCGAATGGTGAAGGTCTTTTTCTATTTAGACTTGATCCTTCGAGGACCAAGTCTTTTTTAATTGTTGTTCAAAAAGTCCGGAGTCTAACAGGATGTTAGTCAGTTCGACGTTATCGCAGCGTGATGATTTTTGTCGAACTTCAGAAATCTCGACTCTTTTTATCCTCCTTTTTGAACACGATTTTAAATGGAGAAAGGAGAAAGGATCATGGACTCATTATGGCTGGAGTATGCATGGACCCTTTTGATCCTGATCGGTCTTGAGGGGTTACTATCTGCTGACAATGCACTGGTCATGGCCGTTATGGTCAAACACCTCCCGAAGGAACAACGTAAAAAAGCTCTCTTTTATGGAATACTCGGTGCTTTTATCTTTCGTTTCGGGGCTCTATTCGCTATTTCCTACCTGGTGAATGTTTGGCAAATCCAGGCTATCGGTGCAGCTTATTTAATTTATATCGCTGCTAAACACATTTATAAACAGTATCGGGATAAAAAAGGTAAAAATCAGGAAGCAAATGCAGAGCAAAAGGTTGGGAAAAAAAGCTTCTGGAAAACAGTTGTACAGGTTGAGCTTGCAGATATCGCTTTTGCGGTCGATTCAATCCTTGCTGCTGTTGCGCTAGCAATAGCCCTACCAAGCACTTCAATTCCTGAAATTGGTGGTATGGATGGAGGACAATTCCTTGTTATCTTTACAGGTGGTTTAATTGGATTGCTGCTAATTCGAACTGCTGCAACCTATATATCAAAAGTATTGAAAAAACGTCCTGGTCTCGAGACCGCAGCATACTTGATTGTTGCTTGGGTTGGAGTGAAGCTAGCTGTTCATACTCTTGCACATCCGAATATCGGGGTGATTTCCGAGAGCTTTACACATAGTATTGTTTGGAAGCTTTCCTTCTATGGTGTTCTTGTGGGAATTGCAGTTTCAGGATGGATCATTTCGGGCAGGAAAAAATCAGAGGAATCTGAGGATGAAAATGATGATAATGAGGCTGAGGACTTGAATTCAGCTAAAAAAGTGGAAAATGCATAGCTGAAAGTAATGTTATATCCGGGCGCTTTATCATTTATCGGGGTTTTTTGAATTATATCAGGAAATTTTCAGACATATCGGTAATTTGTAAAATAAATCAATAAAGAAAAGGAGTTGATCTCACAATGAGTCAACTCCTTCCTTTATTAGAACACCTTCTTTTGGTCCCGCTCCTGTTTAAGGATTTCCACCGCTTCACGGAATCGTTGCGAATGCACAATCTCCCGTTCCCGTAGAAAGCTTAATCCGTCGTTTAAGTCTGGATCATCACTCATATTGATGAGCCACTGATACGTTGCCCTCGCCTTCTCTTCGGCGGCGATATCTTCATACAAGTCCGCAATGGGATCCCCCTTTGCCTGGATATACGTCGCAGTCCACGGTACCCCAGCAGCATTATGATAAAAAAGTGCATTGTCATGATCCGCATAATGAGCACCGAGACCTGCTGCTTTCATTTCCTCTGCTGTTGCATCCTTTGTCAATTTGTATACCATTGTTGCAATCATTTCTAAATGTGCAAATTCTTCGGTACCGATATCTGTCAACAGTCCCACCACTTTATCGGGTATCGAGTATCTTTGGTTCAAATAACGGAGTGCTGCTGCGAGCTCTCCGTCTGCTCCGCCATACTGCTCAATCAAATATTTTGCAAGATGCGGGTTGCATTGACTGACTTTTACAGGGTATTGCAGCTTTTTTTCATAGATCCACATTCGTTTCGTTCAACCTCCTTATAATTCATAGTTGGTTTATTACACTCACATTTGCCAAGGCCACGGAGGCTGATTCCAATTCCAGGGATAGCCTGAGTAACTGTTCCCGAATTGCTGAAGTGGTCCATACTTTGATTCGATCTGCTGCTTAAGCAGCATGCTTCTTTGTGCGCATTCATTGAATTGCTTGATTGTCTCATAATCCTGTGGATGGGTATCGAGGTAAAGGGTCAATTCAACGAGTACAAAATCGACTTCCTGGAGCTGTTGCATGAGACGATAGAATTCTTCCGGCATCGGATTGCTCACCTATTCCCCCTCCCCTCGTTCGTATGGATTCGTATATGGTGCATATAATGCTGGCCAAAGTGTACCTTTGAATAATGCTGTGCTAGCATCGAATTGCTTCAATCCATATGGCTGGAATCCTAAGTAAAGTTGTGGCGGTGTTTCGTAAAATTTAACCTGAAGCGGCGGACAAGGATCACACGGTCCAATATAGGGACGCCAAGCTTTTCTGTACGTATGCATTCTCATCAATACCTCCCTATAAACAAAGTCATATTCAATTTATTCATCGAAAAAAGAAATTAGACGTAATTCGCATTTAAACATCGTTTTCAGAAAAACGATTGCATCGTAAAAGAGCTGACTCCGAGTTTACCAGTATTAAATACTGGTTTCCCCAACAGTCAGCTCTTTAAAGTATTTTTTAGTCGATTTTTATTTCATAAGTGCGTCAAAAGAGAAAGCACCCGGTCCTGATAGAATCATAGCGATTGCAACAACTATGATGACAAAGTTGTATTCAATCCCACCCTCAGTTATCCAATAACCATTCTTGCCATGCACCTTAAAGATCGCCACAAGCATTGTTCCGATTAATAGTATCGCTGCAACCTCTGTTAAAAATCCTGCAGCAAACAGCAAACCACCGATCAACTCTCCCAAACCAGCCAGTAATGCCATCATTTTTCCCGGCTTTAGCCCAAGTGATTCCATAAATCCTGTAGTACCTTTAATCCCATGACCGCCAAACCAACCAAATAACTTCTGAGCACCGTGTCCTGCAAACGTAAGCCCAAATACAAGACGAATGATTAGTAATGCCAAATCCATATGAAAACCTCTCCTTTTTTAATATTTTATTCACTTACTTTATGTAAGTATAATAATTCATATTACTTACTTTTGTCAAGTAACTTTATAAAATTATTATTGACTAAATAAAAAAACTGCCTAAACTCAGCAGTTCTTTTTCTAACTATCTTGGTCGGTTAATATAATCGGACCGTTATTTGTAATTGCAACCGTATGTTCATATTGGGCTGATAATTCACCATCAACTGTCCGTGCAGTCCAACCATCTTCCTCTACGTAAGTATGAAAGCTACCACAATTCAGCATAGGCTCGATAGTAATGATCATCCCTTCTTCTAAAACAGGGCCTTGCTCAATAGGACCAAAATGTGGAACAAGCGGTGGTTCATGCATCATACTACCAATCCCATGTCCTATAAAGTCACGGACAACCGAGTACCTTTTGGCCTTCGCAAACACTTCAATCGCATTTGCAATATGTCCGATCCGGTTTCCTACCTTAGCGTGTTCGATTCCTTTATACAATGCTTCCTTGGTTGTTTTCATTAAACGCAGTCCATTTTCAGAAACCTTTCCTACTGCATAGGACCAGGCTGAGTCTGCTAACCAACCATCTAGATTCACTACGAAATCAATCGTTACAATATCACCTTCACGAAGCGGAGTGGGCGATGGAAAGCCATGACAGACCACATCATTTATGGATGCACATGTAGCAAATTGGTATCCCTGATAGCCCTTTTGTTCAGGTGTTGCGCCATGCTTCTTTAGATACGCTTCGACAAACTGATCAATTTCAAGCGTAGTAGTTCCAGGTTCGATACGTTTACTGATTTCTTTATGGCAGGAGGCAAGAAGTTTCCCGGCTTTATGCATTTTATTTATTTCTTCTTGCGTTTTACGTGTAATCACATTTTCTCACCCTCCCAATTGTTTTGTTCCTTTATCATATGCATCTTCATCTCTTTTTTTCAGACTTAGCCAACATTTTTAATACTTAATGTATGAACATGTAAAAAAGCTGGCCAATATTTTCGAACCAGCTCTGTGATGTATAATTATATGTAGTTTCTATCTCCTTTTCACCGAGGAACCTTTTCACCATCCTCTCTTAGTGGTTTGTGTAATTTCCGTTCTAAAATTTTACCCAAAAGCCACAGTACCACAATAACAGACCCAATAATGATCATTTTCACCGGTTCATGGATGATCGAGAAAAAATCGTGTCCAATGTAAGAGATGAAAAAGACCATAACAAGCTTACCGAGACTTACGGCAAGTATAAAAGTGAACGGACTAACTTTTGACAGTCCCGATACCACATTGATCAGTGATGAAGGCGTAAAAGGAAAGCAGTATAACAGAAATAAAAAACCGAATCCCTTTCGCTCGACCCATGTTAATAAGGACTGTGTTTTGTGATGCTTTGCGATAAACCTAATAAAACGCTGTTGACCAAATTTCCGTACAATATGGAAAACGATGATCGAACCTAGTGCTGTTCCGATCCATGAAAATAAGACCCCCCAGAAAAAGCCATACGCTGCTGCATTTCCCGCTACAAAAAGAAATAATGGCAATATCGGGAGAATGGATTCCAACATTGGTAACAGGATACCTGGTAAGGGTCCTAGATCCTGATATTCATCTAGCCATAGAAGAATATCTTCCTGTGAAAGCTCAGTTAAGAAATACTTTAATCTTTCCCATTGCGAACTCATTGGCGATCTCCTTCATGCCACGTCTGCAGACAAATGAATTAATAATGTTTATACGGGCTTGGAAGAAGAGAGTGATCTAAATAGCATCACTCCCTCAAGATTACTTCATTAAAGCGGCATAAACTTGATTGTCAAGTTCTTTTGCTTTTTCTAGATTATATGTCTTTACATATTCTGGGTCTTGAGTGATTTTCGCTCCCCAAAACATGCTTTCAAAGACAGCCTCAACGGTTACTTCAATTTTTGACAGCTTTAAATTAACGCCTTCCATCGTATCTTCAAGTATTTCTGCTTTACCCTGTATCGAAAAGACCGTTTCTAAACCAATGACGTTCAATACCACTGCTGGATTATTTTTAATGTTCTCTACAATACGTGAATTATTCGTTACGGAAAACCGTATCCTTTTCTCATCTGCACTTTTCACCCACGAGATTGCATTTACGTTTGGTGCACCAGATTCTGCATCAACTGTTGCTAAATTCACAAGCTTTTCCCCTTTAAAGAAATCAACTAGTTCAGGTGAAAGCTCAGTAGGTATTTCATGTTTTGCCAAGTCAAAAACTCCCTTCACGATCTAAATTCTTCTCTTTTAAAAGTAAAAATAAATCCATTAAATATGTAGGCATTATCACTGTTATACCCGAAATAAAAATCCCCTAATCAATCCAATGCGGAAATGAACATAGTGATGATAACTTCATCATATCAAAAACGAGTTCATGTGCAAATGATTCGAAAAGCGAAGCGCCACGATTACCCACGAATTACACTGGTATGCCAACACCGAGGGACTGGCGAGACCACAGGGAAATGAAGTGATCCGAGAGCTGGGTGCTGTAGCTATACATCACATGTGAGCAACAAAAGGGGATGACAATATTACTTAAGTCATCCCTTTTTAGCGTTACATCAAGTTACAAAATCAGGCTTGTGCTGTTGGAGAATCGGTTCAGATTGTGGTCGTTCCATACTGGAGTGAACATCCAGAACCTCGGTTGCTTCATTAAACCAGCTATCCGGAGCCGCATGTCCCCAGAAGGTTGCTCGTCTCGGATCATTCAAATCCCAACGGATCGGCTTAAAATCAGGGTCACTCGTGAGGTAATCACCTGTATACAACTCAATACGGTTCCCATCAGGGTCACGGAGGTATAAGAAAAACGCATTGGACAATCCATGACGTCCTGGGCCTCTTTCAATTGAATGAGCATACCCCATTGACGCCAGTACATCACAGCAATGAATCACACTCATCGGATCACTAAGCGCAAAGCCGACATGGTGCAATCGAGGTCCCTTTCCGTTCATGAACGCATGATCGTGAACAGTCGGTTTTCTGTGAAGCCATGCCGCCCAAACGCGGTTATCTTCTGTTGCTGTATACTCCGAACACTTAAACCCAAGCTCATTCATATAAAACGACTGGGCTGCTTCCACATCTGGCACCATACAGTTGACATGATCGATCCGCTGAATCCGGGCACCGTGATACAAATCATAGCGTTGAAGCAACCGTTCAGCCGCCTCCATCTCTGCAAAGAATTCGAGCGGCAGTCCTGAGGGATCTTGGACTCTTAAGCCTCTCCCAAGTGCACGCTGTGTTCCTTGTTTCAGCCAACGTGTTTTCATTCCCTTTTTCTCAAAAAAACGATCCAATGCATCAAGCTGTTCATCCGTCATAACCTTGTATCCGATCGATTGGACCCCAGGTTTATCAGCCTTTTTCAAAACTAGACTGTGATGAACGTGCTCTTCTAATCCCCGCAAATAAAGATGTTCATCGTCTCGTTCTGTTTCAACAAAACCGAGGGCATCTACGTAAAACGCTTTTGCCTTTTCTAAATCTGTCACATTCATCACAACTCGTGCAACACGGATAATATTGAAATCCATCCAGGCTCCTCCTTATACGTTCACGTTCTGGGATGTTGTCGGTTTCACTTGATCAAGGAACGATTTGACCATTTCCTTGTATGGATCTTTGTTGTAAACGTCGTAGTATACGTTAGACATGCGGATCGGATCACCGAAGAAATAATACTCATATAAGGCTTGACGTCCACCGAATGAGCTTAACGAGATATCCCATGCTAGACGGAATAATTGAACCTTCTCATAGCCATCAATCTGACCGCCCTGTGTATAACGATGTACAAGATCACCAATGTCTTCGTTCGTAAAATCCTCCTGTGTAGGTGTTCCCATAAGCCCTGAAGCACCGAGTAATCGGACGATTTCAACCATTCGTTGGTACATTTTAGGGTACCAGTTCCGCGCTGCATTCAACGGTGCAAAGTCTGGAGTCATATTCCCGTACTTATCTAAGGATGCATTTTGTTCTGCACGGAAGAGATGGGATCGCATCGTTTCAAGTATGATCATGACCTCTGATGCCTTTTCCTTTACATGCTGGAATCGATCAATTCCAATCGCATCAATCATACTAAGGATGACACCTAAAACAAATTCAGTTTTAGCGGTGTTTTTGGCGATTACCTGGTGCGTCATATGTACCATCGCGTTTGTTTCTACATATGTCCGGTTGCAAATTTCAGAGTTACCGGCCACAAACACTCTTTCCCAAGGTACGAAGACGTTTTCGAAAATGACAATCGCATCACTTTCCTCAAAACGGGCACTTAATGGGTGGTCCCATTGGTTTCTCCCAACATCAAACGATTCACGACAAACGTATTTCAATCCTTTCGTGTTGTTCGGAATTGCGAACGCCATCGCATAAGGATCATCATGTGAGGAAGCCTTGTTGAGCGTTGACGGGAATACGACAATCTCATCAGTAATCCCACCCTGAGTTGCAAGTAACCGTGCGCCATTTACGACGATGCCATCCTTGTTTTTTTCAACGATTTGCGCTGAAACTCCTGGGTCCTTTTGTTCGTGCTGCAATTTCGAGCGATTCACCTGAGGATGGATGAGCGTATGCGTCAGCGTTACATCGTTCTCTCGGCAATACTCATAGTACTTTCGTGCATTTTCACCAAGCATCGGGTCTGCTTCAGCGAAAAAATCCCCAGCAGTTCCGAACGCCATTACACTCGTATTCAAGTAATCTGGTGTTCTTCCCATCATTCCGCCAGTAGCTCGAGCCCATTCTGTAAACATCTCTCTTCTGCGTATCAAGTCATCTATTGTCTTTGGAGCAATAAATGAAAGACCCACTTTATCTCCTGAGGCCGGTGATGTATAAAGCATTTTTTCCGGTTTTTTATGCTGAAGGTCCATTAAATTCGCCATTGATTGAATAACGTTTTTTAATGCTGGGTGTTCAGTTACGTCCTCCACCCTTTCACCATGAATCCATACGTTGTTCTTTGCCATTTTCAATCCATCAATATACTGTTTCCCACTTCTTGCACCCAATCGGATCCCTCCTGAACAAGTATTTTAGTAGACTTTCCGGATGGACCAACCAACTGGTCGACTCACCCGATCATAGTTATTTTTGTGTAGCTGTACTTGATGCTAGGTTTGCTTTCCCGAACTGTGGTATATGATGCTCTGCGGTAGATACATGAATCACTTTCATTTCTGTGTAAAATTCAAAGGCGTAATGACCACCCTCCCGACCGATGCCTGAAAATTTCGAGCCGCCGAACGGGATTCGCAAATCACGGACGTTTTGAGAATTGACCCAGAGCATTCCCGCTTCAACAGCTTCGGCAACACGGTGTCCTTTTTTCATATCGTTCGTCCACACATATCCTGCAAGACCGTAACGAATATCGTTTGCCATGTGAACCGCTTCTTCTTCAGATGTGAAAGTCATCACAGCAAGTACAGGTCCGAATATTTCCTCCTGCGCGACTCGCATTTCATTTTTTACGTTCAAAAGTAAGGTCGGCGGTACAAAGTACCCATTTTCAAGTCCAGACGGTACAGTGCCTTGATACACCTCAGCACCTTCTTCTGTTGCAATATCAAGATAGTGTTTTACACGGTTGAAGTGCTCCGTATGTATGAGCGGGCCTACCTCCGTTTTCATATCTGACGGATCTCCGACGATGATGTTCGATACGCGTTCTTTCAATTGTTCGATAAACCGATCCGCAATCGACTCCTGTAGGAACAAGCGAGAATTTGCCGTACATCGTTCACCGTTAAAAGAGAAGATCCCCCAGACACATGCATCAAGCGCGCGTTCGATATCCGCATCATCAAAAACGATGATCGGGGACTTTCCCCCAAGCTCCATGGAGAAACGTTTTAAGCTTGCTGCCCCGTTTCTCATGATTTCGGAACCCGTTGTTGTTTCGCCTGTAAACGAAATGAGTTGAACATCGGGATGTGCAACTAAGGAAGCGCCAGCTGTTTCTCCAAAACCGTGCACGATATTGAAAACTCCTTCAGGGAGGCCAGCTTGATCCACGATCTCGGCCAGCTTATTGGCAGTAAGCGGGGACCATTCGGCAGGCTTGAGGATCACCGTATTTCCAGTCGCTAACGCTGGGGCGATCTTCCACGTTTCAAGCATAAATGGCGCATTCCAAGGCGTGATCAGTCCTGCTACACCTACAGGCTTTTGAACAGTATAATTCAAAAACTCATCATCAACCTTGTATGCCTCTCCAACCATTCGATTTTTGACCATTTCCGCATAAAATCTGAAGTTGGAAGCGGCACGTGAGGTCATCTTTTTCGTTTGTTTAATCGGAAGCCCCGTATCAATCGATTCAAGGTAAGCAATTTCTTCTATGTTCTTATCAATCAGATCGGCAATTTTATAAATGTAGCTTAGCCGCTCGTTGACTTTCATCGAGCCCCAGGCACCATTTCGGAAAGCATCCCTTGCAGCTTTAACTGCCAGGTCGATATCTTCCGACCGTCCCTCCGCCACTACATTTAACGTTTCTTGTGTGTAAGGACTTTTATTTTCAAACGTATTACCTTTGTGAGCAGATCGAAATTCCCCACCAATGTACAATTGAACCGGATCTTTAATTGTTGGCTTTGTCATTGTCGGCACCCCCTGCCGCTACCTGTTCTGTTCTTCCGTCAAGGATCTGGTTTTCAAGGGATCCCAAATGATCGATTTCTAGTCGGACATGATCACCTGGGTGAACGTGGGAAATACCCTTCGGTGTCCCCGTCCAGATTACATCGTTCGGTTCCAATGTCATAAACGAGCTAATAAACTCGATTAAATCCTCAATGTTGTAGATCAGATCCTTTGTATTTCCTTGCTGACGAAGTTCCCCGTTAACGTACGAGCGAAGTTCCAAGTTATTCACATCTGGAATATCTTCTTTATCGACAAAGAAAGGCCCCATCGGTCCGAACGTATCATGTCCTTTTGCTCGTACAGGCGGGCGGTACATGTTGTTGACGAAATCCCGGACTGTCACATCGTTTGCGATCGTATACCCTTTTACGTAATCCATTGCGTCAGACGCTTTAATGTTCCGACCCTCTTTCCCGATTACAACGGCAAGCTCATTTTCGTAATGCATGTATGTAGCCCCGTCTGGATAATAAACTGGAGCTTTATGACCGACAATTGAAGAGTTAGGCTTAATAAAAAGTACTGGTTCTTTTGGTCGTTCAAGTCCGAGCTCATCAGCATGGTCCGCATAATTCAATGCTAAACCGATCATTTTATTCGGCTGAAAAGGCGCAAGCCAAACCTCGATATCATCTACGTGATACACCTTCCCAGAGGATGTGACAATTTGACCATCGGCCATAGTCCCGGATTGCTCTCTTCCTTCTACGATAAATCGTGCAGTTTTCATCAAGCATTACTCCCTACATTTTTAGTAATTAGTCCATAGTGATCGAGAACAGAACGTATCTCATTTTGTAGGTCTTCACTCGGAAGATCCATCGGTAAACGCAACTTCGGATTAAGTCTTCCCATCATCCCGAGTGCGGCTTTTAACGGAGCTGGATTTGTGTCTTTAAATAACACATCGTTCAGCGGCATCAAATCATAATGCAATTCTTGGGCCTTTCCAATGTCACCATTCGCCCAATAGTTGTAAACATCAGCTACTCTTCCAGGCATGACATTGGCTGTAGCGCTGATATAGCCCGCTCCACCAATGGCAAGCATCGGATAGCAGAGCAGTTCGATACCGGAATAAAGGAGAAAGTCCCGTCCACAATTCAACAACACACGGTTGACGTGCTCAAAGTCTTTATTCGATTCTTTAATGCCGATAATATTCTCGCAATCTTCATTAAGACGTGCGATTGTTTTTACGTCCATATTCACGGCTGTTCGTCCTGGGATGTTGTAAATGATGGTCGGAATATTTACGGTGTCTGCTACTGCTTTGAAGTGTTTGTAAAGCGCATGTTGTGAAGGCTTGTTGTAGTACGGTACGATAACCATCGCTGCATCCGCACCGATTTCTTTTGCCTTTTTCGTGAGGTAAAGTGTTTCTTCATGATTGGTTGATCCTGTTCCGGGTACAAATGGAACTCGTCCATTAACAGCTTTTGCAGCTGTTTCCATAACTTGAACACGTTCTTCAATTGTGAGTGAGGAAGGTTCCCCGGTTGTTCCACATACGGATATTCCATGAGTCCCACTATCAATGTGCCAATCGATCAGTTCTTCCAATGTGGTGAGATCGAGTGAGTCATCCTCCTTGAACGGGGTGATTATTGGAGCAATCGACCCTCTTAATCTCTGTTTCAACTCATCTAGATTAGACATGTTTCCTCTCCCTTTCTTTTATAAAAATAAAGGATTTTACATTTGTACTACCTGTCAGAGTTATCCTCCTCTCCGATACAACATTCAATGTCTTTGATGGTAAAACGATTTGACCGTATTCAGTTTGTGGTCCCGAACATAGGCTTCAACTTCAGATGCGTCGGCTCTATGTTCAATTAGGCGTATAATTTGATCATGCTCGAGTACAGATTCTTTTGCACGATACGGCATGAATGCGGAGCCTGCTCGTCTTATCGAATCCAGTCTTTTCCACGTATTTCGAATGTTCTCCACCAAATATTTGTTGTCACAGTATTCATACGTCAAAGCATGGAACTGGCGGTTATGCTGACCAAACGATTCAAAGTTCAAATCATCAATCGCAGACTTCATCAACTCATTGATTACCATTAATTCTGGAATGCGTTCAGCAGGAAAGTATTGAGAACTGAGTGATGTAGCATAACCCTCGATCACTGCGAGTACAGATAGTGTTTCTAAATATTCATTTTCATTAATCGGGGTTACAATTGCACCGCTGTATGGCTTGAACTGAATTAATCCATCCGATTCCAGTTGACGAAGGGCTTCCCTGATAGGAATAGCACTCGTCGAAATTTCACGTGCAATTTGGTCGATCACAATCCGATAGCCTGGTCCATAAGAGCCGTCTAAAATTCGAGCACGCAGCAACTTATACGCATATTGCTGCTTGTTCATATTAGTTAAGTTAAGCGCTTTCATACATCCATGATATATAAAATCATATATGATTTCAATTATATTTTCAGAATTATTACCCTTATCAGAAAAATAGGAAGATAGTTCGATAGGGTGGCTGGGAAGGATTTTTGCTTTTAATACCCTAGTTTATAAAGATTATCCGGGATCACGTCCTATTCGCCCACAATGTTCTAGTAATAGATATATTCGTATCCAATTACGTGCTATCCGACGCGCTCCCGCTAATTGTTGCCAATTCTATATCCGATTACGCTCTATTCGGATTACATTCTCCTAATTATTGCTAATTCCATGTCCGATTACGCTCTATTCGGACCACATTCTCCTAATTATTGCTAATCTCATGTCCGATTACGCTCTATTCGGACCACATTCTCCTAATTATTGCTAATCCCATGTCCGATTACGCTCTATTCGGACCATATTCTCCTAATTATTGCTAATCCTATGTCTGATTACGCTCTATTCGGACCACATTCTCCTAATTATTGCTAATCCCATGTCCGATTACGCTCTATTCGGACCATATTCTCCTAATTATTGCTAATCTCATGTCCGATTACGCTCTATTCGGACTACATTCTCCTAATTATTGCTAATCTCATGTCCGATTACGCTCTATTCGGACCACATTCTCCTAATTATTGCTAATCCCATGTCCGATTACGCTCTATTCGGACCATATTCTCCTAATTATTGCTAATCTCATGTCCGATTACGCTCTATTCGGACTACATTCTCCTAATTATTGCTAATCTCATGTCCGATTACGCTCTATTCGGACCATATTCTCCTAATTATTGCCAACCTCATGTGCGCTCTACTCGGCGTGCATTCCCCCAATTATTGAGTCAAGTCCATTAATTTGTGTGAAATTCTATACAATGTGCTTCAACCTGTATTTGGATATGGGCAGGGTTTTATATGGAGCCTCAATCAATTACTGGTATATCGTCTCCGATAACTGAATTGTCCAGTATTTTACTTATAAGTGCACTTAATACCTCTTAAGTCATCAAATTACCCATTTATTCACAAATTAGAACACTCAACTGCCTCTTAAATTGATTGCAAAAGAAAAAACTGCCGGGATATCCTCGACAGCCTGTTTCAACTCTATAATTTTGACTATTAATTTATGGCAAAGCTACAATCTGATTTTGCACCGCATAGATAATCGCCTGAGAGCGGCTTTTTACACTTAATTTTTTCAAAATATTACTCACATGAATTTTCACTGTTTTATCACTAATAAAAAGCCTTTCTGCAATTTCTTTATTGCTAAGCCCCTCAACAAGGCACAACAATACATCTTTTTCCCGTTCAGTGAGTTCGCTCGTTTTCAAGTGAGACTGCTTTTTCTTATGATGAAAATCAATCAGTTTTTTTGCCATGCTCGGGTGCAGAATCGATTCACCGCGAGCTACTGTGTGAATTGCATCAATCACTTCATCGGACGGGGCATCTTTTAATAAATAACCATCTGCTCCAGCTTTTAATGCTGCAAGAAAATACTCTTCATGCTTATACATCGTAAGCACAAGCACTTTGCAGTTTGGATAGTGAGTCTTTACCTGTTCTGTCAACTCAATTCCACTTTTTTCTGGTAAATTAATGTCCATTAAAATAACATCAGGTTGGGTTGCTTCAATCATTTCAAGAATATCTTTCCCGCACGTAAGTTCACCTGCAACAGCAATTTCTTCCTCGATTGCAATTATATTTTTCAATCCATCCCGTAGAACAGCATGATCATCGACTAGCAATACTTTAATCATCCTACTTCTCCCCTTTATATTCGTCCGCTGTAGGGACAATGAGTAAGATTTCTGTCCCACGTTGCGGAAGGCTATTTATTTTTAATGAAGCTTCCACCTGCTCGGCCAATTCATTCATGTTGAGAATACCATAATGGGCATCCTTTTTCGCTTTCATGAGTGCATGATAAAGTTTGAAACCTTGACCATTATCTTTTATTCTTAAAATCACTGCCTTTTTTCCGTATTTTAATACGATACTCATCTTTGTAGCCTCTGAATGCTTACCTGCGTTTTGCAGGCCTTCAGAAAGTATTTCATAGAGAATTTTTTCTATATGGGATGGCAGCGTTCTTGTTGAACCTCTTACTTGCAGAGTGGCTGGAATATGATAATCATTAGTAAATTCCTTCATTCTGGACTGAATTGCATTTTTGATTCCTACCTTGTCAGTCGGATACGGTCTTAAAGCATAAATTGATTCCCTGACTTCTCCTAGACTCCCCCTAAGTTTCTGTATACTTTCTTCGACTAACTGCTCGGAATGCCCTGCATCTTTTTCCAAAATTCGTTTAGAGGTTTCAAGCTTCATTACTGCTCCTGCAAGTGATTGTGCGATTCCGTCGTGAATTTCCCTAGCAATACGGTTTCGTTCTTCTAATAGGATTCTTCGCTCCCGTTCTGAAAACAACAGCCTTGTTTTTAAAATGACTGCAATCTGGTTGGCGAGTGTTGAAACAAACTGTAAATCACTTATCTGATAACCTTGATTGTTCGTTTTACCTACTAAAATAATCCCTAGCATTTCTTCTTCGATTCGTAATGGAGTTACGACGACTGAACGGATCGACTCGTGAAAAAGACGCTCCACCTCATCAGGTATTTGCTCGCGGTGGCGATACCGACTCGTTTCGGCAATGTTCTCAAACCATTCACGTTCAAATAACTGTTCTGGATTTGGGTTAATCCCACCAACGCGAATCGAAACGGTCCATCCCTTTTCTTCCTTGGTCATTAGTAAAAAAGCATCCGTTGGAATATACTCCTGAAATCTTTGCTCTAACATTTCGGCCCAATTTGATGAGGGAAGCTTTCGATTTAATTCTTTCGTAATTGAGAATAATGCGTTTAAACGATTTTTCTCGATTTGTAACCGGCTGATGATTGCACTAATAATCGACACAGCTACTAAAGGGGCGAAAAAGAATAGATATGAAAAGACGTCGACTACTCCCCGATTTTGGCTCCCAAGCAAGAACATGGAAGTAATGTATATAGAAGAAACAAAAGCAATGATGCTTTCCTGCAGGATCTTTTGCTTCCAGTCTTTCAATTGATAAGGGTGCGGTCGAAGCCATAATATCAAATCAATGAGAAGATTATTTATAAAGTAAAAAAATAAAGTGAAAAACAATGCGTGCAAAATGTTATAGATTAGATCCCCTGACATAGTGCCTGCAAGTCGTTCAAGAAGCCAGAGAGTAGTGAAATGCGCGAAACACAAAGAAATCGATAACTGGGCGGGATTAAACCAAACAACGCGTTTCGGACGGTTTGCTATCAGGTTTATTATGAAACTGACCATTGCATAAATGAGTATTCCTGTCCAAACCCCATACATGACTACCAGGGTATATACAAGCGGAAAGCTTAATGAGGTCATCCCTCTCCAAACCGGTATTGGATAAAGTTCTGTTACAAACAAAAAAAGAATGAGTACAACCGGTGTCCACAGATCACCTGTGATCGGTTTAAATTGAAATATGCTATATGAAATCAACAACCACCCGAACACTGAAACTATAGTTAGTATTCGTTTAGAGAGTTGTTCTTGTCGGACACGGGATGAAATGTTCATTTTTCTATAGCTCCTCCTATGTATAACTCATAAACTAGTATTTTTTGTTAATTATTGCTATATTATGATTATTACATATCGACGAATAAGACACCTCGTTTTTGGTGTAGGAGGCGTTGCAATGAATGTCATGAATGTGATGGAGTTGTTGGCTATGGATTGTATGGAACGTAATTGGAACAACTTGCCACTAAAATGCAAGTGTGAAATCTGTATGCAGGATGTCTATGCAATTACTTTAAATAAGCTAAAGCCTCGATATGTTTCCAAGGAAAAAGGATATGCATACGTAAAGGCCCAACATCTAGATGAACAATCTAAAGTCAATATTCTAAATGAAATGATCAAAGCATCCAACCTCGTGAATCACTCGCCCTCACATTTGGAGAAACCATCAACCAAATAAACCATTAGAATACCAATATACGATTCCAAAAAGTAATCCTAATCCTAAAAGTAAGAGTGCTAGCCACTCATTTTTCATTCTCAATTTCTACACCTCTAGAATAGCCGGAATTTCTGATCAAACTAGAACAGAAATTCCGCTGTCTGGTTTTGGATAACCCAAATTACATATAAAGCCGTTTTCCAATTGAATAGTGTACGAACTGAATATCTGCCTTCAAACAGAGACGACTAGTAACACATAGCGTTTAAATTACTTTTAACTGAAAAGCTTTGGTTCCGTTTTATAATGATCCCTAAATTACACCTACTATAAGTATACCTTAATTGAAACATGCTGACAGGGAAAAATCTCATTCGTTATTATTATTAAGCTTACCGTCATTATTCCCTTGTAGCATCGTCGGTCCAGTTGAGAAAGCACTATCCGGCTTTTCTTCCGAAAGAAGGGACAAAATGTTCATCTCTTCAATATCCGCCTTCGTTTGATCGCTTCCCAGCTCATAAATCGTTTCATATATCCGATTTAAAAGCCGGTCGTATTTTTGATGATCCTGATCTGCAGTATCTAGAATGTTTGAAAAGAAATGTGAATGAAAATAACCGAGTGTATCTGCATTATCCGCTTCCTTAAACAGCTCGTCTAAGGCAATAGCCTCATCCTCAGTAGCAATGATTTCAAAATCATAACTGGACGACCCTTTGACTCCCCGTACTTCACCATTGCTAGTACCACCTTGTACTGTTACATAATAAGGCTTTCGTTCCATGTCTAATTCAACCCCTGCTCTATTTATAATCGATAACGTTATTTTGTGTTTATCTGCTATTTTTATTCGATTGATCCGTTCCTCCAACCTATCTCGAATTAATTTATCTAATATTCTGAAAACTGATTGACAATATATTGCATATCTTAGATAATAACAAAAAGGGTTTGGGAGGAAATCCTCATGAATAAGCATACCTCGTATCAAGCCAAAATGAAGGAGCTGGCTCAACAGAAACAAAAGAGGGCCGAACATTTTTTTCTGTCACTTGCCGCTCAGCTTGTACTTGATGAATCCCTTTTCGTAACTCAGAAGAAAAAACTACTAGAAAAAATTGACGATGCCCTCGACCAAAATGATTATGATGCTTTCATTAGACGATCTTCGGAATTTTCGAAGTATAGAAATAGCTGAGAAATTAGAAATAAACATAGTTAAAAGGGTGACTTCTCAGCGAGGTCACCCTTTCTCTTGTTTCATTATTCAACAATTAATGTTGATACCATGTCCGCGTGGCCTTCTCCACATGGAATCGTACAGTAAACCTGATATTCTCCAGGTTCCAGGGTTAGCTCTTTACTCCCGCTTTTCTTAATATTAAAATCGTTCTTGCCCTTGATCCCTAAACCGTGGACCCCTTCTTTACTTTCGAAGTTAATCGTAACAGCCTCACCGGACGTCACTTTATAAGAATCTTGATTGAACTTCCAGTTTGTTGCAGTAATTTCAAGCGATGACGTCGTTTCGCCTCCGCCTTCGGTAGCTCCTTCTTCAGTGCCTTCGTTTGTTCCTTCTTCCATTCCAGTGTCATCGTTTTCAGCACCTTCATCCGTTTCGCCCCCACCACAAGCGCCTAACACAAGCATCGTGGAAAAAAGGATCGAAGCATAAATCCCTTTTCTTTTCATATTGTATACCTCCCTCGTTTGATGTTTGATAAAAAAAATTTTCATATGTATTTTGAGCTAACACAGATGGTTTCATTCAAAATAATATTCATGCCTTTTCAAAACTAAAAAAAGAATTTGATTCCTTTGTCCCGACATTTATCTTTACAAAGGAATTCAAACTCTTAATTTCGTTATTCGACATTAATAACAAACAAACGAGACGATTCGTCTACGATCTATTCCAAAATAGACCCAACGATATCCAGTCCAGCGATAGCCAGCTACGGATTGTCTACCTACAAAGGTCAACCAGGCCCAAAAAGCAAAGCCACCTCTGAGCCAAATGTAAACATAACGCCCGATACAAGGACGGATCGCTCCAGGATCTACTGCATATGTCCCAACTCCCGGTCCAAACTGCTGTGCTCCACCACCTGGACCACCAAATTGCTGTGTAGTAGCCGATTGCTGTGGTGTAAATTGTGGCGGCGGACCTGAAGGCGGACCTCCGCCACTAGGAAAAGGAGGTCCGGATGGCGGACCCTGTTGTTGACCTCCTCCACCGATAATATTCCCTAAAAAGGACAATGGATTAAACTGCTGTCGATTGCTCATGGTCTTACTCCCCCTTCCTTTGGGTTTCAGACTATTGTATGTCAAATAAAACTGTTAAGTGCTGGGCATTTGTACATACTGTGTATGGTTAAATGTATGTGACGTCCGAAAAAAAGCAATGTTTACGAATACTTATATAATAGACTTTTGGGAGGTTTTACTATGTCTAAGTATATCGTTAATCATGATCAAAAAGTGATTCATCGTTCTTCTTATGTTTGTGATGAATGTAATATACCCCCATACGAACACCAGATGCGTGAAGACATCGAAGAAGATAAACTCATCCATCAATTGACCGATCTTACATATATTAAATGTACGAATTGCTTTGAGCTTATTTTACTCTCTCAAAAACATGATGACAGTGATAAACGGATATAAAGTATAGTACTTCTTAATATTTATTATAAAGCAGCTCTTCTTTACCATTTTCAATATTGATGTAGCGCCATGTATGATCATGATCAGATAAACCGTAAGCATGAACCGGAACGAAGCCACCTGAGGTCGAAGAATAGATGACATACGTATCTTCATAGTCATACATTCGTTTTTTCGCAAGCTCTTTGTCTTCAATTTCCACTTTATCCTGGAGTACCTTTAACCCTTGCTTAGGTGAAATCTGTTCGTTGACATCCACACTAAAATCCAATGGTAATGGTACATCCTCAATACTATGCATCATCCTTAACTCCCCTGACCGTGCATCGAAATTAACGATCAATGAACGATCAGAAAATGCATAAACGGGTAACGATTCAAACAATGGCATAACCCGGAACGAATAATACTTAACATCAATATTGCTTGAATAATTGACGTTGATTCCAAGATATTCGATAGAAAAGGCTTTATTTTCACCGTAGATTTTATCAAGGAATGGCTCTACTTTGCTTTGTACTTGATCGACTTCTAAAAGTTCCCCTTTTGCATCAGGAGAATCGTATGAAGACAATCGTATCGGATAACCTGAAAATGCATCCACCTCTCCACTGATACTTTCATTTTCTATCCTGAATTGATATCTATAATCGTAATCCTTCTCTAAGGATACTTCTTCAGGGTCAACTTGAAAAACATCCGCGATCCTATTTGTCAGATCATCCTCACTTAATTGTTGTACTTGATCAGGCAACTCGTGAAAACGATTGTACGTATAACTGAGTCTGTTGATTGACTCAACCGGTTTACTTAGGTTCTTCACATCTACCGTTTCAAAATATGAACTGTAGCCATGATTAAACTTCTTATAATCCTCCGTAACTTCCAGCATATATTCAGCAGCATATTGTACTAGTAGGTCATAGGTCTTTTGATCAACATCATCCCATCTCCCATCCTTCTTCCTTAGGTTGAGGTTGTCTAGTGTGGTATAAAAGGATTGTTGTTTTATATATAAGCTGGAACCCTTGAGTTTTTGATCTTCAAACCAATTTAAAGAATCGGTTAATTGATGTATCCCTTTAAACATCCGATTTGAATACATATCTTTTAAAAAGTTCAGCTCTTCACCTGAAGCTTCAGGTGTACTACCTATGACATCCTGAAGATATTCTGCCCCACCGTAAACATCATGGAAAGCAGTAAACACCTCTTCTTTACGTTGGTCCAGATAATGATTGACAATGATCAAAAATAGAACACTACAAAGCACTAAAACGATAAACTTCAATCGTCTTAGTTTCATTCGCATCTGTACCCGGTCATCTAGTGATTTTGGAACATCGACTTCTAGTTCATTAAGATGCCGCTCTTCATCAAATCCTTCGCCTCGATTATAGATTGAGTTGCATGAGCTGCATTCCTTCAAATGTTCATCAACTTCTTTTTGAACAGTTGAACTGAGGTCCCCTGCCACATATAGTGGATATAAATCTTGAACGAGATCACACGAACATTGCATCTTGATCAAACACCTCCAAACTCCCTCTCATATTTCTCTCTAAATCTTTTCCGAGCACGATAAATCCCTACCTTGACAGCCCCTTCTGTATCCCCTGTTATCTGAGCAATTTCACGATAAGTCATTCCTTGTTGGTCCCTTAAAAGTAAATATGACCTTTCTCTTTCAGAAAGCAAAGAAAGGATGGAAGAAATGCTTTCCTGCCTTTCTACTGCTCCTAACCTGTCGTTTTTATCTACCCATTGTTCATCAATGAGATCGTTACTGATTTCTAATTGTGTGGATTTTTTCTTTTGATAACTTATATATGTATTTCTAGCTATCGTAAATAACCAGGTCTTCAATGAGCTTTCACCACGGAACCTTTTAAGTGATTTAAAGGCTTTTACGAATGTATCATGGGTTAGCTCTTCTGCTATGTAGGGGTTTCCTGTGTTTCTCAATAAATAGGAGTAAATCGGCTTTTTATAGGTTTCATACAAATCACTGAACGGATCCGGCATTTCCTCCCCCTTTCTCTCTAATGGTATAGACTTCTTCCTTTTGTTAAAGTTACAAAAGAATTTTTTTCGCTAGGATTATTTCGTCTTTCGGATTTTTATTATAATATCAATTGCATTTTTGGAAAAAGCATGGTAATCTTGGATATGCTGAAAGAGGAAATAAACTGGGTACGATGCTTATTGCTCTAAGCCCGTCTGCCTGTCTGGGTCGAAATCTCCAGCGCCAGGTGTATAAATCCCATGTATGTAAATCTTTAAATAGGCCTTGAAAGGGCCTATTTTTTTGCTAAACAATAATAACTATAAAGAAAACTTGGCTAACGTCAAGCCTTAGCCCTAAAAGGATGCACCTAAAGGTATGACCAAGGTCTCCTTAACGGCCTCGTAGGCGATCGTCCTAGTTGCGCTTATACTATAGATTTCTTAACGTGCAAAAAAAGCTTCCAGCGGTGGAAGCTTTCTTAAATGCTATTCATCATCAAAATACTCTTCAAACTGTTCATCTTTATCTTTGTTCTTTGGGGTATATGGGTTTTCATCATACACATTCTCACTATCAAGGTTTGTTTTGATCGCAAATATTGGACCCTTCGGAGCTTCTGCGATCACCCGATCATTAAGGCGATCAAAGTCAGCTTTAGAGGTCTTATTTTTATTTTCCATTAGGCTATCATCCCTTACCGTTGTTCTTTTTGGTATGCGATTAAGACGATTTCTTCGTTGTTATCCTTTTTTAATTCCTTTTCAAATCGCTGTATCCTCTCAAGAGTTTCCTTTTTGACGTTCGCTACTGGAAATTCAGAACTTTGCATGGTATCGATCTCCCCCTTCATCCTCTATCCATTTTCATTCTGCTGATTGATCTCTTCACCTGCAATAAACTCGTTTGCATCTTCAAGTTTATTATGCTCATCCACGGAATCCCCGCCTATTGAATCATCTATGCGGAATGGATTTGTGAAACTGATATCTGGGTTTAAAGATGATGTTGATTGGAGTTCCCGTATGTCTTTACGTTCTTTTTTTTCTTCATGAGCCATTGGTATCACTCCTTTACCCTTCATTAATAATCGGGGTTTTAAGTATAACCTTGACGTATATAAAGGAATTCATACATATAACCACAATTTAAAACGGGAATGACTCCTGAAGAGACATTCCCGTAGTTTATTTTATCCAGATTTCTTTTTCCGTTTCGACAATTTGTCTAATACCCACCCTTGCCCGACTTCACAATACCTAAGTGGAAGTTCCAGCTGTGCAAGAATAGTGCCTTTTCCGATTAGCTTCAATGTTCCTGTTTCTTCGTCTAAAATGTCGACTTTTGCTGTTTCCGTCTTTGAGAGTGGGACTACTAAGTTTTGTAACCCTTTGATCTTAAAGGCTTTTCCATCAAAAGATACCTTGTGACAATGGGGAGGCTGACCGAGTTTAATTTTCTCCAAACTTGCTTCCCTCCTATCTTAGATTGACTCTATTGTATCAGATTAGAACAAAGAAGAAAGCATATTTTTGGATATTTTGAAATTTTCATATTAATGAAATATTTTAGTTAAACCATGTATTCTTCGACATTATTTTCCATGTTTTAAACGTAGCTTGTTTGCGTCAACTCTCACTTGTTGAAAGCAAATCAGTATTGCTCATACAATGGTTTGACTCAGCAACTTCAAGAAATAAAATGCACATAGAAACTGCCCATGCAAGAGGAGTGTTTTCATTCGGTTGATCTGTTCCACCGATATAAAGCTCTGGGACCTCCCCATTCTCAGGTATGATTGAAGCGGTCTTTTTTACGTACGTTTCAAATTGTTGGTGTTCACCCAACTGCGCATAGCATAAACCAAGCCAAGGAAAGCCAAAGCACCATTCGGCTTCGCGTCCTTCGTTAAAATATCGATCCCCTTCGTAACGGATACAGCCATATTTTCTTTCCAGTCGGCTCGTTACCCGATTCAAAATTTCTCGTGCAGTTTTCCTTGAAACGAGTTGGAACGGATAAATCAGCGAAAGTAAGGCGAGATCCGTTTCTTTTGTCGAGCTTTCCCGTGGTAACAAAAAACGTAACGCCTCTTCCCCCTTTTTAATTAGACCAGAAGGAACATCCACAATCATTTTCACTGCTTTCAATCCAGCAACACACGCTCCGACACTAGAAGCATGCAACTCTGAATACTCTTCCCACATACCATTGTCTTCATCTTCCCAGTAACGAACACAATCTAAATACTCAACAAGCTTTTGAAGAATTTCCCGATCTTTTTCATCACGCAGCATTCGTTTTCCTCTGGCGATTCCTTTTCCAATCCCCCATAAAAAAAGTCCTATCGCATCGTGCTGAGCATGGCCCCATTCCACTGGCAACTCCTTCAACTCAAGGGAATAGCGGGCATGAATATACTCATATCGATATACAGGTTTTTGAAACCGGTGTATATCAATTTTCCATTCATAGTTCCGAAGCATATCAAGTAACGCATGATAAGCTTTTTCATAGCGACTATCCTGTTTATCCAGAAATGGAAGAACGATGTAGCAGACGTCCCTTATCCATACGTATGAATAGTGGGACGATAAGCTTGCTCTATATGTTCCATTTGGCAAATGCATTTGCTCTAATACACGATAAAGTTTATCTGAATTCATCATGACTTTCTTACCTCTTCCTCACCTAGTTGTATTCTTTATTCCCAGTTTTCCAACCATTTACACAGCAATAATTAAAGAGGATAAGACCCTTCTGCAAAGGGATAGCGCTTTCACATGGTATTGCTTTAGCTTATTCAGATTTTGTTTTAAATGTCAGCCCATAAAAGGTAGAAATAACAAGGAAACCCTGCTTTTATAATAGAGGGTGGAAATGAAAAAATCAGCTCAATGTCAAAAGAGCTGATCTTAGTAATGTATTCTTATTTTTCAAAGGTCCCTTTAATAAGAGGATGTTTGTCCTGGACCATCACTTTTCCTTTTGCAATAACTGAATCAATCTCTAATCGATCGGCGTCTAAGATCACAAGATCCGCATCATTTCCAGGCTTAATTCTCCCTTTACGGTCTAGCTTCAAAATTTTTGCAGGTGTAGATGTAACAACTTGTAGCGCTTGTTCTAATTGGACACCTTCATGTAAGACTGCTGAACGAACTTCCTCATAAAGAGATGTAACCTGTCCAATTCCTAATCCGATAAATTCACCGTTTTCATTAAATTCAGGTAAGCTTCCATGTCCATCTGAAGTAAAGGTGATTTGTTCGATCGGAACACCACTTTCAAGCATTTCCTTCAATCCTCTACTACATTTGACCTCTCCATGGTCAAGAAACTTTTGAATGGTACTTGTCGTAAAATCGACATAACCGCCTTTTTTCGCAAAGTGAATTGCATCTTCAAACAATTCACGATTACGGTTGATATGAGTTGGATGGAATTGTGTAATTGGAATGTCCGTTGTATTCACTATTTCCTCAAGCATGGTAAGTCTTGTTGGACTGTCCCCAATGTGAAAATTCACAATCCCAGCTTTTCCAGATAATAGTCCACCTACACGTGCATCTGACGACAAGCGTGTGAGCTCTTCAATCGTAGGCTGGGAAGAACGGTGGTCAGAAATCGCAATCTCTCCAACTCCAATGATACGGTCGATCAATAATATATCTTGTTCAATTGAACCGGTCAACGTTTTCACAGGTACTTGGTACGACCCAGTGTGTACAAAGCAAGTAATCCCTTCCTCTTCTAGTGCGTTTGCTTTTGCAACGAGTGCACTCATCGTTCGAGTCGTTCCATCTGTACCGATGACTCCGATTACAGTCGTAATACCACCACAGGTGATTTCTGACAGCATAAGCTCAGGCGTTCGTGTCTTAAAGCCGCCTTCTCCCCCACCACCCATAATATGAACATGAGAATCGATGAAACCTGGTACAACATATTTTCCGTCAGCATCAATTACTTCAACATCAACAAATCTTTCTGGCACCTCAAGTGATTCACCAACATAGGCAATCCGCTTATCAGTAATAAGAATGTCCTTTTTGCCTAATTTCTCAGGTGAGAATACCGTTCCATTTCGAATTAGCTTAATCACTAGTCTCCTCCTCGGTACCTGTATCATTAAGCTTATTTTACATAAATTCAGGCCACTTTAAACAATCTATCCTCTTATTTGTACTCTGACGATCACTTCGTCCAATAGGTTAATCTGCATTTACTGTTTTCACTTCATCTCTAAGATGATTTGCTAAATATTTCTGCTCAAGTTCAATTGCACTTAGAGGTGTTGAAAAGTAAAACCCTTGCACCTCTTCACATTGTACGGTTTTTAAAAAAGAGAGCTGTTCTTCCGTTTCAACCCCTTCGACTAATACGGTAAGCTTGAAGTGGTGGGATAAATCAATAATCGCTTTTACCATAGCAATATCGTTCAAATTTGCCGGTACATCCATTATAAAAGGACGGGCAATTTTCAGTTGATTCAACGGATAATTTTTCACATAGCTAAGCGATGAATACCCCGTACCAAAGTCATCAATCGAGATCTGGATCCCCATTCCATAGAGCTCACGCAGCTGTGAAATCAGAAGATCTTTTTCAATCATGGCGATATTTTCAGTAATCTCGATTACAAGCTTTTCAGGTGGAAATGACGTCTGGGCTAGTAATTTAGAGATTTTAGAAACAAGGTTACCAACCATGAACTGTTGTGGACATAAATTCACACTTAACCTTGGTGGCGCAAATCCTTGTTCTTCCCATTTTTGAAATTGGAGAATCGATGTTTCCATTACAAGGTCATCTATCGGAATGATTAAATCAAACTCTTCGGCAAGAGGTATGAATTCCCCTGGTGCGATAAGTCCACGTTCAGGATGGTGCCAACGTACAAGTGCTTCGACCCCTGACATCCCTCCATTTTTAATATTAAATTGCGGTTGATAATGAATCTCAAACTCATTTCGTTTAATCGCAGTATGCAAATCGGTTAATAATGCCATCCGTCCAGCGAGCTGGTAGTCCATTTCAGGATAATAATAAACCATGTGACTTTGATGCTCATCTTTTGCCTTATACATCGCAAGATCCGCATTCTTCATCAAGTCCTCAACCGTTTCACCATTTTCAGGATACAACGCAATTCCAATACTCATTGTTATTGAAAGGTCCCTGCCATGAATGCGGAATGGGCTATCAGTAGTTGAAAGTACCTGTTTTGCAATTTGTTCAATCTCTTCTTCGTAATAAAGTTCATCAACAACAACAGCGAATTCATCACCGCCATGACGTGCCATAAAAACATCGCGAGGTAGCACTTCTTTTAGACGATCGACGAATTCCAGAATCAGCGCATCACCGATTGAATGGCCCAACGTATCGTTTATATGTTTTAATCGATCGATGTCGATGAACATTAACGCAACCATCGAGCGGGTACGTGAAGCATCAATCAGCTTGCAGCCAATCATTTGTTCAAGGTATCGCCGATTAGGAAGTTGAGTAAATGTGTCGTGTCTCGCAATGTAATCAATTTGCTTGAAGGCTTCTTCAAGCTCATGGTGGGACACCGTCAGTTCTCTCGTCCGTTCACCGATTTTCTTTTCTAAATGTTGATTGAATAGCTTCAACCGATTGACCAGAGATTGATTCTGTACGATTCCAAGTAAATCACGACAGATTACAAGGATAAGTGTAATAATCAGGCCGCCAAACAGAATGTTATTGTTCTTGTAGATGAAGATACATTCATAAAGCAGTACGAAAACGCCAGTGTACTGGATAAGCGGGCGGATTAACTCCCAGCGTCCATATGTTATGTAAAACGTTTGCAAATAACGATGCGGAACTGCTTTTTGCTCTGTTTTGAATGATGCCGCCATGAGGTACATACCAAAACCGTAGAGCGGTAAATACAGGATACGTTCAAGCTCTCCATCAAGAGAATTTACTACTAACATAACATCAGTAAGCAAGTTGACAGTCATCCCCCAAAATAGACCAATCAACAAGTTACGATTCAACGGTTTTTCATGAACGATCAGCATCGAAGCCAAGACAAACAGGACAAACAAATCGCTTAGTGGATATAATATCCCATAAACGAGCGATACATCCTTTGCCGTAGACATATAGGTGACCAACGTAATGGCTCCAAATACGACGACGGAAATGTGTAAATCAAATAATAAGAAGGCATAATCAAATTTCGTACTTACCTTAAACAACACATACAAAAGCCCAACTGTTATGAAAATGACATAGCCAATCCAAAATCCATCTGAAAGAAATTTAATCTGAGTATAGCTTTCTTGAAATAGATAACGGGAAATCTCTGCAACCCCTAAACAAATAATACTCGCGAACACAAATGAACTGAGCACTTTCGTTAAGCTCGAATGAATATTTAAGCTTCTTAAAACGAGTCCGATGCTAATAAGGAAAAGCACACCAAAAACGAGAATAGCAATAAGTAAAAATTGAGCGGTTGACACCCATTCTAAGAAGTAAATTGAATATAAAAGGAAAACGGACGAAATAACCCCTATACTAAATCGACTCATCAACATGACCCATGCCTCCAACTGTTCAATCAAAAATCACACTATATTATGTTATATCGACATGTTTCGAGGTTTTGTTTAATTATTTCGATGAACGGAATTTCCAACAAAATCACCCGTTCTAGTGTGTTTTACTGCTCGAATCGATTCCGCGTTGAAGTCAAAATTGCTTTTCAGTAATGCAATTTATGATTTCCGTAGGCGGGACATAATGATAAACTACGATTAGGTCAGAACAGAATGGAGGAGTTTTCATGTCCCAAAAACCATGGATAAGTCCCTACATCGGGATTGCTATAGGTGTCCTATCAGTATCCACATCCGCTATCCTAGTAAAATTGTCAACAGCTCCAGCACCGGTTATTGCAAGCTATCGCCTTTTATTTACGACATTAATGATGTTACCTTTCATTTTGCTTTCATTTCGAGGCAGTTTCAGATTGATCCAACGTCGTGATGTCCTCTTTTGTTTCTTATCAGGGGTGTTTCTCGCAATCCATTTTATACTATGGTTCGAATCCCTTAATTACACCTCAGTTGCTAGCTCTGTTGTACTTGTTGCGCTTCAGCCTATTTTTGCATTTGCAGGAACCTACTTGATTTTCAAGGAACGGTTGCATTGGAAAGGTTTGTTAGGCGGAGCCCTTGCAATCGGTGGAAGCCTTATCATCAGCTGGGGGGATTTTCAAATCAGCGGGATGGCTCTATTCGGGGACTTTCTAGCTTTATTAGGAGCAGCAGCGGTTACCGTCTATTACTTATTCGGGCAAGAAGTACGAAAACGAATCCATCTGATGCCTTACACCTTTCTTGTCTACGGGATGGCTACCGTTACCTTATTCATTTACGATCTTTCCCTCGGATACTCACTCGGTCCATACCCAGCTGAAGACTGGATTTACTTTTTATTACTCGCTCTTTTTCCTACATTACTTGGTCATACGATTTTTAACTGGGCATTGAAATATGTGAGTACATCAGTCATCTCAATGAGTATTTTAGGTGAGCCGATCGGGGCATCCATTTTGGCTTACTTCATTTTGAATGAAACCTTACGAATAGAACAATTAATTGGTGGTTTTATCATTTTATCAGGTATATATTTGTTCATCCGAAAACGTCGTGAGAAGGCAATAGTTACAGGTGAGGTTTCAGGACGGGTTGTGTGAATATTACAGTCCATTGGTGATTCGGGACCTTGACATATAGAATAAAAGGAGTTAAAGTCCCGAAGATCAAATTCAAGACAATAATCCCTAAAATATGGATACTCTTGTCCACAAAAAACATAGAATAAATCGTTTTTTTAGGTGCAACTTATCAGTTAGAGGTGAAAAAGATGGAAACAGAACAACTGATTGGCACACTCAACAATTGGGTCTCACAACAACTACTCATACAAAAGGAAGAAATGAACGATCTGGATGAGACATTTTTAACATTGGAAGACGTACGGTATAAGCCTCAACCCCGTGATACTGAAGATTATATGGAGGGAAACACACTCCAACTAAGTGGAGAAGGTCTGATATTGGAAGGACAAATGACCGCTTCACTTCCATATGAAAGCTATGACATTCCTCTAGAAGGACTTGAAAACGTAATGATTGCTGAGGATAATTTATCATTTGATACTGCCAGGGGCCGATACCGAATTGCCTTTAAACGATAAACGAATGCCAAAAAAGGGACCAACTCCCATCAACATAAGAGTCAGTCCCTTCAAAAAACGATCATTTGGTTAGGATTATTAAAATTTAGCAGGACATATTGGTGAATTGTTCTCCTATGTCCTTATATGAATTAAACTATCTCTGAACCGTCAGCGGCAAATACTTATTGACCTCGCGAATTGTTCCATCCTTTCGATAGATCACGTGCTCGTACCCTTTTTGCTGAGCCCTTTGACGTGCGACATCAATTGCCTCTTCCTGAGTAAAGTGTGTACTGGATGAACGGTAATTTCCGTCTAAAATATTGGCCCACCTTTTCCCACGTTTTACGGTAACAATCATTCTAGACATTTTCCCACATCCTTTAACAAATTATTTAATGTACTTTAATCCTACCACAGCTTTAATAAGCTTTGTATTGGGAAAGTCAACAGGTTTTCATGCCTAAAATCGTTGTATTTTCAGTAGAGTTTTCCCAATCTAGTATGGTTGCCAAAGTGAGCCATTCGACATCACCAACAAAGGGAAAGCGTAAGATCGAAGCAAGCATCTGTCGAATCAGGCTGAAATTCAATCCGGATCCCATCAGGTGTAATCCTCGTTTCAAAGTCTGTCTGCACACCAGTAGACTTGATTAGTTGGTCTACTTTCTGATTCTGATTCAATTCCGCTGCACGCTTTAACTGCCTCGCAAAATCTGTTTTTGAAGCAATTTCCTGTAACAATCTATAAACCTCTTGAGTAGGGGACATGAAACTTTTAGCAGAAAACATGAGCTTTGTAATATCTTTAGGGTCCGTCTCTAACGGATTCATCGGTAATCGTGGATACCATTCGCCCCAACCAGAATATCCGTTCCAAGTGTTGAATGACATTGGATCACCCTCCTTTTGATTACTGTATTCTTAGAAGGTTATCCACGGACCTTTTACACTGCCAATGTTAAAAAAGGCATTGTTGACGCGGAAATAGCCATGTTTCATGCAAAAAAAAATTGACGCGAATACAAATTAAAAAAAGAGCAGGAGTTTCCTAAACTGTACCCTGTAGAGTAGACACATTAAAAAAAGGTCTACTCTGCAGGGTCTTTTTGTGTACAATTAGAGTGAAAAATGGGATGGGAGAACACACATGAGTAAAAAATGCTTCACAAAAAAAGAGATCGAACTATTATCAAAAAATCCTTATGTTAAGTCCGTTACTTCAAAAGCCATCACCTATACTGATGAATTCAAGCAGCTGTTTATTGTTCAAAAGGAACGTGGGAAATTCTCTAGAGAGATTTTTGAAGAGTACGGGTTTGATACAGAGATTATTGGAACTAGACGTATTAAATGTTCTGCTGAAAGGTGGGGGAAAGCCTATCGTAAAAATGGAGCACTGGGACTTCAGGATGCAAGAAGAGGACAATCAGGAAGACCAAGGAAAAGAGAACTTTCCAATGAAGAAAAATATGCAAGGTTAGAGGCGGAAAATAATTTATTGAAAGCAGAGAACGAATTGCTAAAAAAGATAAAGTTCGCCGAAAGGGGGCTAAAGAAAAAGAACTGATCTTATCAGCTGATCAGAAGTTCGTCCTCATTCGATACATCATTGAGAAATATAAGTTAAAAAACATGATCACTTACCTTTGTAAATCTGCAGGCGTATCTCGTCAAGGCTACTATAACTATTTTTCAGCGAAACAAGTAAAGCGAAGAAGGGAAAAAGAGAAAAAGGATGAAGTTGTCCGGGATGTTATTCTCAAAGCCTTTCACTTTAAGAACCGTAAAAAAGGAGCCCGCCAAATTAAAATGATACTGGCAGGTCAATTTAATATTGTCTATAACCTTAAAAGAATCGGGAGAGTCATGAACAAGTATGGCATTGTATGTCCTATCCGGAGAGCGAATCCTTACAAGCGTATTATGAAAGCCACCCAGGAGCACAAAGTCGTTTCGAACCAGCTTAACAGAGAGTTCAAACAGGAAGTACCTTATAAGGTGCTGCTTACAGACATCACATATCTCTACTTCGGGAAAGGGGAAAGGGCTTATTTATCAACCATTATAGATGCCTCTACCAATGAAGTATTGGCCCATAATGTTTCGGATCGAATTACGCTCGACATCGCTATGGACACGCTTAAGAAGTTAAAGAAGAATAGGAAGGTTAAACTGGCTAAAGGAGCCTACATCCATTCTGATCAAGGGAGTCATTATACCAGCCCTGTATATCAAAAGTTGGTGAAGAAACATCGACTGGGCCAGTCCATGTCCAGAAGGGGGAATTGTTGGGACAACGCCCCACAGGAATCCTTTTTTGGTCATTTCAAAGATTTAGCTGAAATAAAATCCTGTAAAACACTGAAAGATCTTAAACGGGAAGTAAAAACTGCCATTAAATACTACAACTCCTATAGATACCAATGGAATATGAAAAAGATGACCCCCGTTCAATACAGAGATCATCTTCTTAACGCAGCCTAGCCTTTTTTAAAATTGTCCTTTACAAGGGGTACAGATTATCCTGCCCTTTCAACTTAATATTCATGCTATTTACACAACATCATAACCTTGACCTTCTACCGCTTCTCTCATTTGAGCTACAGTTACTTTACTATCCTCATAAGATACCTTTGCCGTTCCTTCATCTAGATTCACTTCAACCTGGTCAACTCCATTTAATTCCTGTAATGCGTTTGTCACAGACTGTTTGCAATGACCACACGTCATACCTTTTACATTCAATGTTTTTTCCATTATAAAAATCCTCCCTTACAATCTTTTTTTAATATGAGTTCAAAAAGTAGACGAATCAGAAACAAGAAGTTCAAGGCGCGACAGTTTTGAGGACCGGAACGTATAGTGTTAATACGTGAGGACCGGAAAAACCGAGTACAAGAATAACCTACGGAAGCGGTACCTCGCACGAAGGAAAAGTGAACTTCTTTTTCAAGGAACATAGAAATTCGCCGTTTATCAACGAGCGGTACTTGCACGAAGACTACGAGTTGTACCGAGGAACCTTACCTCGGAGCATTCACTTGTAGACGCAGGTACATGAGCCCTTGGATACTTTTTGAACATCCCCTATATTTTCACTCGCTTCAACCGAAGAGAGTTACTAACAACTGAAACTGAACTGAATGCCATTGCGGCTCCAGCGACCCATGGCGCTAATAACCCTACGGCTGCAATCGGAATCCCGGCTGAATTGTAAAATAGTGCCCAAAATAAGTTCTGCTTGATGTTTGTCATTGTCTTGCGGCTTAATCGAATTGCTTTTGGCAGGTTCATTAAGTCGCCTCCGACAAGAGTGATATCTGCTGTTTCGATTGCTACGTCTGTTCCAGTTCCGATCGCTACACCAATATCTGCAAGTGCTAGTGCAGGTGCATCATTAATACCATCACCGACCATCATTACACGCTTCCCTTTTTCTTGAAGCTCTTTAACCTTATCAGCTTTTTCCTCTGGAAGCACTTCAGCAAAAACGCCGTCAATCCCTGTCTGATCTGCTATGGCCTGTGCGGTCCGCTTGTTGTCACCCGTAATCATATAAACTTCGATACCTAAATCTTGTAGTGATTGAATTGCTGATTTAGAAGATTCTTTGACTGTATCTGCTACAGCAATAATACCCGCAAGCTTTTCATCCAAGCTGATAAGCATCGCCGTTTTGCCATCTTGCTCAAGTGCTGCCATTTTATCCTCATATTCTAAAAAGTCTACTTGTTCAAGGTTCATCAATTTCCTTGTACCGACCAGTACTTGTTTTTCATTTACAATAGCTTTTATACCATGGCCAGGTATTGCCTCAAAATCATCAGCGATAAACGAATCAGCTTGTTGCTCGACCCCGTAATTTACAATTGCTTCAGCCAAAGGGTGTTCCGATGCTTTCTCGGCGGCAATAACAAACGATAGTAAATTCTTTTCATCTGTAATCGGAATCCAATCTGTCACTTCAGGTTTCCCTTTCGTAATCGTGCCCGTTTTATCGAGTAAGATCGCTTCGATTTTATGTGTGCCTTCTAAATATTCCCCGCCTTTAAATAAAATCCCTTGTTCGGCACCTTTTCCTGTTCCAACCATGATTGAAGTCGGAGTGGCAAGACCTAATGCGCATGGACAAGCAATGACAAGGACGGCTATCGAGGCTTCAAGTGCAGCAGCCAAGTCACCGGGCACAGCAAACATATACCAAGCAAAAAATACGACAATGCTGATGACAACAACAATCGGAACAAATACGCCTGAAATGACATCTGCTAATCGTTGTATAGGTGCCTTTGATCCTTGCGCCTCCTCAACGATACGGATAATTCCAGCAAGTGCCGTATCTTTCCCAACCTTCTCTGCCTCAATTGTGAGTACACCGTTTTTGTTGATGGTCGAACCAATTACAAGGTCATCAGGTTGCTTTTCAATCGGAATCGACTCACCTGTTATCATCGATTCATCCACTGAGGACTTTCCTTTCAAAACCTTTCCATCAATAGGGATTTTATCACCTGGTTTTACTATGACGTGATCCCCTACTTCTACTTGATCAATTGGAATTTTCGTTTCATCCCCGTCTCGGATAACAATAGCTTCCTTAGCTTGTAGGTTAAGCAATGATTTGATAGCAAGCGTAGTCCGACCTTTTGCCATGTATTCAAAATATTTTCCGACGAGAATCAGAGTGATCAGGATCGCACTTGTTTCAAAGTATAGATTCGGTTCATACCCGGGATTCAACCACGATCGAATCGCCTCTGCAAAGCTATAAAAGTAGGCGGCCGAGGTTCCTAGGGCAACAAGGACATCCATGTTGGCACTCTTATTCAACAAGGCTCTGAATGCACTCTTGTAAAAAGGACCCCCGATATAAAATTGAACTGGAGTAGCGAATAACAACTGCACCCACGGATTCATCAGAGTGTGCGGAACAGGGAGACCAAGGTTAAAAGGTAAGTGCCCGACCATTGTGTAGAGTAATGGCAGCGATAACAAAATCGATAGGAGTAAGGTTCGTTGCTTTTTCTTTAATTCCTTATCCTTTGCAGCTTCCTTCGTATTCCGTTCTTGCAGTGGTTCGGCTGAATAACCTAGCTTACTTATACGGTCAAGTATTTGTTGTACTGAAACTAGACCAGGATTATATTCAATGACTCCGGCTTCTGTTGTTAGGTTAACGGATGCATTTGATATACCTTCCATGTTCCCTACGACCTTTTCTATTCGTGCAGAACACGCAGCACAGGTCATACCATGGATATCGAGTTCAACCTTTTCGGTCGGTACACCATATCCAAGCTTTTCGATCCGTTCAATGATATCCTTAGTATTCACTTTCTCTGGGTCAACAGCCACTTTCGCTTTTTCAGTTGTGAGGTTGACATTCGCCTCCACCCCGTCCATTTTATTTAGTACTTTCTCTATACGGTTGGAGCAGGCAGCGCACGTCATACCTGTTATGGGTATTGTGTGTTCTTTCTGGTTTTTGTTTTGCTCTAATGTATCATTCATCTGAAACCACCTACTTTAAATTAGGATTTTGAAAACTGCTTGATAATATCCATCAGTTCTTCTACATAATCGTCACCATTACCTGATTCTAAAGAGTGTTTCACACATGTTTTCGTATGTCGCTCCATTAATGAAAAACCTACTTGCTTCAACGCTGAATTAATTGCAGAAATCTGAACGAGGATATCCATGCAATAACGATTTTCATCAACCATCTTTTGCAGACCTCGAACTTGACCTTCAATACGCTTCAACCGGTTTTGCAGCTTAATTTTTTCATTATCTGAACGTGGTATGATCGGCGAATCATGTTCAGGCATTTTCATCACCTCATTTGTTTTTTATACATTTACTATACCCCCCTATCGTATGTAAAGTCAATCAAAAAGGATACACCTATTTTATTAAGATAGCATTATCAACAAAAAATAGAGTGCTGACCATTTACAATCAGCACCGCGAATACTTTTCCTTAGCTTTAATCCCATATAGCAACATTTGAATCGTCTCTTCGATCACCTGTTCTTCCTCCCACTCGGCATCAGGAACAATGAGAAATCGCGCGATCAATAACCCTCCGATAACAGAAGCTGTGTGTCTAATGATTGATATGGCTGGCAGGTCAATGAGTTCCCCCCTATCTTGAAAATGACTTACAATCGATTGAAATCTTACTAATACATTCTCGGCAACATAATGCTGAAACTGCTCCTTCAGCTCGTCGTGAAATGGGATCTCCTGCATGAAAATTTTTATCACCCTAAAATGACTTCGCAGAAATTCGATACGATTTTTAATTAATGCCCGTAAAAAATCTTCATACGATGGGAAATCCTGATCGATCACTTTTCGAATGTTTTCAATTACGAACGGAGCGACCAGCTTTGCAACCACCGGAGCAACAATGGATAAAAGCAACTCCTTTTTCGTTTTGTAATGTCGGAAGATCGTCCCTTCTGCTACACCTGCTTTTTTCGCAATTTCTGAAGTAGAGGTCCCTGCATAGCCTTTTTCTGCAAACACTTCTACCGCAGCAAGTAATATTTGCTTTTGTTTCGGGGTCATTTTCTCTTCATCAAGTACTTGGAAAAACTCCCCAACCCACTCATCAAAATTCATTCAAATCCTCCCTACTCAAAATGTAATTCAAAAAGTAGACAAATCAGAAAAACATATAAGAAGTTCGACTATGATCATCACGTCCTGTGATAACATCGAACTGACTCACATCGTATGAGCCCAAGGCACGACAGTTTTGAGGACCGGAGCGACGAGCGGTACTTGCATTTATGCTACGAGTTGTACCGAGGAAGCTTTCTTCCAAGATTTAACTTGTAGACGCAGGTACATAAGGAACGCTGAAATTCGCCGTTTATCAATTGGATACTTTTTGAATATCCTCTAAAAACTACGATATTTACGTAATGCAACGATATTCATAACAATAAATACGAGAGAAAAACCGACTAATACAGCAATCTCCAACACAATGTATTCCCACCCAAGTCCTCGTATCATTACATCACGTAAAGCTTCTGCCGCATAGTAAAGCGGCGTAAGCGGACCGATCCAGCTTACCAAGTCCGAGATCGTCTCAATATCAAACAATCCTGAAAAAAAGACTTGAGGTACGATGATAATTGGAATGAATTGAATCATCTGTAATTCGTTTTGAGCAAAAGCTGATAGCAACGTTCCCAATGAAAGTGCAGTGAATGCGCAAAGGAGCGTGATGATCAACACCCAAACAAAATCCCCTAGCATAAGCAGGTCAAGCACATAGATAGAGTAGATGACGATTAAAGTAGATTGTATGAGTGTAAAGAAACCAAACCCTAGAAGGTAGCCAACAACGATTTCCCACCTTTTCAAAGGGCTCGCCATCAATCTCTCTAACGTACCCCCTGTCCTTTCCCTTAAAAAGGATACACCTGAAATTAAAAACACAAAAAAGAAAGCAAAAAATCCGATCAGCACTGGACCGAAGTTATCAAAACTAGACATATCGTCAGAACCGTAAAAGTAGGTTATTTCCGGTTTTAAAGAGTTACGTTTCAAACTCGGTTGAGAGACTCTTTGTACTACGGCTAATACTTGACGGTTCTTTTTTGGATCGCTTCCTTCCAAAATAATTGTCGGCTGGTCATTCCCAAAGCTTAGCCATGCATCTAAGCTTCCGTTTTTAAATCTTTCTTCGATATGATTTTGGCCAACTTCCTCAATTGTTATGTCATCGTTTTCTTTAAAGTCGGATTGAATTGCAGCAGGTACTTCACCGATACCAATGTTAAGACTTACTTCCTTCCCATTGAATACGAGAGAAACGATTGTCAAGATCAGTAATGGAGCAACAAGCATCATCGCAAGAGTTCGTTTATCATGCACAAACTGCTTCATTATTCTGATGATCAGTGCACTAACCCTCATTCTTAACACCTCCATACTCTAAGAAAGCTTCTTCGATCGAAGACGAACCCGTACTTTCTTTTAATTCATCAGGTGACCCGATTGCAATGATTTCCCCATTGCGCATCATCGCGAGCCGATCACACTTTTCTGCCTCATCCATTACATGCGTCGTGACGAGCACCGTTGTCCCTTTTGATTTTAACTGACGAAGTTCATCCCAGATGGATTGACGTAAAACAGGATCAATTCCGACGGTCGGTTCATCCAAAAGCAGAACCCCAGGATCATGTAAAAGTGACACCGCAAGTGATAATCTTCTCTTCATTCCTCCAGAATAATTCCTTATAAGCTTGTTTTCATGGCCAGTTAAATTGATTAAGTCAAGAACCTCTTTGATTTTATTCTTTTTTTGGTTCCCTCTTAAGCCGTTTATCGAAGCGAAAAAAACTAGATTTTCCAAACCAGTCAGATCTAGATAAAGTCCATCCGATTGAGCCATATAGCCGATTTTACGTATCAAATCATGAGAGGGCATTTTTTCCTTAAATAAGTAAATCGCACCTTCACTTGGAGATTCAATACCGGAGATCATTTTGATGAGTGTGGTTTTTCCAGAACCCGATGGTCCCAGCAAACCAAAAATCTCTCCTTTTTGAATTGTTAAAGACGTGTCTTTAATAACCTCAGTGTTACCATACTTTTTTTTAATGTTTTTTAGTTGAATGACTTCCATTTGCTCTTCCACTGTTAAATCACCCTCCAATAAAAAAGTGAGTACTTACTCATTTTTATAATATTCAATATCTCTCAAAGGATTCCTTCTTTACTAATGATGTACTTGTTAATAACATAAAAAGCACCTGTAGCGCTTTTAGGGTTTCTTATTCTAACAAATCCCTTTTAAAGCCTTCAGGTGCTTTCAATAGTTATCTTGTTCACATTTATTTTTTGATTGCTGCATCCAGTGCTATTTCAATCATTTCATTGAACGTTTCTTGACGTTCTTCAGAGGATGTCGTTTCTCCAGTAAAGACGTGGTCACTTACAGTCAAGACGGTAAGTGCATCCACTCCAAACTTAGCTGCTAGTGTGTAAAGTGCTGTCGTTTCCATTTCTACAGCTAGAACCTGATAATCAGCTAGCTGTTTAGCAAGGTCCATCGTATCATTGTAAAACGTATCACTCGTGAAGACATTTCCAACCTTTACTGGTACACCACGCTCTTTTGCTGTCTCAAATGCACGATAGAGCAGGTCGAAGCTTGCGGTTGGGGCGAAATCAACTCCGTTAAAACGGTGCTGGTTCGCTGATGAGTCTGTGGATGATGCCATCGCCAAAATGACATCTCGAACCTTAACGTCTTTTTGGAACGCACCACATGTTCCGACACGGATCAAGTTTTTCACACCATAGCTTTCGATTAGTTCATGTACATAAATGGAAATCGAAGGAACACCCATTCCGGTCCCTTGTACGGAGATTCGCTCCCCTTTATAGGTTCCTGTAAATCCTAGCATTCCACGAACCTCATTATAACAAGAAACATCCTCTAAAAAATTTTCAGCAATATATTTCGCCCGTAGCGGATCTCCCGGTAGAAGAATCGTTTCTGCAATCTCATTCTCATTTGCTCCAATATGAATGCTCATATCACAGCCTCCTTCTCTATCTATTGTTGTATCACCTAAATTTTAGGGTAACCGGAATCTAGATCGTTCATCCTGTAAAAATCAGTAGTTGAATTGCGTATTCTATGAGTATTCAAATGTTCAATAACGAAGAAGATCTTTTTTTTGATGTTGATCAACAACTACTTTTACGTTATAGCTTTTGATCATTCACGCTATCAAGCCATTCCTCAATGTCATTTATGATTGATTCGATACAGCCATCCTCAAATGGGGAATTTATCTTGGCAACCTCCATAAGTGCTGTAAACGATTTGCTTCCGCCTTGCTTACAGAGGATTAAATAATTTTCCCATGCGGCCGAACGATCCTCACTCGCCTTTTTCCAAAATTGCAGTGCGCAAATTTGAGCAAGCGTATAATCGATGTAATAGAAAGGCGTTCTGAAAATATGACCCTGTTGATGCCAGAAACCACCGCGCTCGAGGTAATCATTTTCCTGATAGTTTCGATGAGGCAGATACTCACGTTCAATTTTTCGCCATGCAGCCTTCCGCTCAGCAGGTGTTGCAGCGGGATGTTCATAGACGAAATGCTGAAATTCATCCACAGCTACTCCATATGGTATGAATTTAATCGCACTTCCTAAATGATTAAACTTATATTTTTCAGTGTCTTCTTGAAAAAACAGCTCCATCCAAGGCCATGTGAAAAATTCCATACTCATCGAATGTATTTCAGCAGCCTCATAGGTAGGAAAACTATATTCAGGTACTGTGAAATGTCGACTTGAGTACACTTGGAAAGCATGCCCTGCCTCGTGTGTCAGTACATCGATATCATGTGAGGTACCTACGAAATTCGAAAAAATATAAGGCGCCTGGTATTCAGGGATGTATGTACAATACCCGCCAGATCTTTTTCCCGGTTTACTGACTAAATCCATAAGATTATTATCCAGCATAAAGCTGAAAAACTCGCTTGTTTCTCGTGACAACTCAGAATACATCTTTTTACCGTTTTGTATAATCCAATCCGGGTTCCCTTTTGGTGTGGGATTACCCGATTTAAAACTAAACGGTTCATCATAATAAGTCAAGGAATCCAAACCGATTCGTTTTTTTTGCCGAGTATAAAGCCGCTGTGCAACAGGAACGATATATTCTTTCACCTGTCTTCGGAAGTTAGCCACCATGTCAGCATCATAATCCGACCGTGTTAACCGTGCATAACCCAGTTCGATAAAATTCGTATATCCCAATGTTTCTGCGATATGTGTACGGACTTTGACGAGCTGATCATAAATTTCATCCAGTTTTTTCTCATGTTGAACATAAAATCGGTACTTCGCATCACTTGCTCTTTTTCGCAAAGAGCGGTCCTGAGATTGGATGAACGGAGTGAGCTGGGTAAGTGTTCGTTCCTCACCTTCAAAATCAATTTTTGCCGAGGCTATTAGTTTGGAATATTCGGTTGTAAGTTTATTTTCTTTTTTCAAATCATCAATAATTTCATCTGAGAATGTCTTTAAAGTCAGTTCTGCAATTGTAAATAACTGCGGACCCCATTCTTTTTCCAACTGGTCACGAAACTTTGAATTGACCAATTCATGATAAAACTTTGAGGTAAGTCCCTCATACACAGGAGACTGCTCGTCAAAAAAATCCTTTTCTGTTCGATAAAATTCATCATTCGTATCGATCGTATGTCGAATATGGCAAATGCTCATCATCGAATCGAATTCATTTCTCAGTTTAACGATTCCCTGTAATGCTTGACTCTGTTCTTCATAGCTTTCAGCATCTTCAAATTGTTTTAATACGGACAAAAAATCCATTTCAAAGTCTTTCATATCTGGACGATCATAAGCAAAATCATTAAACTTCAATGTGTTCAACTCCTTTTAATATTTAACCGCCATAATGATGAAGCGGTCTTCCTTAAACTGTAGATATCCTTTTTGAACAATTTCCTTTTCCAATTCAACAAGTCTTTCAAAATGTAATCCTACTGAAAAATCAGGAATTTGCCACGGTATTGCTTTTAAATAATAGATAAGTGCACCAATATCATAGAAACGCGAATATGGAAAGGCTTTTTTCGCAATTTCAATCGTGAATCCTGCTGTTTCAAGTTCTTTTCTGGCGTATTCCAGATTCCAGTGATCGTACCCTATTGTGTTCTTTTCACCTAGAGCTGTATTGATGCCAAGCTGATCCGTTCCGCCAACTTGCTGTGTCATGAAACGACCACCTTTTTTCAATATACGGTGGAGCTCTTTTACTGAGTAGGCTTCATGTTTGTCAATAATTAGATCAAACTGTTCATTTTGAAATGGGAGTGTGTCGTCATCCTCTAATTCAAAAACCTGAACGCCTATTGGTTCGAGTCGCTCTTTTGCAATTGGGACATTCGGCGCATACCCTTCAGTCGCAAAGGTATTGCTAGGTAATGGCTGCAACATGGACAGAAACTCCCCGCCACCTGTTCCCATATCAAGCATCGTGGTGGAATTTTGTATGCACGGTAAAACAATACTCGCATAACTCCATGGCAGCGGTTCTGATGCAACTCTTCCTGTATCGGATATATATCGGAAATCCCAGCCTGAAAAAGGCTGATTTGCTTGCTGTTGATAAATCCTCAACTTTTCTTCCCGATTCATTGACCGCTCCTTACTTTATCAGGACGTTTATTCTCCTCGCTTTTCAGCCAAAAGCGTACGCCTTTTCCTGCATAAGGCTCATCATTGTATCTTGGAATGATATGAAAGTGTGCGTGGAATATGAATTGATTGGACACTTCCCCGACATTCCAGCCAAGCGTATATCCATCAGGTTTATAAGTTCGATCGATGTATTCCTTCGCTTCTTGAAGTAACTCCTGAGTAGCTTCCCATTCATCAGTTGTAAGTGCGAAAGCATCCTGCTGATGATTTTTCGGTACGATTACCCCAGAGCCTTCTAAGACATCCTGATGACGGGGATGCTGTAAAAAGTAACAATGTTCATTTTCAAACACGATTTTCTGGTCTGGGTCTTTCTCCGGATTGCAAAATGGACAATCAAACATAAAATATTTACCTCACTTTGTTTATTTTGAAGCTCCATTACACTATTCTCGAATAATAGAGATTTTCCCTGCCAAGGTTGAGTATACTTGGATAAAACTTGGATAAATAAGTATTTTAAAAAAACCAGGCCCCCTCCTGTACAACATTACGCCATATTACACGGAATGCTGTCGCAGGAATCAGCCTGGCACATATGAATCACTCTCTAGTTAATCAATTTTTCACTGAGCACTTACATCTACTGATACTCGTTTAGTATCAATTGAACGGTAGTGTTCAAACCAACCTACGATCTGCTTTAGCCTTTCCACCCTCATTGCCGGATCACCATTTCTTGAAAGATTGTGATCTGCATCAGGGAATCGGACGAGCCGCACAGGCTTGTTTTGTTGCTTTAGTGCAATGAATAATTGCTCTGCTTGTTCGATAGGACAACGATAATCTTTTTCTCCATGTAAAATCAGCAATGGTGTTTCAACATTTTTCACAAGTCTCAGCGGTGAATGGTACCAAAGCTTTTCCGGATCATTCTCCATATGAGCACCAATCTCCCCTTCCGTAAAGAAGTAGCCAATATCACTCACTCCATAGAAACTGTGCCAGTTACAGATCGAGCGTTGAGTTACAGCAGCACGGAACCGATTCGTGCTCCCTACGATCCAATTTGTCATAAATCCACCATAGCTACCACCAGTCACATATAACTGCTCTTGGTCAATCCATTCATAGCTTTCAAGGGCGTGGTCAATCCCAGCCATCAAATCTTGATAATCACCGCCGCCATAATCCCCTCTGCAGCCATTTACAAAGGCCTGTCCGTAACCATGACTTCCCCTTGGATTAAGATACAGAACTCCATATCCTGCGTTCGAAAGTACCTGAAATTCATGGAAAAACGTATTTCCGTACATCATATGCGGTCCACCGTGGACCTCCAGGACAAGCGGATAGGAATGTTCCCGTTGAAATCCAATCGGCTTCAGCAACCAACCATGGATAACTGTCCCATCCTGACTAGGGAATTGTACAGGCTCTGGTACTGATAACGTAATATTATTTAGAAATGTATTGTTGTGTGCTGTAACCGGTTCTTCATTCAGATTATTAATCTCATGCAGTACGAGTTCACCAGGATGGGTAGGCGTACTGACAGCAAGGTAAACCCGTCTCGCATCATCGTCCATCGCATATTGATAGATATGACGGTCACCTTCCACAATCTTATCCACGTTTCCATATAAATCGATCTCGTACAGTTCTGTATTACCGAACTCACTGGCCAAAAAATAAAGCGTTTCACTGTTTGCATTCCATGTTAGATGAGGAGATGGTTCGACAGCATGCAAATCACTGATCATCACGTCTCCCACCTGAATGTCCAACTGCTTTGTTAAACATCTTGTTGTTTCATTTTCCCGATCGTACACCCAAATTTCGTTATATGTAGCCCCTTTAAATTGCTGCTTATGACCAATATACGCAATAAAGCGCCCATCAGGTGAACAGGTGGGATGGGAGTATGTCCCCTTAGGGTCAGAGATAACAACCTCTTCATCATCAAACCCCTTTAATATGATTTTTGAGTGTCGATATAACCCTGGTACATCCTCTTCAAAGCATGCAAAAACAAACCCTTTGCCGTCAGGTGTACTTTTGGGGTGAAAATGATCTGCTTTTAGATCGGTTAAGGGTTGTACGATACGATCATCGAGATTGATCTTAGCAATCTGTTGATAAGAATTTTGTGTAAAGGTAGATTTACCGTCTGCTTTATACCTGAGCTGGTCGATTTCAATTGGTTTTTTCTTTCCGTTACACTCCTGCTCGGATATCGAATCGGTAAACGTATAAAGTATACAAGTACCATCAGCACTCCATGAAGGCTGTAAAGCGCCACCTTTCACAGAAGTAAGCTGGTCGGGTTCACCGCCTTTTGCCGAAATCGTCCAAACTTGATTGTCACCCGAACGATTTGATAGAAACAAAAGTGATTGGCCATCGGGAGACCACCTTGGAAAAAAGTCAATAGAGTCCCCAGATGTCCACTTTACTATTTTTCGAGTTGACGTCTCAAACAAATATAGATTCGATTGGTAGTCTTGGTTTTCATTAATTTCCTTTACCACATACGCTAGTTGACTTCCGTCCGGTGAAACCTGTGGATCACTTACAAATTTAAATCGATAAAGATCATCTACCTTAACACCGCTGTCGTCTTTCATATTATTCCTCCTTCATATCAGGTTTAGGACTTCATCTTTGGATCAAACGCATCTCTAAGACCGTCTCCCACGAAGTTGAATGCGAGTACGGTGATCAGGATCATCACTCCCGGAAAAATTGGGTACCATGGTGCAGTATTCATAATCGTCAGACTTTGAGCATCCTGAAGCATATTCCCCCAGCTTGGTGTGGGAGGCTGGATACCTAAACCGAGATAGCTTAGGGCAGATTCAGCAAGGATGACGATTCCGACATTCAGGGTTGCTGTAACGATTATAGGTCCCATTGCATTTGGTAAAATATGCGAGAAAATGATTTTGTAGCTTTTCACCCCCATCGTTTTAGCTGCAAGAACAAATTCACGTGATCTCAATGACAAGAATTCTCCCCTCACTAATCGTGCAGTTGTTGTCCAACCGAACAAGGCAAACGCAAGAATTAACTTATCAATGCTTGGCTCGAAAATCGTTACAAGTGTAATCAATAAGAATAAGCTTGGAAAAGACAGAAACACATCGACTACGCGCATTAAAAATGCATCAATTTTCCCACCATAGTAACCAGCGAAAGCCCCGATGATCGTCCCAATAAAGATCGATGCTGTAACAGAAGCAAATCCGACAAGCAACGATACCCTCGCACCATATAATAAGCGTGTATACATATCCCGACCGAGTGTATCGACACCTAACCAATGTTCACTATTGGGAGGCTGTAGTTTTTTTAACAGTTGCATGTCTGCAGGATTGTAGTGGGTTAGTAAAGGAGCACAAATTGCTGAAGCGATAATTAACGTCAATACAATCAAGCCGATGACTGCCAGCTTGTTTTTTACAAATTTATCAATCGCAATTTTTGTTAATGTATCAGGTTTCTCTTGAGGAAAAGGTGCTAATGGCTCTGGAGGAACCGGTACATTTGGGCGCAATTGATTTTCAGGCTGTGACATCTCTTCTCCCCCTTAATACTCGATTCTTGGATCAAATACAGCGTATAGGATATCAGCGATCAAGCTTCCAATAACGGTTATCACTGCTGCTATAATAGTAACCGCCATAATTACTGGATAATCTCTCTGGAAAGCTGCATCAATGAATAATAATCCAATACCAGGCCAGTTGAATATTTTCTCAACAACAACAGCTCCTCCAAAAAATGACGGTAACATGACCCCGAAAATGGTAATGACTGGTATCAAGCCATTTCTTAACCCGTGCTTATACACGACTTTACGTTCTTTAAATCCTTTTGCCCGTGCAGTACGTATATAATCTTGATTTAATACGTCTATCATACTCGTCCGTGTGTAACGAGTCAGACCAGCCATGTCTGCTGTAGCAAGTACGAAAGCCGGCAAAATCAGGTGATGGATACGATCCCATAGACTGAACGGTTCATTCAGAGTTGCAATTCCGCCGGTCGGAAACCAATCTGCCTGAACGGATAAGAACATGATCAATACGAGTCCAAACCAAAAATTCGGTGTAGCAAGGCCGATAAAAGAAACAGTTGTTACAGAATAATCTGTAAGGGTGTATGGCTTCCTTGCAGAAATGATGCCAAATGGAATGGAGATCACAATAGCAAGTATCGTAGAAACGAGCATGAGAAACAATGTGTTTGGCAACCTCGCAATAATTAAATATGATACATCTGTACCAGTTCGAATCAATGATTGCCCGAAATCTCCTTGTAGCATGTTTCCAACCCATTTCATGTACTGGACATGCATCGGATCATTGAGCCCATATTTCTCCATAAAAGCGACTCGGTCTTCAGGTTTGATATTCGGATCCATCAAAAGGGCAGTCGGGTCTCCAGGTGCCAGATGGATGATTCCAAACGACAGGATTGAAATTCCAATCAGTAGTGGAATAGCCATTAATACTCGACGAATTATATATGAGAGCAAGCAGAAATTCCCCCTTTTTCCTGAATTTCTTTCTTTAATGATTTAATAAAATTATTAGTTCATGAATATTTTTATAAAGAGGAATGGAACTGACAGCAAACACATGTCAGTCCCACCCCGAGAACTCCAAAGTATTATTGTTCCAACCACCATTTTTCGATCATGTAAAATTCACTGGATGGATGGTGAACGTGACCACGCAGCTTTGCATCTAATGCATAGTGATCGTTCGGGTAGTAAAGGAACGTATACGGTTGTTGTTCTGCAATTCCTGATTGTATTTCAGCAATGATCTCCTTACGTTTTTCCTGATCAAGTTCTTTCGTATTCTGTTCCATCAGCTTATCAAGCTCTGGATCAGAGAAGTGTACAAAGTTCAGCCCTTGTTCACGTTCCTTCGAATGCCATAAATCAGTTGGGTCTGGATCTGCAGACAGGCTCCAACCGAGGATACACGCATCATAATTCCAGTTCGGAGCAGTTACATCTTCAATGAACGCACTCCATTCCATGATTTTCGGCTGTACTTCGATGCCAATTTGTTTCAATTGCTGCTGAACGATTGTTGCAATTTGTTCACGAGCTTTGTTTCCTTGGTTCGTTTTCAGCTCAAATGAGAATCTCTTTCCATCTTTTTGTAAGATGCCGTCGTCTCCAGGTGTCCATCCGGCTTCTTCAAGAAGTGCCTTCGCTTTTTCTACATCAAAGTTGAATTTCGCTACATCCGGGTTGTAAGCCCAGCTTAGTGGACTGGATGGTGCATGAGCGATTTCACCATCTCCATTCAATACAGCTCCGATAATCGCCTCACGATCGATGGCCATTGTCAATGCCTGTCGTACCTTCACATCCTGGAACAATTCATTCTTCTGGTTCCAACCAATGTAAGTATACCCAAGAGATAGATTAGTAGAGAGCTGGATCTTGCCTTTTTCTTCGAGATCTTTAGCTGTTGCTAGGTCTGGTGATTGGACAGCAGCTTCATGAACGTCTCCTGCAGCAAGCTGTGCCATCAGCGCGTTTGCATCAGGAACAATCTTGTACGTAATAGAATCTAAGTACGGTCGACCTTTGTAGTAATTCTCATTCGCTGTAACCTTTACGTATTGACCTTCCTTCCATTCTTCAAACTTGAACGGACCAGATCCGATAGGACTTTTGGTATTAAACTCGTGTTCTCCTAATTCGGCAATTGGCACATCCTTTAAAATATGTTCAGGCAGTATTCCATAAGCTGCTGTTACAAAGAATGGAGCAAATGGCTCTTTAAGTGTAATTTTAACTGTGTGGTCATCGACCGCTTCAATCTTTTCGATCTTTTCAAAGTTTGAAGCACGAGCACCAACATAATCTTCGTGTAACGGGATGCTGTACGTAAATACGACATCATCCGCTGTCAAAGGTTCACCATCATGGAATGTAATACCCTCATTCAGATAGAACGTCCAAATAGTCCCGTCTTCTGAAATCTTCCATTCTTTTGCAATAGCAGGTTCAGGCTCCAATTTTTCATTGAACCGGACTAACCCATCGTATAACCATTCGGAAATATCAGAACTTGAAATATCCGTTGAATACAAATCGTTGAAAAGTGTCGGAGCCCCGATGGAGCCAACGATAAGGTCGCCACCTTCTTGTGGACCTTCTGGCTTTTCCTCTTCACTGCCTTCTGTGCCTTCATTCGAAGGCTCTTTTGTTTCAGGATTTGCGTTACATGCCGCTAAAAACATGGATAACACTAACGTCAATACGAACAACAAATGAAATTTCTTTTTACCTTTCAAATGCTCTACCCCCTAATAGTTTGGATTTTTAAAAAAGGTTGACAAAGGTTCAACGAACTAAGATTCACCCCTTTCCATGGAATAAGAAAGTTTTGTATAACAAAGCATTTAAAATGCTGAGTCTAAGTTCCACGGTCACTTACGTCACTCATAAAGATGACATGCTACATAATGCTTTGGATGAATTTCTTGGAGCTTTGGTATTTCCTGTCTGCAAACATCCATTGCTGCAGGACAGCGTGTATGGAATACACAACCGTTAGGCGGATTCGCGGGACTTGGTAAATCTCCAGACAATATGATCCTCTCCCGTTTCACCTGGCCCTTTTTCTTCGGAATTGGTACGGCGGACAATAATGCTTGTGTATATGGATGAAGTGGTTCTTTATAAAGGTCGTTCTTTTCAGCGAGCTCCATCATATTGCCGAGATACATCACGCCGACCCTGTCTGAAATATGGCGGACAACACCTAAATCATGAGAGATAAATAGATAAGTCAGGTTGTATTTACTTTGCAAATCTTCCATCAGGTTGATGATTTGTGCTTGAATCGATACATCCAATGCAGACACTGGTTCATCAGCAATAACTAAATCTGGATTCAAAGCGAGTGCCCTTGCAATACCGATTCTTTGACGCTGACCTCCTGAGAATTCATGGGGATATCGGTTTGCAAATGTAGCGTTCAGCCCGACTGTATCAAGAAGTTCTGCAACCCTCTCTTTTTGTTCTTGTGCAGGGTAGCCATGTGTTTTCAAAGGTTCGATAATACTATTCTCCAATGTTTTCCTTGGATTTAAGGAGGCGAAAGGATCCTGAAAGATCATTTGAATTTGCTTCCTTACAGTCTTCCTTAGCTCACTTTCTGAAAGCTTGGTGATATCCCGTCCTTTAAAAATGACGTTACCTCTCGTAGGTTGATAGAGACGGATGATCGCCCTGCCTAAGGTCGATTTACCACATCCGGACTCTCCAACAATCCCCAACGTTTCACCCGGCTGCATTCGAAAGGATATTCCATCAACCGCTTTTACACTTCCAACTGTTCGTTGCATAACTCCAGCTTTAATCGGAAAATACATCTTTAAGTTCGATACTTCAAGTATCGCTCCATTGTTTTTCTCTTGTTTGGAATCAACTGTGAGTGTGTTTGTTTTGGGTGTCATTTCCGACCTCCGTTTCCTCATCGTACAAAAAGCAACGGACTGCTCTCGTATTGTTTTTTTTGCTCACCAACTGTGGTTCTTCTTCATGACAACGCCCGAATGCGTGGGAACACCTAGGTGCAAAACGACACCCATTCGGCATTTGTTCAGGTGTGGGTACATTGCCTTTGATTGGATTCAACCGTCCAATTTCACCATTTATATCGGGTACTGATTCGATCAACCCCTGTGTATATGGATGAAGAGGCTTCTCAAAAATATCATCAACAGATGCTTGTTCGACAATCTGGCCTGCATACATGACAATAATCCGTTCAGCCAATTCTGATACGACACCAAGGTCATGTGTAATTAACAAAATCGCAGTATTTACTTTTTTGGACAAATCTTTCATAAGATCTAAAATTTGCGCTTGAATGGTTACATCTAATGCTGTGGTTGGTTCATCAGCGATCAACAGTTTCGGGTCACAACTCATTGCCATGGCAATCATTACACGTTGTCGCATCCCACCTGAAAGACGGTGTGGATAATCTGTTATAATATCTTCAGCTCGGGGTATACCGACCATTTTAAGTAATTCAATGGCCTGTTTTACTGCTTCCTTACGAGGTAACCGTTTGTGGTATGTAATGACTTCAATGATCTGTTCACCAATTGTCAGTACAGGATTAAGTGACGTCATCGGCTCCTGGAAAATCATTGAGATCTCATTTCCTCTGATTTTACACATGTCGTTTTCAGTAAGTTCGAGTAAATTTTTATCACCCATCAATACCTCACCTTCAACGATTTTTCCATTTGGACCAGGAACCAATCGCATGATAGAAAGTGATGTCATGCTTTTCCCACATCCGGACTCTCCAACTAGGGCGACAGTCTCACCTGTTTTAATTTCAAAATTCACTCCATCGACTGCTTTGACAGTTTGTTTTTTGTCGAAAAAGTGTGTCTTTAAGTTTTTGACCTGAAGTAAGTCCTTCAAACTACCAAACCCCCTTTATTCATTACCTTTGATGTATTTTTCGTCTAAGGATATTGAAATGTTAGAACTTTGTTTATATTTTGAATTGTTTTAAAACATTATAAGTATAGGAAATAGAACAATCAAGATGTTTTTTAAAGAAAATTTAATTTTTTAATATAAGTGACTCATTACCAGGGCCGAAATTACTACTTTTTAAACCTTACTAATGTATATATATCAAGGCTTTTCGTCATTTTTAGATTTTTTACACAAAAAAAAACACAGAAATAAATTCCATGCATTTTGTCATTCGACAATTATTTTGATATAGTTACAGAATTCGTCTTTTTCCGAGAAATTTTCAGTCGACGTATGATTATTATTCCGAAAACAAAAATGAACGATGTAATCCCGAATCCTATGACCATTGTCTTAAAACCGATTGTATCCAGAAATAGTCCAGTTAAAAGCATTAATACCTGAAATATAATGTTGTCCACCATTCCCTTGATTGAGAAGAATCGCCCATGATAATCGGAAGGTACTTCTGTCTGAAAAATCGTCGTTACAACCGGAAATAATGTCCCAGCAGCGAGACCGAATAATCCAAATGAAAAGATCGACATCATAGGATGATCTGCTAAAATTAAAGAAGTATGTGCTGTCGCAATAACGAGTGTGATGACCAGCAAGTACTTTAGCCTTGGATTTTCATTGAAGAAGCGTTTAGATAAATACGTTCCAAGAAACACGCATAAACCTTCAGTCGTATAGAGAACCCCTTTTATTCCGGAATCATGCTGCAATTCACTGATTTCGATGACCGTCAAATTAAATCCTGACAAAAACAGGAACGCCGGAATAAGAAGGAGAATCCCATTGACTACCATTGGGCGCTCTTTGATGATAGGGAATAATTCACGAATGGTACTAAGGAAATTCTCTTTCTCATTACCCTTTTCCAATGATTTCGCACCTTCATCAACTTGTATGAAAAACGTTGATACGAGAAGCAAAACATACGATATCAACGTCACTGTATAAAGGGAAAATAACGACATACTTACAAGCATAACCCCACCGAGTGCTGTTCCAACAATCCGCGCACCAGTAAAAATATTCACATGTATTCCATTCGCTTCAAGGAGTTGGCCCTTCGATACAATCATCGGTAACAATGTCTGCATAGCTGGGTTGGCGAAAGTTCCTGAAATACCTATTACAAAAGTATAAACGAGCATCCACCAAACTGAATTGGCTGCAATAGCCATGTACATAAAAAAGATTGCTGAACAGCGGGCTATTCCTGCATAAATTAGTATGTTTCGCTTATTACCTCGATCGATAACCCTCCCCGCCATCGGAGCAAGGAAAATACCGACAAGAAAACCAGAAAGTATGATTAATGCTTGCAGAAAAGATGACTCTACATTCTGTTGTAAAAACTCAAGATTCCCAATGATCCCAACCCATAAACCGGTGCTGGAGACTGCTAAGCCGAACATCAATAGCATGAAATTCCGGTTTTTCCACATCCCGCTATCCCCTCTCTATAGCTGCTTTATATGTTAGTTTTTTTAAAAGACTTCATGTCTAGCTTCTGCACGCGATGGCGCTTCCGCTTTCGTATTTATTTCGAGTCACTAAGTATTATAAAACGGAAATGGCGGGAATGCACCATGTTTTTTTAATACCTCATGCTAAAATTATGCTAAAATTTGGATAGATATTGGTTTTCGGGAGAGGATTTCCCATTTATTAGGATGAAGCATCCTGAATAAAAGTTATTTTAAGGGGGGATAGCATAAAAAAGGTAATCTTCATGGCTGCACTCATATTATTGTTTTTAATGGGGTATTCAAGTGATCAGGATATTGTCATTTCACCAACCAAAAGATGCAACTAATAACGTAACAACCGTATCACATGATAATAGATTTAAAACCGTCAAAGAAGCCAACGAGTATTTAAAAAAAGCTGCTGGTTCAAAAGACTATCGGGATTTTAGAAAAATATTGTCAAAGGAAAGTGATTTGAAACAAAGCGACTTTCAAAAAGTATCAGAATTCTTTATGTACCAGCATATCGATGACAAGATGATTGAAATAGGCGAGGGAAATACAATTGGAAAAAAGCTAACAACAGATTTTGGAATGCGAATATGAATCCTATTTGGCTACGTGGGTTAAGGAAGATGGCACCTTTAAATTGAAAGACTTGGTAGTGACTGAAAAGTAAACAATTAAGAAGGGATGCTTGTTGTTGGCATCCCAATTACTTCTTTTATTCGGTTTTGACTACTCGCCTTCGTTACCTTGGTCCCCCTCAGCCGGTTGTTCTGCGTCTCCTTCACCAGCTGGTTGTTCGTCTGCTGGTTGCTCTTCAGGTACACCATTTTCTGGTTCTTCTTCAGCAGCACATCCAAACATTAAACTGAGAGCAAATACCGATGATAAACCTGCAAGGAAATATTTCTTCAAATTCATATGATGGATCCTCCTTTCTTTCATAATCCCCATTAGGTTTACCTCAATTCAGGGTTCTATACTTTTCTAATATAAAGAGAAGCACACAATAATCTATTCTGAGTTTTTCTGCTTTTTCTTGGCTGTACCGTTCTCATTCATAATCCCAAAAAGCGATCTTTTTTTTCTGAAATCATTGTGAATTCCTTCATTGTTTTTTATCTCTTCCATATCGTAAAGATTTATTTCCATAAATTACCGAGTATAGCTATCTTGTTTAGTAAAATACTTTGATTAAAAGGTAGACATTTTACCTTTTGGACTCTCAATTGAAGGAGGCGTACAGCATGGCACAACGTAATAGCAATCAATTGGTAGCTCCAGGCGCTGAAGCAGCAATCAATCAAATGAAGACTGAAATTGCTGGTGAATTCGGCGTACAACTTGGACCAGACCAAACATCTCGCTCGAACGGATCAGTTGGAGGAGAAATTACAAAGCGTCTAGTTCAAATGGCTCAGCAGCAATTAGGCGGCGGAGCTCGCTAAGTAACCCTGGGAAAAGCATCCAGCATATGCTGGATGCTGTTTTTAATGAGTCGGGACAGGACTTCAAGTTATACGAGGTGATTTCATTGAAAGCGTCTAAACGAGAACAGAACGAACTAAGTCGAGCTTTAGACAAAGCATCAGAAGGCTTAGACGCAATAATCGAAATGTATAATGAACTTGAAGAGGATAAACCGATCATCAACCTTGACGATCAGGTAATTAAAGAATTAGAAAAAGCTAGGGGTTCTTTTGGCGAGGAATTTATCGATCGAAAACTTAACAGTCTCATAAAAGAAGCATTATCATGGTTATCAGCTGATCAGGAGGATGAATCTTCCTGATTCAAAAGGCACCGAATAATGTAACGTGCATGAGTGCTGAATTTCCCTTTTTCCGAGAGATCGATCCATTTTGCTTCTAAAATGTCCTCATTACCTTCGATGTTCAGATCTACGTCTAATCTCCCGTCAATAATGGTTGCAAGATATGTAATTTTTCCTTTAAATCGATTGATCATTTGATCGATTTCGATGTTGTATCCTGTTTCCTCCTTAACCTCTCGAATACATGCCTCTTCCGGCGATTCATTTTTCTCTACACCGCCTCCAGGAAAATTCCAAACTACATCACCCGTTTTAATATGTTGTTTTACCATTAGAACTTTTTCTCCATTAAATATAACTGCGCGGACAATCACAGCAATTTCACTCCTAATAACAAACCGTTGTCTATTATCATACGTAACTCAACATTAATTGTTCACATAGTTAAATCAACGTTCAAGAAAATTACAAGCGATAGGTCTAAAATAGGGGAACAAAAATTAGTTAGGAAGCTTGTCCTATCTTCAAATCCGTTAAATCCACTCATCTGCTCATTTATCTGAAAATTGCTGAAATAAATGAAAACTTATGGTAAATTTTGTTGGAAACCATTTCAAAGGGAGGAAGATAAATGAATAGGAAGTTTATCCTAAGATCAGCACTAGCTGGGGCAATGGCTTTTTCGTTGTACACCCCAACAACCTTTGCACATGATATGCTCGACGATGTGTTTGTTGAAAAGGGGGCACAAGAAGAGGAGCTCAACACTATTCCAGTGCTTGAAGGTGAAAAGAACCTTGAAAGTTGGAAGGAAGTCGCAGCTGTTCCATTAAAAGAGTACGATGGAGTGCAAAATTCGACAGCTGATGTATACGCACATAAAGGCTTTGCTTACCTAGGCACTCATATAGCTGGTGGCGGTAACGGCGGGGTACGGGTCTTCGACATGAAGGATCCTTCCAACCCTGTTGAAATTGCCAAATTTGCTGATGATATCCCTGGAACATGGCAGGAAAAAGTAATCGTCAAAACCGTCAACACACCTTATTTCAAGGGGGATCTTGCTGTAATCAGTGTTCAACAATTAGACCGTAGTAATGCGCTTTCCAAAGGCGGGTTCCTGCTCTATGATGTTTCAGATCCGTATAATCCTGAGAAGTTAGGGTTCTGGGAGTTGGACAAACGTGTACCCGGTACACACGAACTATATTTGACAGTTAAAAACGGAAAGCCATTTGTTTTAACAGCCAATCCTTATGCGGATTACTACACACACGGAGAACAAAAGGACTTTGCTTTAGTAGATGTCTCAAATCCAGCTGAACCGAAAACCATATATGAATTCGATCCGCGTTCACTTCCGGAAGTCTCAGAAGATTTCAATGGCTACCACTGGGATTCCTCGGATGGGAAAACGAGGCCGGTCTTCAACCATAGCACGATGACCGACCGTAATGGCAATACCGCATTCTTATCATTTTGGGATCTCGGTACCATCATTTTAGATATTTCTGATCCATATAATGTGGAATACCTTGGTCGTACGGATTATGCTCCAAACGTCCAGGGTTCTGCACACTCCTCCGCGATCGCAAAAGGTGGAACAATCTTAATCGAAACAAGAGAGGTTTATCATCCGACTCGTGAAGGATACGAAGATTCCTACGGTTATACCCGAATTTTTGATATTAAAGACAAAACTCACCCGAAGCTGTTAAGCACGTTCAAGACAGACCTAGTTGACAACATTGAAGATGGAATTACGTTTGCAAATACCGTACACGATCCAAAGGTGCATGGAAATACACTTTATCTTTCACACTATACGGGCGGTGTTCGTGCAGTCGATATTACTGACCCTGAAAATCCAGTACAAATTGGAAAATACGTACCTGAAGAAGCTTTCTTCTGGGGAGTTTTCGTTGACCGGAACTACATTCTTGCATCTGACATGGGTAATGGTTTGAAGGTCCTTTTGAAAAATAACGGAAAATAACCTTCACTTTAAAGGGTGGCCATGGCAAATGGAATGTGCCTTCCTTCTTCTTTACTAATTTTAGGCGTCAACCCCTATCTATTAAAGTAGGGAGTTGACGCCTTTTATTCCCATATTTGTTTACTGATCAATTCATCACATTCATAGAATTGAAAGTGCCAGACGGTTGGAGGCAAACCAACTATCACCTGATCCTTTTTAGCACACTTTTTTTCAAAACTAAGCTAATTGGACGGATGACTCTGATGAGACTTCACTACTGTCATGTGCATTGCAGCGTTGGTATCCTCTAAATCTATCTTCAAGGATTTCTCCCATTTGGAATAACGCCTCTTCATTACCGACTCTTGACATAAGTTGAATGGATATCGGCAATCCTTTAGAACTTTCTCCTATCGGAACAACGAGGGAAGGGAGACCCCATACATTCGCATATGCAATATATGGAATATATCGTAAAAATGTCTTTTGAACCGAAAATAATTCTTTGTATAGAAGTCCATGTTCAGGGGCAGGTGAATGATAGACTGGCATGATCAATATTCGTCTATCGTAGTAAGCTCGAAGCTTTTCATCACCAATTTTCAAATGATCACGAATCGCATCCATCCGTTTCGTAGATGGTTTGAATAGACGCATCCCTATCATAGCCCACGATAAGTATGGATGAATTTCAGACCTAGAAAGCTTAGCCTTCACAAATTCTTTATAAGGGCTGACACGTTTTTTTCCATCATGTAAATGTTGCCGTAATACATGACCGCCATCCATGGACATAAGTTGCTGCCAGATAAGCGCGGATTCCTCATATAATGGCACATGATTATCTTGCTGTACTGCGAAGTCACTTGCAACTTCTTCTTTTAAATTTCGGATGATACGGCCTGTTTCGACGCCTAATGGAGATGTATAATATTGGGGAACAAGCATCTCAAATGAGCTTAAGTCTATACGTCCAGATCGTTTTTTTGAGATGATCGTATCCACTAACCGGATATCTCGAACACTTTTCCCCATTCCTCCGATACCAAGCATCCTTTGCTGTTCCTCAAATTCAATATGTGGATAATTCCCGTCCTGCGATACTTGGTCCTTCCCAGACTTAAAACCGACCACACCATTAAAATGGGATGGAAAACGGATGGAACCCCCAATGTCAGCTCCGAGACCGACAGCTGCTCCACCAGCTGCCATTAAAGCACCTTCTCCTCCACTCGATCCGCCGGCAGTACAATTCAGGTCCCATGGATTATTCGTTCGTCCGTAAAGCGGATTTTCGGTTTCCTGATAATAACAAAGTGAAGGTGTATTTGTTTTTCCTAAAATAATTGCCCCTTCTGCTTTCAGTCTACTTACAACTTCAGCATCTTTTGAAGCGGTTTTATTTTTCCGATGTAATAAGCCACCCGTCGTCTTCATTCCTTCCACATCAAAGCATTCCTTAATGCTGATCGGTACGCCGAATAGTTGCCCTTCAGCCTTTCCATCCTTTAATAGTCGATCGGCCATCTTTGCATCTTCTATTGCGTCGGAGAACCGATCTTCTACAAGACAATTGACCGATGGATTGAACACCTTCAAATGATTGATATAGGTTTGAGTGGCTTTTTCTGAAGTGATTTTCCGATTCTTAATTCGCTCAGCAATTTCCAGTGCGTCCATATCCAATATAGACATGTAAACCCCACCTTTTCTGTTCGTTTAAGTATTTTTATTGTCTTCATCCATAAAGGTCTAAATATTCCGAAAAAGGTTCCACTACGTTAATAATACGTGAAAAGTCTGAAACATTCCATTTTTTGTGAGCAAAAAGGTCGATTTAATAGGTCCGTAACGAACTTACATGAACGTAACTTGTACATGGTTCGTGATTGATAAAATTCATGTGACACGGTACTATAAGGATAGAGAAATAACGATTTAAGTATCGAAATGCGTGCATCAATGCAAACGATTGCACTTAAGTAAATCATTGAATCATTTATCCGGTTAATTTTGACGGTGTTGAGGGGGACAATTATGGAAAAACGATGGTGGAAAGAAAGTGTTGTATATCAAATCTATCCTCGAAGCTTTATGGATAGCAATGGTGATGGAATTGGCGACATTCAGGGCGTCATTTCAAAGCTGGATTACTTGAAGAATCTCGGAATTGATGTCATCTGGATCTGCCCGATCTATCAATCTCCGAATGCTGATAACGGCTATGATATTAGTGATTATAAGGGGATTATGGAAGAATTCGGATCAATGGAAGACTTTGATCAACTTCTTAATGAAGTCCACAAACGAGACATGAAATTGATTATGGATCTTGTGATCAACCATACATCTGATGAGCACCGATGGTTTATCGAGTCACAAAAATCCAAAGACAACCCGTTTCGCGACTACTACATTTGGCGACCTGGGAAAAATGGAAAGGAGCCAAATAACTGGGAATCGATTTTCGGTGGGTCCGCCTGGGAATATGACGAGAAGACGGATGAATATTATATGCATCTCTTTGCAACGAAACAACCAGACTTGAACTGGGAAAATCCCGATGTACGTAACGACATTTACTCTATGATCAACTGGTGGCTTGATAAAGGTATTGACGGGTTTCGAGTTGATGCGATCAGTCATATTAAAAAGATCGCTGGACTTCCCGATCTTCCAAACCCTGATAAGAAAACATACGTCCCCTCTTTCGAAGGTCATATGAACCGCGAGGGTATTGATGACTTTCTAACCGAACTTAAAGAAAAAACATTCGATCATCACGACATTATGACGGTTGGTGAAGCAAATGGGGTCCATATTAAGGATGCAGAAAAATGGGTGAGTGAAAAAAATGGATACTTCGATATGATCTTTCAGTTTGAACACATCAATCTCTGGCAAAAAGACAAGGACACCGGATTCGACCTTGTTCAGTTTAAAAAGATTTTATCAAGGTGGCAAAAAGGATTAGAAGGACGAGGTTGGAATGCCTTATATTTGGAAAACCACGACCAGACACGTTCAGTTTCAGCCTTCGGAAACGATCATACGTATCATAGCCAGTCTGCGAAGGCTCTTGCAGTCTGCTATTTTCTCATGCATGGTACTCCTTATATTTATCAAGGGCAGGAAATCGGCATGACGAATGTTCAATTCCCATCAATCGAAGACTACAATGATGTCGGTATGCTTAACTTTTACCATGATGGAATGGAATCAGGGAAGTCTCACGAGGAATTGATGGAAGTAATCTGGACTCGTGGCCGTGATAATTCACGTACACCAATGCAATGGGACAGTTCAGTTGATGCAGGATTCACTTCAGGAAAACCGTGGATGCACGTCAATCCGAACCACACCGAAATCAATGTAGAAAAACAATCTGGCGATCCAGAATCCATCCTATCTTTTTATAAAGAGTTGATCCGCATAAGAAAAACATATGATGTGTTCGTTTATGGTAAATACGACCTCTTGCTTGAGGATGATCCACAAATATATGCATATACCCGTACTTATCAAAACGAGAAGGCGATCATCGTTACGAACCTAAGTGACCAGAAAGCAGAGTTCTCATTTGAAGGCCGCAATAAGAAAACCGAGCGGAATTTGATCATTGCGAACTATCCTTCAAACGATCATGGAGAAGATAAAATTCTACTTCATCCATATGAAGCAAGGGTATACCTCGTAAAATAAACAACAATCAAAAAAGGTACTGTTCCCCCCCATTCAGGTCGACAGTACCTTTCAATCAATATCACTTCGGTTGGAAGTCCCCCGAACCGTTCGGTAAAAGGTCAAATAAGTGCCATACAGCACAAAAGTCATCCCCTGGTCCTAACGGTGCACTCGCATGGTGATATACATCTCCATTTTCATCTTTTCGGAAGCTTGACACACCTGGCCTTGTAGAAGTTCCATTTGCAAAGCCCATGTCTTCTTTAAAAGTAGTACCCTTCGTTGAAACTAATGGAAACTTCCAATCACGTTCTGCGGCAATTGTCTTTTGTATATCCGGATCATCAGGTGTACTGACAACAAATGGAGCCCTTTCGATCATGTGACGGTAAACCCCGTTGAATCCGTCTGCCCACAACGTACAATAGTTGCAGCCTTTCCCCATGTTATGAACAACAATGATTTCATCACTATCCCCGAATAGTTCTAAAAGAGTAACCTCCTCATTTTCAGATGTTCTGAATCGATAATTCTCTACCTTGTCCTCAGATAATTCTTTACGAAGTTCTGCCAACCTCTTTTTCTTCGCTAACAATTCTTTCTCAAGTTCCTGGATTTCTTCTTGTACAGTTTGTGCTTTCATGTACAGTATCCTCCAATCAAATTGAACAATTCTAGATAATTCTACATCAGAGGTTCAACTCCTTCTTTGTTATCGTCTTCATTCAGCTTTTGGAACTTTTTCGGGTCGCTTAAAATCTGACTCGACTATCGGTGCTTGATGTATTGGCATTACGTTCTTTCGATTTGATCTGACCTTCAATTTCTGATCAGTTGCTCGTTTGACTCCTTCCAGCATGATGGTGAACGCCAGGACCGTAATCGCAAAGGCAGCTGCCGGGTAATACAGCTCCCAAGGATAGAGAATGACATCCTTCCTTGCACTCGCAATCAGCCCACCCCATTCGTTCGACAATGAGGTGGAAACCGAATAGCCTTCTAGAGTTTGTGCTTGAGCTGCTTCATTGGCGGTATTCGGTTCTACCCTTACCCCTTCAACCTCTGTTCCACCTATGTATAGGCCAAGAACACCTAAATGTGCAAATATCAGCAACACTTGTATCATCTGCTGATTGAAAATGATAAAAAGCCTTGGCCCTAGGTAAGGACGGACATGCTTGTTCAATATGTGAAAATAGCCGCCGCCAAGAACTTTCGTGTTTTCGATGAACTCTTGGCTCATGATTTGATTCGTCTCACTTGATATCAATAACGCCAAAGTTGGTACAGCCAGCAAGGTCAATACAACCGTCATATAAATGAGCTGGACGGTTTCACTGAAATTCCAACTGAACACGATCAACATCGGTGCCAATAGGAAAAATGCGATGAGAGACGTCGGTGCAAAATGGAAGGAATTCGTCAATCCTTTGATGACCCTTTGCACCTTCAATAGAAAGCGTCTCATCGTTAAAGCAAAAACAACAGAAACCAACATACGTAGTATGGTGATCAATAAAGCGAAACCGATCGTATACTTTGCTCCTTCAATGATTTTATATTGCACTGGATACCCGGAAGCATCCGTACCGAGCGGAAATTTCCCCGACGGTTCGAATGGTGCATTATCTAAATTCCCATCCCCATTTGCATCCATCAATTCTTTGAAGGCAGGTAACGAATCCTTTATTACAAATTCAAAATAAATACTATAGCCTACTCCGATGAGAAGAAATAAAAATCCAGACAGGAACAGTGGACTTTTCAACAGACGATATATCATTCAAACACCGCCTCCTGTTTGTTGGTCATGTTGGCGATCAACAGTCCACTGATTACGAAAATGAAAAAGAAAGGGATGAAAATCATCAACAGGCCAACTGTAAAGATATGCGGATTTAATGTACCTGCCTTCCAAAGAAAAGATGTGAATCCGTCAATGTTGAACAAAACTTCGAGCATCAACAGATTGGACAACGTAAACCATAACAGCATTTTCGAATGATTGAACATACTGATCAGTGCGTTTCTGAAAATATGTACGATAAGGATTCCACTCCTTTTCACACCTTTGGCTTTAGCCGTTTCAACGTATCTTTTTTCAAGTTCCTCTTCATAAATGAGTATCAATGTTTTAATAAGAAATACTGTAGGCAAGACGGTCAAACATAGTATCGGCAAACCGTAAGCGGGGTCCCCATAGGATGCTAGAATGTTGAATACTAGTACATCCGTTGTTTTATAAATGTAGATGATGATGAATTGCATCAGCAAAATCAAGAAAATGTCCGGTATGAGTTGGAACGCTGAAATAATCGATTGACCCACTTTTCGTATCATGCTGTTCGAACAAAGCATCAACAAATATGTGACGATTACAGCAATGAGAGTTCCAAGTAGAAAAGCACTACCTAAAACCTTTATGGAATAAACGTAGTTCTCCCACATTTCCGGAAATACAGGTTCATAATAACCGATTGTATAATAAGTCAAGGAAGACAAATGAAGCAACTGATCCCAAGTATCGATGATTGCACTCCAATAGCGCTCCCAATTGAACTCGAAGAAATAATTGATGAACAGTGTATTCCTAAGCATTCCTGTATCCAACATTTGCTTGATATCTGTGAACTCTTTCATGTTAAAAAACAAATATGGAAGTTTTCCAAGCAAGACGATACCAACGATGGTCAAAACAAATTCGATGGATAATACACGAAACGTACGCAAATTGAACCCCAACCCCCTTCGTAAACTCAAGCCACACTTCAAGGTGGCTTTTTGAAATTTCAATTAATTCCCTCCCTATTATTAAGACGATATACTGCTTGAATCGTTGAAAATAAAAAAAAGACCGAACTCTTTGTATCGATCTTTCTCGTAGGTCTAATTTTTTTTCTCATTATTGCTTCTTATCGACGACGTAGATTTCTCTTTAGTAACCTTTCCTTGAGTTTGACCCAGTGTTCTCGCGTAAAAATAAGGTTTTCTTGTCTAACTCTGTAGTCGTGTAACTCTGGATTTTCTCGTCTAACTCAAGGTTTTCTCGTCTAACTATGGAAATTCTCGTGAAACTTGGATTTTTCTCGTCTAACTTAAGAATTTCGCGTGTTCATTCATTTGTTGTTAAGCCAAAAAAAACAACTGCCCCCAATCAGGCAGTTGTTTCTAAGCGAGATGACATTCAAGTCCCATAGGACCCCATTCTGATTCGAACAGGAATCCATCATGTTCATCGTAATCCAATGTCAACTCTTCATCTAAATTTCGTTTTGTAAAGAGATCGACGAAAAAGTCTATTCCTTCAGCTTTGATGACCATATCGCTCTTTCGTGGCTCATCCTCTATAAGCTTGAAACGCATCATCGTTCCACAGCCGCCTTGCATTTCGGCATCTATTCGAAGAACCTTACTCTTTGTCCTTTTTAACTGCCGAAGCTGCTTCAGTGCCATTGCCGTTACGTTTAGATTCATCGGAATTCTCTCCCTTTAGCTGCTTGACCAGCTTTTTCTTTGAAAACAAACGCTCTTTTACTTTTTGTCCCGTGGGAGTTATTGCGAGTCCCCCGAGTGCTGTTTCACGAAGTTGCCTTGGCATATTTTTACCTATATCATACATTGTATCGATTACTTCATCACATGGAATTCGGCTTTCGATTCCAGCAAGCGCCATATCCGCAGAAGAAAAGGCAATGGACGTTCCGATTACATTCCGCTTAATGCAAGGTACTTCAACAAGACCCGCAACCGGATCGCAAACGAGACCCAACAATGACTTCATCGCCACTGCTGTCGCATGGACTGCTTGCTCTGGAGAACCGCCTTTCAATTCTACAATCGTACCAGCAGCCATCGCCGTTGCAGAACCTACCTCTGCCTGGCATCCGCCTGCTGCCCCAGATATAAATGAACGATTCGCGATAATGTATCCGAACATGCTTGCTGTAAATAAGCCCATGACCAGTTGATCAAGATCAATATTCGTATTTTTATGCAATGAAAATAGCACACCAGGGAGGATTCCAGCTGCCCCAGCAGTTGGTGTTGCAACAATGACACCCATCCTTGCATTACTTTCAGATGTCGCCATGGAACATGCCATCGCATCGCTGATGATTGACCCAGAAAGGACATCTCCAGCATCGATGTATGCCTTCATTTTCACCGCATCACCACCAGAAATACCGCTTGGTGCTTCTGACGCATCATTAAGCCCTTCATTTACAGCATTTTGCATCTTCACTAATCGTTCCTTCATCATATCGAAGATTTCTTGCTTCGATCTACCCGACTTGAAATGCTCTTGGTCAATCATTGCCTCAGCAATACTCTTCTGTTCACGATGGCAATAATCCAGTAGGTCTGCTGTAGATTGAATGTCCATTTGCGTTCACCTCCATCACTTGGTTAAAAAATTCACTCTTCTATATACTTTGCGATTTTTTTCAGATCGTCATTCGTACTTATTGTTATCTGCACGTTTTTACCGTCGATGCGAAAGATTTCGGTGAGTCCGCCGCCAACCGATGCTCCGCCAGTTTCTACCGTTCGATTTCCTTTTTCAGCTTTTATGATTGCCACATTCGGATGATCAAACTCATTGCAAGACTCCTCTAAAATGAACGTATGAAGCATATTCTTTTCCTCCGCATAATCAAACGCGTGCTTAATCCGTTCATCCTCTGTATCAAACCCAAGCAAGCCACCTATTAAAGCTTTATCCGTACCATGCCCTTGAAACGTTTCTGCAAACGAGTCAAAAAGAGTAATTTCCACCCGCTCTGGTGTTTCTCCAAGAATTTCAAAGATCGCTCTTCCGATCCAAACTGCACCAGCTGTATGGGAGCTAGACGGTCCAACCATAATCGGACCAATAATATCAAAGCAACTGTTATAACCCATTGATAAACCCTCCTTCACAAGGAACGACTTATATATTGATAACGCTCTCTATTGTGACAACTAATCGATTCTACGTAATAGGGTATACGGCTACAACTATTACGTCACGCATACTATTAACCATCATAAGTCTGAGTACTCTTTTTGAACATCCACTTTAAAAACCACACAAAAAAGACAAAGAAAGATGCAATGGCACCTTCTCTGTCCTTTTACCTGAGAGTTTATAACCCCTTTGGTGGCTTTCGCGCTCTCCAGAGATGCGTCCAATCGCGGTTCTTTTACCTGAGAGATTTGTTCCATGGTTTTTTGGAACTTGCTCCTTCGGTGTCGATTCTTTCTTCGACCTCTCCCACGATCCTCATTCGCATATATACAATTCTTACTCCATTATCACCGATACTACCGCTTTTTGTCAAAGTATCTCTTTGTCAAAAATACAATATAGATTTTTAACACTCGAAACAATGTTCGTACTTTATTGTTATTAAATGTAGTTGATCAATTCCAGGTCAATAATTTCGCCATGCTCGTTCATACTTTTCAATTAAATTGGGGCGAATTAAAGTATTCGGTTTTAGCTCGACCTGTTCTCCATCCTCATTGGCAATCGTACCATCTTCATCCTTCCCAAACTTTGTTAACGACGGAATCAGGTCCGTAGATAAATATTTCGTATCAACATTAATATCAATATCGCTAATATCAATCGGTTTTCTAGCTGCCAGTACAAATCCCCAGTTACCAAAACTCGGTATATCAAGATGAAAATTCTCTGTATACATGCCTGTTCCACTTATCGTTTCATCAATTGTCCAGTACACTTTTCTAGCAAAAACCGGACTAGTTGCTTGTACCATTATCATTCCACCAGGAGCTAGGTGATTTCGAAGCAACGAGTAAAATTCTAACGTATATAGTTTGTTTAAGCTCTCATTGTTCGGGTCCGGCAAGTCGACGAGAATAACGTCATAAAATCCTTTTGCACTTTCCATGTAATCAAATGCATCTTCATGAACAACATGAACTTTTTCATTTTCAAATGAATTTTCATTCAACTGAGCGAGTTGAGGATTGTTTTTTGCAAGCTTAACCATTCGAGGGTCAAGGTCGACAAGGGTGACTTCCTTTGTATCTTGATATTTTTCAAGCTCTCTCAATGCAAGTCCGTCCCCGCCTCCCAAAACTAGAATATCTTCTCGTGGTTCAGCTAAAGACATCGGTATATGTACAAGTGTTTCGTGATAACGGTATTCATCAGATGAGCTAAATTGAAGCTGACCATTTAAATATAACCTTAAATCCCCTTGTTCTTTCGTTAAAATTATATGTTGATATTTTGTATCTTCTACATAGATGATCGGATCATTATATATCTTTTGTTCAAAAGAAAAAGCCATCTCTTCACCAAACATTACACCTCCGATAAGCAGGAATAAAATAAACCCGCCCATAACCGAATACGCCTTTAAATGGGCGATTTCTTTTCTGAATGTATACAACACCCACAAGGCAACGATTATGTTGATGATGGCGACTAGAAATGCTGTTTTCACCAACCCAAACTGGGGTCGAAAGAGAAAAAGAAATAATAAGCCCCCGATTAAACCTCCCGCATAATCTGAAAAGAGCACTCTTGCTGTACTTTTATTGATCTGAACACCGATTTCATTTGCTTTACGGATCAAGATCGGGAGCTCCAGCCCGGTAAGTGTACCAATGACGAGAATCGTCGCATATAAAAAGATAGCATCAGAGCCACTGCCTAAATATGCGGTTACACCGAATAATAGAAACGCAGAAAAACCGCCAATGAATGCAACAGCAAATTCAATAATGATAAAAGCTTGAATCAGCTTTTTCATTACTCGTTCACTTAAAAAAGAGCCGATTCCCATCCCAGTCAGAAATAACGAAATCGTCAATGTATATTGTTTGACACCATCACCAAGTATATATGAACCTAAAGCACCAAACAGCACTTCAAATATAATGCCGCAAATTGATACGATTCCAGATGCCCAGTAGATTCTCTTACTTTTGATTGCATTGTTGTCAGTCATGTTTTCACCTTCATTTAAAGAAAACTTGGCAAAGCCAAGCCTTTGGCGTAGGCTGAGCCTTAGTTGCACTTATACTTGGAACGATACACTTTTCTTCTACGTCGGCAAATCTTCTTGCTGAAAAGTTATATTTTCTAACGTGTAATAAAACTTGGCAAGGCCCAGCCTAAAAGTGCAGGCTGAGCCATGGCTGTCCTGGTATCATCGAGAAAAAAGTCCCTCAAAACCGTGGCTTTGAGGGGAACGATCAAGTGATGGACGCACCGACTACAAACGCTAAACCGATTGAGACACATAAGGAGATAATCCCAACAGCAATGTTCCCTTTTTTCATTTCCGATTCAATCGGAATCTTACGCGCCAGAAAATCAAACAAGTAATAAGCAACCATTTGCAGGACGACTCCATAACCGCCCCAAATAGCCGTCGAAAGTATAGTGTCATTATTGTAGATAGAGAACGCTAAGATGACACAAATACCTATTATTTTTCCACCTATCGATAAGGCAACAGCAGAATTTCCTCGTTCAATTTCATCCCAATCTTTGTACTTTGTCGTGATTAGTTCAAATATGATAAGTCCGACTACCACAATTACGACAGCTACAATAAAATACAATAATGTTAAAATGTAAGGATTCATTTTATACCTCCCTAATATTATTTACCTGATCCAGGACCCCCACCACGATTTCCTGATCCTCGAAAGGAAGAAGGAGTAGTTGGCCCTTTATATGATCCTCCAGATTGATTATAGCCTCTATAACATTTTCCGACACAACGCTGACTTTGTCTCTTTCCCCAGTCATCCACGTCTAATATATCATCTAGTATGTAATACGCTATAAATCCGTTAAAAAAGCTAGGTCTGTAATTATCACGTACGAAACCGTTTGAAGCAACTTCTATCACGGTATTATCTGGGTCATTTTCATCTGTTGTTAAGGTAACAAAATAGTCATTGTAAACTAATACTTGTTTATTATCCTTTATTTCACTGGCATTACCGGGTTCCATCTTGTCTTGGATAAAAGATGATACTTTAGATATGCTTTTATCTTTCGCAATAAATACTCTTGCAGTATCTTCTGGATTTGTGCTGCTTTCAACGACATCCTCTAGAGGGTACTTATCTGAAACAATATCTAAGATACTTGTTGAACCACAGCCAACCAGGACGAGGAATAAACCTACCAAGATGGAGACCCCTATGAATTGCCTTCTCATTGACACACCCCCTTATTAGGGAAAGAAGGTTACTCTTTCCCTAATTTTTTCTTCAACTCCGCTAACTCATCGTTTACACTATCTTCAGTATTCATAGCTTCAAATTCATCATCTAGAGATTTATTTGAAGAGCGAAGGTCATCACTTGTTTCTGCTTCCGCTTCATAGTGTAGTACTTTCTCTTCCATACGGTTAAACCCTTGACGAGATTCGTCGCTGCCAATGTTCGACATAGTTCGATTTATTTTGGTTTTTGTTTTGGCAGATTCCGCCCTAGCTTTTAGTGAATCTTTTTTCAGATTCATCTGGTCATATTCTTCTTTCATGTCAGCTAATCTTTCTCGTAGCGAATCCGCATCTGATTTCGCCTGAGTATGGGCACCAAGTAATGTGTCAGCCTGTTGACTGTGCTTTTGTTTATCCTCAAGTGCTCGTCGGGCAAGATCATCATTTCCTGATTCAAGAGCCTGGATAGCCTGCTTTTCTCTTTTTTCAACAAGACTCCGAGCATCTTCGTACTTTTTCTTTAACATTTTTTCATTTGCAATTTGTTTAGCGACCGCTGTTTCTGCTTCCCGGATATCAGCAGCCATTTCCCGCATATACTGATCAAGTAATTTTACTGGATCTTCAGCTTTATCAAGGGCTGAATTCAACTCGGAAGACACCATCGTACGGACTCTTTTAAATAAATTGAACATTTCATTCCTCCTAAAGGTTTTATTTATTTTAGTTGACTTAATGACTACACTTAATTAGTTTTCAGCTTGCAGCAATAACTTTGATCTCATAACCCTCAATTTCGTGACCTTCACTTACTTCTACTTCACTGCCCCAAACTTCAACTGAGAGAAATTGATCTTCGGATTGATTGACGAAATCAAAATATTTCACTTCTTGCCCATGAACGTTTTTTCCGCGTCCTTCTCCCTGAACAGTGGCAGTACCTTTTTCTTCAAGGATGTATTCCGTTTTATTTATTGTTACTTTATTTGGAATAGGCTGGGTCAGTTTTTCTTTTGATGATTTATAAATGGCGAGCTCAAGCTCATCATCCATTTCAACACTAAGCCAGATCGTTTCGGTTGCCCCGACAAGCTGATAGGCTAACCATTCGTACCCTCCATCTTTATAAATCAATTTTCCTGAAACTTGATAATCTTCCAAATCATAGGTAACTATATCATCAATTCGAATGTTAAAGAAGTTTCTTTCCTTAACTTCTTCTATTTCCTTTTCCTTTTTCTTGAAAATCCTTGAGAACAAGCTCATCATTCTCCTCCAAATCTGCGTTAATCGTTCAAATAGGTTTTTTTGATACCATATTCCACCATGGCTACCCTTCTTATTATAAACTCAACATTTATAGAGGTAAAATTAAAGACCTTTCAAGGGATATTATGGGGTGATCAGTCAGATTAGGCATCAATTCAAGGAATCAGTGATATAAGCAATTCCCCGTACATTCTTATAGCATTTATTCGAATAGTATGTATACGGAATGGAATGAGAAAGGTTTCAATTAATTTTGAAAGAAGATTCATCTCAATAAAGTCCACCATTCTGTAATAAATACATCTTAGGATATCATCGGAGGCTTTATACAATTCATAGTCGTAGTTGTCCTTTTACTTAGAGAACGTATTAAACGTTTTTAGCGTACAAAAAAAAGCACTCTTTGACATTGAGCGCAGCAAACTGAAATAATGTTTTTTGGCTGGGCCAGCTGGATTCGAACCAACGCATGACGGAGTCAAAGTCCGTTGCCTTACCGCTTGGCTATGGCCCAAAATAGATGAACATTTTCTATTATGAATCCTTCGTCAGAATTTATACGTTTCAACAATAATGAAATTTTTCCCAATCATTCATTGTATGATGGGTGTTACCAGTGGGGAAAAGTATAACAGAGGTGATCAAAATGAAGTTTGTTGATGATATCTATTCTACATTTAAATTCCACTTTTCAGCAGATGAAGAAGATATGTACCCGATTGTTTATGGAATCTTCGAAGATAAAAATCGCGAAGAAATATTGAAATATTTTGAGGAGCTTTCAAAGGATGAATTAACTGAGATGATGACGCTTTTCGTTCTTGATCAGCTGCAAAGAAGGTTAGCAGAAGAAGGAATCGGTCGTGTTACACTTGGACAGGATTACACTGAAGATTTCCTCCAGTAGTTTTAAACCCTGTATTCATAGTCACCGTTTTGAAAAGAAATCGGATTTCTATCCCCAAGGCCACATCCAAAATCACCTTTCATTCTCAGCCCCCTATTAAAAGCTGTAAATCACTTAACAGAAATTATTACACCAGCTTATTATAATGAATCTACCTACCTGAACTCACTTGATATGCTACAATTCCAGGTAAATCGTCAATGACGTAATATTTGTTTTCTTTTGAAAGCAACCTTTGGCCCATTAAATCTTTTAACGTGTTAACTACTGTAACCCTAGTTGCACCGATTAAGTCTGCTAATTCTTGATGAGTAAATGAGATAGTTATCAGTATACGATCATCGTCAAGCTTTTTCCCATACGTCAGCCCTAAGTGAACCAATGCATCACACATTCTCTGAAGCGGGGAACCGAATGAAAGATAGAGTGACTGCATGGTAAGAAGACGGATTTTTGCTGACATCAATTCCAACACTTGTTCAGTATACCGTGGATTTCGAAACACGACTTCATGAAAAGTAGCAGGCTTCAATTCAATTACAGTAGCAGAAGTTGCTGTAATTGCGCTACAAATATAGGTTTGCTCATGATAGGTGCAGCTTTCACCTAATAAGCCGTTTTTACCAATGATCGCAATCGCCTTTTCTTTTCCATCATCAGATGTCAAAAACAACCGGATTCGTCCACTCTTAACGAGATAAATTCGATCTACAGGAAACCCGAAGTGAAATAGGATTTCATGCTTTTTATATTCACGGACAACACCTTTTTGTTCTAACTCATCCCAACTAAAGTTCAGTTCATCCATCCAAGGTGAAAGAGTCATTATATTTTGATCAGTAGTTTGCATACTATGCCACCTCATTATTTAAGGAGTGATTTTTCATGTTACAACCACAAGATTATCGCAATCATTTTCCAATTCTAAAGAATCGTATCCAATTGTCCAGCTGTTCACAAAGCGCACTTCATTTTCAGGTAAAACAGGCCATCCATGACTACGTCAAATCTTGGGAAGAAAACGGGATGAACTGGGAAAGTTGGGTAGACGCTTGTGAACAAGCAAGAGACAAATTCGCAACACTCATTAATGCGGATCCTGATGAAATTGCAATCGTATCGTCTGTTTCCCATGCCGTTTCAGCGATAGCCTCAAGCTTATCAGAAGGTCATAGTGAACGCGATGAAATCATCATTAATGAAGCGGACTTTCCTTGTGTCGGTCATGTTTGGCTATCTCACACGAATTTTCATGTTAAATTCATGTCAGGTGAACAACCGATTGAACCTGAAACGTATTATAAAAAGTTTGTGTCTGAACAGACGTTGTTAACATCTGTCTCTCACATTTCCTATTATAACGGATCTCGACTTGAATTAGATAAAATTTCAAAGGTTGTTCATTCGAAGGGCAGCTATTTGTTTGTCGATGCTTATCAATCGGCAGGTCAGGTTGAAGTTGACGTCAAACGAGATAACATCGACTTTCTTGCAACAGGCACACAAAAATACCTGCTAGGAGTACCAGGGATTGCTTTTTTATATGTAAAAAAAGAAATCGCTGAACAGCTGACCCCTAAAGTCACGGGTTGGTTCGGTCAAGAGAATCCTTTTGCATTCGATATAAAACAAGTGAAATATGCTCAAGGCGCACGCCGTTTTGACAGCGGAACCCCTGCAATGATGAATGGGTTTGCGGCTAATTCCGCCCTTGAAGTGATTCTTGATGTCGGGATTGACCGTATTGAAGCACATTTAAAGGAATTATCTGAACATACGTATCAACAGGCTATCCGTTATGGAATGACTGTGAAAAGTCCAGCTTCTCCAACGGATAGGGGTTCTATGATTGCTGTACTCACCCCAAACGCACCTGAAGTTGAAAAACAACTCAAGGAACAAAATATAATCGTATCTGCTCGTAATGACGTCATCCGGATTGCACCCCACTTTTACAATACGAAGGAAGATATCAACTGTGCTCTTCAAGCATTAGAAAAAGATTTAAAGACACGTCCCACTACAGTTGATTGAATCGTAGCATGTCATTTACATTGACTGGCGATGCGTGGTCTCAAACCTTTGAATGAAATAATTTCGTTCGTACGGATCACGCAGCAGTCTCTTCACATTCCGCCTTTTTTTCAAATACTTAAATCGCTCGATGTTTCGTTCAAGTTTTGACTTTTCAGGTGCGAACCAGATGATGACTTCAACAAACAACTCAAATAGCACCCATAGCAACTCTAGTAAAGCCATACGTACCCCTCCGTTATTCCGCTACCGCTTCGTTGCGGAAAGAACCAACACCAATGGAATCCGTAGTCGTCGTTCATATTCCTCATCACTTTCAAAATAACGTCTTTCTGGTGTCCCCTCTTTCAGTCCTTCTAATTGAAACCCTGCTTCTAGCAGTGCAGTAACATACTGCTCTACCGTACGATGGTATTTCCTTACGTTCTCCTGATTGATCCATGGTTCAATCCGTTCACCAGAGTGAAAATAATCATCTACAATCCAATCAGTACGTTTTCCTTCACCAGTACTTTTCATTGAAGCAGTCAAAACGGGATGTTGTACACTGAAAACGAGCCGACCATTCAAAGGCAATGCGAGATATACTTTTTTAAATAGAGGCTTAACGTCCTTTAAATAATGGAAAGCAAGGCGAGAAACAATGAGATCGTATACTGACTCCTGTATTTGTATTTCTTCTAGGTGGCCTTGCCACAGTTTCGCATTTGTATCCTTTAGCTTTACTCTTGCTGCCTCAATCATTCGTTCAGAGCCGTCAACACCATGATAGTTTACTGCTCCTATTTGAAATAGTTCTGCACCAAAATCCCCAGTTCCACAACCAAGATCCAAAACACTTTTTCCATCAACCCCGTCAAGCATAGATATAAGAGCAGGTCCCTCTATCGCATTATTCGGGCTTTCTGGACGATCCCGTCGCTTTTGGAACGCTTCGAAAAACGCATTTTCGTCGTAATAGTTCGATCCATACATTCTATCCACCCCCTTCATTCTGCCACATCGATTAAAAAGATACGTTCAGAGAATCCACCGCGTTTCTCCGCCTTTTCCACCCTCTTTTCTTCGAGCTGTTCTATACGGAACCCATTTGCAGTGGTCAGCGCATGAACGACTTCCAATAAATCTGCAAGCTCCTCGAGCGTCTCCTCATTCGTATCACTAGCACAAACCTCGTCCAGCTCTTCGTATGCTTTTTTCTGCAGTTCAGATATGTATTCTTCGCTTCGTAAAACTTTTGTCCGAAAGGTATCCCCTGATTGTTTAATGATTTCAGGGATTTTGTCACGAACCAACTTACGATATTCCGGCATTATACGTTCTCCTTTTGTTTTTACGACATCTTCAAAATAATTCAGCTACTTATCATTCAAGTACGTTTTGGTCACGGTAAAGTTTCAAGAATGAGAGAAGGAATTCCTGTCTATAAAGAGAAAGAAGTCTTATATAAAAATGGAGGTTTACATGGATCCCAAGAAAAAAAAGCAACTTAACACACTCCTATCATGGGGTACTGGGGTTGGCATTGCTTTTTTGTTTGTCGGTGACACAGTCTTGTCTAGTCTTATGGGCTGGGGATTTGTTCTTTTGTTTGGAGGAACAATGATCTGGTCTGCAGTTCGTGGACAAAAAACGAAAAGTCGAAAAACATGAAGAATAGAGGAGAGGGAATTTGACTTGCAACCATCCTTGGTCAGGCTCGTCTTTAACAGTGGGGGTTATAATTGTGTTAGAATCATCCTTAAAGGAGGGGTTTTATGAAAACATTTGAAGAAAAATTAGATCAATACGCAGAACTCGTCGTAAAAATCGGACTTAACGTTCAAGAAGGGCAACGGTTACTGATCCTTTCCCCACTTGAAGCAGTTGAATTCACACGAAAAGTTACGAAGCATGCCTACGAAAATGGCTGTAAACGAGTAATTGTGAAGTGGAAAGATACTGAAACGAATCGAATTCACTTAGAGAAGGCATCCGAAGAAACATTGAGTGATAATTTACAGCAATGGGATATCGACTTGTATAACAGCATCGCTGAAAACCATGATTGCATGCTGAATATCACTGGAGAGGATCCAAACGCATACGCAGGAGTTTCCCCTGAACGTTTAATGCTCGTTCAAAAGGACAGCGGCGAAAAGCTCCAAGCCTTTTCAAAAGCACAGCTTTCCGGTGAAACGCACTGGGCTATCGCTGGAGTCCCTACAACTGGTTGGGCAAAGAGTGTATTCCCAGATAAAAGTGAAACGGAAGCGGTTGAAGCATTATGGGATGCAATCTTCAAGACCGTCCGTATCGATCAAGATGATCCAGTTGCTGCTTGGGAAGAACACGGAAGCGTATTACAAGAAAAAGTTGACTATTTAAACGAACAAAACTTTAAAACACTACACTATAAGTCAGAGGGCACAGACCTCAGTATCGATTTACATCCGGATCATACATGGATCGGTGGGGGGCATGACTCAACTTTAAATACGAAGTACATACCGAATTTGCCGACAGAAGAAGTGTTTACGACACCATTGAAAACAGGTGTTAACGGTACAGTTTCAAGTAAAAAGCCATTATCTGCAATGGGGAATATGATCGATAACTTCAGTTTGACATTCGAGAATGGTAAGGTCGTAGATTACAAGGCTGAAAAAGGCTATGACACCTTGAAGCAATTGTTGAACATTGATGAAGGTATGCAATATCTTGGAGAAGTCGCACTTGTTCCACATGATTCTCCAATTTCGAATTCTGGAATCATATTTAACAATACCCTTTACGATGAAAACGCATCTTGTCACTTGGCAGTCGGTGTTGCAATTTCAATGTCTGTCAAAAATGCTGGTAAACTTTCTAAGGAAGAACTTGATGAGAAAGGCATTAATCAAAGCCGTGGCCATACCGACTTTATGATTGGATCAGCAGAGCTTGATATCGACGCTGAAACACATGACGGTAATCGGATTCCTCTCTTTAGAAACGGAAACTGGGCAATATAAAAGACGGAAACACCAAAACAGAGTTGACGATTGCCGTCAGCTCTGTTTTTCCGTTATGTGTTGGACGGTTATTCGAGGCCAAGACGCTTTCCAATTCTTTTGGCCGATTCGTTTCTGATATATGTATTTACGATCATCGGTTTCTTGAAAGTAGGTGGTCGGCCTCAACTTCAATTGAAGAACGTCGTCAATTCCACAAGGAGCAGCCAGTACGACCTCGTCAACATCGTTTATCTTTACCCCCAATGCTGTTGCCGTCTCTGGAAACTTAGAGATCGCATCCACCGAAGACGTGTAGGGTGGTATTTTATTAATGACATGCATCCTTGCTTGATTTTTTACAGACCATGGGACATGAGGGTGAAGTTCATTCAATCTGGCTTCCAGTAACTTTTCATGTACTTCACTTGGATTATATTGATCGAAATAGATGATATCGACATCCGGAATTTCTGTCCGTTTCGTAAACTCGTGCAGTGTATCCCAAATTTTCGAACGTACAAAGCCTGCACATACCCACCAATCTGGTAAGTCCAATGTTCGTGCTACCTTCAAGGTTTCCATCATCCATTGATCTTTTTGAATACTTTCGATAATATCTGCTTCATTTTTCATTTCAACTTACTACACCTCGCGATAAGAACATATATTCCCATCATACCTTATCAAGCTGTATAAGTCGAGAGTTTTTAGAGACACAACGAAAAAATCGCCCACGATTCAGTCAGCCCAAATTAGGCGAAATCAAAAATTTCGATCTCCTGTTTTGGGTCAACGGCGACGAGTTTCCCTTTTCCAAATGTGCCTTTTTCTGCATGATAGTTACAATTTCTACAATACACATATGCCATATTCGGCTGATACCCATCTTTTAAAATTTCCTCGACGGACTGATTCCAGAAACAGTTCGGGCACTTAAAATACCAGTTCCGCTTTTCTTTCCCGAACAACATAACCCCTTTTGTCTCCCACTCTACAACTGTATATTTTTCCATTCAAAACACCTTCCTTCACATCAATCAACCTATTCATTACTCTGGAAAGTTAGAACAACGATGCGGAAAATGTAGCTACAACTAATATTGTAGTCATGGAATGTTAATCACGTTTAAAGGTGGTTTTAATATGAGATTTCGTTACAAATTGTTCTTCTCCTCAAGTGCTAACTTACTTTTGGAATAATATCTAACTGCTTTCCCATGCTGTATTGCATACTTGATTTCGTTTGCAGTACTTTCACCAATATATCCATTTACATCAATGACGAAAATTTCATCGGCTAAATCAATTTTCTTAAAATGGATTTCTGCGAACATCTCCTCCTGTGCCTTGGTTATCGGAATGTTGTCACTTTTATCGAAAAAACCGAGACTGATGACAGCATTTCCTACTAACGTCAATGCTTCCTCAACCTTCCGAAATTCATTTTTGAAACGGGTTGAACCGCAAAGGGTGATCACCTTCATGTTACTATCCTCCTATCAGTTCTTCAGGATAAATCCTCCTAAAATATAGGGGGGGTTGTCCCGCAAATCTCTTTTTATGGACACTTCATCCTAAAAAATGAATGTGATTGTCCAAAAAACCTCTCTTTCTGGACAAGTTTTGAAAAATGGAATGACAGCTGTCGCAATTAACAGCTGCCATTTAGTATCTTCTAGATATGCTGGTGGTTCCTTCCGCCAGCCTTCAACCGATTCCAACCCTCTACCCCTGTTATGTATGTATTGTTAAAAAGCACTTTAGGATCATATAGAAAAACATCTAGAGCTGGAATTCCGGATCTTTCTTATTAAAGGAATAAGCACCGCTTCTTTCCAAAGTCAAATGCTGATGATCACTCAGATCCAATGGAAAACGATGTGGTTGCCAGGAAGATTCACGTTGATTTACTAGATGACGATACTGCGCAGTTCGGTTTACCTTTGTTTCAATAACCGCTTTCGTTGAATTGATCGGCACACGCATTCTACTACTTAAAAATACTTCACAAGACTCTGAATCTATTGCGATGATGGCTTTTATATGATCATGGGCAAACCAGATGCACGTCTCGCTTTTCGATGATTGTGTTGGAAAAAAGTAGATCCCTTGCCTGTTGCAAATCATAATCGGTACCATTCGATTATACTTTGTAATGTGGATCGCACCTTCCACCCGTCCTTGGAAGCTTGAACCATTGAACAAACAGCTGTTATTGATAATCTCCCAAGGCTTTTGTTTTACATAAAATCGCCTGCCTACCTCACAAACTACTGAATAAAGGTTTCCATGCTGATCGAAGTGTGGCAAAATAACCATCGTGTCAGCATTGATTAAATATTCCGGTACTGTCCGATATTCTTTCGTCATAACTTCCCCTCCAAAAAATGATAGTTATGAAGGTCTAAGTTGAAAGCACACCGTCCTGCAACCCCCTTTTCACGTGATAGGATAATCGTACCATATAATAATTTGAAAATGTATAATTTTTTAAAATTTCAACCAAATTATCGATTTATTAAAGTTCCCGGGTGGGGAAGTGTTCATTTCATTAGGGGAAAATAACGAAATATCGTACTTTAAATAGCCTAATTCTTTGATGAAGTACGATCCGATTGATACTCATGCTGCAGGATTGCCATGATATATGAGCTTTGCCACCCACCGTTATGGAATCTCGTATCTCGAAAGTATCCTTCTTTTTTGAACCCGAGCTTTTCATACAACCGAATTGCCCGTTCATTTTCAGCAAAAACCCGTAATGCTAGTCTATGCATGTTCATTTCTCGAAAAACGTATTCCATCAAAAGCTGCATCGCCTCGTATCCAACCCCTTGTCCATGGTAGCTTTTTTCACAAACCGCTATATAACATTCGGTGTTCTTATGATAGTGATTGATATTGAATAGACCTAAATACCCAATCGCCTTTTCGTCAACAATATGCTCAATGATATAGTTTTTACGAGACTTATCATGTATGTTCTGGAAATATTCGTCAATCTCTTCCGCTGATTGGAGGTCGATGAATGGATTGACCATTGGCGCAAGTTCCATATCGTTATTCCAGCGTTGGTAATCAACCTTGTCTTGCTGAGACATTTTTCGAAGGTTTATGGTAGCTCCTTTAAATAACATTTCCGTTCCCCCTATCTGAAATTGGTACACTTGCTTCAATATAGCTTCGAAGTAACGTCCACTCCTTCTGTTTTTTAAACGTATTGGTATAAAGATGTGCCGTTAGTGGATCTTTACCGTTTATGACCGGCCATACCCAGAACATGACCAACACTTCATCATCCCTAAGCTGCATTTTTGTTTCCTCTACAAACTGCCACTCTACCTTTTTATCTGAAAAATTGTCAAATGCTTGCCTCCATCCCTCTACTGATTCTGAGTAACCATAGTCCTGTATCTTATAGTTATCCTCAGAACGATAAATCTCCCTGGCAGAAAATTCGGGTGAAAGCACTTCTCTTATTCCGCTCAAGAATCCGTTTCCCCAATTTGTTTGATACTTCTGAAAAAATTGATCAAAGTTTTTTAATAGCTCGTTGTTCATAAAACTCCCCTTCTATGATTGCATTCAAATCATTTTGCCGTACAAGTTTTAGCTTATTATTGTGACGGTGCAGCTTCGTGAAAATTTCAGGTTTATGATCGCATTCGTATTGATAGTTCCATTTGTACATCTTCATCAGCATATGAAGCGTTGGTTTATAATTTGCTTTTTCAATCTTCAATCTCTGCTTAATGAAACGTTTCAAAATCCGAATGTTCCTTTTCCATACCGGTATATCGACGAAAACGATCAGATCTGCACGTTCAAAACTACTTGTGACCCATTCGTGATGAACGCCTTCGACAATCCATTTATCAGATTGGACGATTTGATGTAACTGCTCATCCCGTTGTTCTGGGGTGTTGCGAATATCTCCATCAGGTCCACGTCTCCAAACGATGTTATCAAGCTCATAATGCGGAATATGTAATTCATTTGAAAGAATACGACCGAGTGTTGACTTCCCGCTCCCTACTGAGCCGATAATATGAATTTTATAAAGCTGTTGCATTGTTCCTCTTCCTCTCCTTATTTCCCCCTTTTAAATTTCTCCATTTGCCATCTTCAATCCTTTGAATATTTTCAAACCATATGCAAGTTGATGGACATTTTCATTTTCAAGTTTGATAATAATGGAATAGACAAACTCTATATAAGGAGATGTACCTTTTGACTATAAAATTAAGTGTGCTTGATCAATCCCCGATTGCTGAAGGGATGACATCAGAAGAAGCACTATCCAATACAGTGAAGCTTGCGCAATACGTGGAAGAACTTGGATTTGAACGTTTTTGGGTATCGGAGCACCATGATACGAATAGCTTAGCCGGTTCTTCTCCAGAAGTATTAATTGCACATTTGGCTTCACGTACGAGTGAAATCCGGGTAGGTTCAGGAGGGGTCATGCTTCCTCACTACAGCCCGTATAAAGTAGCGGAAAATTTCAGAGTGCTTGAAGGACTGAATCCTGGAAGAATCGACCTGGGATTAGGGAGAGCACCAGGTGGAATGCCGATCGCAACGATGGCTTTGAATGAAGGGAAGTCTAAAAGAACTGTAGAGGAATTCCCAGAACAAATCGACGACTTACTCGGCTATTTGTCCGATAACCTTGAAAAGGGACATCGTTTTTCAGGGTTAAAAGCGACACCAAACCTTCAGACAAGTCCTGACGTTTGGGTTTTGGGATCAAGTCCATCTAGTGCATTATTAGCTGCGGAAAAAGGTCTGCCCTACACGTTCGCCCAGTTCATCAATGGAGAAGGCGGACCGGAGTATACCCGGCTTTATCGGGAACATTTTAGATCGTCAACACTTTTATCCAAGCCGAAAAATATGGCAGCAGTTTTTGTGATTTGTGCAGAAACGGAGGATGAGGCCGAACGGATCGCATCCAGTATTGATTTATCACTATTGATGATTGAACAAGGAATGAGGTCGAACGGAACACCAAGCCCTGAGAAAGCCGCAGCCTATCAATATAGTCCATATGATAAACGACGAATCCATGAAAACCGAAAGCGGATGGTCGTTGGCACACCAACTAAAGTCAAGGAGCGTCTGCTTCAAATAAGTGATGATTATCAAACAGACGAAATCATGCTGGTTACCATCACGTATGATTTCGGGGAAAAATTGAAGTCGTTCGAGCTTGTTGCGAAAGAACTACTTAAATAATAGCCTGAGAGGAGAGCATTTTTGAGCTCTACTCAGGTTTTTTAATCCACAAGTAAGATTACTATACCTGAACCCCATCATTTTGGACATTCATTCTTTCCTTTAATTGGATAATCCGGCCACGGAATCCGATTATTCGCCCACGCATAGTAAAAACGTCCTGAATCTCACTATATTGAAACAACAAAAAGCGAGTGATGCATCATAACATCACTCGCTTTTCATTTAATATGGAATGTTTACTCCACGTTCGGGAAAATACGTTGGATCATTTCTCCAAATTCTTCGCCAAATCCTTCAACCGGTTCGCCTTGTCCTACACGCGTAACATAATCATTGACCCGGTCTACAAAATCCGGATTCGCTGAAACGTATACATTGTTGATATCCCGATCGACTGCCTTCACCTGTTCAGAGATTTTACGTTTGATCTCTCGTGTAATTTCTCCTTCTCCACCTTCATTATTTCTAAGTTGAGCTGCAACGTAAGCATTTTCATCTGTTACCAGTACGTTGGCATCGCTTACTTCAGGGAGGTCGGCTACCTTTTTAGCAGCATCATCGGCTACTTCATAACGGTCATTTCCATTGCCGTTGTTGGTCCCGTTGGCATTGTTATTCCCGTTACCATTTTCGTCAATCAGACCGTTGTCATTTTCATTAACGTTATTTAAATCCTGTGTTTCCACTCCGTTTCCTGCATCCCCGTTATCGCCACCGTTTGCATTACAAGCAACTAGTGGTAAAAGAAGTACTCCGGACAATACAAATAACTTCGTTTGCTTTTTTATCCAATTGCCTTTCATGTGTATACCTCCTAAGGTTTATTCACAATTAGATTGAGTAAAATTCAGGAAATTATACACGCTTAGGATTTAATATTTTTTACAATTAGATTATAGCGCTCCGCAAGCATCCAATAACACTGCTGACATGACCGGAATACCAATGATTATTAGAAAAGCCTTCCCGTAATTCTTTAAATTTTGATTTTAAAGCAGTGAGCGAACGATTCCTCCGTCTGCTCGCATTGCAGCACCTGTTATTGCCGATGCCTCCTCTGATGCAAGAAAAGTTACAAGGTTCGCGACCTCTCTCGGCTCAATGAACCTTTTTAAAAGGGAAGAAGGTAATCCAGCGAACATCTTCTCTTCCATCTCCTTAACGGTTGTATCAGATTCACGAGCTAAACCTTCAACAAACTCACCGACACGTTCGGTTTTTGTTGGACCGGGAAGGAATGCATTAACGGTAACCCCCGTGCCAGCTAAGCTTTCTGCCAATCCGCGCGAGGTCGCCAATAACGCTGCTTTCGTTGCTCCGAAATGAACCATTTCACCCTCAAAAAAACCCGAAACCGTACTGGAATTAAATAGAACTCTTCCCCACCCGTTATCGACCATTCTTTTTGCATAGTGACGAGTTAAGCGAATTGCCGCCATTACATTAACCTGGAAGTATTCCTCCCAGTCCTCATCACTTATTTCAAAAAAGGGCTTAACTTCGAATAATCCGAGGTTATTGACAAGGATATCCGCTTCAGCCCAATGCTCAATCACTTTTTGAACACCTGATGGATCGCCTAGGTCCGCTACAACTCCTGTAACCTCTCCAGTAGGATTTGTCGCCTGCAACTGATCCACAGCTTCCTCTACATTGATCTCAGACTTACCATTGACTAAAACACTTGCACCAGCAGAGCTGAGCGATTCTGCAATCGCAAATCCAATCCCAGTGGTAGAACCTGTTATAACTGCGTTCTTTCCTTTAAGGTTGATATTCATTTTGTTCTCCTTTCACTATTTAACAGAAGCTTATAAACAACTTCTTTTTATCGTTTGGAGGACGAACAATATTGTTGATTTACTAAATTTATTGTTCCCTATTACTGTTTTCATAAAGTAGTTCTATAAAGTCAATGATCCACTCATTTTTTGAAAGAATAAGATGTGTTGAAATCAGACTCAAAAAGTATGAAACTGATCCATCGTTAGTCTTTAATATATTTCCTACTGCTAAAAACAAAAAAATGGATCCGACTAGTAGCAACCCCAACCGGATTAAGCCTTTTCTATACATTTTTAGTACCTCCTATTTAACACAACCTCTTTTTATATCGGTTAAAATCAATTCACCTTCTATTATTTTCGCCATTGGTATTTTATCACCTTCTATTACTTCCCAAATGAATAAACCTGTTATTTTAACTCCCATTAAAAAAGGGCAACACTCCCAAAAGAGCTATGCCCACAGCATTAATTGATACAATTTTGTAAACGATCTAGTAAATCGTTTTTACTTAAATAAAAATCCGAAATCGGAAGCACTGCAAAATAGGAATGTTCAGATTCAACTGCAAAATGGACTTTGTCGTAAACGAGACTAATCTGTAATTCTCCTTTAAGTTCTTTCCCGGATTGAATCACTGCAGCGGTCAGGCTTTGATACACCTTCTCATGCAAATGATTATCAATTGTCCGTTCTATTACAAAACAACCAGCAAAGCTCTTCCACCAAATTAAAAAGGACTGCTTAATCTCGATAAATTGTGCTTCATTTTCCTTAGTTTCCTGAAACAACCCTTTATAAAAAAACTCGCTATTTTCGTAAAAAATGAGTTGATCATTTTTTGGTTGTTCCGCTAATTGCCCGATCAGATAATTCCATTTTTCGTTAAAAGCGATCTGAAAAGTCCCTTCTTCAACGAACTTTACATCATATGACCAATATGGAAAACGATCCGCCTCTGAAGAACGTTGATTCAAAAATATGTTGTGAATATATACTAGGAAATTAAGTGTAAAATGGGCTTCTGTACGTATGAAAAAGGAATTCCCCTTTCTTTGCGCATCGTCACTCTGCATTATAACCGTCCTTAACGAGATCGAGTTTCCCTGTTTCAGGAGAAATAACAAGTCCATGAACTGGAACATCAGCTGGCATCAATGGATGTTGACGGACGACTTCAACGCTGTTATCCACACTTTCCTCGACACTATCAAAGCCTTCCAACCATTTTTCAATCTGAATACCTGAGTATTTCAGTGTATCAATCGTATTTTCAGGAATGCCTCTTTCTTTAAATTTCTCGATTAGTTTCGTCGGATCAACACTGCTCATTCCACATTGATGATGACCGATTACGAAAACCTCATCTGCCTGAAGTTCATAGACAGCGACCAAAATACTTCTCATCACACTTCCAAAAGGATGAGAAATGACTGCCCCAGCATTTTTTATCAATTTAAAGTCACCATTTCGGAGGTTCATCGCTCTCGGTAATAATTCAACAAGCCGGGTGTCCATACATGAAACAACAACCATCCGCTTATCCGGAAATTTTGTGGTTTGATAGGCTTCATAACTTTTTTCTTCTACAAATGAATGATTATAGTTTAGAATCTCATTTAATAATGGCATACTCTGATTCCTCCATTTGAATTTATTCTTCTTAACTATATCAAAACAACAAGGCTTTTGATAAGTTTTCAAGACTGATACGAATTCTTAACTTTAAAAATAGCGAATCGAGACGAATAATCATGTAGAATGGTCAGTAGAAATAGAGGAGGAATATCATTTGAAAAAGATACATGCATCAATTTTATCAATGGTTATTGTTTATGACACCGAAAATGAACGTATCCTACTTTTAAACCGGCCGAAAGAAAATGGATTCCCAGGATATCTTGGACCTGGCGGAAAAATCGAACTCGGTGAAAGCTTTGCTGAAGGGGCTGCCCGTGAGGTTTATGAAGAAACGGGACTTGAGGTCGAACCAAAGGATTTGTGCTATAAAGGCGTGGACGAGTACATATTGCAAGACGAAAATTATCGCTATATGGTCTTTAATTATTTAACGACAAAATTTGATGGCACGCTACTTGAAAGGCCTCCAGAAGGAGAATTGCGGTGGGTCACCTTAGATGAAGCATACGAACTGCCGATGCAATCCTGGTTCAAACGCCGTCTTCCCCTATTCTTTGAAGATGGCACGTTTGAAATCTCAATCCATTTAAAAGACTTCGAGAGTAAACCACATAAAGAAGTGATCCGAAAAGTCGGCTGAATTTGAAAAAGGAGGGATTTTTTTGAACGTATTCAAGCGAATTTGTGTTTTTTGCGGGTCAAGCTTTGGTTCAAGTGAATCATATAAAAAGAATGTAAAACAACTCGGTGCATTGCTTGCGAAAAATGATATTGAACTCGTCTATGGTGGCGGAAATTCAGGACTGATGGGCGTACTCGCACATGCAGTCATGACAAATAACGGCAAAGCGACGGGAATCATCCCTCATAAGATCAATGATCGTGTTCAGCATTTGGAGCTGACCGATTTGATTGTCGTTGATACAATGCATGAACGGAAGGCGAAAATGTATGAATTAGCGGATGCGTTCATTGCACTGCCAGGCGGAATCGGAACGATGGAAGAAATGTTTGAAGTAATGACATGGAACCAGTTAGGCTATCATACGAAGCCACTTGGGCTGTTCAATATCGAACATTATTACGATCCTCTTTACGAATTGCTGACTCATATGCATTCGGAAGGTTTTGTGCAAAAAGAACACCTCGAACAAACGATTATCGAGGATCAAGCCGATCAACTTTTACAACAGCTTGAAAAGCTTGAAATGAAAGCCTTTGACAAATGGACATAGAAAATGAGAGGAAACGGATGATATCCGTCTCCTCTTATTTTTCTAGCATCATTTTTAACACAAGCTTATCTGTTTCATTTGTACCTTCGTTTCCAAGCCTGCAAAAGTTCTCAATACTTTTTTCAACATCGTCATGGATAAAACCATCAGTCGACTGTATTTCCTTGTTGTTCAAAGCCATTATTGCTGATTGGACGGCGGCACTGGTACACGTTGAAACCTTCATCGCGCACCCGGCTTTCGCCCCATCGCAAATCATCCCAGATACGTTTCCGATCGTATTTTGAACAGCAGCTTTTACGTGAGGAAGCTCACCGCCAAGCAGATAGACGATTGCTCCGCTCGCTCCCATGCCCGCCGCTGTAACCCCGCACAATGCAGACAGGCGGCCGAACTTTTCCTTTATATGGATCGTGATAAGATGACTCAGCGTCACGGCTCGAAGCATCGTTTCCTTATCGACGCCGAGCTTTTTGCCAACCGCTACGACCGGTAAAGTAACTGCAATCCCTTGATTCCCACTTCCCGAATTTGCCATTACTGGACTCAATGAACCTGCCATCCTTGCATCAGAACCTGCAGATGCTAATGACATTGAATAACTGACCAGATCATCAGAAAGGATGCCTTTTTTGACATTCTCCTGAATCGTCTTGCCAACATTGAGGCCATACTCGTTCTTAAGCCCTTCCTCCCCAATGGCGAAATTCAACTCAATACTTTTCTGAACAAGTGCCAAGTGTTTAACATCTACTTCTTTTACAAATTCGAAAATCGAGTCAATCGTGAGCGACGATTCGTCTGTATTGGTGGTATCATCCTTTTTTTTGCTTACTGACTCTTGTTCATAGATAGTTTCGCCATTTACCTCAATTAAACTGATATTCGTGTGATCTTCCGAAATAATGACTCTTGAATACTCATTCTCACCATAGAGTTTGATTTCGATAAAGAGTTTAGTAGATGAATCTGCAAGCGAAACCGTTACCTTTTTTTCAGAAAGGAGCTTGAGAGCATTTTCCTCATCCTTAGAAGTTGCATCTGCCAAAACCTCAAGTTGTTTTGAAGCATCACCTGCAACGATTCCGAGCGCTGCTGCAAAGTCTAAGCCAGTTGTCTTCGTTCCTGGAATTCCAACAGACTTTGCATTTTTGATCACGTTCCCACTCGCCAAAACTTCTACGTTTTGAACCTGATCGGTAATATATTTTTTGGCCGTTGCTGAAGCTAGTGCGATTGCGACCGGCTCAGTACAACCAACAGCTACAACGAGTTCTTTCTGAAGTAAATCCAATATTGATTGTTCTCTCATGGTGGCGCCCCCTCCGAGTTTATCCTGAATTTAGTTTATCACAACCTTGCCAAAACATTTTGTAAATATTTTTACACATAATAAATGAATGTGAATTGTTTTTATGTTATCGATAGATATTTATGTTAACCTTATTAAAATTTAAGTTGACATATAATCATAGTTTCCGATATTCTTCTTATAGACAACACTGATTGGAGGCTTATGATTATGAAACTCAAAACGATTGACATTACTCTTGCAGCAGTATTTGCAGCACTGATGACGATTGGTGCCAACCTGACTTCCCTTCTTGTTATTGGAAGTGTGCCGATTACATTACAAACTTTTTTCTGTATATTAGCTGGTCTGATTCTCGGAAGTCGTCTCGGTGCGATTTCAATGGCGGTATACACAATGATTGGATTGGCTGGTGCACCCGTTTTCGCCCAGCTATCCGGCGGGTTAGGCGTGACGTTCAAGCCCACATTCGGATTTATCTTATCTTTTATTTTGGTAGCTTATGTATGTGGAAAAATGATCGAGGCGAAGTCCAGCAAGAAGATGTTCATCGTTGCGGCATTAGTCGGAATGGTGATTAACTATGGAGTAGGAACGAACTGGATGTATGTTGCGATGAAACTATGGGCTGCGGCTCCAGAAGGATTTACTTATGAAATGGCATGGGCTTGGATGCTTGCTCCACTACCGAAAGACATCCTCTTATCGGTATGCGCTGGATTGATCGCGCCGCGTTTGTACCGAACACTATCGAAATCTACACGTTCTTTCTCAAATAAACCAGCTGCGTAATTACAGTCGAATAGTGGCCGCTTTGTCATTAAACGTTATTATCCCCGGGCAACCTGAGTCACCTGGGGATATATAATCGTTTTTTTTGGAGCTTGATAATCTTATATAATAACATGCTTTAATACATATTATTTAAAGGTTTGTTTTATCCTTCCTCTTCCATTTTCATAGGAAACCTCTGCATAAGCGCCATTAATGAACGTTAATTGCGGTGGCATGTGACCCAAATCTACATCATAAACAATCGGAACTTTAGAATCTGATAGTGGATTTTTATATGCATCTTCTAGTATAAAATCCCCTATATCCTCATAACCGGTAGGCCTTCCAAACAAGAACCCTCTGCAATTTTCAAACCATCCATTCATTTTCATTTGCCATAGCGTCCGGTATATATCAGTGGAATTCATATCGTCACTCTCTAGATACCAAATCACTCCGTCCTCTTTATACTTTTCGAGGAACTGAGAAACTGGTGCGTACGGGGTACCGATCAATTTGCAAATCGTATCTAAACAACCTCCGAGCAATCTGCCACTAAAATTTGTTTCTGTCTCACCCGAAAGCAGCTTCCATTCCACTTTTTCAGTCAAATTGTAGGGAGGGAAAACGTCTTCAGTTACCTTCGACCACTCCGATTGAAAAGAGTCAAGGTTCGTTTGCTCGAAAAGCTCTCCAGTTGAAGTGCCAAGAACTCTTAAAGATTGAAGGACTGAAGGATCAACTGGAGAACTTCCAAAATCCAAAGCATTCGGTCCATGAGCAGAAGCAACTCCAGCTTTTAAGGTCAATGAAAATAATAATGTGCTAGTATCAGAGAATCCTAGTACCCATTTAGGGTGCACTTTCCGAAGTGCTTCAAAATCAAGATACGGGAGCATATCCATGAGAAAATGTCCTCCCCACGGCGGTACAATCGCCTTTACTTGATCGTTATGGTAAAGCTCCAAAAACTCTTCTGCCCTTTGTTTAGGTGAAGCACTCGTTAATTTTTCGTTAGACCGGGCCGATGGACTCTCCAAACATTGATAGCCTAGATCCTCAATTTGCTTGATCGCATTGTCCAGTTTATTTCGAAATACACCAGTCACCCCTGATGAAGTAGCAACAATGCCAATTACGTCGCCTTTTGTTAACGGTTTCGGATATAACAAAACAACCACCCTTTCACTAAGTTCCTTCAAACTACTCATTTATTTTTCCCATTCATTCTTTAATAACAGCGAATGCATACCGTGTCCAGGGGGTTGCATTTTTCTCAACTAAAATATCACTCACAAAAATCCCGAGATTGCTTGGGTGTGCTCGGTCCCCACCGTTGGAAGCGACTAACCTTGTCAATTGCATAGCAATGAACAGCAACCCAATCTTTTTCCTCAAATTCTCTTAATCTAATATGACTACCATAAAGGAAATTTCCCTCCATTTCATCACCATCCTAGCACATTAATTCACCTCAAAGAAGTTTGCACTTTACTTCCGAGTTTATAAATTCGTTCTGTTTCACACTCAGACATAAGAAAGATTTCCATATACATTACACTAGTTTCCATGTCTTTACAATCAAAAAATGTGCCAATTTTCAATCTATGATTTACTTGTCCACACCAATGAGTTCTTACAGGCATATTATTTAGTATCACCTTGAGAAGGAGGTGATTTATGATGGGAAAAGACATCGAGCATATTTTTTCCAGAAAAGATCACGACTGCGGTTGTAAAAAAAGCTCTGGCAAGAAGGATGACCATGACTGTGATTGCAAACGAAGCTCTGGTAAGAAAAAGAAAAAACATCACGGTCCAAAGAAAAAACATCATGGTCCGGGTAAGAAAAAGCATAGCTCTGGCAAGAAAAGAGACCATGACTGCGATCGCAAAAAAAGCTCTGGCAAGAAAAGAGACCATGACTGCGATTGCAAAAAAAGCTCTGGCAAGAAAAGAGACCATGACCGCGATTGCAAAAAGAGCTCTGGCAAGAAAAGAGACCATGACTGCGATTGCAAAAAGAGCTCTGGCAAGAAAAGAGACCATGACTGCGATTGCAAAAAAAGCTCTGGAAACAAAAAGAAATTCTATAATGACTCTAGTTACGACTGGTACTCCAGTGAGAAGAAATTTGATTACAGCTCGGGGAAGAAAAAAAACAAAAAGAAAAAAGAGCATGACCATGACTGTGACTGCTGGGATTGCAAAAAGAAAAAACACCATGATGACGACTGGTTCAATACTTGGTAATGGTTAAAATTCTTAAAAATTGCAATTAAGGTAATTAAGGTTAATACAAGCCAGCTTTAATAAAAACAGCAACTTGGATGTAGTACACTGTACCATGGATCAATATTACACCTATGGGGCTGATCTCATATCGGTCAACCCCATTTTTCAAATTTTTTTATGGAGGGTTTTACTTGGATAGAAATGAAGCTGTACATTATGGCGGAAATTCAGATGTAGATGTTCAGGTTAATGTAGATACATCGGCTCTAGCTTATGCATATGCGTGTTTTATGAATGCATCTGGTCAATTAAGTGATACACAATTTGAAGAAATGCTGATCAAGCTAGATAAACTTCTCGGTGATGAGCGGGGCGTAAATTATTTATCGAATGATTCAAACGCTCAAAATCACCCACAGCTAAATGAAAAAGTACGGGTATTACAACCCCAGCAACGCAAAAGAAATGTCAAGAATCCTGACAAACCTAACCCATTCGATTTTTTCAGGAAGCCGGCAGCTTTCAATCACAAATCTAGACGCGGTTAAACTGCGGAGCAGGGATTTTTATTGTTAAACCAAGTGCTCCGTATACATCTATATATCATTTTGGAGGATTAAACATAAAACTGACTTTATTGTCTAATTCGATTTACGTATGTACGTAGTAAACGTTTATAAAAAACAGAGGGAGAATGGTGTGTCCATTCCACCATCTGTTCGAGTTAACTAGTGAAGTCCCAGGCTTTCGCTTTTTCGTTTTTCTTACGGTACACGAATCCCGATAGCGTAATGCTGACCTCAAATAGGATGATTAAGCACATAAGTACGAGAATATCAGAAAAAAAGTCCGGAGGCGTCAACATGACGGCCAATATAGTGAATACGAAATAACAGATTTTTCGCGACTTTTTCAGCCGTGCCGGATTTAAGATTCCCAGCACTGTCAGGAACAGGATGACGACGGGCATTTCGAAAAGCAACCCAAAGGGAATGGTCATTTGAAACAAGAAATTGAAATATTTTTCCGTCGTATAAAAAAGTTGGAAGCCTTCGTTCGATATCTTTTGTAAAAAGCTGAGAACAGTCGGAAATACGATTGCATACCCAAAACCGATTCCCGACACAAACAGTAGGAATAATGCTGGAATCAACATTAGCGTAGCTTTACGCTGCCTTTCTTCTATTGCAGGTAAAACAAATTTCCAAGTATGATAAGCAGCCATTGGAATCGTAAATGCCATTGCAACAACACCTGCAATTTTAAAATAGATCCACAAAATATCGGTTGGACCCAACAATGCGAGCTTTGAATCCAAGTCCTTCACTAACCACTGATAGATTTGCTCAACAAATACAAATCCCAAGATGAAGAACGCAAGAAAGCTGGTACCAACGATAAGAACACGTTTCCTTAATTCATCAAGGTGTTCGACCAACTCTGTCTCTTGATCCATTATCAAAGCTCCCTTCTTCGCAAAATACATTTCACATAGAATACTTGCCAAATCCAACCCTTGGCACGGGCAGAGCCTTAGCCCTAAAGGCCCTTGCACTTGTACTCTAGAAAGTATTTTTATACTTTCTAAACGTGCAAAAGAAGAAAAGAGGGTATCCTCTTTTCTCCCGCATCATTCAATTTTTCTTTTCTTTTACATTGTCGTCATTTGAGGATACGAGATCCTTTGTAGCATTTTTAAATTCCTTAAGCGTATTGCCGAATGCTCGTCCGATTTCTGGAAGCTTTGCTGGACCAAAGATCACGAGCGCAATGATCAGGATTAAAATCAATCCTGGAATTCCGATGTTGAATGGCATTAATCATTCTCCTCTCTTAAAATCCTGTAATCGCTACGACGCCTGGTCGCGGCATATTATCTCGACGATGTGGCCAAACACTATGCGGATTTGCAAGATTCTCGGTGTTTTCCCCTGGATGCTGTACTGAAAGGAACAGAGTTTTTTCATCCGGTGTGAAACAAGGTCCAGTCAATTCTGCTTCGTTTGGTGCTGAAGCAAACTGGAATGCAACTCCTTGCTCTTTTCCATGAGTGGGAATAACGAACATCCCGTTATTACCAAATGGCTTCCAGATAGTAGTGTTCAGCTTACTGCTTGAAATATCGGTAACAGTCCACAGGTTCCCGTCCTCGTCAAATGTAAGGTTATCAGGTGCACTGAACCCGCTTTGGATCCCGCCTGCCGCAAAAATCGCAAATTGGAATTCAAGGGATCCGTGGTCATCATCTTTTTCAAAAAATCTAGTAATATGACCATGCATGTTTCCGTGTCGGTCATTATTCGTATGAGCCACATAGATTGTCCCGTCAAATGGGCTGATTTCAACGTCTTCTGGACGGTCAGTCGGTGTACCGCCAATCAGGATTGCTGCTTCATGTGCATTTACTACTACATCCGCCTGCGCTTGGAACTTTTCCAGCACTTCCTTGTCATCTGCAGCTGCTTCTCTTACTGCTCCAACTGTAAGAGGCAACCAGGCACCTTTTTTGAAGCTCGCAACGTACAATGTTCCCGCTTCTAGCAGTTTTGAATTCTTTTTACCAGCATGGGGATCAAATTTCCCTTCACTTACAAACTTGTATACACAAGCATCCTTTTTATCGTCGCCCATATAGACGACAACTCGTCCATTCTTAGCAAGTCCCATACATGTATTTTCGTGATTGAACCTGCCAAGTGATGTATGCTTACGGACTGCAAAATTCGCATCAAATGGGTCGACTTCGACTGCCCATCCGTAATGTGTTTCGTTTAGATTTGCCGCACCTGCGGTATATTCAAAGTTTTCTTCACATGTTAAAAGAGTGTTCCAAAGCGTTTTACCTCCGGAGCAATTTGCGAATGTCCCTTGAACAGTTGAAACATTTCCGACAGCCTTAGAATTCTTTGCTGGACCTGTTAATTGTATCGGTGTCAGACCAGTTACACGTCTAGCATGAGTTGAAGCCGGATCTAACTCCCAACCACCTTTTCCATTTACTACTTCGATAATTGATCCACCTTGATTGTAAAGGACCGTCTGGATTTGAGAAGCGTTATAGTCTCCTTTTATTTTTTTACCGAAAACAAACAAGTCTTCTACATATTCGTGGTTTACCCACAAAAGCCCGCGTTCTTCGCTTATGTCACTTTTAATTGGAAAATAGAGTGTATAGTCATTGTTATACCCGAATGTTTCGCCTTTCGGATTGATTTTATCACCGTAAGCTGCAATTACGTTGTATTGATAACCTTTTGGTAAAACAAGATCGTCCTTGCTGGTAGGCTCAATCGGCTTGAACTTTAATGGTCCGTACTTCGGGGTTTTTTTCATCGGTTTATGGAAGTTCCCTTTCGCACCAACTTTATCTGCGATTCCATCCAATCCGGTACTTGCAGCCGCAAGTGCAACCGTCCCAGTACCTACATAAGTCAGGAATTTTTTCCGATCCATTTTCGTTGACAATCTCATCCACTCCTTTTTGGTATTTACAACCTTCATGTTAATGTGGAGATGTAAACTTGGTGTTGAGCGGACGTTAAGTTTGCCGGAATTGCAGTAAATTAGTACAATGTTCCTCAAAAAACTTCTGGAATCTAGTATTTTTTTCATTATAAAAGAACAAAAAAACTCGAATGACTCGAGTTTTTAAGAGGAAACCACCATAAAAGTCCCAATCTATTATTTAGAATGTAAATGCTTTGTGAACATCGGATAACAAATATTGTAAAAAGATACATTTCTACTTTGTGTTTATGTATGGATCCAAAGCTTTCTTAAGTCCACATGTCCAAATGATTCAAAGCGAATGTCCTTTATCATCGGGTGGAAAGTACGACGTTTTGTCGGGTGATACATGTAAATGAAAAGATTTTCTTTACGAATGAACTCCTCAATCCTTTCAATCCACTGTTCGCGTTCACTGAATCTTTCCTCACGTTTCATAAAATCCAAATGCCTTTCAATCGTTGTTAAATGCTCTCTTTTAAGCATACGTCTAAAAAGTAATGCATCGTTGTAAAACGCCCCAAGGAAGGAGAGGTGATGATCATTTGAGGCCACTTCTCCCATGAAAACCAAATCAGCATTTTTTTCAATGATATTCGAATAGAAACCCTCTATAGGAAATGTCTCATGCTGCATTGAAATTCCGTAAATTTTCGCCTGTTTGATAAACCATACTGTTTCATCAATCGGCTTTGGAAAATCTAATGAATAAACTGTTAACGTTTCTCCACCATACCCAGCATCATTGAGCAGTTCATGGATTATGGATGGATCTTTTTCCTGCGCATCAGATTTCCAAGGGAAATAACTTGAAGACTCAGCTAATGGTTCGCGCCCCAAATCATAACTCATTTTTTTCATATTTAACAATTGATACATTGCTTTTCGGAATGATGGATGATGTACGATTGATTTCCGATTAAAATTAAAAGCGAGAAAACGAAAGCCAATCTCTACGTCCTCCTTCTCCTGAATAAATTCACTATCTTCAACACCATCGACTTGAAAGGTGACTGCTTGTACGTGATCCATCGGGACATGCCAAAACTCAATATCATCAAGTAAAGGACGTTCTAGAAAGTATTGATCGAATGCCTCTAGAACAAACTTACTTTTCGATCGCTCTTTTAGCCTAAATGGTCCCGTTCCAATCCACTGCATTTCATCAAACGGAACATCAGCAGGTAAGATAGCAAGGTTCTGACAACTTACATTACGCAGGAAAAAAGGATTCGGTTCATCAAGCTCAAAACGGATCATGTTAGGTGCTGGGCATTCCATTTTCGAAACATCTTTTAAAAGCCATTTGTGAGGTGATGCATCTTGAATTCGTTGAAATGTATGACGGACATCTTCACTTGTCAACACACGCTGATGATGAAACCGTACTCCTTTTCGAATATAAAACGTCCAGGTCTTTTCATTATTTTCAACAGTCCAATGATGAGCAAGATGAGGCTTGACCGTATCCTTTATTTGATCATATCGAACCAAAGGATCCCCTAGCTGTTGTAAGAGGTAGCTCTCGAATGTAATTGAGGTAAAAGCTGGATCAAGTGTCGTCAGAGGTCTCGTAATGATTGATCGCAGTACATCTTTTGTACTGTTTGGAGACTGTAGTCCAAACAATGCCTGGACATCTTCAGAGACGTTGGCGATCCATGATTTCGGAATCGGCAGCTGTAACAGCTGCATCAAAGCTTCCATTTGATCATATCGAATATATTCGTCAACTGCACCCTCGATCTCATGTTGAAAGGATCTTCGGAACAAAAGTTTCGATGGGTTCCCTCTTCCTTTCCCAGGATTATAAGTATAAAAGCCTGCCTCTTCGTACTTTCGAAGTTTCCGCTTTACATTTTTCAGTGTACAAAACCAGACTTGTTCAAGCTCACTTAGCTTTAGTTCAACCTGATTGTCATGCTCCCTTGGATAAAGAAAAGCACGCATTTGAAAATAAGATAAATCCTTCACGCTCTCACCTCTTTAAAAGAATCTATACCTTAAAAGTCGTCCACACTTGAACAACTGCTAAAAGGGGACATTTTTAATCACATTATACCCTTTTTATCCCCTTTTACAAAAGGCAAAATAACGTAGAGGGAGTGAGAGAAAATGTTTAGAGAGCTGCACCCGAATATCCGAATTCGAATTTATACGTCGTTTATGAGCCGGATTATCGGTTCAATGATTTTTCCATTTATGGCGATCTACTTTACGAATGCATTGAATGCTATGTGGGCTGGTATCTTACTGATGACTAGTATTGTAATTCAGTTCTTTTCTGGGTTATATGGCGGATACCTTGCAGATATTGTTGGAAGAAAACGAATGATGGTCCTAGGAGAATGGATGAAAGTAATTGGATTTGCGGGGATGGTACTGGCGAATTCACCGTGGTTCACTTCAGCATGGACTACCTTCGCGATGATGACAATCATCGGAATTGCTTCTGGCTTCGTAAACCCTGCTGCTGAAGCGATGCTAATCGATGTCAGTACAAAAGAAACTCGGGCATTCATGTATGCAATCAATTATTGGGCGGTCAATATGTCGATCATGCTCGGGTTGATCGTCGGAGGTTGGTTCTATCAAACTCATTTTTTTGAATTGTTGATTGCGTTGCTGGCGATGTCATTCGTTACCTTATGGATGACAGCAGCATTGATAAATGAAACGTACCAACCAGAGAAAACATCAAGGAAGGCTTATGGACTGAAACCGATTTTCCAAAGCTATAAAACCGTAATCACAGATTTGCCGTTTGTATTGTTCATCCTTGGTGGAATTGCGATCTTAGCAATTGAGTTCCAGCGAAATAATTTTATTGCAGTTCGTTTGGAAGAAGAAATCATTCCACGAACATTTTCATTTTTATGGGATTCTGAATTGATGATTGACGGTGTTAAGCTGTTAAGTCTATTAACCGTTGAAAATACGATCATCATCGTATTGTTTACAGGGATTGCTGCAAAATGGATTCGCAATAAACCGGAACAGCCTGTCATGTATCTAGGTTTTATCCTTTTTGGATTGGGCTATAGCATTCTTGCGTTTTCGAATAATCTTCTTGTTCTGATGATTGCTGTACTGATCCTATCTGTCGGTGAATTAATGTACGTTCCTACGAGGCAATCAATTCTAGCGGACATTGTTGACGATACGAAACGTGGAGCTTATATGGCATTTAATGGTTTCGTCTTCCAAATTGGAAAACTGTTCGGAGCTTTAGGAATAATCGTTGGTGAAGCAATCGGCGGACTAGGCATGGCGATTCTATATGTTTTGTTTGCGCTGATCGGCGTGTTCTTGGTACGTGTTTCGATTCAAATGAAGGAAACAAGAGGAAAGCTGATCACAAGTCGAAATGCCATTTGATAAATCTTGAGGATAATCATTTTATGAAGACACTTACACTATCTTTTGGTCGTTAACTGTCCTCATGAACCACCTATCATTCGAAGAGTCGGGATTTACAGTCAATCTTGACTCTTTCTGCTTTTCCAAATTTATTTGTTCATAATATAAAACCCAACCGCAATAATACTGAGGATAAATGTTACAACATAAATAGTCGTCAAAACCCGTAAATTTTTGCTAAGCGAGCTTTTCTCATAATCCTGTGACCGCTTTAACTCAGCCTCCGTTTTATCCTCTGCGTTTTTATATTCCTCTGCTTCTTTATTCACTTTTTTCCCAACGATAACTGTACCGATCAATGAAATGACTCCGACTGCTATCACGGCAACTGTTAAGTATAGATACATGAGTGAATCCCCCCTTTTCAGTCCTATATACCTATTATAGAAGAGAAAATCATCATTTGATAGTCAGTAGATTTGAAGATATGCTAAACTTTTTCATGTGAGTATATTGAGGGGTGGATTCGATTGAACGGCACAGCACACATGACGCTTGGAGCTACAGCAGGGTTGATTACATCAAACACCTTTCAGGCGGAACCGACCTCCACTGCAATTTTAATAGGATGCGGGGCGGTGGCAGGATTACTGCCTGATATTGATCTTGATGGAAAACTAAGCAACACACTGACGTTTTCATATAAGTTCATTCGGGCCATTGCACAAATTATCGGAGTTCTAGCTATCATAATCAGCCTTATGGAAGGTTCTGAATTTGAAAAATGGTACGGAGTCGTAATTGGGCTTGCGTTAACGATTGTTTCTCCCTTCATTAAGCGAAGGTTGATGCTTTCACTAACCGGAATTGGCATATTAATCTCCGGGCTGACGTTGTCGGTGAACTGGCTGTTTTTACTCGGAATTTACATAATCATCGCATCGGTCGTCCCGCATCGAAGTTATACGCATTCCATTGTCGGTGCTATCTTTTTCGGGGTAATTGCTTACCAGCTTGAAAACACATTTGCAATTGATGGGGTTTTTATTACGTGTCTCATTGGGTACATCGGGCATTTAATCGCTGATATGAAGTTCCTCCCCTTCAATAAACGGGGTGTGAAACTATTTCTTCCATTCCACGCGAAGGAATTTTAATCAGAACAAGAACATATATCCGTGTATAATAGGAGTAATTAAGTAAGCGAGGTGTTTTTGGAATGTCATCTATCGATCTGCTCATTTTGAATTTAGAAGAAGTGCGAAGACGGAGTATCAAGGTTTGGAGTACTATACCTGACGGACTTATCGGTTGGCGGCCAGATTCAGACGCATTAAGTTGTATAGAAATGGTCAGGCATGTGTTGGATGGTGAACATTACTATCATTTAGCAATCGTGAATCGTGGTAGCCTTGCAGACTATGAATCTCCCTTTGACCAACACCCTCTCGTATCGGTCGAAAAAGAACTAGAATTTGCAAAACCTTATCGCGAAAAATTCATTGAAACAGTACGAACATGTAAGGAAGACGATTTGCAAACGATTAAAATCGATCGCTCGGATGTAGGTTATATCCGTACATTAGGAGACATGCTTCTACGGATTGCCTATCATGAATCAGTACATACCGGACAATTGTTAGACTACCTTAGAACCGCACACGTACCTCGAGTAAATGTTTGGGATTAGTAGGAAGGAGGGGCTGAACCAAAAAGTAATTTGGTCAGCCCCTTCTTTACTCACGCTGAGACGAAGGCTTTTTTGATCGGTTGCGATGGTTTCCCAGCGAATGGATAAATTACCAGATCACTGTTTTTGTTTAATAACTGTTTAACCTGCCCCTCTGTTGCTTCAATTAAACGAGCCGTCACAAACTTTCCTTGATCGTTGATTGAATTCTCAAAGAGGGTTAATCCATCAAATGGATCGACTGCGTTTCCAATCACAAACCAGGTTTGGAATTCATTAGCCGTGCCCGCTTTTAAATCGATATCTTTTACAAGTCTGTGTTGCTTCTCGGCATTAAAAATGTTGACTAAGTCTTCGATAATGGCACTGCCTGTTGGCAGCTTCCCGGCACCTGGACCTTGAAGTTTCAGTTCACCGATCAAATCACCTGTGAGCACGACCGCATTGTCAACCCCTTCAACGGAGTAAAGCGGATGATCCTCTGGTACGACATTTGGCTCAACATTGATTTCTACACTACCGTTTTCATACGAAAGTGAGGCGACATGCTTGATCCGGAACCCAAATGATTCTGCGAGGCGGATATGATTCAATCGAATATTCCGGATTCCCTTTCTCCTTATCAACTCCCATTTCGGCTGTCTCCCGAACAACAATTCAAACAGGATTACGATTTTATAAAAGGCATCATGCCCGTCGATGTCATTAGACGGATCTGCTTCAGCAAATCCATTTTGCTGGGCTGATTGGAGCGCATGTTCAAAGGAGATTTCTTCACCGCGAATTTCACTTAGAATAAAATTCGATGTACCGTTTAAAATCGCCTCAATTTGAACGACCGAATTCACTTGTAAAAGTTGACGGAGAGTACCGATGATCGGAATCCCTCCGGCGACGGATGCTTCATAAGAAATCCGCACACCCCGATCAGCTGCTTTCTGCTTCAGCTGTTGACCTTTATGTGCAAACAATTCCTTATTCGCGGTAATGATGTGATAGCCTTTATCGATCGCTTTTGATAAATACGTAAACCCAGGTTCCACACCGACGATCGCTTCAATCACGACCTCAACATCAGGAATTTCAAAAATTTGTTCGATATCAGTTGTAACAAGGATATCTTTGTCAATATGTCTTTCTTTCGTTTTGTCATTGATGAGCACTCCGACAATCTCGACGTTTTTCCCTAGCAATGTCCTTAGACGCTCCTGATGAGATCGGATGATTTCGTACACGCCGCTGCCTACCGTTCCAAAACCGAGAAGCGCAATTTTAATTGTCTCCACCGTTTACCTCCTTTTTTGTAGAATTGCTTTTCAATCCACCATTTTTGTGCCAATGCGAGTAAGTCTAATTAACCTGTTTCACCTTTGAGGTTTGGCCGGTTGCAGCTTTAATCGCCACCTCCAAGTCTTCAACCAGATCATCAATGTGTTCAATTCCAACCGATAATCGGACAAGATCGTCGGTCACACCTGTAGTTGCTAGATCCTCCGCTTTAAGCTGCTGATGGGTCGTGCTCGCCGGATGTATGATCAAGCTTTTCGCATCACCGACATTCGCGACATGAGACCAGAGCTCGACGTTATTGATGACTTCTGCCCCTGCTTCTCGACCTCCTTTGATACCGAAAACGACAATCGACCCAGCCCCTTTCGGCAAGTATTTTTTCACCAATTTATTAGATGGATGCTCCGGTTGTTCCGGGTAAAGCACCCAATCGACTCCAGGATGGTTTTCTAAATAAGAAACGATCGTCCTTGTATTCGCCACATGTTCTTTCAAACGGACATGCAGCGTTTCAAGGCCGAGAGCAATCTGGAATGCGTTAAACGGGCTTAACGATGCACCAGTATCTCTTAATAGCTGGACTCTCGCTTTTACGATAAACGCAAGTTCTGGTAAAGCCTCAGCGTAAACAATACCATGGTAGCTATGGTCAGGCTCTGTAAAACCAGGGAATTTCGGTGAGTTCCAGTCGAATTTTCCGCCGTCAACGATGATTCCACCCATCGTCGTTCCATTCCCTCCAAGCCATTTCGTTGCCGAGTGAATGACGATATCTGCACCAAAATCGATCGGTCTGCATAGGTAAGGCGTCGCAAACGTGTTATCGATAATCAGCGGAATGCCTGCCTCATGTGCGATCTGGGCCACCGCTTCGATATCGAGGATGTGCAATCCAGGATTTCCGATCGTCTCAGCGAAAATCGCTTTCGTTTTCGGTGTGATTGCGCTTCGAAAGTTCTCAGGGTCAACCGGGTCGACAAAATGGGTAGCGATTCCATATTTCGGCAGAGTTGTCGCAAAGAGATTGTATGTTCCGCCATATAAGGCTGAAGCTGAAACGATTTCATCCCCGGCATTGGCAAGGTTAAGTATTGATGTTGAAATCGCCGCCATACCACTTGCGACGCCAAGTGCACCAACGCCTCCCTCCAACTGTGCAACCCGCTCCTCAACCACATTTACAGTGGGATTGCCGATTCGTGTGTAAATATAACCCTGCTCCTTTAAGCCAAAAAGGTCGGCGGCATGTTCGGTACTGTCAAATTTAAAGGCGTTGGATTGGTAAATCGGAAGTGCCCGCGCTCCTGTCACTGGATCTGCTTCAAGTCCACCATGTACACCAACTGTTTCTAAACGAAATTCCTTTTTCTCACTCATTCGCTTCACTCCTTTGATTTATTAAAATAGTTAGATGTCTTGCATATCAATTTTCTAAAGCTCTCATTTCAGAAGCATTACTACTGATCAATTCCAATTGGGTCAGTTTGTTTCGGATAATATAGCCCCATTTTTCAAACTCGACGAGAAAACCGTCGTGTCCGAATTGGGTCTCAACCTCAAAGTAATCTGCTGACTTATCATGATTCTCACAAGCTATTACAAAATGTTGAAGTTTTTCGGGAGGATAGACCAAGTCGTTGCTGAATCCGATTGCAACAATCTGTGCGTTGATTTCTTTTATTGCTCCGTTCCAACCAGCTCTCCCTTTTCCAATATCGTGCAAATCCATTGCTTTCAAAAGGTACAGATAGCTGTTTGCATCAAACCGTGATGTCAATTTTTCACCCTGGTAGTTTAAATAAGATTCAATTTCAAATGAAGGCTTATGATGTCGCTCTCCGTCACGTAAACATTCCGAACGATGAAATCGTTCACCAAACAAGGAATCAGTTCGATAAGTCAGCATGCCGATCATTCTTGCTAGCGCTAATCCTTTATCGGGTATTTGTTCCCTGGAATAATGTCCATCGTTCCAGTTCGGGTCATTAAGGATCGCGGTCCTTGAAATATGGTTGAAAGCGATCCCGAAATCACTGAGCGATGGTGTGACCGCAAGCGGGAACAATACTTCTACCGCCTGAGGAAATTGAATGCCCCATTCGAGAACCTGCATCCCACCTAGTGAACCCCCGATCACCGCTTTCAAATGATGGATATCCAGCTTTTCAAGTGCCAAATATTGAGCTTTGACCATATCCTTCACTGTGATGAATGGAAACTTTCCGTTGTAAGATTGACCGGTGATTGGGTTGATTGATGTAGGACCGGTGGAACCATCGCACCCACCAAGCACATTGAACGTCAGTACTTGGTATTGGTTTGTATCTACATATCCACCATCAAAAATAAGTCCTTTCCACCAGCCCTTTTGTTCGTGGTTACCGACTGTATACTGGTTGCCGGTTAATGCGTGACAGACGAGAATCACTGGGGCATCCTTTGGTCCAGCACGTTCAAAGGCCATTTCTACTTCTGAAAGCATTTTCCCAGATTCAAGATTCATGTCGCCGATCTTTACAGCTCCCGTTTCATAAAAGGTTTGTTGGGCCAATATACTCCCCCATTCCCACTCGTTTTTCCATTAAAAAAGCCTCCCTGAGAATTCAGAGAGGCAAAATGTACGCATTTGTCTCTCTCATCTCTCAAAGCTTTACGCTTTGTAGGATTTGGCACCATTTCAAACAAATGTTTGACGGTTGCCGGGCTTCATCGGGCCAGTCCCTCTGCCTCTCTTGATAAGAGTAATTAAAAAATCACTTAAATTAGGTTTATTAAATTAGTTAGGATTTTAGCACGTCAATAAAGTAGTGTCAATATTTTTTCTAACTAAAATTTTCAAATAATGATTAGCGTTAAAGTGAAAAGAATCATAACCATAATCTGACCTTGCAGCTAGTTTAGCATATGTCAAAATGTTTATTTATGTCCTGCACCCTTTAAATAAAGGATTGATAGCCGATATATAAGGTTATCGGAGGTGTTAACATGGACAATATCCGAAAGTCGATAGATGAGTTTCAACAAATGCTTTCGAAATATCCTGACGACCTAGATAGTGCACAAAAGTTTTATCAATTCTTTCTAAAAATGATGCGTGCCAAACAGCCTGATGAAGAGCTGCCTTTGGTTGAAATGGTTACCATTCTAAAATACGATAAACCGACTACGTTTCATTTTTTGAAAAGACAATCCAGCTATAATGTTTCTCTTAATCTACTGACGCAAATCGAGATGAACCTCGAATCGGCAATTACAAACATCAAAGAATTACTGGAGGAAAAGGAACCAGAGGAAAACCAGCGCTGAACGCGGTGGTTTTTCCTTTACCTAGGTCTGGATTGTTGTCCTTGAAGTCACTTGGTCTACTACATTATTTATAATTTCCAAGCCGATTTCGTTTATATTTGTCAGTATCGATTCCGGGTGAAATTGCAGACCTAAGATCGGTAATTCCTTATGTTTTATTGCCATCGGTACTTTTTGTTCGGAGATTCCAATAAGCTCAAGACATTCCGGTATTGTTTCAGCAAACAGGGAATGATAGAGACTCGCTTTAAACGATTCAGGCAACTTTCTCCATACTGAATTTGATTTTTCTACATGAACGGTTGTCGGCTTTCCGTGCTGAGGGATCGCCAGTACATTTAGGCTGCCGCCAAAATACTCAACAATTCCTTGGAACCCTAAACAAACTCCAAAAATCGGCAGCTCGTTTTCCAAACACATATCAATTGTTTGAGTAAGTCTGAAATCCTCAGGCTTTCCCGGTCCAGGTGACAATACAACGAGGTCGAATGAACAATTCTGGCCAAGAACTTTTCTTGCCAAATCAGCTCTTAACGTTTTCACTTCGGCCCCTGTTTGTCTTAAAAAATCTGCCAAGCTGTGGACAAATGAATCCTCGTGATCGACCAACAGCACCTTTTTCCCAACACCTGCACGGTAAACTTGAACACGAGAATCCTTTTGAATTGTAGATTTCCGAACGGATTGAACCAATGCGGCAGCCTTCGTTAGTGTCTCTTGTTCCTCTGCTTCAGGTATTGAATCGTTTAAAAGGGTGGCACCAACTCGTATTTCAGCCACACCGTTTTTGATCTTCATCGTCCTTAATGTCAATCCAGTGTTTAAATCTCCATTGAAGCTGAACCAGCCGACTGCTCCGCCATACCAACCCCTAGGTGATGCCTCTTGTTCTTCGATCCATCGTATCGCCGCTTTTTTCGGTGCACCTGTAATCGTAACGGCCCACATATGGGTCAAAAATGCATCGAGTGCATCGAATTCAGGTCGCAACAGACCTTCAACATGATCCACCGTATGAATCAAATGGGAATAGAGCTCAATTTGTCTTCTCCCGATTACCTTTACAGAGCCTGGTCTACAGATTCGGGACTTGTCATTTCGATCTACATCCGTACACATCGTCAATTCGTCTTCATCCTTAGCGGAATTTAATAATGTGCGGATTTGTTCAGCATCCTCAATTGCGTTTCGTCCACGTTTGATCGTTCCTGAAATCGGACATGTCTCAACTCTGCTTCCTTCCGTCCGGACATACATTTCAGGTGATGACCCGACAAGGAACTCATTTCCGAGATTGATGACAAAACCATATGGGCTCGGATTTATGTTCTGTAATGTTGTAAAGACCTCTGACGGGAACTCCTCGCATTTTTCAAAGATCGAATGAGACGGAACTACCTCAAATAGATCTCCCTTTTTGAAAGCTCCTTTGGCAAGGTTCACTTTATGAGCATAACTCCCAGCTTGAAACGTTTGTGGTGGTTTTTCCATTGTTAAATTAGGCTTTTGATACCTACCACAACGCTCCAACCCTTCGGTCGTTTTTCCAGTCGAAGGTATCACAAACTCGTAGGATAGCAAATGAGCCGCTTGTAATTCATGGTCCACGACGACTAATTCATCGGGAATAAATAGTACTAGATCATTCGAATCTTGAGTACGATCACGCTTCAACGGTATCGGTTCAAATTGAAATACCAGATCATAACCAAACGCTCCATATAAACCGAGAAAAGCATCTTGTTCGGATTCAAATAGTGATTTGACCGCTCGTATGACGGTGAAAATGGAGGGTAGTTTACTACGCATTTCTTCTTCATAAACCCGATGATCAGAAACCACTTGTCCTTTTATAGTATTTCCTTCAAGCGTTAATGAACTGATTTCAGATAACCCTTCCAATTTGTCATATAGTAGGGTTAAAAGAAGACCGCCTCGTTCATTCAGTGCATCAAATTCAAATTTTCTCCCCTGTGAACGCAATTCGACCATTGGGTTATAAAACCCGACATCCCAACGAGAATACCGGCCAGGGTACTGATATCGACTAGAAAACAGTGCCCCCTTCCGATAATCTATTTCTTTTAGAATCCCGTCCGTAGCTGTTTCATATCGTAGTTCCTTATTTTGTCTTGAAACATAAATTCCTCCACACGTTGTGTAAGATGTGGTATCGACTCTTTCTCGGACCTGTGTCAAAATACTCATGAACTACCACCAGGTCTGGAAAGGAATTGCAAATTTCCCTTTAACTCTTCTCTACTCATCTCATCTACCTCAGCTCTTCTAGTTAATTAATTCGAAATCGTATCATAAAAAATCGAGAAATTGGTTCTTTTCAACACTTTTTTGTAACTTCATTTCGGGTTTTGGATGCTTATTCAGTAGCCCTGAAATTGTAAATGGGATAGCGTAACCCCATTCTTTTCTTTCTTTTGGTGGGATGAACTGGTTTTCTAGTATTTCCAAGATCGGCCCAAGGTCATAATGCTTTCCCTGAAAATACTAACTAGTAATTCAGTCGGGCAATTTCCTGCTGCTCTCCCCATTCCGTACACCGAACTATCCAAAAATTCGATGCCATTCCTTGCTGCAAGGATCGCGTAAGAAAAAGCGAGCTGTAAGTTATTCTGTGTGTGCAGGTCAAAATCTCCATGGACCTATATCCTGTGAGGCTTCGAATCTTGGTGAGTTTTTATATCCTATTTCCATATAGTCAATACCAGATTTATTCAAGGCGAAATAACGTTCTCTTCAAACTGGACGCTCATTTGTTCTTTATCATACAGTAGGAAATCAGAAAAGTATTCGGCGTTCAAGGTGGAATGAACCGTTGATGATTCAATAGAAATGGCATCTCTATCACTCCTTTGAAAGAAGATAGAGCTGAGGAAGTTATAATAGCATCGGAAAAAACAGTAACGGGAGAGGGTCCACGTTAACCTCGTTTTTCACCAATATAATCAACTATTCTCGTCTCAACTCTTCTAACTCAACTCATCTCAACTAAACACAAATAACTAGATTATTTACATCCTAGTTCAGGATCAACATGTTGTCAAGATTCTGTAAACTGCCATTCAATCATTTTTCCAGTTCGATATATTCTCTTAACAACTTCCATTCGTTGTTTTCGTTACGCCAAATCATCATACTTTTTGCTTTGCTCAGCTCACCATCGATTAAATTTTGTTCATTTCCAATGACGACGATTTCCCGGTCACTGTTTCGTTTTGCTGAAGAGAGAACTTCAAAGCTTTTTTCCGCTGTTGTGTACATGTTGAGGATCGGTACAATCTCATAGTCTGCATCATATGTATAGGCTTCCGTCATTTCTGAACGGCCGAAATGTCCTTTGAATTCCTTTGATAAAAACGCACGGATCTCTGTATCGTTTTTACTTTGAAACGCACGATTCCAAGCATCAAAGTAAGAATCCAACACACTATCTATTCCATTCATTCAAATCCACCAACTTTTAAAGAATCATCTGTTTATAATGTATTTCGATAGCGATAGTGAGACATCCTGCTAGATGGAATTTTCAAGTATCTAGATGGAAAATTATGATATGATTTATCTATAGGAGTTTCGATTTATTGGAGGAGAGAACATGACTTTCTTACAAAGCTTTTATAAATACTCTATTGTGAAAACTAGATTTCTAAAATTGATGGTTGCAATTTTAGCATTGTATATTGTTATTAGTATACTGGTTTCGAGCTTAAGTTTGTCTACGAAGGTTGCCAGCTTTCTACTGCCATTTGAAATTTCCACACCTGAAGAACTGCCGTTCGAAGCAGAAGAAACTTACGTAAAAATTATAGGCTCAGACAGAGTGAAAATCATCTATGAAAATAATGCGGATCAGCTTGTCCTTTGGATCACGACAGAAATCGGGTGGAACAATGTTTCAAGCTGGGATGAGAAAGGATCGCTCAAAAACGGGATCATAGCCCACTATACAGAATCATCGTCACCGAAACTTTCTTGGAGAAAAGATGGATTGGAATATGCTTTAGATTATTCTGGTTCCAGGGACTTGGACAAAAATGACCTGATAAAAATCGCGAACTCCATTTCATTAAATTAAGAAAGAACCAGATCCTCCGAATTATCGTGGATAGACTGGTTCTTTTTCATTATTTCTTTTTTAGTGAAATCGGCTTCAGCCTTGCTTCAATACTTTCACGTTGGTCTTCCAAAAATGGAGGTAGTGCCAACGACTCACCGAGATGATCAATGTCTTCATCGGTATCAAAGCCTGGACCATCTGTAGCAAGCTCAAACAAGATTCCGTTCGGCTCACGAAAATACAGAGATTTGAAATAAAAGCGCTCGACAAAACCAGAGTTCGGAACTCGAGCCTCGTGTATTCGACTTATCCATTCATGAAGCTCATCTTCATCCTCAACTCGGAATGCAACATGATGAACGCCACCTTTACCTTGGCGTTCTGGCGGTATATCATTTCGCTCTTGAATGTGAACCTCAGCACCTGTTCCGCCTTCCCCTGTTTTGTAAACCAGAAAATCCGGTTCGTCGCTTACGGGTGATGGATAGCTGCCTGCTTTTTCAAAACCAAGAAGTACCGTTAGAACCGATACCGTAGGAGCAAGATTGTGTACCGTTAAAAAAATAGGACCCAATCCCTGAATCCCGTATTCGCGAGGTATAGGACTCTTATCCCAAGCGATACCTGGGGCCACACCCTCATTGTTTTCATCCGAAACGAGCATAAGCCTCTGACCTTCAAAATCCTTGAACGCTATGGTTGCCCGGCCTGCACGTTCGATGATCTCATCATGCGGTACTTCACGTTCCTCGAAACGTTTTTTCCAATAAGACAATGCTTCATCATGCGGTACCCGAAGAGAGGTTGTGGAAATGCTGTTCGTACCTTCATGATTTTGTGCGATCATCGGGATTTCGAAAAACGTTAGCTCTGTCCCAGGGTTTCCCTTTTCATCTCCATAAAACAAGTGATAAACTGACGTATCATCCTGGTTGACGGTCTTTTTCACAAGACGCATCCCAAGCGTATCTGTATAAAAGTCCAGGTTTTTCTGTGCCTTAGCCGTTAATGCGGAAACGTGATGAATTCCTTTTAGTTGCATACAATTTCACCCCTATCAAAAAACGTAAATATGGAAATGTGGGAGAAAGTTTCCTCCCACACTCCGATTTCAATTATTGCTGACCTTGCTTCACCCATGAAGCTACCGTGACTGTTCGCTTTGCTTGATGCTTAACCGCTGGTTCCACATCTTCGATCATGTTTCCGTCTTGGTCGACAGAAACACTCGTTCCATAAGGATTTCCACCTGCTCCGAAAATGGACGTATCTGTGTAACCAGGTGTCGCTACGATCGCACCCCAGTGATACATTGTTGTGTATAGAGAAAGAACTGTTTCCTCCTGACCACCATGTGGATTTTGTGCTGACGTCATCGCACTGACGACTTTGTTGGCAAGCTTCCCGTTGAACCACAATCCACCTGTCGTATCGATGAATGCTTTAAACTGAGCCGGAACGTTACCGAACCGTGTCGGTACGCTGAAAATGTATGCGTCAGCCCATTCTAAATCATCTAAGGAAACTTCAGGAACGTGTTTTGTTTCTTCATAATGCTGTTTCCATGCTGGGTTGGATTCCATCGCGCTTTCAGGTGCTGTCTCAGCTACTTTAAGTACTTTAACCTCTGCTCCAGCTTCCTTCGCCGCTTCTTCTGCCCATTTTGCCAACTTGTAGTTTGTTCCTGTTGAACTATAATAAATTACTGCTAGTTTTACGTTACTCATTGAATCATCTCTCCTTTTTAATCGTTGTTTCAATTTGCTTAACATTCCCATTATCATTTCCCACCATTCTTTTAGTGTGAAATAAGATATAAATGATTATTTTCAGCTAATAAATTGTTTCAAAGTGGTCGGGCAGTGAGATTTGAGCGTCTAAGCCGAAGTTTAAAGTATGGGACTCGGTGTATTGACTACAGATCATCATGTATCAACTGCTGATCCCGATAATTCGGCCGCAAACCAAAATAATTCGGCCACGCATAGTAATATAGACCCGATTTATAACTATGTTCAACCCGCGTCGTCCATCACTTTGGGCGCTTCAAAGAAAACACCTCACCTAGCTTTGCGTAGTTATTACCAGCCAGACGGCTTACAGGCTTCAGTCGTGATCCATCGATCCGACCTTCCTCATACAGCTCATCAAGAATGTGGTAAGAAACCACTCTCCCTATCAATAAATCACAGGTTGAATCATCGTCATCACCGCCAAGCTCTATCGCATGTTCCAACCGGCACTCAAATCGAATTTTCGCCTCATTAACACCTGGAACCACCACCACTTTACTTTTAACTGGCGAAAGTCCGGCTTCCTTTACTTCACTTTCGTCAAATGGTAAGCTCGCAGCCGTTTTATTTACTTGTTCAACATAGGACTCATCAGTAATATGAACGACGAATTCACCTTTAAAAATGGCATTTCGTGCGGTGTCTTTTTGCTTTCCTTTTTTCCGTTGCACCGACACTGAAATCATAGGTGGATCTGAAGAAACGATGTTAAAGTAACTGAACGGCGCTCCATTTAACACCCCCTTTTCTGAAAGTGTCGTTACAAATGCTACAGGACGTGGAATAATACTCCCTGTCAAAAACTTGTAGTTATCACGACTCGTTAGCGTGTTCGGATCAATCGATCTCATCGAATCATCCTTTTTGGTTAAAATTGTTTTTGTACCAGGTTGCTGCAGCCTCTACTTCCGGCCCGGTTAACTGGTGACCGAAGTTTTCCCAATGAACCGTAACGTCAGCCCCTGCATCCTTTAAAAGTTGGGCAAGCTCTTCTGTTTCTTCGGGTCTGCAGATGGGATCATTTTTCCCTGCACCGATAAAGACCGGAATCCCTGTTAAATCAGGCAGGTCAATTCCACGCCTCGGTACCATCGGGTGAAACAGAATCGCCCCTTTCATCGGTCGTTCATAATGAAACAACAGACTCCCGGCTATGTTCGCCCCATTCGAATACCCGGCTGCTATTACGTGGTCACGGTCAAATCCATTGTCACGAGCAGCTTTTTCGAGAAATTCATTTAATTCTTTAGTCCGGAATACTAAGTCCTCTTCATCAAAAATGCCTTCTGATAACCGTTTAAAAAAACGTGGCATTCCATTTTCACTGACGTTTCCTCGTACACTTAATACAGAGGCAGAGTCATCGATCATCTCGCCGATCGGCAATAAGTCTTGTTCCGTTCCACCTGTGCCGTGTAAAAGCAGGAAGGTCGTTTCATTTTGATTGTTTCCTTTTCGAAAAATATGCTTCACAATTGGTCCCCCTTTAAATGTCCAACATTTGCAGTTATATGATGGTTTTAAGCGGTTTACTTCATACATTAAAAACCTTTCTATAAAAATATTATCCTGAATTTTGATATCTTAAATTCAAGATATTTGTCGAAAAAACAAGGACAAACAGCGAGAACTTTCATTAACATATTATACCAATTCTCGCAAGTAATTACGATTCAGCAAAAGCGCTAAATCGAATTAGTTTTGTGCTAGCCCTAATTTCTTTAATAGTACGATTAGTGTTTCCTTTTCCTCATCAGTGAGGTTTTGAAACACCGATTCGATCTTTTTCGAGTGTTCTGGAAAGATGCTATCCATTAACACTCTTCCTTCATCCGTTATTTGAGCATAGATGACCCGACGATCTTTCGGACATCGATTACGTTGAAGATAACCCTTAGCCTCCAGCTTATCAACAACATACGTAATGCTTCCGCTAGTAATCAGGATTTGCTCCCCAATACGCTGGGTCGGTTGATCCCCTTTGTGATAAAGAAGCTCCAACACCGCAAACTCGGTAGTCCCTAACCCATGGCTTTGGATATCTTTTTTTACATTTTCCATTACCGCATGTTTCGTTCGCGAGAGAACAATCAATGCTTTCAAGGATAAATTTGTTGTATTTGTTTCTTTATTGTTCATAAGCTACCCATACCTTTTAAGTAAACTTGGCTAACGCCGATCAACGTGCTGGTGGTCGCCTTAGCTGCCATTATTAAGAAATTCCACTTATCTTGAATTCAAGATAAACCTTATCAAGATATTTTAAATCTGTCAATAGCATTCCCCTATAAGGCCGATTAGATGTATTTATTTTCCCTCTTTTTCCTTTTACTATCACATCATCATAAATGAATTCTGGAACATACAATACCCATTCACATATATTGAAATTATATAAATTCTACTCTAAAAAATGTAGGTGAACAACGAATGGACCTTCCTCACTTCTCAATTTTAATCAGTGACAAACAATATCGAAAACTGAACAGGAACATCTGGTCGGAAAAGCCGGTAGAAGCTGAACTACAAATCGAAGACAAAACGTTCGATGTTGATCTGCTTTATCGTGGCAATCATGTCCGTGAATTCTCTAAAAAATCGTACCATTGCATCTTTCCTGAGATAACAGCTGGAATTAAAGAAATCCACTACAATGCAGAGTTTATGGATAAATCACTTATGCGGAACAAGCTATCACTTGATTTTTTTTCAAGTATTGGCGTATTATCACCAACAGCCAAGCACGTACTTCTTTCCATCAATGAAGAGAATCAAGGTGTTTATTTACAACTGGAGTCAGTCGATCGAAACTTTTTAAAAAGAAGAAAACTGCCGAGTGGCCCTATTTATTATGCCGAAAACGATGATGCCAACTTTTCCTTGCATAGTCCAATTGATGAAGACATAAAGGATTCATTCGATTCAGGTTATAGCAGAAAAGAAGGCTCTTCTAGGGACGACAAAACGTTGCAAGAGTTGATTTATAAAATTAACACCCTTAAAAAAACCGAATTTGAAAGGGCAATTTTAGATTACATTAATATTGATAAGTATTTACGTTGGTTGGCCGGTGTTGTCTGCACACAAAACTTCGACGGGTTTATTCACAATTATGCACTTTATCGGAACAGCTTCACAGGCTTGTTCGAAATGATTCCTTGGGATTATGACGCAACCTGGGGCCAGGATATCAACGGGGAGGAAATGGAGTTCGATTACATTCCGATTGAAGGCTACAATACATTAACTGCACGTCTATTAGATGTACCAACTTTCCGAAAGCAATACGCCAAAATATTCGAGGAAATTCTAACCTATCATTTTAATAAGCAAAATCTCTATGAAAAAATCAACGTCATGCATAATACGCTTAGGCCTCATGTATTAAGAGATCCATATGTAGCTAAGTTTATTGATGATTTTGACCGAGAACCCGGAATCATCTTGAAATTTATCGATGACCGCCATCATTACTTAAGAAATCACCTGCAGGATTTAAGGTGACCCCTCCTTTTAAAAAGGAATCTTGGTCGCTAAAGTGGTGACCTCAAGGTGAGCCTTTGTTGCACTTTTAAGCGCAAAAGAATGACTCCCAGCAAGAGTACTCGCTATTGACCAGGAGCCAGACATGTCTTCCTCATAACGACGGAAAATGTACCGTCTTCACATGCTGCAGGTTTGTGTAAATCGTTTGGTTTCGCGCTAATACAAGCTCAATTTGCCCGTTATCGATTTTAATAAGCTTCCCGATTTTATTCGGATCCTTCCCTAGATCAAAGACAGCTGCTTTACCAAGATTTCGTTTACATTGCTCTTCAAACGTTCTCGATAAAGGGGTATTCGTCGGAATAAGAGGAAGCTCTTCGTTATCCAGCGAATAGGGGCGATGGCTTTGACTGTAGGGCTTCAACCATTTAAGATGCTGTAAAGGAACATACAAGGTTTTATGAACAGGTGAGAAAAATACAAAGTAATCGTTCATGACATTCGTCACATATCCATGGATCGATTGGTTACTCGTCACAAAGATTTCTGTAAAAACACCCTTGGCGTTGTTTAAGATATTCCGAAGTGAAATTGTTTCTCGCTGATTCCCGATCGGTACTTCATCCGGCTTTAAGATTTCGCTGTCACTATCACAATTAAAATTGATGAAATGGACATGGACTAACGGAATGTACAGAAAATCCTTGCCGTCAAAAAGCACAATGATATTCGAGCCCGTATCGATCAGTATTCCTGAAAGCTTGATATTGCCACTTGTCGTCAGTTCTACATTTTCTCCAATGAATTTTACAAACGCACTCAACGTTATCCTCCCTCCCTTTTTAGATGCCAAGTTTAAAGAAAACCTGGCTAACGCGAAGTCTTGCCGGCGGCTGCCTTAGTTCCCCTTATACTTTCTTAACGTTCAAAACACTCTAGCATTAACTGAATACCCAATTCGACCAAAAATAGAGACTAAGCAAACTAACAAACAGTCCGAACGGAATCGTAACAATTGCTGCTTTTATATAAGTGCTCCAACTAACCTGAATGGAATGAGCCTTCAAAATGAACATCCATAACAAGGTTGCTAGTGTACCAGCTGGAGTTAATAATGCCCCTATATCACTACCAAGAATGTTAGCAAGATAGGTGACCTGAAGGGTATGGTGATCCAATCCCATCTCCGTTAACGTTAGTGTGCCAATCATGACAGCGGGTAAATTATTGAATACGTTAGACAGTACCGTCAACAATCCACCCATTGTAAAAATGGCGTAAAGTCGATCCGATTGTATGAGCGGTGTGAGCTCTTCTACGAGAATTGAGGTTAGTCCAATATTTTGCAGTCCATATACGAGAATGTACATGCTGAAAGCAAATAGGAGGATGTGCCACGGTGTTCGAAATACGATATCCTTTAGCCCTGTCCCCTTTTTGTACCAACGAATTGCAATTAAAGCTAAAGCACCTAAGATTGCAATTGCCTCTAATGGGATTCCAAGTGGTGTTAAAAGGAAGAATGCTCCCCGCGTCAATACAATAATGAACATACAAATTTTAAACATGGGCCAATCTACATTCGTACCTACTTCCCGGTTCGATAATGGATGAGGGAATGAGTAGGAATTCTTTTCGAAGTTCCTCAATGTCAAACGTAAATCAGGAAGCTTTCTCGGAATATCCTTCTTAAAGTAGAAGAACAAGAGGATGACTGTGGTCAAAATTCCAAGCATCGATGGTAAAAACATTAATGAAACATAGCCATTAAGATCAAGGCCGATTATTTCCAACGCGATCAAGTTAGCAATGTTGCTAATTGCAATCGGAGCACTTGAGGTTGTGGCAGTAATGGCTCCCGGCAAGAGGAATGCGATTTTTTGTTTGGTTTTCAAGTTTAGCATGTTGACGGTCTTAATGATGATCGGTGTTGTAATGAGAATGCTGCCATCATTATTAAAGAAGAGCGTCATCAAATAACAAAGTAAATTTACGTAAATGAACAACCTTATGCCGGAGCCTTTTGCCTTATTGACAAGGTTATATGCAACCCAGTTAAAAAAACCGATGCTCTCGAGAACGATTGACATTACAATCGATGAAAGAATCGTAATGGCCGGACCGCTAACCATATTAAAAATATCTAGTAGATTTGTTAGCGGTACGACACCCATTAGTAAAAATAGTACTGCCCCAATGACAGTTGGAACCGTTTCATTAAGTTTGCCTGATTTCCATACCATGATAAAAATGGTTAGGGAAAAAATCGCTATTGTCATCAAAGTTTGATGCTCAAGCATTCGATTTCGCCTCGCATTTAAAGGAGGCGGAATCTAAGTGAATTGGTTTACGCTCTATTTCAAGGTGTGATAGGTTCGTTTCTTCGTAATTCTGTTTTGTATCTTTCGAAGGTTTTAACAATATATATAGGAGATAGCCCTGAACAAAGATGAATAGTGTAATAAGCAATCCTGTTCCTCCTTTCCTAAATCCGAGTGCGCACTCAATTAATTAGTAGTTTTTAGAATTGATTCTGTAAATTTCACACGTTATATCGAGAAACTAGGATAACTTTACCCAGCCTTTACGCTCTAAGCTAGTTAATGATCTTTGGCTCATTGAACGTCTTTTTGAACTGCTTTTTGAGTCTCTGGACTTTTTGCTTGAACCATACGGGTCATTGTGCATATATTTGTCAGACCCAGAACGATGTGCTTCCTTCACTGCATCCGATACTTTTGAGCATTTGTCTGAAGACCTTTTCTTACCGTCTGAACGCTTCTTGCCTGAAGATTTGTGGTCTGAAGACTTCCTACCAGAACTTTTCCTGTCTGAGCTTTTCTTTCCTGAACTCTTCTTTCCTGAGCTTTTCTTTCCAGAGTCTTTCTTGCCTTTGCCCTTTTTGCCAGATGACTTTTTACCACTGGAATGATGCTTGGCAGATTCTGCTGCACTTACACTCTTAAGGTGCCAGATTGATAGAAACACAATGTCATCGCCGACTGTAAGCTCAATGTGATCTTTAAAGATCTCATTCATGACACCTTCTATGCTCTCAGGTCCACCACGGTTGATTTTAACTTTCTTGTGCTTGAAGTGCCTCAGGACATCGACAAAGCATTCTTCATCAAGATGCTTTACCTTCCGAGACGTTAACCAATAGTTGTTGGCGTTGATTGAAACACCCTTGATGTGATCAAGCTGATAATAGATTACCTCATCCTTTTTTGTTTGGATTGTTAAATAATCCTTTTTTATAGCTAGTAGCTTACCCGCTCGAGATTCCGGCCCTCCTAAGTTGATCTTAATCCATTGACCCTTTAATCCAGATACTTTATCGACAGACGTACTGTTTTTCAATTAAGTTTCCTCCTTGATAATTTTTGTTGTGAGTACTCTTGTCCCTGCAGTATATGTGCCATGCCGTGAAGGAGATATAGCCATTCGCATAATTCTTGTAAAAATGGTTGTTTGGATGACAGACAGTTGTCCCTCTTTCGGGATTTATTGAGATTTCATAGGGTCAGGCACCCTTATTTTCGGCAATAAATAGACTTGAAAACTTTTTTAGAGGGCATATTGTCTCCTCAAAATAGGAAAAATAGAAGGCTCCAGCCCTTCTGTTCATTAGTAGATGGTACATTATTGGTTTTTTGGGGTTATTTCGTACTGAGGTAGCGTGGGTATGAGTCTAGTAAGTTTTATATGGAATCTGTTCGATTGGAGTTTTTTTGTATTTTCTGAGTTTCGTGGATATTTCCGGAATTACATTGGTATTTTAGACCGTATTTTGGAATTCGCCTCATGTCTTATCTCAATAAGCTTAATTTCGTGCAAAAATGGAATGGAAACAACTAGAACATATTAAAAAATGATTCTTTGGTAACTAGTGACTCCTTTTAACTGGCAGAGCATTGCCGCAATTCATACCATTTGAACCAAATAACTAATCTAGTTTCAATCTATTTCAAAAAAAACTAGTAAAAATAGGCGGCTGGACTTACCTTTTAAGTTTTTATAACCGTTTATACAAAAATACATAGTTTTGGTATATTTAACTTATTCAAATTTTTCCGATCATCTGTTTAATTAGTCACGTCCTCGACACTACCAGTTACAAGAGCCATCAATTTTTTCTTTTGCTCTTCCAACAATGAATTACATCCAGCGAGTAATAAAGTCGCCCATGTGAAACAAAAACTTTCAATTCGATAAGGAGGTTTTTGCTTTGAAAAAAGTACTGGGAATTTGGATGTTAATCTCGCTTCTAATCATTACGGGTTGCAGCTCAAAAGAAATGGTAAAGGCAAATGGAACCTATTCAGCCACTGTGGATTATGTAAAAGACGGGGACACGATCATGTTGAAAAGTCCAGTTAAAGGATCTGATGAAGTTCGTTTTCTGGGGATCGATACACCAGAAACGTTTGTATCAAATGGAAAAGATCCAGGAAATCAAATCGATCCACATGGGAATGACGCAAAGAAATATTTACAAAATCTTTTACCGAGTGGCACAAGAATCGAATTGGTTACTGGCGAAGAAGAAAAAGATGGCTTTGGAAGATTGCTAGCCTATGTATTTTTAGGGGATTCTGAAATCAATCGATTAATGCTTGAGACTGGACATGCAGTTTCCTATTTTATTTGGCCATTTGAAAATTCGAAGTTCGAGTCCTATCGAAAAGCTATGTTAGCTGCTATGAATGGTGAAATTGGTATTTGGAATCCAATGAACCCACTCGAAGAACTACCTTTTGAATATCGTGATCGTATGTTTAATGATCAACCAGACAAATACGTTGGAAATTATTATACAGATACGTATGTCACCCCTCTTCACTTCGAACAAATCCCGTTGGAAGACAGAGTCTACTTTTTTACTGAATCGGATGCAATTTCTGCAGGATATACATCTGAAAGTTCAGGAGGAGCCCAAGCAGACCTAGTCATTCAGGAAATCTACTATGATACAGAGGGAACTGATAGTACCGAAGAATATATAGAGATATATAATGCAGCCGATCAAACAGTGGACCTTAGCGGATACCATTTAGAGGACAATTACAGTACATTCACTTTTTCAACAAATACGACCATTGCTCCAAGTCAATATTTAATCGTTGCTCGAGATTCAAATGGATTCCATAACTTATTCGGATTTAATCCAGATGTCTCTGGCATGACAATAGCATTAGGCAATTCTGGTGATCAGCTTTCCTTACAAGATCCGTCTGGAAACGAAGTGGATTTCGTTGCTTATGAAAACTATGCTCAAGGATGGAATATAACCGCCCTAACTGGTGAAGCAATTTACCGATTTGATGTAAATACCGACACAGATTCTGTAAATGATTGGAATGTGGGAATTCCGATTCCGGGGAGGTAAAGCCAAAAAACTGAGTGGCAATGAATCGCACTCAGTTTTTTGGTTTTTTTATCTTGTGTACTCTCTATATTCTTTCTCTGTAAAAGCTACCCAGTGACCTGAAGCGATTTCACGGAATTTGCTTTCTTCATTATTAGGATTGAATTCCTTTGGGTCATAATGTGTCCGTTTCCTGCCTCTTTCATAGTCCGGGTCTGGCCGTGGAATAGCTGAAAGCAGGGATTTCGTATACGGATGTATCGGGTTTTTATAAAGTTCCTCACTGGTAGCCAGCTCTACGATCTTACCATTGTACATCACTCCGATTCGATCGCTTATATATTTCACCATTGAAAGGTCGTGGGCAATGAAAAGATAGGTCAATCCTTTTTCTTTTTGAAGTTCTTTCATTAAGTTGACGACCTGGGCTTGGATCGAAACGTCAAGCGCAGAGATTGGTTCATCTGCAATAATGAATTCAGGTTCTACTGCAAGGGCTCGGGCAATCCCAATACGCTGGCGTTGTCCACCGCTAAATTCATGCGGATAACGATTAGCATGCTCACGATTTAACCCGACGGTTTCAAGTAGCTCATAAACTTTCGCCATGCGTTCCGTCTTATTTTTTGCTAAGTTATGGATGTCAATTCCTTCTGCAATGATGTCTGCAACGATCATTCGCGGATTTAAAGAAGCATAAGGGTCTTGAAAGATCATTTGCATCTTCCTGTTTAACTTAAGAAGCTCTTTCTTTGATTTTCGTTCGTGAACATCATTACCCCTGAACAGGACTTGCCCGCCGGTTGCCTCATATAATTTAATGATAGTTCGACCAGTAGTTGATTTCCCGGAACCAGATTCACCGACTAAACCGAACGTTTCACCCTTGTAAATATCGAAGTTGACATTGTCTACCGCTTTTACAACACCCTTATTAGAATTAAAATATTTCACAAGGTTTTTGATTTCTACGAGTTTTTCTTTAGAATTCTCCATGCAACTCACCTTCTTTGCCGATGGATTTTTCTTTAAAAATCATCATGCGTTTTTTCACAGCTTCTGGAGGCTCAACTTTAGGTGCGTCTTTATGGAGAAGCCACGTTTTTGCATAATGAGTTTCTGAAACTTTAAACATCGGGGGTTCCATCTCAAAATCAATTTTCATTGCGTATGGACTTCTAATCGCAAATGCATCGCCTTTTGGCGGGTTAACCAGATCAGGTGGTGAACCTGGAATAGCAGTTAACTTTTCATCCTCAGCGGTAAGGTCAGGCATTGAAGCTAGAAGTCCCCACGTATATGGATGTTGTGGATTATAAAAAATTTCATCTACAGTCCCAGTTTCAATAATTTGTCCGGCATACATTACCGCTACTCGATCCGCAACATTAGCAACGACCCCAAGATCATGTGTGATAAAGATGATGGATGACTCCATTTCCGATTGCAGCTCCTTCATCAATTCAAGGATTTGGGCTTGAATTGTCACGTCCAAAGCAGTTGTCGGTTCATCTGCAATCAATAGTTTAGGTTTCGTGGCTAATGCGATGGCAATCATGGCCCGCTGCCTCATCCCTCCTGAAAATTCATGTGGGTATTGGTTAACCCGTTTCTCAGGCATCGGGATGCCAACTTTATCAAGAAGCTGGATTGCACGCTTTTTTGCTTCTGACTGAGATACTTTATGGTGTTTAATCAAACCTTCTATAATTTGTCGACCAATTTTCATAGTTGGGTTTAACGATGTCATTGGATCTTGAAAAATCATTCCGATGTCATTACCCCGTATTTTTTCCATTTCTGCATCTGTTTTTGGAACAAGGTCAACACCCTGAAATAGAATTGAACCATTAACAAACTTTCCTGGAGGCATTGGAATGAGCTTTAAAATCGACTGTGTAGCTACGCTTTTCCCAGATCCGGACTCCCCAACGATTGCTAGGGTTTCGCCCTTTTTAACATCGAAATTCAAGCCGCGAACTGCTTTAACTTCACCGGCATGAGTATAGAATGAGATTTCCAAATCTTTGACCTCAAGTATTTTATCCACCTATCTCACATCCTTATTTACGCAGTTTCGGATCAAGTGCGTCTCGCATGCCATCACCGATTACATTAAATGCAAAGATTGTTAAACAAATAAAGGTTGCCGGAAAAAAGAGTCTCCATGGAAAATACCTCATTGCCGGAAGTCCCTCACTTGCCATTGTGCCCCAACTGGCTAATGGTGCAGGAACACCAAGACCAAGATAGCTTAAGAATGCCTCTGTGAATATTGCGGTCGGAACGGTTAATGTCATTGTGATTAAAATTGGCCCCATCGTATTCGGAATCAAGTGGCGAAACATAATTCGGTTCGTAGTTGCTCCTAATGTTTGTGAGGCTAAGACAAATTCTTGCCCTTTTAATTGTAAGACTTGTCCACGGACAATACGGGCCATGTTAATCCATCCTGTAATTGTCATCGCAATAATCATGGTGGTCAGTCCTGGTTCGAGTACGACCATTAATAAAATGACAAGCAATAAGTAAGGGACAGCCCATAAGATATCGGCTCCACGCATCATCACCTCGTCTGTCTTGCCACCTTTAAATCCGGAAACGCCTCCCCATAATACACCGATAAACAAATCAATTATCGCTGCCGAAAAACCTATAAATAAAGAGATACGTGCACCTTCCCAAGTGCGTGTAAACATATCTCGTCCAAGATTATCAGTACCGAACCAGTGCTCAGCAGACGGAGGCAGATTTGTTCCTTGTAAATTGGTCGTCCTATAATCATAGGGAGTTAACATCGGACCGATAATTGCCGCGATCAAAAGAAGAAATAAAAGCACCACTCCGGACATCGCCAGCTTATTTTTACGAAATCTCATCCAAACGTCCTGCCAAAATGAAATGCTTGGGCGGGTGATTTTTTCTGCTTCATTTTCACCAGCTTGAACAAATGTTAAATAATCCTTAGGAATCTCTTCGGTTTTCAACTGCTCATGTTGCATTCTTTACTCCCCCTTCTTACCAGCTATCTCTATGCGCGGGTCTATTAAACCATAGGCTATGTCAACTAGGAGAATAGAAACTAATAATAGAATACTGAAAAAAACAGTGACCCCCATGATGACTGTATAATCACGGTTTGTAATACTTGTTACAAAGTGCATTCCTAGTCCAGGGATGCCGAAAATTTTTTCGATAACGAAACTTCCGGTCAAAATCGCTGAAACGAGTGGACCCATATAAGAAACAACAGGCATTAATGCGTTTCGAATCGTATGGCGCCAAACGATAACTTGGCCACTTAATCCTTTTGACTTCGCTGTCTTTATATAATCATTGCTTAATACTTCTAGCATGCTTGAACGAGTCAAACGAGCAATGAATGCCAGCGGAGTAGAGGCAAGTGCAAGTGCAGGTAAAACGGAGTGCATAAACGTATCCCATCGTGCAACAGGGAAAAGATTTAATTTCATAGCCAGGTAATATTGTAAAATTGAAGCCATGATAAAGCTTGGTACGGATATACCGAGAACAGCAATGACCATCGCCCCATAGTCTTGCCATCTGTTGTGCCTCAATGCTGCGACCGTACCTAACAATATTCCGATTGCAACGGCGATAAAGATAGCTTCCATTCCTAACAAGAATGAAACAGGGAAACCGTCATTGATGAAATCATTTACGGTTTGGCCTTTGTAGGTAAAGGAAGGTCCAAAATCCCATTGAGCAATAGATACAAGATAATCAAAGTACTGCATATACCACGGTTGATCCAAGCCATAAAAGGCATTCAAGTTCTCCTTAATAGCAGGCGGAAGTTCTTTTTCACCTGTAAAAGGACCACCAGGTGCAGCTCTCATCAATCCAAATGTGGCAGTAATGATGATGAGTAGCGATAAGAGCATAAATAGCAGGCGTTTTATAATAAAAATAAACAACATGTACACCTCCATTACTCAGATTCCATTATCAACTTTTCAACATTCTTAGTCGGTATATTTTGAGCAAGGGCTGATGCTTTCATAGCCGGTCAACCCTTGGAAATTTTGTTCTTTAATAGTGGATGACTACTCCATATGGGCCCATTTAAATTGCACATCACCCAAGCCAGAAAGTACAACACCCTTTAGATTTTCATTCTGAACCCATGTATTCGTGTAAAAGTAAATGGGTGCGATCGGCATTTCGTCTATTATGATTTTTTCGGCATCTTTCAAAATCTGTAAACGTTTATCAGGGTCTTTTTCTGTTGCAGATTTTTCTAACAATGCTGCAAATCGATCGTTATGCCACCTTGTGTCATTGTTACCACCAAGCTCTTTATAAAGCTCCAAGAAGTTGATTGGGTCGTTGAAATCTCCTAACCATCCCATTCGGCCGATTTGATAGTTGCCACCATGCAACTGAGAAATAAATACCTTCCATTCAGCGTTCTGTAATTCTACGTTTACCCCAAGGTTCTTTAACCACATATCTTGAATCGCTTGGGCAACTTTAGCATGTGCATCAGAGGTATTATAAGAGAGTGTAATCGGCGGAAGATCATCGACACTTCCATATCCTTCTTCAGCAAGACCCTTTTCCAGTAACCGTTTTGCTTCTTGGAAGTTGGCATCTTCGAAGAAACCTTCTTCGTTTTCTTCGATCATTGTAGGCGGCACGACGGCCATTGCAGGTAATTGTCCACCTTTTGTGACATTATTCACGATTGCCTTACGGTCGATAGCATACGCAAAAGCTTTACGAATATTTGGGTTGTTGAAAGGTTTTTTCTCTGTGTTGAATTTGTACCAGTACGTGCCAGCAATTGGCTCGACATTTAATCTTCCGGAATCTCTGAGAGACGGAATCGCTTCTATCGGCAATACTCCTGTTGGTGATCCAGCCCAGTCTAACTCCCCATTATCAAACATACTCAATTCTGTATTTGGATCATTAACCATGATCATTTCGATACGTTCGAGGGTAACTTCGTCTTTATCCCAGTAGTCCTCGTTCTTTTCGAGAATGATCTCATCGCTATGTTCCCAACTTGTCATTGTGAATGGACCGTTGGATGTATAGTTTTCCCCAGCATCGGTGTGCCATTTTGGATTTTCCTTCGCGATTTTACTATTTACCGGAAAATACGTATAAAATGCTGTTAATTCCAAGAAATATGGTGTTGGATTTTCAAGCTCTACCTTCAACGTTTTTTCATCAACCGCTGTAACCCCAACGTTATCAACAGATCCTTTTCCGGCATTAGCTGCTTCGGCATTTTTGATGTAATAGAGCTGATAAGCATATTGTGACTGGTTTTTCGGGTCCAATGCCCACTTCCAAGCATATTCAAAATCCTCTGCAGTTACTGGGTCACCATTCGACCATTTCGCTTCCTCCCGAATAGTGAACGTATATGTTTTCAAATCCTCTGAGACCTTAACCTCTTCAGCCATTGCATTGACAGGCTTTCCATCTTTTCCGATTCGCGTCAATCCTTCGAATGTTTGAAGCAATACACTTCCAGATGTACTGTCGTTTGCAAGTCCCGGATTTAATGAGAATGGCTCTGTACTGATGTTTAAGCTGATCTCTTGTGCCGGTGCTCCACCACCACCGCCATTATCTCCTCCACATGCAACAAGGAATAAATTACAGATAAGAAATAAGCTAATTACAATGATTAGTCTTTTCTTGAATAAATTCCGCATTGTTCTCAAGTCACAACCTCCATACTTGTTTTTTAAACTTTGGTTAGTATCTCTCCGCTAACTTTCAATATTCATATATTGGTTAATCCGTCTAGAATCGAGTGAAACAGAACATATACATATAGTTACTTTAGAAGTGAATGGGATTTGTACACGGAGAAACAACTAAGTACGAAGACGAAACAATGAATGTAGCATTGATTAAGATGAAGAAAACAGACCGAGAAGTAGTTGTAAATGAGGCTATAAACAGATACGGTGTGACCGATGTTGAAATGGATACATATGAAGAAACAGAAGAAAGGGGCGATCCCATAAAAGGACACCCCTCATTCGTTCTGTAATTATTAGATTGATACACTCGAAAATAAAGGTGAATATTAATTCAATAGCTTTGAGCTTAGTAATGGATTGTTTGAGAATTAAGGACAGAACATTAATATTTCGAAATTCGTATCAATATCCTCCTTAATTTCATTTAATTCCCTTCAGCTTTAGAATTAAGAAGTTCAATTGATTTTTTGACATTTAAAACATTAGCTTTTAAACCCTCTGCGATCGTAAACTCATCGTTTCCTTTTTCTGAGGCCCAGCGATTCATCTCTTTGATCACCAATCTAAAATGATCATGGTATTCTGCTTTCGTCAATCCGCCTTCATGTAGAGCATCGATCGCAAGGTTGTTCTTTTGTCTGGATTCAAGCTCCAGCCATACTTGAACATTTTGCTTCGCTAGTTCGTCTTGGGACATTTCCTCGATGTTCAGATCCTTCACTGTTGACTTATCCGTACATCCCGCCAATAGTGCTACAATCACAAACATCAATAAGAACTTTTTCATGATAATCCCTCCAATATTCCAGTTTTAATCACCTTTATTTTACCCTATTGGAAAGATCATACATTTAATAAGATTGAATATTTCGTGAATGAAATATTAATTCACTTCGAATTTCAGCAATGGTAGCATTCTTCCCTCAATGGCAGTCGAAGGGGTTTCTCCAATCAGTACAGCACCCATTTTTTCGTAAAAGGGTTTTGCGTTTGGATCACTGTCGATGGTGAACGTTTCGATTTTTAACTGTTTTGCTTTCTCAACTACATTGTTCCAAATGATTTTCCCATACCCTCTTCCAATATAAACAGGGTGGAGATAGAGGAAATCGAGCCAGGATCTCTCTGGTTCTTTTTTAAAACTGAAAAATCCGATGATATTGCTTTGATCCTCGAGCACAAAAACGTAATTGTCTGTTATGTATTGCTCATTAATCGTTAAGTCTTCCACACAACTGTCGATAAAATCTTCGCTGTAATCCCAGCATACTTTCGATTCCAATGCCAAAGCACTTAAATATTGTGCTTCTTCTAATCTAGCAGGCCTAATTGTCGTCATCTGGAATCACTTCTTCCTTTAAAAAAATTCGTAAAGGCCATTCTCGAAATACTCATAGTCTTGCTTGGTGATAAATTTTTTGCCGTATCCTTCAAAGAAAGATTCTTTATCCTCATCAGTTTCAAATGCATTGCGTTTTGGGCGAATCGCAAGGGCAGCATCGTATCTTGGATCACCATATGCTCCTCCACTCCAATCAATGACTCCAATAATCTCCCCTTCATGCACGAGAACATTATCAATGGTGAAATCTCCATGTATTAACGTTTGTTTATACGGTGCAGGTTTGTCCTTCATAAGTTGGTCTAGTAACTCCTGAGAACCGTCGACTTGATAGTGATCAAGATTGTACTGTGCTCTTTCCAGCAACTCATCTAGCCACAACTCTTCTGACTTCAATTCGTTTGGACATTCGGTGGCATGTAGTGTCGTGAGGATTTTTCCAAAATTAAAAATGGCCTGGTGTCGGTTCTCCGGATCTCGTTCACGCGCTAAATAGTCCCTTAACGTTTGTCCCTGGAAAAATTCCATTAGCACCCACGACTGATTGTTTTCTTCCACAAAACGAAATACATTAGGAACTGGAAGTACAGTTTGTGACAAGCTGTTCAAGACAAACACTTCTCGTGCCAGCCATGTGCGAAATTGTTCTATCTTCGCTCTTTTCAATACAAACTGCCCATGTAATCCATCTAAAATTGCAACATCCGAAGTACACCCCTGTTTCGGAAAGGTCATTTTAGTTATATTCCCAACAGTGGCTAGAATTGCAGTCGGAATTTCATTATTATTTATTGGATTCACACTGTTCTCCTTAATGCTTTATTCTCATTTTTTATAAAAGCCTGAACAACTATCATTCTCACAACCACCATTTATGTTGTGGGAGTAAGCGAACGTTCACATCCATTTTATCGGTGAACCAGTTTTTCATTTGTGTCTGCATCACCATGTATTCTGAAGCTGAGTGCGACACTCCAATCAATGACATTGTGCTTTCCGGAACATAATCCATCATCTGTTTATACTTCGCACGACCGTAGTCATTGTCGATATGGCAATGAATCTCACCCGTTACATACGCCTGAACTCCAAAAGACTCCGCTTCCCTCATAAAAGCGACTTTGTCCCCGCAGCCTGCAACAATTGCTATTCTGTCAATGAAATTATGTTGTTCCCCTTCAAAATCTACATAAGGAATCTCGAATATGGACTCGAGCTTTTTTATTAAACCAGCAGTATCAATTGGTTCAACATCACAAATTAACCCGATCGACTTACCCTCTTCATAGATAAAACGATCAATTACTAGCGCATTCATTACATTCGCTATTGCCATATTCGTACTAATCTCGAGGTGGTAGTCTAATGGGGTATGGCATGTATAAACGGAAAGTTTCTTATCTTTGAGTGACTGTAACAGGCTCTTACGGATCGGAACGAAACCACGCCCCCACTCGCCTCTTGGATCTCCGCACTCCATCACTAACGGATGATGCAGGAAAAGCAGATCCCCCTCTGACGCCTCATTTATAAAAGACTCCAATACTTGATCCGTTGGGAAAACAGCGAGAAAAACAGTATTCATCTGATCGCTCCCTTTCATCATCAAACCATTGAAGCGCTTCGAAAAATCTGCTTCAAAATACTGTGTCCAATCAACCTTAATCGGGTCATACACTTGTGGAATGAACCTGCTGAATCCCGGGTCCCTATCAAGCTCAATAATGTTGAACAATGAATCGAGCAGTTGTTTAACCTTTACCATATTTTCCAATGCGTCCACCTCTATATGTACTTTACTATGAAACTATTTTAAGTAGTATCTCGTTCCAATGTGCCTTTGTCAATATTTGGGGCGGTACAAGTTTTCAGGATTAACAAGTTCATTTCATTGCCACCCAAGCTACAAACATTTTATAATGAAGCTAAAATACAAGTGGAAGAAGGAACACACATGCGCCGAACCATACGTCCCATCTTTTTTCTTGCCGGCCTCATTATTTTTAGTTATGGCATTGCAACTGCGATCAAAGTTCAGTACCTTGGCTTGCACCCGTGGGATGTGTTGAACATTGCTATGTTTGAAAGGGTTGGGCTCACTATCGGTTCATGGGCCGTGATCATCGGTGGTGTACTTGTTGCCGGTTCGTTACTCATTGATCGATCTTACATAAGTATCGGTACATTTTTAAATGCGTTTTTTGTCGGGGTTATGATTGATTTATTTTTATTTGTTGACTTTTTTCCACCAACTGGTTTGAACGTGGTACTCGACATTCTTGTGTTATTTCTTGGAATCACGCTTATGGGTATTGGTGGTGGAGTTTATAATTCAGCGGGAGTTGGTGCCGGTCCGCGCGATGGATTCATGCTATCAATCTCCGACAAAACTGGACTTTCGATCAGTAGGGTGCGAATCATTACGGAAAGTGGCGTACTTGTAATAGGCTGGTTGCTCGGCGGTCCGGTCTTTGTCTTCACATTCATCTATACATTCATTCAAAGTCCGATTTTTCAAGCTACCTTTTTACGAAGCAGAAAATTGGTTAATCGTCTTTCACATCAACCCAATCAAAAAGAAATCGCAAAATCAGTTTAAGAATCATACAATCTGAAAGGAACGGAACTATGCCCTGGAAAATCAGTACGACAGAAGAACTTACAAAAACAGAACTCATTACAATCTTTCAAGAACGAGTGAAGGTGTTCGTCGTTGAACAAGACTGCCCTTATCAAGAAATCGATGACTATGATCTAAACCCGAATGTCTTTCACATTTTTAAAATGGAAGAAAATGAACTGCTAGCCTATGCTCGAGTAATCGATAAACAAGACTATATCAAGTTCGGTCGAGTTCTCGTCAATAAAAACCATCGCGGTAAAAGGCTCGGAAACGAATTACTTCAGAAGGTAATGGAGTTCATTGAAGCGGAATACCATCCCCAGGTAATCAAAATCGAAGCTCAAGCGCACTTAGAGCATTACTACGCTGCTTTTGGACTTCGACAAAACTCTGATGTGTTTTTAGAAGACGGCATACCGCACATTGAAATGGTTTGGATAAGACAAAAATAATATGAGGAACGGGGATGCGGTTTTCAATAACTGACAATCCCCGCTTTTTTAGGTCTTTGCCCTGAACGTCTTTCCAACTTCTTTTCCAAGTCCAAAATAATGTCGGAAATTATAAATCAGCGGGCTCCACTTTTCTGGGTTGATATGTCGTTCGCCAACAATAATTTGCTCATGCGCATGGACGTGTATTGCCTCTGTCTCCACAATGGCTAATCCCTCACAATAGCCAGGTATCCGGATGTTTTTAACCTTTGCTTCGATCTGTAATGGGCAAGATTCAATTCGATCGGGTTGGACTGTTTTTGAACGCAACGGCGTTAGTCCACTCACCTTAAATTTATCTTTTTCAAATGTAAAACCTAGGTCTCGTTTATAGTCTGGAATTTCTCTTTTTCCTGTATAATGTGCGAGCTTTTCAACTGTTTCCCATAGAGTTGGATCTGGTAGGTTGATCACACATTCCGGATGTCGTTTCAAATTTTCGAGAGCCTTCCCACCTGCACCGATACCTAATACGATATAATGACCCAACGCCCATGAGGAGGACATTGGACTAATATTCGTGGAATCGTCCTCGTTTAATGTGGCAAGCAACAACACGGGCATTCCATAATATAATATCTTTGGCTTTATTTCTTGTATTTGTACAGCTTTTTTCATCAAACCAACTCCTTTAGATATATTGTATCGAAATCACATTTCGATTATAATCGAAGTATGAATGTAAAGGAGGAAATAAGTTTGAACCCGGACCTTACTAAAATCGTCTCGCTGTTGAATGATGCGTCTAGAGCTGCAATACTCGATTTATTGATGGACGGAAAACCACATCCCGCCAGTGAACTTGCCCTATTCGCCAAAATAAAACCTCAGACGGCAAGTTTTCATTTAAACAAGATGCTTGAAATAGGAATCGTTTCAGTTGAACGTCATGGACGTCATCGATACTATAAGCTGACAAACAACGATGTTGCGTGTCTGATTGAATCGCTGTATTCAGTATCACCTCAATCGAAACCAAATTCGTTCAACGAAGCACGAGAGAGAAAGCAAATTGAATATGCACGAACCTGTTATGATCATCTCGCTGGTTTTGTAGGCGTTCAGGTCACAGATGCCTTAAGTAAGAAAGGCTATATCGAGAAAATGGAACTTGACTTTATCGTTACACAAACAGGAGAAAATTTTTTCGAAAACCTTGATATTGATATAGATTTTCATGAAAGTAAACGAAGGTCATTTGCACGTTGCTGCCTTGACTGGAGTGAACGACAGCATCACCTTGCAGGTTCACTCGGAAATGCACTGCTTGAATCAATGTTCGACCGGAATTGGATCAAACGGATTCCAAAAACGCGAGCGATAGAGGTTACTTCTACAGGGAAAAGCGAATTGAAAGAGCTCCTCTCCATCGAATTGTAGATGAGAGGCTAATTTGATGCAGATCAAATTCCCCTCAGTTGTATTTGCTTCTATTTTGTGCAATAATAAACTCGGAAATTGAATAGATTAAAATTGTTTTCTAGGGTTCCGCAGCTCCTGAGGCTGGTCTGGTCCGAGAGAAAACACACAGTGATTTTACTGTGCACACGGACGGACAAAAGCCTGGGAGATTCATTATAATCTCTAGGGCTTTTTTTAATACAAATTGGAGTGAGTTTAATGAACAAGGAATGGTTTAAAGTATTCTTTGCAGCCTTTTTTGAAGTATTTTGGGTGATTGGCCTTAAACATGCTGATGGCTTCTGGACGTGGGGCGGAACAATCGTAAGCATTCTAATTAGCTTTTATCTCATGATCATGGCTGGACGCCACCTGCCAATAGGTACAGTTTATTCAGTATTTGTCGGACTAGGGACTGTCGGAACAATTACTACTGGGATACTCTTTTTCGAAGAACCCTTTAATATTGCAAAACTTGTTTTAATTGTTTTCTTACTAGCTGGCGTTATTGGTTTAAAATTTGTAACAAAAGAGAATGGTACAGAAGGAGCAAAGTCACAATGAGCTGGATTTATCTTATTTTAGCTGGGATATTTGAAATGACCGGGGTCGTAATGATCAACCGCCTCCATACACATCGTAATTTTACATCATTATTTTATTTGCTCATTGGTTTCGGTGCAAGTTTCCTGTTTTTATCATTAGCGATGAAAACATTGCCAATGGGTACTGCATACGCAATCTGGACGGGGATCGGAGCATCTGGAGGAGCGATGCTCGGAATGATTTTTTATGGTGAGGAAAAAAGCTCCATGCGTATTTTATTTATTTTCATGGTACTTGGTTCAGCAGTAGGCCTTAAGTTCATTACTGGTGAGTCATAATGTGCATAAAAAAAGAACCAGCCGAAGCCGGTTCTATTATTTTTAATACCAATATTCGTTCTGTTCAATTTGGGAGTCATGTTCTGGGTGCCAGTAATCGACACTATAAGAATAATCATAGTTCATGATACAGCGGATCCCGCTACCTTGTGGATCATGTCCTAGGCCGAAATTATGAGAGAACTCATGCTGGGATGCATGCCAAGTATTCGTAACTCCCTGATCAAGGTTGACACTTAATGCACTCCCGTAAGGTGCTGAACCGTAAACATAGGCAATCCCTCCAGCATCAAACGCTGAATCACGAGTGAAACCAACTACAAAATCATATCCTAATCCATCAAAATCCCTGCCAAGGTCTTGAAGGATTTGAGAACTGTTTCCGCCCTGTGAGCTCCAGGCAGCCAAAGCGTGAACCTGGAAATCGATTGCGTGATCACGGTTAAATGCATTATCTGCATATTCCACAATGTTTTGAATACGAGTTTGCCAGTCGCCATATGCAGAACGATATTCTTCGTCTGCTACCGCTAAAACCGTTACAGTTCTAGTGGCAGCAATACTTGCCTGCGAATCTGCGTCATCCGTTTTGTTGCTTTTAAAGGTTCTTTTACCTACCACATTACCCTTCTCGTTCAAAATCTTTGCAGTCGTATCTGATTCTACTACTGCTGGCTTTTTACTATTTTCCTTTAACTTTGTTTTTGCTTTGGGTAGTACCTCAATTTGGGGAGCAGCTGCCGGACTAGCATCGTGAGCAAAAGATAACGTCGGGACAAGTGCAAGTGAAAGACCAAGGGACAGGGTTAATAACACTTTTTTGAATTTCAAATTAGTTCCTCCCAATATGATTAGTTTGCGCGCGCATAGTTTAATAGATTAGATGTCACTACCAGAAAATCCTTTAAAACCACATTGGGAAAATGGAGTATATTTACAGCTGTTTTTACACTTGATTTTTTGACACATTTCCCAAGTATTTTACTAATAATCCTATCTTTCCTCTTAAAATAAGAATTTCTTCCAATCAAGGTGCCGAGCATATTCCTTTACTAAAAGTCTAGTAGTATTTACCATGAAAGTGTTTCGAACTCAATCTACTAGGGAGGAATTATTATGTACGACGTTATAGTCATTGGCGGTGGTCCAGCTGGTGGGAGTGCTGCTCTATTCACTAGTAAGGCAGACAAAAAGACGCTTGTCATCGACAATGGTAAAAGTGTCACAAAACGCGCTTGGCTCGACAACCACTACGGTGCAGAAGGCATTTCCGGTCCTGATTTGGTTGCAATTGGTAAAAAGCAAGCAGAAAAGTTTGGTGCAGAGTGGGTTGAGAAAGCTGTTACCGATGTGAGGAGCTCGAACGGAACTCATACAGTCGTAACTGAAGACGGTGACTCGTTTGAAGCAAAGCACGTTGTTCTTGCAACAGGAATGCTCGTTGATGTTGCACAAAATATCGGTGTTGAAGTTATCCCTGGAACGGAACCACGAATCAAGAACATTATAAAAGTTGATCAGCAAGGTAAAACGAACAAAGAAGGAATTTGGGCTGCCGGTACAGTTGCAGGCGTTACAATGCATACAATCGTTACTGCAGGTGATGGCGCAAAGGTTGCGATCAATATCGTAAGTGAATTGAATGGCGAGCGGTATGTCGATCATGACGTTTTGAAATGATACTTAGAAGGTGCGGTGTTCCATTGCGGGGCACCGTTTTGTTATCGAGGATGTTTAAACAAATATTCTAGAACCAGCATTAACGAATTTTTTTCGTGGTCATTTAACTTCGTTTCTATGTGCTTAAAATGACTACGATTCTCGGTTAGATTACTGGTTACTATTTCTTTAACCACAGAAACTTCTTCCTTTAATAACCTGCTGTCTTCATCGAGCCGATCAAATCGTTTATTCTTCTGCTTCCGTAAATCATTCTAAATGTTCTTCCACTGAGTGTGAAACCTCACTTTTTCCATAATATATCATGTTTTCAATTCGACCTTTGAAAAAGGGACGGGATGACCTACGTCAAGATCATCCCTAGATATAGAACAAAGTGTTCAACAGATTTAGCGGAGGTCGCTATAAAGCTAGTATACAGAACAAACGTTCGTATGTAAAGTGCTTATTTTATTTTTTTCTAAAAAGTGCTGCCCACAAAAAAGAAGCGCCAAAAACACGAGCAGGCTGCTTGAATTCACGCATTTCCCGAATCTCTACAACCTCAAGCGTATTAAAGATTTCCACCAGCTTCTTTTCCGTAAACGCGAGCCCGCCTTTCATACTTTTATCACGGTACACCTCCCAATCGGACATGTCTGAGCCCATACCTCCTGACGAAAACAAGTAAGTCCAAAATACCCTCCCGATTTCAAGGCATTCTCGATCAGTTCTAAATAAGTGAACCGTCGGTGTGGCGGGATATGATGGAAGCAACCACTATCATAAATGATGTCATACGATTCCGGTTGATGATTTAAATCATACAAGCTGCTATGAATGAAGTTGACATCCAACCCCTTTTCGTCAGCACGTTCTTTTCCCCAGTCCAACGCTTCCGTCGAAAGATCTACTGCATCCACTTCACAACCTTTTTCTGTACAATAGATTGCATTTCGACCTGGTCCACAGCCTAACTCAAGTACCTTTCCATCGATAAAAATTCCTTTATCAAAATACTCGACCAAATTCTCATCAGGGACGTTCACAAAGAACGGGATTTCTTTGCTACGATCTTCGTAAAAACCGTTCCACCATTCTCCTTCATCCCTAAGCAGCGAATCGAGCATCTTTAAAACATCATCCATATTTTGAATCGTTTCCCGAGCCATTATATCTCTCCTCTATAAAAGCTTATATTGATAGTAATCTTGCGTATGGAACGTCTTGAAGCCACAGGACTCATATAGTCCCAATGCATGAGCATTTTTAGCTTCGACCTCGAGAAAGACAGGATATCCATTTCGATGTTCCTCGATAATTATTTTCTTTAATACCTTCCTTCCAATTCCTTTCCCCTGGAATTCAGGAAAAATAGCAAAGCCATAAATCCACGCTTCCTCATTCAAATTACTGATTCGGATTTTCCCTACCGTCTTCCCTTCACTCTCAATCATATAACGCTTTTGTGAGGGTTCATGTTTAATACGATTATTAAATCCGTCCGCCCCTTCCACATCAAAGCCAAAACAACGTACATCTAGTTGGATTTCAGCTTCAAGATCGTCGGGAGTAGAATGTCTTAATTTAACACTCTCATCAACAGCCAAATCCGTTTCAGACCATTTCATTTGATATTCAGAGATCGAATAGTCACAAGGAATCGTCTCTAAAAAACCTTTAGCCGATTGAGAATCTGCTGGAGCATTTAATAGAACGTTGCTATAGTTCCGTTCCCGTATTTCTTCTATGGCTTTTTTAAAAAGCTTTGTGAAGACTCCTTTTCTACGAAATTCAGGTCTGACCATTCCACACAATTCAGCCTTGTTACCAAAACCATAGAGACCAAGAAACGCAACGAGTTCCCCATCCTCATAATGTAAAAAATCATTTCTTTCCTCTTTATCCCGGTTGTGAAGCATTTCCCAGTTCAGCTTTAATTGGATTTGATCTTTGGCTTCACAAACACCTTGAAGCTCCTCAATATCTTTTAATTGCGAATCTGTCAGCATGGAACTCCTCCAGTACTATTTTTTCAACTCTATTAAATTCTCTATTTTCACTCGTGATTCCTTGTTAATAACTCATTTTCGGCAACGTAAAGAAACCTTTTTATTGCACGGTCGTATATAAAAGTGGAGGGGGATTTTGATGGAATTATTAAAGGTCAATATCCAAAAGGCTGGCTATGATAAAAAAGGAATATTAAGCGATGTGGCTTTTTCAATTCATAAAGGCGAACTCGTTGGATTGATCGGGGATAATGGAGCCGGGAAAAGCACGACGATCAAATCGATACTTGGCTTCTTAAAAAGTGTGGAGGGATCAATCGAGTTTGTGGAAACGGGGCATTATGCATACGTCCCTGAACATCCTTCGTTTTACGATGAACTGACACTCTGGGAACACATCGACCTTGCTGCGTCCGTCATGGAGATCGATGAAAGTGTTTTAAAAAAGCGATCCGAGGAACTTCTAAAAACCTTTAAGCTAAAGCATGTCATTCATGAGATACCGAATACCTTTTCAAAGGGAATGCAGCAAAAGGTCATGTTGATTCTTGCATTTTTAATTCAACCATATTTATTTATAGTGGACGAGCCTTTTATCGGGCTAGACCCAAATGCGATGAAGGATTTCATACATAAAATACAGGTTGAAAAGCAACGTGGTGCAGGAATTTTAATGTCAACCCACGTATTAGATACGGCAGAAAAACATTGTGATCGATTCTTATTGATGAAAGGCGGGACCATCGTCGCACAAGGAACATTACAAGATCTTCAAAGCCTTTCAGGGCTCAAGGGCGGTACGCTTTTCGATTGTTATAATGCTTTATCGGAGGACACGGATGTCAGGTCGTAGCCTTTTTTTAGGAAGATGCTGGCAGGATGTAAAATTTCAAACAAAAGCAATTCATTCTGTCGTTGATTGGACAATTGCCCTTTATCTAATTATACCTGGAATTGCAATCTTTATTGGAATATATAGGTCCTGGTGGCTCGATACACCAAAATGGATTGAAGGAATCCCGTTAGCGGCGATGTTCATCCTTTTGTACTTCTTTTGCTGGGCAGGTGGTTTCCGTACATTTTTACAGGACGCTGATCAGCTATTTTTGCTTCAGAAGAAGAAGGTAATTTTTGATCTGAAAAAATGGGCAATGTTGTATTCAATCCTTTTGCAAGGTGTCGGTATGTTGTTAGTTTTCGCCTGGCTTTCCCCTTTTTTGATTGGATATTACGGGCTTTCATGGTTAGAGGTTACGATGCTATCCCTTTTTTATTGTATAAGCAAATGGCTCATTCTTATGTTAAATAAAAGATTCGAGGGCATTACAAACCAATGGCTAAAGGCGGCCATGAGCTTCCTATTGTTTGGTTCAGCGGCTGTGGTGATCGTAATCCTAACTCTACGATTCGTGGAGCACAGTATCAGTCTCTTGCTAGTAGCCACCCTCGTGTTTCTTGTGCTTTTACTAATCCAAATCATTCCTTCGGTTACAACACATACAACAGCACTTGTTGATATCAATCATGATCGAAAACAAAAGCTTAAATATGTTCGATTCATATTGATGTCTTCAGAATTCGTCCCTAAAACGATACCATTCTCAAGGAAGAGACCATGGCTTTTTCGAAATTCAGGACGGATTTATGCATTGCGGACTGTCGAAAATGGGCTCGTCGAACTCTTTATAAAAGCCTTTTTCCGTAATGGTTCTCACTTGATGAGCTACCTTCAAATCATGGGTGTTTCGATTTCCGCCATTATTTTGTTTCCCCCGGTTTGGATGAAGTGGACAATGTACGTTTTGTTCCTGTTGTTTATGAAAAAATGGTTGGATTCAATTTGGGGGATTGTTACTTCCAACCCCCTATTAGCGGCACTTTCGCCAGATAAAGAACGGATGCGCATTGCCAAAAAGCGGGTGCTGATGCTGTTCTTGACACCGGGATATGTATTCGTCGGGCTGATAGCTATATTATCGTCAATGTTTGTCTATCTGTTTTAGTTTAATTAAGGGTCGGCTCTACCGGTATGAGTCAACCCCTTTCGTATACTTTGCAACGTTTTTACTAACCTTTTCCTATGAGCAGCCGCAGTCCTTTGTAAATGAGGACAGCCGCAAAGACAATTACAGTTAGAACACCAATAATATTGAGAGCAGGTCCGAAGCTTGCGAGAAATGTTCCTTTAAGTGATAAATCCAACAACAAAGACCCAGCGATTAATGCAGCGAGGTACGTGAGAATCCCCTGCATTTCGACACCTCCTTCCCCTTCACTATTAATTTATGACGATACGTGGGTGGGGGTGCATCAAGGGATTTCATCATTCGACCTTTTTTTGTCATCGAGCGGATTTTCATGTCAATCAATTATTCTGTTCGGCTTCTTCATACTTTGAACCTGGGCTAGGCTTCTTTTTCTTAATTTTAAATCCAACATAAATGATGACGGAAATTCCTATGATAAGCCAAAACAATGTCTGAAATTGGCTCATAAATTTATGGACCGATTCAACATGTCCGCTTCTTCCCAACCATAGCATCAAGAAAGTCATAGGAAGAATACCGATAAACGTCAATGCAGCGAATATTGGAGGATTCACTTTACTGATGCCAGCTACATAAGACAAATAGTTTCCGATTCCAAACGGCCTTGCTACTGCAATGGTCCAACGACCGAACTTTTGAAAATATTTCTGCGATTTTTCGACATTCTTGCGATTCAATTTTTCCTTCAGCTTGTCCTCAAGCATGTAGCCGATTAAATATGGGATAAAACTAAATATTGTGTAAACCACACTTGCAAAAATCGCTAGACTGATCAGATCCAGCCAAGACGGATTCAATAGATAACCATACAATAGGCTTACGATTGCTCCCGGAAACGGTAATGAAGAAGCCTCAACCGCCATACTTGTGAACAAACCCCACATACCGAAGTTCTTTAGGATATCTATCATGAAATCAATCATGTTTGAAAGCTCCTTTTGGTTCGTTTTCCTTTCCTTTCCCCAATTAGCAGTTATTCAATCAATAAGCCTTAAAAAACAAAACAGACAGTCCACATCGAACTATCTGTTTCATATCATTCATTTTTTTCCTTTTTAGTGTGACTTAACTACCTGTCGATTCCTTATTTGCACGATGTATGATTGATTGGTAAATGTCTTCAAGAGGAATAACTTCTCCTCTCTCATCTTTATAGACGACATGTTTCCGTTCAAAATGAATTGGGGAATCAAGGCCTGCAGCCGCTGAAATACGGAAAAGTCCCTTCCGCAATGTGATGACATAATTAGCGACCCGATGTTTCTTTTCCTCAATCACGAGACCATTCTGCAGGCTGGGATCAGATGTAGCAACACCTACTGGACAAGAGTTCGAGTGACATTGCAGTGCCTGAATACAGCCGACCGTAATCATAAATGCACGAGCAATATTGACGAGATCTGCTCCCATTGCAAGTGCGATCGCAACACGATCAGGCGAAAACAATTTACCAGAAGCAATCAGCTTGACGCGGTCACGGACACCATACCTTCTAAGAGCAGAATCAACTAATGGTAATGCTGCTTTAATCGGCAAACCGACACTGTCTGCTAGTTCTTGATAAGAAGCCCCTGTTCCACCTTCCCCACCGTCTACCGTAATAAAATCAGGACCTTTTCCACTTTCCTTCATATAGCGTGCTAACTCGTCTGCCTCGTCAGCGCTCCCGACAACAATCTTCATACCAACCGGCTTTCCCGTATGCTCTCTTATCCGTTCGATAAAACCAAACAAGGATGGCAAATCGCCAAACTCTCTAAATCGATTCGGACTATCAATTGATTTGTATGGTTCGACCAAACGTATTTCTGCAATTTCAGGCGTTACTTTTTCAGCATCGATATGGCCACCGCGCGTTTTTGCTCCTTGGGCTAATTTAACTTCAAAAGCCTTTAACTGTGGAATTTCACTCTTTTCTTTTAACGCATCCCATGAGAAATTTCCTTCCTTATCTCTAACACCAAAAAGACCAGGTCCGATCTGCATAATGATATCTACACCGCCTTTCAGGTGATAGGAGGAAATCCCCCCCTCTCCTGTATTCATCCAAGTACCTGTTGCCATCCCCAAGCCTTCAGATAAAGCAGAGATCGCATGGTCTCCAAGTGAACCATAGCTCATTGCGGACATGCCAACAAGACTTTTAACTTTAAAAGGTTCAGCCGTATTTTTCCCGATCACAACGGCATCCTCATCATCGAGCAAATAAGCAGATGAACTATTTTCTTCCCATTTTTCCTCGCGTTGTGTAAATAAAGGCTCCTTAAGGAGAACATAGCGGTTCGTCGTTACCTTTGTATCTTTGTCCATTTTCAACTCTTCGGTTAGCTTCGGAAACATCGAATTTCTTACATAGAAACCTTTTGCGTCAAAATCGCGTTGGGAACCATATCCGATAACATCTCGCTTATACTTTGCACTTCTGACAATATGCTGATAGTCATTCCGAGAAAACGGCTTTCCTTCATTATCGTTATTAAAAAGGTACTGACGTAATTCCGGACCTATATTTTCAAAAAAGTACCTTGCTCGTCCTACCATCGGATAATTACGTAGAACGGGGTGTTCCTTTTGTGTCCGATCCACAAAGTACAAATAAACAATTACAATAAGCAATCCGATAAGAATCACGATTGCCGTAAAGAAGCTGATGATTGTTAAATAATTTGCTAAGTTCATATGAAATTTCTCCCTGTATATGTAAATTTTCTTCTGCTGTCCGTGAAAATCAAAGAATTCATTGGCTAAGGTTATTTTTAGCAAAATCAATCGATGTATACAGGTTTTGTCTTAAGCTATAAAAATTCAAATAAAAAAGCACTACTCAGAGAAATGAGTAGTACCTGACATTCATTTTTATAAGACCTTACTTAAAAAGGCTTTTGTCCGTTCGTGCTGAGGGTTACCGAACAACTCATTCGGTACGTTTTCTTCAACGATGAAACCGCCATCCATGAAGATGACGCGATCTCCTACTTCACGAGCAAATCCCATCTCGTGAGTAACGACGACCATTGTCATTCCTTCCTTAGCAAGCTGTTTCATAACCTCGAGGACATCCCCGACCATTTCTGGGTCAAGTGCGGAAGTCGGTTCGTCAAACAGCATGATTTTCGGGTCCATCGCAAGTGCTCGAGCGATTGCGACACGCTGCTTTTGACCACCAGACAATTCACCAGGATAGCTGTTTGCTTTCTCACTTAAGCCAACCTTCTCGAGCAATCCAAGTGCTTTTTCCTTTGCCGCTGTCTTTGATTGAGATTTCACCTTCATCGGCGATAGTGTAATATTTTGAAGAACAGTTTTATGCGGAAAAAGGTTGAACTGCTGGAACACCATACCTACTTCCTGGCGAACCTGATTGATTTTTACATTTTTGTCGGTAATATCATGACCATTAATGATTACGTGGCCGTCGGTAATTTCTTCAAGCCGGTTTAAGCATCGAAGAAATGTACTTTTACCTGAACCTGAAGGACCGATGACACAAACCACTTCCTGCTCTTTTACATCCGCATTTATATCCTTAAGAACCTCTAACTTCCCAAAGGATTTCTTTAGATTATTAACTTGTATTATACTCATCGGAGTTCAAATCTCCTTTCTAAATAATTTGCAAGGATCGATAAGAGATAAATAATGATAAAGTAAATGACACCGACCGCAAACCAGATTTTAAACGCTTCATATGTTACAGCCATTTGAATCTGACCTTGCTGAGTCAAATCAGCAATCCCGATGATTGATAGCAAGGACGTATCTTTCAAACTGATGATCGATTGATTCGTAAACGCAGGTAGCATTCTTCTGAACGCCTGCGGTAAAACGATAAAACGCATATTTTGTCCACCTGATAAACCGAGTGAACGTGCAGCTTCGGTTTGTCCTTTATCAATCGACATGATTCCCGCACGGATGATTTCAGCTAGGTAAGCACCTGCATTGATTGCAACTGTTACAATACCTGCAGTAGTGTTACTCATTGAAATCCATTCTAAAGAATTCAGTCCAAAATAAATGAAGAACAACTGAACGATAAACGGTGTTCCGCGAATCGCATCGATAAAGATTTTTGCAATCCAATTCAGGATTTTAATCGGCGCCAATCGGAATAACGCCATCACAAGACCAATAACAAACCCGATTAGAACAGCAATAACAAAGACATATAGCGTAACTTGCAATCCCTCAAGCAAATAGGGTAACGCTTCTATTATTGTATCCAAAAGTCCCACTCCTTTCAAAAAAAGAAAAAACTGTTCTGTTTAAAAAATTGATATTAAGCTTTCTTTTATTCATAAAATACATATGATTTCTTTCAAAAAGAAAACGCGCTACCGCGCGTTTTCAAGAAGTTCTACGTTTTATTCCCCGAGGTAAGTGTTTAAGATTTCATCATATTTTCCATTTTCTTTAAGTTCTGCAAGACCTTTGTTGATTTTTTCTAACAGGTCTTGATTTTCACCTTTTAGAACTGCGATTCCATACTGGTCACCATTTAGACGGTCTCCAACAATCTTAAGTCCAAGGTCTTTTTGTTTGATTGCATAACCAATTACCGGGTAGTCCTCTATTAATGCATCTGCATTTCCGTTTGCAACTTCTTGGAACATAGAAGGACTGTCGTCAAATTGAGTAATTTCAATACCAAGCTTGTCCTTGTTTTCTAAGGCATAAGTTGCACCGGTTGTTCCCTTTTTTACTGCAACCGTTTTTCCTTTTAGGTCGTCTACGGATTTGATATCTGTGTTACCTTCACCAACGACAAGGCTTAAACCAGCATCAAAGTATGGCTCAGAGAAATCAACAATCTTTTTACGGTCTTCTGTGATACTCATCCCTGCTATCGCTACATCAAGCTGACCTGCCTGAAGTGCTGGAATTATACCGCCAAAGTCCATCGGCTTCAATTCAATTTCAAAGCCTTGGCTTTCAGCAATCGCATTGATCAAATCAATGTCGATCCCTTTGTACTCTCCACCTTCTTTAAATTCAAATGGCGGATAAGTCGTATCTACTCCGACTTTGTATACTTTCGCTTCGCCATCACCACCTGCGTTTTCTCCATCTGAGGAACCACATGCTGCGAGTACTAATGTTAGGATTAAGATCATTGAAACGAAACTAAATTTCTTCATGAATTCTCCTCCTTGTTGAGTGGTTTAATTACGATGAAAACCGTAACAATTTTGAAACAACCAGTTATAAATATACCATAAAAACTAATTTCCTTAAAACTTTGAGCCTTGATTCCTCCCTAATGTCTTCAAGTTATTAGATAAAAACCCCTTTATATTTTGTCCATTATGAACCCCACAATACATCGGAATAGGTGATGAATCTGAAGCAATCGCCTATGTTATGACACATGCACATGTATGGCAAAACAAACAACTAAAATAGAAAATCAGTAGGTGACTGACCCATAAGAGCGTTATTGGGTCAGCTTTTTGATTGGTTTGTGACTTCCGTAATACTTTTTGTTTTCCGCAGTTAATATCATGGTTTCTTTCGCAGTTAATTTCTGTTTTTCGCAGTATCTATTGTAAGTTCGCATTAATAATAAACATTCAGTTGTTCAGCCGTTCGATTTACGCAACATTCTTTTAAATTTCTTTACATTAACATGCAAATCATACCATTACTTAAGCGGAAAACCCATAATACATGCAATTTTGGTCAGCATTTAATTTTCCGGAAAATCACCTTGCAATGTTTAGTAATATGTTTTATATTATTAATTGTTGAGTACTTAATATACTTAAGTAATTATTCGGAGGTCCTGACGTTGAATAAAGAAATGCTGAAAGGTACCATCGACCTTCTTATCCTTTCCTTACTACTGGAAAAGGACAACTACGGATATGAAATTTCCAGAGAGTTAAAGGAGCGGACCGAAGGCGCATTCATTGTACAAGAAGCTACATTATATCTATCTCTGAAACGCCTTGAAAAACAGGGATCCATCGAATCCTATTGGGGGAGCGAAACTCAAGGCGGTCGGCGGAAATACTACCGGATCACATCGGATGGGCAGGAACGACTGCAGCAAATAAAACAGGATTGGGAACAGATGGCCAGCATCGTTTCAAAGTTTACCTAAGGAGGGATAAAGATGAGTCCATTGATGAAAAAGATTTTCAGTTTAAGAGATATTACATACGGTTGGCTTCTTATCGTCTCCATCCTGCTTTTCGTCGTCACCGTTTATGTTGATCTTTACAACGATCCATCCACGATCCAATTGTATACGCTAGCGGGATGTTTATTGGCCTTTTTCCTTGCAGTTTTATGGGGAATTTTGAATTATATTGGTCATATTCGAATGAATGCAATGTACCAAAAATATAATGATATACAAGCATTCGTGAACAACCTCGCTTTAGACCCTGACGATCAACTTGAACTGCAAACCTATTTAGAGGATTATGCTAGTGATTTGGTTGATCAGGGCTTGAACAAACACGACGCAGCCAAACAAGCGATTCAGCAATTCAAAGTGAAAGAGTTCACCACTTTATCGAAAAATACAATGCTCTTCAACCTCCATGCACATTACTATTTATGGGGTTATACATGTATTGCGGCAATTGTAACTATTTGTTTATTCTTAGTAACAGAAATGGTATTCTTATCTTCGTTGGTCCTAGTCGTTTTGGAAACAACAATCTTCCTTTATGGACTCGGACTATGCGGTATGTTTTTTCTTTATAAGTTGTTTGATGCGATGTTCTATAAGAAATTAACAGGATTAAAAGGAGATTAATAGATGACTACTTGGGAATTTTTAGTTGCAATCATACTTGGATTTGTAGAAGGTTTAACCGAATTTGCGCCTGTCTCTTCCACAGGGCACATGATTATCGTCGATGATTTATGGTTAAAATCAAAGCAATTGTTTAACGAAGAAGTAGCTGTCACATTTAAAGTGGTCATTCAGCTCGGTTCGATACTAGCTGTTGTAATCATCTTTAAAGACCGCATTCTCAACATGTTACATCTCGGCAAAAAAACTTCATATACTGCTAATGAAAACCGGCTTAAATTATCCCATATTTTTGTTGGCATCGTTCCTGCAGGAATCATCGGATTTTTGTTCGAGGACTACATTGACGAAAACCTTTTTCGTACTGAAACTGTCATCATCGGGTTATTCGTGGGAGCAATCCTGATGATCATTGCTGACCGCTATAATAAGAAAAAGAAGCATGTTACAGAATCAGTAGATAACATTTCATATAAGCAAGCACTAGGAATGGGTTTCTTTCAGTGTATCGGTTTATGGCCAGGGTTCTCACGCTCAGGCTCAACGATTTCTGGCGGTGTTTTGCTCGGGTTAAGTCACCGTGCATCGGCAGATTTCACGTTTATTATGGCTGTCCCTGTCATGGCTGGAGCAAGTGGTCTATCACTCATTAAAAACTGGCAGTATTTCACGATGGATGCCTTACCGTTTATGATCGTCGGATTTATTAGTGCATTTATTTTCGCACTTATTTCAATCCAATTTTTCTTAAAACTGATTGACCGAGTCAAGCTTGTACCATTTGCAATCTATCGTATGATTATCGCAGTGCTGATTTACGTACTTTACTTCTTATAAAGATTTATTACAGTCAAACACCCCACTCCGATCGATGGCATAGGTGGGGTGTTTTTACGTAAATTTTTATTTTAGGTTAAATCTCCACATTAATTTTTGTTGTTGTCTGAATAAACCGCCATCGCATCACGCATGAACCTTGCTAGCCCTTTACCAAACTGGTCGATGTTTTTGGTAAAGCGCTCATCTTCAACGTACATTTGACCTAATCCTTTGAAGGCATCGAGTGAATAGTGATGACCAAAGTTTCCGTTTAAAAAGTCATACCATTCCTTTATTGCTTGTTGTGCCTCATCTGAATCTGGCGAGCTATTTCGGAGGTCTGCAAGCTTACGATAAATTGTATTCATTTTGTCGCCCATCGCTTTTTGTTCTTCTTCAGACATGTTCCCTAACTTGGCATTGGATTTATCGACGGTTTCATCACCCCAACGCTCTCGTGCTTCTTTTTCATATGGATTATGACTGAAATCGAACCCTTCGAATTTTTCTTTGTTAGACATTTGAATTTCTCCTTCCGTGTTTAGGATCGTTTTATCAATCGTCGCAATCATCTTATCCAGTCGACCGCGTTTCTCAAGCAACATTTTCCGATGTAATTTCAATGCCTCTTTACGATCAAATGAAGGACTACTGATAATCTTACTAATTTTTTTCAAAGGGAAGCCTAACTCTTTTAAAAATAGGATTTGTTGTAACATTTCAAGATTTTCATTAGAATAAAGTCGATACCCGGAGTCGGTCGTCTGCTCAGGTGTTAATAACCCGATTTCATCATAATGATGTAGTGTGCGCACACTAATTCCAACTAAATCCGCGACTTCTTTCACTTTCATTGCCATCGTTTTGCTCTCCCTTCAAAATTCACTATAAAGTATAACGTAACGTTAGAGTCAACTGAATTTTTTATACAAGAAAGCCTATTTCTTCTTTCCATAGGGCAAACTCTAATCTGAAAAAGGGATGCCTTCATACTATGTAGTAAAAATGGGAAAGGAGAACTTGCATGGGCTTTTTCGGGTCTCAGTACGGTGGAATTTACAACTATACCGTTCCAATCATAGGTGTAAGCTTTTTATTTTCTATCTTCATAATCATATTCGTGTGGGTGGCGGTCACAAAGTCATTCAAACTCTTCTTTTAACATGTGTTCATTTTGCCAACCAAAAAAGTCAGAGATGGCCCTTAGCGTTCCGACTCTGACTTTTTTGTTATAACAGATTAAAGATGTATTTTAATAATATTTTTTTATCTTTTGGACAACTTATAAAGAAAACTTGGCTAGCGCCAAGCCTTTGTGTAGGCGATCGCCCTAGTTGCACTTATACTTGGGACGTAAACTTTTCTCCAACGTCGGTAATTCTTCTTGCTGAAAAGTTATGCTTGCCTAACGTGTAAAAAATTCTATATTTATAGTTATTAAAATCAAAATATGACTTTTTCAGAATCGGTGCTTAGGAGGACCTTATTCATGGACAGGGATCATGATGCTCAATTAACATCTGCGGAGATGGCGGGTTTGTGGGGACAATATATAAACGACACTGCCGCAAGAAGTGTATTAGCACATTTTTTGATGACCGTTGAGGATAGCCAGGTTCGTTTGGTTCTTGAATTGGCTTTTTCTTCATGTAAAAACCATATTGAGTTTCTTCAGGGTTTCTTTGAACAAGCAACATTTCCGATTCCCGTAGGCTTTTCAAAAAAAGATGTGAATTTACAAGCCCCGCGTTTGTTTTCAGATTTATTTTACCTGTCTTATTTAAAAAATATGTCGATCCTAGGTATGACAGCAAGTACCTTAGCAATTGGGTTGGCTGCCCGTTCTGATGTTGTTTCTTTTCATAAAAAGGTCCTTGCAGATGCGGTGAAATTACATAAGGCAGCAAAGGAAGTCATGATGGAAAAAGGCGTTTATGTTCGCCCCCCTTATATCTCCACCCCAGATGAAGTTGATTTTGCCACAAAACAAAGCTTCTTAGGGAAACTTTGGGGAGACCAACGTCCATTAACGACGGTTGAAATGACCCACTTGTTTTTAAATATCGAAACAAATGTCGTTGGAAAACAAATGATGGTCGCATTTACTCAAGTGGCAAAAAGGAAAAAGGTAAAGGAGTTTTTGGTACGCGGAAAAGAAATTGCCGAAAAACATGTCAACATTTTCAGCCAAATCCAATTGGATGATGATATTCCAGCGACTATGAGTTGGGACACAGCTGTAACAGATTCAACGGTACCGACATTTTCCGATAAACTGATCATGTTCCACGTGACTGCTATGATTGCAGCTGGAATTGGAAATTACGGGACAGCCATTTCAGTGAGTCCAAGAAAAGATATAGGGATAAAATATTCCCGACTCTTAATGGAAATCTCACTTTATGCAGAAGACGGAGCAAACATCATGATTGACCACGGTTGGTTGGAAAAGCCGCCTCATGCACCTGACCGAAATCAGTTAGTAAAGTAAAGGGGCAATTAAAATGGAAATGAATCATGAAACCCGTTTAACTTCAGCAGAAATGGCTAGTTTATGGTTACAATATGTTAAGGATACCGCGAAACTTTGTGTATTGAAGTATTTTTCCGCAAAGGTAGAAGATCGTGATTTCCGTACAGTCATTGAGTTTGGAGTGCGTTCTACGGAAGAATACCTCACATCTTTGACCGATTTATTTGAAAGGGAAAACTTTCCGATTCCAACCGGTTTTTCGAACAAGGATGTAAATACAAATGCTCCTCGTTTATTTTCGGATCTTTATTTCATTTACAACCTAAAGGATATGACTGTTGCTCAAATGTCAGCAGATGCGCTAGCAATTGGACTGGGGAGTCGTTACGATATTGTTGCTTTTCACGAAAAGCTCCTTAATGATGCCGTACAATTGCAGGTAATGATCAAGGAGGTTTTGTTAAAAAAGGGGGTCTATGTTCGCCCTCCATATATATCATTACCGGACCAAGCAGAATTTGTGACCAATCAAAATTTTTTAGGAAATTTAATGGGGAAACAACGTCCTTTGACAGTGATTGAAATTTCACATTTATTTCTCACGAACGAAACCAACTTTGTTGCAAAAGAGACGTTGCTTGGATTTGCACAGGTTGCCAAAAGCGAGAAAGTAAAAAATTACTTCATTAGAGGAAAAGAAATTGCTAATAAACAAATGAAAATTTTAAAACAAGTGTTAACGCAGGATGACCTTCCAGCGCCAATGCTCTGGGACTCCGCGGTTACAAATTCAAAGGTTTCCCCTTTTTCGGATAAATTGATGATGTTCCTGATCACAGCTATGGCAGCCGGTGGTATTGCAAAATACGGGGCAGCAATGGGATCTAGTCCGAGAAAGGATGTCGCGTTGAAATACGGACGTCTTTTAGTAGAAATTTCGTTATATGCAGAAGACGGAGCAAACATCATGATTGAAAAAGGTTGGTTTGAAGAACCACCCCATTCTCCCGATCATAATAGGCTGATAAGAGAATAACGCTGGTTAGTCATTGGGACAAGCTCCACCATCTTCTAAATGACCAGAACGCTTTATTTTTGTCCGTAGATAATTCTTGTTATACTCGGTAATATCTCCCCATAGTGGTGTTCTGCCAGACACATGCAAATCAGCAGCTTTCAATGCTGCGAGTTTTTTTGGATTATTCGTCATAAGCGTTACCGGTTTTGAACGTAATGCTTTCAAAACTTCTATAGAATCACTGTAATTTCGAGCGTCATCAACAAAACCAAGTTCTAAATTCGCCTCTACTGTGTCATACCCGTTTTCTTGAAGTAAATAAGCCATCGCCTTACTGAATAAACCAATCCCTCTACCTTCATGATTTGCAAGATAAAATAATGCCCCCGCCCCATATTCAGTAATCATACGCATGGATTGTTTCAGTTGATAACCACAATCACATCGTTTACTTCCGAAGATATCCCCCGTATGGCAGATTGAATGCATTCTGATGATGGCATCCTCTTGATTTTGAAAATCCCCATAGACCAAAACACTCGATTGTTGCAATTCAGCTAAATTAGACGAAGACAACTTATCAATGATCTGTTGAAGATCTTTTGTATCTTCCTCACAATTCAACCAACAATACCAGTGAAATACAGCCGTTTCGCCAAATAAATTAACCGGGAGACGAATTGGACCTACAAGGTAAATAGCACCTTCATCTGTATTAATCAATTGGATTTTATCTTTTAAAATGGATAGAACTTTTGATTTAAGTTCGAGTTGTGCCATGATGTCATCCCCTTTCAGTACCGTACAAACCCCCGAAACGGAAACGAAATTGCCATTGCAATTCCCTTCCATACCAGATATTCAGACTATCGTTTTACTTAAGCTGATTTGGTGTTTTCGTTTTGATGCTTTTGCCCTTTAAAAAGTTTAGAATCCAGTGCATACAAATTACTGCCATTTATAGCTATCGCTACTGACATTGCTAAGAAAGCGAGATCTAATTCATAGCCTGCCTGTCCATTTCCTATAAAGCCAACAGGCAATTTCACTTTTAAAATAGCTCCAGCCATCAGTAATGCAAGTAAGCCTGATATGATTCTAGTTCCCAAGCCAACAACTAATGCGATTCCACCAACTAACTCTAACAAGGCAACACCATAAGCGAGAAATCCTGGCAGGCCGATACTTCCAAACCATCCAACGGTGTTTTCAATGCCACCTTGGAATTTCGCCAACCCGTGAACAAAAAATGTGATTCCTAACACGACACGTAAAATAAACGTACTCCACTCATATTTATTTTCCATTCTTCTTACCTCCTATTAAATATCAATAATTCTTTAAAATAAAATGCTGTTTTTCGATTATCCAAACTGCCAGACACTTTGACTTAGGTTTCCATATCGATAGCTACGGTGTAATAATCTTGCATCTCGTCTATCATCGGCTGCCCCCATAGCATAAAATATCGGTATGAAATGCTCGTTCCCATAGGGTGGCACCGCACGATTTGCTGCTGGGGCTAATGACTTGTAATTGAAAAGAGAGTCTACATCCCACTTTTTCAAATGACGCGCCAACCACTCATCGAAATCACGTGCCCATTGATCGATTGCCCCGTTGTCTTCAACCATATTTAAAGCACTGAGGTTATGCACGGTCCCACCACTGCCGATGATCAAGATGTCATTTGCCTGTAACGCTGATAGGGATTCCCCAACCTTGTACTGCTCCTCAGGTGTAAGCTGCGGATTTACTGACATTGAGATGACAGGAATATCGGCATTTGGGTAAAGCAGCTTAAGGACAACCCAAGCTCCATGATCTAGACCGCGTTCCGTTTCTAGTTCATGTGGAACACCGTGTTTAGTGAACAATTCTTGTATATCAGTCGTAATCCGCTGATCACCTTTAGCCGCATATTGAATGCGATACAGCTCTTCAGGAAACCCTCCAAAATCATAGATCGTCTTATAATATCCATCAACTTTACTTACCTTTTGAACGGATGACTCCCAATGGGCTGAAAACAATACGATCGCTTTTGGACGTGGCACTGCACAACCCAAATTATTTAAAAACTGTGTGTAGTCATTATCTTCAATCGCTAGAAGTGGCGCTCCATGAGCGACAAAAAAAGATGGCATCATCGTAACCTCTCCTCCTTTCTCAATGAATTGCATAAAGAATAATGTGGAATTGTATAGTTACACTAAATTGATGTGTTTTTAAATATGAATATTTGTTGTTTATAGAGTAACAATGGGCATTGTAGATTGTCAACGTTTTTTTTGCTAATATATAAATAAGTTGTTTATTAGGAAACATATAGAGGTGGTTGAATAACATGGATATCGGTACAACGATTCGGGCTATACGCAATAGAAAAAAGATTACGATCGCACAAATGAGTGAGGGTACAGGACTTTCCAAAGGATTTATCAGCAATATGGAAAACAACAATACGTCGCCATCTATTAACACGTTACAAACAGTCGCTAATTTCCTCGGGATCCCTTTGCCTTATCTCCTTTTAGAGAAAGAGCAGCGTATACGTGTAGTTAGAAAACATGAACGGCAATATACGACTCACAATAAAGAAAATCTTAAAGTCGAACATTTAACTTGCAAAGGTGGACTTACGATGCTGCGTGTTGAATTTCCTCCTGGGGCTTCAACTGGAGATGAGCCACACGCTCATGAAGGAGAAGAATGTCATCTAGTATTGCAAGGGAAAATTCTTGCTGTACAAGGTGAGGATTCAGTTGTTTTAGAGGAAGGTGATTCGTTCAGCTGGAATGCGAGTGTCCCGCATAATGTGAAAAATATAGGTGAGGAACCAGCAGTAGTATTAATCGCAATTTATACAGATATTGAACTCGATGATCGATTATAAAAAAGCTGTTAGCATGGAATAATCCAATTAACAGCCTTGTAAAATATGAACTTATAAAGTCACGTATCAAAAAGGGTTTCTTCCAGTGCACTGATATATCGATTAGCCGATCGTTGAACAGCTTTATTTCCGTTGGTCGGAACTATTTTATGAAACGCATTATAAATACGATCAAATTTGAGGCTCTTCACTCGTGCTGCGATCTCTTTCACCTTACTCGCTGGGAGTGGAATCAGGTTCGGATAGCTGTACATAAAACTAACCCAATTGCGATCCGCCACGACCTGAATGATGTCGCCGGTCAATAGAATTCCTTTACCTGCATTTCCATTTGGCCAATACAGGACTGCTCCACCCTTAAAATGACCACCTAATCGTTGAAGCGTAATTTTGTTTGATAACTCCATCTGCTCACCGGACCAGTATTTGATTCGTTCACTCAGCTCCATCACCCACTCCTGATCATCCTCATGAATATAAATCGGGGCATCATACTTCTCAGCCCATTCAACCTGAGTCGAATAATAATGCGGGTGGGAAAGGGCAATCGCATCAATTCCGCCAAGCTCATTAATTTTGCGGATCGTTTCTTCGTCTAAATAAGTGATACAATCCCAAAGTATGTTCAAGCCATTTTCCCGCACGAGATACGCCGTCTGTCCAATCCCGAAACTAGGTGTTGTTGTTATGCTGAACAGATTTTCCTCCTCCTGGACAATTTCATTTTTAAAAGTGTCAGATTCACGCATTTGCGTAAGTGTCGTCCACTCCTGGCCAAACGGATTTTCATACTGCCGCTCCTCATTACAAACCAGGCACGTATCGGGCGGTTGCTCACTTTCTAGATATTGGACCCCACACGTAGTACAAATGAATTTGGTCATAATACTCCACTCCTCATAACTGATTTATATCTTTATCTTAAATAACGGATCCCAGCAGAAAAACATCCAAACGAATGAACCTTTCTACATCGATAGTCGTAAATATTAACGGATTGTTATCGTTAAAACAGTCCTAAGGTAGGTGGTTTCTGTAAAAAATAGAGTGTTTTTAAAAGTAGGAGGGAAATGCATGTTGTTAAAACTGATGAGGTTTATTTCTATAGTAATGTTGATTGGATTTGCAATCGGAGTATCCAGTGATTATTTCACTTATATTTCACAGGCCTCATTACTTTACTATTCGCTTTTCTGATTTTCGCAATAGGATACCAGTTTAACGTAGGTTAAGAGAATTATCATATGTTAAAACAAGGCTAGATATGTGGTCGGAGAATGTACCTTCGATTGCAAGTACGACCCGATTCTGCAACTGGATATTTACTCAGGATTCTTTTGGCAATGTCAGGAGAACTTATTTGGAGAAATTGTCGTGCCTCACGATTGGATATTGTAGGGGAAATGAGGAGTGAATAATCTAATAATGCAGAAACATGTGCATCTTTTGACTGTATTTCACAGTGTGAGCACTTCCACATTCTGTCGATTCGAACCATAGAGTAGTTTGTACATCCTTGGCATTGTACTCCTGTAATAAGATCTTCTTTTGTAATCTCGAACTGATTCAATATATTTTGATCAAGTTCAGAATTCTGCGCCAAAATTTTTTGGGATAGTTTCTCCAGAACTTTCTTTGATTTTTTAACAGACTGATATTTTTTATCAAGCTTCCTAATTTGATCAGGTAATGCTGGACTTGGAACGACTTCATCTGAAAAGTGAGGTGATTGGTCAGATGTTTTAATAACGGTATTTTCGTTAGCGATAACTACAAGCCCTTCTACTGGAATTGAAGGCAATTTGTGCAATTTCAACCATTTTTTCATATGTGCTAGTTGAGCTTCATTTTGAATTATTGGATATTTAAAGGCTTCTTCTTTCTCATTAATCATCCGAACTAATTGCTTCGTTACATGATTAAATACAATAGTACCTGCTATATTTTTCACTTCTAAAATCAATAGATAGTGCTTCGTAAGTATAAGAGTATCAATTTGAAAATAGTGTGAACCATCATACAGTCGAACATTGTGGAAAAAGAGGTAGTGTTCCGGTGGGAGTAAAGATAAGTAGTAGTTTATGGATTGCTCGCCTTTGAACCCAGCTCGATAACGAACTAATGAGCCAATAATTATTTTGTGTTTTACATGTTCAATCGGGATTCTTTTGTCCAAAGCTTCTAGTTTTAGAAGTTGGAGAGGCTTTGCACATTCTTTGATATTCAATGAACCACTTCCTTTTTATTTGATTCATTGTATTTTTCTACAAATGTAGAAAAATCCCTTTTATCTTTTTTATTGCTCTAAAAATGGGTATTATTTATGTCGGTTCGGCGGCTAACAGCCAAAGTTCGGCGCTTGAGGGGTGCAGTTCGGCGCTCATCTGTAAAAGTCCGGCGGTTAAACCCTAAAGTCCGGCGCTTAGAACGAATAGTTCGGCGGACTAAAGTGAAAGAACCACCGGAACGCTTATAGATTGCCCTCCGAAAAGCCTCTACACAATATAAGCCTAGGGGTAATACTTTTATTTAAACAATATCTATTCGACGTTCTTTTATCCATCTTAAAATTAATAGAGCACTGCCAAGTATCAGCAATCCTGTGTATGTACATACCGTTAAGTACATCGGATATTGAATACTCATCAGATTCCTGATAAGGAACTCGCGGATTAGCAAAATCAAGATCACTGCAGCAGGGACATGGACCCCGATCAGCGATATGTAACTTCCGACTAACCTTGATAAAAAAGTTGAAATGGCAGCGGTTATTATTGCAAGTACATACACTCCCAACACAGTTAAGACAATGTATTGGAAAAACGTGATATCAACCCAAAAAGTAAACCAACCATCGAAGGAATGGACACTTGAATCAAAGAACGCACCAGTTTCGTTTTGAGAGTACAAAATAAAAAATACAACCAAATACACCGTTGTAATAAGTAAAGCCGTTACGATGGAAGCGACGATTTTTTTCTTAAAAAGATTCCGCCCTGAATGTGTCGTATACTGCAGCAGAATGGCATTGTTCTTTTGATCAGTGATGTGAATCCGACCAACCACAATCATGACACTCAAAAGGATCAGGATTACAAGCATCGTTATCAGGTTTAAGTAGTTTTCATGTACAAAGGAGGGCAGGATGGCGTTTATTGAGGAACCTTCTACAACATTTTCCTTCCAAGCAGGTTTATCTATTTCACTCGTGTTCCTCAAAAAGCTTTCTTTTCTTTTCTCATAATGTTCAATTATACTATCTCTCGCCTGCAATTCCCAAAACACATCGACTTCTTCATGAAAAATAACGTCACCATGTAATTTTTTCAATTTTTCTTTTGAAAGGTCCATTTCCCTGAACTGCTCGTATGTCGTGACATCAACTGCTGCAAAATCGTCTCGGGATTGCAAATAGCCACTCGCTTTTTGGACCTCTTCTTCATACGTCACTTTAAAATTCTTGAATTCGGTTTCATCCATTTCGTTTCCATACTTGTCAATCATCTGCTTGGAAACGTTGAAGTGATCAAGTGTGGGTCTTCCGTTTGGAAATACCTCGAAATTAAAACGTAAAAACATCTCAAAAAAAAGCAAACTGATCAGCAAAACGAGACCGAGCACTTTCCAATTCAACAGCTTTCGAATCTCATAACCTACAATTCTCATAATCCTCTCCCCCTTACTGCAATTGTTGCCGATTAAAAAAGTACATACTTAAGCCACACAAAACAACTAAAATCAACGCCCATATACTGATGGTTGCCATTTCATAATAAGAATAGATCGTAAATGCACCGTTCCCCATCCACCACCCGTGTGGATTCATGATTAGTGCAAACGGGTTAAAATACATTGCAAACACCATATTGGTATCAAGTGGAACAAATCCTGGTATTAACACACCGATACCTAGTAAAATCGCGAATGCAAAGAATACGAGATATGTATTTTTTATAAACACCGACAAAATGAACGAGATCCCCATGAATAGCAGCTGACATAGCGTGATACAAAGAACGAACAGACCGAGATATTCGAGAAAGGAAAAATTCCACCAAGAGATATATGGCAACGGCATTTCCGCATTAAAATAACTGCTGATCGGCACTTGCCATAGACCTGTATAATCATAAGTGAAAAAATAAGCAGCGAGTGTTGTACCTATTAAAATAGCAATTACACCGAGGTTCGCAATCGCTGCAGCTGCCAGCTTGTTCTGTACCAGCTTTCGGCCTCTTTTCGATGTGTAGCTGACCAAATGCGTCCGATTTTCGAACTCATAATTCGTGATTGAAGCTGTAATGAGGACGACGAGAATAATTAACTCAAAGATTAGCGCTCTCCCTAAATCTTTGAAAAGCAACGAGTGCATTTGGTACAGCTTACCCATGAAAAACAAATTCTTATGTTCACCATTTTCGATCAGTTGGTCCAAACGCACGTCTAGTTGTTCAAATTGATCTCGAATCGAATCAGCAGCTTCACCCTTAAATCCATACATTCTAATCAACGATTTGGCCGTACCTTCTAAGTTGATATCTTGGTAAGTTTCATCAATGTTTTGTGCGGTTCGGTAGTAACCCTCTATCAAGCCATACTTCAAAAGCTTCTGAAATTCTGATTCACTAAGTATATTATCGAACCGGAATTCATCATCGGACAGTAGCTCTGATGGATGCTGATAAGGCTCCCCTTTATCTGGCGCAACCTGGTTTACCCATGCGACTTTCTGTTTATAATCTGCCCCGAACTCCGTCAACATCCCGTCGTCCACTTCATACCCATACGTATCAACGAGATTGCTCAATACAGCCAGATCCTCTTTAATATCCGAATGACTCATCACAATGAATATGTTCAGAACTATGAAAAACCCGATAAGTGCTGGTAGGATTAACGTTCGGGCAATCTTCGATAATTCATGCTTGATAATCATTGAGTGCTGCCAGCTAACGTCATGTCGTCCTCATAAACGTGTAAAAACACGTCCTCCAACGTCGGTTTCACCTTTCTCCATTCTGGTAGTGCCTTATCCCTTGAAATAAACCGAATCGTCATTTGACCTCCATCCTGCCTCTCTTCAATCGACATATACTTGTTACGAAACGAATCAGCTTCTGAAAAAGATACGTCCGTTTCGTAAATCGAGTCCGCTAAAATGTCACAAATATTAGGGATTGTATCATTATATAAAATGGTTTTGTCCTTGATCATGATGATTTCATTTGCAATCGACTCAACATCCGATACAATATGAGTCGATAGGATGATGATTCGATCACGGGCAAGTTCTGTCAATAGCTTCCGGAAACGCGCACGCTCCTTTGGGTCCAGTCCAGCGGTCGGTTCATCAAGAATCAGGATCTTCGGATCGTTCAACATCGCTTGAGCAATTCCAACACGCTGGATCATCCCACCCGAAAACTTTTTCATCTTTTTTCTCGTAACGTCCGCCAAACCGACGAGCCTCAACAGCTCAGAAATTTTCCGTTTCGCCTCGTTTTTATCGATTCCTTTTAGCGCTGATAAATACATTAAATACTTCTCTGGCGTGTAATTTTTATAATAGCCGAATTCTTGTGGAAGATAACCGAGTTTATCACGGTATTGTTCATCAAGCTTCGTAACCTCAGTTCCGTTGTATAAAATATCACCATTTGTCGGAAACAACAGCGTCACGAGCATTTTAATCAAAGTCGTTTTTCCAGCACCATTTGGCGCCAACAAGCCGTACACCCCGTTTTCAAACTCGAGATTAATATTCTCTAATGCAGTGAAGTTTCCGAATTGCTTACTGACCTCATTGATAACGAGCATTTAAATCAATCCTTTCATCCGTGTGGCAAACAACAATTCATTAAGTTTTTTATAATATAGAACAATGCTACTTACTGCGATTACCCCATATACATAAAACGGAATATGGGTGAGGAAGTTAAGGTAGAACTCTGTGCTGTAATAGGATACAACTAGGTTCCCAATCACCCAACCAGATGCGATCATCAATTTTGGCTGTGGGGATTTCGCATGGAGTTGAACAAGTAGAAACACTACAGCAAACACAAACAAGGAAGTACTTGATAACAAAATTGCATAGAAATAATTCAACTCCTGCTGTATCATCAGAAAATAGATCAAAACACCATTCATGATCATACTGATGACACTGAATGCGAGCATTCGGAACGCAGCCAATTGGTGTAGATTATACTTACAAGTCATCTCCACCTCATATGACGGTTTCTGTTTTTGATTGAAAATGAACAGATATGCCATCACAGCATATGTAATCGGTGACCAAATGAAGATAGCTGTATACAAGTTGATATTCTCAAGCTCGACCCAATCAGAAATACTTAATCCGAATGTAAGCAAGACTGCAACTAAAACAAATAGTGTAAAAAGAATCTCCGTTAAATCATGAAAAACATGACGGAATCCAACGTGTCGGTACATCGTTACTAGATACGACCAAAAGGATGCCTTTGGATCAAGTCCATCTGCAACAATTGTGCGAACCTCTTTTGATATGGTTTCTTCATCAGGGTAAGGGATATTTTTCCAATCTCTATTCATTTTCATCCTCCTTTAACCGTTGTTGAAGCTTACGGATGGTCGCGTAATACTTGGTTTTCACAGTCGACTCGGTAATTTCTGTACTTGCTGCAATCTCAGCAAATGTGTACTGTCCATAAATTTTCAACCGGACAATGTGTTGGAGCTCTTGATCAAAACGTGCTAGCTCTTTGAGAACTAGTTCTGCATGTTCCTTCGTTTCCACATCGACTGTAAAGTCATCTGGTTCATATAATGATTCCTCTTGAATCTCTTCCGTTTGTTTTTGCTGCCTATAAAATTTTGACCGGTAGAAATCAATCAATCGGGAATTCGCCACTTTATAAAGCCACGTGCGAAATGATGCTCTTCCATCAAAGCTGTGAACCGTTCTTAGCATACTAATGAAAATCTCTTGAGTAATATCCTTTGCAAGCTCCTGATCCAAAGTTTGCTTATACACAAACGCAAAGATCTCCTTATAATACTTATGTACAAGCTGATTTGCGGAACTCTCACTTGAATGCTTCTTAATCGATTTTATCCATTTCAGTTCTTGGTTCATAACGTCCGCAATCACATCCAATCATACGCTGCAACTTTCCTTAGCTACTCTTATATTCGTAGCTTTACAACAAATAGTTTTAATTCATAAAAAAATTTTCCCTGAATCTATTTATACCATACAAAAAGAGCCTATTCTGTGAAATAGACTCTTGGAAATCGTATATGTTCTACTTTAAGATCATCTGGATTCGCTCGTTCATTTCGGCTTCATTTTTATACTCGAAAAATCCGATTCGATTACCCCATGGATCCAAAAACGTCGCCCATTTCACTGGCACCTCATCTCGTGAAGCGATTTCAAAATGTTCCACCTGAAGTTCCCGCTTCAAACGTTCCCGTTCACCCTCAATATCGTTAACCCCGAAACGCATCGGTCCATTCCCTTCTGTTGGAATGCCTTCCGCTACCTGAAGCCAACTACCAGGAATAAGTTCCCATTCTGCAAATCCATCATGCGGAACGAAATCCGGTTCACGGTTAAGCAATGTTTGATACCAATGCAGACCTTCCTCATAGTCTGAAACACGTACTTGAAATGTCATTTCGTAAATCATCGTTTTATCTCCTCCTCTCGATGGTTCACTGAAATTCCGTGCTCCAGGTAAAATTTCAGAAGTGTAAGAGCTTCACCCCAGCCTGTTGCACACATTATACACGTAGACAGATTTTCAACATCATAGCCTGTTTCAGTTACAGTAACAACGGTTCCATCCTCCACTTCCTCAAGCTGGAAATTCACGGTCGTAACCAGCTCTTTTCCAGGTGACCATTGGAATTCAAAACATTGATTAGGTTCTGCTTTGGTAATGGTTCCACCATCCTCAGCAGTCACGCTGTCAGGTCCCCATTTTTTCCATACTAATCGGATTTCACCTACCCCGTCTTCAATATCCACTCTTGTTCCATCCGTAAACCAAGCATCCCACCCTGCTCCTGTAGTTAAGGTTTCATACACTTTATCAGCATCTATACGTATCAACGTCTTATGATTGATTGCTGGTACGTTTTTCAAAATTCATTCCACCTAGCTTTCACTCGAGAATTCCAATAGTTCGATTTCGTTTCCAGAAGGGTCCTTAATAACCGTATATAGACCTGGTGGGCATGGACGCGGTTCATCGAACATGACTGGAGCACCCTTCGATTTTAGAAACTCAATATCTTCATTCAAGTTTTCAGAAACAAGCCCAAACAAGACACCTTGACCTGATCTTGATGAACGACCCTCCTCTTCCTCCAGTACGATCGGATAATCTGTGTTTACTAAGCTAACGATTTTTTCACCATAACGCTTCGACACCTTGAAACCTAACACGTTCGTATAAAAATCCAAAGCTTCATTCATGTTATGTACTTTCACTGTCAGGACACAAATCTTATTTAACATGGCACTACCTCCTTACATCGTATATTTCTAATCTATCAAACTTATGTACACAGAACTTCTTCTAGATTGCTATGTTTTCTCCTTTTCAAATAATAGCAGCGGTAAATTAATCAAAATAGGTGGGTCGTATGGCAACGGTTCCCTTATCTTGATGATCACTTTGAGCTCTGTATCTCTAGAAACTTGGAAACACGCATCTGACCTCCCTCTTAAATAGGAATCAGCTAAAAAGTAATCTTTCGGATTTAAACTCCAAGGCAAAGCGGCCGCTAATATATAAAAGGATCCATCAGGAATTTCTGTAAAGGAAACAACATTTTGATGATGACTAATCGCTGTTCCCATTATCGGCTTCTGGTCAGGGATAGGACGTGGAAATAACCCAATGAAAATAAGACCTTTGAAATGATTAGGTGACTTGATGTGACACGTTATTGAAGGATTTTTCCCTTGCAAATCCATTCGATTTTCCGGTTCATACTGATTTGTGAAACAATGTAGTTTAATCACATTATCTCGGAAGTCTTTCGGTGAAAGTCCAACTGTTTTTTTGAATCGTGTGCTGAATGTACCCATGCTTCTGAAACCGACGCTCAGCATGGATTTCAAAACCGGATGAAGATGAGTTGATGATCTTATGTTTCCCAGCCTCGATTCTGAGTGCGGACAGAAAGTGGCGTGGCGTTACACCTGTAACACTTTTGAAGACTCTGGTAAAATGAAACGGGCTATAACCGACATACCGTGCAAGTTCCTCTGTCGTCAGATCTTCTTCAAAATTCTCTTTCATATAGTTAATCGCTTTTTCAGTCATTCTGACTTGCATTTCATCCATAATGGTTCACCAAACCTCAATCAATACTTCAACTGGATCAACTGTATCCTGCAATTTACAATTCTACTAGTTTTAAAAAATCAGCTTTCCATGTACATTTACAGTTCCATCCCGAAGTGCAGTTTTGCGTATTCATTGAATCCATTGCTGTCGATTTCTTCTTTCGTAGAAATACCATCCACCATTTTTGTAAACGTTGTATTCGTCAACGTCTTATTCCCGTTTTTAGTGAGCTGAGTGATGAGAGGTCTTTTGTTAAAAGGAGATTCTTCCTTATGAATCAGGATCGATTGGATCTCATCGAATTCACATACATGAGATACAGGATGTTTCGAATCAAAGGCGTATCCGATGTTCCAATTTGAATGCTTATTCTTCAATTTCATTTCAAGGATAAAATCACCAAAATCGGTTTCTTCTTTCTTAACTCGGAACTCACCATTTCGAGAGGTGACGATCTCTCCGGTCAAAGGAACGGGTATTAACGGCAAGTTTCCCCCAAAGCCAGAATCGATCAAATAAGTCTCCCCATCATGATTCAAAAGAATGGCAACATGGGTTCTGCCAAGGTCCGACCACGCATTTTTTTCATTATTGAAAACCTCTCCTCGAATCAACCTTGCATCAAAGCCACTTTCAACAAGGAAAAAATAAAGAAGCGGATTTAGTTCATAGCATAGGCCACCTTCATTATTTACCAATAGCTTCTCAATCAGGTTTTCCCTCGTAATTTCTTTTGTGTTCTTGGTTATGATCGATAAATTTTCAAAAGGAATGGTCACTGCTGCCTTTTCAAGAACGGTTTTCAAAGCTTCAAAAGTAATCGTTTCATTTTCCGGATAACCGATTCTTTTGCGGAATAAGCGGTTCAGATCCGTCATTTTCGATACCCCCATAGGATTTATAAGAAGATCTTGATTTGACATGGTCCACAATTTGAGAACTCACTTCTTTGACACTCAGTTTATCTGTTTTGATCAATTCTTGAAAGCATTTACTCTTGAAGGCTTCTACACACTTTTTCGTTTGTTGGAAGCACCAGTTCCCTTCCTTCTCGCCACGTTTTTCAAGCCTCTCGTAGATGGTTTCCTCCTCGGCATTGAGACAGAAATGAAAGGTTTGTTTGTCCAGTTGTTTAAATCCTTTGTATATGTACTGGAATCTCTCCTTGTCGTAGATGGTCATAGGAACGATCAGGTTCTTTCCGTATCTCTTTTTTAAAAGTTGAGCTACATTTACAGTTAGTATTTTCCAAAGTTCAATATCTTGGAAGTCGCCAGTTCTCTCTCCTGGTAGCATGACGTCTTCGGTGACGATATTCCGTAGCATGTAACCGACTTCCTCTGGATCATACAGCATGCTGTTCCCGATCGCATTCACGAGTTCATTGGCAACACTCGTTTTCCCAACTCCGAATGCCCCGTTAATCATGATAATCATTCAGTTCACCTCTCTTGTTCAAGTTTAGCAAAAATAAGCACTGTGATTGTCATTAATTTATGTTTAAACGTAAATAGGTTAGGTGCTCAGATATGAAACTTCACCGGTAAAGCTTCGGGGGTTCATGCGGAAACACGTCCATTCGCCCCTCGGCTGTTCGCCTGGATAATTCCGGCGTACTAAAGGAATACAATTTAAATTTTTATAACTTCATTGACTTTTCCTCATGACTCCGATAAGCTATTGAATAATTTTGCAAAATTATAAATTTGATTCGTACTTTATCGAATCAATTAAAAACAGGTGATTTTGATTGAATACAGATTGGTTTATTTCACATGTGCACATGGTTTATTCCCCATTTCGCGAAATGGTGGCGAGCTTACATGTTCTTACGAATCCAAGTCATCATTTAGCGAGAAAACAGTGGGCAGAGCAAACAAAAGAGCAGTTTTCAAAAAAATTGACGGAGGATTTCGAGTTTTTCGCTCAGATTACGAATCAGTGGTTCAACTTCTTGGACCTTGACGACTATTTACAAATCCGTGAAAAACAAGTGGAGGAAGCGATTGAACGGCTAGTACAGTTAGATGATTACGCCTTTCTCCGTTTTCTGCTTGGAGACCGTTACAAGATCGTCCCAGAAAAACGGACGAAATTCGAACAATATGCATTTGACCGAACACCAATGATCAAACGGAAGCTTACTGATTTTTTGTATGACTATCACATGAAATTTTTTGCGAGGGAATTGTTTCGAGTTGAACCTTGGCTAATTAAAGCTGTCCATGAGCTTAAAAAACAATATACAGAAAATCCAGTCGAGGCGCTCGACTCGTTGCACCCACGTTTTCAGATAACGGACAAAGCGCTAGCCTTTTATAAAGCAGACACATATCGTTTTCAAATCGATCAGCTGGAATCCCTGACCCTCTATCCGTCAACGTTCGTAGCACCACATTTACTGGTTGGGCTCGAGGTTCCGCATTTGATCGTATACATGCATGTTCAACTTCCAAGCGAAGAACGTCCGATCGATGATGTTCCAAGTGATTTAATCGAAATTTTAAAAGCCCTGGCTGATCCGAATCGATTACGATTAGCACGCAAGCTTTTGTATCACAGCTATTGTACACAGCAGCTCGGTGACGAATTCGGTCTGGCAAAAGCGACCATCTCAAAGCATTTGAAAATTCTCGAAAATGCAAATGTGATCACAAGTGTACGCCAAGGTCATTACGTTTTTTATCAAACAGATGTAACTCGGCTGAGCATGCTTCGGGTGGATCTCGATCAGTTTTTCGATCAGCCATTGCTTCAAAAGGAGGAATCTTAATGTGGTTAACGTTCCGAGCAACTTTCATCCGTAATTTCATCACAATGAAACGCGCCTATCCGTGGTCCTTTTTCGTCGGTCATATCCTGACAGGTGTTTATCTTACTTTGTTTGCATTTCTTACCTATCATTATGTATTTGATCAGTCGATGGATGGTCAATTCCAATCATATGCTGAAACAGGAGATTACTTGTCGTACGTCATATCTGGCGCATTGCTTTATACGTTTTCAGTTTCACTTCTCATGATCGTAAGCCGCGCTCTGATAACGGAATTAAGAGAGGGAACGCTTGAAGCGCTTCTCCTGACACCATCTTCACGCAAAGGTTATTTTCTCGGGTATTTAAGCCAAGGCTTCATGCGGATGGGTATTGAATTTATTGCGATGCTTTTATTAGGAGCCCTGTTCGGCTTGACGTTTTCCAATGTAAACTTACTTGCAACTGGCACCGTCCTGGCTGTATTCATCACCTGCCTATTCAGTCAAGCGTTGGTATTAGGAGGCTTCATGCTCCAGTTCCGAGATACGTATCTGACACAAAATACCCTGTTCATTTTGATGGGGCTTGTCTGCAGCATTACGTTTCCGATTGAATATTTACCACAATCAGTCCAGTGGATCGGACTCATCATGCCTTTGACACATGGAATCGATGCATTCCGCGATGTATTTGTGGAAGGTGCTGGGATAATCGCTGTCAGAGAAAGTATTTATTGGCTCATTGGACTGACGATCATCTACTTTCCAGTAGGCTCACTATTTTTACAACGGATGGAACGAACTGTACTCGAAAAACATTTCGGATAAAAGGGGGCTACATATATGTTAGAGGCAAAAGGCATTACGAAAACCTATACAGTTAAGCAAAAAGCAGGTCTATTACGCTCAAAAAAACAACCCGTCCATGCCGTAAAAGGCATTGATTTAACTATACATCCTGGGGAAATCGTCGGGTTACTCGGACTTAATGGGGCAGGTAAAACAACGACAATCAAAATGCTTTCGACATTACTCACACCAAGCTCGGGAACGATTTCAATTGATGGATATGACGTTGTACAAAATGCGAAATATCTCAAACAAAAGGTGAACATGATCGCAGGCGGCGAAAGGATGCTCTACTTCCGCCTGACCGGAAAAGAAAATCTAGATTATTTCGGACGGTTGTATGGGTTGAAAGGGAAGCAACTCGCGAGTCGTGTGAACATCTTACTCAACCAAGTCGAATTAGAGAACGCTAAAGACATGCCCGTCGAACGGTATTCAAAAGGAATGAAACAACGGCTTCAAATCGCTCGTGGTCTGTTGAATGAACCGAAGTACTTGTTTCTCGATGAACCGACCTTAGGCTTGGATGCACCGATCGCCCGCCAGCTCCGTTCAACAGTTAGAAACCTTGCTAAACAGGAGCATAAAGGAATTTTACTGACGAGCCATTACCTTGAAGAAGTCGAGGAATTGTGTGACCGTGTCTATATTATCGATAAAGGAGAAGTCATTATGCATGACAGCCCGGCACGGATCGTCGGGCAAATCGTCACCGACTATCGAGTTGTTGTGTCTACCACGATTTTACCGGATGAGATGCAACAGAGAATGTTTTACACCGCTTCAAACAAACAGGTTCAACTAGCCTTCGAGTTAACGGAAGAAGGCTCCCGGTGCGAGGCGGTAGCGAGCTTCGATCCGACCCAAGTCGTCATCGATCTATTCATCACGAACAACCTGCCTATTTTAAAAATGGAAATGAAGCTGCCTAAACTGGAGGATGCGATACTTCAACTCGCGAAGGAGCGATCCGCATGAGATGGATAACAGGAATGTGGGCAGAAATGGTCAAAAGCCATCAACACAATTTTCACAGTAAAATGATCTATTTTTCATTGTTGATCTGGCCGGTACTGCTATTTCTGACTTCCTACTATTCATTGAAACCATTTAACTTGGAAGCTACTTCGCCAATAGCCGAATTTGTTGATCCAGACTCGATCATGTTATTTCTGTTGACGGGATTTCTCGGTTATATCTTTTTCTGGAGTCTGGTGCAGTCCGCTTGGCAAACGTCCTATGAACGTCAGACAGGAACACTCGAACTGATTTTCCTGACTCCTGTCTCAAGGCTTGCATTCGTGTATGGAAGATCTGCTGGAAATTTATTCGAAGCGGCTTGGCTGTTCACCGTCTTTTCAGTTCTTTTATTAGTAGCGCTTGGAGGTCCACAAAGCATTATCTGGTCAGCACTTCCAATCGCATTTCTGATTCTAATCATTTCCGCGGTCGTATGGGGTGGATTCCTCAATGTCGTGTTTTTATTCTCAAGAGATGCATCCATCCTGTTCACGATTTTAGAGGAGCCGATGCAATTCTTCGCCGGTGTCCGATTACCTGTAGCAGCCTTTCCAATCTGGGGGAAAGTGATCGCTGTCGTGTTCCCGCTCACCTTCGTACTCGATATTTTTCGTGGATTAGTAATTAAAGGGCAACATCTTAGCCAACTCTCCACTTCACTTTTCATATTGGCAGGGATTTTGATTGGACTCATTTTTCTCACAACCTTGCTCATGAAATTAGCAGAAAAACACGCAAAACAATCAGGAAATATGGTGTTGTTCTAGTTGAAATTTGAAAAGGGTTGATTCAAAACTAGGGTCAACCCTTTGATTTCCTTTAAAAAGAAATTCAACTTGTCTTAATTTAATTATGTATTAAAATTAATCATAGATTCATCGTAACAAGGCTTTAAGTCCTAGCACACATGTAAGATTACTGTCACTTATTTAAGTGTTGATTTTCAGATTAAACTGATAAGGAGTCAGATTAAATATGAATTTAAAATATAAAATTATACCCGATGATAAAATTGAATGCTGTAGGGATATATGCAATGAACTTATGACCTTTCAAAAGTCAAAAGCATACATAACACCGGAATTATTCGACAGTATGAGTTTTGACACACGGATGGTTCCTTCAGTAAAAAGTGCACTATACAATTATATTGTGATAGTTAAAGATGATGATAAAATAGTAGGTTATGTATATACAAATATCTCTCCCAAAGAAACGTATTCGAATGAATTTGCCACTTTTTTTGACCTTTCTTCTATTAGTAGAAATAATGTAGGTTGCTTATCTCAATTTTATATTAAAGAAGAATACAGACAATATGGAGTTGGGTCTACACTTTTCAAGATGTCTATGAAGTGGTTGAAGAAATTTGATGATGTTGAAGATTATTTTATCTTTGTCTCGAACGGTAATGATAACGCCTTGGAATTCTATAAACGTAAAGGATTTTCTGTTAATCATGATATATTGGATGGGTTTATAACCGTTTTACGAAACAATAAGCCAAATTAAAAACAAGGTAGATCTTAGGATTTTAATACCCAAGGCTGTTGCTTAAAGCATTGTTGCGAATTAAAGCCACTCCAATGTCATTGTTCCGGGCTGGTTTCACTTGCACTTGTTATTTCAATTTCTTTTAAAGCTTGGGATGCCAATTGGTCCGCTTCCTTATTTCTTTTTCGTGAAACGAGTTCATAATCTGGAGTAATACCTAACTGCTTGAGTTTACTTTCAATTCGTTCAGCCCATTTTGATAATTCCTCTTCAAAACACGGCCATTCACCCTTTAACTGATTGATCACAACCTGGGAATCACCAATAAATTTTACAGGCAAATGATGGACTCCTAAAAGCTCTAATTCTTGTAATCCGAGATGAAGCGCAGCGTATTCTGCCTCGTTATTAGTATCCAGTTCTTCGATAAAAGCGTTTTTTCGAAGTCGAAATGATTTCCCGCTTTGATCATAATAGATTGCACAGCCTAAACCTGATTTTTTTGATTCAAGATCAAAACCGCCATCAAAATAAACAGTGACGTTGTGTGGCTCGGTTTCGATTCCCTTTAAAAATTTCTTTAATTCTTTCATGTTCCATGTATTTTCAAGGCTGTCGACGAACGTTAAACTTTTTGTACGCCCTGTTCTTTCTAAGTCCTCAGCTATTAATATACCGTCCCCCGCACTCATTTCCCCAGAACTGAATGTTGTTACTGTTCCTTTTGGCGTTTTATATGTAAATTCGATTCTGACATTCATAATTCCCCTCCTTAACAAGGATATTTTGGGTGGAAAATTAGTATTTCCAGGAGTTCTTTTGGAATTTCTTGAATACTTATACCAGTGTGCCCTTCATAAACAGAATTATTTCATGTTAGGTTTATCGTATCCCCGATTGCACCTAAAACCTCATTATTTTCCAAAGCGACGAACCATCCGTCCCAGCCTTCATCTAAGCATGATACTTCTATTCTGATTCTTTTATGATTGTAGAACTCTCCATTAATTCGTTCGATGTATATTCACCAGACTGTCTTCAAATGCATTCCTATAGCCATGAGAACATACTTTAGAGATGCCTACACATGCTGAAGATTGGCTTTTTGAACCATGATCATGTTAATTTCTCCTCCAATGCGTAGTTAACGGCTTCTATTGCGTGAATTAGAGTTGTATCAAATAGTGGGACGTCCGAGTGTTCTTGTTTAATCAACAATCCAATTTCTGTACAACCTAGTATTATTCCTTCTGCCCCATTCTCGATTAAGCATTCAATCACTCTTTTAAAATAGTCTCTCGATGACGGATTGATTTTGCCCAAGCATAATTCGTCAAAGATTATTTTATTAATGGTTTCTCTTTCGCTGGCATTGGGCACTTGAACCTCTATATCGTTGGACTCGATTCGTGATTTATAAAAATCTTGCTCCATCGTATACTTGGTACCGAGCAGACCTACTGTAGTGCTACCCTGTTGCTTAATTTTAATCGCTGTTGCGTCTGCAATGTGTAGAACCGGAATGTTGATGTGATCTTGGATATCCTGAACAACCTTATGCATCGTATTCGTGCAAATGACAATAAAATCCGCACCCCCTTTTTCTAACGAGAGTGCAACATTCCCCAATACTTTCCCACCTTCGTTCCAGTTGCCTTCTGACTGATAACGCTCAATCTCGTCAAAATCAACACTATATAAAATGCACTTCGCCGAATGTAATCCTCCTAGACGTTTTTTCACCTCTTCATTAATGACTCGATAGTATTCAAGAGACGATTCCCAACTCATTCCTCCTATAAGACCGATCGTTTTCATAAATTACCCCCTCTTGACCTCTAAAAGTCCTTTTCCTATTGCCATGTAATATGCACTTACAGTAAACCGCTGTGTAATTTTACGATGTTCAATCATTGATTCAATTTCATCAATATTTATCAGCTTCACATCAACAAATTCAGCAGGGTCAAAGTCCTGAGAGTAAGTCTGGAAAGCATCAACGATAAGAAAGGCCACAACCTTATTGTTTTGAATTGCGTGAAAAAGGAGCACTTATCTTGAAAGAGAAGTGCCCGTTTGAGAATAAGCTTATTACACTTTAAAGAGGAATGCGCCAGTTGGTAAAATCAATAAACCCAATTACTACTTAGTTAAAGGTATTTTAATATCATCACCTATTAAGAGAATGCAATCCTCACGATCCTTTACAGGAGCAAATACCATGATATATTCATCATCTGCCCCCTGCATTTCACCTTTACTGAAAATCGGATCGACTCTTGCTCCAGATGACCTCAAGAATACACCAGATTTTTTTCCATCAACAATATAACCAAATTCTTCATCAATTTTCCTTGCATTAAGGTATTGAAGTTCCAGTTTGCTCTTTACTTGGTATTGTACTCCATTTTCATCAGTTAGGAGTCTGGTGTCAGGGCCAGTGACCACAACTCTTGTTTCAAGTGCAGAAAACTCGACCTGCCTAATCGTGTAGGTTATATTTTTAAAAGTAAACTCTTTATTAATCTCTATTGTTTCTCTTTCTAAAATAGCCGATTGATCGACCTTGAACTCTAGTGGCCAATCGGTCTGTACTCTCCCTGACCCATTACCATCATAAATCGTCAAATCTTGTATTTCTAAACGAATGTCCTGTCCTGTATATTCTTTGATGGATTCGAATGATAGGGCTTCTGCTACTAAGTTTTCCTTACGATTATAATACCTGCTCCCCCAACCAACATTATCTAACTCGACTTTATGATTACCGGCTATGAGGTTGATCGACGTTTTACCTTCAAAAATATCCAGATAATAGTTCTTTAAATCTGTTTTTTTACTTTGAAAGGTTAATAAAAGCTTCGTCTCCTTATCATCAGTCATTACTCTTTCAAAATTCACTCTTATGTCCTGCGTCTTGTCATAAAATGTTTGATCAAGAATTTGCCCATGACCCATTTTGATTGCAGTCCTAACTCCTATATCATCAATATGTTTACTAGAAAAAATATTCTCATAACCCTCTTGATTCCGATTTGTTTGTGTGTACGTTGACTCAGTCAAATTTTCATATCCAAAATAAAAGATATAGGGAATGAGCACAAGACTCACCATTACCGTTAAGATAGGGTTTAGGATTCTACTTTTAAACAAACCCAACTTTTTTTGATGGCCCAGTGCATTGAGTATTTTATATTTTTCTTCTGTACTAATTCCAGTATCTTTAAATACTGTCTCATCCATACTTTCACGAAGTTTAGTTAATTTCTCATCCATGATTGATTACTCACTTCCCTTCAATTTCCTTTCGGAGTAATGATTTTCCTCTTCTAAGTCTACTCTTAATGGTTTGTTGGTTGATTCCCGTAAGTTCATTTATTTCCCTTATTGTTAGGTCTTCATAATAAAAAAGGATGATGGCTTCCCGGTATTTTACTGGAAGTGATAGTACCTTATTCGAAAAATCAAGCTTTTCATCTTCCTCAATCACTTGATCTTCTATGGAAGGTTCACCATTATGCAGATTATCCCTAAGGCGCTCAACGATATTGAACTGTCTATAAGATCTAAGCCTTAACGTATCTTTTGCTTTATTGACTGCAATTTGATACACCCATGTTTTTATATTTGATTCTCCACGAAAAAGATGATATTTGTTGTAACATGTAATGAATACCTCTTGTGTTACGTCCTCAGTTATACTCCAGTCCTTGATATATGTATATATCAGTCTCTTGATTGCATCACCGTATTCATCAATGAGTTGTTCAATAATTTCTTCGAGTGATTCATTATTGACAAAATGTATGGTGTCTTCCAATTTACCATTCCCCCTTACCTCTCCTATTTTGTTTGACGGGAAAATTGAAAAAATTGTTTCGTTTTTACAGTATTAATTTTACATACGAAAAAAGATAGTTCAATATATAATCTAGAACTGGACAACACGCTCCGATATACTGTATTAAAAGAATGGATTCAATGGAAGAAAGGATGATTGGATGTCTGCAGAAACCTATGTAAATGCACGTGTCACTCGACGTTTTAATGCCTCACCAGAACAAGTTTTCGACGCATGGCTCGAGCCTGAAAAAGTGATCGAATGGATGTTTCCTAAAGGTGAGATAGTTCGGGTCGAAATCAATCAGTGTGTCGGTGGCCATTTTTCTTTTGTTGATAAAAGGAATGGCGAGGAAGTTGACCATACTGGGGAATATCTTGAAATTAAGCAGCCGAACCGTCTTGTATTCACTTGGGGAATCCCGGCAGAATCTCCAGATTTCGATCAGGTCTCCATTAATATCGCTCCTGTAGAAAACGGATCTGTTCTAACTTTAATTCACGAATTACATCCAGACTGGGCAGGTTACAAAAGTGAGTCAGAAAACGCCTGGACAATCATGCTTGAAGCTATGGATAAAACCCTTTCGTAAATAGGGTGCCAAATTAGATTGAATTTTCACAAATAAAACAACCCCCTCCTCATTTTTGAGAAAGGGGGTATATCTATATTATGCTGTTTACCAACTAGCTTTCTTAAGTCCGGGTATTTGTCCTCTATAAGCAAATTCACGAAGGCAGATTCGACATAGCTTGAATTTTCTCAACACACTGTGTGGTCTGCCACATTGCTCGCATCGGGTATATTCACGTACCTGATACTTCTGAGGCTTATGTCCTTTTACAACTAAAGACTTTTTGGCCATGTTAGCAACCTCCTTCTTATTTGTATAAAAGGATAGTATACTATAAATCCAGCCTGCTAGCTAATGTAAAATATGGAATTTAATTTCCAGGATACCGTCATAAGTAATATTATAAATGAAATAGTAATTTAAGTGCCTGAAAAGCAAAATAAAAAGCGAATCCAAACATGCATAACCCCGATAAAACCGAAATGCCTTTTAACATTCGCACCGTAAGGATTTTTCTAAAACCACTTGAAACACAAGCCATCGTAATATCCCATAGCATCAATCCGATTAAAATTGCTCCGCCATACAACACTAAATGAATTTGATCATATCGAGTAATCGTATTCGCTAATACCGAACCATAGATACCAAGCCAAAACAAAATAGATAGGGGATTCGTTATCGATATTAAAAATCCTGTTGTGAATGTTCTTTTTAACGAGCTTGTCTCTCTGCTGTCATTAACTTCTATCTTTTGCGAACTAACAATACTCTCAACGCCTGTATATATCAATACGAAAGTTCCGAACAGCCATAAAAAGGATTTCATGAATGGAATCTCTAAAAAATGAACGACCCCAAAAAAGACGGCCATGATAAAAAATAATTCTGCAACAATGGAACCTAGACCGATTACCCATGAATGAAAAAAGCCATTTTTAATCCCTTGATCAATTTGAGCAGCATTGATCGGACCAAGGGGCGCAGCAAGAGATAATCCCAGGAAAATATAACTAAAGAATACACTCAAAGCTTTCACTCCTTAAAAACTTAGTAGCTTGTACAAATGTATTCATCAGCTTTAAGATGTATTACCTTATACTATTAATCCGAACCCTATAAAATATGGGGAATTAAAGCATTTACCGCTTGGTTGCTTGATTGGTTTCCTCAATCAATCTCAATAGATCCTTTGCCTTTTGCACTTGTTTTTTATTAGCTTCTGTATTCAACAATGGATCATGTTCCGCTCGATTTAATGTTTCCTCCGCTAGTTTTACGTGCTGTTGTGCCTCTGTAAACCCTGTCTGGTCTTCCTGAGCCCTTTCTACTGCTAACTTTGCATTGTTCAATTGGTCCATAACACCATCAAAACTCGGTTGGTTTGAATCCATATATTTATTTCTCCTTCCTCAAAACCCTTTTTATAGTATTATTTTGCCACCTCAACAGGTTATTTCACCTGTAAATTTTTGGATTAAGTCGACCCTTACATAATCCTCCGCTTTTATTATCTCCTATAATAAACCCTTTTCATTTCGCACAACATATATTTATTGGTACCAATTAAGTCGTCTCTAAGCTGTTATTGGGAGGATTACGATGAGCAAAGTTAAGGAAGGAAATAAGGGTAGCTTAAAGTGGTGGCACTTATCCTTGATGGGGATTGGCTGCACGATTGGGACGGGCTATTTCCTAGGTACAAGCATTGGTATAAAGATCACTGGACCTTCCATTGTCTTCTCATTCATTTTGGCAGCGGTCGGAACGTATATCGTATTTAATTTACTTGCAAAAATGACAGCTGATGATCCTCAAGAAGGATCGTTTTGTTACTATGCACATAAAGCTTTTGGCAGGTGGGCTGGTTTTAGTAGCGGTTGGAACTATTGGTTTTCAAATATCCTGATCATGGGTAGTCAATTGACCGCTCTTTCAATCCTTTCAAAGTTTTGGTTCCAAAATGTCCCTCTGTGGATTTTTGCAGCGGGATTTGCCGTGCTTTCGATCTTCGTCGTTCTGTTAGGGACGAAGGGATTTGATAAGGTCGAAGATATCCTTGCCGTCATCAAAACCGCTGCAATTTTCATGTTTATTATCCTTGCCACTGTTGCACTTTTTGGATGGGTGGACGGGGGTACTGAACAACCGGGTATCCCTAATTCCACTAATGAATTCTTTCCTGAGGGTCCGATCGGATTTTGGTCCTCTCTCATCTATGCTTTCTATGCTTATGGAGGAATTGAAGTGATTGGACTTTTGGCGATACAGCTCAAAAATAAAGAAGATGCCCCAAAAGCCGGAAAAGTCATGTTGACTTTACTGATGGTGATCTATGTCATTTCCCTCGGACTCGCAGTAACAATGGTTCCCCTGGAAGCGTTCACTGAGAAAGAAAGCCCTTTTGTAACTGCACTGTCTTCCTATCAGTTACCCTTTTTTCCGCACGTTTTTAACGGGGCTATAATTATCGCTGGGTTTTCAACAATGACGGCAGCATTATACGGAGTCACCACCCTTCTAGTCACAATGGCAAAGGATGGAGATGCTCCTTCTGCTTTTTCTAAAAAAATCAAATGGTTTAAAGACTTGCCTCTTCCTTCGTTAGGTCTGGGTGCTGCTGGATTATTGGGGTCGGTCATTACAGCACTTTTACTTCCAGAAAAAATTTATGAGTATATTACGACTGCCGCAGGCATCTTAATTTTGTATAACTGGTTCTTCATCATAATTTCCGCCTATAAAATCCTTCAAATCAAGCTATGGGATAAACTCGCTTCAGTTATAGGCATCCTTTTAATTCTTACAGCTATAAGCGGAACTATTATGGAAAAGGATGTACGCCCAGGCTTTTTAGTTACCTTAGTGTTCATTATCCTTATTGGTGTTATTTGCATGATCATGAAAAAAAGAGTCTGGGACAAAGCCAACGACTAAGGAAACAAAAAAGTGCCTAGCTATAGACACTTTTCCTTTAATCTAATCCTTATCACGTTGTTCGATTTTATCAATACTCGTGTCGGGACCATCTGGTTCTTCTGCAAATTCTGTAACAAAGCGTTCTCTCGGTACGAGTTCCCGGTTTCGATCAGGGTCTTCATCAGGTAATATTTGTGACAGCATATATTTATGGAAAAACCATTCACCTACTACAATCCCGATTGTCGCATAAAATGAAGCTAATCCTAATGGAAAATCAACTTCAATAAACGCACCCCCAACCAACCAAATCCCGAGATAAGCCAGGCCAAAGTCAGCTAAAGTGGCAACTGCATTTCCATATCTCGGTAAAATGAATAAATCACCAATCAAGTAAGCTGCGACCGTAACAAAAAGGCTGATACCCAAAATATCTCCGAATGTTACCCCATATACCAGTCCTAAAACGATGTACAGAACTGCAGTAACCATGATGAATTTTATTAACAAAGCTCTTAGATGTTTCATCTTCAACCTCCTTTTTACAATAATTTCCCCAATTATGTATCCATTATTCGGAAAAAGTTTCCAACTAGTAAGGAAGAACTTAATTTTTCTCATTTTAGTTTATTATATCGAATCAGATGGATAATACAAGAAACAAGGAGGCTAATTCATATGAGTGATTTATCATTGCATGTCAATGGGATGAAATGTGAAGAATGCGTTGAAACCGTGGAAAATGCACTATCTAAGCTTGGTGGAGTTGAAAGAGCGCTTGCAGATTACAAAAGCGGGTTAGTTAAAATTGAATACAATGATCAAAACCTTAAAGAGGAACAAATTGTAAACACAATTGTACAATCGGGGTATACGGTATCTAAGGAAGGAATTCCTTACTCATGAAAAAGGGGGTATATGTTCCCAATCGGAAAACAATCCGATTGGGGAATACACTGATTTAATGTGAACTTAGGCTGGTGTCTTTTGCGCTTTTCCGCTCGAAAGTAAAAATCGATGGGTGAAATATTCCATTCCAGCCAACAAAACACCTGTTAATACCGCCCCAAGGAGTGTTACCGAAGGAACCCAAAGCAAATTAGAAACAAAATACACAATGACAACTGACGCTACAAAGTCAGCAATGATACTGAACCAAAATGTCCCTTGTCTCAATATCAGATACTCCATGAAAACCCCTGCTACTGCAAGAATCAATCCAACGATTATCGGCTGCCACATGGATTCATAGTCTACACCTGGAAACAAGAACATCGCAATGATGACAGCAACGGGACAAGCAATGATTTTCATTAATAAACTAGTCATAGGACATCCCATCCTCGATCACACATATTTTCAAGCCTGATTAATCAAGGATTATTTTGCCCAAAAATCTAATAATATTTAGTTCATTAAAATTTTTTGTTCTTTTAATCTACTTTTCCAATTGCTCCGACCACATCATAATCCTCAAGATTTAGCTCCAGTTCTTTTCCAAGTGCCAGCTTTGCAAGTTCAGCACCTAAATAAGGCCCGCTTGTTAATCCTGACGCACCTAAACCGTTTGCAACCAACAACCCTTCAAACTCTGGTACAGCACCAATTACCGGGAGAAAGCCAGGAGTAAACGGCCGAAAGCCAACCTTTGCTTCGAGCATCGTGCTATTCATTAGGCCCGGTGCTACCTTCAAAGCTTTGTCTAAAATTTCATACACACCACCCGCAGTAACACGGCAATCAAGCCCTACCTCATTTTCATGGGTTGCGCCAACGACTACTCGTCCACCTTCAAACGTGAGTAAATACTGATCATTTGGTGGCATCACAACCGGCCATTCATTCGTAGATGAGTTCGGAATATCGAGATGAACGATTTGCGCTTTCTGATAGGATACTAAGAACGTTACACCTAATGGCTGCAGGAGCTCACTTCCCCATGCACCTGTCGTTATGACAACTTGATCTGCAGATAAGGTCTCCCCGTTCATTACCACACCTGTCACTCGCGTACCTTCATGGACAAGCTTGGCATTCCCCTTTAAAATTGTTGCACCGTTCTTTTTAGCAGCAGTAATAAGAGACTTACGCAATGCCCCACCATTCACACGAGCCGCTCCACTTACATGAACGGAACCATATTCCTCGGATAGCGGCGGGAACAATGCCTTTGTTTCAGCAGGTGATAAGCGTGTAATTTCCCCGATCTCTGGTGCATCTTTGTGGCGTTTCAATGCTCGCTCTACCATCTTATCTAATTTTTTCTCATCGGTATGTAAACTGATTGCACCGACCCGGCTATAGCCCGTTTCCGTTTCACCATCGGCCTCTAACTTCCCCATCAATTCCGGATAGTATCTTGCTCCACCTTTTACGAGTCGATACCAGGCCTTGTTCCGCCGCTGCGAAAGCCAAGGGCAGACAATTCCTGCTGCCGCTTCAGTCGCTTGTCCAACGTCATTACGATCAACTAATGTAACGTCCGCCCCTCCTTTTACAAGATGATAAGCGGTGGACGCCCCAAGGATCCCTGCTCCAACTACGATTATTTTCTCCATTTTAAAAACACCTTTTCCGTATAGTTCAATGTTGTTTGTATTTTATCATTTTACAACATAGAAATCATTGTCCTACCTGTAAATTGAAAATAAAGTTGTTTAATTTTAAAACCTCAAACTATTTAATTTTTGATGTAAAATACTTCACTTCACTTAAAATAATAAAGTCGTTTAAATTTATTTGTTACTCCACAATAGCGTCCGTTGAAGATCGTTATAGGATGGATGCCGGCGCTAATCTTACAGATAAGGCTACTTATGAAAAAGATAACCTTTATAATGAATCCCTGTTTTGTGGATATGGATCCATTATATAAATAAATTCTGTTCTCTCATGAGTTTAGCAAACACTGAGTCCATACCTAATACTATCCTCAAACCATAACGATTCCACTGCAGCACAAACTAAAGTCTTCGCTAATAGGCAAAACAACAAATGAATGTGATATTAATGGACCATTTTATTGTAAGGGACCTCCTTTTCACTCAAATTTCGCTACGTATAAAAGACCCCTCACCGATAATTCAGATAAATGTTTTGCCATATATTTTGCCGAATATTTCATATCATTTTCTAACCAATAGGTGATCAACCCGAGATTTGCAAAGGAAATATAATGAATGAGGACCTCTTTAGGAACATTCATTTTTTCAGGATGTGGATGGAGCTGATCTATTCTTTCATTCATAAATTGTTGGATGATCTTCAGCATACGATGTTGAAAAGAAGGAACACCTTTTTCTCCCATCATCACTTGAAAAAAGAAGGCGTTCTCATAGATAAATTGAAACAGCCTCTCAAAAACCGGACTGGAATCTTTATTCTCCGTAAATTCCCCCATACTTTTTGGTGCTACATATGTTGCCATGGATAATAGCATATCGTCGATGGTCTGATCGAGCAGATCAAATTTATCCTGGTAATGCTGGTAAAACGTAGCACGATTAATGTCTGCCTCTTGGGTTAAATCACGTACCGTGATGGCATCAAATCCTTTTTGTTTAATAAGAGAAAGCAATGCTTCTTTTAAATAGCGTCGTGTTTTTTTTATGCGGGGATCGATTGTTTTTTTCATAACAACAATGTGCCTCCTTTTGTTTATTTTCTCCGATTTTTCAATATAAAAAGGGTTTATTTGTTGTCTAAGCAACATTTCCACCGTAATCATCGGTTGTAATAGCAAATAATGACAAATACAATGATAACATAACAACATGTTGTTTAAGTATACAGTGTGTTGGGGGAATGGGCATCGAAGAATAATAAGCGGGAGCACTTTGTATAGTAAGAATTTAAGAATAAAGGAGTTTTGAGAGAATGAATGAAGAAAATAAACTTTTTAGCCAAACCGAAGAAATGACAGTTCAGAGTATGGCAAAGTCTATCAATCAATATTTACAGCAACATTGGAAATCTGTTATACAAATAAACTATAATGAACTATTAGCTAAGTTCGACGACATAGGTGAGGCTACGTATGGTATTTATCTCAAAAAGTTAATGACTCCAATCTTTGATGAAATGACGAATGCTGGTTTTATCTTAAACCCTGGCTTTGTTCTTCCTAATTCAATCGAACACTGGGGACCGCCTGAGGAACGTGAAAGGTGTATGTGGTGTGTAGTAAAGAATAAGGATCAAACCCCTATCGGAACACTTGTTGTAAGGGTCTTTCATTCTCATACAAAGTTTGATGTTCCTTTGGCTCCAAATTTTTTTGCCATAGAAGAAACAGATAAAGATGCAATTATAGAGATGATTTCTAATGCTTCTATACGACTAAATAAAAGGTTTCGCGGTGTGGTGCACCGAGATATAAATGACGAATCCATACAAAGATGGGAATATAGTGCGGAAAATGGCTTAAGCGATTATTTACATTCGAACCAAGATGCAACAGAGGTAAGTAATCTGGATCATGCCCTTTCTCGATGGGGAAGGCAAGGATGGGAACTTACATCTGTTGTTCCTCATGATGGCCGTCTGATCGCTTTTTTTAAACGTCCTAAAAAGATTAATTAAATCTTTTACTCTCCAAAATGAGGTAGACCGTAGCCACGACTTAGTTCTTCTAAAAAATAGGGAAAGAATGCGGGGACTATCTCTTACACCACAAATAATGAAAAGGTAGGTAAATATATATTGGATACCGAAAATCATTCCAACAACCGTGTACAAGTTTCGAGAATAGCTTTCCTGGTCTCAGCATGTGCATTTACCGTCTGTGTTGTTATTCAAACATTCTTAGCTGGCATGGCCATTTTTGACAATCCCTCTCATTGGACGCATCATACTACGTTTGTAGTTTGGTTTCAGTTAATACCAATCGTAATGTTGATTTTATCCTTTACCGGAAATCTTCCTAAACCTATTCGGTGGCAAAGTGTAGGATTATTCGTTCTTATCGTTCCACTTCAATATATTAGCATTCATATTCCAGGTTTAGGAGCCATTCATCCAGTCATAGCTTTAATATTGTTTGCACTGTCATTCAATGTGATAAGAAAAACAGGAATGTTTTCTCAAGAAAGAGAAAGATGAAATATCCCCTGTGTAATAGTGAATTACAAGGAAGTAAATTTAAGTAAAGTATAGACAAGAGAAATGACTCCTTAAATGGAAATCTAGCGGACATAGATCCGCTAGATTTCCGTACATTCTTGCTTTTTCTTGGGTTTGGAGGTCACTGATTCCGCTATTTAACTCAAAACATTAGAAATAGATATTAGAATAGTGGAACGTATTGCCAATAACGGAAATGATGATGTCCACATCCAAAAAAATATTATTTTTCCCCTTATGGTAGCGTCAAAGTAAATGCGGATTTAAAATGTCATGGAATTTCCAATATAAATGGCCTAATTCTTCTGTATTAAAATAGAGAATTTGAGCTCTTTTTTTCTCCATTAACGCGCCCGATTGTTGAAGATTGTTTTTAGACAGATCTACAATTGAATAAAAATTTATATATTAAATTACTCAACTTTCGTAGTACAAAACTACTGATTTAATTAGCTATCAACAGTTCTTGGACCTGTTCAAGTGACAATATAAAAATCAGAATTTATATTTCTTTAGAGTAACTAATGGAGATATACAGGACAACGAATTGACCATATTTTGACCACATAAAAAAGCAAAAAGCCTTCTCATTAGACTTTTTATGCTAATGAGAAGACTTTATTTCATCGTTTAATTTGTGTATGGTTTGATTATATATTCCACTCATAACTATTCTAGTCCTAATCTTTTTACTACACTATCCGGTCCAAGGAAAAAAGAACTTCCTGCTTGAATCGCATCACGCCATAACCGGATAACCTCCTGTTTGTCATATTCGAGCGATTTGAACCATACATCGGGCGCGTCTGGATCAGGACTGTGCTGCGAGCCGTAAAATGCGATTTCATACAGGATCGGAAGTGCGTTCAATCCATTGTCGGTTAGTGAGTAAATAAACTTCCGTTTGTCGCTTTCGCTTGGCCTTTTTCTTATAATCCCCTTTCTCTCCAGGTGAGTAAGTCGTTCCGCCAGAACGCTCGGACCGATACGTTCCTCTGACTCCAAAAATTCTCCAAAAGTCTTCTTGCCGAGAGCGGCTATATCGCGGATGATAAGTAGCGACCAAGTATCGCCGAATATTTCAACCGTAAAGTTTATCGGACATTGGGATTTGTTCTCTTCTCGTTTCATAATCTGATTATATCAATTTTTAGTTTGATAATCAAAGTGAATTGTGTTATATTACTATTATAATGAAAGTGAAAATTAAAAAATTGAACAATCTATTTGAAAGGAGAATGATGGTGGAAAACAATAAGGTGATTATAGCGGGGTGGTTTAAGGTGGACCCGAATAAACGTGATGAGGTTGTGAAGGCTCATGAGGATCTCGTAAAACGAGCAAGGAGTGCACCTGGTTGTATGGACCTAGCAATCACAGCAGACCCAGTGGATCCAGGTCGTGTGAATAATTTTGAATTTTGGCAATCCGAAGAAGATCTAGATTCGTGGCGTGCTGTGGCAAATCCACCGAAAGAGATTACTCCAATTCTCGGAGGAGAGATGCAGAAGCATAAAATCGAAAAATCGGGCTCACCATTTTAAATAAGGTTCTGTTAAAGTTTAATGTTGATTATTCCACTTGATAATACCAAATTTGTATGGTGGTTTTTTCCTGGAAGGAATTTAAAATATTACAATATGAGTTGGTGAAACAGAACTTTTATTTTCAGACTGTATAGGTACAACAACTCATGCCGGAGACCAACTAACAATATGCATTACAAGTAAGGACTTGGAAAAGTCAAAGCAAATGTTTGAAGCCTTGCAGGAAGACAAGTAAATCATCCACTTGGAGAAACCCCATTTAGTCCTGCTTATGGTAATGTTACGGATAAATTTGGTGTAACTTTCCAAATTGTTACTACTGCTTAAAACAAAATTAAAAAAAGGAGTGCTGGAATATTAAACTGTACCCTGTAGAGTAGACACATTAAAAAAGGTCTACTCTGCAGGGTCTTTTTGTGTACAATTAGAGTGAAAAATGGGATGGGAGAACACACATGAGTAAAAAATGCTTCACAAAAAAAGAGATCGAACTATTATCAAAAAATCCTTATGTTAAGTCCGTTACTTCAAAAGCCATCACCTATACTGATGAATTCAAGCAGCTGTTTATTGTTCAAAAGGAACGTGGGAAATTCTCTAGAGAGATTTTTGAAGAGTACGGGTTTGATACAGAGATTATTGGAACTAGACGTATTAAATGTTCTGCTGAAAGGTGGGGGAAAGCCTATCGTAAAAATGGAGCACTGGGACTTCAGGATGCAAGAAGAGGACAATCAGGAAGACCAAGGAAAAGAGAACTTTCCAATGAAGAAAAATATGCAAGGTTAGAGGCGGAAAATAATTTATTGAAAGCAGAGAACGAATTGCTAAAAAAGATAAAGTTCGCCGAAAGGGGGCTAAAGAAAAAGAACTGATCTTATCAGCTGATCAGAAGTTCGTCCTCATTCGATACGTCATTGAGAAATATAAGTTAAAAAACATGATCACTTACCTTTGTAAATCGGCAGGCGTATCTCGTCAAGGCTACTATAACTATTTTTCAGCGAAACAAGTAAAGCGAAGAAGGGAAAAAGAGAAAAAGGATGAAGTTGTCCGGGATGTTATTCTCAAAGCCTTTCACTTTAAGAACCGTAAAAAAGGAGCCCGCCAAATTAAAATGATACTGGCAGGTCAATTTAATATTGTCTATAACCTTAAAAGAATCGGGAGAGTCATGAACAAGTATGGCATTGTATGTCCTATCCGGAGAGCGAATCCTTACAAGCGTATTATGAAAGCCACCCAGGAGCACAAAGTCGTTTCGAACCAGCTTAACAGAGAGTTCAAACAGGAAGTACCTTATAAGGTGCTGCTTACAGACATCACATATCTCTACTTCGGGAAAGGGGAAAGGGGAAAGGGCTTATTTATCAACCATTATAGATGCCTCTACCAATGAAGTATTGGCCCATAATGTTTCGGATCGAATTACGCTCGACATCGCTATGGACACGCTTAAGAAGTTAAAGAAGAATAGGAAGGTTAAACTGGCTAAAGGAGCCTACATCCATTCTGATCAAGGGAGTCATTATACCAGCCCTGTATATCAAAAGTTGGTGAAGAAACATCGACTGGGCCAGTCCATGTCCAGAAGGGGGAATTGTTGGGACAACGCCCCACAGGAATCCTTTTTTGGTCATTTCAAAGATTTAGCTGAAATAAAATCCTGTAAAACACTGAAAGATCTTAAACGGGAAGTAAAAACTGCCATTAAATACTACAACTCCTATAGATACCAATGGAATATGAAAAAGATGACCCCTGTTCAATACAGAGATCATCTTCTTAACGCAGCCTAGCCTTTTTTAAAATTGTCCTTTACAAGGGATACAGATTATTTCGGATAAGCTCCCTTTAGT